>NZ_JBEPQC010000006.1:0-367623 GCF_040547675.1 Bradyrhizobium sp. RT6a
TGAGGCTCAGGTGCCTTCGAACTTGAACGAGACGTTGAGCTTGGTGCGATAGGCCTCGACTTTTCCCTTGTCGTCCAGTTGCATATCGAGCTTGACCACCTCTGCAATGCGAAGATCCCGGAGGGATTTAGCGGCTTGCTCGACCGCATTGGCAGCCGCCTTCTCCCACGAGTCGGTGCTGGTGCCGACCAGCTCAATGACCTTGTAGACGCTATCGGGCATGTCGTCCTCCTATTCGGGGTAGGGTCCGAAATCTAGCATCTGGATCGCGACGCTGAAACGTGTCGGCGATGTCGCGGAAAAGGGTCCGATTGGCTGTCGCTTTTCCTGAAGGCTTGGTCGCCCCGTCGAGATGCGGTCGCATTTTCAGCCCGAACGGACGCGCACATGAAATTTCTTCCTGCCGGTAGGCTACTGAATATCATTTTGCCGGCCGATGTCGTCGTTGCCGCAGGTTCTGACCGATGAAGCGATGGCACCGCGTCAGCATCAGCAGCATGGTTCTCGCCGTGGGTCTGGTGTGGGCCGGGGCCCTGGTGGTCAGCCGATCGCACGTTCCATCAGAAGCCATAGCTTCATCGGTAACACGTACGCCTGAACTCATAGAGCGTGCGTGGCACCTGCCCGTGGCAGCCACATTCCAAAGACATGTTGATTGGCAATCAAATGGCTCTCGCTGCGGACCTGCCGCTGTTGCGAATACGTACCGGTCTCTTGGCGAGGCGGCGAGGACGGAGGGCAAGGTATTGGCCCGCACGTGGAGCTGCTGGACAGGCGTATGCATCATGGGTCTCACGCTCGACGAGCTGGCCAAAGTCGCCCAGTCCCACACCAGCCGGAAAGTTACAGTCTTGCGTGAACTCAGTGAGACCCTGTTTCTGGAGCATCTCCGTCGCTCCAACGATCCAGGGCGACGCTACATCGTGAATTTCGATCGCGCTCAAATTTTCGGTGCTGGGAGTGGCCACCATTCGCCAATCGGGGGCTATTTGGAAGCCGAGGACCTCGTTTTCGTTCTCGATGTCAATCTCGATTTCCAGCCCTGGCTCGTCGAGCGGAAGCGGCTGTTCGACGCTGTTAATACCTTCGACGGCGACGAGAAGCGGGGGCTGCTCTTGATAGAGTAATATCCCGCATGATCGCCTTTTGGCCCTCAGCCGACCCGCCGTGTGCATGCGGCTGAGGACCGCTTGTGACTCACTGCAGACGTTAGCGCGCGCTGCGATGGGCGGCCGCGTAGCGTTACCAAGGATTAATTTCTTCGACAGGAGACGGAAAGAATCGATCTTCTAAGATGGGCTTAGCCGAGGAGATCGAGTCATCACGATGCGCCACAGCTCAATCCTGCACGCTGTTACCACAGCCGGTCTGCTCCTGGGAACCAGCCTCATCGCAGATGCATCCGCCGAGACCGCCAGCCACGCTTTGGCTGTCTCCGTCGACGATTTCAAGTATAGAGACACGTCGAACGAGCCCACCGATCAGACGGCCGTACATGAAAAGCGATTGCGGGCATTCATGACCGCGCTGCGGGACGATGTCACGGCGGACCACCGTTTTAAACTTGTGCCGTCCTCCTGCGCTTCAAATTGCCCGACCGATGGACCAATGTTGCGCGATCGGCTGCGCGCTGCGTCACAGGCCGGCGCGCAGATCCTGATCATCGGCGGCTTCCATAAGATGAGCACGCTGGTGCAGTTTGCGCAGACTGTTGCTATCGATGCAAAATCTCAGCGCATCGTGTTTAGGAAATACTTCCAGTTCCGCGGCGACAACGACGAGGCATGGCAGCGGGCGGAGCGTTTTGTATCGGAGGACGTCCGCGACCGGCTGCTTGAAAGCAGATCGCAGCAATAGACTACGCGCGATACATGTGTCTGACACCGTGAGTCCGGTTTTGGCCCTTTGCAGACCTGCCGACGACCTTTGAGAATGTCTGCTGTCAGAGGGTGCGCCGAACTAGGGGGCAAGTGACCCGATCTTCGGACCAATCAATGATTTCGATCAACATACCTCGTGCTCACCCGCTATTCCTGCAAGCAGGCACTCGCCGCGAGAACCCCAGGCGGTGAAGCATTGCACAAGGTACACTGGTCAAATCCTGAGTTTCTGCTTGTCAGGGGCGCGCCCTCCCGATCTTTCCAGCCGCCAAGCTTTCAGAATTGGCGAGAACGTCCAGGGCCCGGCGCGGCACTCAGCTTCGTCGGGGCCACGACGCGGACGATGGTGCCGTTGGCCAACAGCCTCGCTTCAGGGTTTCGCGAGACGTCAGATGGGTAGGAGCACGCCCCCAATCTTGGGACCGCATCCAAGGGCCGAAAATCAGCTTCACATCTAATCTTACCGCAAGCCGCTCCGTGGGGAGCGGAAGTTTCAGGCTAACCTCATCATAATTTCAGGACAGCGATCCCTGGCCATGGTTTAGTGGGAGCGGCCTAGTTCCGAACGCGGTGCCATCCATATGGTGGCAACATGGCCTTTCAAGACACTTTTCGAAATTCTCCTTCACGGCTCGGTCAGGAGAAGCCAATGGGGTTGCGAAACCTTCGAAACGTCGTCGGCCTCACGATGCTTCTTGCCGGAGCCACCTCGGCGACTGTGTCCACCTGTCGTGGAGACGACGCCTGGCCAGTGCGCACTGTGAAAATCATTGTACCGTTTGCCGCAGGCTCCGCGAACGATGTAAGCGCGCGTTTCTATGCC
This sequence comes from Bradyrhizobium sp. RT6a, assembly GCF_040547675.1. NCBI lineage: Bacteria > Pseudomonadati > Pseudomonadota > Alphaproteobacteria > Hyphomicrobiales > Nitrobacteraceae > Bradyrhizobium > Bradyrhizobium sp. RT6a. The sequence continues at coordinate 2,704 of NZ_JBEPQC010000006.1, forward strand.
GACGGATTGACCAGGCGCTGGGGCAAGCCCGTCGTGGTCGAGAACCGGCCCGGCGCCGATGCCGTCGTCGGTGGCGGCGCGTTTGCAAACGCCAGGGACGATCACACTCTTCTCTATGGGACCGCCTCGATGGTCACCGTGAGCCCGCTATTGCAGGACTCGCTTCCCTACGATCCGTCCCTTGACATGCTACCGATCGCCTCGACGGCTAGTTCCATCCTGGTCATCGCGGTTCACGACCGCCTTGCGGTGCGCTCGCTGCAGGAGCTGGCAGAACTGGCCCGAGCGAAGCCGGGTGAATTGTCGTGGAGTTCGGGCCCGAGCCTGCCACACTTCGTTTTCGCGGCAATGCTGGCGAGGCACGGGCTCAAGCAGGTCTACATCCCTTATCGGGATGCCTCGGCCCAGCAGGCGGATTTTGGCGAGGGACGGGTCCAAATTCTTTCCCACGCCCTGCTGTCGGTGAGAGCTCCTGTCCTTGCCGGCAACGCGCGGATACTGGCCGTCACCAGTCCTGAACGCCAACCAAGCTTGCCCGACGTGCCGACCGTCGCTGAATCCGGCTTTGCTGAAATGGAAATCGAGGGTCTTGCAGGTCTGTTCGGCTGGCGTGACATGCCGCCGGCCTTGCGCGACAGGATTTCTGCGGACGTGCAGGCGGTGGCCGCCGATCCCTTGGTCCGCTCTCGAATCGAAGCAAGTGGCGCGCAAGTGCTCGGCGGCACGTCTCATGAGTTTTCCGCGGCCATCGAACGGCAGCGAGAGCGCATCGAGCAGATCAGCCGCATCGTCGATTTGAAAAATGTCGCAAGGTAGTGCGGCCTCGGGAACGCGGAGGTTCAAATGAAGGTTCGGGCCGCCATCGTCGGTGGAGGAATAGGCGGTCTTTCCGCGGCATGCGCCCTGCGTCGAAGGGGCATCGACGTCATGGTTTTCGAGCAATCCGATGCGCTGGGCGAGATCGGTGCCGGCCTGTCGATCTTTCCGAACGCGCTGCGGCAACTCGAGCGAATGGGGCTGGGACCGGCTCTGGCAAAGGTCGGCGCCAAGATCGGCGATGCATCACAATACTGCCGCTCCGACGGTACCAAGGTCGGCTCTGTCGTCACGACCGACTCCAGCGGCTGGAATGGCATGTACGGCATGCACAGAGCCGATCTGCTGAATGTGCTCGCGGCAAGCATTCCGGCAGAAGCCGTCCGCACCGGCTATCGCTGCATCGGCTTCGAGCAGAGCGCGGCCGCAGCGCGATTGAAATTCGCAAATGGGGAAACCGTCGAAGCCGACGTCGTGATCGCTGCAGACGGCATACATTCTGCCTTACAGAAGTATGTGGTCGAGCCGACACTACCGGAATATTCCGGCGTCCGCTCCTATCGCGGTTTGATTGCCAGCGACAAACTTCCGGGATGGCGGGAGGCGGCCCATCAGGTTTGGATGGGGGACGGAAAGCACTTCATTGTATTTCCAGTGCGCGCTGGCCGGCTGCTGAACTATGTCGGGTTCGTCCCCACCTCCGACCCCAAGGCCGAATCCTGGTCCGCCATCGGAGACCGCGACGAGCTTGCGTCGTCCTTCATCGGATGGGATGCACCTGTCGTGAGACTGCTGGAAGCGGTGGAGAGCTGCTTTTGGTGGGGTTTGTATGACCGCAAGCCACTGCAATCGTGGACCAATGGGCGGCTCGCGCTATTGGGTGACGCTGCCCACGCCATGCTTCCGCATCTAGGGCAGGGCGGCAATCAGGCGATTGAAGACGGCATCGCTCTGGCTGTCCTTCTTGAGGGACGAGATCCGGTCGAGGTGCCGGCCATCTTGCCGCAGTACGAAAAAATGCGCCGTGTCCGGACTGACGTCATTCAGGCGGAGGCACGAAAAAACGGACTGCGTTTCGATTCTAAATATGAAGACCTCGAACAACGCGATCGCGAAGTTGCAAACTCCGCCGCATTCCGCAGATGGCTGTTCGATTATGATGTCGAGAACGTCGCCATTGGCCAGCGCGCATAGTCAAGATTTGCCGGCTCGTCGCTGATGGCTGCGATGCCGAGCGTCGCTGTCAGCTTCTCTGAGAACGCGGCTTATGGCCCATAGCTGACCTGCCCGCGCAGCCGATCCATGACCGCTTGTGACCCTGGCTGGTGAAAACACCGCGCCTGGGATACGCCAGTGGCCATCTCATGACAGTGTCTCATCCGTCGTCGCGCTGTTTGCATGCATTCCGCCGCGCCACGAGGACAACCATTAGGCGAAGCGCTCTTTTGGGTCACTTAAACGCTTGCTTCAAATCGTGCTGAATATCGGCTTTGCAGGGTTAGATCAGAAGTTTGCATCCGCGCCAAACCGGTGCTTTTGGCCCGTTGCAGACCTCCACCATTGCATCAGAGCCAAGCTTCAGTCTCCTTCGATCCAAATTCCTGTCGGGCGAACTGGCGCAGCCAGCTCAGATCGGCTCAGGAACGCTCGTTGCCGACTTTTGCGCCGGTCTTGGCGTTACCGTGCGTTATCTTGCCTATAAGTACGGAGCCAATGTCACTGGTATCGAATTCACGCCTGCGCGCGTCGCAGGCGCGCAGGATCTGACCAGGCGCGTCGGCCTTCAGGACGTGGCGCGAATCATCGGGCAACGTGATGAACGTTCCACTGGTGACGCGAGCGTCGACGCCGTCGTCAGCCAAGAATCATTCTGTCACGTCCCTGATGTGAAAAGGACCGTGATGGAAGCCAGCCGTATTCTCAAGGCGTCGGTCGATTGGCCTTTACCGATTGGGTCGCCAACCAACCGCTTTCAGCCGCAGATGCGCAACTGATGTGGGACGCGATGGCAATTCAGCCGCTCCGCTCGATTCCTGACTATTGTCGCCTGGTCGAGGGCACTGGCCTCAAGGTGCTTTCGGTCACAGACTTGACCGACGAATGGGGCCCAATCCTCAAGGATCACCTCGCGATGTATCAACGCTTGCACGAAGAAGCGCGACAGGCCGGAACACCGCTTGAACACGACACATTTCATGAATCGTACATTAGATTTGTCGAACTCGTTCAACAGCGCAAACTAGGCGGCATAAGAATCGTTGCGACGAAGTAGGTCCTAAGCTTCTCAATGTAGATGTGATTTGTTGCGCTGCATATGTCGCTTCCTGGCCCATCGGGTGGTCGCGCTAATTGATGACCATCAGAATCTCTTCCGCACGAGCAATAATTGATATAGGCTAAACATCCAGCCGCCAGCGGGTGGTGCCGAACGCCTGTCCATTCTGAGCGGTATTTGCCCACGGCAGGGTCTATGGTCTTTCGCTCAACGCGGCTTTAGCCGCCCGTTTTTGTTGAGCCCGAAGCAAACCCTTAATTTTCGAACATTCCTCGAGAGGAGGAAGTCATCATGCATTTTTGTATGACAGGGCAATACACACCAAAATCTCTCAACAGCATCATGGAAAATCCCAAGACCAATCGGTACGAAGCGGCCAAGAACCTCATCGAAGCCGCCGGCGGAAAATTGATATCAATGTATAGCACCGCTGCCGAAGGCCCGGGCGTCTTGGTAATCTTCGATGTGCCTGACCCCACTGCAGCACCGGCAATTTCTGGCACCGTCGTGGCATCCGGCGCCATTCATAACGTAAGCCTCATCAGGCTTTGGACACAGGACGAAATTGCCAAGGTCCGTCAAACTGCAAGCCAGCTCCGGGGGGAGTACTCCCCGCCGGGCAATTGAAGACAAACGGCCAATACCGCGGCCTGAAGTCGACCAGTTGAATTCAACGTCGGCGGCAGTTTGGCGGTCTGCCGCCAACTGATGCCCGCCAAAATATTTTTTGAGGCCATCATGCCTGAGACATTTGAGATCATCATGCCTGAGACATTGGAAATCCTGCTGTGGTTTGCCGCGCTCGCGACGTGGCTGATGCTTCTCTTCGTCATCCTCAGGACGGCGCTAGAACCGCTATTCAAGCGCATGCGCCGACTGCGCGATGAATCTTTCAAGGTGAAGGTGAAGTGATGTCGGGCCTACAGTTTCCGACAGAAACTAAACCGGCCTGCTCCGGTGACGAAGATTAGCATCGCGCCTCCCATGATGGAGATATTCTTCAAGAAATGATTGTACTGGCCAATTTGCTGCGCACCGGCCGGATACTCCCAGTAGCGGTGGGCAATAGCAGTTGCGACCAGCACGAAGACAAAGGTCAGCACCGCGCAGTAGCGCGTACCGACGCCCAATATCAAACCAATGGATATCAATGTCTCCAATGCGATATTCGTCAGAGTGAACAGCTCAGGTGCTGGAAGGTTCAGCGACTTAGAATAGCCGACAGAGCCACTGAAGTTGGTTATTGCTCCGTACGCGCTACCAACGAATACCCACGCAAGTAGAATGCGACCAACCAAGATCAGGGCATCAGCTCTCTTTTTGGCGAATTCATCAAGGGCCAGGGACAGAGAATTGAATTTCATCGGTAAAGCCTCCACCCTTGTTATCTAACGCGGCTGAAAAACTCTTGTTAGCAATCTATCAGGATTAGGGGGGCCGTATGAAGCGCTTCACCTTCGGCGCGCTGCAAACGATGCCTCCTTCATCGTCCGCCCTTTTCGGGAGTGGCTTTGGCCCAAATGCCTGCTCCTGGCCCGTAGCTGACCTGCCGCGCGCAGCCGGTGAAGGACCGCTTGTGACCCGAATACGACATCAGCCTCTTCCACCAATCTGTCCATGCGAATAGAATGCGTGTCTGACCAGAGGGTCGGCAATGGGACGGCGCGAGTTCATCATCTTGGCCGGAGTGGCTGCTGCCACTTGGGTCCCACCAACAGCCCTGCATTCCGAAGAACGGGTAATCAAAATCGTCGTACTCGGCGATGTTCTGGCTTCCGGCTACTATCTGCCCGTTGGGCGCAGGTTCTCCGACAGACTTGAATTTGCATTGAAGGCCAAAGGTCAGTCGGTCACGGTTGTTGATGCAAGCAAGGGCAATGACACAGCAGCAAGGGGCCTTGCCAGATTGAGTCACGCGGTTCCCGAGGATGCCGATGCGGTGATCTTGGAACTCGGTGCGATTGATATGCTCTTTGCCGTCGAGCCAATCATCACGCGCAAGTCCCTGGCGGCAATCATTGAAAACCTAAAAGCGTGGCGGATCGCCGTGCTTCTTTGCGGAGCAGCGCCTCACACCGACCTGGATGACGAACACAAGAGTGCCTTTGCAACAATGTTCTCCGGCCTTGCCAGCGAGTACGATGTGCTATTCTACCCTGCATTTGATGGCGCGTTTGTAAGCGATCCTTCGCTTAGAGAGATCGGCGACTTCAAGCCAAACGCGGCGGGGACCGAAGCCGTTGTTGCGCGCATATTGCCGAAGGCCGAGGCGCTGATCGATCAAGCACGTCACAGAGTCCATTGACCCATAAATACGGGCCGATAGCTCGCAACCATCATCGTCGTCGACGCGGTCATTGGCGTCGAGTCACTTCCGCCATTGGCCCGCAGCTGACCTGCCGCGCGCAGACGGAGGAGGACCGCTTGTGGCCCGTAGCTGACTCACAAAGCCGGACTGGCCATGTCCGGTTTCGCGGACAGAGCGGACACCGCCTGCCCCGCGATCGGGTTTACGACTACGCTCCCCAGCGCATCAGGGCGCGTACCGATGCCTGCTGTGTTGAATGGATTCAGTCGGGGACGGGTCGCTTCGAGCCTGCGCGCGGGACGCGGTGTGGAGCTCGAGGATATCGATCTCGAGGATATCGATACGGAGTAGCGGTTGGGGCTCGCCCTGTCACGCGTGCCGCGACAATGGCATCTTGCGCCTGTTTTGCCCGACGAGTCAATATTTCGTAAAAACCTAATTTGCGTTTTTCCGTTATCTCCCCCGGCAGATTCAACGGATTCGCAAAGCACCTAAGCCATTGATCCCGCTCATGCCGGCTACTGTGCATGGGGTTGTTTTCGAGGTTTTTTGTTTTGGGCAGCTCGAAAGCCGCAGGCTGAACCGGACCTGATCCGGGCTCGTCCGCTACCTCATCACCCGCAGGCCCTTGGTCGTGAACCGCTGCGTCTTGTCGCCGGGACGAACCGGTCGCCGCGTGCCGGCGGCCTTGCCGGTGCCGGGCGGCTGGTGCGCGGGGACCAACTGGTCGGGGCGCGGGCCGATCAGATCGGCGCGGCCCATCTCCTTCAGCGCTTCACGCAGCACCGGCCAATTGTCGGGGTCGTGGTAGCGCAGGAACGCCTTGTGCAGGCGGCGCTGGCGCAGGCCCTTGATCGCCTCGACCTTGTCGCTGCCGCCGCGCCGCACGCCGCGCAGCGGGTTGACGCCGGTGTGGTACATCGCCGTCGCGGTCGCCATCGGCGAGGGCAGGAAGGTCTGCACCTGATCCGCGCGATAGCGGTTCTTCTTCAGCCACAGCGCGAGGTTCATCATGTCCTCGTCGGTCGTGCCCGGATGTGCCGCGATGAAATACGGGATCAGGTAGTATTTCTTGCCGGCCTGTTCGGCCGCGGCATCGAACATCCGCTTGAACTGGTTGTAGGCGCCGATGCCGGGCTTCATCATCTTGTCGAGCGGCCCGCGCTCGGTATGTTCGGGCGCGATCTTCAGATAGCCGCCGACGTGATGGGTGACGAGCTCCTTGATGTATTCGGGGCTCTCGACCGCGAGGTCGTAGCGTACGCCGGAGGCCACCATCACCTTCTTGATGCCCTTGGTCTCGCGCACCTTGCGATAGAGCCGGATCAGATCGTCATGCGAGGTATTGAGGTTCGGGCAGATCTCGGGGAAAACGCAGGACGGTCGCCGGCACGCCGCCTCGACCTTCGGGTCCTTGCACGCCATCCGGTACATGTTGGCGGTGGGGCCGCCGATGTCGGAGATGACGCCGGTGAAGCCGGGCGTCTTGTCGCGGATCTTCTCGATCTCGCGCAGGATCGAGCCCTCGGAGCGGTTCTGGATGATGCGGCCCTCGTGCTCGGTGATCGAGCAGAAGGTGCAGCCGCCGAAACAGCCGCGCATGATCGTCACCGAGAATTTGATCATGTCCCACGCCGGGATCTTCGCGTCCCCGTAGGACGGATGCGGGGCGCGCGCGTAGGGAAGATCGTAGACCGCGTCCATCTCCTCGCTGGTCAGCGGGATCGGCGGCGGGTTGAGCCAGAGATCGCGATCGCCGTGGCGCTGCACCAGCGGCCGCGCATTGCCGGGATTGCTCTCACGATGCAGCACGCGTGACGCGCGCGCATAGGCTTCCTTGTCCTGCTCGACCTGCTCCAGCGCCGGCAGCCGGATCACGGTCAAGCCTTTCGTCCGCGAAGCGCCCTCGTCGGCGGAGTCGATATCGTCGGCGTGCAGCTCGACATAGTCCTCAGGCACGCGGCGGAACAGCGCGACGCCCCTGATGTCGTCGAGCTCGCGCGGTGCCTCGCCGGCGGCAAGACGGTTCGCCACTTCGACGACGGCGCGCTCGGCATTGCCGTAAAGCAAGAGGTCCGCCTTGGCGTCGGCCAGCACCGAGCGGCGCACCTTGTCGGACCAGTAATCGTAATGCGCGATCCGGCGCAGCGACGCCTCGATGCCGCCGAGCACGACCGGGACGCCCTTGAACGCCTCGCGGCAACGCTGGGCGTAGACGACGGTGCAGCGGTCCGGCCGCTTGCCGCCTTCGCCGCCCGCGGTATAGGCATCGTCGCTGCGTATACGGCGGTCCGCGGTGTAGCGGTTCACCATCGAGTCCATGTTGCCGCCGGTGACGCCGAAGAAGACTTTTGGCTTGCCCAGTGCCTTGAACGGCTCGGCCGAATGCCAGTCCGGCTGCGAGATGATGCCGACGCGAAAGCCCTGCGCCTCCAGCAGGCGGCCGATGATGGCCATGCCAAAGCTGGGATGGTCGACATAGGCATCGCCCGTCACCAGCACGATGTCGCAGGCGTCCCAGCCGAGCGCATCCATCTCGGCCCGGCTCATCGGGAGGAACGGCGCCGGCTTGCGCGGGCGCGCCTGCGCCATCAGGGGTTTTTCGGCGGCGATGATCTGGATGTCCATGGCGCATACGCATAGGACTCCGGGACGGCGAATACAACCGACGGGCACGTGAAAGATCCGGTTCCGTGGGCGGCAGCCCGGGCGTGCGGACACGTTAACCGTTCGCGAGCGCCGCCATCAGCTGTGTGAGGCCGTCCACATACCGCCCAGCCTATCCCGCGTCATGCTCTGCCTCGTTTCAAGGGAGAGATCGATGTTTGTGGTCGACATGCTGCTGATCCTGGCGATGATGTTTTTCCTGTTCCTGCCGATCACCGATCGCAGGACGGTGCGGATGAGGCTGTGCATGCTGTGCGCGCTGCTGGCGCTGTTCTCGGTCTCGGTCACCCGTACCCACGTCGCACCGGTGCAACTCGCGCGCGTAGGCTCGACCCATTAGGCGCGCCAGCTGATCCACGTTCTCGCGTCACACGCAGGAACCAACTGCCCTCGCGAACATTCTGATGCAGGGTTAGCGCCGGACCCGGCTGGCGCGTGCGCGTCCGGCCTGATATTGCCTCGATATTCGCCTCGGGCGGATGGGGGAGCCGTGAGTACAGTCATAGAGAACTTGCTGCTCCGAAAGCAGAAGCTCGTCGAGCAGCTCGAGAAGGCGCCCACGGTCGAGGACCGCGACAGGATCGAGCACCAGCTCGAACAGATCAACACCGCGCTGGATTTTCTGGACAGGCCCGGCACGAAAGGCGCGCGGTAGCAGCGCTCAATCCACCTTCAGCGCTTTGGCGTAGACCACGCCAGAATTGGTGATGTGCGTGGTCATCAGCGTCGCGAAGCCGGCGAACTCGCCGCGCGCGAACAGATCGAGCAGCTTGCGATGCTCGTCGAAGGACGTGCGGGTGCGCACGTCGATCGGCGAAGTCAAATTGGTACGGAGTGCTGCGACGCGACTGGATGCGAGCTGATAGGATTCGGCGAGATAGCGGTTGCCGCAATGGGCGAACAGCGCCTCGTGGAACGCGGCATCGGCGCGGCCATAGGCGATGTTGTCCCTGGCCGCGATCGCCGGCTCCATCGCCGCGATCGCCTCGCTCATCGTCGTGATCGCACCGGCGCGATCATGATGGAAGGCGAGTTCGGCAGCCTTGGGTTCGAGCGCGATCCTGAACGTGCAGAGCGCGGTGATGTCGTCCGCGCTTGGCGTAAAGACAAAACTGCCGACCTGCGGCCGGATCACAACGAGGCCCTGCGCCTGCAGCTGGCCCATCGCCTCGCGCACCGGGGTGCGGCTGACGCCGAAGGAGTTTGCCACCATCTCCTCGGAGATCGCGGCGCCGAGCGCGAACTCGCCGTCGATGATGGCCTGGCGCAGCCGCTGCATCACCCGCTGCGACAGCGATTTCGGTGCATCGAGCTTCAGCGATCGCATCGGCTCTCTCAGATCACCTTGCCGGGGTTGAGCAGATGATCGGGATCGAGCGCGGCCTTCAGCGTCCGCATCAGCGCGATCTCGGCCTCGCTGCGGGCATGACCTAGCCACTTCTTCTTCAGCGTGCCGATGCCGTGCTCGGCGGAGACGCTGCCGCACATCTCGCGCACGAGGCCGTAGATGATCGCATCCATCTCTTCCTTCGGCTGCAGCTCGACGGCAAGGCCGGTCACCCAGGAGACGAGATGCAGATTGCCGTCGCCGATATGGCCGTAATAGACGCTCTCGCAGCCCTCGATGCCATCAGCCAGCGCGGACTTGCAGTGCGTGACGAACTCGTCCATCCGCGCCACGGCCAAGCCGATGTCGTAGGAGATGTGCGGCCCCAGCACCTGGCCGAACTCGGCGCAGATGTCGCGCACGCGCCAGAACGCCTGCGTCTGCGCCAGCGATTGCGCCACGGCGGCGTCGGCGAGCAGCCCGCGCTCCATCAGCTCTTCGAGCCAGCTTTGGAAGCGCGGCGCGTCGAGGCTCTCGTCGGTGCCCTGCGCTTCGACCAGCACGTAGAGGCCGTGGCCTGCGGCGACCGGCGGCTTGACGCCGGCGCGAGTCGTGATCACGTCCCAGTAATCCGGCCACATCACCTCGAACGCCGACAGCAGCGGGCCGAGCCCGCTTCGCGCGGCGCCGAGCAGCGCAATCACCGCGGCATAGTCCTCGAGCGCGCAAAGCGCGGCCATGGTCGAGCGCGGTTTTGGAAACAGCCGCAGCACCACGCGGGTGATGATGCCGAGCGTGCCTTCCGAGCCGATGAACAGATGCTTCAGATCATAGCCGGCATTGTTCTTCATCAGCTTGTTGAGGCTGGTGATGATGGTGCCGTCGGGCAGCACCACTTCGATCCCGAGCACCAGCTCGCGCGTCATGCCGTAGCGGATCACGCGGTTGCCGCCGGCATTGGTCGAGAGGTTGCCGCCGATCGCGCAGGATCCGCGCGAGCCGAGATCGAGCGGGAAGAAGAATCCGGCTTCGTCGGCCGCCTGCTGGATCGTCTGAAGCGGCGTGCCTGCTTTCACCGTCATCGTCATCGAGGCGTGATCGATCTCCTCGATGCCGCTCAAGCGCTCCAGCGAGATCGCGACCCAGCCTGCTTCAGGTGATGCGCCGCGGCACAGCCCGGTCAATCCGCCCTGCGGCACGAACGGCAGCTGCGCCTGCCGGCAGGTCAGAATCGCGTCTGCCACGCCTTGCGCGTCGACCGGGCGGATCACCGCGAGCGGCGTTTGCGGCAGGCTCGCGCTCCAGTCGTTGCAATTGCGTGCGGGCACGTCGGTGCCAACAAGCACGGCTGCCGCGCCGAGCTTGTCGCGCAAGGCGCCAAGCAACTGGGTCGGCCGTTCAATGGGGGTCACCATGTTCATGCGAGACCTCCTCGGAATCTGGCTGCGTGTCATGCGCGCCATGACGACGGAAAGGATTTGCGCCTTTGTTGTATGTAAGGTACAACGCGAAATGTAAAGCGAAAACAACGCCTCGGGAAGCCCTCCTCAGATCGTCCGAGATCAGGGGCTTGGTCCGAAGCCACAGCAACGGATGGTGTGATGACGGAGGCGATTCGCGGGTTCTGGGTGGCGTCGGCGACGCCGCTTGCCGCCGACGGTAGCGTGGACTCCGCCAAGCTCGCGGCCCACGCCAAGCAACTCTTCGGCAAGGGCGTCGACGGTGTCGTGCTGTTCGGCACCACCGGCGAGGGCACCTCCTTCAATGTCACCGAACGCGTCGCGACCATCGAGGCCGTGCTCGAGGCCGGCGTTGCGCCGGACCGAATTGGAATCGGCGGCGGCTTCCCCGCGATCAGCGACAGCATCGCATTGACGCGTGCCGTGCTCGGCCTCGGCCTGCGACACGTGCTGTATCTGCCGCCTTACTTCGACCGCAGCGTCACCCCTGAAGGCATCGAGGATGCGTTTGCGGCGATCCTCGACGGCGTCGCCGACGATCGCCTGCGTGCCTACCTCTATCATATCCCGCAGATCTCGGGTGTCGCGATCCCGGCGAGCGTCGCCGCGAATTTGCGCAAGCGCTACGGCAAGCTGGTCGCGGGCCTGAAAGACTCCAGCGGCGACTTCAAGCAGTTCCAGGCGTTCCGCGCCGCCGCGCCCGAGCTCGCCATCACTGTCGGCAACGAGGTTGACATCACCCGCGCGATCGCCGCCGGCGGTGCCGGCACCATCTGCGGCATGGCCAACATCGCGCCGGAGCTGGTCAAGGCAATGATCGACGGCAAGGATGTCGAAGCACGAATGCAGGCTGCCGTGGACATCGTGGTGAAATCGCCATCCTTCCTCACGACGCTGAAAGCCATCCTCGCGGCACAGACGGGCGATGCGAGCTGGCTGCGCGTGCGGCCGCCGCTCCGGGCCTTGTCCGACGGCACCGCGCTGAAGCGGAAGCTCGACGAACTGATGGCTCCCGCCATCGCGTGAGATTGCGCAAAACCGCGACAGGTGCTGTGAATTCGCGCGTTGCGTGTCGCGCTCGCTGCGCAATCAATCGAGGATTGCCGAATAGCGCGATCGGAATCTAGAACCATTCAACACTAGAGCGATTCAAGGACGCTTGCGGTTCTCTTCACGTACAGCGGCTGTTAGACGCGCCAGCTTCTGCGTCTGACCTGGAAGTGAATCGAAAGTGCGTGTCTATCTGGACGGCCAGCGCGTCAGCGGCCGTCGAACGCTTGCCGGCGATAGCCGCGCGGGTCTTCTCATCGGCGCGGCCGTGCTGCTCGCCGAATTTCTCTCCAGCTCGGCGACCGCGCAGGCCCAATCCGCACTGCCGCCGGTGACGGTGGAGGCGCCGGCACCGCGGCCGAAAGCGGCGCGTGCATCGGAGCAGTCTCCACGCCGTACGCAAGCCGCAGCGCGCCAGCGCAATCGCAATCCAGCCCCCGCAGCGCCGACGCTCTCGGAACGCGCCGCCGCGGAAGCCGCCGCGCAACAGGCCGCCAAGCTCGGCTACCGGGCGATACCGAGCGCGACCACGTTGCGCAGCGGCGCCTCGCCGCTCGACACGTCGCAGGCCGTCAACGTCGTACCCGCGCAGGTGCTGAAGGACCAGCTCCCGCGCAACATCGACGACGCGCTGATCAACGTCAGCGGCATCACCCAGACCAACACGCTCGCCGGCAGCCAGGACGCAGTGATCCGCCGCGGCTTCGGCGACAACCGCGACGGCTCGATCATGCGCAACGGCATGCCGCTGGTGCAGGGGCGCAGCTTCAATCCCGCAGTCGAGAGCGTCGAAGTGCTGAAAGGACCGGCCTCGCTGCTCTACGGCATCATGGACCCCGGGGGCATCGTCAACACTATCAGCAAGCGGCCGGAGCTGTACCAGCATGGCTCGGTCACGCTGCTCGGCTCGGCCTTCAATGCCTCGAGAACCGGCGCTGACGGCTTGCTCGACATCACCGGTCCGATTGGTGACCAGGGCCTCGCCTATCGCTTCATCGGCTACGGCGTCAGCGAGGATTACTGGCGCAATTTCGGCCGTCATCGCGAGATGCTGGTTGCGCCGTCGCTGGCCTGGTACGGTCAGGACACCACGGTGCAGCTCAACTACGAGCATCGCGAGTTCATCTATCCGTTCGATCGCGGCACGGCGTTCAATCCGGTGACGAAGGCGCCGCTGGCGGTGCCCACGACGCGCCGGCTCGACGAGCCATTCAATAACACATGGGGTACGTCGGACCTGATCCAGGCGTCGGTCGAGCACCGCTTCAATCAGGACTGGAAGCTCTACGCTGGCTACAGCTACAACACCGAAACCTTCAGCGCCAACCAGCTCCGCATCTCCACGCTCAACTTCACGAAGGGCGCCGAGACCCGCAGCAACGACGGCACGCAGGGCTCGCTCAGCAACGCCAGCTACGGAACGTCCTACATTTCCGGCGGCTTCTGGCTCGGCAACATGCGCAATGATGTGGTGTTCGGCGGCGACGGCCAGTACCGCACCATCTACCGGGACAATCTGATCCGGCAGGTAACTCCCGCCTTCAATGTCTACAATCCCGTTTACGGTCTGATCGGACCGGGAACGACGGTGTCCAATCCAGACAGTGCGCAGACCGACAAGCTTGGCCAGTGGTCGATGTTCGTCCAGGACACGCTGCATCTGACAGAGCGGTTCGCGTTGGTCGGCGGCGTGCGGTACATGGATTACGACCAGATCGCCGGGCGCGGGAAGCCGTTCGTCACCAACACCAATGTGTCCCAGGACAAGGTGCTCCCGCTCGGCGGCGCCATTTTCAAGCTGACCGACCAGATCTCTCTCTATGCGAGCTACACCGAATCGCTGAAGCCGAATTCGACCATTGCGCCGATCGGCGTCATGATCGGCTCCAATGTCGCCCCGGAAGAAGGCGTGTCATACGAGACCGGAGTGAAGTTCGATTTAAACAAGCGTATCTCCGGAACGCTGGCGCTCTACGATCTCGACAAGAAGAACGTGCAGACGACGAAGACGAACAGCGCGAACGTAGTGGAACTCCACACTGTTGGCCGTGCCCACTCGCGCGGCGTCGAGTTGGATGTCACCGGCAGGCTCACCGACAGCTGGGCCTTGATCGGCAGTTATGGCTACACCGACGCCCGCGTGACGGCATCCGAGGATTTGACGTTGCTCGGCAAGAAGCTGCAAAACGTCGCCTTGAACACCGCCTCGCTCTATCTGGTCTATGATTTCGGTGCGGCCTTGCCGGGCCAACTCCGTCTCGGCGGCGGCGCGCGCTATGTTGGGGACCGCCCCGGCGATTCGATCAACTCCTTCTTCCTGCCGTCCTATGTGGTCGCCGATATTTTCGCGACGTATGAGACAAAACACCAGAACACGCCGGTGATCTACCAGTTCAACGTCAAGAACCTGTTCGACACCGTCTACTATCCCTCCGCCGTCAATAATTTGAACGTCGCCATCGGCGACGCGCGGCGGGTGTCGCTGTCGGCGACGGTGAAGTTTTAGCGATGGGCATGTCGCGCAGGGACGCCCGCCTGATGACCGCGCCGAGCGGGAAGGCCCGTGCCAATGCGTGACCCCTGGCGCGCGATCAAGGCGACCCTGCTTCAGGTCCATTCCATCGCGGGCCTCGTGCTCGCTTTGCTGCTCGCTGTGATCGCGCTGTCCGGTATGATCATGAGTTTCGAGGACGAGATCGGCGACTATCTGAACAGCGGCATCATGCAGGTTGCGCCGCGCCAGGCAGCGGCGCTGATGCCGGACGAGCTGGTTGCGCGCCTGACCGCGGGGCAGAATGTCGGCAAGGTTTCCGCCGTCACGCTGGCGAGCGACCCGTCCGCCGCGGCGCATGTGCGCTTCGCCCGCGACGAACAGGGCGCGCGGCCGTCCTCGCTCTATGTTGATCCCTACGACGCGCGCGTGCTGGGCGCGCCGCGCGGCGAAGAGTTTTTCGCGACCGTGCGCAAGCTGCATCGCTGGCTGTTGATTCCCGGCGACGCCAAGGGCTGGGGACGGCAGATCACGGGCATCGCGGCGCTCGGCCTCATCGTGATGCTGGTTTCGGGTCTCGTGCTGCGCTGGCCGCGGCGTGCAGGCAGCGTGAAGATGTGGCTGAAGCCAAATCTCGGGCTCAGCGGGCGCGGGTTGCATCGCTCGCTGCATGCGGTGATCGGCACCTGGGTCCTGCCGGTCTATCTGGTGATGACGCTCACCGGGCTCTGGTACTCGTTCGACTGGTACAAGGACGGAGTCGTCTGGCTGCTGTCGCGGCCGCAAGTCGCCGCCGCTAAGATGCAGCCCAAGATGCCTGCAAAGGCGTCGCGTGCCGCCGGCGCGAGCGAGACGGCACAGCCGATCGGCTTTGATCGCGCGTGGACCGCCTTCCTGCACGAAGAGGGCAGCCGCTTCTCCAAGGCGTTGCTGACGCTGCCCGCCGGTCCGGGCACGGTGATACGGATCCGCTCATGGGGGAAAGACTCCACGCTCGATACCACGCGCGACGAATTCCGCATCGACGCCGTCACCGGTCAGCTGGTCTCCGCGGAACGCTACGCCGACAAGACGTTCGGCGAGAAGATCATCGCGAACGTGCTCGACATCCACCGCGGCGCGATTCTGGGTTGGCCCGGCAAGCTCGCGTTCATGGTGGCCGCGGCGCTCATGCCGCTGTTCGCGGTCACCGGCGTCCTGCTTTACGTGTCGCGCCGCAAGCTGCGGCGGCCGGCGCAGCCACCGCTCGGCCGGCTCATGCCGGGCGAGTGATCGCGTCGACTGCCGTTCGGCGATCGCCGAATAACAGTGACAACGAATCGCGTTGGCGCTGCGGACAAGAAGCACTTGTCGGAGCCTTCGTAAAATGGTTCGATTGGCGAGGTGCATCCTAAAGTGGTGGTTATCTGATGGCGTTGTCCGAACGCGACGAGATCGAAGAGACCGCGCTGCCTGCCGTACTGGTGAGACGCAGTGACCTGCCGGTGCCGCTCGCGTACCCAGCGCGAAGTTTCTTCGGCGGGCTTCCCAGGCTGCCTCCGCAGTTCGAGTGGCCGACGGCGGAGGTCAGAGCGAACCAAACCTTGGAGACCGTCGCGCTCACCTTCGTCGCTCAGATCGACCTGGCCGAAGTCCCGGGCTCCGGTTGGTCGCCGCTGCCGAAACGAGGCACGCTCTATTTCTTCTGCAGCTCCGTGTTCGTGGGCGAAGGACGTCCGCCTTGCCGCATTCTCTACGGTACTGCTGCGGGTGACGCATATCCTGACCGCGCGCCACCGTCCGATCTAATGCCGCTGGCGGGGACCGGTGGTGACGCCCAGGTCAAATGGCTCGATCCGGCGCTCGATTTTCATTCCAAGGTCGAATTCAAATATCCACTTTCTTTCCAGGTGTTCCGGGACTTCTATTTCCACGAGGACGCCGTCGGAGGCGAACTCATGATCGCGGAATTATGCAAGGCATTGGGTCCCGGTGAGCCGCGAGGACCTGATTTTCTGCAATTCAGAATGGCGTCCGAATACGAGAAGGACGATCATTGGCCTTTCAACTGGCTCCTGATCAATCATGTGGTTCGGTCTGTGCTGTCGCACGTCGTTCGCGACCTGACACCCAAATACGCCTACAAGCCGCTCAACGACGACGGAGTCGCGGAATTGAAGCGCCTTCGGGCTGGCGCAATCGGATGGCTCGAGCGCTGTCGGGCGCTGACGCCGATGGATAACGTGGATGCGGACACAAGAGCGATCTTTCGGGCTTGGTGGACCGACGTCGTGCTCACCTACGAGAGTATCCGACAATACGTCTATACGTATTCGTCCACAATCGCGTCGGACCTCGGCAATGCCATCAATCATACGATCCGATGCATGGCGGAGCAGAACGTCGAAGCTCTCGACGAAGTTCCTCTCAGCTATTTGAAGAATTTCGCGCGTCGAAATCATTGGAAGGCCCCGACCCTAAGAGATGGCCAATATCGCCATTTCAACACCGCCCTGCATCAGATGCTGGGATATGGCAGCGGCCCGCAAGATGCGACGGAGCAGCACTTAGAGGATATATTATTGCTCCAGATGCAAGGTGATCTCGCGTTTCTTGACTGGCACGCCAACATCGGATGCACGCTTCATTTCTGGATCGACCGCGATGCTCTCGATCGGCTCGACTTCGCGAAAGTGGTCGCTACATACGAATGTGATTGAGGTGACGCCGACGCGATGAACTCGCGACCGGGTCGAGAGGCGTTCGCGGGTAGGATCTTCCTCCTCGAACAAGATGTGTCTGACAAGGGCTACCGAATTGGAATGTACGCGGCATGGCTAGCCAATGCCGCAACAATGGTTCAAAAGCTCATGGTCACTTCCCAGAGTTCATGCCATGAAGCTTCCGACCGTCACCCCCGCCGATATCCGCCGCGCGTTGCTGTTGCGCGAGGAGATCGCGCTGCTCGATCTCAGGCACGAGGCTGGCTTCGCGACGGGACATCCGCTGTTCGCCGCCAATTTGGCCGCCGATCGGATTGCGATCGAAGCCGAGGTCAGGCTGCAGCGCAAAGATGTGCCGATCGCGCTCTATGACGATGGCGAAGAACTGGTCACTGCCGGCGCCGAGCGCCTCGCGGCTCTGGGCTACACGAACATCTGCGCGCTCGACGGCGGGCTGAAGGCCTGGCGCGACGCGGGCTATCAAATCTTCGAGGACGTCAACTCCTACTCAAAAGCCTTTGGCGAGCTGGTCGAGTCGCGCCGGCACACGCCCTCGTTCAGTGCCGACGAGGTGGTACAACTCATCGCGGACAAGGCCAACATCGCCATCCTCGATGTCCGCCGCTTCGACGAATACGCCACCATGAACATTCCGGGCTCGGTCAGCGTGCCCGGCGCGGAGCTGGTGCTGCGGGCAGGGCAGGCGGCGCCCCACGCCGACACCACCATCATCGTCAATTGCGCCGGCCGCACCCGCTCGATCATCGGCACCCAATCGCTGATCAATGCCGGCGTGCCGAACAAGGTCCGGGCGCTGCGCAACGGCACCATCGGCTGGACGCTGGCGCGGCATACGCTCGACCATGGTGCCGACCGGCGTGGTGCGATCGGGTCGTTCGAGGGCGGCCCGGCCAATGCCCGCGACGTCGCCTATCGCGCCGGTGTGCGCCACATCGGCGCGAGCGAGATGGCTGCGCTTGTCGCGCAGACCGATCGCACGCTCTATCGCTTCGATGTGCGTGACGCCGAGGAATATGCCGCCGGCCATCTCCCGGGCTTCCGCCACTATCCCGGCGGCCAGCTCGTGCAGGAAACCGACATGGCCGCACCGGTGCGTGGCGCGCGCATCGTGCTGACCGACGACAAGGGCGTCCGCGCCGACATGACGGCGTCCTGGCTCGCGCAGATGGGTTGGGAGGTCTATGTGCGGGAAGGCGGCTATGACGGCGCGCTCGAAGTCGGCCCGCCGCACGTCCTGCCCAGGCCCAACCCCGCCCACCGCTACCGTCGCCCCTATGAAGGCACCGGCGTCGACGAGCGCGCGATGCAGGCCTATCTCGACTGGGAATACGGCTTGGTCGACCAATTGCGTCTGGACGGAACGCACGGGTTTTACGTGATCTGACGACCGCCCCGCCATCTTCTCCCCGTATCCGAACCCTATTGTGCTGCGCATCCCCCGCGGTCTATGAGCTGCGGCGAAGCTGTGACCCACGGAGATTTCATGCCAGCCCCAGGCCAAAGCCCTGAGCGGAACGCGAAGGCGCTGCTGCTCGAAGGCGTCAACGACAGCGCCGTGGACCTGTTCAGAACCGCGGGTTTCACCAATGTCGAGCGCCTGACCAAGGCGCTGGACGGCGAGGATTTGCGGCGGGCGCTCAAGGGCGTGTCATTGCTCGGCATCCGCTCGCGCACCCAGATTACCGATGAGGTGCTGGAGGCGGCCGACCAGCTTCTCTCCGTTGGCTGCTTCAGCGTCGGCACCAACCAGGTCGATCTGCTGGCGGCGCGTAAGCGCGGCATTCCGGTGTTCAACGCGCCGTTCTCCAACACGCGCAGCGTCGCCGAGCTCGTGATCGGCGAGATCGTGATGCTGCTGCGGCGCATCTTTCCGCGCTCGGTGTCGGCCCATGAGGGCGGCTGGGACAAGTCGGCGACCGGCAGTCGCGAGGTGCGCGGCCGCACCCTCGGCATCATCGGCTACGGCAATATCGGCTCGCAGCTCTCGACGCTGGCCGAGGCGATCGGCATGCGCGTGATCTATTTCGACCGCACCGACAAGCTCCGCCACGGCAACACCGAGCCGGTCGAGAAGCTGGAAGAGCTGCTGGCGCAGAGCGACGTCGTCAGCCTGCACGTGCCGGAGACGCCGGAGACATCCGGGATGATCGGCGAGAAAGAGCTGCGGGCGATGAAGCCCGGCTCCCTCCTGATCAACAACAGCCGCGGCACCGTCGTCGATCTCGATGCACTGGCGGGAGCTCTGCGCGACGGCCATCTCGCGGGTGCCGCCATCGACGTGTTTCCGGTCGAGCCTTCCTCGAATTCGGACCGCTTCAAGAGCCCGGTCCAGGGCCTCGGCAACGTCATTCTCACCCCGCATATCGGCGGCTCGACCGAGGAGGCGCAGGAGCGCATCGGCGGCGAGGTGGCGCGCAAGCTGGTCGACTTTTTCATCACCGGCTCGACCACGGGGGCGGTGAATTTTCCGGAGGTGCAGTTGCATCTGCGTCCCTCCGGCGCGCGCTTCAGCCACGTCCATCGCAACGTGCCCGGCATGCTGCGCCGACTGAACGAGGTCTTCCTCCAGCGCGACATCAATATCGCCGCGCAATATCTGGAGACCTCCGGCGACCTCGGTTACGTCGTGCTCGACGCCGACCTCGGCGGCCAGGATTCAGGCGCGCTGCTGCAGCAGATCCGCAGTCTCGAGGGCACCGTCGGCGCGCGGCTGGTGTTCGAGCACTAGCGTCATTGACGGGCGGTCGCAGGTCGCCTTGAATGCGGCCTCCTGGCAGAACGAACAGAAAATCAGGGGGAAACGATGGCGCAAATCCATGTGAAGCTGTGCGCATTGCTAGTGGGTGCAGCGGCCGCGCTGGGCGCGAGCTCCGCCTCGGCGGCGACGCTGGCCCAGGATGCGGACACCGTCTGCAAGGTTCTCGTCGGCAGCATTGACGCCGTAAAGGTGGATTCGGCGACGTTGCTGGCGCCGTCGCAACTGGCCGTGGCCGAACGCGGCCCGACGCCGTCGGGGCGCGTCACGCCCGCCAACCCCGGCTTCTGCAAGCTGCTCGGCCATATCGATCCCGCCGATCCCAAGGCGCCCCCGATCAAGTTTCAGGTCAATTTGCCCGTCGAATGGAACGGCCGCTCGCTGCAATATGGCGGCGGCGGATTCAATGGCGTGCTGATCACGGGCCTGGCGCTGCCGCCGGCCTATCCCTTCGACAAGCCGTCGCCGCTCGCGCGCGGCTTCGTCACCTACGGCACGGATTCCGGTCATGAGTCCAAGCCGGGCGAGCCGCCGCAGCTGTTCGCGCTCAACGACGAAGCCTTCGAGAATTTCGCCCATCGCGCCTACAAGAAGGTGCGCGATGCCGCGGTCGCGCTGATGCAGCGCGCTTACGGCAAGAGACCTGAGAAGATGTACTTCATGGGGTCGTCTGAAGGCGGCCGCGAAGGCCTGACGATGGCGCAGCGCTACCCTGATGATTTCGACGGCATCTTTGCCCGCGTGCCCGTCATCAACTGGGTCGGCCTGCAGCATGCCGGCACCCGCTCGGGTCTCGCGACCATGGGTGAGGGCTGGATCAATCCGGCGCAGGTGAAGCTCGTGGGCGATGCCGTGCGGGCCGCTTGCGACAAGGCCGATGGCTCCGATGACGCGCTGGTGCAAGATCCCGTGTCCTGCAAGGCGGCGTTCAAGGCGGAGACGCTGCGTTGCGCCAGCGGCAAGTCGGGCGATCAGTGCCTCACCGACGCACAGATCAAGGCGATCGACACGTTGCATGCGACCTACAAATTCCCGTTCCCGCTCGCCAACGGTCTCGATGATTATCCGGGCTGGGGCGTGTCGGGTGAAGACACGCCGGCGGTTGGCCCGACCGGCGGCTGGGTCGCGTGGTGGCTCGGCACGGCGCCTCCCGCGCAACCGCCTGCGCCCAACAACGGCATCGCCTGGATCTACGGCGCCGGCGGAATTCAATATGTGTTCGCGCGCGATCCCAAGCTCGACGTGACGACGTATAAGCCCGAACAGCACAAGGCGCGGTTGCTCGAGGTCTCCAGCCTGATGGATTCTACCGACCCCGATCTCAGCCGCTTCCGCGCCCGCGGCGGCCGGTTGATCATGCTCGAACACATGGCGGACTACGCGCAGAGTCCCTATGCCGGCATCCGCTATTTCGAGAACGTCGAACGCAAGCTCGGCAAGGCCGAGACGGCGGAGTTCGCGCGGCTCTACACCGCGCCCGGGGTCGACCACGTCGGCTCCGGCGCGCCGGCCAATGTCGACATGCTGAGCGTGCTGGTCGATTGGGTCGAAAAGGGCAAGGCGCCCGGCGATTTGGAAGTCACCGAGCAGAAGGTCGAAGCGCCGTCCTTTGCGACGCTTCGCGCGCTGCCGCTGTGCCGCTGGCCGGCGTGGCCGCACTACAAGAGCGGCCCGGTGACAGAGGCGGCGAGCTTCACCTGCGCGCCCTAGCAGGCGCGCCACTTCGGTGCGTCACCCCGCCGCCATCGCCTGGGCGCCGCCGAGCAGCTGCGCATTGAGCCGGCCGCCGGAGAACAGCATGTCGTCAAGCGCCTCGTCGATATCGGCGGAGATCACGGTGTTGCCGCCGTCCCGCGCGATGCTTCCTTGCGCCAGCCGCCGCATCAGCTCCTCGATGAAGGCGCAACTCGTGCCTTCGCTGCGACGGGCCGCTTCGGCGATGACCGCGTCCTCGATTGGCAGTCCTTTGCCGTAGAGCCGGACCAGCTTGCCGCGGCCAGTCTCGTCGGGCAGCGGCACTTCGATAGCTTGATCGATGCGGCCGGGGCGACCCGCGAGAGCTCCCTCGAGGTCCTCCGGCCGGTTGGTGGTCAGGACGAACAGGATGTCGGCGTCTTCTTTCAGGCCGTCCATCTCGTTGAGCAGCTTGTTCAGCATGGATTCCTCACACGGCCCCATGTCATCGCGGTCACGGGCGATGAGATCGACATCCTCGATCACCACCATCGACGGCTGGAGCAGCCGTGCCAGGCTCATATAGGCGCCGAGTAGACCGATTTGTTCGGCCGTGATGATCAGCGTCGTATGCCCGGGCAAATGCGTTGCGAGATAACGGATCGTGTGGGTCTTGCCGGTGCCCGGCGGCCCGTACAGCAAGATGCCTTTGCGTGTCGATTGACCCAGCCGGCGCAGTTGGTCTCGGGTGTTGACGAAGGTCAGAACGTTGCGATCGAGCAGCCGCAGGGTCTGCTCCGGCAGGATCACCTCGTCGCGCGCGACCTGCGGCAAGCGATGCACCGTGATGCCGCGCGAGCGACCGCGATAGTCGGAGTCGGCATCGAGCGACAGGATCTTGCCGCGATAGGTCCGCGCAGCCTGTACGGCTTCTTCCAATTCACTGAAGCATTGCTGGACCAGAGCCGCGCCTGCGGAACCTGCGGGCACGAGAATCTCGATCCGAATTCCGGGCTCGCGACTGTATTCGCGGTGTGCGCAGAGCAAAACCGCATAGCGGAGATGATCCTGCTCACACAGCCACAATCCGTTATCCAGACACTTGACCGGGCTCTTCTCGCCTACGTCGACGTCGGAATATTGCAGTGGGGCAATCGCGATCGCATAGCGGCCCTCCTTGAGCAGTCGTGGAATCGACAGCGTTTCGTAGCGCTGCTCCTCGTTCAATCCCACCAGCCGGATGGCGTTGCCGAAGAGCCGGTCGACCGCGGCCTGGAGATCGACCCGCATGTGGCCGGGAAATTGGCGGATCGTGGTCACGAGCTTGCTGCGCGCGGTGCTGGCAAGGTGCCAATCGAGAACGTCGCAAGCAAAGTCGAAATCTTCCTCTTGTTCGTTCGAGGGCTCATCCGCCGCACGCATGCAGTCGCTGCACAGCCAGACCGTGCGGCTGCCGATACGCACGTCCATCTGTCCCCCCGGCTTGCCGCAGAGTTCGCAAGGAGCGTGACCGCCTCAAGCGTGACCTGCAGTTGATGGCCGGCCAGGCCGATGGATTGTTGCGCAGATTTGAAAAGGGCTTCGGCGACGGATTGGGGGTAAGGTCCGCAAACCGCCCTTTCCTTCTGCTCGATCTGGGTGATCAGCGCGGTCGCTTCACGGTCTGATTTGCCAAAAACCTGCCGAAGCAGATCCATCACGAATTGGTCCGGCGTATCATCGTCATTATGAATTACGAGCTGGGTCGGCTGGTTCGGGCCACGCATACTGTTCATCACGAAGGTCTCCGGAACAATCTATGATTGAATAGAACGAATAGGGAACACAAAAAGAAGCGACCGTCAAGCGTTGCGGCGGCACCTAATTGCGATTGGTGGGTGAGGTCCTGGTGCGCCGGTGCGGCCTGTTGCTCGACGACTGCCGCGGCACATCGATCCGCCTGCCGTGCTTTGACATTCCGAGCCGCTTCGATTATCTATTTCGCATGCGAAATAAGGAGGCCGGCGCGGGGCATCATCGGCTGATCTACCTGCTCAGCGTTGCGCAGCGGCGCTTGCAGCGCTGGATGGCGGCGCAGCCTTCGAGCGAGGTCACGCCGGCGCAGGCAGGACTTCTGTTCATTCTCGGCAAGCAAGACGGCGTGCTCATGGGCGAGGCGGGCACGGCGCTCGATCTGGGGCCGGCCGGCATCTCCGGCCTCGTCGACCGCACGGCAGCTGCAAAGCTGATCGAGCGGCGGGCCGATCGGGAGGACGGGCGCGCCTGGCGCGTCTGGCTGACGCCGAAGGGCCGTGCAGCGCTCGCACAGGCAAAAGCCAACGCGGCACAGGTCAACGCCGCGTTGACGGACGGATTCACCAGTGCGGAGATCGATATCGTCGCGCGCTGGCTGACCAGCATTCAGGACAAATTTCCAAGAGAGCTAAGAGAACTTTCGCGAGATCCAGAGGAATAGAGGAGAGACCCATGACCGAGCACGTCCGGATCCAGAACGACGGCGGAATTCTCACGCTCACGTTGGCGCGCCCCGACAAGAAGAACGCGCTGACGGATGCGATGTACGGCAAGCTCGCCGATGCCATCGAATCCGCCGAGTCCGATACGTCGGCCCGCGTGATCCTGATCCGTGGCGAAGGCGACATGTTCACTGCCGGCAACGACGTCGGCGAATTCGCCGCGGTCGCAGCGGGCAAGTCGGAAGGAAGCCGCAACGTCGTGCGCTTCATCCAGTCGCTGGCGCGCTGCACCCGTCCCTTGGTTGCGGCGGTGCAGGGCCGCGCCGTCGGCGTCGGCACCACGATGCTGCTGCATTGCGATCTCGTCGTGCTTGCCGACAACGCGCAATTGTCGACGCCCTTCGTCAGCCTAGCGCTGGTGCCGGAAGCCGCCTCCAGCCTGCTGATGCCCGCGCGCATCGGTTACGCACGGGCCTACGAGATGTTCGCGCTCGGCGAGACCGTGCCGGCCAAGTCCGCGCTGGAATGGGGGCTCGCCAACCGCGTGGTGCCGCTCGACAAACTCGATACCGAAGCGCTCGCGCTGGCGCAGCGTCTTGCCCGTCAGCCGGCCGGCGCGCTCACCGCCACCAAGAAGCTGATGCGCAATGGCGAGGCGCTGGTCGCGCAGATGAATGCCGAAGGCGAGCAGTTCGGACTGCGCCTGCGCACCGCCGAGGCGCGCGAGGCCTTCACGGCGTTTGCGGAACGCCGTCCGCCGGATTTCACCAAGGTTGCGTGAGATCCGGGGCTGCAGGAAGGCTTGTCGGGTCGGAAACTCACGCCAGTTCGATTAAAACCTTAACGGAACATTGGCATGTCGCGGGCAAGGTGACGCTAGAAAGCGTAGGCCCCGACACCATGGCAATGTTTAAGAAATCGGTAAGTTCGCTCCTGCTGACCTTGATGGCCCTGCTGGCCGCGGGTGCGCTGGCGTCTACGGCGATCCAGATGGTCGGAGCGTTCGGCCGCTACAGCGACAGCCTCGAGACCGCGCGGCTTGCCGCCGCCGACAAGGCGATCTTCCATGGCGTGCTGGCGCTGCGCAACAATCGCGGCGATGCCCAGAGCGCGATCCTCGGCGAGGATGATCCGCGTGCCAAACTCGAGGCGGCGGAGAAGGCCGAGCAGGGCGGCTATGACGCGATCGGCGCCGCGCTTGCCACCGTCGACTTCGCCCGCCGCGACGAACTCTCTGGCACATTGAAGCAAGGCTGGAGCGCCGCCTCCCCGCAATTCCAGCTGTTCTACGATGAAGCCAAGCGCCCGCGCGCCGAACGCAAGATCGAGCGGACCAATTCCTGGTACGATGCCGTCACCAAGGTGATCGAAACGGCCAACCTCGCCTCCACCGCGGTGTCGAACCGTGCCTGGATGGACGACCCCTTCATCGCCCGCATGATCCAGGTCCGGCGCTTCGCCTGGCAGGTGCGCGATCGTTATGGAATCCATTGTTCGTCCCTTCGCTCCAACGTCAACAGCAGCAAGCCGCTCGACGACGCTCAAAAGCGATCAGTCGCGCAATGGGATGGCACGATCACCTCCGGCTGGGCGGGCATGGCCGAGTTGCTGGCTGCGCCCGGCGTGGCGGCGGAGCTGGTGACGGCCGCGACGGACGCGAAGGCCAAGACCGACGGTGCCCTCAAGCAGATCGGGGACCTCACGAAGAATTTCGACGGCAGCGGCAAGCCCGCGATGCCCGCCGCGGAATGGAATACGCTGTGTCAGTCACCCTTCGCGTCCATCGTCGCGGTCGCGAACAAGGCGCTCGACCAGTCGATCGTCCGGGCGGAAACGGTTCAGGCCAAGGCGCTCACCAATCTCGTCGTGCAGTCGCTCGCGTTCCTGCTCGCGCTGGCCGTGACCCTGACCGGCGTCTACGTGGTCCGCAATCGCCTCATGCGCCCCGTGCGCGCCATCCTGGATGCGATCGCCAAGATCAGCGCCCGCGACTACGCGACGCCCGTCCCGCAATCCAGGTATCCCGACGAGTTCGGCACCATGGCGGCCGCGCTCGAAAGCCTGCGCGAGAGTGCCGCGACCGCGGAACGCCTGGGCCGGGAACGCGAAGCGCAGCAGGCGCTGCAGCTCGCCCGCTCCGGCACCGTCGATGCGGCTTGCCGCAGTTTCGACGACACCGTGCAAGCCGTCATTCACAGCGTTGCCGCGTCGACGAAGGAGCTGGATGCCACCGCGACCGACGTGCGCTCGCTGGTTTCGGAATCGAGCAGCCAGACCGCGGCGGTCTCGTCCTCCGCCGAACAGGCCACCAACAATCTCGAGACCATCGCGGCCGCGACTGAGGAACTCTCCGCTTCGGTCGGCGAGATCTCGGCGCAGGTGCAGGCCAGTGCCCGCGAGGCCCGCGAAGCCGTGTCGCAGGCAGCGCAGACCAATGCGACGGTCGAGATCCTCGATCAGACCGCTGGCCGCATCGGCGAGGTCGTGAAGATGATCAACGCCATCGCAGGGCAGACCAATCTCCTGGCGCTGAACGCCACCATCGAAGCCGCGCGCGCGGGCGAGGCCGGTCGCGGCTTCGCCGTGGTCGCCGGCGAGGTCAAGAGCCTCGCCTCGCAGACGGCGACGGCGACCGAAGAGATCTCCCGCCAGGTCGCGGAGATCCAGGGCGCGACCGGCCAGGCGGTCACTGCCATCCGCGCGATCGGCGGCGCGATCAGCGGCATCGACGAGAAGATGACGGCGATCGCCGCCGCCGTCGAGCAGCAGCGCGCGGCCACCACCGAGATCTCCCGCAACTTCCAGCAGGCCGCGCAGGGAACCCGCGAGGTCACCGACACCATCGGCAGCGTCGCCAGGCTCAACCAGGAGACGGGCAATGCCGGTTCGGTCCTGTCGGTATCCGTGACGAAAATGTCCGCCGACGCCGATCGTCTCCGCGTAGCGGTCGAGGGCTTTTTGGGCGCGGTGAGGACCGCATAACTTCGACAATCTTCCGTCCCACCGTCGCGCGATCGGCATTGCCGCCGATGCACGCGGCGGCTACATCTGTGATGCTGCGCGAGCGTTGCGGCACATGTAAGAGATATCAGGGATGGAGAGTTCGATGCCGGTCACGCCCCAACACAAGGCCCAGCGCCCCTATCGCGGCGTGTTCCCGGTCGCACCCACCATCTTCGACGCGCGCGGCGAGCTCGACCTCGACGGACAGCGCCGCTGCATCGATTTCATGATCGACGCAGGCTCGAACGGTCTGTGCATTCTCGCCAATTTTTCCGAGCAGTTCGTGCTCACGGATGCCGAGCGCGAGACCGTGATGCATGCGGTGCTGGAGCATGTCGCGGGCCGCGTTCCCGTGATCGTCACCACCACGCATTTCAGCTCGGCCGTCTGCGCCGCGCGCAGCCAGCAGGCCGAGGCGGCCGGTGCCGCCATGGTGATGGTCATGCCGCCCTATCACGGCGCAACCTTCCGCGTGCCCGAGAAAGGCGTCGTCGAATTCTTCAAGGTGCTGTCGGGCGCGATCAATA
Organism: Bradyrhizobium sp. RT6a; assembly: GCF_040547675.1. Lineage (NCBI taxonomy): Bacteria > Pseudomonadati > Pseudomonadota > Alphaproteobacteria > Hyphomicrobiales > Nitrobacteraceae > Bradyrhizobium > Bradyrhizobium sp. RT6a. The sequence continues at coordinate 30,236 of NZ_JBEPQC010000006.1, forward strand.
TTCCGATCATGATCCAGGATGCGCCTGTCGCCGGTACGCCGCTGTCGGTCGAGTTGCTCGCGCGGCTGGCGCGCGACTTCTCCAACATCCGCTATTTCAAGATCGAGGTGCCGGGCGCCGCGTCAAAGCTGCGCAGCCTGATCGAGGCCGGCGGCAGCGATATTGAGGGTCCCTGGGACGGCGAGGAAGCGATCACGCTGCTCGCCGATCTCGATGCCGGCGCCACCGGCGCGATGACCGGCGGCGGCTACCCCGACGGCATCCGCCAGATCGTCGATCCCTATTTCGCCGGCAAACGCCAAGAGGCGAAAGCCGCCTACGAACGCTGGCTGCCGCTGATCAACTACGAAAACCGCCAGTGCGGCCTGATCGCCTGCAAGGCGATGATGCAGGCCGGCGGCGTGATCAAGTCGGACACGGTGCGGCATCCGTTGCAACCGCTGCATCCGGCGACGCGGGCAGGGCTGCTGGAGCTGGCCAAGGAGCGCGATGCGCTGGCGTTGAGGTGGGGGAAGTAGCCTCTGCCGGCGTCCTGGACAAGCGCGCCCGAAGGTTATGTGTCCCGCCTCCCGTGCGCGATTGCGCACTAGGCCGGGACGACACTGAGTGTGATGCACGGTGTGAGGTGCGCGCCCTGGCCTGATCCCGCCAGCTTCCATCCGGCTGAAAGCGTCGAATTAACGCGGTTCGGGCGGTTTCGCGCAGCCCGGCGATGACATATTGTACGCTCGCCAACCAGGCCCGCGGAGCATATCGAGACATCGCGCAACAACTCTTCATTATGCCGCTATTCCGAAGCAGGTTGGTGCGAACCAACGAAACAGGGAGGCAGTGCCATGACGATGAGGCCGGATCCCACCTTTCACGCATCGCCCAAGCTTGCGATGGAAGCAGCTGCCGAGAACTTTGCCTACACGTTGCTGCTCAGTCCGGATTTTTCAAAACCGGATGCTCTCGCGGTCATCGACGTCAAGCCGGGATCGCCGACCTACAGCCAGATCGTCCACACCGTGACGATGCCCAACAAGGGCGATGAGTTTCATCACTTCGGCTGGAATGCCTGCTCCTCCGCCTTGTCGCCGCTCACTGGGCATGCCTTCATCGAGCGGCGCTATCTCATCATCCCCGGGCTGCGCTCGTCGCGGATTTACATCATCGATACCAAGCCCGATCCGACCAAAGCCAAAATCCACAAGATCATCGAGCCCGAGGAAGTCTTCAAAAAGACCGGCTATTCGCGGCCGCACACCATCCATTGCGGGCCGGACGGCGTCTATGTGAGCACGCTCGGCGGCGGCGGCAAGGACGGCACCAACGGGCCTCCAGGCGTCTTCATCATGGATTGCGAGACGTTCGAGGTCCTTGGACGATGGGAGATCGACCGCGGTCCGCAGACGCTGCACTATGATTTCTGGTGGAACCTGCCGCGCGACTACATGGTGACGAGTGAATGGGCGTTGCCGCCGCAGTTCGAGAACGGGATCGTCGCGGAAGATCTGCTGGCGAACAAATATGGCCATCGTCTCCACTTCTGGGATCTTCGCGCCCGTCGCAACGTGCAGACTATCGACCTCGGCGCCAATCATCAGATGGCGCTGGAGGTACGGCCGGCGCACGATCCGGTTCGCGAATACGGCTTCGTAGGCGTTGTGGTCGACACCACGAATCTCGAAGCATCGATCTGGACTTGGTGGCGCGAAGGCGGAAAATTCCATGCGGAGAAGACGGCGACGATCCCTCCCGAGCCTGCGCCAAAGGAGAAGCTCCCGCCGCTGCTTCAGGGCTTTGGCGCCGTGCCGCCGCTGGTGACCGACATCGATCTGTCGATGGATGATCGTTTTCTCTATGTCTCGTGCTGGGGCACGGGTGAAATGCGCCAGTACGACGTGAGTGATCCGCGAAAGCCGAAGCTTGCGGGCTCGGTTCACATCGGCGGCATCGCGCGCCGCACCCCCCATCCGAACGGCAAGGCATTTGCGGCCGGTCCGCAGATGGTCGAGATCAGCCGGGACGGCAGGCGGGTGTACTGGACCAATTCGCTCTATTCCACCTGGGATGACCAGTTCTATCCCGATGGCGTTCCGGGTGTGGAAGTCATGGCCAATGTCGGTCACAATGGTGGCCTCGAGCTCGACAAGAACTACTTCGTGAGCTTCCCCGACGGATATCGTGCGCACCAGATTAGGCTGGAGGGCGGCGATTGTTCGACGGACTCCTTTTGCTACCCGTCGGCCTAGATTGGGCACACGCGAGCCAGGGCTGGCTGTGGCTCGCTCTTGTTGCGAGCGGTCTCTATCACGGGGTCAATCCGGGAATGGGCTGGCCGCTCGCCGTTTCGGCCGGGCTCATGGACAAGAGCCCGCGCGCGCTCTTTCGTGCGTTGTGGGCTCTGGCGGCCGGACATCTCCTGGCAACACTTCTCGTACTGCTGCCATTCGCGCTCCTGCTCGTGCTGGCCGAGTGGCAGCGCTCGATCCAGCTCGGCGCGAGCCTTCTCCTCATCGGCTTCGGCGTCTATCGGCTGGTCGAGCGGCGCCATCCGCGCGCGCTGGCACGAATTCCGCCGACGCAATTGGCGCTCTGGTCATTTGCCGTTGCCATTGCTCATGGCGCCGCCTTGATGCTCGTGCCGATCTATCTCGGGCTCTGCCAGGCCTTCGAACTCGATGCCGGCCATGAGGCCGCCGGCGCGCTGATGAAGGCGAGTCTCGGGATGGCGGTGCTGGTGTCTTTGGTGCACGTTGCCGCCATGGTCAGCGCCGGCGGATGCCTGGCATGGCTGGTCTACCGCCATCTGGGATTGAGGTTCGTCTCGCGAAGCTGGTTCAATCTGGATGTAATCTGGTCGACCAGCCTCATTCTGGTTGGCGTTGTGGCGCTCGGCTTCAATCTCGCGAGCTGGCACTGACGCTTACTGCGTCAAGGCCCACTCGCCGATGATGCGGAAGCGAGCTTTGGCGTCATCCTGCTTGAACAGCGCGACGCGATCGATCGCAAGCGTCTTGAGACCGAGAGCAGCAAACCTTCCCCGCAGCGTGTCCAGAATCGGGCCGCGGCGCTCCGCGTCGAGCCGCCCCGTCAGCGTCATGTGGAAACGGAATTCCTCCATCACGTAGGGGTAGCCCCAGCGGTCGAGATAGTCGCGCTGCCGCTCGCTGAGCTTCTCGGGTTTGCGACGCGCGCGATCCTCCGCCGTCAGGGCGGTGCGAAAGCCGTCGAACGCGCGGACGCAATCGGCGGCGAGCTCTTGGAGCGCACCGACCGGATCAGCCGGAATGACCGCAATAAAACCACTGATGGAATCGACGATAGGGCGAATCACCGGGATCGTCCGCGCCTTGCCGGCGAAGGCCGCGCAGGCCGCCAAGAGCTCCGCCTCTGTCCTGTCCGGCGCGAGCGCCATCGGCGCCTTCAGCGTGCCGTGAAAACCGTACTTGCGGGGATCGGCGGTGATGTCGCGCCAGTCCGGCGCGGGACGCGATGCGTCAGCGGGAAAGGGCAGCTCGTTGCCGGTATAGGCATCGTAGCCGAGCAACTCCGCGCCGAAGCGGGTGAGGGCGCTGTCGACGCCTGCGGCAAAATAGATCGCGTAGCGGGGGAAACTTGTCATCGTCCGAGCATAGCGGGTTTATGCCGCGACGACAGCTTCGCGCGGGGTAGCTGCCATGCCGAGCAACCGCGTCGCGTCGGTGAGATGCACGAGCTTGCCGCCTGATATCACGGCGATCAGCCGCGGCCGCAGCGGCACGCTGTCGTCGACCAGCAGGATGTCCGCGCGTCGGCCTTCCGCGAGCACGCCGCGATCGGCAAGGCCGGCCGCGCGCGCGGGCGCGGCGGAGACTAGGTTCCAGGCCTTGGTCAGCGGCAGCACGCCATCGGCGGCGAGGCGGAACGCAGCGAGCAGCTGCGCGGGATAGTAATAGTCCGAGGCCAGCACTGAGCAGAGCCCTTTGGCAATCATGTCGGATGCCTTGGTCCAGCCGGTGTGGCTGCCGCCGCGCACGACGTTCGGCGCGCCGTAGACGATGGCGTCGCCGTGGCTTGCCGCCTCCCGCGCCGTCTCCTCGTTGATCGGAAACTCTGCGATCGCCACGCCCATGGCGCGAAAGCCCTGGCGCATCACCGGCGTCGCATCGTCATGCGAGAGCATCCGCACGTCGGCGGCGCGTGCCGCCGCGGCCAACCGTGACACGGAAGCCGGCACTTCACTGGCGCGGGAGAGCACACGCCCGACGAGGCGGTCGAACTCCTCGCTCGACAGTCCGGTGCGCTCCACCATGCGATTGCGCTTGCGGGGCTTGGCCATGTCCCCGACCGTGCCGTCCATATGGTCGTTGAAGGCGAACAGGTCGACGCGGCCCTCGCTGAGCCACTGGCTGATCTCGGTTTCGGCGTCGAGATTGTAGGTCTCGTGGCGCAGATGAAAGCGGGTGTCGGCGGCGAATTGCGGGCGCTGCCGTTCGATCGCCTCCATCAGGCCGCGCGCATTGTCGGCGCTGCGCAGGCCCGGCTCCCACGAACAGGTCGTGGCGTGAAACACCGTGGTGATGCCGTTGCTGATCGCCTGGCGGTCGCTGTCGGCGAGCGCCACGTCGATCGGAAAGTCGACCCCGGCGCGCGGCATCATCTGCCGCTCGAAGGCATCGCCATGCAGATCGACGATGCCCGGCAGGACCAGCAGATCGCGCGCGTCGATCGCAAGCCGGGCCCGCCCGCGAGACGCATCGATCTCGGCGATGTCCTGTCCGGACAACGCAAGCGACGTCTCCACCAGCTCGGAGCCGATCAGGGTCCGGCCCCCCTCAAGAAAAATGTCTGTCACGCGACCGCGCTTGATTTGCTGCCAAGAGGACCCTTGAGAGAATTCGCTCGTGCTTCATACGTCGTGAGGAAATCTTCAATGCCGAGCTTGCGGAAATCGGGCAATGCTGCACGCAATTTGTTGTGATCCCAATCCCACCAGGCGAGGCTGGCGAGCCGTCCGGCGACGTCTTCCGAGAACCGCCGGCGAACGATGCGCGCCGGATTGCCGGCAACGATGGTGTAGGCCGGAACGTCCCTGGTGACGATGGCGCCGGCCGCGATCACCGCGCCGGTGCCGATGTTGCGGCCCGGCAGCACGATCGCGCCATGGCCGATCCAGACGTCATGGCCGATATGGACGTGGTGCTGGCGCCGCCAGTCGAAGAAGTCCGTGTCGTCGCTCTCGCCTTCGAAATAGGCGCTCGAACGATAGGTGAAGTGCGCCTGCGTGGCGCGGTGCATCGGGTGATTGCCCGGATTGATTCGCGTCATCGCCGCGATCGAGCAGAATTTTCCGATGGTGGTGTAGGTGATCTGGGCGTCGTTCACGACATAGGAGTAATCGCCCATCGTCACCTCGTGAAGCATCGTGCGCGCGCCGACCTCGGTGTAGGCCCCAAGCCTGGTGTCGTGCAGCGTCGCCGAGGGATCGATGGTCGGCTGGACCGAAAGAGCTTTGGCGGCCATGTTGCTATCCGAACGAGAGGGCGGGCGTTTCTCTTCGAGCGGCTTGATGACAATGTCATGACGACGCGATGACAGGGGATGAGGTGTGGATGAGGTGTGTAGGATCGCCGCACCGCAATGTCCGTGTCACACAAGTGTCAAGCGCCGGCGTTAGCGGTGGGTCCCAGCTACTCTGGAGCCCTGCATGCTGGTGGTTGAAGGTCTGACGTGTCGCTTCGGCGTGAAAGCCGCGGTGGACGATGCCTCGTTTCAAGTTTCTCCCGGCGGTTTCGTCGGCGTGATCGGACGGTCCGGCGCCGGCAAGTCGACCCTGCTGCGGACCATCAACCGTCTCGCGACCCCTTCGCAGGGTCGCATCCTGTTCGACGGCCTCGACGTCACGGCGCTGCGCGGCAAGGAGCTGCGGCAGTGGCGGGCGCGCTCGGCGATGATCTTTCAGCAGTTCAATCTGGTCGGCCGGCTCGATGTCCTCACCAACGTCCTGATGGGTCGGCTTGCGACGATGCCGGCCTGGCGCTCGCTGTCGCAGACCTGGCCCGAGCAGGACAAGGCGCTGGCGATGTCCGCGCTCGAACAGTTCGATATCGCCCCGCTCGCGGCCCAGCGCGCCGATCAGCTCTCCGGCGGCCAGCAGCAGCGCGTCGCGATCGCCCGGGCGCTGGTGCAGCAGCCCGACATCATCCTCGCCGACGAGCCGATTGCCTCGCTCGATCCGCGCAACACCAAGATCGTGATGGATGCCCTGCTGCGGATCAACAAGCACTTCGGCATCACCGTGCTCTGCAATCTGCATTCGCTCGACCTGGCGCGCAGCTATTGCGACCGCCTGATCGGCATGGCGCAGGGTCGCGTGGTGTTCGACGGCGCGCCGGCGGAGTTGACCGAGCACGTTGCGCGCGAGCTCTACGATCTCGAAGCCGCCGATGTCATGGGCGGCATGCCTGCGCCGGTGCGAGAGGGCATTCCGGCGCTTGGAACGGCGGCCGCCGCCTGAGCCGCGCCGCATCAATAGTCACCAGTTTTGCGTCAACCGACCCCAACCGATGAAGAGGGTATCATGATCACTCGCAGATTGATTCTTGCCGGCGCCGCCGCGCTCGCGTTCACGACTTCAGCCTCCGCCGAGGACTGGAAGGCCAAATATCCCGAGCTGACCTTCGCGGTCATTCCGGCGGAAAACGCCTCGGGCGTGACCGAGCGCTGGGCGCCGTTCATGAGCTACCTGTCCAAGGAACTGGGCGTGAAGGTCACGCTGCGCATCGCCAACGACTACGCGGCCGTGATCGAAGGCCAGCGCGCCGGCAACATCCACATCGCGAGCTACGGCTCGGCGTCGTTCGCCCGAGCCCGCCTCACCGGCGTCAAGACCGACGCCTTCGCCAACGACATCAACGCCGACGGCTCCACTGGTTATTACTCGGCGTTCTTCGTCAAGGCGAGCAGCCCCTACAAGAGCATCGACCAGCTCAAGGGCAAGAACCTCGGCCTCGTCGACCCGAACTCGACCTCCGGTAACAACGTGCCGCGCTTCGAGCTCGACAAGTTGGGCATCGCGGACGCCGACACCTATTTCAGCAAGGTCGTCTTCACCGGCAGCCATGAGAACGCGATCCTGGCGCTGGCGCAGGGCACGGTCGACGTTGCCGCCAACCAGTGGACCAGCGACGACGATTCGACGCTGGCGCAGATGCTGACTAAGGGCATGCTGAAGAATGCCGACGGCTCGGCGATGAAGAAGGACGATTTCCGCATCATCCACAAGTCGGCGCCGATCATCAACGGCCCCTATGCCTACAATTCCGATCTGCCGGAAGAGGCCAAGGCCGCGATCGCCAAGGCGTTCTTCGACGCGCCGGCCAAGGACAAGGCTGCGTTCGATCGCCTCCAGGACGGCCAGAAGAAGGGTTTTCATCCCGCGACCACCAAGGATTGGGATGGCACGATCGAACTGATCAAGTTCGTCGATGCGCTGCGTAAGAAGAAGGCGTCCTGAGTTTCGGGACGACGCACTGGAGCCGGGTCGATGGACCCGGCTCTTTCTCTTTTTGAGTGAACATTCACCTTGACCAGATGACCGTCGCGGTTTCGATCCTTCCCGAGCAGCAGCTCGCCGTGCTCAACGCCGCCTATCGTCAGGCGGTCGCGCGCAAGCGGCTCCGACTCCTGTTTGGAGCCATGATCTTCGCCGCAGCACTGTGTCTCGCGGCGATCGGCGCGGAAGTGAATCTGCGCACGCTGTTCGCCCATTACGGCAATTTCATCAGCTATTTCGACCGCATCCTCACACTCGACACCGGCCAGCGGGTCTGGACCGATGTCGGCGAATGGCTCTGGGGCTGGCGCAAATGGTTGAAGATGCTGGGCGAGACCCTGCTGATCTCCCATGTCGGCACGCTGATCGGCGCGACTTTTGCTTTTTGCCTGAACTTCTTCGCGGCTGAAAACACCTCGCCCGCGCCCTGGGTGCGTTTCGTGGTGCGGCGTCTGCTCGAATTCGCGCGCACGGTGCCCGGCATCGTGTTTGCGCTGATCTTCGTGATCGCGTTCGGCCTCGGACCGATGGCGGGCGTGCTGGCAATCGCGATTCACTCCACCGGCGCGCTCGGAAAGCTGTTCTCGGAGATCGTCGAGAACGCCGACATGAAACCGGTCGAAGGCGTCCGCTCGACCGGCGCGAGCTGGCTCTCCTGCATGCGCTTCGCCATCCTGCCGCAGGTCACGGCAGGCTATGCCAGCTACGCGCTGCTGCGTTTCGAGATCAATGTCCGCGAGGCCTCCGTGATGGGCTTCGTCGGTGCCGGTGGCATCGGCCAGGAGCTCGTCGTCGCCATCCGCAAGTTCTATTACTCGGACGTCAGCGCGATCCTGCTCACCATCATCGTCACGGTCTTCATCATCGACATCAGCACCGGCTGGCTGCGCGGCCGCCTGTTCGGCAAGGAGGCGCGGACGTGACGGGGCCGCAGGAGATCGACACGCGAGAGCTTCGCGCGCGCTACCCTGATGTGTTCGACCGGCCGGCCTCGGCGCGGCTCGCCATGCCGGCGATGATCGTCGCGGCGCTCGCGATCCTGGTTTATGGCCTCATCGATCTCGATTTTTCGCCCTCGCGCTTCGTCGCCGGGCTCAGCCAGCTCGGCTGGATCAGCCTGATGATGATCCCGCCGGATCCCGGCTCGTCGCTGCCGATCTATCTGAAGGCGTTGGGCGAGACGTTGTCGATCGCGCTGCTCGGCACGACACTGGCGGCGGTGTTCGCGCTGCCAGTCAGTCTTCTTGCCGCGCGTAACGTCGTGCCGTCGAGCATTTTGCGCTTCCCGATTCGACGTTTCCTGGATTCGATCCGCGGCGTCGATACGCTGATCTGGGCGCTGGTGTGGATCAACGTGGTCGGGCTCGGCCCGTTTGCCGGCGTGCTCGCCATCGCCGTGTCCGATTTCGGTGCCTTCGGAAAGCTGTTTTCGGAGGCGATCGAGGGCGCCGACCAGAAGCAGGTCGAGGGCATCCGCGCCTCCGGCGGCAGCGCGCTGCACGAGATTCGCTTCGGCCTGCTGCCGCAGGTCCTGCCTGTGATCGCCGGGCAGGTGCTCTATTTCATCGAATCCAACACGCGCTCGGCCACCATCATCGGCATCGTCGGCGCCGGCGGCATCGGCCTCCAGCTCGCCGAGCAGATTCGCGTGCTGGAATGGCAGAAGGTGTCGTTTCTGATCCTGATGATCCTGGTCGCGGTCGCCGCGATCGATTTCGTCTCGGGCAAACTCCGCTTTGCGATCATCGGCCGAAGGGCGGTGGCCTGATCATCGATCTCGTAGGGTGGGCAAAGCGAAGCGTGCCCACCACTTTAATCGCAGCGTTGGATAGATGGTGGGCACGGCGCAAGCGCGCCTTTGCCCACCCTACCATTCTCACCCGTTCTCCACCAGAAACTCCACCCGCTCCGCGGCAAAGCGCGAATGCTTGGTCACCAGCGGCTTACCGTCGAGATCTTGGTCGGTGGCGTCGACCACCAGGATCGGCCGTCCCAGCGCCAGATCGAGCCGTGCGGCGTCGGTTGCATCGACAATGCCGGCGGTGATCCGGGTCGCGCCGCGGCGATAGTCGCGGACGCCGTAATGCTCGAGCAATTTCGTCATGGAGCGGGTCGCGGCAAAGATCTCGCCCGCACCCGGGAACAGCTGCGCCGACAGCCACGTCGTGGAGACGCAGATCGGCGTGCGGTCGGCGAGGCGCATCGCCTCGATCCGCACCAACGGTGCGCCGGCCTTCAATCCAAGTTCGCGCGCGAGTTCGCGGGTCGCGACATCATCCGACGCCTCGATCAACCGGCCATGCGGTTCGCGGCCGTCGGCGCCGACGATCTCGGAGAAACGGGTCCGCGAGCGCAGTGGATAGGCGAGCTTCTGCGCCTCGACATAGGTTCCGCTGCCGCGTTCGGCCCGCACGATGCCGCGCTCGGCAAGCGCTGCCAGCGCGCGCCGCACGGTGTGGCGGTTCACGCGATAGGTTTCGGCGATCTCCACCTCGCCCGGCAGCTTGTCGCCGGCCGCAAAGCGGCCGTCGGCGATGCCGCGCTCGATGCCGTCGGCAACGAGGCGCCACAACGCGACGCCGGAGGAAGCTGTGTCCTGCATGCTCATGTGGCCGGCAAGCTACTCCAGAAATCACGCCTTTGTCACGAAACAGTCATGGCGCTCCGGTATCAAGTTGTCTAGTATCATAGACAACTTGGATTCGGCAAGTTTTGCAGAAAAGTTCGGTGGATCTGGTGACCCAGCACAACAATCAGCAAGCCCAGCGCCAGGCCGCAATGGCCGTGCTGGCGCACGCGGAGGCGGGCGAGATCGCCGCTCGCCTCCGCGCCTTCGCCCTGCCGGCGCATCAGGATCTGCGCGCGCCGGAAAACGGCCTCGTCATGCTGCGCGGCCGCGTCGGTGGCGACGGTGCGCCGTTCAATCTCGGCGAAGCGACGGTGTCGCGCGCCGCGGTGCGGCTTGCGAGCGGCGAGGTCGGCTTCGGTTACACGCTCGGTCGCGACGGTGAGAAGGCGCGGCTGATCGCGCTGTGCGATGCGCTGGTGCAGTCCAGCGATTTCGGCGGCGCGGTGGAGCGGGAGATCATCGCGCCGTTGCGTGAGCAGCTGATGATCAGGCGCAAGCAGGTGGCGGCCGAGACCGCCGCGACGAAGGTTGATTTCTACACCATGGTGCGCGGTGAAGGGTGAGATCATGACCACGATTGCGGAACTGCCGCCAGGGTTCGTCGACAAGGTGCTGTCGGCGCAATCGACCTTTCGTTCGGTCATGGACGCGATGGCGCGGCCGGGCTCGGTGCAGCGCATCGTGCCGACATCAGGAGCGCCTCAGACGATGATGCGCGGCACGGCCGCGATCGCGCTGACGCTGTTCGATCACGACACGCCGCTCTGGCTCGATGCGCGCATGTCGGAAAGCACCGACCTCGTTAAATGGCTGAAATTCCATACCGGCGCGCCGGTGGTGCAGGATTCCTCGATCGCAAGCTTCGCGCTGATCAGCGACGGCGGGGCGCTGCCTTCGCTCGAGCGCTTCGCGCTGGGCACCAGCGAATATCCGGATCGGTCGACCACGCTGATTCTTCAGGTCGAGAGCCTGGATTCGGGGCGCGGCTTCGCGCTGCGCGGCCCCGGCATCGACGGTGTCGCGACGCTTCAGGCGTCGATCAAGCCGTTCGACCTGTTCGAGCGCCTGCGCGTCAACGAAGCGCTGTTTCCGCGCGGCGTTGATGTGGTGCTGGTCGCCGATAGCGCCGTGGTTGCGATCCCGCGCACCACGCGCGTCGTGAGCAAGGGAAGCTAAGCATGTATGTCGCAGTCAAAGGCGGCGAGCGCGCCATCGAGAACGCCCATCGCCTGCTCGCCAGTGCGCGGCGCGGCGATCAAAGCGTGCCGGAAATCTCCCTCGACCAGATTTCGGAGCAGCTCGGCCTCGCCGTGGACCGCGTCATGAGCGAAGGCTCGCTCTACGACCGCGAGCTTGCGGCGCTCGCCATCAAGCAGGCGCGCGGCGATCTGATCGAGGCGATCTTTCTGGTCCGCGCCTTCCGCGCCACCCTGCCGCGCTTCGGCGCCAGCGAGCCGGTCGAGACCGGCGCGATGCGGGTGCGGCGGCGGGTGTCATCGACCTTCAAGGACATTCCCGGGGGCCAGATCCTCGGCCCGACTTTCGATTATACCCACCGCCTGCTCGATCCCTCGCTCGCCGACGGCTTTGTGCCGGAAGCGCCGGCGACGGCCGAAGCATCCACGGCGCCGACGCCGCGCGTGACTGACATTCTCGGCCGCGACGGGCTGATCGAATCCTCGCCGCAAGCGGAAGAGGGCGCCAGCGTCGGCGACCTCACCCGCGAGCCGCTGAACTTTCCGGCGGATCGTGACCTGCGCCTGCAAAATCTCGCGCGTGGCGACGAAGGGTTCTTGCTGGCGATGGGCTATTCCACCCAGCGCGGCTACGGCCGCAACCATCCCTTCGCCGGCGAGATTCGCTTCGGTGAGGTCGAGGTGGAATTTTCGGCGGAAGACGTCGGTTTCGCCGTGCCGCTCGGCTCGATCGAGCTCACCGAGTGTCAGATGGTCAACCAGTTCAAGGGCTCCGCGACCGAAGCGCCGTGCTTCACGCGCGGTTATGGCCTTGCCTTCGGCCAGAGCGAGCGCAAGACGATGTCGATGGCGCTGGTCGATCGCGCGCTGCGTGCCCGCGAGCTCGGCGAGGAGGCGCTCGCACCGGCGCAAGACGAGGAATTCGTGATGTCGCATTCGGACAACGTCCAGGCGACCGGCTTCGTCGAGCATCTGAAGCTGCCACATTATGTCGACTTCCAGTCCGAGCTCGGCCTGTTGCGCAAGCTGCGCAAGGAATTCACTGATGCCAATGCGCCCGACGCCATGAAGGAGGCCGCGGAATGAACGCGCCCGCCTACAATTTCGCCTATCTCGACGAACAGACCAAGCGGATGATCCGTCGTGCGATCCTCAAGGCGATCGCGATCCCCGGCTATCAGGTGCCGTTCGCCAGCCGCGAGATGCCGATGCCCTATGGCTGGGGCACCGGCGGCGTCCAGGTCACCGCTGCGATCCTCGGGCCGCAGGACGTGCTGAAGGTGATCGACCAGGGCTCCGACGACACCACCAACGCGATCTCGATCCGAAAGTTCTTTGCCAAGACCGCCGGCGTCGCCACGACGACGGCCACAGAAGATGCGACCGTGATCCAGACCCGCCACCGCATTCCGGAGACGTCGCTGCACGAGAATCAGGTACTGGTCTATCAGGTGCCGATCCCGGAGCCCTTACGTTTCCTCGAGCCGCGCGAGACCGAGACGCGGCGCATGCATGCGCTCGCCGAATACGGCCTGATGCATGTGAAGCTCTACGAGGACATCGCCCGCTTCGGCCACATCGCGACGGCTTACGCCTATCCGGTGAAGGTCAATGCGCGCTATGTCATGGACCCGTCGCCGACGCCGAAATTCGACAATCCCAAGATGGACAATTGCCCGGCGCTGCAACTGTTCGGCGCCGGCCGCGAGAAGCGGATCTATGCGATCCCGCCCTATACGCAAGTCGTGTCGCTCGACTTCGAGGACCATCCCTTCGAGCCCTATCGCTTCAATGCGCCCTGCGCGCTGTGCGCCGCGGAAAATTCCTATCTCGACGAGATCGTCACCGACAACAAGGGCGGGCGCATGTTCGTCTGCTCCGACACCGATTATTGCGAGGGCCGCCAGGCCGCCGGCCATCACGGCAGCCTCAGCGCCGCGCCGTACAAGGACAAGGCGCAGGAGGCATCGAATGGCTAATCAAGACATGCTCGAGAATGACGAGCCACTGCTCGTTGCCGAGTCGCTCAGCAAATCTTATGGCCGCATCGCCGCGTGCCGCGATGTCTCGTTCTCGCTCTATCCCGGCGAAGTGCTGGCAATCGTCGGCGAATCCGGCTCGGGCAAATCGACCCTGCTGCAGCTCCTGTCGGGCCAGCTCGCGGCCAGCGGCGGCCAGGTGTCCTATCGGATGCGCGACGGCGTCGCCCGCGATCTCGCCACGCTGGGCGAGGCCGAACGACGCTTCCTGTTCCGCACCGATTGGGGCTTCGTCCACCAGGACCCCGCGCAGGGGCTGCGCATGGCGGTCTCGGCCGGCGCCAATGTCGGCGAGCGGCTGATGGCGGTGGGCTGGAATCACTACGGTCGCATCCGCGATACCGCGTCGGACTGGCTGACCCGCGTCGAGATCGACATCGCACGCATCGACGATGCGCCGCGGACCTATTCCGGCGGCATGCGCCAGCGTCTCCAGATCGCCCGCAACTTGGTCACCGAGCCGCGGCTGGTGTTCATGGACGAGCCGACCGGCGGCCTCGATGTTTCCGTGCAGGCCCGCCTGCTCGACCTCGTGCGCAGCCTGGTCGCCGAGCTGCATCTCGCGGTCATCATCGTCACCCATGATCTCGCGGTCGCGCGCCTGCTGTCGCACCGCGTGATGGTGATGAAGGGCGGCCGCGTCATCGAGACGGGCCTCACCGATCAGGTGCTCGACGATCCCCGCGAGCCCTACACCCAACTCCTCGTCTCCTCGATTCTGCCGCCATGAGCCTTCCAGGAAGAGTTTTCCAATGACCGCCATGATCGACATCACTGATGCCAACAAGAGCTTTACGATGCACCTGCAGGGCGGCATCGAACTGCCTGTTGTCAGCGGCGTGACCTTCCACGTCAACCCGGGCGAATGCGTCGTGCTGTCGGGGCCATCAGGCGCCGGAAAATCATCGATCCTGAAGATGATCTTCGGCAATTATCGCTGCGACTCCGGCCGCATCGGCATTCGCCATCGCGGCGAGGTGATCGATCTCGCCACCGCCGAGCCGCGGGAGGTCCTCAACATCCGCCGCGCCACCATCGGCTATGTCAGCCAGTTCCTGCGCGCGGTGCCGCGGGTTGCCACCATCGACGTGGTCGCCGAGCCCCTGATCGTCAACGGTCTGGCGCGCGCTGAGGCGCAAGCCCGTGCTGGCGAATTGCTGCATCGGCTCAATATCCCCGAGCGGCTCTGGCAGCTTCCGCCCGCGACCTTCTCCGGCGGCGAGCAGCAGCGCGTCAACATCGCGCGCGGCTTCATCTCGGATCTGCCGATCCTGCTGCTCGACGAGCCCACCGCCTCGCTCGACGCCGCCAACCGCGCTGTCGTGGTCGGACTGGTCGCCGAGAAGAAGCGCCAGGGCGTCGCCATGGTCGCCATTGTCCATGACGACGAAATCCGTCATCAGATTGCCGACCGCATCGTCGACGTCACCAGCTTCGCCGCCGCGGCCTGAAGGAAATGGATATGAACGCCAAGAAGGACATCGTGATCGCCAACGCCAGGATCGTGCTGGCGGAACGCGTGATCGAACAGGGCTGGCTTGCCCTCGCCGATGGACGCATCGCCGAGATCGGTGAGGGCAGGGCGCCTGCGGGCTCAGAGGATGCCGGCGGCGATTTGATCATGCCGGGATTGATCGAGCTCCACACCGACCATCTCGAAGCGCATTACGTGCCGCGGCCAAAAGTGTTCTGGAATCCGATCGCTGCCGTCGTCTCCTATGACGGCCAGCTCGCGACCTCCGGCATTACCACGGTGTTCGACTCGCTCCGGGTCTGGCGCGAGGACGGCGCCGAGGAAGTCGACGGGCGCGCCGGCGTGCTTGCCGCGGCGATCACGACCGCGCGCGATGCCGACCTGCTGCGCGCCGATCACTTCCTGCATCTGCGCTGCGAAATCCCGATGCCGAGCGTGGTCGAGGAGGCCAGGAAGCTGATCGATCGTCCCGACGTGCGGCTGATGTCGCTAATGGACCACACCCCCGGCCAGCGCCAGTTCCGCGACGAAGGCAAGCTGCGCGACTATTACCGCGGCAAGGGCGGCGGCAAGACCGACGCCCAGCTCGACGAACTGTTCGCGAAGCGTTTCGAGTATCAGAAGGCCTATGCCGCGACCAACATGCGCGAGATCGTGGCGCTGGCACATAAGTACAAGATCCCGCTGGCGAGCCATGACGATACCACCGAGGAGAACGTCGTCGACGCCGTGCGCGATGGCGTTTCGGTGGCGGAATTCCCGACCACGTTGGAGGCCGCGCGCGGCCTGCACGAGGCCGGGATCGACATCCTGATGGGTGCGCCGAACGTCGTGCGCGGCGGCTCGCATTCCGGCAACATCGCCGCGGTCGATCTCGCCCGCGAGGGCCTGCTCGACATCCTGTCGTCGGACTACATTCCCTCGAGCCTTCTGATGGCTGCGCTGCATTTGCCCGAGCACGTGCCCGCGATCAGCCTTGCGGCGGCGATCCGCACCGTGACGAAGGCGCCCGCCGAGGCGGTCGGCCTGTCCGACCGCGGTGAGATTTCCGTCGGCAAGCGTGCCGATCTGATTCGCGTGCACGTCGCAGGCCACGTCCCCGCGGTCCGCAGTGTCTGGCGCGAAGGGAGCCGCGTCGCATGAGCGATACCGTCACCGTGGCGGGAAAGACGACGGGTGCGATCGGGCCCGGGCGGCTCGTGCTCGTGGTCGGTCCGAGCGGTGCCGGCAAGGATACGCTGCTGCGGCTGGCGCGGGCGGCGTGCATCGAGGATCACGACATCGTCTTCCCGCGCCGTCTCGTGACGCGCGAATCCTCGGCCGACGAAGACAATATTGCGGTGAGCCCTGACGAATTCCGTCGCGCGCACGAGCATGGCGAATTCGCCGTGCATTGGGAGGCGCATGGGCATTGCTACGCGCTGCCGCTCGACCTCAACGACGACATTCGTGCCGGACGCGCCGTCGTCGCCAATGTTTCGCGCACGGTGATCGGCGCGCTGCGCCAGACCTATGCAAGCGTCGTGGTAGTCGCGGTCACTGCGCCGCCGGATGTGCTGGCGCAGCGGCTTGCCGCCCGCGCCCGGCACAGTGACGGCAATATCGCGGAACGGCTGACGCGCAGCGTCGACGACGCATCGGCGCAGGCCGATGTCACCATACTCAACGCGGGCAGCGCGGAGTATCATGGCCGTCAGCTTCTGCGCGTGATCAGG
The DNA here is from genome assembly GCF_040547675.1 of Bradyrhizobium sp. RT6a. NCBI lineage: Bacteria > Pseudomonadati > Pseudomonadota > Alphaproteobacteria > Hyphomicrobiales > Nitrobacteraceae > Bradyrhizobium > Bradyrhizobium sp. RT6a. The sequence goes on from NZ_JBEPQC010000006.1 coordinate 46,811, forward strand.
AATCAAGGCTGGCTCGAATAGCCGGCACAGCAAGGAGACTGGAATGTCGGTGATCGAAACGGTCGAGCAGCTGGAGGCCATCTACGGCGTCACCAACGACGCCTCGACCGTGAAAGTCGCCGACCACGTCACCCCGCTCTATCGCGTCTTCATCGAAAAGGCGCCGTTCGCCGCACTCGCCACCATCGGACCCGAGGGGATCGACTGCTCGCCGCGCGGCGATCTCTCCGGCTTCGTCCGCATTCACGATCCGAAGACGCTGATGCTGCCGGATCGCCGCGGCAACAACCGGGTCGATTCCTTGCGCAACATCGTGCGCGACCCACGGGTGTCGCTGATGTTCCTGATCCCCGGCTCCGGCAATGCGGTCCGCGCCAATGGTCGGGCGCATCTCTCCATCGATCCCGAGCTGCTCGCCTCTTTCAAGGTTGGCGGCAAGGCGCCGCGCAGCGTCATGGTGATGACGGTCGACGAAATCTACTTCCAGTGCGCCCGCGCCATCGTCCGTTCCGACCTCTGGAATCCCGACAAGCGCATCGACCCCAAGACGCTGCCGACGCCCGGCCAGATCCTCGCCGAGATGAGCGAGAACAGGGTCGGCGGCGCGGAGTACGATCGCATCTGGCCCGAGCGTGCGGCCGCGACGATGTGGTGAGTTCGTTCTTCCCCTCTCTCCCTGCGGGAGAGGGTGGCTCGCCGCGTAGCAGCGAGACGGGTGAGGGGTCTCTGTCCTCACGGAAAACGTTATGCTTGGACAAAACCCCTCATCCGGCGCTTCGCGCCACCTTCTCCCGCAAGGGGAGAAGGGAGAACGTGCTCTCCGAACGAGCCGGCGCGCGAACTGATCAGCTCCGGCGGCGCGCCCTGGTGCGTGCCGCCTTCTTCGCGGCGGTGGAGCGGGCCTTGGCGCCTTTGGTACGGCTTGCCTTGCGCGCGGTGGCCGAACGCGAGGCGGCGGATCGCTGGCTCGCAGCACGCTTGCCCTGTTTCGATAGTGCACTGCGCGACGCGGTCGAGCGCGGCTCCTTCTTCAAAACCTTTTCGACGGCTCGCGACACGCGCGGCCGGCGTTTCGGCGTGCGCTTGCCCTGACCGACCTCATAGGCATATTTGGCGCTGCGTCGCGTCGCCTTCTTGACGCGCCCTTTTCGCGGCGGCGGGAGATCGACGCCGGCGCGGCGCGCTTCGGACAGACCGATGGCGATGGCCTGTTTCGTCGAGCGCGCGCCATGCTTGCCCTTGCGGATCTTGTCGATCTGGTCCTTGACGAATTCGCCGGCCTGCGTGGTTGCCGATTTACCGGCACGCTTGTCTTGCCTGGCTTTGCGAATGACTTCCTGTCTTGGCATGGGTCCTGTTCCCTCTGGATCTTCACAGGGATATCTGACCGCAACGCGCAAGATGGACGATTGATCCTTTCAGTTCCTGAGCGCCACCAGCAGTTCATCCGGGCGCTCGGCCATGATCATGTGACCGGCGCCGGGTACCACGACGGTCTTCGCATGCGGGATCGCCGCCGCGAGTGCCTTGCCGGCCTTCACCGGCGTCATCATGTCCCGCTCGCCGAGGATCAGCGTCGTAGGCACCTTCACGCTCGCGGCTGCTTGAAGCGCATTCGCGTAAGCATTGCAGGCCGACAAATCCCTGAACAGCACGCCCGGCTCGCAGTGTTTCAACACAGCCTGCGCTCCGCCATGCATCCACAGGCCCGGTGCGAGGCTGCCGCCGAGCTCGGCGTTGAAGCCGAGGCCCCAGATCGAGACCATGTCGTTTGCATCCTGCGAATTGGCTTCGGCCGCCTTCAGCAGATCCGGGCCGACCGTCATGGTCGCGGCCGTGCCGATCAGGCTGAGCGCGGACACCTTGTCGGGGTGACGTGCGGCCGTCTCCAGCGAGATTAGCGAGCCCATGGAATGGCCGATCAGATGCGCCTTCGTCGCTCCGGCCGCATCGAGCAGGGCCGCCGTCCAGTCGGCCATCTCGGCGATGCTGCCGAGCGAAGGTCCGGGCGAACGGCCGTGGCCGGGCAGATCAGGCGCCAGCACGCCAAAGCCGTGATGTGCGAACCAGCGGGTGTGCAGCGCCCAGGTCGAATGATCGAAGCCGGCGCCATGGAGGAAGACGACCGCCGGCAGGGATCTGTCGAAGTCGCGGCCGCCGGTTGCGACCAGCACCTCGGCGCCGTTGACGGAGAGCTTCATGGTGTCAGACCTTTTGCGAGATGCGCAGCGCCTGCGCGAGATCGTCGATGATGTCGCTTGCGGTCTCGATGCCGACCGACAGCCGCACCAGCTCCTCGCCGATGCCGGAGGCCTTGAGCTGCTCGGCGTCCATCTGCTGGTGCGTGGTTGACGCCGGGTGGATCACCAGCGTCTTGGCGTCGCCGACATTGGCGAGATGGCTGATCATGCGCAGCGATTCGATGAACTTGCGGCCAGCAGGCCGGCCACCCTTGATGCCGAAGGAGACGATCGAGCCGGCGCCGCGCGGCAGCAGTGTCTTTGCCAGCTGGTAGTCCGCGTGGTCCTCGAGCGAGGGATGCAGCACCCAATCCACGGCCTTGTTGGCTTTCAGCGCTTCCAGCACGAGGTGCGTGTTCTGGATGTGGCGGTCCATGCGCACGCCGAGCGTCTCCACGCCCTGCAACAACTGGAACGCATTGGTCGGCGATAGACAAGCGCCGAAATCGCGCAGGCCTTCGGTCCGCGCGCGCATGATGAAGGCCGCGGTGCCGAACTGTTCGTCGAAGACTATGCCGTGATAGCCGCCATAGGGCTCGGTCAGTACGCCGAATTTTCCGGATGAACGCCAATCAAACCGGCCGCCGTCGACGATGGCGCCGCCGATCGCGATGCCGTGGCCGCCGATCCATTTGGTCGCCGAGTGCATGACGATGTCGGCGCCGAGCTCGATCGGGCGGCTGAGATAGGGGGTGGCAAACGTGTTGTCGATCAGCAGCGGAATTTTCGCATCATGCGCGATCGCCGCGACCTTTGGAATATCAAGCACCTCGAGCCCGGGATTGCCGATGGTCTCGCCGATCACCAGCTTCGTGTTCGGCCTGATCGCCGCGCGAAACGCGTCGAGATCGCGCGGCTTGACGAAGCTGGTGGTGATGCCGAAGCGCGGCAGCGTGTGCGCCAGCAGGTTGATGGTGCCGCCATAGAGCGAGCTCGACGCGACGATATGGTCGCCGGCGTTCAGAAGCGTCGCGATGGCCAGATGCAGCGCGGCCATGCCGCTCGCGGTGCAGATCGCGCCGACGCCGCCCTCCAGCGCCGCCAGCCGTTCCTCGAGCACGCCCGTGGTCGGATTGGAGATGCGCGTATAGATGTGGCCGGCGCGCTCGAGGTTGAACAGCGCGGCGGCGTGATCGGAATCCTGGAACACGTAGGACGTGGTCTGGTAGATCGGCACGGCGCGGGCGCCGGTCGCGGGATCCGGATGCTGGCCCGCATGCAGGCTCAGGGTCTCGAAGGCGGGCGGTTTTGGCGCGGGCATGCGGGGCCTCGTTGCTCGGTCGGCGGAGGCGGCTCTTGTGCCACAAAACGGCGCGCGAAGTCAGCCCATTGACAGCGTTGTCTAACCCCGGATCGCCTGCTCGATGATCCGCGCCTCTCGCAGCAGGATCTCCGCGACCTCTTGTTCGCGGCGTGGGCCGAGCCTCGTGCGAACGGCGGAGACGGTCATCGCGGCAGCGGGGCGGCCGTCCGGGGTCTTGATCCAGGTGGAGATCGACTTCGTGCCCTGCACGAGACCAATTTCCCTCATACCGTACCCCAGCCGCCTCGCGGCTGTGACCTGGCCCAGCACCATCGCAGCGTCGGTCCGGTAGGCCTCGAATCGCTTCTCATTGGCTGCGACGATTTTGCGCGCGTCCTGAGCCGGCATCGCGGCGAGAATGGCGACGCCTGCGCTGGAGACGCCGAGCGGCCGGCGCGCGCCGACTTCGATCGACAGCACCTGGATCGGATAGACGCCGATCCTGCGATCGACGCACAGCGTGTCGTTGCCGGTCCGCACCGTCAGGAACAGCGTGTCGCCGATCTCGGTGGAGGCGCGTTGCAGCGACGGATTTGCGGCGATCAGCAGCCGCGACGGCCGGGCCCGGGCGAGCGCGAGCTCCGGCACCTGGTTGCCGATCGCGTAGCGCCCGGTTTTGTCGTGCCGTTCGACGATGCCTTCCTCGATCAGCACGTGCACGATGCGGTGCACGGTCGGGCGGATGAGGCCGGTCGCCTGCACCACCTCGACCAGCGGCACGCCGTCTTCGCGGCCCGCGGCAAGAATGCGCAGCACCGCGAGCGCGCGCCGGATCGCCTGCGCCCCCTGTCGCGGCTCCGTCATGCGGCGGGCGGATTTCGCGGAAGTGGTCTTGTCCATAATATGGACAAGAACGCCACAATTCGCTCGACAGGTAAAGCGCGCATCTGGAGATTGCGCCCCGAATCGAGATGCCGTGTACGAATTCAGGCAAATCGACGTAAAATTGGAAGCGCCGCCGGGAGGTTAACATGAGATTAATCTGGATTGCCATAGCTGCCGCAGCGGCGATGTTGACGGGACCGGCGTGGGGCCAGCAATGGCCGTCGCGCAACGTCAAGCTGATCGTGCCCTATCCGGCCGGCGGCAATGTCGACAGCGCCGCGCGCATTATCGCCGACAAGCTCCAGGAAAAGCTCGGCCAGCCCTTCATCATCGAGAACAAGGCGGGTGCCGGCGGCATGATCGCGGGCGAGACCTTCGCGAAGTCCGCGCCCGACGGCTACACGCTGTTCGTCGGCGCGAACGGCCCGGTGCTGTTCGCGACCGAAATCAATAAGCGCGACGTCTATAGCTGGAAGAAGGATTTCCTGCCGATCACGACGATCTCGATGACGCCGCTGGTGCTCGAGGTTCATCCTTCCGTGCAGGCGACGAATTTCAAGGAATTCATCGACCTCGCCAAGCGCGAGCCCGGCAAGCTGACGATGGCCTCGCCCGGTCCCGGCACCACCAACCATCTGCTCAGCGAGCTGATGCAGTCCAGCCTCGATCTGCAATGGGTCACCGCGCACTATCGCGGCAATGCGCCAGCGGTCAACGACCTCCTGGGTGGGCAGGTGCAGTTCGCGTTCGACCAGCTCACGGTCAGCCTGCAGCACATCAAGGCCGGCCTGTTCCGGGCGCTGGCCGTCACCAGTCCGCATCGCCTGAAGTCGCTGCCCGACGTGCCGACCTTCGCCGAGCTCGGCTACAAGGACTTTGACGGCCAGACCTTCACCGGCCTGTTCGCACCGGCAGGCACGCCGGCGCCCGTGGTCGACAAGCTGCACGAGGCGCTGACCGCGATTTTGAAGGACCCGGCCGTGGTCGACAAGTTCGAGAAGCTCGGCGGCGAAGCCGTCGCGATGACCCCCGACGAATTCAAGGCCTATCTCGAACGCGAGGACGCCAAATGGATTCCGATCGTGCGCAAGGCTAACATCAAGGCGGATTGATCGATGCGGATCGACCCCACCGAGCTCGGCGCCGAACGCATCTACCGGCTGATGACCGGCATCGTGGTGCCGCGTCCGATCGCCTGGGTGACGAGCCTGTCGCGCGCAGGCGTGCTCAACCTCGCGCCGTTCAGCGCCTTCACCTTCGTCTCGCAGAAGCCGCCGATGCTGGCCATCAGCGTCGGCCGCAAGGGCGCGGACTACAAGGACACCGCGCATAATATTCTGGACACCGAGGAATACGTCATCCACATCGCCGACACCCCGCTGATGCAGGCCGTGCACGACTCATCGGTCGAGCATCCGCCCGAGATCAGCGAGGTCGCGGAACTTGGGCTGGAGACGATCGCGAGCGAGCGCATCAAGGTGCCGCGGCTCAGCATTGCGCCCGTTGCGATGGAATGCCGCTTCCGACAGTGCCTCGAATTCGGCGACGCCCGCAGCCGGCTGATCGTTGGCGAAGTCGTGATGTTCCACCTCCGCGACGGCCTCGTGAACGACGGCAAGGTCGAGACCGCGGCGCTCGATCCGATCGCGCGCATCGGCGGCCCGCGTTACGCCCGGCTCGGCGAGATCGTGACGCTGCGCGGCGTGTTCCAGACTCCCAAATCGAAAGACTGAGCGCGCTGCCCCTGCGAGCGCCCCAAGACCATTGGAGAACGACCATGCGACTCCTGAGTTATCTGGTAGACGGAGAGCCGCGCTACGGTGCCGCCATCGACGGCGGCGTCGTCGACCTGACCCGGCGGATCGGCCGCGACTTCTCCGATTTGAGGGCGCTGATCGCGGCCAATGCGCTGGCCGACGCGCAGGAAGCCGTCGCCGGACAAAAGCCGGACTACGCACTCGACGATCTCGTGCTGCTTCCGCCGGTGCTGACTCCGGAAAAGCTCTGGTGCATCGGCGTCAATTATGCTGAGCGCAATGCGGAGTATAAAGACAGCTCCGACCTGCCCAAATATCCCAGCCTGTTCGTGCGCAGCATGTCCTCGATGACAGGCTCCGGTCAGCCGCTGGAGAAGCCTGAGGTATCCGATCAGCTCGACTACGAAGGCGAGCTCGTCATCGTGATCGGCCAGGGCGGCCGCCACATCCCGCGCGAAAAGGCCTGGGCGCACATCTTCGGCATGACGCTGTGCAACGAGGGCACGATCCGCGACTGGCTGCGCCACGGCAAGTTCAATGTCACGCAAGGCAAGAATTTCGACCGCTCCGGTAGCATCGGTCCCTGGATCGTCACATCGGACGAACTCGACCCGCGCGGGCCTCACGACATCGTCACGCGCGTCAACGGCGAGGTGCGGCAGCAGGACACCACCGAGCGGCTGATGTTCCCGTTCGATTTTCTGATCTCCTATCTCTCCACCTTCGCAACCCTCAAGCCCGGCGACATGATCGTGACGGGCACGCCGACCGGGGCGGGCGCCCGCTTCGACCCGCCGCGCTGGCTCAAGGTCGGCGATGTCGTCGAGGTCGAATCCAGCCGCATCGGCGTGCTGCGCAATACCGTGGCCGCGGAGAGTTAAGCCATGCTGGATACTCCCACGATCGAACGCCTTGCCGCGCGCCTCGACGAGGCCGAGCGCACCAAGACGCTGATCACGATGTTCACGAAAGATTATCCCGATTTCAGTATTGAGGATGCCTATGCCGTTCAGCGCGCCTGGACCAAGCTCCAGCTCGGTCGCGGCCGGGTCATCAAGGGCCACAAGATCGGCCTGACCTCGAAGGCGATGCAGAGCGTGGTCGGGATTTCCGAGCCCGACTACGGCGTGCTGTTCGCCGACATGTTCTATGCCGATGCCACGCCGATTCCGTTCGACCGCTTCCACGCGCCGCGAATCGAGGTCGAGCTCGCCTTCGTGCTCAAGGCGCCGCTGCGCGGGCCCGATTGCACCATCTTCGACGTGCTCAACGCCACCGACTACGTGACCCCGGCGCTGGAGATTCTGGAGACGCGCATGCACCGCGTCGACCCCCAGACGGGCAAGGCGCGAAAGGTCATGGACACGATCTCGGACAACGCAGCGAACGCCGCGCTGGTGCTCGGCGGCCGGCCGTTCCGTCCGATGGACGCGGACATGCGCTGGATCGGCGCGCTGCTGTTCCGCAACGGCGAGGTCGAGGAGACCGGGCTTGCCGCCGGCGTGCTCAATCATCCCGCCAACGGCATCGCCTGGCTCGCCAACCGCCTTGCGCCGCATGACGAACATCTGGCCGCCGGCGAGGTCGTGCTGGCCGGATCGTTCACGCGTCCGGTCGACATCCGCCGCGGCGACACTTTTCATGCCGACTACGGCGCGTTCGGCTCGGTGTCGTGCCAGTTCGTCTGAACCAGTAAGCAAGAGGGAGCGCATCATGACCGGTCACACGCGGCGCAAGAGCATCCATATCGGCGGCTTCAAGCACGCCAATCCGATTCCGAACGCCTGCTGCATCGGCAATCTCGTGATGTCGGGCGTCATCCTCGGCCGCGATGCGGCCGGCACAATGCCCGAGAGCCTGGACGCGCAATGCGCCAACATGTTCGCGCATATGAAGGCGACGGTGGAGGCCGCCGGCGGCTCGACGGACGACATCATCAAGATGACGGTGTGGCTGAAGGACCGTACGCAGCGCGGACCTGTGAATGTCGAATGGCTCAAAATGTTTCCGGACGAGCATGCGCGCCCGGCGCGCCACGCGCTGCCGATGGACAACATGGACGGCGGCGCGCTGGTGCAGTGCGACTTCACCGCCGTAATCGACTGAGGGAGTTTCGCGCATGCCGACCTATCTGCCGTTCGACCCGAACCCGCGCCGCCCGGTCAAGGCGCCGCCGCCCAAAACCGTCGACAGCCAGTTTCACGTGCTGGGTCCCGTGGACAAATATCCGGAACGTCCGGGTGCGGCCTATCGGATGCCGACCGCGACCTGGGAAGCGGCGCTGCGCGTGCACAAGACGCTCGGCATTGAGCGCGGCATCATCGTGCAGACCACCACCTATGGCGCCGATCACGCCGTCGTGCTCGACGGCCTCGCCGCGATGGGCCCGAACTATCGCGGCTGCGCCAACGCGCTGGTGTTCGCCGAGGCGAACGACGCTTATCTCGCAAAACTGCATGACGCCGGCGTCCGTGGCGCGCGCTTCAGCTTCCGCCAGGAGCTCGGCGCCGTGCTGTCGGATGCCGATTTCGCCCGCGCCATTGCGCGCATCCGCGAGCTCGGCTGGTACGTCAAGATCCAGCCCGAGAAGGACGGCATCGTCTCCAGCGTCGCCAAATACGAGAATCTCGACGTGCCCGTGCTGATCGACCACATGGCGCGGCCCGATCCGCAAGCCGGCAGCAACGATCCGAACCTGCGCAAGATGCTGGAGCTGCTCGCCAAGGGCAATTTCTGGGTGATGCTGTCGCTCGGTGAGAAGACCTCGAAGCTCGGGCCACCCTACGACGACGTCATCCCGATCGCGCGCGCCTATATCGAGGCGGCGGTCGACCGCTGCGTCTGGGCCAGCGACTGGCCGCATCCGGTCTCGGTCAAGCAGCCGCCCAACGACGCCGATCTGCTGGAGCTGATGTACCGCTACGCGCCCGACCAGGCGGAGCTGGAGAAGATCTTGGTGCACAATCCGGCAAAGCTGTTCGGCTTTCCGGATTGAGGGGAGAGCGGGCACCAAGGCTTCCACAACGTCATGGCCGGGCTAGTCCCGGCCATCCACGCGTCGCGACGCGGCACTAAGAACGTGGATGCCCGGGACAAGCCCGGGCATGACGACCTCGTGAACTGCACCCACTGCGCTCACGCGGCCGGCTGTGAAGCCAGCCTGTCGCGCACCCCAGCCGCAATCTCGAACGAGCGCAGGCGCGCGGCGTGGTCGTAGATCTGGCCCGTGGTCATCAATTCGTCCGCGCCGGTCTCCGCGATCAGCGCTTTCAGCTTCTGCTCGACCACGGCAGGCGAGCCGACCGCCGAGCAGGACAGCGACTGGCCGACCATCGCCTTCTCGGCCGGCGACCACAGCGCGTCCATGTCGTCGACCGGCGGCGGCAGCGGGCCGGGCGTGCCCCGGCGCAGATTGATGAACTGCTGCTGGAGCGATGAGAACATCCGCTGCGCGTCCGCGTCGCTGTCGGCGGCGAACACGTTGACGCCGACCATCGCATGGGGCTTGTCGAGCTGCGCCGACGGCTCGAACCGCGCGCGATACTCCCGCAGCGCCGGCATCATCATCTGCGGCGCGAAATGCGAGGCAAACGCGAACGGCAGGCCGAGCATGCCTGCGAGCTGCGCGCCAAAGGTGCTGGATCCCAGGATCCACAGCGGCACCTTCGTCCCCATGCCCGGCACGGCGCGGATGGCCTGGTTCGGCTGCACGTCGCCGAGCAGCGCCTGCAACTCCAGCACGTCCTGCGGAAAATTCTCGGAACTGGTGGCGAGATCGCGCCGCAGCGCGCGCGCGGTGAACTGGTCGGTGCCCGGCGCCCGCCCGAGCCCGAGATCGATCCGCCCGGGATAGAGCGAGGCCAGCGTGCCGAACTGCTCGGCAATGACCAGCGGCGAATGGTTCGGCAGCATGATCCCGCCGGACCCGACGCGGATGGTTTTTGTCCCGCCCGCGACATGCCCGATCACAACCGACGTCGCCGCGCTCGCAATGCCCGTCATGTTGTGATGCTCGGCCAGCCAGAACCGCTTGTAGCCCCAGCCTTCCGCATGCTGCGCCAGATCGAGCGAATTGCGGAACGCTTGCGACGCATCGCCGCCTTGGCGGATCGGCGCGAGGTCGAGCACGGAGAAGGGGATCATGGGCGGGTCCGGATGGAGCGTGCGATGGGAACGTGGACTCGACATGTAGGGGCCGGCCGCAGGAATACCAGCCGAAACGATCATTGTGCTGCGCCGCCTCCCTTACGCGGAGGCGAAGTCCTTGCTGCTGATGCATGCGGCAAATCCGCCTGCACTGAAACCGCGGGCCGCATTGCGGCGTTGCCGGCCTGTTTGATCAATGGCGACGATTTTCATTTCGGGGGCTTTCTTTGGACAGATTCAACATCGGCGTTCACGTCGTTGCGCTGGCTGCGGCCTTCGCGCTCGCCGTTCCGATCGGGTGGGACCGCGAGAAGCGGGCGCGAAGCGCGGGCTTGCGCACCTTTCCGCTGGTCGCAATGGCAAGCTGCGGCTTCGTGCAGGCCAGCGAAAGCCTGCTCGTGCATTCGCCGGACGGGATGGCAAAGGTGATCGAGGGCCTCATCACCGGCATCGGCTTCATCGGCGGTGGCGCTATTCTCAAGCAGGGGAATTCGGTGCAGGGCACCGCGACGGCCGCGAGCCTCTGGGCGACCGGCGCCGTCGGCGTCTCCGTCGGGCTCGGCGCTTACGATGTCGCGGTGACGGTCGCGGTATTCACGTTCCTGACGCTTCGCTTGTTGACGCTGGTCAAGGAAGACGACGATCACTGATGCATGTGCGGGCGGCCTGCACCCCGTTCACAACACCGTCATTGCGACCGATCATGCGCCTTGCCTCCACTGGGCGCCTCGCGCTGGTTGTTGTATCCTTGCCGCAGCAAATCGCATGGTCGCCAAATCGCACGGTCACAAGGAGGAATTGACATGACCTCGGTCGTACTCAGCCGCCGCAACCTCCTCGTCGCCGGCGGTTCCATCCTGGCAGCCGGAACCTCAGGCCTGCTTTTGCCTGCCCGCGCGGACGGCCTTGCACCGACCGAAACGATGTCGGGCGGGGCGAATAACTATCGCAAGGGCGCGGCGATCGTGGAGCGGATCGGCAAGGGCGGCTTCTGGATGAGCGGCACCGTGCGCCGCGCCGGCGACGGAGCTCCACTGGCTGGGCAGCGCATCCAGATCTGGGCGCACACCACCGAAGGCCAAGAGCACGAGCCGCAGAGTCACGGCGCCACGCTCACCGACAAGGACGGCAAGTTCCGGCTCGAGATGCCGCAGATCATTCCCATCTTCGGCCAGCCGCATGGCCACCTCGCCTATGACAGCGGTGAGTTCAAGACGGTCTTTCTGCGGCCGGTGATGCGGAGCGCAAAGGAAACCAGCCTGGAGGCGCACTTCGTCCTTCAGCCGGCCTGATCGCATTGGAGATGCAGGGGCGGAGATCGGCCCGGGCGCCGCTGATCTGGGTCGCCCTTGTCCTGGCCATCGGCGTGCCGATCGCGCTCGCTGCCGGAAGCGAGCAGCTCGCATGGCGCGGCGCGGTCTACATCCTCGCCGGCTTTGCCGGGATCATCGCGCTCGGACTCGTGCTGGTTCAGCCCCTGCTGATCGGCGGATATCTGCCGGGCCTGTCGGCCTATCGTGGTCGGCGCGCCCATCACTGGATCGGCGGCGCGCTTGCCCTGGCGGTGGTGATCCACGTCGCCGGCCTCTGGATCACCAGCCCGCCCGATATGATCGACGCCCTGACCTATACCTCACCGACGCCGTTCTCCCCCTTCGGCGTAACCGCGATGTGGGCCATCTTCACCGTCGCGCTTCTGGCGCCACTCCGCCGGCGATTGGGACTGCGGCTGCGCACCTGGCGCATCGTCCATATTCCCCTCGCGATCATCATCGTCGCCGGCAGCGTCGCCCATTGCCTGCTGATCGAGGGGACGATGGAGACGATCTCGAAGGCGGCGCTGTGCGCAGCTGTGCTTGCAGCGACCGTCAAGGTGATGGCTGACCTCTGGCGAAGGCGGACGTTGCGCGGCGAGACTGCTGCGCGGCAGTGACATGGCCAGATTAGGGTTCGTAGCCCGATGGAGCAAAGCGAAATCCGGGACGACCGCATCCATAGCCACCGGCCCCGGATTACGCTTGCGCTCCATCCGGGCTACGCCGCCTTTCACACGCGTTGAGCATCGTCAGCGCCGATGTCCGGTCTGCTTGCCGCGGATGGCGGTGAAGATTATCCTCGCGGGATGGCCGTCAGTGTCCCCGACCTGAAAGCGTTCCTGCTCGCCACACCGTTCTTCGGCGGTATCCCGGATCAAAGTCTCGACCTCCTGATGTCGATGCTGGTCGAGTGCCGATTTGATACCGGAGCAACCGTCGTGACGGAGGGCGAGCCCGGACGTTCGCTGTTCATCGTCAAATCCGGTCGGCTGGCGGTGAGCAAACGGGCGAATTCGGGAAGCGTCATCCCGATTTCCGTTCTGGAGCCCGGCGATTTCTTCGGCGAGATGACGCTGATCGAAATGCAGAATCGTTCTGCCACGGTGGTCGCGGAGAGTCCGACCGTCCTCTACGAGCTGACCGCCCAAAAGCTCTACGCCTGCTACAAGGCCGATATCCACGCCTATGTGATCGTCCTGCAGAACATCAATCGCGAGCTTTGCCGACGGCTTCGCCGTTCGGACGATCGCTTTGCGGGGCATAAGATGGGTGACGATAAGTGATCAAGTGATAATGCGTAAGGATGGGTAGAGCACTTGCGAACCCGATCATGTTTCGTCACCGTGCATGGCCTTGATGGTTTCGCTTCGCTTTACCCATTTTTGGGCGCTTGTGGTCCTCCGTCGCGCTGAAATGACCGTGCCTGAGCGTGACGGCCATTGGCGGCGGCCGTCCGCATGTCGACGACACGAGCGACGTAGCTGCTCGTCAAGATCGAATCGGCTGCCCGATTCCCAGCAAGTTACCTTCGCTGTCGCGGAACCACGCGCCCCGCTCACCGATCCCCTTGCTGGGGTAATTCCCGGTAATCGCGGCAATTCCATCAACGGTCTTCAAGCCGGGTAGGTCATATTCCTCGAACTCGACGCCCCGCACGCGAAGCTCGCGCACCGTTGCCTCGATATCCTCGACTTCCCAGCCCATCTGTGTGTGCGTGCCGAATGGCAGTCCGGCCGAGATGAATATCGCAAACTCGCCATTCGCACAGACGTAACGGAGTCCACCCTCGCGCTGTTCGACCGGCTCGAGCCCGAGTTTTTCCGAATAGAACGCTCGCGCCCGATCCAGGTCTTTGGCTGGAAGCCGGGTTGCCACCTTCGCGTTCCCAAGCATGCCTCTCCCCTTTTCTTGGTCTTAAGCTCGCGTAGGACGGGCAGAGCACTTGCGAAACCCGTCACCATTCGTCATCGAGCAAGCCTTCCATGGGTTTTCGCTTCGCCGTACCCATCCTACGAACTTCCCGGCACCGTAGGCTTCGAATAGGAAAATAACATGGCTCAAGCCGGAGAAAATGGAAGACTGGCGACGTTCAAGCACCACGCCAAGGTGCACTCCTTCAGACTTAGCACTGCTTTGCTGACTTGGATTTTGCTCGGCGCGACGCTCTTTTACAAGCCTGAGTGGGTCCGATGGGCCCTGCGGACCGGAACGCACGGTATTGAAGCTGTCGGCGATGCGCTTCCTGGCTATTGGGGCGCTCAGGCCGAAATTGTCTTGCGTGAACTCGGTGGTTTCCTTTGGATCCAGATCACGGCCGCGATCCTGTTTGTCAGGTTCGTGTTTTGGCTGATCGGAGCCTCGTGGCGCCGTGGTCGGCGGTAGATCCGGTCAGCTCGCGTAGGATGGGCAGAGCCCTTGCGAAACCTATCATGCTGCGTCGTCGAACAAGGTCTCGATGGGATCGCTTGTCGGACGAGCGCTTAATTGGGAGGAACGACAATGACGCTGGTGGTTGCGTATGCTGGAGCCGATATTTGCTTTATGGTGGGAGATACGCTCCTCAGCCACGAGCACTTTGCACTCAAAGGCGATCTTGGCCCAGTCAACGGCGAATTTCACAGCTTAAAAATACAAATGCTGACGGGCGAACTTGCGATCGGATTTGCGGGCAATTTTGATGTCGCTTATTCTGCGGTCGCCGCTTTGAAATTTGCCCTATCTGTTGATCCCACGCTCGATCCCACCGAATGGCTCGCTTCTAGAAGCATCACTGACGCTGATTTTCTTGTCCTGAAGAATGGCGTGAGGAAGGAACTATTCGTCATCGAGTCTGCCAACGTTCGACAGGCGCGGCGATCTGCCGGATGTGGACCCGCGCGTTCCTTGTGGGGCAGCGGGGCTTCATTCTTCCTGTCAGTGGCCAGCCGCCGTGCGTCGCTAGCACGGCGGCAACCCTTGAGGCTTTTGTAGATGAAGCCCTCTCCATGTTTGGAATGAAGCTGACTGGCGGGAAGTGGGGTTAACTGTCTGACGCGGGAATTTAAAACCTGATTTTAACCCGTCGGGCAACACACCCGCCTCCCACAGATCCTCGTCAACCCTCCCTCACAAAAATATTCCACTATACCGAAATTCGGAATCGCAGTATCAATCCGCCATCCCGGTCCAGGGAGAGGGGCGATCGTCCGTCGTAACGAACGTGGATCGGAGAGCGGTGGACGCGGCAGCGTCGGGCACGCGAAGGCGGGACCAGGGCGAGATGAACCTCGTGAGGTCTTGTCTAGCGAGCGGACGACCGGCGCCAACGCCCTGCGAAGCCCTTTTGGGCGAAGCAGGACGTGTCCGGCGAAGCCTCTTGGCGAAGCCGGATCGCTGCGTACGGCAAAATCGTGTGGTCCTGGCCGTCGTTGCTACGGTCAAGCCTTGCGGAGATGCATCGGGGCTCTACCGGGTCTCAATGCATCGTCAATTCGCAAGGCGACGGTGACAAAAAGGAACTCGTCGCCGGGGAGAGCGCGGCATAAGCCGTCAACCCACTGCGCAGGGAAGGCCGAGTGTTCGGCGTCACGTGTATGCTGCTGTGCGGTCTCTTTGCGCTACACTTTCGCGCAGCGGACCGCGGGTGCCAGCCGGCACCCGGTCTTCCCTGCGCTCTCTTCACAGAAGAGGGCTACGGAAAAGCAAAACTCGGGCATCCCATGCCGCGAGAGGGCTGCTTCATGCGTGATTTGAGCGAGGGAATGGTGCTGCCAGACAGGATTGAACTGTCGACCTCTCCATTACCAATGGAGTGCTCTACCACTGAGCTACGGCAGCATGTGCTGGGGTAAGAATCGGCCGCCACGAGGGGCCTACCAAGCGGGCCGATATCTGCCACAAGCCCCCCTCCTGTGCAAGCTTGCTAGCTCCGCCAAACCGATAAAATCGGGCCGATATCGAGGCCAAAATGCCTGTTTTGGCTCGAAACGGCCGACTTTCCCCGGATTCGGTTCCGATATCCCCACCCAACTGGCCAGTTGCCGGATGCGCCGGATTCGATCCATTTCGATTTTCGCACGATCGGATCGCGCGGGCCTCTTGAGCTGCCTTATTCCTCGGGCATGTTATCGCCGATCGCTGTAATGGACCCCGATGGCAGACGAGAACGACAAGGGCGACCGACAGGAGTCGAGACAGGCGAGGGCGTCCCGCGACGACCGGCTCAAATCGGCGCTGCGCGAAAACCTGAAACGGCGAAAGATGCAGGCGCGCGAACGGGCCGCAAGTGGCGGCCCCTCGCAGAACGAAGGTGATTCCCTAAATGAGGGGACCGCCGGCGAGATGGCCGGCAAGACCGGCGACTAGAATTTTTTGGAGTGCATGGACGTGGCAATGGGGCAGGACGAATCGCAACGACCCGACGGTGACGCGCAGATGTCGCGGTTCACCCGCCCTGAACAGACCTTTCCGACGCTGACATCGGCCGAGATCGAGCGGATGAGACATTTCGGCGAGGTCCGCAACTATGCCGATGGGGAATTCCTGTTCGAGACCGGCAAGCCGGGGCCCGGCATGTTCGTCGTGCTGAAGGGCCACGTCGCCATCACCCAGCGCGACGGCCTTGGCCATGTCACCCCATTGATCGACCAGGGGCCGGGGCAATTTTTGGCCGAGCTCAGCCAGCTCTCGGGACGGCCGGCGCTGGTCGACGGCCGCGCCGAAGGCGAAGTCGAGACGCTGCTGTTGCCGCCGGAGCGGCTGCGCGCGCTGCTGGTCGCCGAGGCCGAGCTCGGCGAGCGCATCATGCGCGCGCTGATCCTGCGCCGGGTCAATCTGCTCCAGGGCGGCGTCGGCGGCGTGGTGCTGATCGGCCCGTCGCATTCGGCAGGTGTGGTGCGGCTGCAGGGCTTCCTCACCCGCAACGGCCAGCCGCATCATCTGCTGGACCCCGCGCGCGATCGCGACGCAGCCGACGTCATCGCGCGTTATTCGCCCAAGCCGGACGACTGGCCGCTGGTCGTCACCCCCGATGGTGCGGTGCTGCGCAATCCCGGCGAAACCGAGCTTGCACGCGCGATCGGCATGATCGGCGGCCCGCGCAACGACCGTATCTACGACGTCGCGATCGTCGGCTCCGGGCCGGCCGGGCTCGCCACCGCCGTGTATGCCGCATCCGAAGGCCTCTCGGTCGCCGTGCTCGACACCCGCGCCTTCGGCGGCCAGGCCGGCGCCAGCGCGCGCATCGAAAACTATCTGGGCTTTCCGACCGGAATTTCCGGCCAGGCCCTGACCGCGCGCGCCTTCAACCAGGCGCAAAAGTTCGGCGCGGAAATCATGATCCCGGTCACGGTGAAGTCGCTCGACTGCACGCGCAAGGATGGCGCGTTTTCGGTGGCGCTTGACGGCTGCGACCCGCTGCATTCGCGCGCGGTGGTGGTCGCCAGCGGCGCGCGCTATCGCCGGCCCGAGATCGAGAACCTCGATAAATTCGAAGGCCGCGGCGTCTGGTATTGGGCCTCGCCGGTCGAGGCGAAGCTGTGCGCCGGCGAGGAGGTCGCGCTGGTCGGCGCCGGCAACTCCGCGGGGCAGGCCGCTGTTTTCCTCTCGGGGCACGCCAAGAAAGTGCTGATGATCATCCGCGGCGGCGGCCTCGGCGCCAGCATGTCGCGCTATCTCATCGAGCGCATCGAAGCCACGCCGAACATCGAACTGATGTTCAACACCGAGATCACGGCGCTCGAAGGCGACGAGGCCTCGCTGCTGCGGCGCATCCGCTGGAAGAGCCGGCTCTCGAGCGACGAGGATTTTGCCGACATCCGCAATCTCTTCCTGTTCGTTGGCGCGGATCCCGCCACCAACTGGCTCGACGGCTGCGGCGTGACGCTCGATCGCGGCGGCTTCGTCGTCACGGGCGCGCAGTCCGAGCAGAACCAGGGCCGGCTGGTCGCGCCGCTGGAGACCTCGGTGCCCGGCGTCTACGCCGTCGGCGACGTCCGCTCCGGCTCGGTCAAGCGCGTCGGCGGCGCCATCGGCGAAGGCGCGCAGGTCGTGGCCTCCCTGCACGGCTATCTCGGCGACGCCGCAAAACCGGCGCTTTAGTCAAGGACAAGGCAAGTAAATGGCAAGTCGAATGAGGCTTGCCATCTTGCCGGGTGATGCGTGACTATCTCCTCATCCTGAGGAGCGCGCACTGCGCGCGTCTCGAAGGATGAAGGCCCGGATGCAACAGCCGGGCCTGCATGGTTCGCGCGGCGATGCGCAAGCATCGTCCGCAGGGGCGCTCGCGCGCCTCCTCACCATGAGGATCGACAAAGAAAACGCTTAACGGGAGGACTAAATGGCTGAAATCGTCGTGCTGTATAAAACGCCCACGGATGCTGCGGCCTTCGACAAATATTATGCCGAGACCCACATTCCGCTCGCGAAGAAACTTCCAGGCCTGAAGAAGTACGCCATCAGCAAGGGGCCGGTCGGCTCCCCCGCTGGACCTTCCGGAATCCATCTCGTTGCCATTCTCACCTTCGACAGCACGGCCGACATCCAGGCGGCATTCGCTAGCCCGGAAGGTAAGGCGACCGGCGCTGACGTGCCGAAATTCGCCAGCGGCGGCGCCGACCTCTTGATCTTCGACACCAAGGAAGTGTGAGCCGCGATTCGACGTATGCCGTGTAGCCCGGATGGAGCGTAGCGTAATCCGGGGCCGCTGCATTTGCATGCGAGAATCCCGGATTACGCTATCGCTCCATCCGGGCTACGCACCACAAATTGCCGTCGTTTGTGACAGCGGTGCAAATAATTCAGCCATGCGTTTGTCGATTCGCACGACGACGCATGGCTGCGCACGCATGTGTGACGCCAGCGCATGTGGCAATCCGATGAGGACCGTAATATCAATCCCGATCTCAATGCGGAGATTAGGAGAGATGCCATGGTTCTTGGGTTGAGCTTGCCCGCCTTCACGCTGGTCCATGTCATCATTAGCCTGATCGGCATCGCGGCCGGCCTCGTCGTGATGTTCGGCCTGCTCGGCTCGAAGTCGATGCCGGGCCTCACCGCGATTTTCCTGCTGTTCACGATCCTCACCAGCGCCACCGGCTTCCTGTTTCCGTTCAAGGAGCTGCTGCCCTCGCATATCATCGCCATCATCTCGCTGGTCCTGCTCGCGATCGCCTGCCTCGCGCTCTACGGCATGAAGCTCGCTGGTGTTTGGCGCCCGGTGTACATCGTGACCGCGATGATCTCGCTGTATTTCAACGTCTTCGTGCTGGTGATCCAGTCGTTCCTGAAGGTGCCGGCGCTCGCCGCGCTCGCACCCGCCGTGGCGCCGGCGCCGCCCGGAGGCCCCGTGTTCGCCGTAGTGCAGGGCCTCGTGCTGGTGTTCTTCGTGGTGCTCACCATCGGCGCCTGGCGCCGCTTCAAGCCGATGGCGTTCGCCTGATCATTCAAGGAGCCTGACAATGCCTATCATCACCACCAAGGACGGCGTCGAGATCTTCTACAAGGATTGGGGAAGTGGCCAGCCGATCGTGTTTAGCCATGGCTGGCCGCTGTCGGCGGACGACTGGGACGCGCAGATGATGTTCTTCGTCACGCACGGCTATCGCGTCATCGCCCATGACCGCCGCGGCCATGGCCGTTCGTGCCAGGTCGCCGACGGCCACGACATGGATCATTATGCCGATGATCTCGCGGCCGTGACGGCCCATCTCGACCTCAAGAATGCGATCCATGTCGGCCACTCCACCGGCGGCGGCGAAGTGGTGCACTACATCGCGCGCCATGGCGAGAGCCGGGTGGCGAAGGCCGCGATCCTCTCCGCGGTGCCGCCGCTGATGCTGCAGACTGCGGCCAATCCCGGCGGCCTGCCGAAGAGCGTGTTCGACGATTTCCAGGTGCAGCTCGCTGCCGGCCGCGCCAGCTTCTACCGCGACATCGCGGCCGGCCCCTTCTATGGCTACAACCGCCCCGGCGCGAAGCCGTCGGAAGCGGTGATCCAGAACTGGTGGCGCCAGGGCATGATGGGCGGCGCGAAGGCCCATTACGACGGCATCGTCGCGTTCTCGCAAACCGACTTCACCGAGGATTTGAAGAAGATCACGGTGCCGGTGCTGGTGATGCATGGCGACGACGACCAGATCGTGCCTTACGCCGATTCCGCGCCACTGTCGGCCAAGCTTTTGAAGAACGGCACGCTGAAGACCTACAAGGGTTTTCCGCACGGCATGCCGACGACGCACGCCGAGACCATCAACGCGGACCTGCTGGCGTTTTTCAAGGAGTGAGCGGCATCACGCCAATATCGCCCTGATCGCGTCGAAGGTGCGCTTGACGAAAACTTCTGGCTTCTCCCGCGCCCCTCCGCCGATCCAGCTCTCGCCGCCGACGCGCATCGCGCCGGTGGCGATCATGGCGACGAGCCGCGCCTTCAACTGCTCCGATTTGTTTCTGGCGCGCTGGGCGAGCCCTTCGGCCAGCGCCCGCTCGAGCTTCTCGTATTTGAGCTGATCGCGGGCCCGAAGCGCGGGATTGTCGCGCTTGAGCCGCGACATTGCCGCAGCCTCAGCCGGATCGATCCGCTTGAGCGCCGCCGCGATCGCGTTCTCCGCCGCGGTCAGCATGGTTTCGCCCGCCGGCCGCGCCACGACCTCCGCGACCAGCGCGGCGGCGGCGCCTTCCTGCCAGGCCGCGACCACGTCCTCCTTCGAGGCGAAGTAATGGAAGAAGCTGCGTCGCGACACGTCCGCCGCGGCCGCGATATCGTCGATGGTCGTGGCCTCGAAGCCGCGCTCCAGGAATAGTGCCATCGCCCCGCGGGTCAACCGCTCGCGGGTCTCTTGCAATTTACGCTGGCGCAGGCCGGGGCCATCGGCGGATTTTGCTCCTGCCGGCAATGGCTTGGTGCGCTTGTTGATTGATTTCCCGGCGACCTTGGAAAGCTTCAAATCATTTCACCACTTGCAAAGTTGCACCCAGTGCACATTTAGAACCGTCGCGGGACTTTTCCCAGCCCCGACGGAGCTATGGCATGACGGACTGGACCACGGCAGACATCCCCTCCCTCAGCGGCAAGACTGCCGTCGTGACCGGAGCGACCGGCGGCCTCGGCTACGAGACAGCCATGGCGCTGGCAGGCGCCGGTGCCATCGTCATACTCACGGGGCGCAACGACGCAAAGGGTCTGCGCGCGATCGAGGGCATTTGCGAGCGCTTTCCCAATGCGCTGATCGCCTACGAGCATCTCGACCTCGCTAGCCTCGCCTCCGTTGCCGATTTTACCAGGCGCTTTGCCGCCGGCAACGAGCAGCTCGACCTGCTCGTCAACAATGCCGGCGTAATGGCGCTGCCGAAGCGGCAGCAGACGGCGGATGGTTTCGAGATGCAGCTCGGCACCAATTATCTCGGTCATTACGCGCTCACAGCGCAGCTGTTGCCGCAGCTTCGCCGGGCGAAGGCGGCTCGAGTCGTCAACGTCTCGAGCCTTGCGCACCGTTCCGGGGCGATCAATTTCGACGATTTGCAGGCTAAGCATTCCTATCGTCCGTGGCGGGCCTATTGCCAGTCCAAGCTGGCGATGCTGATGTTTTCGCTGGAATTGCAGCGCCGCAGCCTCGCCGCAGGCTGGGGTCTGACCAGCCTTGCCGCACATCCCGGCTACGCGCGGACCGACCTTATTGCGAACGGGCCGGGCGCGAACACGTTCCAGTCGCGCGTGAGCCGGTGGCTGCAGCCTTTCATCAGCCAGTCTGCCGCGGAAGGCGCGCTGCCGACCTTGTTGGCGGCGACCTCGCCGGCGGCGCAGCCCGGCGGCTATTACGGTCCGAACGGGTTCTACGAATTGAAAGGGCCGCCGCGGTCTGCGAAGATCATGCCGCAGGCAAAGGATTTAGCCTCGGCAGCCATGCTGTGGGATGTCTCGGCGACTTTGACCGGTATATCCTTCGACGAGATCGCGGCCGCCGCATGAGCCGCGAGCCTGTCGGGGAGCTCCCGATGCAGATCATCATCTTCGGCGCGACCGGCATGGTCGGGCAGGGCGTCTTGCGCGAATGCCTGGTCGATGCCGGCATCGGCCGCGTGCTCGTGGTCGGCCGCAGCCCGACCGGCGTCCGCCACGCCAAGCTCACGGAGATCACGCACGGCGATTTCACGGACTACTCGGCCATCGAAGCGCAGCTCACCGGCTTCGACGCCTGCTTCTTCTGCCTTGGCATCTCCTCGATCGGCATGAGCGAGGAGCGCTACCGTCACCTCACCTATGACCTCACGCTCGCAGCGGCGACCGCGCTGGCACGGCTCAATCCACAGATGACATTCGTCTATGTCACAGGTGCCGGCACCGATTCCACCGAGCAGGGTTCGCGGATGTGGGCGCGGATCAAGGGCAAGACCGAGAACGATCTGCTCAAGTTGCCGTTCAAGGCGGCCTACATGTTCCGGCCTGGAGCGATCCAGCCGCTCCATGGTGCCCGCTCCAAGACCGCGTGGGTGCAGGCCGTGTATGCAGCAACCCGGCCACTGTGGCCGGTGCTGCGCCGGCTCTCGCCGCAGCTCGTCACCTCGACCGAGCAGATCGGCCGCGCCATGATCCGGGTCGCGCGAGAGGGCTATCCGCGAAAGGTGCTGGAGATGGAGGATATCAATGGCCTCTAGTCCAGTGGGGCGTTAGTTCTAGGGAAATTTCGCCGCCGGCGCGCGTTGAGCCCCGTCCGCCCGAAGCAGAAAGCGCCGTCGATGTCTCCCCAGCTCAAACTGATCGCACTCGACGCCGACGACCTCTCCGTGATCTCGGCCCACGTCCAGGACGCCCGCGTGCAGCCCTCGGACATCATCTGGCTACAAAGCGAAAAGCGGCTGGTGGTCGGCATGAGCCGGTTGGACTGGGAGCAGACGCTGGACGGCGAGGCCGAGCCGCGCAGGCTGGTGGCCGCCCTCCGTTTCGACCGCGTGCTCGCGTGCAAGTCGCGCGACATCGACCTCGACGCCCCGGACACTGTCCTGGACCTCGTCGGCATCGAATTCCACGGCCAGGACGCCCCCGGCGGGAGCGCGCTGCTCCTGTTTGCTCAAGGCGGCGCCATACGCCTCGACGTCGAATGCCTGGAATGCGAGCTGACTGATCTGGGGGCGGATCAGCTGGGGACGGGGTTGGAGGCTGAAGGGGAGGGGTGAGGTGGCATGCCAAGGCCACGCATTCCGCTTTCGCCAGGACGACGCCGGAGGGGAATGGCCCGGCCCAAGGGTTGACGCAGCTTCCCCGCCGCGCCATTGAGCAGGGGGCCTGGTGAGCCAAGCCGCGCCCCCAAAACCCAGTTAGAAGCCAAGATGCCCGTTCGTCTCGACCGCAGCAGCGCCGATTTTGACCAGCGATTCGGGGCCTTCCTCGCCGCCAAGCGCGAGGCCTCGGCCGACGTCGAGGCGGCCGCGCGTGTCATCGTCGACGACGTGGCGAAGCGGGGCGATGCCGCCCTGCTCGAGGCCACGGCAAAGTTCGACCGGTTGACGCTGGATGCCTCCGGCCTGCGCGTCACTGCCGCCGAGATCGAGGCCGCGGTGAAAGCCTGCGATGCAGCGACGCTGGATGCGCTCAAGCTCGCGCGCGATCGCATCGAGACCTATCACAGCCGCCAACTGCCGAAGGACGAGCGCTTCACCGATTCCCTGGGCGTCGAGCTTGGCTGGCGCTACACCGCGATCGAATCCGCCGGCCTCTACGTGCCCGGCGGCACCGCGGCCTATCCGTCCTCCGTGCTGATGAATGCGGTGCCGGCAAAGGTCGCCGGCGTGACGCGTCTCGTCATGGTGGTGCCCTCGCCCGACGGCAAGCTCAACCCGCTGGTGCTGGCGGCGGCAAAGCTTGGCGGTGTCACCGAGATCTATCGCGTCGGCGGTGCGCAGGCGGTTGCCGCGCTCGCACATGGCACCGCGACGATCGCGCCGGTCGCCAAGATCGTGGGACCCGGCAACGCGTATGTCGCCGCGGCAAAGCGGCTGGTGTTCGGCAAGGTCGGTATCGACATGATCGCCGGCCCCTCGGAGGTGCTCGTCATCGCCGATGACACCGGCAATGCCGACTGGATTGCCGCCGACCTGCTGGCCCAGGCCGAGCACGATTCCAGCGCGCAGTCGATCCTGATTACCGATTCCGCGCGCCTTGCCGCCGACGTCGAAAAGGCGGTCGAGGCACAGTTGAAGACGCTGCCGCGCGCGGCGATCGCCAGTGCCTCGTGGGCCGATTTCGGCGCCGTCATCATGGTGAAGAACCTCGACGACGCCATTCCGCTCGCGGATGCGATTGCCGCCGAGCATCTCGAGATCATGACGCAAGATCCCGACGCGCTGGCCGCAAGGATCCGCAACGCCGGCGCCGTGTTCCTCGGGCCGCACACGCCGGAGGCGATCGGCGACTATGTCGGCGGCTCCAACCACGTGCTGCCGACGGCGCGCTCGGCACGATTCTCTTCGGGCCTCTCGGTGCACGATTTCCTCAAGCGCACCTCGATCCTGAAATGCGGCCCGGACCAGCTGCGTGCGCTGGGTCCGGCCGCGATGATTCTCGGCAAGGCGGAGGGGCTAGATGCCCATTCGCGCTCGATTGGATTGCGCCTCAATTTGTCATGACCCAGCCGCCCGAACAGGACGACTCCCAGAATCGCATCGTCGGCGTCACGCTCGACGAGGACTCGATCGGCCGTTCCGGGCCCGACATCGAGCATGAGCGCGCGATCGCGATCTACGATTTGATCGAGCAGAATCTGTTCGCGCCGGAGGGCGCCGACGGGAAGGGCCCGTTCACGCTGCATATCGGCATCACCGGCAGCCGCCTGATGTTCGACATCCGCCGCGAGGACGGTACGCCGGTGGTCGCGCATCTGTTGTCCTTGACGCCGTTCCGGCGGATCGTGAAGGACTATTTCATGATCTGCGACAGCTATTACCAGGCGATCCGCACGGCGACGCCGGACAAGATCGAGGCCATCGACATGGGCCGCCGCGGCATCCATGACGAGGGCTCGCGCACGCTGCAGGAGCGGCTGAAGGGCAAGGTGCGGGTCGATTTCGAGACCTCGCGCCGGCTGTTCACGCTCATTACTGTCCTGCATTGGAAGGGTTAAACGCGGATGGCTGCGCCCCCACGCGCACGCGATCCGCAATCGGTGCTGTTCGCCTGCGCGATGAACAGCGTGCGCTCGCCGATGGCCGAGAGCCTGCTGCGGCACATGTTTCCGCAAGGCCTCTACGTGAAGTCGGCCGGCGCCAGGCGCGGCGAGCTCGATCCGTTCGCGGTGTCTGTGATGGCCGAACTCGGCCAGGACATCTCCACCCACAAGCCGCAGACCTTCGAAGAGCTGGAGGATTGGGAAGGGCTGAACTTCGACCTGATCATCACGCTCTCGCCGGAGGCGCACCACAAAGCGCTGGAGCTCACCCGCACGCTCGCCGCCGACGTCGAGTATTGGCCGACGCTTGATCCCACCACCATGGAAGGCAGCCGCGATCAGAAGTTAGCGGCTTACCGCGACGTCTGCGACCAGCTCCTGCTGCGCATCCGCCGACGATTTTCGAAGGTGGGCGCGGCGAACGGGTAGCATTCGGCGCCCGTAACACCCGCGTCACAGACTGCGGGCACACGCATCCTGTACCCGTCGAATCAGTAAAGTCCGGGTTCCCGGGTTGTGAAATCAGCCCCCGTCCGATAGGTTCCGCGCGCAATTCACCCCCTGCTTCATTCCCCAAATCACCTGATGCTCGGCCGCCCCAAATTCGTTCTCGCCTCCGGTTCGCCGCGGCGCCTGTCGCTGCTCAACCAGGCCGGCATCGAGCCGGACGCGCTCCGGCCCGCCGACGTCGACGAGACGCCGAAGCGGGGCGAGCTGCCGCGCGCCTGCGCCAACCGGCTCGCGCGGGCCAAGGCAGATGCGGCGCTCAAATCGGTGCAGCTCGACGACGAGCTGCGCGGCGCCTTCATCCTTTCCGCCGACACGGTGGTGGCGGTCGGCCGCCGCATTCTGCCCAAGGCCAACCTCGTCGACGAGGCCGCGCAGTGCCTGCGGCTGCTGTCGGGCCGTAACCACCGCGTCTACACCGCGATCACTCTGGTGACGCCGCGGGAGGCCTTCCGCCAGCGCCTGGTCGAGACCCGCGTCCGCTTCAAGCGCCTCTCGGAGGACGACATCCAAGCCTATATCGGCTCCGGCGAATGGCGCGGCAAAGCCGGCGGCTACGCCGTGCAGGGCATCGCCGGGTCGTTCGTGGTCAAGATGGTGGGGTCCTACACCAACGTGGTCGGCCTGCCGCTCTATGAGACCACGACGCTGCTCGGCGGCGAAGGTTTCCCGATCCGCTTCGGCTGGCTCAACGCCACCGCCGTGTGAGCCGAAAAGCCGCTCCTGCAAAAATCGCGAAAACAACCCCATGCACAGTAGAACCGCTCCGCGTGGCCTGGCCGGGACACCTGCGCTTCCGCCGGAGGAACCCCTTTGGCGACAGGCTCTTGAACTCTCTCACCTCGTGTAAGCTGAGCACCTCATGGACAACCAGGTGAAAAAGCCCGCAAGCCCCCTCAAAACCTGCCCGATCTGCGGCAAGCCGCAGTCCGAGGCCACCCGCCCGTTCTGCTCCCCGCGCTGCCGCGACGTCGATCTGAACCGCTGGCTGAAAGGCTCCTACGTCATCCCCGGCCGGGATGACGAGGCAGATGGAGAGGAATAATTGCGGTTTATCAATTTGTTAATTGAAGAAATTGCCCGACTTGCGCTCCCGCGGCAGTTTTGTTCACAGCCGGGCCGCGCCCAGCGAAGCCACTTGGCGAAGCCGGGTGGACAGGCAGCCTTCAGCCCACTATAAACCGCCCGCTCGATGGGCTTTGGCCCCTCTTTGGAGCACGCCCAGGTAGCTCAGTTGGTAGAGCATGCGACTGAAAATCGCAGTGTCGGTGGTTCGATTCCGCCCCTGGGCACCATTTCCCCATTCGCCCACTTCCGCCAGCATCCGCTAACGTGATAGAAGTGCTTGAAAACAAGTGCTTTCTAGTCCGTTGACATTCGGCCTCCTCCGTCTCCATCCGGTGACTTTGGTGGTAGGGCCGTTGGTATCGCGCCAAAAGCGTGTTGGTAGATCGCCGCAGGGGAACCATTTCGATGCCGCTTTCAGATGCCGCCTGCCGTTCCGCCAAATCCGCGGAGAAGCCCTTTAAATTGAGCGACGCCGGGGGTCTGTACCTGCTTGTGGAGACGAGCGGGTCACGGCTCTGGCGTCAGGCATACCGGTTCGACGGGAAACAGCGGCTGATCGCGCTAGGCGCCTATCCAGTTGTCAGCCTCGCCGAAGCCCGGATTGCGCGGGACACGAACAAGGCCCTTCTTGCGAAAGGCGTCGATCCGTCAGCACAGCGGAAGCTGGACCGCGGTGCCGCCCGCATCGCCCGGACCAACACCTTCCGGATCGTCGCCGACGAACTGATCGCCAAGTTCGAAGCCGAAGGCGACGACCCGGCCACCATCGAAAAGAAGAAATGGCTGATCGGCCTCCTGAGCGGCGACATAGGCGATCGTCCGATCGCTGAAATAGCCGCGCCGGAATTGCTGGACGCGCTTCGAAAGGTTGAACGCCGCGGCCGCTACGAAAGCGCGCGGCGGGCGCGCAGCCTCGCCGGCCGTGTCTTCCGGTACGCGATCGCGACGGGACGCGCCGAACGTGACCCGTCCGGCGATCTTGCGGGCGCCCTGATTTCACCGAAGGTTCAGCACCGCGCATCAATCACCGAACCGAAGCGCGTCGGCGCGCTTCTGCGCGCCGTCGACGATATCGACGGTCAGATCACGACGCGCGCGGCGTTGCAGCTGATCGCGCTTACCTTCGTTCGGCCCGGTGAGCTTCGGCACGCGGAATGGAAGGAGTTCGATCTGCGAGGCGCTGTCTGGAGCATCCCGAAGGAAAAAATGAAGATGCCGAGGCCGCACATGGTCCCGTTGTCGCGGCAGGCGATTGCGATCATCGAAGACCTTCGCGAAGTCACCGGCACGTCGTCTTACTTGTTTCCGCAAATCAGGTCATGGCACCGTCCAATTTCAGACGGCACGTTGAACGCCGCCCTTCGCCGGCTTGGTTACGACAAGACCCAGATGACGGCACACGGCTTCCGGTCGACAGCTTCGACGCTGCTGAACGAAAGCCGCCTCTGGCATCACGACGCGATCGAACGTCAGTTGGCACACATGGAGGCCGACGAAGTTCGCGCGGCCTACAATTCGGCGGAGTATTGGGACGAACGCGTTCGCATGTTGCAATGGTACGCGGACTATTTGGACGACCTGCGCAAGTCCGGCGCCGTCGTGTCGATCGTCAAAGCCCGGCGATCTAGGGCCGCCTCCGCCTCCTAATTCCGTCCTTCCGAAGATGCTGGATACCTCAGTCGCGCGCGGCCGAAGCCGGCGCGACTGTTCTTGCTCACAATCATTTCTGTCGAGTGAGTTCAAATTCCGGGAAAGCGCCCGGAAAATCAGGGACAAATGGGGGGACAAACAGGGGGACATGCCGGGACATGCATATTTTTTTTAACAATGATCAGCATTTCTGAGCGGTGCGAATTCCGTTGTAGATTAAATGCATTAGCGTCCGCTTCAGCGACGCCATTAAAAATTGACAGCGACATTACGCCAATTTGTCCCCGTCTTGTCCCGTTGACGAACGGGCGGGGCATGGCGAACCCTTGCGGTCATGGACGATCCGAAATTTAGGAGATCACTTTCGATGACCGGCGACATGACGCTTCACGACATGATCAAAATCTACAGCTTGCCGCCGAACGTTTCCGTGAACCGCTTTTGCGAAGTGGCGGGCATCGGCCATACCCGGTTTTACGAACTTGCAAAGGAAGGCGCGATCCGCCTGCGCAAGAACGGTCGCCTCACGACCGTTCCCGTCGAAGATTTGTTTCAACTGCTTCGGGGCGAGCAGGCTGCTGCCTGATCCATCCGTTTACGCCCGCGGGACCGCGACCCCGCCGGCGTTTGCGCCGACCGTCGGACGTACCGGCGGCGCACCGGCGGCGCGCTGTGACCTTTCGCGCAGCGCGCCGCCATTCCCCGACACGAGGTTCAGCATGGGCGATCTTCTGAAATTCCAGCCTGATCGATGCCGCGCCCCGCGGCGCGGCCGCCGGAGTAAAGGCGCGCCGGTCGCACAGGTCTACGTCGTCCCGCCGGCAAGACATCGAAAAATCGTGGCGCATATCGTCGAGCAGATGCGCAAGCGATCGACGCTGGATGCTGCCGAACGAGAGCTGGTTGAACATCTTTGGATCGAAGCGTCCCGTTTGTCGGCTCTCGGCATCGGCGACGACGAAATCGATCGTCATTGCCGCGACTTTGCCCGCTGCGCATGGCGGATCGTTCTGCAAGATCGGCCGGCGTGGAGTGTTGCATGACGGAGAAAGCAACAGTGGTTCGAGCGGTGCGAGACACCCGACACGAAGTGGCGCCGGACGCTTCTGCTAGTCTGGAAGAAACCCGGCTTCATGTCCGGATCGCCGAACCAAAAGCTAAGGTCATGCTTTTGCCCGGCCGCTTCCGCGACGCCGCGTACGTGCAGCGCCATGTGTCCTACGTCGTGGCGATGGACGCCGAACGCGGTGAACAGCATGTCAGGCGAAACCTGAATGCGATCCGTCGGACCCTCGACGAAATGGGCGTCGACCCGGTCGTGGCCGATCGCGAGGTTCGGTCGATTGAAGCGCGGGTCCGGGCCGAACTATGGCGGCAGATACTGACCCCGGACGGTCAGCCATGACAGCTGCAACCGCCCGCCGGACCGCGCCGTCGAATGTCACGTTCGGCGCCAAGAGGGATACGCATGACGTCGCCCGCCTTCGCCCCGCCGAACTGCGGCGCCTCTTTCGACGCCGCCATGGCAGAACCTATCCATTTGACGATGTCGGGTTGCGCGCTCGCGACGTCGTTCTGGACCATATCGTCCAGTCCGGCGCCGTGGACGCTTCTCAGCAAGCGACGACGTTCCTTGCCGAGTGCTGCCCTTGGACCGTCGCGGACGAACGTCCAGCCGTCATCCGACAGGCAATCCAGCGGCGGAAATTCTGGGACAAGTCCGAACTTGGCAACTTGCTGGGTCTGACATGGGAAGAACGCGACGCCTGCCGGATCACAACCATTCGTCCGGCCGGCGCTACCGACGCGGACATGGCTGACCGGCGTCGGTTGAAAGGCAAGCTGGCCAAGCAAGAGAAGCGACGGATGGAAACCCTTCACCCAAACGAAGACCTGCCGAAGCCGGCAATCAGGGCGCATGCCATCGCCGCCATCCTGCGTATCGGCGAGCGCTGCGCCGTTAGCGCGATCTGCGAGGAACTTAAACGAACCCGGCAAATCCCGTTCGCGCACTTGGAAGGCAAGGCGCTGACGACGGCCGTTCACAAGGCGATCGACTACGGGATCGAACACGGCTTCTTTTTGAAAGTCGTCGATCGCGCCGGCCGAATTCCGGTCGCGACGATCACGAAGATCGTGAACGCCCGATGACCCGATCGAAACAGTTTTCGGGCTGCGGACAGGAAAAAGTATCGATACTTTCACGATACTTTTTTTGTGTCGGCAGCCCGGATTTCGGGCTGCGGACGCCGAAACAGTATCGATACCAAAAGCGCGTCGGCACCTATTCTTACTATTCAATAGCGCTGCCGCCGACTATTGAGCTGCGTGCACCGCCTCGGAGATTGAGTTTCGGAATTGCCTGTGAGCGCCGGGCGCGCATGGCGCGCGCCGGCGACGGACGATCTGCCGATAGCCGGGGCGCCCGTGAGTGACGGTGTTGAGCTGTTCCGACTGTATCAACGAAAAACACCTGACGGCGACGCCTACTTCGTTGGCACCCTTGGTGATGCCGGCATCACCGTCGTTCGCGATCCGGTGAAGCGTGACGTCTGGCGCGTCATTGCCGTGGACCCATCCCGGGCAAATAACCGGAATACCGACACGACGCCGGCGCGCGCCCAAGCGCGCCCGGCTCTCGAAGACTGGTCGTGTCATACGGGCGATATGGACGATGACCTGCCTGAAGACCTTCTGACCCTTGAAAGAGAAGCAGATGACGAAGACTGATCAGGACGATTGGCACACCGGGGAGTTCGAGCAGATCAAGCCCATTGCGCCGTCGTTCCGTGGCAAGCCGCGGCCGACGACGGCAAGGTCGGAGAAGACGAACGACAGCGTCGCGACTGATCAGGGTCAGAACGATGAACAACCGGAGTAGCGCGGCAGGGCAGTTGGCAGGCTTGCTGATGAGTGCTCACAGCGCCCGCACTCGGACGCGGGCAACGGTCAGCCAACGCACCGCCGCGGCCCTTCCGTCGAGGGCACACCCCCTCCAGAAAAAATGAAAAAGGATCGTACGGGTGGCCTGCGCATGGTGCGGCACGAAGCGCCCCGATTATTGAGCATGTCCCGGGTTTTGAGATTTCCGGTTTCCTTGTCGAGGTGAGTTCAGCAGATGCCTGCAAATAGCCGCTTCCGGCTTCCAATCGGTGCGATCGAAGTTGCAGCGAGGCTAGGCTTGCGCGCGGCGATCCCGCGCGTGCTACGGAGGCACGGGCCCATGACGTCGATCGAACTGGCGAATTGGGCCTACTGGCAGCGGACACCGCGAAATCATCGGATGGGCGCACGATGGTGGGCGAATGCTTCCCAGAAATCGGCGACCCGCCGGGCAATCGCCCGGCTGAAGCGCGATGGCGCGGTGAAGATCGCCGGCCGGCGCGGACGGCGGCTGCTCTACACGGTCAATCGGCGGGAGCATTCCCGGTGATGGATGCCGCGGAAGTCGAAGCGACTGTGTTAGCGCTGCGGACAATCGCGGATCGTCTGGCGGACGTGCCGCCGGGCGTAACGCGTTGCATGCCGGTGAAAGACGCCGCTTACATCGCCGCGATCAGCGAGGCACAGATGCGTCGTCGATGCGAGCAGAACGTGTTTGGCATCCATACGGGCGGGTACGGCCGAAAAATCGGCGCGCGCTGGTGGGTGGTGATCGCTCCCTTCATTGTTACCCTACCCGTCGGCGCGCTTCACCGTGTCAATATGCTCAATCGCGCGCGGATGCGCGATTGAGAGACTAAAACGCGCGCAGACGCGCGGCGCCTTGATTGTCGACGGGAGCCGAAGCAGTGATCATCCGAGTTGTACAGCCTACAACTTGGAGAGCCTCAATGGCTTCGTGGAAAACCCTGACGCGCTCGGACGGCGCGACGATTTATGTCCAACTTGCTCAGATCGCGAAGGTTGAACCCGCGTCATCGGGCACTGGCTCCCGACTGACGCTGATCGGCGTCGCCAACGAAGGCGGGAGCGGCGCGACCATCGCCGTGACGCAAACGCCCGCTCAGGTCCTCGGGTCTCCCGAAACGATCGTGGCGTAAACCCGGCGTTATCGGGCGGCTTCCTAGCCGCCCGATAACGACGATCGAGACAGCGTCACGGAGGGCAATTAATGAACGAAGAACGGTCCACAATTCAGGCCGCGGTCGCGCGAGCAGTGGCTGACGAACGGCGACGGCTCGCGAGGATCATGGGCACGCCAGAAGCTGCCGGCCGGGAAGCGCTGGCGCTGGACATCGCCACGACGACCGGCAGGTCAGTGGATGAAGCGAGGGCATCGCTGGCCGCTGCGCCTCCGGCTGCCGCCGCCAACGTGCCTGCCATGGCTGGCACTATCAAAGCCGAACGCGACCGCTTCGCCGCGATCCTCGCGCTTCCGGAGGCCAAGGGTCGCGAGGGCCTCGCCGTGACGCTGGCGACGACGACCGACATGTCGACCGATCAGGTCAAGGTTGCGCTGGCCGCCGCCCCAGCCGCCGTTGCTGGCGAGCGCGCCGGCGACACCGACATCGGCCTGTCGGTCGATCAGGGCAAGCAACAGCAGACCCGTCAGAACGTGACCGACATGTGGGACGCTGCCCTGACTTCCCGCGGCATGAAGGTGCAAGCAACAGCCCCGAATAGTTCGCCGCACCATACGCCAAATCCGGCGGGCCTCCCGGATTGGGGCGCTTCCCTCAAATCCCGCGGCTTGCGGATCAAGTAAGGAGGCAAGATGCGAAACCCGTTCAAAAAAATGTCCGAAGCCGACAAGCACACCGCGGCCTTGCGCGCTGACCTCGACGCCGCCCGCGCCCGGCTGGCCGCGATCGACGCCGGCAAAACCGCCGCGCAAACCGACAGCGCCGCGTTTGCTAAGTGGAGCACTGACCGGAGCGCGGCTGCACTTGAAGTAGACCGGCGTTCAGGCCTGATTGAGGTCCACGAAACCGAAGCGGAACGGGCGCGCCGGGCTGAGGCCGATGCAGCCGCTCGCCATGAAATCGCAGTAGCCCGAAAGGTAGCCGCAGACCTCGCCGACCGCATCCGCACGGATGGCGCGCGCATCACGACCGAGCTTTTGCAGCTGACGCGGGACTGCGCACGCCAGTCCCTAGCGGCAAAAGTCCTGAACGAGGCCCTTCCCGAGGGCGAAACGCCGATCCCCGCCGCTGATATTCTCGCACGCGACTTCGGGGCCGAACCTCGCAAGGATCTTCGTTCGCGCGAGAAGGACTTGTGGGTTGCTGCTACGACGGGCGAAGTCATCGGCGATCAGGACGCGGTGGTGTCCGAAGATGGCGTCCGCGGTCAAGTTCATGTCTTCGGTGGCTCGATGCGCTGGAAATGCTTGAAGCGCCGCTTCCGCGAAGTTGAGTTTCATCCGAGTTCGTCCGTGGACTGGCCCGGCCACTTATTCTCGCTGATCCGCCTTCCCTGTCTCGACGGCCCCGGCTTCCTGTTCGATGGCTCTCGGATGATACTGGAAACGGTGGCCGATCTGGACGTCGCCGCTGCGATCGCGACGCGGAGAAAGCAACCACGGCCGACGCAGATTGAGCTGATCCCGATCGATCCATGGCCGCCGGCTGCTGTCGTCGACCAAGCCGATCGGAACACCGTCGCGTAAATTTTTCAGGTCGCTCCCGCCGTTCCGTCGGTCTTGGCGGCCGGAGTGTCGCGACGGCCGCGGGTGATGGGACAATTCCACCCGCGGCCGAAATCCTCAGGAGGCTAAAATCGCTAAAATCATCGAGGCGCGTGCTGTCATCACGGCGGAGGATAAAACCGGCGCCGTCTTCGACAAGATCGCCAAAAAGATCGAAGGCATCGCCAAATCCGCGAAGTCGTCAAAGGAAGTCGACGCGCTGACGAAGTCGCTGTCCCGCGCGCAATCACAGATGGCCGCGATCGATCGCTTCGCGACCGCTAAAGGCGGCTTCTCTGACGCCCGGAACAAATTCCGGGACGCTCAGATCGGCGTCGAAGCGGCCGCGAAGGCAATGAAGCGCGGCGAGGGCGACGCCGCCGCGCTTGCCCGCTCCTACGAGAAGGCGCAGCAAGCCGCCAGTCGGACGTCGGCCGCGCTGGATAAACAGCGCAATTCCTTCGTGAACGCGAAGCGCGGGCTTGAAGAATTTGGCATCCCGATTAACCGGGCGGTCGCCGCGCAAGATAAGCTGCGCGCTGCCGTAGAACGAACCAATACGGCGCTCGATCGTCAGGCGGCGCGATCGGAGCGGTCGGCGCGCCGGCGGGAAGCCGTCGGTATGGCGGCGGGCGTTGCCGGAGGCATCCTCGCCCATCAGGTCAAGCACGGCGCCGGGGAAGTGATCCGCACTTACCGGGAATTCGACAAGGAACGCCGCTACGGCAAGGCCGTCATGGGCCTGTCGGACGATGAACAGGCGCCGCTTGTGTCGCAGGCGATCCACATGGGCGCCAAGACGAAATATAACGACATTCAGGTTCTGGAAGCGCAGCGCGAACTTGCTGCCCGCGGCCTGAACAAAAATCAGGTCATGGGCATGATGGAGCCGGCCGCGCAGCTGGGCATGTCCATGGACCTGTCGCTGCCCGACGCGGCGAAGCAGATGGAAGGCGCGATCTTCGGTTTTAAGAAGGACACGTCGACGCTTGAAGCGGCCAAGGCTGCGGCGAAGCAGACGGCCGACTATCAGGTCAAGGCGGCGAAGGTTTCCGGCATGACGCCGGAGGATATCCGCCAGCTTTACAAATTCGGCGCGACGCCGGCGCGGATGGGTAAGATCAGCGAAGCGTCGCTTCTCGGCTTCGGCGGCGTGTTAAAGAAGGCGAACATCGGCGGCGACGAAGCTGGCGTCGCCTTCCGCGCGCTGATGGCGACGGCACAGTCCCCGACCGCGGGCGCGAAGACTGCGCTTCTCGCAAACGGCCTGAACTATAAGAACTACCAGCATGTGCCCGCTAGTCTGGCGGTCGATCCGTTCGCGGACGACGTCGCCGCGCGCTACGGCGTGAAGCTGAATGGCAAAACGCGCGCCGGTCTGGGCAAGCTGTTTTCCGACAAGGAAATGATTTCCGACCCTGCCAAGTTCAACCCCGCGGTTACGGCGCTATTGCGGGATGAATTGCAGGGCAGCGACGCGAAGTCGCTGAAGTCGATCGCCGGCGCCGCCGGTCGCTACCGTGACAAGTCCGTCAACGACGTCGACACGAACGCTTTGATAAAGGACTTGATGCCGAAGCTGGCGAACAACCTGCCGTTGGCGAACGCGCTGTTCGGATCGAAGCAGGGCAGCCGCATTGCGACCGCTCTGGGCGACAGCGACACGATGAAACATATAATCGGCGAAATCGAACAACACTCTGAAGGCTTCTCGGAGAAGATCGCCGGCGAACGGATGGCCGGCTTCGACGGTGCGGTGTCGCGCCTTGAAGGCGCGATGAAGAACCTCGAAACGTCGATCGGCCGTGCCTTCGACAGCGATGGCAAGGGTGGGCCTGCAACTTGGGCCGCCGATCTTGCCGGGCGTGGCACGCAATGGATGGCAGAGCGCCCGCCCTGGATGGTCGGTGCCGGCGCTGCCGCCGCGGCAGGCGGCGGCTTGTACGGCGGGATCAAGTTCGCACAGACGCTTTTCGGCGGGTTCGGTCTTTCTACATCTGCTGTCGCGCTGGACGGGTCCGCCGCAGCGCTCACCGCGGCCGCTGCGGAGCTATCCGCCGCCGCGGGCGTTGGCGCCGCTGCCAAGGGCACGGCCGCCACAGCGGCCACGGCGGGCGCTGGAAGCGCGATCTGGACCGCGGGCGCCGCTGCCGCGCCGTGGGTCGCCGGCGCCGCTGCCGTGGGCGGCGGGCTGTTTGCCATGCATAAGTCGGTTGAAGATGCCGGTTACAGCGGCTTGACCAGCGGCCAGCGTCTAGCCCTGCAACGCCGGGGATCGATGCGCGACCTGTACCGCCGGGAATGGGGCTATGGGGACAACTCAATCGCCCCGGAAATCTCCCCGACCATGACTTACGGAACCGGCGTCGGCGGCGACAAAGGACACGTCGAAGTATCCGGGCAAGTTTCCGGCGACGGCAAACTCACTCTCGAAATCAACGCGGGCTCATCCCTGATCGACGTTGCGCGACGTGCAGAAGCCGCGATCCAGCTTGCGGGGACGATCAATTCGAGCGGTCCGGGGTCGCTGGGTCTTTCCTCGCCGGATGCTTCGGCGCCCTCGCCGCGGCGCGATCTTGGACCAAGTGGCGGGGGTCCGATGTGAGCACGGCAACGGAAGACATCGTCGAAGAGATCGGCCGTGTAGCCGCTAGGTTGGCCGCGGTCGAGGCCGTTGCGGTGCAGATTATGGCTCCGTTGCTGGAAGCCGTTGAGCCCGGATTAGCCGCGGAAGTCATTGGATGCATCAGAGTAGGCGTGAACCTGCCGGCGCACAGTCACCATCATCGACTTGCTGCGGAAGAATATCTTCAACGGCTGGCCGACAGCATTGAAGCGCGGGTTCGCGCGAAGATCGCTGGGCGCTGAAGCGGCGATCAGATCGATGATCTTTACACGCCGCAATCGATGAATTCTCACCTCAACCTCATCGCAAACTCTGTGGAAGCCTCACGGCAGCGCAAGCCGCCGCGGTAACCGACAGGATTATGACTTACGCATCGGCCCCCGGCGCCTAAGCACTGCCTCAGGCCTGTTGGCTCGCTCCCCTCAGGCCAGCGGACACGTATCGGACCTATGACCTTTGGCATATGGCCCTTGGGCGAGCGAGAACAGTAAAGAATTCAAAATCGATTGGCGGCGACATGTAGTTGGTACCCCGGCCAAATCTCCAACTCTGGCATGGAGGTGCTATTATGTCCTTTGACCCGATGGCCGCAGCGGTCGATTGGTTGGATGCCTACCGCGCTGGCGATATCGAAGCGATATTAGGAATGTACGCTGAAGATGCCGTCATCGTCTGCGGCTGCGGCGGCACGAAGACCATCACAGGGCGGGAAGGTCGTCGCGCTTACTGGGTCGATCGGTTGATCAAACATCCCGCGTCGCGGCTCGACAACCTTCAGCAGTCAGGCGACGGAGCACTTATCTCTTATGTTGTGCGGGAAGGCGTGATCAGCGCGGTTTTGAGGTTCAACGCCGCTGGTCAGGTATCGGCGCACACGTGCGGGCCTGCAAACTAAGCCAGCACTCGCGACAGCGAGGACTAGCAGTTGGTTTCGCTCCGGCCCCATCCTTCGTCGCGCGACTATCACGGCTAGGAAACATAAATGCACAAAATGAGCCCCAGCTCCGGGGGGCAATGGGGAAGAGCTGGGGCTCGACTGCCCAGTTGGGGATGGGCATTAGGAAAACTTGGTAACCGGCGAGCCGTTCCCGCTGCCGTTCCGGTTCGACTGTTAGCGGCCTCTGTCGTCCTTGCCGTTGGGGCTGCCATCTCCGCCGCCATTGCCCCAGCCATTGTTGCCGTTAACCGCTCCGGCGCCGGACTTGGCAATTGCGTTGGACGTGAGGGAGGTTGAGAGCAGTAGCGTGATCGCTGGAGGTGTCACGGCGGCGAACTTTCCGCAGGTTTTCAGAAATTCACGGCGGTCATCGTCTTCACTAGGCATGGGGGGTCTCTCCAGGGGCTGGCGGAGAGATTAAATACCTTAAATACAATTAAATCAATTAAACTATGTTAATAGGCTCGATCGCGAAGTGCCACCGTAAGTGCCGGGCTCGGTTGTTGCACTTCTCCACTCCTCAGGGGCTCGTCGATGGAGCGTTTCCGCTGTTGATCCTCGCGCTCTCTTGGCTCATCAAAAAGCGGGTCTCATCATGAGGCGGCACTGTTCTGGTTGAGGAGTTGCGAGACAGCGGTAACGAGCTGGGCCGGCGCAAATGGCTTCTGCAACAGAATGCTGTTTGGGACGCCCTGCGACGCCCACTCGTCCGACGCCGCCCCGGTCATGTAAATCACGGGAAACGTCGGCTCTCCTTCCCTGATACGTCGGGCCAAGTCCCAGCCGCTCAGGGAGCCCATGAGGTTCACGTCCGCAACGAGCGCCCGATATGCTTTCACTCCGCTCTTGAAGAGTGTCAGAGCTTCCTCGGCAGAGGACAGAATGTCAGTCGCGAAACCACCCTCAATGAGCGCTTCCTCGACTACAGCCTGCAATGCGTATTCGTCCTCGACGACCAAAATAAGTGGTGGTTGCTCTGCCATTTTCGCCCCAATGTCGCTGAACCGCCCGAACCTACAAACCAAGGGGCGAGTTTGTCCCGGCTAATGTTCAAAAGTGAACACAATAAGGAAGGCATGGTCACGCTATTGTTCCGGCTGTCAACTTCCCGGCGCTCCCTCAGGGATGTCGGCTCGCTGCCTTCAGGCAAAGGGGTACAACGAGGCTAAGCGGTCCAGCGGCATCGCTCGTTCGGCTGCGTTCAGGAGGCGCTTGCTTATGACTTGGCTGAGTTGCCAGTCCGGGCGATCAATTGATCTCCCGCCCAAAGTTGGGGGCAGGCATTACCCGATCGGTCGAGTACCCAAACAAAATAATAGTCGTCTTCCATGGCTAGAGCATTTGAACCAAGCCCGCATGGTCCGTCCACTCCCTCAGGAAGGGAGGGGAGTACTCAATGTACTCCGCTGGACTCCTCGAGATTGCGCGCGTCAAAGCCTCGAGGTGGGCTGCGATGCCGCTCATCCGGCGAGCCGCGTGTTGAAGCGCTGCTCGCTGCTTCAGCGCGGTCCATGACCGTTGGGTAAGAAGGATCGAGCGTTACCTTGCGTCAACGCCTCTCCTGATGTCTGCAGTTATCCAGACAGCAAAAAAGGACCCCAGCTTCAGGGCGGTGAAGCTGGGGCTGTTGAGCTGCTCTGGCGAAGCAGCCGCCCCCTTGGGGAGGGGCACGGGAAAACGTGACAATCGGGAAGTCGTCCTAGCCGAACAAAAGAGCCCCAGCTCCGGGGGTACTGGGAAGAGCCGCGATACTGCTGCCGTGCTCAGGCGACCTGCACGTGCGAGCTGGGATTAAGGTAACGCAAGGCTACCGGCCGCGTCCTTCGCGCGCACCGGCCGGAGCTTCCTCGCATTGGCGTTGGCTAGCCGAAGTGTCTCTCTCAGAAGGAGGACTTCCTCGTATTGGTCCTCAATGTGCGATCTGACGGCCAGGCGCCGGATCCGGTCGCTGAGGAGTTCGACGCGCGCAGCAATAGTCGTGCTCTTGATTGACATGTGAAGCTCCCCAGAACGCCACTGGAAGGGAGCTGATGCTTCGCCGGATCGCGCCTGTGGGAAATAACGTACGATAATTTTTTGCCATTTTTTCCTGTTCCGCGCGAGGAACACGGATTGGCGTTTCTTCCTTTTGGCAGAATGCCGATGGGCATGGGGTCGTCTGCTCCCTCAGGGACGTTGGTTCGCTCTCCTCGGGTGATACGTCCACGCGCTTCAATGGGCGGAGCCCTAGGCGTTGCCGCCTGCGGCGGGAAATGGAATGGCGTAACCTGTCGCAGCCCGCCAGTCCAAAATTGCGAGTATCACCGCGAGGCTCCCGCTATGGCCGATCATCGTATTTTTCACAGCGTGGATCGCCGCGCTTTACTTGTTCGACCTCGTTCAATGGAGGAATGCATTGCAGCAGCCCGTACAAATCTTGGTACGGTGCTGGGGCGCGGCGGCAAACAGTTGAGCCAACTGGCACCTCAACATACTGACCTGTCATCAATGAGTATGAGCATGGCGGCGGTTCGGACGGTTTCTCCTTTTCCTGGGCAAGAACGGACGCCGGTATAATCAGCGCGACAGCGACGATCGAGATTGCTCGCATGGCGATTATCCCAAATGCTATGCATCTGCCCGGAGTTTAGGGCCGCGTTACCTAGCTAGCAACGGTCTCTGGTGCCCCGTTCACTCCCTTCAAGTCTGCCGCCCGGCGGTCAGCCAAGCCTCCTGCAGGCGGCAACGCGCTTAACGAGGCACCTCTGCGTCGCGGACGGCCGCAACTGCATTCGCGCGATCTGTGGCCTGCCCCTCGTGCGATCGAAGCATTGCTTTGAACTGCTCCCTTACACCACCAAGATCATGATTGATTGAGGCATCGCGAACCATGACAAGCGCATCGGTGTGAATGAGCAGTGTGACGGCGACGGCCACCTGAGAAATGATCTTCATGAACGCCTCCTGTAGGAAGCCATCATCTGTCAAACCGAAGTGCGGCCAAACCGCGGCCGTTCGCTCCCTCAGGGATGTGGGCGGGCAGCAGCCATCGCGGCCCGTCCCGTTGGCAGTTGATGCGTAAAATCGCTGACGAAGATCGCTGATCAGAATGGACGCGAACCGGTGACTGACCGGGTATATTCCCGCGCTGGCGCTGCAAATCTTCCCCTCTTCCATCCCGGTCACGTTCTCTGCTAGCCCTAAGCGGACCGCCGGCAGTTGGAGCTGCCGACGGTCCTAACTCACAGCACGATCGGATACATCATGCAGCAAGCTAGACAGACGAATATCATCCTCGGACCTTGGGCGCACTCCCTAAGGAAACCGACAGCGATCGAACTGCTTTGGAAACAGTTTCAGGCAACAGCCGCCGAAAAACAGCGCATCTATGCTATGGCGGATCGAACTGACGACACCGACCATGACGCAGCCGAAGCTGCCTGTGACGCGGCGTATGACGCTTTGGAGGCCGTTGCCGATGCGATCCTAGCCGCGCCCGTAGCATCGGAGACGGACGTCGCGATCCAAGCTCAGGTTCTATTGGCCCGCGGTGCCGAAGGCCTTCTTCACTATCGGCCAGAAGACCTGATG
Source organism: Bradyrhizobium sp. RT6a (assembly GCF_040547675.1). NCBI lineage: Bacteria > Pseudomonadati > Pseudomonadota > Alphaproteobacteria > Hyphomicrobiales > Nitrobacteraceae > Bradyrhizobium > Bradyrhizobium sp. RT6a. The sequence continues at coordinate 87,521 of NZ_JBEPQC010000006.1, forward strand.
CGGTTCGTTCAGGAAGTGGCGAACTTAGCTCGACGCTAGCAATCAGACTGAAGAAACTGAGATGTCAAACTCCGCCCGCACCGACCGGATGAAGACCCTGAGCAACCTCGCGCTGGGCATTCTCCGCCGGTGCGGCGAGCGTTACAATATCGATCGCGCCGGCATCCGCCACCGGCTCTCAGAAGTCCGTCACAACGAATTCCGACTGACGTATTCGCGATGCGAGGACCAAAACCGGACGTCCACGCTGGACGTCCGGTTTCTCGGTAAGATGGTCCTGCACGTTGAATGGACCAGTGAGAAGGTCCTGCGCACGTCGTATAAACCGGGCGCCTGGGAAGAGTTGCTTCTTCGGTATGATCGCACGTCCGCTTTGGCGGGGCGCGTCGAAGCGACGACATGAAGGCCGATATTGCATACTGGCCGGCAGCGCTGCGGCTGGATCAAGCCGCGAGTTACTGCGGACTGTCCGTCGATACGTTCAAAGACGTCTGCCCGGTGAAGGCCATCGAGTTCACGCAATCTACGCGCGGGCATCGCTTCCTTCGCGTCCGGCTGGACGCTTGGCTTGCCTCGCTGGATAAAAATGATCCCGAAACTGGCAGCGTCCGTCGGACGATCGCTCAGATGGTTTATGGCCCCTCGGAACCGATTAGGCGAAAGCGCCGACTGTCGTGAGCGAGCCTGAGCCTGACGATGATATGCGTGATCAGGCCGCAAGCGGGCAACCGAAACAGCGGCGAGCGAGGCGCGAAACGCACAGACCGATTATCAGCCTTGAACAACTGCCATTGTTCGCCGACGAACGATCCTTGAGCGAGGCCGTCTTAGGACATGGACAGTACACTCATTGGCGCGCTGTCGTTACTCTGCTGGAAGGCCGCGGCTTCCCCAAAATCGACGGCCTGATGGGAGGGCGGTACACGCATGCCGTGCGCGCGTTTTTCGACCGCGAATACCGTATACACGGCGAGACCCAAATATCGAAGCCGCATCAGCCAGCAAACTTGGGAGCATCTTGGAAGAAACGCTAAGTATCTAGTTCGATGCCTTCACGCAGGGACGCGATCCGGATCGGCGCCTTAAGCCTTGGCGCGGGTCGGGTCGCGGCGGATCGACCGCACCGGCGCGGGCCGGCGTTAGGGGGCGCCGGATCAGGTATTTGTCGAGTTCGAGCGCGTCGCCAGAAGAACTGCCAGTCATGCCGAACTTAGGAACACTTTTTGGTGCCGCGAGGTTTCTTTCCTCATCAGAGGCCTAGCATTGCGGAGTTCTCTTCCATGGCTACCCAGATTGTGATGGACCACACAGGCGACAGCAGACATTTCTTTGAGCATACTGATCCGAAGGGGCTCGGCGAGGCTGAACGGCGATTTAAGCGGCTCACTGATCAGGGATTTACTGCCGCGACGCGAAAGGCGGGCAGTGAACTGAAGGTCACACGGTCGTTTGATCCCACCGCGGATGAGACACTATTCTATCCGCGTCTCGTCGGCGGCTAAGCTATCGCGATGCGACAATGTTTCCGTTCAGACGCAGCGACGCTAACAGAACACGCTTACGTGCCCTCCGTGAGCTTTATCGGAGCTTCACCGAGCAAAATGGCCCGGAAGCGCGTTCGCGGCGTCTGCTACGGGATTGGCTATCTCCAGAGCAGCGCGCGCAATTGGATGCCAACAACTATTTCGAAGTCACCGGTTCTCACACCGGCAGACGATATCGAGTTCAATATGGTACCCTGAGCAATGTTGTAGAGCTCGACGCATCAGGGCAGCCGGCGACCGGCTGGTGTTTCGTTCCCGAGCGTGCGCTGGCAGCTGGCGATGTGATGCTCGCCCAGAAGATCGCGCTCGAAACCGACGAAGCCGCGGTGCTCGCGCTTGCCCACCGGTTTTCTCTGAGACTGCCATCTCTGCCCCGAGTAGTGCGGCGTGCTTACTAGGTCGCCCATGGGCGGGGTCGCCGACCGGGGGGACGGCGACCCCTCGCCGCGAATGCGCCGATACGCGAAACGATGACGACTTCGCGACTGCATCCAGCATCTGGGCTGGGCCGGATCGGTGCAAGAACGTTCGTGTGTTAGTGTTACTTGCGCCGCGGCTTCGTGGATCGGCCTCGTGAGACGATTTCGTCAACAGTTCGCAGCACCCGACCGAATTCAGACCGAAGATGCCGGGCGTGCGCCGCATCTTTTGGCTCTGAGAGAAAAGCAATCTTCACGAGGAAGCGGTTCAATCGCGATGTGACGAGACGATTGTCAGAGTGTTGCGAGCGCAAGTTCGTGATCTGTCGTCGTATCTCAACGAGATCGGACCGGTCATCGTTGGGCCTATTCGCCAAATGAAGCTCATACCGTTGTGGCCGATAAACGAAGCCGCCGCGCCGAATATAATGGCGCGACGGCGTCGCCATGGTGAGCCCGGACGGGAGCAATGTCCGATGCAGAGAGGCTAACGCTCAGCAGCTCCGGCGCAATCGAAACCGCGGGTTAAGCTTGATGTCGCCGCGGCGAGTTAATTCTGGAACCGCTACCGCAGTGCGTTGAGAACGTCCAACAATGCCCGTGCATCCGGTCTAGGAAGTCTGGGGGCGCAAAGGTTCAAAAGATCGGACGCCGGTCGTGGCCCTGCGGAATGCTCGCCGACTTGACCCACTTGCCGGTCGGTGCGTTTATCGTTCGACAAAAATGAGGCGGCCCATGCGCAAGACCCTACGTTGGCTATTGCTCGGCGGTGCGACAGTGTCCGCAGTCGCGTCCGCCACGGCGCAGACCTACGATCCCAGATACCCGGTTTGCCTGCAAAGGTGGGTCTGGGGTGGCAGCACATACTTCGAGTGCAAGTTTACATCTTGGGATCAGTGCCGGGCAGCAGCGGCGGGACTTCCCGCCATGTGCTTGGACAATCCGTATTGGCCCCGAGGCTATTCCAGATCACAAACCGGGCCGCGGTAGATGATGAGTGATGTTACCTTCGGTAGCTTCGTCCTACTGTTGAGGATCGCCGATGTCGAATGCGCCTAGACGATATTCTTCGCCCACCGATTGCTCGTCGGCCATTTGCGTGATCAAGGTGAACGTCGCGTTGGGATATCTCGTCCACACTTCGATGTCGTCCGCCGTGACGGTTAGATAGCCGAAAAAGCATCTGTAACGGCCGGGCTCCGTCATGCGGCCGATCTTGTTCCAATTGATCTTGTTAACGCGCACGCGCTAGCTCCACTCGTTTTCGGGCAGCGAGCCGGGCGGCGGTTTGAGTTCTTCGAGGCCGGCTTCGATCACAGCCAGTTCGTCCTGGATCGCCCTGACCGCGTTTTCGGGGTTGATGCCCGATACAGTCTGCAATTCAGCCAGCACCTTGCGCCGATGCGCCAGCAAGTCCGTCAGCGCGCGACGGTCCCGCACCTTGACGTAGCCAGCGACGATCAATTCCATGGCCTCTGACACGATCGTCGTTTCCCACCGGTTGGCGCCTATCGCGGGCGGCTAAGTTCTGTCAGGCCGGCTTCCGTCAAACGATATTCGACACCCTTGCCGGTTGAGCGTCGCTCCATCCATCCGTTTCGTAGAAGGGCGAGCTTTGTTCCGGGGTGATCGGTAAGCTTCGAAGAAGACACCCAATCGCGGTCACGAAGCGGATCGAGCATTTGCCGGTGATGCTGATTGAAAAGGGGCCTGCGCCTTTGCTCCTGACCGATGTCTTGACCTATCGCTTCAAGCGGGTGTTCGGCTTCCATGGCCGTTTGTTGCCATCGCATGGTTTACGATCAGTTACGGATCGGGAACAATCGGCAATCTTTTCTAAATGGTTCATGGATATTGTTCTGCGGCATGGATCACGAGGGCGCATCTGCTTGGTTCGTTCCGGCTCTCAGGCGAAGCTACGCTCGTTTGGCAGCGTGGATGACGCGCGGTAATCGCATGCCAGAGCCCAGCCGCCTGCCAGCGCCGCCGCGCTCAGAGCTGCCAACTCGGTTTCCCGACCCAGCGCGGCGCCCGGCGCCGCCGCGTATTTAGGGGTTGGGGGCGTCGCGCATGACGAACAATCGCACAAGGACGCGTCCGTGGCTGCCGGACGAAGAGGCGGAATTGCTTTCGCTCTTTGGCGAAGGCGCCACAGCTCAGGAGGTCGGCCGCCGGCTAGGGCGCACCCGCCAAGCGGTTTACGCTCGCTTGCAGCGCTTTCAAAGACAGCGCGGGCGAGCGAGTAGGAAGAATGGGAAAATCTTTGCTCAGTTACTAGAGTGATCGAGCGGCGGCTGTCGACTATAAGGTGGCAAGGTCACATCCGCAGCGGATTAGGTAGCGCCGATCCGATCGCATTGAGGTCGACAAATGACCAGCCCGACTGATGACGAATTATGCGCCGCGGTCACTGCCGCCATTGAGCAGTGGAAGAGTTCGCGCCAGCTTCCTTATCTGTCGCCCAGCGATTGCCAGACACTGAACAAGTTGATCATCACCGGACTTCAAACCGTTCTGTTCCAGCGTGCGAAGGCATTCGACAAGCGCTAAATTGGACAGCTTGATCAAACCCGGCGGAATTCGACGCCGCGATCTTTGATCCAAGCATGCGCAACGCCAGCGTTCAGGATCGCGGGCAGAAGGGTGGACTGGATTGATCACTTAGGTTCGTCTTTCGTCCGCAGTCCGTTCCTGTTTGTTGGAAAGGACTTGCCCTTCTTTGGAAAGACTTTTCCAGACGTTCCGGCTTGACAGAACGGATTGTGGCGGTCGTGGGCAGTAAGCGTTGGCCTCCTGACCGCGCGTCCACACGCCTCGCCTTTAGGGCTCTGCCCCGGCGTTTGCGAGCGGCGGTCACCAACGAAATGGCCGGCGGGCATCGCTGCCGCCGGCCATCGCTTCGCGCTACCGTGGCTGGGGGGCTAATCGGCAGCGCTTACCGCAAGCCTGCCGAACGTGGATTAACAACTCGTTAACCAATTCGGGCAGGCTCTGGACCTTTCCCAGACAACAAGGCGGCGATTGTTCAGGTCGCTCCCATAGTTTTGCGGTGGCAGCCTGGCACAAGAAGGATGGATGATGTGTGCGGCGGGGGCATTCTGTCGTTAAATCCGAGCGCTCTGCACGTTGGCAAATTGTGCAGATGTGTAGGGGAGCGCGAGTGCACCGACCTCGCCGCTCGTGGGTGTGGAAATGTCCTCGGCGCCGAACTAGTGAGCAACACAACCCATCTTTAACCGATCCTAACCATTTTCGACCTTCCATACCGTCGGCTGTCCGCTGTAGCAGAAGTGCAAGCGGCGGCGAGATTTTCCTATGGGCCTCCGCTTGCGCAAACCACAGCCCGACTTAATCGCCTTTTCATTACTGCTCTTCAGCTGTGCTCTAATCGGGTGGACCGGAGTTGCAGGTCCAATCTTTTCTGACGACTTGTGGAAGGGGTTGGAGAACTGGCAGACCCTCATCGCCGCTCTATTAGCCTTGGCCGCAGCGTACCTTGCTGCTCGGCCAGTGTACCGCCAGCTTGCAGAGCAGCGCCGCCAATCGGCGGCGGCTGCCGTTTCGATGATTGTGAAAGCGGCAGTTTCTTTGGAAGCGGAGCGAGACATTATTAGAAAGGCTATCGATGACCTGCGCGTCGATCGGCTCTTGTATGAATATGATGCTATCTCTTGGCATCAAATCTACGCGTCATGGCCGGAAGAGGCCTTTGAATTCATGAAGGCTTGCGACGCGGCGCTGCGCTCGTTGCGGCGCTTCAGTGAACGTAACCCCGATCCATCGCCCACTCAATATTCTCGTCTAGCGGCCATTGCGTCTCTCGCGAAGTTGCGAGGTGGGTTGAGCGATTTGGTCACCATCATGCGGCAGGAGACGACTGGGCTTGCCTACGAGGAAGGTGAACAAGATATTCCGGACGATGAACACCCGACGAAGCGAAGTCAGATGGATGTGGATCAGGAAAGCTGGATAACCGCGGCGAGAAAGTTAGACGAAGACCTTTCATTGGAAATAGCCGCGATTTGGCGCCGCATTCGTCAGCTCGAAAGTATCGCGATCGGTGCTTCTCAATAGAGATCGGTCGAATTGGGTGATGGCTTGGCAATACTCACTACAACGCCACCACCATCTCTCGTAAACGCCTGACAGCCGACCGTCGCGCCAGGAAGAGCTACGGTAGCTTGTTCATCTGTGACCTTGAGTGCAGCCCGATGGCATCGGTGCGCTGCCGCTTCTAATTTCTTCACATCGACACCCGTGACGGCGTTGCCAGCCGTTGCGGCCAACGCGAACCAATCGTTCGAAGGGAAGCCGCTCGCATCCCAGTTCAGCGAAACATAGGTCACGAACTTCGGATCGCAGATCAAGACCATGTCTGGCCGTTTGAAGAAGACACTGCCGCGAGATGGCGAGAAGTGATCGAAATGCGTGTTTGTTTTTTCGATGATGCGTGCCGTTATTTCCTTGCATTCCGGCGTCTCGGCGGATCGTTCGCCCGCCGTCGCCGCCGCGAGCCGACATTCCAAGAAAAGGATAGCCGTGAAGAGTGCCGCATTTTTGCCAACGAGAAGCCCGAGGCCCATGCCAAACAGACGGTGCACTTCTAATCTCTTAGGCGCTCTAGCCTTGTATCGGAAACCGGGCCGACTATTCGCATCTTCTCTATCGGCGCCTCCGTCGTATCGGCAATCGAATAGGTTTTGTCGCTGCCGGAATATAGAAATACGACGGCTCCAGTCACGTCGGGCAGGTGCAAGAAGAAAGAGGCTTTTTCGACAGCACTACGTTGAAGGAAGCGCCTCGGAAGGGACTTCGGTTTCCCTGAGGAGGAAATCTTCAACTCAACGATCACCTTCTCCGTAGAGCTTACCCCCGTTGATCGCTCGACGACAATATCAGCCTCTCTATCAGAGAACACTTGGCTCTGTTTGACGCTAACACCTGGCACGCCGCGCAGCGCACTAACGAGATAGCCCGCGATAGTGCCTATCGTACGAAGATAATGCTGCCTCAAGTGATCGAGAGAAATCAGAGGGTCTTCAGTGTGTCCTTGAGCAAATCTGAGAAGGGCGTTCGTAACTAAGTCAAGCAGCGGTGTTCCCTGCCGGGTCGTTGGGGTGGCGGCAAGGGTTCTTGGGTCCGCCGCAGTGTCAAAAGCAAGTTTCCCGTCGATCTGATCGCAAAGAACGATCGCGAAGACGGTGACAGATACGATTGCCATCAGGCCTTCGTCCTCGTCGAAATCGAGAGTGTAGTCGTGCGTGGAAGGGTTGCGCCATTCGGTCCGGTAACGCGTGAATTGATCCAACACTTTCTTTCGAAGTAGATCAGCCTCACCGAGGAACTCTTCGATTTTGTGAGGTGCGATACGCGATGGGTCCTTGCCAGCGAGCACTCGGTAAGCTTCCTTAATACTACCCTCAAAAGCTTGATTGCAGCGAAAGACAACGTCGGTGAATAGTGTTTGGTCAGGCTCGGCTTGTCCCCGCTTGTAGTGCTTGATGGCGGCATCAATATGCGCCATCACCGCCTTTAGGCCGATTATATGTGGCCCTACAGGCAGGTCTTTGATTTTCTGATCGAGAATTTTCTGGAGGTCCATCGAGGCTCTTCCTTTTACCAAGCGATGGCATCGGAGTGTTGAGTTTTTGGCAGATGCATCCATCGAGGCGTGATCATGATCTCGCGACCGCTTCGTCGCACTGAGGCCGCATAACGCAAACCAAAGGGTCTGATCGTTGCCCAATCTCGATAAAGTTGCCTGATCTCTCCACAGTCGTCGTAGGTTAAAACCCAGGCGTCATTGGCCATTGAACGAAGCTGTTCCGCAAGTCCCTTATGATATTCTTTGTCCAGGGCGTTGAGATAGAGCGTCTTACCCTTGTCGAAATAGGGTGGGTCGATGAAATAAAATGTGCTGGAAGCGTCCTGGTCCCTCACGAAATCGATGCCGTCTTTGTCGGTGACGTGTATTCGGTCGCGATACTCTGCAATCTTTTGACAGCGGCGGTGAAGTTCTTCCTTGTTGAACCGGGCGTCGATCAACCAGTCGCCCGTTTGGTTTACTCCGCCGATCGGGCCGCCGTTCATGATGATGCCAGATCGGTTGCAGCGATTTAGGTAAAAGGCGGAAAACCCGCGGGTAAGTCGTGATAATCGACCGTCGTTCGATCGATAGGTATCGCGCTGGCGCCTCCATTCGGCCATGCTCACGCGGGTCTTCTTCAGCAGCTTCGAGAACTGTTCAGGTCTGTGCGTCAGCGACCACCAAAAGTCGTGGATGGCCACATCAGCGTCATTGATGTGTATTTCGGACGCTTCCTCTCGGAAAAGAAGCGAGAGAGACGCGCCAGCACCTCCGGCGAAAGGCTCTGCAACTGAGTACGAACCAAGACCGTTGAGTTTGCGGATTTGGCCGAGAAGGCCGGCCATGGCCGCCTTGCCGCCGGGGTATCGAAGTGGGCTCGCTTGGTTCATTTATCTAGGTCTTCTTCGTCATCGGCTTCTAACATCAACCGGAAAAGTGGTTCGGTTCGCAGCCAGAATTGCCAGATGTCGCGTTCGCTAGGCAAGTCCCCCGACTGATGAATGAACGCATGAAGTTCGCTCAAGGAGAACGGCGCGGCGGCGTCGTAGCGCAGGGCCTTCTCCACCTTATTTGCGTCCGACGCGTCCAGCTTTTCCTTCGCGATCTTGGTGATCGCCGGAACCATTTGCTTCATCTGCGGCACGCCGTAGGGCAGCTTGCCCTTGCCGCCGAGCTTTTCGATCAGCGGCTTCATCTGCCCCGTTCTTTCGAGAAAGCTGGTTACGGCAAGCTCAAAGAAGACGCGCATCAGCACGGCGCCGGCGTTGGGGAATTCGCTGCGCTTCAAGCGTACAAGTTCGGATCGTATGTCCACAAGACGCTCTGACCCATGCCGAACCTTGAAGTCGCGAGGCAACATGGTCGTCGTGACCGATTTCGCTTTCCTTGCAGCGGGCGCCGGGGCCGCCTTGGCCGGCGAGGCGACCGACTTCCCTTCGATAATGTCGGCGGGAACGAACGTGGCCTTCTTCTTTGCCGGCCTTTCGCTTGGCTTCCAACTCTTAAAGTAGTTTTCGATATCGTCACTTGTGTTCAGGGTGCGGGACGATTGCGTGCCTAGCGCGACATCCGAAACAAGCTTGCTAAAGGCTTTGACGAATTCCGGCTTCGCTGTTGTGATCCGAATGCCGTGATCGGCGTCCTTCTCCACATGCAAATGCTGACGGCCTACGGAGCTGTCGATCACTCGGCCGAGCGTTGTAAAGATTTTCGCCCGCGGGCTGTCGAGCTTGGCCTTAATTTCCTCCGGCAGCGGCAGCGATCTTGCCATGTCGGCAATCGCTCTGGTCTGTCGTGCGCTCTGGATATCGGCGAGCGAAAACCCAAGTTCATCGCGCAGTTCGTCGTTGTCGTAGCCCTCGGCCAACTTTTCGAGGATGAAGCTTGCTCTGTTTTCAGCTTGCCAAGCGAGCACCGGCGTCCCGATGTGCCGGCCAGCGATCTGCCGATCTGTGTCACGGCGATTAGGCGCGATCGTTACGGGTACGGATGCCAGCGATTGCGGGTCTCTGATTTTCCGGGTGAGCTTTTCGATCTGACGCTGCTGTGCCCCATCGAGAAGTCCGGGTTCTCGCAAGGCCTTGAGCGCGGCCAGCCGACGGTTACCTTCGACGACTACAAGGCGGTCGTTCTCATTGACAGCCAAGAGAGGCTCGTTCGGAAAAAAGCCTCTGGTCGCAATGCTTTCCGCAACTTCTAGGGCTTTATCGTGCTCAAAAAGGTACTGGATAATCTCACGCGGCGCCTGCGCTAGCGTCTCCCGTCCCAAACGGGGGTTCTTCGGATCAAGATGAAGGCTCGCGACGCTCACGCGCCTCGTTGTCCAATCTGCGCCAGCCATGATTGCAATCCCCCAGACTTGTTTGGATCATGCTGCAACTGCTGGGCGCGACGCAATTGACCGAAGGGCTTTGGGCCGGGAATTCTCCCGTTTTCCCCGGCAAAACTCCGCGAGCCTCCGCGAAGGTGTTGGTAGGGTCGTTGGTATGGCGTCAGGCGATTTTTGAAAATCGTTTTATCTTTCAAGGTGATATCGCCGCAATACGGCGCCGCCCCTGGGCACCAAATCCACGATTTTGTGCGCTGGGGCACGATTCGTACGGCTACGTTCACCAGATGATCGGCGCGAAGGTCCCCGCAGATCTATCTCCCTAGCGCTCGCTAAGTGTACGTACGATCAAGTCCAGCCCGCCGCGCTCTGGGGCCCCGCTGCATCGACCCGACATCGAGGCGCCTAGAAAGACGACCGGGCCGATTGCTCGATCAAGCCGGATCGTTGCACCATCTGCTCAACTACGGTGAGCCAGATCTCGTAGTAGTCCCAGGTTGGGTCGGTCTTGTCGTGGGTGGCCTCCCAAGCGGCGATGCTTGATATCATTTCCGAGCGGAAATCCTCCCATTCGAACAAGCCTTGTTTGGAGAGAGCAAGCGCCAGGCCGAATGCCTGACGCTCCCAGGGCGCGCCGAAGCAAAGGCTTCCGTTATCCTTGGGTGGCATGTCGGTCTTCCCCAACATGCTTCCCAGGGCGAAATGCTCGAAGTTTGTTTGCATCGCTTCAGGTGCTCGGCGGCTTGACGATCGCGACGCCCATCATCGACTCAGGTGTGACAAGAGCTGTCAACTGCTCTTCGCTGAAGGTGTCGGTGCCCGCCGGTCGTTCCGGGACAACGAACCAGCGGATCTGGGCGCTGCTGTCCCAGGTCCTGATTTCCTTTTCCGGCCCAATGTTCAGTCCAAATTCGCTCAGCACTTTGCGGGGCTCGCGTGCAGCTCGCGCGCGGAACGAAGGATCCTTGTACCAATAGGGCGGCAGGCCCAGAATCGGCCAAGGATAGCAGGAACAGAGGGTGCAGATGATGAGATTGTGCACCTCCGGCGTGTTGATCGCCGCTCGCATATGCTCGCCTTCGGCGCCGGCTCCCCCGGTCACAAACTTCATCTGTTCGACAGCAGCCATGGTGTCTTCGGCCAGAACCTTCTTGAATGCCGGATCGACCCACGCTTTCGCAACAAGCTTGGCGCCATTGAACGGGCCCATTTCAGTCGCGAAGATTGCCATGATCTTGTCGACAGTCTCGCGCGTGATGACTCCCTTCTCGATAAGCAGAGCCTCCAGCGCGCGGACGCGCGCCGCGTTCACCGTTTCTCGATCCGTGGAATACTCGAAACGTTGCATCATGTGGCTCCTCAGGATGCGATGGCCGGTTCGAGATAGGCCTCGAACAGGTCTGCGTAAAAGGTAAAATTCTGCTCGGTATTTCCTGGCCACAGAGTTTCGGGATCGAATTTGACGCAGTAGACGGGCATTGCTTTGCCGATCCCGTCCGGCCCGATCTCGCAAAGATAGGTGTAAGCGTCAGGATACACGCTATCGATAATGCCCGCCTTGTTCCGAAGATGCCCTGGCAAGCGAGTGTGATCGACCGATTTCGGATCGGCGACGCAAACCGCCTCGCCGGGCGCGAAGCGTGGTTGGGTCGAGCGCTCCCGTTTCGGATCGTCGCCGATCAGCAGATATTTCCGCACGCGAGCGTCCACAGCGGCGTCTCCGCCTTTCGGCATGACTGGGGCTGACGTCAAGAAGGTTTCGGTTCGCGCGTCGAGTTCCGTCTGAGTGATGTAACCCTTCGCGACCAAATACGCAGAGATTCCGCCCAGCCACTTCTCATAGTAGCGGAATTTGAAGTAATCGAACGGATTCATCGACTCTGCGCCCTTGCGCAGGTCGGCCCAGGTCCATTCGGTGTTGAATGTACTCGGTGTTGCTTCGAGATCGAGTTGCGAACTCAGTGCCATCATCGCCGTGTGGATGCCGAAGATCCTCTCCTCCCAAGCTTCCACGAACACCCGCGTTTCAAGCGAGATCGGATCGAGACCTTCGAGGCCTCCTAGATAGTGTTGCAACTTCATTGTTACAGCGCCCCTCTTCTGGCTTTGATCACGTGACCAGGCTGGTATCCGACGAGGTCAGATCCGAAATTTCATTTCGAATTCGCGTTGCGTCGAGCCCTCTTCCGATGAAGACGATCGCGCTGGCGCGGTGCTCATTCGAGGCCCAGGCCCTGCCTGGTCGACCTTCGAGCGTCATATGGACTCCATGGAAAACCCAACGCCGGGCCTCGCCCGCCAGCGACAGGACACCCTTGCAGCGTAGAAGGGTCTCACCATTCTCCAGGACGAACACATTGAGCCACCGGAAGAATCGAGGCCCGTCGAGGGCGCGTTCTGCGCGTACTTCGACGCTGACCACTGAGGGATCATGCTCGTGCTCGAGCTCAGAGAGCAGCAGCGGTTCAATGGACAAGCAGTTTTTCAGATCGAAGGCCTTGACGTCGACGATTGAGGCGACGTCTATCCGACTGTCGATCGCTCCGACGATCGGAGCCATGGGATTTATGGTCCGAATAGTCGCCTCGCATCTGGCGCGTGCGTCTTGGTCGACAAGATCCAGCTTGCTTATCACCAGGACGTCGGCGAAGGCGATCTGCTCGGCCGCGACGTTTTCGCCGGAGCCCTGATCGGCGAGCCACCGGTCTATATTGATGGCGTCGACCACGGTCACGACTGCATCGAGCGCCGTGACTTCAGAAAGCACCTCGTCGACAATAAAGCTTTGAATAATGGGGGCTGGATCGGCCAACCCTGTGGTCTCGATGAGGATGCGGCGGATGGGCCTTGTTCCTGAGAGAAGATTGGTGATCGTCGAAACAAGATCCGAGCGGACCGTACAGCAGATGCAGCCGTTGTTGATCTGGAGAATCTCCTCGTCAACGCCGACGACCAGCTCGGCGTCGATGCTGATGGCTCCGAACTCATTCACGATGACCGCTGACTCGGCCATCAAGTCGCTTTCGAGCAATTGATTCAGCAGCGTCGTCTTGCCGGATCCGAGGAAGCCCGTGAGGATGGTGACCGGAATTTTTTGTGATGTTGCCATTGTTGCCGCCAGATTGTTCCAACGCCTGTCGCATGTCTGATGCAGTGGGATGCGCCGCTCGAGTGGCGCATCCCAACGAAGACCTGCGACGGCGAAACTCGACGCCGCAGGTATGCGATCGCGCTATTGCCCGCGGATATCGCGACCACGGGTTTCCGGCAGAAAGAGTGCTCCGATGATCGCGGTCAAACCGGCAAACGCGATGGTGTACCAAAGCCCGCCGAAGATGTCGCCGCTCGCGATGACGACTGTCGTTGCGACGAATGGAGCAAAACCGCCGATCCAGCCGTTACCGAGCTGCAGTGCGACGGACACGCCGCTGTAGCGGATATGGACAGGAAAGAGCTCGACCAGAAGAGCGCCAAGCGGCCCGTAAACCATGGTCGCCAGGAAGACCAAAGCGAACAAGATGGCGATCACCATCGGACCGTTGGGTTGAGCCGGCGCCTTCGCCGATGGGAGGCCTCGTTCGGTCAGCTCCTTTAGAAGCTTGGCTCCATCGAAGGCGGTCGCCGGATCGTCGTTGATCTGGACGCTAAGGGAAGCAGTATCGGCCTTCACGACGTATGGAACGGCATTCGCAGTCAGGAATGCCTTCACGCGCGTACATTCCTTCGTCGCTTGCGGGCGGAATAGCTGGCCAATCCATGACTGATCCTCGCTGCAATCGTCGCCGTGCACGACCACCGAAGTCTTGGCGCGGAATTCTGCAAGCGCAGGATTGCCGTAAGTTGCCAGACTCTGGAATAACGGCATGATCAGCAGGGCTGATAGCGCGCATCCCGTGACGACGATCCACTTGCGCCCCACCTTGTCGGAGAGCCAGCCGAAGAACAGGAAGAACGGTGTGCCGAGAATGAGCGCGACCAGAAGGTAGAAATTGGCCTGATCCTGGCTCATCTTCAGTGCGGTGGTCATGAAATAGAGGCTGTAGAAATGCCCCGTGTACCAAATCACCGCCTGCCCCGCTACGACTCCAAAGATGGCCACGAGCACCAAACGCAGATTGCGCCTGTCACCAAATGTGTCAGCGATAGGATTTTTCGAGCCTTTGCCCTCGGCCTTCATCTGCTGGAACACCGGCGACTCGTGCAGCTTCAGCCGAATGTACAAAGAGAGGATCAGAAGCGCGATCGATCCGATGAATGGAATTCGCCAGCCCCAGCTCGAGAAGCTCTCCGCCGACATCGAAGAACGGCAAAGAATGATCACTGCCAGCGAGAGAAACAGCCCAAGCGTCGCCGTGATCTGGATCCAGCTTGTCGTGAAGCCTCGCTTGTCCGGATCGGAGTGCTCGGCAACGTAGGTCACCGCACCCCCGAATTCGCCGCCAACGGCGAGCCCTTGCAGCAGGCGCAATCCGACCAAGATGGTCGGCGCCCACCAGCCGAAAGTCTCGAATGAGGGCAGCAGGCCGACCGCCGCGGTAGCGAGGCCCATCACCAGCATGGTTACGAGGAATGTCTTTTTGCGGCCTACGAGATCGCCGAGGCGTCCGAACACGATGGCGCCGAGTGGGCGTAGAACGAAGCCCGCGCCGAAGGTCGCCAATGCTGCGAGCAATGCCGCGGTGTCATTTCCCTTCGGAAAAAACAGCGTGCTGAAAAACGCTGCCAACGAGCCGTAGACAAAAAAATCGTACCACTCGAAAACGGTGCCCAGGGCGGCCGCGAAGACAATGCGCTTGGTATCGCGATCGAGGCCGTTGGACGCGAGGATGGTTTCTGATTCGATAGCTTGAATGGACATTCGATCCTCCAGCATCAAACGGCTTGGTGTGTGTAAGACGACGCGTCTTCGGTCGGGCGTGGCGGCACGTCCTGCTGCGCTAGAAATTCGTTCAGCAAGCGATTGAAAGTATCTGGTTGCTCAAGCATCGGGAAATGGCCCGCCGATGGTATGATGTGAAGGCGACTATTCGGAATGCCGTCCGCCAAGGTTTGCGATTCTCTCGGTGGGGTGATGACGTCCTCCTCGCCGACGAGGACCAGCGTTGGCACGCAGATCTCGCCAAGCTTCGCGCGGCTATCCGAGGCGTTGAGCGAGGCAATCGCCTGGCGCGCGACAAAGGCCGGCGTCTGCGTGACCTCGTTCCTGGCAAAGTCGATGAGCTCGGTGCTCGCGGCGGAGCCGAAGGATCGTTCGATCACCTTCTGGCTCGCCGTCGCCGCACCCAGTTCGTCAATGGCTTTGCGTACGTTGTCGACATTGACATCTGCGCCCAATCCATGAGGCGTGGCTCCCACCAGCACCAACGCCCGCACGTACTTCGGGTGGGCAAGCGTGAGGCTCTGGGCCACAGTTCCGCCCATCGAAAGGCCGACGAGAATGGCCGACTCGATGGACAATGCGCGGTACACTCCGAGCACGTCCTCGACAAAGGCGGCGATCGTATATTTTCGATCTACGGGGCGTGGTGAGCGACCGTGACCGGGCAGGTTGATGCGAATCATCTGGTAACCGGTCGAGAACGGCTCGACCTGCTCACGCCAGAATTCCGCTGTTGTCGTAAAGCCGTGCACGAACACCATCGGCATTCCTGCTCCGGACACCTGCACGACGGTATCGCCGACTGCGATGGTTCTTGTGGTCGTCATTTCGCTCCCTCCCGAGGTCGATTCCATCACAGTAAGATCGCAAGCGCCGTGCCATGTCCGCGCCCCGCTGCACGGGGGCAGCTAATGAATTGTTCTCGTTGCCAAAACGCGTGCGGCGGGGAGCGGCCCTTACGGTTTGACGCTTTCCGAACGTGACGCTAGTGTCGCGTTTGCGAGACAGTATGTCGCGCAACCGTAACGTTTGCTGATCTGAGGTTTCCGTAAATGGTTCTGTCCCAGTGGATCGCCGGGTCGTCCGAGGAAGCGAGCTTCCTGAAGCTTGTCCTCGATCATGTCTCGGACTGCTTGGTCGCGGTTGATACGTCAGGCACAATCGTATTGATCAACCAGCCGTATTGCAGATTGCTAGAAGGCCAGGCGGACGACTTCATTGGGCGACATATTACCGATGTCGTTGGTCCACAAACCAAGCTCCATCTCGTGGCGCGCGGCGAAGGCAGCCATATCGGTTATCCCCTGAAAGTGCGTGGACACCAACTCATTACGCGACAGGTCCCAGTGCTTCAGGATGGCCGCATTATTGGCGCGGTCGGTCTGGCCCTGTTCTCGAATCTCGGTGCTTTGAAGAGGACGTTTCGCCGGGTCGCGCAAGCCGAACTGGCACTGCCGCAGGCGAACAAGCAATGGCGCTCCCGCTTCAGCATGCGCGACATCGTTGGCCAAGGCGGGCTCATGGACGCGTACCGGCACTCGCTCGAGGTCGTCGCCGGCCACGACCTTCCCGTGTTGATCTCGGGAGAGACCGGTTCCGGCAAGGAGCTGGCCGCCCACGCGATTCACACGAATTCGAGCCGATCCGAGGGCCCCTTTGTCTGGATTAATTGTGCTTCAATCCCGGGCGAACTGATTGAAGCTGAATTGTTTGGTTATGAAGGGGGCGCGTTCACGGGCGCCCGAAGCCGGGGAAAGCCGGGGAAGTTCGAGCTTGCCTCCGGGGGCACCCTGTTGTTGGACGAAATCGGAGATATGCCGCTGCATCTGCAGGGCAGTTTGCTGCGGGTGCTTCAGACGAATGAGATGGTGCGGGTAGGCGGCACAACTCCGGTTGGGGTCAATGTCCGAATTGTTTGCGCAACCAATCAATCACTTCCGGAACTGGCCCAGGTCGGCCGCTTTCGGCAGGATCTCTATTACCGCCTGAGCGTGTTGCCGATCAACGTGCCGTCGCTCCGTGACCGGGACGATATCGAATTTCTCGCCCGACAATTGCTCACCCGGATTGGAGAGCGGTTGGGCAGCGAGACCAGGGACCTATCGCGAAAACAGTTAGCGTCCCTAGGCGCGCATGGGTGGCCTGGAAATGTGCGGGAGCTGGAAAACGTGCTCACTCGCTTCATCGTGACCGGTCAATTGCCGGTGCTCACCGCACATGCTCTGCCAAAGCCGGAAGCGGAGAATGTGTCCGGATTGTTGAAGGAACGCATCCGGTCCCAAACCGCAGCGGAAATTCGGGCCGCGTTGGAGAGATCCGGCGGTAACAAGCGCCAAGCAGCAGGGCTGCTCGGCATCAGTCGCGGGCATTTGTATCGGCTTATGAAAGAGCAAGCCTCTGATCCAAATCAAGCGCGGGATTAACTCGGTAGCGGATTTGGCGATGGAGCGAATCTCTGCCACCGCGCCGGGGGACTCACACCGCCATATTGAGGGCAAACAGCAATTTGTCCTGTCGAGGGTGCGTATGATTCCCTCCTGGGCACCATTTTCGCCCTCCACGGGCAACACTTCCCCAGCGCCAAGCCTTGAGCGCCGAGCCTTGACCAGCCGGCTCGCGCAGCAATCCGTTCCGGAACCAGATCGCGCCCGCCCATAGCTGGCACTCTGCTTGCTCAGCCAGGACCAAAGTCTGGCCTTGGTAGCGAGGCCGTTTCAGGTTGAGGCAAGTGATGCAGGAAGTGTCCCGTTCTGGTGCTGCTGGCGAACTCCGGCTCGATGCGTTGGTCGCCGATTTGTGGTGGCGCGTTCGGCTCATGAACACAGACATTCTCGAGGAAGAGGCGAGAGCAGGGGTGTTTGACGTGCTGCAGCCGACATACCCGCTGGTTGCGCTTAATCTTCGCGCGCGACGCGACAATTTGGTCTCGACGATCGGCGTGCTCGAGCAGCGTGCGCGATCAACGTCGGAAGCGGCTTGAGGATTCGTTCACACCGGAAACGCCAGCGACGTCAGCTCCGCCGCGCGAATACCAGCTGACGGACGTCGATCTTTTCGGCCCTGAAACCTGCCTCGCAATAGCACAAATAATATTCCCACAGCCGCCGGAACGGCTCGTCGAACCCAAGCGAGGTCAGGTCCGTCCAGGCATGGCCGAAGCTCGTTCGCCAGACCGCGATCGTCTTGGCGTAATCCTGTCCAAAAACCCGCTCGCGGACCAGAGGCATCTGCACGCGTTCGCCGAGCGAGCGCAGGACGTTCGGCGAAGGCAGCATCCCGCCCGGAAAAATGTATCTCTGGATGAAGTCCACGCGCCGCCGGTAGCTTTCAAAGAGCTCGTCACGGACGGTGATCGCCTGGATGCCGGCAAGACCGCCCGGCTTGAGCAGTTGATGCAGTTGATTGAAGTATGTCGGCCAGAACGGTTCGCCGACAGCCTCGATCATCTCGATCGAGGCAATGCGGTCGAACTGCCCGTCCTGATCGCGATAATCCTGCAACCGGACCTCGACGTTCTCGCTGAGCCCGGCTTCGTGGATTCGCCGGCTGGCGAATGCGTGTTGCTCCTTGCTGATGGTGAGCGCCAAGACCTTGGCGCCGCAAGTTTTGGCGGCATATTCGGCGAAGCCGCCCCAGCCGCAGCCGATCTCGAGCAGGGTGTGGCCGGGCCGGAGCTCGATAGCTTTCGCGAGCTGGGCATATTTGTGCCGTTGAGCCGCGAGCAGGTCGGTCGCCTCGGGCGAGAACAATGCCGACGAGTAGGTCATGCTCGGATCGAGCCAGGCCGCAAAGAACTCGTTGCCGAGATCATAATGGGCGTGGATATTCAGCCGCGATCCCAGTCGCGTGTTTCGGCGCAGCCGATGCAGCGCGCGCCGGCAAAGCCGGACCAATGCATTGCCGGCGAAGGCGCTATCGACCAGGTCGTCGTTGAGACAGAACACGTAAAGCAGCTGGGAGAGATCCGGTGTGCTCCAATCGCCTCGAACGTAAGCCTCGGCCATGCCGATATCGCCGCCCAGGACCAGGCTTCGCGCGAAGGCGTAACTGTTGAGCTCGATGGTCGCGGACGGACCCGGATGCGTTCCCCGCAACACCACCGTTCTGCCGTCGGGAAGGCGAACATCCACGGTGCCGAGCTTGAGCCGCGAGGCAAGCCGCAGCGCGAGCCGCGCGAGCAAGGGAACGTCATCGAAGCGAGCAGTCTGGTGAGTGGCTGCGAGGTCCATGGCTTCACATTCAGCGTTGGTTCGGACGGGGAACGTAAGGAACATTTTTCAGCCAAAGCCGGATCGCTTCCCAATGGATGGCCGCGACGACCTTGAAGGTGAGAAGTGGCAGCGTGACGAGCGTCGCCAACAGCGAGCGGCTGGTCAGCGGGCGGCGTTGCCCGGAGAATGCGGCCGTAAATATAGCACCGTGCTCATCGGTCTGCACGATTCTGACCTTCACTTGCTGGTCGGGCGGGGCAATGCTGAAGCGATATTGCGTTTGCATCTCCATGAATGGCGAGACGTAGAACTCCTTCGCCTGGCATTGTCGTATGGCACCGCCGCCAGCAGCGTCCTCGACCGGAAGGAAGTAGGAATGGATTTCGCCAAAAGTGTTGCGGACTTCGTAGATCAGCAGCGCAAGATTGCCGCAGCTGCCATAGCAGAAGTAAATCGAAAGCGGATTGAACACGTAGCCGAAGAGCCGCGGATAGCACAAAAGGAGGATCCGCCCTCCCGACAGATCGATATCGCGTTGTTCGGCCAGGCGTCGAACATGGTTGCTCAAGGATGCGCCGTCACGCTTGCCGTGATCGGATTCGTGAAAGCTGAAGACTGCCGCGCGATTGACGCCGAACAGGCGAGACTGGCGATCCGCTTCATCAAGCCGGTCGAGGTCGATGAGCAGGTTCATCACCCGGTAAGTGAACCTGTGGTGCACGGGCCGCATGCGTGCGTGCATCACCCGGCCCAGGTAGAGCGCGGCTGCAGATGACGTCGCTGTTCGTTCTGGAGCGCCCGGCTTCAACATCTTCTACTCGGCAGCTTGGGCCAGCAACGCGCCGGACCGTCGCCACGGAACCGCACTGCCAAGTGCCTCGGCGACGGCGATGCCGGAACGCAAGCCATCCTCATGGAATCCGTAGCCGGTCCACGCGCCGCAAAACCAGGTGCGGCGGCGTCCCTGGATTTTATGGAGGTTCTTCTGCGCGGCAAACGCGCCCGCGTCATATTGTGGATGCGCGAATGTGAACTTGCCGAAAGTGAGATGAGGCGCCGGCTCAAAAGGGGGATTGAGGCTGACGAATAGCGGCTTGCTGTCGTCGATGCCCTGCAGCCGGTTCATCCAGTAGGTCACCGCGACGTCGTTCTGGGCAGGCGTTTCGCGTCGCCATCGCAAGAAGTTCCAGGATGCCCATGCATTGCGGCGTTTCGGCATGAGGTTGAGGTCGCGGTGCAGATAGGCCGTGTTTGGAGCGTAGCGGATCGCGCCGAGAATGGATCTCTCGCGTGGGTCGGCATCCGACAACATCGCCAGGGCCTGATCGCTGTGACAGGCCATCACGACAGCGTCGTAGGAGTCCTGATTGCCGTGACTGTCGCCGATCGTCACACCGTGCTCAGTGCGATGGATCGACGTCACCGCGCAGCCGAGCCGGATGCTTGCCTTGAACCTGGCCGTGAGCTTCTCGACATAGCGCCGGCTGCCGCCCTGGACGGTCCGCCAGAGCGGCCGATCCAGATGCAGCAGCCGGTGATTGTCGAAAAACCCGATGAAGTTTTCCGCGGGAAAGGCGAGGATCTCGGCTGAGGGCGACGACCAGATGGCGGCTCCCATCGGTCCCAGATAATCGCTGAACAGGCGCGGGCTGAACGCTCCCTGGCGCAGATATTCGCCGAGTGTGAGGTTCTGGAGCCGGCCAGCCCGCAAGTCGGAGACGCTTTCCTTGTTGAAGCGTCGGACCTCAGCCAACATGTGAAGATACGACGTGGAGAAGAGGTTGCGCGGCTGGGCAAACAGGCCGGAGGCGACCTGCAGGAAGGTCTCGCCGCCACCCCGCCATTCAAATCGGCCATGGTCGGCCGACATCGCGAAGCTCATGCATGTCTCCTCGGTCTTCACACCCAGGTGTGCGAACAGAGACGTCAATTCCGGGTAGTTCGGCTCGTTGAAAACGATGAAGCCGATGTCGACGTCGATCTCTTCGCCATCGTAGTCAACGCGTACTGTATGACTGTGTCCACCCGGTCGCAATTCGCGCTCGTAGACGGTCACGGCATGACGTTCGGACAGGAGCCATGCGGCGGCATTGCCGGCAATTCCCGTCCCGATCACCGCCAAACGCATGCTTTGTCGCCCCCCAATACCACCAGCGACGGCCGGAACATCCGGTTTCGAGCCAATGTCGTCCGTCGCCCGGCTCAGGACAGCTCTCATAGCTGACCCGTCCACACGCGCCTGAGGAAACGTTCCGGCGGGCAGCGTGGATCACCCGTGAAACCGGGACACGGGGCGGACGTAAGGATCCGAGTTTGCGTATGGTGAGGCATGGATTTCCTGCAAATACTGATCGTCGCCGGCATCGCTCTCGCGCTTTCGCTGTTGATGGGGCTGGCCTGGATCGTTCAGCAGCGAACCGGCAATTCCGGGTGGGTCGATACGATCTGGACCTACTCCGTCGGCCTCGTTGGGGCGGTGGCGGCCCTTTTGCCGTTTGGCGAGGCGCTGCCGATGCGCCAGATGCTCGCGGGCGGGCTCGTGCTGCTTTGGTCGGTGAGGCTCGGGACGCATATCGCCCGGCGCGCCGCGGCGGGTATCGACGATCCGCGATATGCGAGCTATGCGCAGGAATGGGGCTCACAGGCGCCGCTTCGCATGTTCGCGTTCCTGCAGTCGCAGGCCTTCGCCTCGGTGCCGCTGCCATTCGCTGTCTTCCTGGCTGCACACGCTCCACGGGCTGCCCTGGGCGTTCAGGACTATGCCGGCGCCGCCATCATGCTTGCGGCCGTTGCAGGCGAGGCGATCGCCGACGAGCAATTGCGAGGCTTCAAACGCAACAAGGCAAATTCGGGCCTGGTCTGCGATGTCGGGCTTTGGCGCTGGTCGCGTCATCCGAATTACTTCTTCGAATGGCTCGGATGGCTGGCCTACCCGGTCATCGCACTGTCGCCGGGCTACGCATGGGGCTGGGCGAGCCTGATCGCGCCGGCGATCATGTACTGGATACTCGTGCACGTGACCGGAATTCCCCCGCTCGAAGCTCAGATGCTTCGATCCCGCGGCCGCCGGTATCGAGACTATCAGGCACGCACCAGCGCTTTCTTTCCACGACCGCCCAACAAGGCGCTGGAATGATCGGAACTCCCGCGCCGCACGATCTGGTTCAAGGGCCTGACAAGGTTGCGCGGCAAGCCGGAACGAGGGCGCAACGTGATCCAGCGAAGGGCTCACGTCGTTTCCAGGCGTTGCCTTTGCCATGCCGGTTGCGACACCACCGGAGAGGAGACCGGACATGAGCCTGCTCTTTACGTATCTGTCGGTCGCTGCGACCTTCGTCGCGCTCGACATGATCTGGCTCAAGACCATGGTTGAGAGGCTTTACCGGCCGGTGCTGGGCGACATGTTGCGCTCGGAGCCCGACCTCGCAGCCGCGGCAGTATTTTATCTGGCGTATCCCGTCGGCCTGATCTGGTTCGCGGTGCTGCCGGCTCAGCAGGATGGCGGCGCTCTGCGCGCCTTCACGTCCGGCGTGATGCTGGGCTGCTTCACTTATGCGACTTACGATCTGACCAACCAGGCAACGCTGAGGAATTGGTCGACGGGGCTCACTGTTGCGGACGTGTGCTGGGGATCCTTCCTCGCCGGTGTCAGCGCCTGGACCGGATTTCTCGTCGCTCAACGGATGGCGCATTGATTATGGATGGGATGCACAACGGAGCACTGCGACGCGATGGCGACCGCAAGCGAGGCAGATGGTACCGATGCGCCGCTTTCCTGCTTCTGGTTCCTGCTGCGGGGATTCTGATCGGGGTTCTGGACCGTCCGGGAGCGTGGTACGCGGCGCTCAACAAGCCATCTTTCAATCCGCCGGATGCGGTCTTCGCGCCGGTCTGGACGGCTCTGTTCCTGATGATCGCCGTGGCGGGCTTCCGCACCTTCGAGGCGGAGCCGCGCGGAACGACGATGAGATTATGGGGCCTGCAGATGATCCTGAATTTTGCATGGTCTCCGATCTTCTTTTCGCTTCATCGCATGGACGTGGCGCTAGGCGTCATTGTTGCGCTGTTCGCCGCGATCCTTGCCTTTGTCTGGCGTCAACGGGCGAACGATCGGTTGGCAGCGACGCTTTTCATTCCCTATGCCGCCTGGGTGGGTTTTGCGACCTTGCTGAACATCTCGTTGCTCCGTCTCAATTAAGATCAGTCGCGCAGAACTGACTTCGTCGCGTCGAATGGGTCGGCGTGGCGCTGAATTCAAGGATTGTTCGCTCCATCGCAACCTTCAAAGGCGTCTCTGGTTGCCGCGATCTTGTCGGAGAGCGAAGTGAATGCGATCTGGACACTCCGCCCGGCATCGTCGTCAAGCACGAGGTGCGCAAGATCGACCAGTCGATCACCGAAGCGCTCCATGACGGCGAGCAAATGATCGAGACCTTCTGCGGACTGGTCCGCTGCCAGATGGTCGACCTCTCTCACCATCTGCTCGAGTCTCGCAACGGAGGACACCATTGGGTCCTGGTGTCCACGGTTGGGAAATTCGATGATCTCTGCGGGCACCCGCGGGTTCCTCGCCTGCGTCAGGCTGCAGCGGATGCGGCAAGGCAGTCCTTGCGTACCGTCAGAAGAGTTCGGTGCAACCAGGTCTTGATGGTGCCGACCGGCACACCGAAGCGCCGCGACAAGCTCGCGCGGCTCTCACCCTCGAGATAGGCCAGCGTCACCAGCCTGCGGCGGTCTTCCGGCAAACGAGCCAGCACGCTGCGTGCGATCGGTTCGGCGCGGGCGTAGTCGAAATCGTCGATCGCCGGCTGATCAGCACTTGTCGGAATCAGAAGCGCCTCGTCCAGCTCGTGAGTCGGCAGTCTTCTGACCCGCAGATGGTCGATGGCGGTATTCCGGGCGATGGCTGACATCCAGGTCATCGCCGAAGCGCGGCTGCCGTCGAACCGACACGCGTTGCGCCAGATCTTCAGATAGGTTTCCTGAAGAATGTCATCGATGTCGTGGGGCGGAGTTCCGACGGCGAGCGCAGTCCTGCGCAGCCTGCTCCGTGTCAGCATATGCAGCGCTGCGAAGGCCCGGGTGTCGCCCGCCGAAACGCATGCCAGCAGTTCGGGCAATGTTTCGCTCTGCGCCTGTCCTGTCAGGCTTAAGCCGGCCATGACCTGTCTCCCCTTGCATTTCCTTCGAAACGCTCCGGGCTCGCGTTCGGATCACCCGGCGGAAGAAGGAGGCGAACGGATCAAAGCCGCACGAATGGCCCGATCAGCCTGCCGAGCAAGCCGTTCATGCGCAGGTTGCCCGTCATTGCGACAAGGCAAACACATGGGCCCTCGTCGCCCACCACAGGCCGATGATCGATCTCGTCGTCGCCATAGTCGAAATCACCGGGACCAAACCGGCCGCCTTCGTGGCTGAAGCTGCCCTCGAGCACGAGGGTCAGTTCGGTGCCGGTGTGCGTGTGTTCGAGCATGCGGCTCCCCGGCGCGGAGCGAAGCAGAAAGGCCCGCGCCGTCCCCGAACCGGACAACTCAATCGGCCGCATGCTCAGACCCGGAGCGATGCGCCTGCGCTTGCCGATGCGGTAGTTTCGCAGTGCCGCCGGAACATCCTGCTCGTTGCCGCGAGCGACCTCGGCAGTCGGCGCCGCTCGTTTTTCAGGAGCGTCGTGAATGCGTGACATCACCTGCTCGAACGCATCCGATGCGACCGGCACCGGCTCGACATCTTCAAGCGCCAAGCCGCCAAGTTGCTCGATGGCCTGCACGAACCGGCCGCACCGTGCGCAACCGGCAACATGCACCCCCACCACCAATTGATGGGCTTCTTCCAACCTGCCGGCCGCAAAGTCGGCCAGAAGATCTTCCGGTGGATGATGGCTGATCGTCATGCTTCTTCGTCCAATATGTCTCTCAGGCGGTTCATCGCCAGCCTGATCCGCGACTTCACCGTTCCGAGCGGAATGCCGAGCAAGCTCGCGATTTCCGGGTGCGGCCTCTCGTCGATGAATGACAACCTCACCACCATGGATTGCTCCATCGAGAGCTGCTTGACGGCCGAATTGATCCGTGCGGCGTCCTGCACGCGGGACATGAAGGCGTCCGCGGGTTCGGCGGGATCCGGCGTCTCGGGGAGCTCAGAGGTGCCACGCAGGCGGTCTGCCCGCGCCCTGCTGCGGAACAAATCGATGCGTAAGTTGCGCGCGATGGTGAATATCCATGCCGCGGCCCCGGCCGTCGCAGGATCGAACTGGCCTGCCTTCCGCCAGACGGCGATCATGGTATTTTGAGCAATCTCCTCCGCCTCGTCCGAACTGCACCCGGCCTTCAGCACCAGTCCCTTGATGCGCGGCGCGAAATGCTCGAATAGGCGCTTGAAGGCCTCCCGGTCCCGGGTCGAGGCGACGCGTCCGATCAGATCAGCCCAATCCACCTTTGTGTTCGGCCCTTTGCTCGTGCCAGTCGACAGCCGCGCTTCAAACCTCCGGGGAAAACCAGCCTTCGCCCGGATTGGCGCATCTAAAGCTCGGATAGCAGCGATCATAGCGCCTCGACAAGCGACCTGTGGGTCTGGGAACGAACGAGGACAGGCCCTGGATCACCGCGGAATGATCATTGCGACAGGTTCCGGGGCCGTCCGCACGCAGGTCCAGCCGACCGTGGGCCTTGCGGTCATGGCCAGCGAGTCCTTATTGACGTTGGATCGTCTCTGTCGGGAGTACGGCATGCCCCTCTGGACCTGCGAAACCTGCGGCGCGCAATTCCCGGATGGCAAAAATCCGCCCGCGTCCTGTCCGATCTGCGAGGACGAACGGCAATTCGTCGGCTGGAAGGGGCAGACTTTCCTCACGCGCGAGGCGCTCTCGGAACGTCACCGCATCGTCTGGCGCGACGATCTCGGTCTGACTGGCATCGCACTCGAGCCAAGCTTTGCCATCGGTCAGCGGGCGCTGCTGGTGCCGCTCGCGGACGGCTGCCTAATGTGGGACTGCGTACCGCTGGCGACGCCGGAGGCGATCGCGCATGTGCGGTCACGCGGCGGGTTGAAGGCGATCGCGATCTCGCATCCGCATTACTATGGCGCGCTCGCCGACTGGAGCGAGGCGTTCGGCGGGGTGCCGGTCTATTTGCACGCCGATGATCGCCAATGGGTGACGCGTCCGCATTCATCGATCGTGCACTGGACCGGCGAAAACCATCGCATCTCCGACGATGTGCTGCTGCTGCGCACCGGCGGTCATTTCGCCGGCGCCACCATGCTGCACCATGCGAGTGGTGCGCATGGCAGCGGCGCGCTGCTCACCGGCGATATCGCGCAGGTGACGATGGATCGCCGCTTCGTCAGTTTCATGTACTCCTATCCGAACTACATGCCGCTCAATGCCGCCGCGGTGCGACGGATTGCGGCGGCCGTCGAGCCGCTGGCGTTCGACCGCATCTACGGTGCCTGGTGGGGTCGCAACATCGCAGCAGGCGCCAAGGCCGCATTCGCGGCCTCTGTCGCCCGCTATCTGGCCGCCATCGCCTGAGCCGGCTTGCGACCGGATTTATCTTGCTGACTCACAATAAATGGACTATAAGTACAGTTATTAAGCGTGACGCAATGATGCGTCTGCGGGACCGGCATGATCGATGCATCGCTGTTTCCGCGGCGCGCTTGTCGCGTGAGCGGGAGTTCGGTCCATGACGGCAGGGCGCGACTACGAGATCTTCGAGGCCGGCGACGTCACGCTCCGGTCCGGGGCTGTCGTCCCTTCGCTCAAGCTCGCCTACAAGACCTACGGCACGCTCAGTCCGGACAAGGACAATGTCGTTCTCTATCCGACCTCGTTCAGCGCGCAACACACCGACACCGAGTGGCTGATCGGCCCCGACCGCGTGCTCGACCCCACACGCTACTTCATCGTGATCCCGAACCTGTTCGGTAACGGCCTGTCGTCCTCGCCGTCGAATAGCGCCGCGCCATTCCCGGTCCCGACCTATCACGATGCCATTGCGGTCCAGCATCGGTTGCTTGCCGAGCAGTTCGGCATCTCCAAGCTTGCCCTGGTCTATGGCTGGTCGATGGGCGGCATGCAGGCCTATCACTGGGCGGCGCTGCATCCCGATATGGTCGAGCGGGCGGCGGTCGTCTGCGGCAGTGCCCGCTGCGCGCCCTATAATTACGTCTTCCTGGAAAGCGTGAAGGCCGCGCTGACGGCAGATCCCGCCTTCCGTGACGGCCGCTTCGTCGAGAATCCCGTCGCGGGCTATCGCGCCATGGGGCGCGTCTACGCGGGTTGGGCGATGTCGCACGGCTTCTATCGCGACGAGATCTGGCGCGAAGCAGGCTTCACCTCGCTGGAGGACTATCTCGTCCGCACCTGGGACGCGGCGTTTTCCCGGCGCGATGCCAACGATCTCCTGGCGCAGATCGGCATCTGGCAGAATGGTGATATCAGTCGCTGTACGACCTTCGACGGCGATTTCGATCGCGCGCTCGGTGCGATCAAGGCGCACATGCTGCTGATGCCGGGCGCGACCGATCGCTATTTCGACGTTTGCGACAACGAGGACGAACTCGGCCGGCTGGTCAACGCGCGCTCTGCGGTGCTGCATCCGATCCCGTCGCTGCATGGCCATCGCGCCGGCAACCCCGTCAACAATCCGCGCGATCGGGCCTTCATCAAGGCCGAGATCGCAGAGCTTCTCGGCAAGTAGGGCAGACATCCGATCATGAGCGACGCAACGATTTCAGAGTCCAGCCATCGCTTGAAGCCGCTGACGCCGGCGATGCTGCGCGAATTGTCGGTGCGCTCCAATCTCAGGGGTGCCGCGCAAAGCCTCAGCCATTACGGCCTGGTCGTACTGGTCGGCGCGCTGATCTGGAGGGTCTCTTCGACCTGGGGTGTCTTTTGGGCGTTGCCGCTGATGGCGGTGCAGGGCTATCTCGTCGCCTTCCTGTTCATGGCCGTGCACGAGACCGCGCACAAGACCGCGTTCAAAAGCCGCGGCCTCAACCTCGTGGTTGGCTATCTCTCGGGTTTCATCATCGGATTGCCTTACGAATATTACTGCTTGTTTCACTGGGACCATCATCGCTACACCCAGGATCCGGACAAGGACCCCGAGCTGGTCGTCGGCGTCAAACCGAAATCCGACACCCAGCTCGCGCTCGCCTATAGCGGCGTGCTGCAGGTCGCCGGCCGTCTCCGGCTGATGCTCGGCCATGCCATCAGTGGCAAGGTCACCGTGCCCTGGATCCCGGAAAACAAGCGTAAGGTCATCGTGACCGAGGCGCGCGTCTATGCCGGATTCTATGTCGCGCTGCTCGTGCTGTCGCTGTGGTTCTCGTCGGCGCTGCTGCTCTGGGTCTGGATCGTGCCACTGATCATTGGGCAGTTCTTCCTGCGGCCCTATCTCTATGCCGAACACACCGGCTGCGAGCGTACCCGCAGCGCATTCCAGAACACTCGCACGACCTACACCGGCGCAATCGTCAAATGGATCGCGTGGAACATGCCCTACCATGTCGAGCACCACGCTTATCCCTCGATCCCGTTCCACGCGCTGCCGAAGCTGAACGGGATCGTCGACGACGAAATCGTCTATCGTGGCCGCGGCTACATCAGGACGACGCGCGAGACCTGGGCCTGGTTTCGGCGGCATAGACAGGCCGGCTAGTGGAAAAAATTTTGACGCGCAAAGGCCCCGATCGCGGTGCGATCGGGGCTTTGTCGTGAATGCGAGATATCAGTAGATCCCGTACGCGCAGACGTTCACGACGCGGACGCGCAGGCCGTGGCGGGTCTGGACGACGCGCTCCTGATAGCAATTGTTGACGCCGCTGTTGACGTAGACGCCGCCAAAGCCCCAGCCGTGACCCCAGTGATGGTGGAAGCCGTGGGCCGACGCGGCGGTGGGGGCGAGAGCGGCAACGCCGAGCGAACCGGCGGCGATCAGACCAAGTGCAAGCTTACGAAACATCTTCATTCTCCAGTGTGGCGCAAGGGCCGTTGTTGTGTCCCTGCATCTCGGTCGAGCCGAAACGCGGATGCGTTCATGCGGCGCGGGGAGAATCGTGTTTCAGGAGTGTTTCGTCGCTCGCGGCGGATTGCGCCGCCGTCCTGTTTTCCGCGCCGCGTGATAGCGCACGGCCATCGCCTTCGTCAGCTCGGCCATCTTCTCGCGCAGATCGGCCGGCTCAAGCACTTCGGCCTCGGGTCCGAGCCGCAACAATTCGGCGGCGGCATGCCATGACGTCTTGCCGGTCGGCACTCTGGCAATGCGCCAGCCGTCAGCATCTGCGGTCTCTTCGAGCTGCGTCCGCGCCCTGACGTAAGGCTGGCTCAGTGCATCGAGCAGTTTCACGCCGAAGGGCGACAGCCGAACGATCGCGACATTGGGATGCATCTCGGCCTCGAGACGCAGCGTTGCGTCCCGCCAATAGCCGGCGAGATCGAAGCCGGCGGGCCGCTCACAGCGATCGTCAAGCGCGGTGCAGTCGAGCACGCGCGCGACGCGATAGGTCCGCACGCTGCCGTCGACCAGACCTGCGAGATACCAGCTGCCACCTTTCAGCACGAGACCGAGCGGCGCGACGCGGCGCTGCTTCTCGGCGCGCCAGCTCTGGTAGCGGATCTTGATCAGTGTCGCGCGCAGGGTCGCGCCGGCGATGGTGCGCAGATGCCTTGGTTGTTCCGCCTCGCCGAACCAGCCCGGCGCGTCGAGGTGGAAACGCTCCTGCATCCGTCCGGCGTCTTCGCGCAAATTGGCGGGCAGCGCGGCCATCAGCTTGTTCTGTGCGGCGATCATCGCCGCATCCAGCCCGAACGCCGCCGCCGGGCCCGGCAATCCCGCCAGAAACAGCGCTTCCGCCTCGCTCTGCGACAGACCGTTCAGCCGCACGCGATAACCGTCGAGCAGGCGATAGCCGCCCTCCGCGCCGCGGTCGGCATAGACAGGGACGCCGGACGCCGCGAGCGCATCGATGTCGCGGTAGATCGTGCGCACCGAGACTTCGCAGGCCTCTGCGAGTTCAGGCGCGGTGACCTGCCCCTTGGCCTGCAGGGTGGTGAGGATCGACAGCATCCGGCTCGCGCGCATGATCCTTTTTAAATCATACCTGACACGGGATGTCAGGTATGATCCGCTACAACGCCATCGCCAGCCGGCCAGATGGAGACCTGCCATGACCGATCCGAACCGCATCACGCTGTATTATTCGCCGCAAAGCCGCGCCACCGGCACGCGGGTGCTGCTGGAGGAGCTGGGGGCGCCTTATGATCTTCACGTCCTCAACATGAAGGCTGGCGAGCAGCGCCAGCCGGCCTATCTCGCCATCAACCCGCTCGGCAAGGTGCCGGCGATCCACCACCGCGGGCAGCTCGTGACCGAGCAGGTCGCGATCACCATCTATCTCGCCGATTTGTTTCCGGAGGCCGGGCTGACGCCCGCGCTGAACGATCCGTTGCGCGGCCCTTATCTGCGCTGGATCGCCTATTACGGCGCTTCGTTCGAACCCGCCCTGATCGACAAGTTCATGCAGCGCGAGCCGGCACCGATTACGCAATCGCCCTATGCCGACTATGACACCATGCTCGGTGCGCTCGAGGCGCAGCTGTCGAAGGGACCGTATCTGCTCGGCGAGCGCATGACGGCCGCAGATGTGTTGTGGGGCGTCGCGTTCAGCTGGACGATGATGTTCGGTATTGTGCCGAAGAAGGACGTGTTCGTCCGCTATGCCGAACGCATGACCTCGCGGCCCGCGTTCCAGCGCATCAACGCGGCGGATGATGAGATGGCGGCGCAGCATGCCGCGGCGGCTGGTGGGTAAGGTGCACTAGGACCGACACCAGGTGTGGCGCGCTGTTGCGGAATAATGTCCATCTCGCTCAAAACCGCGGCGGCCGCTTTTCCGCGAACGCCTTGATGCCTTCCTTGATCTCGTCGCCGCGCATGCTGTCGCGGTGACGCTGGTCGGCGGCTTGCTCGTCGAGTTCGCCGCGGGCGAATTCGTTGATGGCGCGCTTCATGCCCCGCATCGCCTGCGGGGCGTTGCCGGCGAGGATGTTGGCGAGCTTGTCGACCTCCTCGTCCAGAAACTCCACCGCCACCATATCGGTGAGATAGCCGATCCGCAGCATCTCCGGCGCGCTGATCTTTTGCGCGGTCAGGAACAGCTTCTTCGCATTGTCGACACCGAGCCGCGTCACATAGCGTTTGATGCCGCTGCTGTAATAGTGCAGCCCGAGCCGGGCCGCAGGCATGAACATCTCGGCGGTGTCGACGCCGATGCGGAAATCGCAGGCGAGCGCGAGGTCGGTCGAGCCGCCATAGACGCCGCCGTTGAGTCGGCAGATCGTGGGTACGCCGAGATCCTCCAGCCGGTTGACGACCACCTCGAAGGCGGAGCCCGCGCTCTGCTGCTCGCTCGCGCTGACCGCGCGCTCGGCAACGGAATTGAGGTCATAGCCCGCGGAGAAGGCGCGCCCCGTGCCGGTCAGTACCAGCACGCGGATATCAGGATCGGCCTCGATCCGGTCGAACAGCTTGACCAGCTCGCCGAGATCCTCGGCCTGGAGCCGGTTGAGATGTTTGGGCCGGTTGAGACGGATGGTGGCGCGTGCGCCAATGAGTTCGAGCACCGGGCCAGTGGCTGCGTCGGCTGTGTCCGACATTCTTGTCTCCATTTACTTGCTTGTCGCCATCATTTGTTTTCGAGCGTGCGCCGCTTCGCCTCGGCATCGATGGTTTCGGCCAGATCGGGATGCCGCGCCATCAGCACGCGAAAGTCGACGAGGTCGAGCACAAGAAGCCGCGACACCTTGGTGGTCGAGACATTGGCGCCGCGCAAATTGTTGCCGAGCAAGGCCATCTCGCCGAAGAACGCGCCGTCGCCGAGCCGCACCTTCTTGCCGGGCAGGTCGACCTCGACCTCGCCGGCGGCGATGAAATACATGCAGTCGCCCTGCGCACCCTTGCGGATGATCATGGTGCGCGCCGGCAGCTCCATGGTCCGCAGCATGTGGGTGACGTCGGCGATGGCGGCCGGTCCAAGCGCCGCGAAGAACGGCACCTTGCTGACCGATTCCCAGGTCTTGAGGAAATTGTCGCGCCGGGTCTCCGCGGCAAAGCCGGTCGCCAAAATACCGGTCCAGAGGCCGAACACGCCGAGGCCGGAGATCATCACCAGCGCCGCTACCATGCGGCCCAGCGGGGTCACCGGCACGACGTCGCCATAGCCCGTCGTCGTCAGGGTTGCGACGGCCCACCACAGCGCGGCCGGAACGCTGCCGAACGTCTGCGGCTGCACGTCCCGCTCCAGGAAATATTCGGCGACCGAGGCCAGGAAGACCACCATCAGGAAGATCACGAGCACGCTGAGCAGCGGCCCCGATTCCAGCACCAGCACCCGCCGAAGCTGCCGCAGGCCGGGAATGCCCGGCACCACCTTCAGCACCCAGAGCACACTGAGCAGCCACGCCGTTCTCGGCTCGATCCCCAGA
Source organism: Bradyrhizobium sp. RT6a (assembly GCF_040547675.1). Lineage (NCBI taxonomy): Bacteria > Pseudomonadati > Pseudomonadota > Alphaproteobacteria > Hyphomicrobiales > Nitrobacteraceae > Bradyrhizobium > Bradyrhizobium sp. RT6a. Next base: position 119,976 of record NZ_JBEPQC010000006.1, read on the forward strand.
ATCAGCGCGGCCGGCACGGCCAACGCTCCGACCGCGTCGACCAGCCCGGCGGAGGAGGACATGTAGAGGGCAAGGCGCCCCTGTCGCGCCATATGGCGCAGCCGGACCACCCACTCGAACACGAAGTAGACGAGGCAGGTCCAAAGCAGGGCATCGATCCAGTGATGCGCCGTCTCATAGGCCGGATTGACCGTCAGGAGCATCATGCCGAGCACGCCGACGCCGACGGCAACATACGCCGCCCTGGTCATGTTGCGGCCGGCCGTGGCGGCCGCGAACTGGGCGAGAGCGGAGATCAGCGGCTTGGACATGCGGGACGGCGGCTCGGTTTTGTCTTTGCGGTCCCCGGCTGGAACCTCGGTGCCAAAGTGCCTGCCCGGGCCGAGGCCGTCAACGACGGGCGCGGCCACGGGCCACGCGCCGCTACTTGAAATGCGGCGGTTCGTCGTAGCCGCGACGGCTGCTGAAGAACAGCAGCACCATCAAGCCGATGCCGACAAGAACGGAAAATCCGGCTCCCAGCGCCAGCGCCACATAGCCTTCCGTCGGGATCGGCTCGCCGTCGACCGCCATCGCGGAATAGGCGAAATAGCCTACCGCCGCCAGCATGCCCAGCAGGAAGATGATGAGGAGTGCACGCATCGCGCGGTCTCCGGTTGTACCCGGGAGCAAACGGTTGTGGACGAGCACGGTTCCCGGACTAAAGCCCGGTCGCCCGCGGACGTGCCGGCAAGGCGTCGCCGCAGACCCTCAAACCGACAGGTCAGGCACTCTGAGCTGTCTTCACCACCACGACATTGCTCTCGTCGTGCTGGGGAGGGGCCACATCGTGAGCGGCCTTCCCGCTCTCGCCCGCATGGCGCTTGAGGTAGTCGCGGCGCATGCCGATCTCGTCGCGGACGAATTCGTAGCCGAGCTTGAATGTGTCGAGCCCGTCGCTACTGATCGTGCCGTCTCGCAAGCCGATGACGGCGCCACGCAAGATGCCTTCCAGCTCGTCCTGGAGACATTCGAGCTGGTCCAGCGAATGAGCGTGTTCGATCCGCTCGCCGACGTCGAGGATGGCGGTGGCGAGCTCGCTGGCCTTCTCCGGCGCGATCCGGGTGATCTTGGCGTAGATCGCGGCGAAGATCGAGCCGATGACGCTGAGCGCGGCAGCGCCCAGATACATCAGGTCGCTGTACTTATCCATGAACGACTTGGTGTCGTCGTTGATGTAGTCGGCCGCCCCTTGATGCGCGATCACGAAGGCGTCCTTCTCGACGGACGCGGGCTCGATTCTGCTGGCAAAGCCGCCGTCGAGCCCGAGCGCGGACTTGTTCTCGTAGACGATGCGCGCGAGATCCCCGGCCGCCGTCGGCGACATCCTGGATTGGACGACCAGCAACCATTCGAGCCCGATCGTGTCGAGATCGTCGTCGGGAATTTCCGGTGATGCGGACAGCATGCCCGCCGTCAGCGTCTCGCTGGAAATGCCGGGGATCCTGCGCGCCAGCACTTTCGCCTCGTCGATCGCGTTCAGTGTGAAGCCACCGCGCCTGGCGACCTGCTCATACGCCTTGTCCCGCACCGCCCGCGAGGCGTGGACGATGGCGACGACCGCGCCAAAGCCGCTTGCCGGCGCGAACAGCTTGTCGAGCGTTGCGCGCTGCGGCGCCATCTGGATCTTCGCCGTGTCCGCACCGTCGGGAATGTCGAGGATGCCGCGGACGAAGGCGAGCGAGGATTCGTTGTCGGCGAGGACGGCGACCTTCTTCTTCTTCAGCTCGGCGAGCGACTTGATCTTCTTGTTTCCGGGCCCGAGCAGCAGCACGAGATCGTGCTCGAGGATCGCGAGCGTGCGTGCCCGCAACGGCACCTTGGCGTCGGTGCGAAGCACCGCGAGGTCGGCCTGTTTGCGATCGAACTGGGCGATCGCCTTGGCGTTGTCGGCGTTGTTGACGATCTTGATCCGAAAGCGCGAGGCGTTGTTCTTCAGGACCGCGGCGAGCTTGGCTGCGAACAGCGCCTCGTCGCTGTTGGGGGCGCCGACGGCAAAGGTCAGCGTCTCCGAATTGTGCACCAGCATGCGGCCGCCCCAGACGGTGGCAAGCGACAACAGCAGGGTCAGCACGACGTAGAGGAAGACCTGCTGCTGGTTGGTCTTGATCACCTTGGGTCGCCGGGGCGGGGGCTCGATCGGCGATGAGGTAGGGCCCTCAGTACTCATGGCAGCACTCTGGCCTTATGATTCCGGTGGCGGGCGGCATCGCGGATGTGATCGCTGCGGTCGCCCTGTAATTCGTAAACGTCTGAAAAAAGAAAGATATTCTCTACCGGCAATGATAGCGCGCAGGCTGCGGAAAGCAAATTCCGAGCCGAAGGTAACCTTACTCAGCTCGGCCGTGGCGATTGGTCATCCTATCACCGGTTAGCCACAGTTGGCGATTTTCCGGTTCCCCCCGGCTGCATTCCGTCGCGGGAGATGTCATAAATCGCCCGTCCCGGCGATTTGACCGGTCCAGGAAGAGATTGCGCTGAACGCTCCAATTCTTCTTGTCACGTCAATGAGGGCGCCTTGTCGTTTCCACCCCTGTCATCGGCGGTTCCGGTCGAAGCCCTCATTGGTTGGATGTTGCTGCTCACGTTCAAGCACATCATCGCCGATTTCGTGCTCCAGACTGCCTGGATGGCGCACGGCAAGGACCAGAAGCACGGCTGGGCCCTGCCGCTCCTGGTGCACTGCCTGGTTCACCTTGCGGTTGCGCTTCCGCTGATCCTGATCGTGGCGCCGAAATTCTGGTTTGTGGCGTTGATCGACTTCGTGATCCACATCACGATCGACCGCGCCAAGGGCCTGGTCTCGGCCAATTTCGGTGTCGATCTTGCGCATCCCTGGTTCTGGACTCTGATCGGTGTCGACCAGGCCCTGCACCATCTGACCGGCTTCGGCCTCTCCATCTTCATGGCGGCGAACTGAGCGGTGGCGGCGTAGGTAGTCGTCCATCGGCGTCCACAAGAGGTCGTCATGCCCGGGCTTGTCCCGCCTGCGCGGCCGAAGCTGCGTTGGCGAGGCGAAGGCCCGGGCATCCACGTTCTTCGCGCTCTCGGCTTGGCCGGGACAAGCCCGGCCATGACGCTGTGGAGGCATTTCCGGCCATTGATTCGCTGCCAAGGCGCAAGGACCCCGGGTGACTACCGGGCCGCGTGGTTAACCTTTCGTTAGAGAATTGCACTGCATCTTCCCACACGAGGGAGAACTGCAATGTTTTCAAGCCGCGATACCTTTGAAGGCGATTCGTGCCCGGTCCGCGACGAACTCCTTGGCGAGATGTACCGCGCCAGCGAGAGTGGCCTGCCGAGGCTGGTTGAAAGTGTTTCCCCTGACGCGCGCGCCAGGCTGGCGCTGTTCTGCTATCGCCGCAGCCATCTGCACTCGCTGGCGGTCGCGATCGCCGGCAGCTGCAACGAGCGCGACCTGATCGAGAACGGCGGCCGTGTCGGTTCGACGCTCTACGCGCTTGCGCGCGAAGGTGCGGCGAAATCCTCGCCGTCGCTGTCCGGTGGCCGCAAGCCGATCACGCTGTCGACCAAGCCGCTCTCGGTGCTCGCGCCGCTGGACGACGAGATCGACGACGAGATCAGCGAAGCCGTCCCCGCCTAAACGCTCGCGATAATTGGCAGCCCGAATTTCCGCCGCGCCATCGCGCATTCGGCATCGCCTGGCATGCATGTGCGGCACACCTCGGGCCGCACTGCGTAGATGCCGCACGCGGTCGCTTGTCCGATCTCTCCCTGCAACGCCGAACAGCGATCGCCCTCGCAGCGCATGCCGGATTGACGCGCGTTGACGAGCGCTTCGGGAATCGCGGCAAGCTCCTCGTCGCTCTCGATGGAGAAGCGCGGCCAATTCGCCGAATAGCCGCAGCAGGCGCCGCAACTCTGGCAACAGCTCGACAGGTCGATGGGGGCGTTCTCGTCCATCGTCACGGGTCCTTCACGTATCCTTGGGCGGGCCCCAGACCAGGCTCTGCCGCCATTTCGCGCGCAGCACGTCGCGCCTTTCAGGATATCTCTCGTCGGGATAGCTCGCATCCACCACGCGGTCCGTGCGGAAGCTGCGGAAGTCGCCGCGCAGCTCGCACCAGGCCGCGAGCAGGCGCACGGCTTCGAGATAGCCGATCGAAATCGGCCAGATCATGCGCTCGCTGGCGCGGCCCTGCTCGTCGCGATAGCGCAGCATGATCTTCTTGCCTTCGTGGATCTGGGTGCGCGTGCGGGCCATGTCCAGGCGGTCCGGCTCCCTGTTCCAGCTCGGCCGGGCCCGGCTTGCCGGCTCCAGCACGAAGGGGCGCAGGCGCTCGGGGACAGTGTCGGCGATCTTGGCCATCAAGTCTTCAGCCGCGCGCGCAAGCGCGGGATCGGCATGGCCGGCGACCCATTGCGCGCCCAGCACCGCCGCCTCGATCTCGTCGGGTGTCAGCATCAAAGGCGGCAGGTCAAAACCCTTTTCCAGGATGTAGCCCATGCCGGCTTCACCGCGGATCGGCACGCGCTGGCCGATCAGCGTGGCGATGTCGCGATAGATCGTGCGCTTCGAGGTCTCGAGCTCGGCCGCGATGGCATCCGCCGTCAGCGGCTTACGCGTGCGCCTCAGCACCTGGATGATTTGAAACAGCCGGTCGGCGCGTCTCATGACGGATCTCTTGTCGGTGGTTTTTTCAGAAGGCGGCGCGCGGCTGCTGACAGGATGTTGGCAGCAGGGGAGTTCTATACCGGGTCAACACGTCGACTGAAGAGGATTTGTCCATGATCATTCCAACTCATTTCGGCCCGGCCGCTGCGCTGTGGCGGACCCAGCCTTTACGGGTCCAGCCTCTGCAAGTCCTGCGTTTGCAAGTCCTGCGTTTGCAAGTCCTGCGTTTACAAGTCCGAGCTTGGTACGCATGGGCGTGCGGCCGCCTCGTATCCCTTGATCTCATGGTCGTCGACCTCCGCCTTGCGCTCGCGACCGTGGTGGCCCGCTTCCTGGTCCAGGCCGCGGACGCGCTGGTCCGTCATGTCATGGCCCGCGCCTGGCGGGGGGCCCGTTTCGCAGAAGATATCACGGCTGCTGCCACCATGGTGGCAGCAGCCCGCGGTTAAGTTCCCTCAACTCTTTCGGTCGTTTCAGGAGAGCCTTCATGATCACGCTTTACGGCTTTGGCACCGGCTTCGGCCTGCCGGAAATCAGCCCCTTCGTCACCAAGACCGAGGTGCAGCTCAAGATGGCGGGATTGCCCTACCGGAAGGAGCGGGCGATGCCGCCCGCCTCTCCCAAGGGACAGCTGCCTTTCATCGACGATGGCGGCGAGGCGGTGGCCGATTCCACCTTCATCCGCGCCCATATCGAGCGCCGCTACGGCTTCGATTTCGACGCCGGCCTGTCGCTTGCCGAACGCGCACAGGCTTGGGCATTCGAGCGCATGATCGAGCATCACGTTTATTTTGCGCTGGTCGGGGCGCGCTGGGTCGACCCGGTCAACTTCGCCAAGGGGCCTGCACATTTCTTCGACGGCGCGCCGGAGCACAATCGCGAGAAATTGCGCGAGGATGCGCAATTCCGCGTCGCCGAGAACTACCTGCTCTCCGGGCTCGGACGGCACGCGCCCGATGACGACGTCGATCTCGCCGTGCGCTCGCTGTTTGCGCTCTCGGTGCAGCTCGGCGACAAGTCCTATCTGATGGGCAACAAGCCCTGCGGCGTCGATGCCACCGCTTTCGGTGCACTCGCCGGCATCCTGACGCCGTTCTTCGAATCCGCACTGCGCCGTCGCGCCGAAGGATTCCCGAACCTCACCGCCTACGTCGACCGGATGATGGACCATTACTATCCGGAGTTCGCCTGGACCCCGCTGCGACAGGCGGCGTAGGAACGCGGCGTATTCTCTTCGTCATGCCCGGGCTCGTCCCGGGCATCCACGTTCTTCGCGCCGTATGGCAAGGCGTGGATGGCCGGGACGAGCCCGGCCATGACGATCATATGGCAATGCCATTCTAGGAGCCAAAAGAAAGAGCCGGCCCATCGGGCCGGCTCTCGTCGTCAATCCTGCCGCTGCGTCTATTTCACCAGCATGTACTTGCCGTTCTTCACAGTGAGAAGGATGCGCGAGCGCTCGTCGAGGCCGTAGCGGTCCTTTTCGGTGAAGTTGTAGACGCCCTGGCTCGCCGCAAGCTCCTTCTCCGACAGCAGCGCCTGGCGGATCGCTTCGCGGAATTCCGGCGTGCCGGGCTTCGCCGTCTTGAGTGCCGTCGGGATGATGCGTTTGAGAATCTCGAACGCATCGTAAGAGTGACCGGCGAACTGGCTGCGGCTGTTCGGGCCGTACTTGGCTTCATAGGCCGAGTTGAGCGCGAGGCCCGGCTTCTTGGTGGCGGCTTCGTCCGGCTGATCCTCGGGATCCATGACGGGACCAGAGGCCATCAGCACGCCTTCCGCCGCTTTGCCGGCGATGCGGATGAAGTCCATGCTGGCGGCGCCGTGGGTCTGGTAGATCAGGCCCTGATAGCCGCGCTCGCGCAGCTCGGTCTGCGGCAGCGCGGCCGCGGTACCGGAAGCGCCGACCAGAATGGCGTCGGGATTCGCAGCCACGAGCTTCAGCACCTGTCCGGTCACCGACGTGTCGGGGCGAGCGAAGCGCTCCTCGTCGGCGATGGTTATGCCCATCGGCACGCCCTGCGCCTTCAAATCGTTGAACCAGAGGTCGCCATAGGAGTCGGAATAGCCGATATAGCCGACCGTCTTCACGCCCTTGGCCTTCATGTGGTCGTACAGCACCTTGCCCACGATCGGGATCGGCTGCGGCATCGCCACCGACCACTTCATGCGCTCCGGCGTGATCGGGAACGGCGCCAGGCCGAAATGCGGAATGCCGGCTTCGTTGGCGACGTTGGACACCGCGATGGTCGGCGGCGTCAGCGCCGAGCCCATGATGATATCGGCCTTGGATTCGGTCACGAAGCGGCGGGCGTTGGTGGTCGCGGTGGTGGGATCGCCGCCGTCGTCGAGCACGATCACCTTCAGCGGCACGCCGCCGATCTCCTTCGGCACGAACTCCAGCGCATTGCGCTCGGGAATCCCCAGCGCTGCGCCCGGGCCGGTCGTGGTGGTGGTGATGCCGATGGTGACCTCGGCGGTCTGGGCCAGCGCGGGCACGGCCGGCAGCGCAAGCGCGGCCGCGGTGACGGCGGCGGTCAGGTAAAAGCGTTTCATCTATTCCTCCCTTTATGTGTTTCTTTGAAAGCAGAAATCGGGGGGTAATTCAGCCCCCTCTTTTGGTGATGTGGCGATTTAGCTCCGGGCATCGCTCCCCGTGAATTTGGCTACCATTTCCGCAGGAAACGGTGCCGATTTCAGTTTGTCGGGGTTAACGGGGTCGCGGCCGACCAGGACGCGGGTCTCGAAACCCTCGAGCGCCAGCGCCTCGCCCTTGTAGACGCTGTGCTTCACCTCGAAACTCGAGCGCTTGATGCTCTCGACCTTGGTTTCGATGGTGATCCAGTCGCCATAAGTCGAGGGGATGTAGAACTTGGCGCGGGTGTCGACCATGGGAATGCCCACCAAGCCGTATTTGCGGACCAGGTCCTGCTTGGAGAACCCGGCGACTTCGAACAGGGTCGACGTCGAATCGTCGAACATCGCGAAATAGCGCGGGTAATAGACGATGTTGGCGGGGTCACAGTCACCCCACTGGATCTGGACGTCGCGCCGGTTCACGAACATAGGCCGCGTCCTATTTCGGCGCCATGCGCAGCGAGCCGTCGAGGCGCACCACTTCGCCGTTCAGGTACGAATTCTCGACCATGTGCAGGGCGAGCGCCGCGAACTCGTCGGCGTGGCCGAGCCGGCGCGGGAACGGGATCGCGGCGGCGAGCGAGTCCTGCGCTTCCTGCGGCAGGTTGGCGAGCAGCGGCGTGAGGAACAGGCCGGGCGCGATCGTCAGCACGCGGACGCCGAACTGCGCCAGCTCGCGCGCGATCGGCAGCGTCATGCCAACGATGCCGCCCTTTGAGGCCGAATAGGCCGATTGCCCGATCTGGCCGTCATAAGCGGCAACGGAAGCCGTGTTGATGATGACGCCGCGCTCGCCGGTCGCCTGCGGCTCGAGCTTGGACATCTCGTTTGCGGCAAGGCGCAGCATGTTGAAGGTCCCGATCAGATTGACCTTGATCACCTTGTCGAAATCGGCGAGCGCCATCGGGCCGTCGCGGCCGACGACGCGCTTGGCTACGCCGATGCCGGCGCAATTGACCAGCACGCGCGCGGGTCCATGGGCCTTGGTCGCCTGCGCGATTGCAGCTTCCGCTGAGGCGGCATCGGAGACGTCGCAAGCCACGGCCACGCCCTTGATCTCGGCGGCGACAGTCTCGGCGAGCTTGGCATTGAGATCGCAGACCGCGACCCTGGCGCCCTGGCCAGCCAGCTTTCGCGCAGTCGCCGCACCAAGTCCCGACGCGCCGCCGGTGACGATGACAGCCTGATCCTTCAACAACATGGCGTTCTCCCTGGTGCGATATTTCTTACCCGACCGATATCACACGGTCCGATGGATTGGCAGCGTAGAGCTCCTCGATCAGCAGGCTGCGATGCTCGAGCACCGCGCGCTGGTTGATCGAGCCCTTGTCGGTGACTTCGCCCTTGTCGATCGAGAGCGGCGTGTCCATGAGGATCGCGCGTGTGATCCGCGTCGAGGATCCCGTGGCCGCGCCGAGAAAGCGGGTCAGCCGTTCGCGAAATGCCTCGCGCACCAGCCGGTCGCGGGTCGCGACGACGAGGTCGTCGGTCGGCAGCGTCGGGTTGATCAGCCGGCAGCCGTCGAGATCGAGCACGACGAGCGCGGAGACCTCGTCACGGTTGATGCCGGCGATGACAACGTCGCGCACCAGCGGTGCGCAGGCCGCAACGAAGCGCGCGCGCAACGGGCCGACGCTGACCCAGGTGCCGCTGCCGAGCTTGAAATCCTCACCGATGCGGCCGTCGAAATCGAAGCCGGCGTTGAGATCGTCGGGATCGACAGGCTTGAGCGCATCGCCCAGCTTGTAGAAGCCTTCTTCGTCGAACGATTGTGCGGTGATGTCGGGCTGGCGCCAGTAGCCGGGCATCACGTTCGGCCCCTTGCAACGAACTTCCATTTTGCCGTTGTTCGGCACCAGCTTGGCATCGTTGCCGGATACGGGAAGCCCGACATGGCCGGAGCGGCTGGTGCGCGGGTTGACCGACATGAAGAACGGCGCGGTCTCGGTTGCGCCAAGGCCTGTCAGCATCGGCACGCGGTAGCCTTTTTCCTTCACCGCGAGCTCGTCGAGGCTGTTCCAGACGAACGGCGACAGAGCCGCGCCCGAGAAGAACATCGCGTGCAGCCGGTCGAAGAATTTCGCGCGCAGGCCCTGGTCGTCGCGCAGATAAGGCAGCAGCGACTCGTAGCCCTTGGGCACGTTGAAATAAACTGTCGGCGATATCTCCTGGAGATTGCGCACCGTTTCCTCGATGCCTCCAGGCACCGGCTTGCCGGCATCGAGATACATCGAGCCGCCATTGTAGAGCGTCAGCCCGATATTGTGGTTGCCGCCAAAAGTGTGATTCCAGGGCAGCCAGTCGATAATGACGGGCGGCTCGTCCTTGAGGAAGGCGAGCGTCTCGCGCAGCATCACTTGGTTGGCGCAGATCATGCGCTGGGTATTGATGACCGCCTTCGGGTTGCCGGTCGAGCCCGAGGTCAGCAGGAATTTCGCGACGGTATCGGGGCCGATCTTGCCGTGGACCTCGTCCAGATCGCCGCGGATCGGCGTCGCCATGAGGTCGGCGAGCAAGGTGACGTCGCGGCCCGGCACGCGCCCGTAGGATGCGGCGATCTCGGTGCCGAGCGAGACGTTGGCGGCGAGCGCATCGGCGAATTTGTCGGCATCTTCGGCGAAGACGAGGCCGGGCGTCAGCAGCTTCATCAGATAGGAGAGCTTGCCGTAATCCTTCGATACCAGCGAATAAGCCGGCGACACCGGGCAGAACGGAATGCCGGCATAGAACGCTCCGAACGCCAGCAATGCGTGGTCGATCGAATTGCCGGAGAGGATGACGACCGGCCGCTCCGCCGACAATCCGCGCGCAATGAGCCCTGAGGCGATGTGCCGGCTCGCGGCGAGCAGCTCGGCGTAGCTGATCTTGCGCCAGAAGCGGCCACCTTCGCGCTCGGCCATGAAGACGCGATCCGGCGTCGCGCTCGCCCAGTGATGCAGGCGGTCGGTGATGCGGGTCGGATAATCGCCGAGCGGCTGTTTGGGCCGCAGATAAATCGTGCCGTCGTCGCGCCGCTCGATGTTGACGACGGGATCGCCGAACGAAATGGGCCGCAGCGGGGAAGTGCTCGCGCCGCGCTCCATGCTGGAAGAGGACGACGGCTGCGCGCTCATGATTTCGGCTTTACCTTTGCGGTCTTGTGCTCGAGGAACTCGCGGATCCTGCGTTTTGCTTCCTTGTCGCTCTGCGCCACCGTCGCCATCAGCGATTCCATCAACAGGCCGGTCTGCGGATTGGCCTCCGCGATCATCGGCAGGGCTTGGAGCACGGCGAAATTCGTCAGCGGCGCGTTGGAGGCGACCTTGGTCGCAAGCTCCATCGCCTTGCCGAGTCCGTTGCCGGCTTCCGTGACATATTGCGCAAAGCCGTAGGAGGTGCCTTCGGTCGCGGAATAGACGCGGCCGGTCAGCATCATGTCCATCATCCTGGCGACACCGATCAGCCGCGGCAGGCGCACCGAACCGCCGCCACCGACGAAGATGCCGCGCTGCCCCTCCGGCAGCGCGAAATAGGTCGAGGGTTCTGCGACGCGGATATGTGCCGCACAGGCGAGCTCCAGCCCGCCGCCGATCACGGCGCCCCTCAGCGCCGCGATCACGGGCACCCGGCTGTACTGGATGCGGTCGAACACCCGGTGCCACATCTGCGAATGCAGCAGGCCGCCGGTGGCATCATGGTCGGTCAGTTCGGAGAGGTCGAGACCGCTGGAAAAATGGTCGCCGATGCCATGGATGACGACCGCGCCGATATCCTCGGGCAGTGACGCAAAACACTCGCCGATTTCCAGGATGATGCCGTCGTTGAGTGCATTGCGCTTGGCCGGCCGATTCAGACCGACGGTCAAAACCCGGTCCGCCCGCTCGATCCTCAAAAGCCCGGAGGCGCCCGCGTCAGCGGTCTCGGCGTTTCCCTGTGTCATTTGCGTCCTTGTCAGAATAGTTATGTTGTATAACGAATTCAGGGGGAGTCAAGGAGGGAAGGGCAGTTCAGGGTCGGTAGAGCCTTGCTCCAAGATACTATGTCGTCCCGGCGAAGGCCGGGACCCATAATCCACACGACAGTCGTTAAGTGCTCAGACCATCCGCAATCGATGGATTCCGCGGTATGGGTCCCGGCCTTCGCCGGGACGACGAGCGGAGTATGTGGCGCCGACTTGACCCTAAGGCCTGTGTTCTCACATCACCTGATGCACGTCGATCACGACGCGATCCGCATGCCGCGCCGCTGAACCCACAAAAATGTGCTGCATCAGCCAGCGGTATTTCTCATGCCCCGTCTCGAATTTCGGCACGGTGCGGAAATAGATTTGCTTCGGGTCCACCGGCTCGCCGCGCTTGAGCTTTTGCAACAGCTCGACCGGGCCGAAGCGCATGCCCTTGTTCTCGACATAGACGATGGCGCCGTCGTCGGTTTCGAACGCGTACTTCGCTTCGAGATCAATCAGCTCGTTCGGGCGGATGGTCTGGAAGTCCGCGCCGAACGGCAGCACCTTGCCGGTGATCGCGCCCGAGACCTCGCCGCCGATGATCGGGATGATGCGGCGGATGCCGATGCCGGTCTCGCCGGCCGTGACGACGTCGCCGATGCGTGCGGTGACGGTAAAGACGTATTTGGTTTCCAGCGCTGGCGTAGTCATCGCTTCACCTCTCAATGCGCCATCATCCGCGTCGGCAGCCAAGTCGCCAGCAACGGGAAGGCGATCAGGATCACCAGGCGCACGAGGTCTGTCGCCACGAACGGAATCACGCCCTTGAAAATTGTGGAGAAGGAGACGTCCTTCACCACGCTCTTGATGACAAAGACGTTCATGCCCACCGGCGGATGGATCAGTCCGAGCTCGACCGTCATGACGATGATGACGCCGAACCAGATCGGGTCGAAACCGAGATGCATGATCACGGGGAAGATGATCGGCACGGTGAGGATGATCATCGCCATGGCGTCCATCAGGCAGCCGAGCACGAGGTACATCACCATGATCAGCGCCAGCACGCCGTAGGGACCGAGACCGAGACCGGTGAGGAATTCCGTCACCTTCTGCGGGGTCTGCGTCACCGTGAGGAAATAGCCGAAGATCAGGGCGCCGATCAGCACGGTGAACACGGCGGCCGCCGTGCGCGTTGCCTGGAGCAGCGAGGCCAGAATCTTCTCGCGGTCGAGGCGGCCGGTCGCCACGCCGATGATGAAGGCGCCGGCAGCGCCGACGCCGCCGGCTTCCGTCGGCGTGAAGCGCGGCAGATAGGGCAGGCCGTAAAGGCCGCCGATCACGAACACGAACAGCAGCACCGGCGCCCAGATGTCCTTCAGGCCGGCGAAGCGCTCGCGCCACGGCGTCACCTTGCCCTTGGGCAGGAAGTCGGGCCGGAAATAGCCGATCAGGAAGATCGTGATCATGTACATGGTCATCGCCAGAATGCCCGGGATGATGCCGGCGATGAACAGCTTGCCGATGTCCTGCTCGGTGATGATGCCGTAGACCGCGAGCACGGTGGAGGGCGGCAGCATCGCGCCCAGCGTGCCGCCGGCCGCGATCACGCCGGTGGCAAAGGACTGCGGGTAGCCGAAACGGCGCATCTCGGGATAAGCGACCGCGGAGAAGGTCGCGGCGGTCGCGACCGACGAGCCGCAGATCGCGGCAAAGCCGCCGCAGGCGCCGACGGTGGCGATGCCGAGTCCGCCGCGCAGATGGCCGACGAAGCCGTTGGCGGCGCGGAACAGCTCGCGGCTCATGCCGGAATTGCTGACGAAGGAGCCCATCAGCAGAAACATCGGAATGACGCCGAACGTGTAGTCGGTCACCGTGCGCATCGAGGTCTGGCCGACCAGCTTCAGCGCCGGCGTGGCGCCAACGAGATAGGAGAAGCCGGAGACGCCGACGAGGCCCATGGCCATGCCGACGGGCACGCGCAGCAGCATCAGGGCGAACAGGGAAACAAAGCCGATAACGGCGACGGCATCGGTGCTCATGATTACTCCGTCGCCTTCAGCTTGGGGTCGTGCATCTCTTCGGGATGGAAGATCAATCGGTAGGTGCGGATCGCGATCAGCAGCACGGCGGAGACGTCGCCGATCCAGGCGATCGCGAAGAACGGCCAGGTCGGCATGTGCATGTCGAAGGTCTGGACGTTGTCGTTGTAGGTGCCGCGGACCTTGTCGAACAGCGTCCAGGTCTGCACCGTGACGACGAACAGCAACACCAGGGTTGCGAACACGTCGATCCAGCGCTGGTAGCGCGGCCCGACATTGCCCCAGACCAGGTCGACGGTGATGTGGGTGCCGCGATAGGAGGTTGCGGCGATACCCCAGAAGATGAGGATGCCGAGCAGCATGCGGCCGATGTCGAAACTATCGGGAATCGCATAGTTCAGCGTGTTGCGCAGCAGCACCGACAGGAAGATGTCGAGCGCGACGATGCCGACGAAAGCCGCGGCGATCCATTCGATCGAATCGATAATGCGATCCATCCAGGCGCGCTTCATGGGAGCTTCCTAAGAGATGCCATCCTCAGGCGGGAGAGGGAGAGTACGCGCGATGCGCTCCTCGCGTCTCGACCCGCTTGCAGAACAACGGCGGCGAGATGCATCCCGCCGCCGCATGTGTTTCGACGAAGAGCTACTCCGCCAGCGCGTTGTACTTCTTCAGCGATGCCTTCAGCTCAGCGAGCGCCGCGTCCGGATCCGCGCCGGTCTTCTTCGCGCCGTCACTCCAGGTCTTCACCAGCGGCTCGGCGGCCTTCTTCCAGGCGGCGGTCTGCTCAGGCGTCAGCTTGTAGACCTCGTGGCTGGTCTCCGCCTTGACCTTGTCGATGCCGGCATCCTCGAACTTGCCCCAGTGCTCGCCGACGACGCCTGCCATCTCGACCGTGCAATTCTTGTCGATCGCGGCCTTCTGCTTGTCGGACATCGCATTGTACTTGTCCTTGTTCATCACGAAAACGAACGTCGTCGTGTAGAGCGGTGCCTCCATGTCGTACTTGGTCACCTTGTCGATGCCGAACAGCACCAGCGATCCCCAGGGAAAGGTGACGCCGTCGGCGACGCCGCGCTCGATGATGTCGCGCACTTCGGGTGCGGAGGACTGCACATTGGTGCCGCCAAGCGAGGTGACGAAATTCGCCATGGTGGCGTGCGCCGGGCGGATCTTCAGGCCCTTCACGTCCTCCGGCATCACGATCTTCTTGGTCTTGGAATGGAAGGAGGAGGGCGAGTGGACGAAGGCGAGGCAGTATTTGACGTCTTTCATCTCCTTCTCGGCGTATTTGCGATACCAGGCGTCCAGCCCCATCGAGCCGCCCTTGGCGTCCGAGATCAGGAACGGCAGCTCGCCGGCGCCGATGATCGGGAAGCGGCCGGGCTGGTAGCCGGGATTGACATAGGTGACGTCGGCGATGCCGTCGCGCGCCATGTCGTAATGGTCGAACGCCTTGCCCATCTGCTGGGCCGGAAACACCTTGCCCTTGATGGTGCCGCCGGAATCCTTCTCGACCGCGGCGGCCCAGTCCTCCAGTGATTTCTGCAGCGGATGGGAGGCAGGCACCCAGTGCGAGATCTTCAAATCGAAGGTCTTGTCCTGCGCGAACGCAGGGCTCACGCTTGCTGCCAGCAGCAACGCCAGACAGGCTTTCCTCATCACGCGTCTCTCCCTCTTTTGACGGCGGGCTTCGACGGCCCGGTCTCGTTAATTAACATGTTATCTAATTGGCCGGCGCGTTCAAGCCGGAACTGGCGCGACGTGCCGCCGCGCACTCCCTTTTGCCCAACCGTTATATGATATAATTATCGTGCGCGGACGGCTGCGACAAGCGAGCCGCGACGAAAGCCTACAGGATCGGGAGGAGCAAGTATTGCGGACAAAAGTCGCAATCATCGGGGCAGGGCCGGCTGGATTGTTGCTTGGGCAACTGCTGCACCGTTACGGCATCGACAATGTCATTCTGGAGCGGCAGAGCCCGGATTATGTGCTCGGCCGCATCCGTGCCGGGCTGCTGGAGGAGGGAACCGTTGCGCTGCTCGACCAGATCGGGGCCGGCGCACGGGCGCATGCCGAAGGGCTGGTGCATGAAGGGATCGAGCTCGCCTTCTCGGGGCGCCGGCACCGCATCGACATGAAGGCTGCGACCGGCAAGACGGTCATGATCTACGGCCAGACCGAGGTCACGCTGGATCTGATGAATGCGCGCAACGCCGCCGGCCTCACCTCGGTCTACGAGGCCAGGGACGTGCAGCCGCATGATTTCGACGGCAGTCACCCGCGCGTAACCTACGTGAAGGATGGCGTCACCCACACCATCGATTGCGATTTCATCGCCGGCTGCGACGGCTTTCACGGCATCAGCCGCGCCAGCGTTCCGGCTTCGGCGATCGAGGAGTTCGAGCGCATCTACCCGTTCGGCTGGCTCGGCATCCTCTCGGATACGCCGCCGGTCAGCCATGAGCTGATCTATTCCAACCACGCCCGCGGCTTTGCGCTCTGCACCATGCGTTCGACCAAACGCAGCCGGTACTATGTGCAGTGCGCGCTGGACGACCATGTCGACCAATGGCCGGACGACCGTTTCTGGGACGAGCTCAGGCGCCGGCTCGACCAGGACGCCGCCGACAGCCTGATCACGGGCCCCTCGATCGAGAAGAGCATTGCGCCCTTGCGCAGCTTCGTCGCCGAGCCGATGCGCTTCGGCAAAATGTTCCTGTGCGGCGACGCGGCCCACATCGTGCCGCCGACCGGCGCCAAGGGGCTGAACCTGGCCGCGAGCGACGCGCATTATCTGTCGAGTGCGTTCCGCGAGTTCTACGACGAAAAATCCAGCGCCGGCATCGACGCCTATTCGGCGAAGGCATTGGCGCGGGTCTGGAAAGCCGTGCGCTTCTCCTGGTGGATGACCTCGATGCTGCACAAATTCCCCGACACCGGCACGATCGGCGCGCGCATCCAGCTCGCCGAACTCGACTACGTCACGCAGTCGCAGGCCGCGATGACGTCGCTGTCGGAGAACTATGTGGGGCTGCCGTTTTAGGGCGCGGCCCGTACCGCATACCCCCGTCATTGCGAGCGTAGCGAAGCAATCCAGAATCCCTCCGCAGTGGGAGACTGGATTGCTTCGTGCTACGCTCCTCGCAATGACAGGGGGGAGACCATTTCAAACACCCGCGCAAATGCCGTTTAAAACTTTGTAGGTGATGCAACCGTCACGTCCCTCGCGTTCAATGGCGGCAGCCACCAACGCGAGACAGACATGACCAGCACCGACATTCCCGCCGGCTTCGAGCCGCATTTTCGCAAGGCCCCACTCACCGACCCGTGGGAGCCGCTTTACTCCAGGAAGACCGACAACGGCGTCACCGTGGGATTGCGGCTGGCAACACCGCACACCAATGCACGCGGGCTGATCCATGGCGGCCTGATCGCCGCGCTGGCCGATGCCGCCATGGGCTACAGCTGCGCGCAGGCGACGGGCTGGACGACGTCGTTGGTCACGATCTCGCTGTCGGTCGACTATGTCGGCGCCGGCGAGATCGGCCAATGGCTTGCGGTCGAGGGCGAGGCGATCAAGACCGGCAGCACGATCTGTTTCGCGCAGTGCCTCGCGAAGGCCGACGACGCCGTGATCGCGCGCGCCAGCGGCACCTTTCGCGTCGTGCCGAAGAAAGGATAGTTGTCATTCCGGGGCTCGCGAAGCGAGAACCCGGAATCTCGAGATTCCGGGTTCGGACCTGCGGACCGCCCCGGAATGACAGTTGTCACCCGAATTTCCACTCCGCGATCTCCACCACGAGATCGACGAAGGCACGGACCTTGGCGGAGAGCAGGCGCGAGGTCGGGTAGACGATGTGAATCGGCAGCGCCGGTTGCTCGTATTTCGCCAACACGATTCTGAGCCGCCCGCGCCGCAAGCCCTCGGCGGCCTGATAGGCCAGCACCCGGGTCACGCCGCCGCCGGCCTCGGCATATTGCAGGGCGGCGTCGGCGCTGTTGCTGGCGAACCGTGGATTCGGCGCCACCTCGATGTCGCGGCCGTCCTGTACGAAGTGCCAGTTCGCGGATGGACCGAACGCGATGGTCTGGTGCCCGAGCAATGCGTCCGGCGTCTTCGGCTCCCCATTGCGCTTCAGATAGCCTGGCGTCGCCACCACGATCCGCCGCATCTCGCCGACCTGGCGTGCGACGAGTGAGGAGTCGGCGAGATGGCCGATCCGCACCGCGACATCGACGGCATCTTCCACCAGATTGACGAGGTTGTCCGACAGCCGCAATTCGCAGGCGACCTCGGGATAGCGCTTGAGGTAGGCGATCATGACAGGCCCGACATGGAGCCGGCCGAAGCCGACCGGCGCCGACACCACCAGCCGCCCGCTCGGCCGGTTGCGCTCCTCCCGTGCCGAGCCGTCGGCCTCCTCGACATCGGCCAGGATCCGACGCGCGCGCTCCAGATAGCGCGTGCCGACGTCGGTCAGGGTCACTTGACGGGTGGTCCGCTGCAGCAGCCGCGCGCCGAGATGCTCCTCCAGCGCCGCGATCAGCCGCGTCACCGCGGAGGGGGACAGCCGCAGTTTTCGTGCCGCCGGCGCGAAGCCGCGCAGGTCGGCGACGGTGACGAAAACATGCATGGCTTCGAGGCGATCCATGGTATTGTTGCATATATCGCAATGATGAAGTGTCAAGCCGGCTGATTGTTTTAGCCGGCGGAGGGTCCATTTTAACTCACGAAGACGCAGGGATGCGCCGGGATTTCAGGAGATGGTCCGATGACGGCAACTCATACCTACGCCAGCGACGTGGCATTCACGCCGGCGGTGAAGTCGATCCAGACTCGAAAAGGATCACGCGAAGGCTATGCCCATGCCGAGCAGCGCGGCTGGCGCACCGAGGTCGATGAAAACCTCGCGGCGTTGCTGGCCGACGCCAACAGCTTTTATCTTGCCACCGCCTCGGCCGATGGCCAGCCCTACATCCAGCATCGCGGCGGCCCGAAGGGCTTCTTGAAGGTGCTGGACAAGCAGACGCTGGCTTTCACGGACTATGCCGGCAATCGGCAATACATCACGCAGGGAAACCTGTCCGAAAATCCCAAGGCTTACATCTTCGTGATGGACTACGCCCATCGCCGCCGGGTGAAGATCTGGGGCGAGGCGCGCGTGGTCGAGGACGACGAGGCGCTGACGACATCGCTGATGCCGAAAGGCTATCGCGCCCGGCCGGAGCAGGTGATCCTGTTCAAGATCGAAGCGTGGGACACGAACTGCCCGCAGCACATCCCGCAGAAGTTCGACGCGACGGATGTGGCAGCGGCGCTGGCGGCAAGGGATGCGAGGATTGCGGAGCTGGAGGCGGAGGTGGCGGCGATGAAGGGGGAGAAGGCCGCGAGTTGAGCTTACCTGCCAACGAAGGCTAGAGCGGCTTGCGCGGTGTACCCTCTTTCTCTTGCGGGAGAGGGTGGCTCGTCGCGGAGCGACGAGACGGGTGAGGGGGCGCCTTCCGCAGGTGATGGCCCCACGTCGTCATTCGCGGAGAGAACCCCTCATCCGGCGCTTCGCGCCACCTTCTCCCGCAAGGGGAGAAGGGAAGAGGCGGTCGCTGCGAACCTACAACACACTCGCGCCTTCGTGCTGGAAGCCGAGATAGCTGGCGGCGACGCGCTCGTTCGCCGCGATGTCGCTGGCCTTGCCGCTGAGCACGAACTCGCCGAGCTCCATGACATAGGCCTGATCTGCGATTTTGAGCGCGGCCTGGGCGTTCTGCTCGACCAGCAGCACGGAGACGCCGGCAGCGCGCAGTTCGGTGACGATGCGGAAAATGTCGGCGACGATGATCGGGGCGAGGCCGAGGCTCGGCTCGTCCAGCATCAGGAGCTTTGGCTCACCCATCAGTGCGCGGCCCATCGCGAGCATCTGCTGCTCGCCGCCGGAGAGCGTGCCGGCGAGCTGCTTGCGCCGCTCCTTGAGCCGTGGAAACAGCGTGTAGACCCGCTCCATCGAGGCTTTCGCCTTGCTTCTCTCGATGCGGAAGGCCCCCAGCTCGAGATTGTCCTCGACATTCATGGTCACGAACAATTCGCGATGCTCGGGAACGAGGCCAAGCCCCATGGCGACGCGGTCCTCGATGTCGAGCCGCGACAGATCCTGACCTGCGAATGAAACGCGCCCCTTCAGCGGCAAGATGCCGATGATGGCGGAGAGCAGCGTGGTCTTGCCGGCGCCGTTGGCGCCTACGATGGTGACGATCTGGTTTTGGCCGACTTCGAGCGAAACCGAACGCACGGCCTCGACCTTGCCATAGGCGACATGGGCGTCGGCGACGGACAACAGCGCGCTCATGCCGCCACTCCGAGATAGGCCTTGATCACTTCGGGATTGGTCTTGATCGTGGCCGGCGTTCCTTCCGCGATCTTGGTGCCGAAATCGAGCACCACGATGCGGTCGGCGAGGTTCATGACGAAGCCCATGTCGTGCTCCACCAGCAGGACGCTCATGCCGCCGTCGCGCAGCTCCCGCAGCAGCGTCGCGAGCTGCTGCTTTTCCATGTGGCGCAGGCCGGCTGCCGGCTCGTCGAGCAGCAGCAGCATCGGATCGACGCACAACGCACGGGCGATCTCGACGATCCGTTGCTGTCCCAGCGACAGCGAGCCTGCGAGCTGATGCATCTGCTCGCCAAGTCCGACCCGCTCGATCTGGCGGGCGGCTTCGGCGAGCAGCTTTGCCTCATCAGTGCGGTCGAGCCGCAGCATCGAGGAGATCGGCCCCGAATGGCCGCGCAAATGGGCGCCGATCGCGACGTTCTCCAGCACGGTCATATCAGGCACCAGCTTGACGTGCTGGAAGGTGCGGGAGATGCCGAGCTTGACGATCTCCTGCGGGGGCGCCCTGTCGACCTTGTTGCCGAGCACGGAGATCGAGCCCGAGCTGGCCGACAGTACGCCGGTGATCAGGTTGAAGGTGGTGCTCTTGCCGGCGCCGTTGGGGCCGATCAGCGCGACGATCTCGCGGGCCTGAACGTCGAAGGAGACGTTGTTCACCGCGACCACGCCGCCGAATTGCTTCCGCGCCTTCTCGACCTGGAGCAGGACGCTGGATTGGCCGGGTGAGCGGGTGCGCTGCTCCAGTTTCAGCGAGGTGTCCGGCTTTTTGCCACTGGTACGCTGAGGCAGGAACGACATCAGCCAGGGCCAGACGCCGCCGGGTGCGAGCTGGAGCAGCGCCACCAGCATGATGCCGAACACGATGGTTTCGACCTGGCCGGAGCCGGGCAGGATCAGCGGCAGATAGCTCTGCAGCACTTCCTTCAGGACCACGACGAGCGCCGCGCCCAGGACGCCGCCCCAGACATACCCGGCGCCGCCGACCACGGCGATGAAGAGATATTCGATGCCGGCCTGCGCGCCGAACGGCGTCGGGTTCACCGCGCGCTGAAGATGGGCGTAGAGCCAGCCGGAGAGACCGGCGAGCACGGCGGCGTGGATGAACACCAGCATTTTCGCCCGCGGCGTGTGCACGCCGAACGCCTCGGCCGCGATATGGCCGCGCCGGAGCGCGCGGATGGCGCGGCCGGTGCGGGAGTCCAGCAGGTTCATCGTGAGCAGCGCCGAGAGGATCACGGCAACCCAGATCGCGTAGTAGATCGAGCCGGGCGAGAGCATCTTGAACGAGCCGATCGACAGCGGCGGGATCGCCGAGATGCCGTCGTTTCTTCCCAAAAATTCCAGCTTGCTGAAGAGATAGAACAAGCCGAGTCCCCAGGCGAGCGTGCCGAGCGGCAGATAGTGGCCGGAGAGACGGACGGTGACGAGGCCGAGCAGCACCGCCAACAATCCGCTGACCACGAGCGACAGCGGCAGCGTCAGCCAGGGCGACATGCCGTAGGTCGTCGACAGCACCGCGGTGGTGTAGGCGCCGAAGCCGACGAAGGCCGCTTGTCCAAACGAGGTCAGGCCGCCGACGCCGGTCAGCAGCACGAGGCCCATCGCGACGAGGGCCGCGAGGCCGATATTGTCGAGCAGCACGATCCAGAACGGGGGCATGCCCGGAACAAACGGGATCGCCGCCATGATCAGCGCGAAGATGAGGATGGGGAGCCGGCTCTGCATCTTGGCGTCAGTCCTTTTCTTCCTCGACCGCAGGCGCCGCGAGCGAGCGCAGCAGCAGCACGGGAATCAAGAGCATGAAAACGATCACCTCCTTGTAGTTGGAGGCATAGAAGGATGAGAACGCCTCGACGATGCCGACGACCAGCGCCGCGACAGCGGTGAGGGGGTAGCTGACAAGTCCGCCAATGATGGCGGCGACAAAGCCCTTCAGGCCGATTAGGAAGCCCGAGTCGTAATA
Source organism: Bradyrhizobium sp. RT6a (assembly GCF_040547675.1). Classification (NCBI taxonomy): domain Bacteria; kingdom Pseudomonadati; phylum Pseudomonadota; class Alphaproteobacteria; order Hyphomicrobiales; family Nitrobacteraceae; genus Bradyrhizobium; species Bradyrhizobium sp. RT6a. Next base: position 141,603 of record NZ_JBEPQC010000006.1, read on the forward strand.
CAGCGTCGTGATCGGCACGATCATGATGCCGGACAGTGCACCGATGACGGACGCCAGCAGGAAGGCGATCTGCCCGGACAGCGTCGTGCGGATCCCGACGAGCCGGGCACCCAGCCGGTTCACGGCGGTCGCGCGTAGCGCCTTGCCGTAGAGCGTCAGCCCGAAGAACAGCCACAGCCCGACGATGAAGGCGATGGTGATGCCATAGACCGTAATGCTCTGGCCAGTGAAGCGCAGCGCGCCGGCGGTGAAAGATCCCGACAGCACGGCAGGTCCGCGCTGGCCCTCAGCCCCGAAGAACAAAAGGCCCAGTCCCTGAAGCGCGAGGTGGACGCCCACCGAGGCGATCAGCAGCACCAGCACGGAGGTGTGCGCCAGCGGCTGGAATGCGATGCGGTAGAGAAACAGGCCGATCATCGCCACGATCACCAGCGAGAGCGCGATGCAGACCGCAACCGGCGGCTTCTGAGCGGCGAAATAGACGGTCAGCGCCAGCACGATGGCCGGCAGTACGATATTGGTGACGGTGCTGCGCAGGATCAGGCGCCCGTGCAGCGCCTTGCGCGCCGCGAACAAGTCGAAGGCGAAGGCGCCGATGCCCAGGGCGAGCGCGAGTTTTGCCGTGCCCGGCATCTGGCCCGCGGCCAGCGAGGCATAGGTCAGCGCGCCATAGGTGACGAATTCGCCTTGCGGAATGAGGATGACGCGGGTGACGGCGAACACCAGCACCAGCGCCAGGCCGAGCAGCGCATAGATCGCGCCATTGGTGATGCCGTCCTGCAGCAGGAACAGCATGATGGTGGTATTCAAGACCGGACGCCCCCCCTCAAAGATTCAGGACCGGTCCCCTGATTGTGGTGGACGGTCCGCTCACAGCCATTGAACAGCGCTGACGATATTTGATATGGTCCATAACAATTATCAAATATAACATCAAGTGTGGCGAACGATCCTCCCGAACTTAACGGGATTGCGAGCATGAGGCGATGACCGTTTCCAAAACCGCTGAAAAATCCGCCGACACAGCCAAGGGCCGCAAGGACGCGGCCGAAGGGCCCGGCGAAGCCCTCCAGCTCGGCGAGCTCTCGGAGCAGCTCGGCTATGTCCTGAAGCGGGCACAGCTCAAGGTGTTCGAGAATTTCCTGCGCTGCATGGCCTCGCTCCAGCTCACGCCGGCGCAGTTCTCCGTGCTGCTGCTGGTCGAGAAAAACCCGGGCCGTAACCAGACCGAGATCGCCTCCACCCTCGGCATCCTGCGCCCGAACTTCGTGGCCATGCTCGACAATCTCGAGAGCCGCGATCTTTGCGCGCGGATCCGCTCCACCAACGACCGCCGCTCGCACATCCTGGTGCTGACCGATAAGGGCAAGGCCGTGCTGGCCCGTGCCAAGAAGCTCGTCGCCACCAAGCACGAGGCCCGGCTGAACGAGCTGCTCGGGCCGTCCAACCGCGAAGCCCTGCTCGGAATGCTCTCGAAGATCGCCAACGAGTTTTGACGGATTCGTTGCGCCGGCGACGGAGCATCGAACCCGCGGGCGGGCTGGCGGCGGTTAGGCTGCAGCGAACCGGTCGGGCATGGCAGGTGCGTCCGCGGACAGGAAGCGGCGCTCGATTTCCACGGCGGGCAAGGGAGGGCTGAACAGATAGCCCTGCATTTCGGTGCAGCCCTCCGCTGCGATCCGGTCCCTTTGCTCCTCGGTCTCCACGCCCTCCGCCGTCGTCGTCATGCCCATTCCGCGCGCCAGCGCCGCCACCGCTCGCACGATGCTGAGGGATGCCGCATTGTTTTCCACGCCGCTGACGAAAGACCGATCGATCTTGATCTTGTCGAAGGGAAAGCATTGCAGATAGGTCAGTGACGAATAGCCGGTGCCGAAATCGTCCATGGCGACCTTGATGCCCAGTGCGCGGAGCTGGTGCAGCGTCGTCAGCGTCCCATGCCTGTCCTGCAGCAGAACGCTTTCCGTGATCTCGATCTCCAGCCGCCGCGGATCGAGGGCGGAGGCCGCCAGCGCGCCGACGATCACCTCCGTCAGGCCCGGCTGACGGAATTGCACCGCCGAGATATTGACGGCGACGTGCAGATGGTCCGGCCACCGGCTTGCAGTGGCACAGGCCTGCCGGATCACCCATTCGCCGATCGGCACGATCAGGCCGATCTCTTCCGCAAGCGGGATAAAGCTGTTCGGCGCGACCAGTCCGCGCCGTGGATGTCGCCAACGGATCAAGGCTTCGAAGCCGCTGATCTCGCCGCCGTCGGTCTTCACGACCGGCTGGTAGTGCAGCTCGAACTCGCCGGCGGCAAGGCCGTTGCGCAGGTCCTGCTCCAGCGCGCGACGGCTTTGCGCCTCTTCGCCCATGGCCGGTTCGAAGAAGCAGTGCATGCCGCGGCCGCCGCTTTTTGCGCGATACAGGGCCAGATCGGCATTGTGCAGGAGTTGTTCGGGCGTCGAGCCGTCGCCGGGCGCAATGGCGATCCCGATGCTCGCGCCCGCAATGGTCTGGTGTCCGTCGAGCCCGAACGGAGCACTCAGCGTGCTGACAACATCACGCGCCAGCGCGTCCGCTTCGCTCGAATTGGAAATCGGGGTCTGGAGGATCACGAATTCATCGCCACCCATGCGCGCGATCGTATCGCTGTCGCGCGCGAGCTGCTTGAGGCGGCGGCTGGCATCCTGCAGCAGGATGTCGCCGGCCTGATGGCCCAGGGTGTCGTTGACGGCCTTGAACTTGTCGAGATCGATGTGGTGGATCGCGAACATCCCACCCTGTTCGAGCGCCTGCTTGAGGCGCTGACCGAGCAGGGCGCGATTGGCGAGGTCCGTCAGCGCGTCGTGGTGCGCCATATGCGCGATCTTCAATTCCGCCTTGCGCTGCTCGGTGATGTCTTCGTGGGTCGCGACCCATCCGAGATCGGGCATCGGTCGATGCCTGATCTTGAAGGTTCGCCCGTTCCGCATCTCGACGACGCTGTCCATGGCCTCGGCTGATGTGGCGACATCGGTCCGCCATCTAGCATATTCCTCCCGCGTCATGGCCGGCACGCTGCCGGCTTCGAAGCGCATGTCGAGGATCTCCTGGAGCGGCGTGCCCGGACGAACGCGGTCGGGCGGCAGGCCGTACATTTCGATATAGTGCGTGTTGCAGACCAGCAGCCGATGGTCGGCGCTGAAGAAGCAAAGTCCCTGCGACATGTTGTTGATCGCAATGTCGAACTGAAAATTGCGTTCCTGTAGCCGCGCACTGAGCTCTTCGCGCTCTGTAATGTCCTCGTGCGTCGCCATGCCGCCGCCGTCGGGCAGGGGATGGATGGTGTAGGCGATGATTCGTCCGTCGGCGAACTGCTGGACCGTCTGCTCGCTGACGACCGAACCCTCCGTGCGGGCGCGGACATAGGCGCCGGCTTCTCCGCGGATGTTCAGGCCCAGTTCGAGCCGATGCTGGATCAGGTCCTTGATCGGTGTACCCGGGTGCACCTGCTCGGGCGAGAGCGCGTACATTTCGCGGTAACGCGGATTGCAGAAAATGACCCTGCGGTCGCTGCCAAAGAGGATGATGCCGAGCCACAGATTATTGGCGGCGCACTTGAGCATCTCGCCGAGCACGAGCGGATCAATGCTTGCGACCTCCTGATCACTCTGCGCCATGCGCGTTGCCCCCGGGACGACGCGATTAGAGCAGGCGGTGGTGAATGAGCCCAATGATTCGCCCAATTTCAGGGCGCATTCCTGAAACTGCAGCGAACGCGAGGTTAAAAGCGGCGATGGCGGCTCCTGGAAAAGAGGCCGCCGACGAGAACTCAGAGATCGTTAACCATGCCGTCCCGCCGAATCGCGCGCGGAGCCGGCGGGATAGCGATGCCGCCGGGTCAGTCGACCAGGATCACCCTGATGTCGTTCACGTTGGTCAGCGAGGGACCCGGCAGCAACAGGTCGCCCGTCGCCTCGAAGAATGTGGTCGCGTCGTTGTTGTCGAGATAGGCCTGCGGCTGCAGCCGCTGCGCCGTCATCTTCGCGAACGTCGCCGCGTCGATCAGCGCGCCGGCGGGGTCGGTGGGATTTCCGGCACCGCCATCGGCGCCGTCGGTGTCGCCGGCGAGCGCGGAGATGTCAGGCGTGTCCTTCAAGAGGCCGGCGAGCGCCAGCGCGTATTCCTGGTTCGGGCCGCCGCGGCCATTGCCGCGCACGGTGACCGTGAGCTCGCCGCCGGAGAGGATCGCGACCCGCTTGCCCTGCGCGCGAGCCTGAAGCGCCAGCCTGGCGTGATCGGCGGCGACGTCGCGGGCCTCGCCTTCGAGGTCGGCGCCGAGATCGATCGTCTCGTAACCGGCCTCTTGCGCGAGCCTCACCGCAGCGTCGAGCGATTGCTTCGGGCGTGCGATCAATTCGAAATGCGCGCGCGCGAACGCGGCGTCGCCGGGCTTGCAGCTCTCGTTGGCGGGGTCGTCCAGCGCGCGACGGACGGCATCGTCGATGTCGAGCTTGTATTTGGCGACGATGGCGCGCGCATCATTGAGCGTGGTCGGATCGGGCACGGTCGGACCGGAGGCGATCGCGGAGGGGTCGTCATGCGGCACGTCGGAGATCGCAAGCGTCACGATGTCGGCGGCATTTTTGCCCGCGCGCGCCAGCCGGCCGCCCTTGATCCGCGACAGGTGCTTGCGCACGACATTCATCTCGCCGATCGGCGCGCCGGAGCGGAGCAGCGCCTTGTTGACCGCCTGCTTCTGCGCGAAGCTGATGCCGTTGACGGGCGCGATCCAGTTCGCCGAGCCGCCGCCGGTCAGCAGCACCAGAAGCAAATCGTCGGGCCCGGCCTCGGCTGCGAGCGCGAGCGTATCGGCCGCGCCCTTCAGGCCGGCTTCGTCGGGTATGGGATGACCGGCCTCGACCACGCGGATGCGGCGGGTCGGCACGCCGTAGCCGTGACGCGTGGTGGCGATGCCGACGAGGCGTTCCGGTGCGAGCCCGAGCGTGTCGAGATAATGCCGCTCGGCGGCGGCGGCCATCGCGGCCGCGCCCTTGCCGGCGGCGAGGCAGATCACGCGTCCCCTCGGTGCGGGCCGCAGGTGTGGCGCCAGAGTCGTGCTCGGATGAGCGGCGGCAACGGCGGCGTCGTAGAGCGCGCGGAGCAGGGGGCGTCGGTCGGTCATGACGAAAGGCCTTGGCGGACAGGAAAGACTGGCGGCAAACGCGCCGCTCACCTGCCTACCGCATCATGCGCCAAAGCGTAAGCCGGCTTTGCCGTCATTCGATTGTGCAATCGCGTGATCATAATCGGCACAGCAAAGCCCCCTGCGATGGTTCGCAGGGGGCTTTCGTCGTCGTATGGTCGAGCCGGCTAGCCGCCCACGTCGGCGCTGATCACGTCGCCGAACAGTTCCCACTTCTCGCCCTTGAACTTCTCGAGCTGGAGCTGGCTGATCGGCGCGAAATCGGTCGGCGAGGTGTTGATCTTCACGCCCGGCAGCAGCGCCTCGGTGCGGAAGTCCTTCAGACTCGCCGCCTGCTTCATGATGTTCGCGCGCGTGAGATCGTCGCCGCACTGCTTCAAGACCTGAACGAGCGTCTGGGCCACGGCATAGCCGACGATGGTGCCCTTATCGAGCTTGTCGCCCTCGGGGAAGTATTTGGTCATGAACGCCAAGAAGTCCTTCATGCCGGGATCGCTGGTCCAAGCGGGATCCGATACGTCCTTGAGATAGTCGGCCGAGATGATGTCCTGGCCGTTCTCGAAGCCGGCGGGCTTCATCACGCTGCCGACGGAGGCCGAGACGTTGTTGAGGAAGTGCAGCGGCTTCCAGCCGATCTCGGCGTTCTTCTTGATCGCCTGCGCGGCGAATTTCGGCGTCGTGATGTTCATGAAGACGTCGGCGCCTGTCGACTTCAGCTTGACGATGTGGTTGTCGATGGTCGGCTCGGAAGTCTCGTAGCTCTCCTCCATGACGATCATTGACGCGGCCTTGGCGCCGAGGCCGTCCTTCAGGCCCTTGAGATAGTCCTTGCCGTAATCGTCGTTCTGGTAAAGCACGGCGATCTTGGCGTCCGGCTTGTTCTTCAAGAGCCACTTCGCATAGATCTGCGTCTCGCTCTGGTAGTTGGGCTGCCAGCCCATGGTCCAGGGGAAGTTTTGCGGATCGTTCCACTTGGTGGCGCCGGTGGCGACGAAGAGCTGCGGCACCTTCTTCGAGTTCATGTATTTGTGGATCGCCGAGTTCGGCGGCGTGCCGAGCGAGTTGAAGATGAACAGCACCTCGTCGCTCTCGACCAGCTTGCGCGCCTGCTCCACCGTCTTCGGCGGCGAGTAGGCGTCGTCGTAGCTGATGTAGTTGATCTTGCGGCCGTTGATGCCGCCTTCGTCGTTGATCTTCTTGAAATAGGCGGCTTCGGTCCGCCCGATGATGCCGTAGGCGGAGGCCGGTCCGCTGTAGGGCATGATGTTGCCGATCTTGATCTCGGTATCGGTCGCGCCGGTATCGTATTTCTTTTGGGCCGATGCAGTGGAGGCCGAGGCCGCAATGAGCGCGAGCGCAAGTGACGCGGCCGCAAGTTTGCCGGTGACAGCGGGCATTCCTATCTCCCTATTTTCTTGGTGTGTGTGCGTCCCTTTTCTTGTGTTGCTTGTTTTTGGTGACGCAGCCGCAATTCAATACGATTTACCTGATGCCTACAACAGAAAGCCCCTGCGGCGGGGTCGCAGGAGCTGCTTCTTTAGTAGTCAGGGCGCCCGCGCACTCGTGTGCGACTGCGAGAAGGTGCATCCGTCTGAGTTGATTAACCGATCAGGAGCGAGTTTGAGTTGCGCGGCTTCAGTGGCCGAGCTCGCTCGAGATGATGTCCCCGAACAGCTCCCATTTCCGGCCCTTGAACCGCATCATCTGGAGCTGCTCGATCGGGGCGAAATTATCGGCTGCGGTGTTGATCTTGATGCCGGGCAACAGGGTGTCGGGCTCGAAATCCTTCAGGCTTGCCGCCTGCTTCATGACGTTCTCGCGGGTGAGATCGTCGCCGCACATCTGCAGCACCTTCACCATGGTTTGGGCTGCGGCGTAGCCGAACACTACGCCAGCATCGAGCTTGTTAGCCTTGGGATCGTATTTGGCGAGGAAATTGTAGAATTTCTTCATGCCGTCATCGGCATTCCATTGCGGGTCGGAGCCGTCCTTGGTGTAGCTCGCCGACAGGACGCCTTGCGAGATCTCGAGCCCCGCCGGCTCGAGCACGCCGCCGACCGAGGCCGAGACGTTGGAGATGATGTGGACCGGATGCCAGCCGATCTCGGCCGCCTTCTTGATCGCTTGCGCTGCAAATTTCGGCGTGGTGATGCTGACGAAGATGTCGGCGCCGGAGGCCTTTAATTTCACGACGTGCTCGTCGATTGCCGGCTCCGAAGTGTCGTAACCGTCTTCCAGCACGATCATCGAGGCCTTAGGGCCCAGGCCTTCCTTCAGCCCCTTGAGATAGTCCTTGCCGAAATCGTCGTTCTGGTAGAGCACGCCGATCTTGCCGTCCGGCTTCTCCTTCATGATGTACTTGGCGTAGATGCGCGCCTCGCTCGCGTAGCTCGGCTGCCAGCCCATGGTCCAGGGATATTGTTTCGGATCGTTCCACTTCGAAGCGCCGCTCGCCACGAACAATTGCGGAACCTTCTTCTCGTTCATGTATTTGCGGATCGCGCCGTTGGTGGAGGTGCCGAGCGAGCCGAAGATCAGCAGCACCCCGTCGCTCTCGACCAGCTTGCGGGCCTGCTCCACCGTCTTCGGCGGCGAATAGCCGTCATCGTAGGAGATGAACTTGATCTTGCGGCCGCCGATGCCGCCCTCGGCATTGATCTTGTTGAAATAGGCTTCCTCGGCCTTGCCGATCGCCGCATAGGCGGACGCCGGGCCGCTATAGGGCATGATGTTGCCGATCTTGATCTCGGTATCGGAAGCGCCGGCGTCGTATTTCTTCTGGGCCAGTGCCGGGCCGCTCATCGCAGTGCACAACGCGAATGCAGCCAGAACGGCCGCAACCTGAAATCGAACGGCAGTCATCTTTCTCCACCCGGAACGGATCGTCGCCGCATTGAACAAGATTGATGCAAGACGTCAACAAAAAGCCCCCGCGATGACTCGCGGGGGCTTCTTGAAGCGTTGGACTATAGCGTCAGGGTGTCACTCGGTGGCGATGTCGCCGCTGATGATCTCGCCGAAGAGTTCCCACTTCTCGCCCTTGAAGCGCTGCATCTGAAGCTGCGCGATCGGGGCGAAGTCGGTGGGGCCGGTGTTGATCTTGACGCCGGGCAGCAGCGTGTCCGGTGCGAAATCCTTCAACGAGGCCGCCTGCTTCATGATGTTGGCCCGGGTCAGATCGTCGCCGCACATCTCCAGGACCTTGGCCAGCGTCGACGCCGCGCCGTAGCCATAGACCATGCTGGTGTCGGACTTGTCGGCACCCGGCATGTACTTGTCGACGAACTCGTTCCACTTCTTCATGCCGGGGTCGTTGGCCCACTGCGGGTCCGTGGAGTCCTTGGCATAGGCCGCCGACAGCACGCCCTGCGCAGCCTCGAAGCCGGCCGGCTTCATCACGCTGCCGACCGAGATCGACACGTTGGTGAGGATCTGCAGCGGCTTCCAGCTCAGCTCGGCGGTCTTCTTGATGGTCTGGGCCGCGAATTTGGGCGTCGTGTAGATCAGCAGGACGTCGGGATTGGCGGCCTTGATCTTGACGATGTGACCATCGATCGACGGCTCCGACACCTCGTAGCTCTCTTCCATGACGATCATGGACGCGCCCTTGGCGCCCAGGCCGTCCTTGGTGCCCTTGAGGTAGTCTTTGCCGAAATCGTCGTTCTGATAGAGGATCGCGATCTTGGCGTCCGGCTTCTCCTTCAACAGCCACTTCGCGTAGATCTGCGCTTCGCTCTGGTAGGAGGGCTGCCAGCCCATGGTCCAGGGGAAATTCTTCGGGTCGTTCCACTTGGTGGCGCCGGTGGCGACGAACAGCTGCGGGATCTTCTTGGCGTTCAAATACTTCTGGATCGCGCTGTTCGAGGGCGTGCCGAGCGGGTTGAACACGACGATCACCTCGTCGCTCTCGACCAGCTTGCGGACCTGCTCCACGGCCTTCGGCGGCGAATAGCCGTCATCATAGGTGACGAAGTTGATCTTGCGGCCGTTGATGCCGCCCTTGTCGTTGATCAACTTGAAATAGGCTTCTTCGGTCTTGCCGATGATGCCATAGGCCGACGCCGGACCGCTGTACGGCATGATGTTGCCGATCTTGATCTCGGTATCGGACGCGCCAGTGTCATATTTTTTCTGGGCGAATGCGGCGCCGGAGGTGAGAGTGATGACCGCCGTTGCCGTGACCAGCGCAGCGGTTCGCAGTGTTCTTTCAAAAAGCAATTCGGGTCTCCTTGGCTTAATTAACGGACTTTCAGTTCTTCCTGAGCCGGCCGACGAGTTGCTGGCCCATGATCGCGATCTGCCTGGCGCCATGCGGCACGAGGTAGATGACGGCGAACAGGAGTACGCCGAACACCGCGCCGGAGAGGCCCTTCGAGATGCCCTCCGCCATGTTCGGCACGAAGATGATGAAGGCTGCGCCGACGAACGAGCCTGGCAGCCAGCCGACGCCACCGACGACCATGCCGAGGAACAGCGAGATCGCCAGCGTGATCGTGTAGCTGTCGGGCGCGACGAACTGCACGGCGATGGCGCCAAGCGAGCCGGCAACGCCGGTGATGCCTGCGGACACGCCGAAGGCCAGCGTCTTGTACAGTGCGACGTTGACGCCCATCGAGGAGGCCGCGATCTCGTTGTCGCGGATCGCCATGAAGGCCCGGCCCGAACGGGAGCGCAGCAGGTTTACCGAGAAGATGTAGATCGCGAGCACGACGGCGAGCGAGAAGTAGTAGAGCCACGTGTCCTGCGACATCGGCAGCCCGAACGGTGCGTCGGGCTTGGTGACGACGAGGCCCTGCACGCCGCCCGTCCAGTGCTCGAGGAAATTCAGCTTCAGCAGCTGCGGCATCGCGGTGGCAAGGGCAAAGGTCGCGAGCGCGAGATAGACGCCCGACAGCCGCAGCGCCGGCTTGCCGAACAGGTAGCCGAATCCGAAGCAGACCACCGCGGAAATCGGAATTGTCAGCGCATAGTTGACGTTGAAGTACTCCATCAGCACCGCCGACGTATAAGCGCCTACGGCGTAGAAGGCGCTCTGGCCGAGCGAAAACTGGCCGGAGCCGCCCGTCAGGATGTTCAAGGCCAGCACCGCGAGCCCGTAGATCAAGAGCATCGTCATCTGGAAGATGATGAAGTTCTTGACGAACATCGGCACGATCAACAGCACCGCCAACACCAACAGGGAAGTGCCCGTGCCCAGCGTCATCGCCCGCTTCGGAACGGCCTCGACCGCTTGATGACCTTCTGCAACGACTTCTTCTGCAGCGCTCATGATCAAACTCGCTTGACGATTTGCCGGCCGAACAGGCCAGCGGGTTTGACGACCAGGACGGAAATGATCAGCGCGAGCGCGATCGGAAGCTTCAGCTCGTTGCCGACGCCGGGAATGTAGGTGCCGGCCAGGTTTTCGAAGACACCAACCAGGAAGCCGCCGACCACGGCGCCGAACGGGCTGGTCAGTCCGCCAAGCACCGCCGCGGCGAAGCCGTAGATCAGCACGCCGCCCATCATGTTGGGCTCGAGGAACACGACCGGTGCGATCAGCATGCCGGCGATCGCACCGATCGCGGACGCCATGCCCCAGCCCAGCGCGATCATCCAGCTCGTGTTGATGCCGACCAGCCGGGCCGATTCAGGCACGGAGGCGGCCGCGCGCATGGCGAGGCCGATCTTGGTGTACTGGAAGAAGAAGTAGAGGCCGAGCAGCAGCAGCACGGTGACGCCGATCATGCCGGCCTGGTGGGTCGAGATCAGCTGGCTGCCGAGGAACGGCGAGGAGCCGAACGGGGTCGGATACTGCTTGATGGTGAAGTCCCAGATCAGGCCGGCCGAGGAGTTGATGATCGCGAACAGCGCGATGAAGCCGGCGACATTGGTCAGCACCGGCGCCTTGGCGAGCGGCTTGAACAGGATGCGCTCGATCGCGATGCCGCCGACGAAGGACAATGCCAGCGTGATCACGAAAGCGGCCCAATAGGGGATGCCCCATTGCATCAGCTGCCAGGAGATGAAGGTCGAGAACATCGCCATCTCGCCCTGCGCGAAGTTGAGATGGTCGATCGCCTGGTAGATCATGACCACGGCGAGCGCCATGCAGGCGTAGATCGCGCCCGTGGCGATGCCGGCCAGCACTTGGTTGGTGAACAGCTCCATCGTGCCGGCTCCTCAGTAACCCAGATAGGATTTGCGGATTTCTTCGTTGTTTGCGATGTCCTTGGCGTTGCCCGACATCACGATGCGTCCGGTCTCGATCACATAGGCCTGGTCGGCGAGCTCGAGCGCGAGCTGCGCGTTCTGCTCGACCACCAGGATCGACACCTTGTCCTCGCGATTGATCTTGCCGAGGATGCCGAACAGGTCGCGCACGACGAGCGGCGCCAGGCCGAAGGAGGGCTCGTCCAGCAGCATCAGCCGCGGCCGCAGCATCAGGGCGCGGGCGACCGCGAGCATCTGCTGCTCGCCGCCCGAAAGCGTGCCGGCCTGCTGGGTATGCCGCTGCTTGAGCACCGGGAAATGCGCATACATGCGCTCGATGTCGGAGATGATGCCGGCGCTGTCCTTGCGGGTGATAGCGCCGAGCTGGAGGTTTTCCTCCACCGTCATGGTGGTGAAGGTGCCGCGGCCCTGCGGCACATGGGCGATGCCGAACCGCACGATGCTCTCGGTGGAGCGGTTGTTCAGCGGCTTGCCGTCGAACTCGATGCCGCCGGTCGAGCGCACCATGTTGCAGATCGCGCGCAGCGTAGTGGTCTTGCCGGCGCCGTTGGCTCCCAGCAGCGTGGTCAGCGATCCCTCGCTGAGCGAGAAGGACAGGCCGTGGAGCGCCTGGACCTGGCCGTAATAGGCGCGCAGGTCCTTGACGTTGAGCAGCGTCGTCATTGGTCCTTGCTCCCGAGATAGGCCTTGATGACTTCGGGATCCGCCTGCACCTGGGCCGGCGTGCCTTCCGCGAGCTTCTTGCCGAAATTCAGTGCGACGACGTGGTCGGCGATCGACATCACGAGACCCATGTGATGCTCGACCAGGAGCACGGTCATGTGGCGGTCGTCGCGGATACGGCGGATGAGATCGCCGAGCGCGTAGACTTCCTCGTGGTTGAGACCGCCGGCGGGCTCGTCGAGCAGCAGGATCTTCGGATCGGCAGCGAGCGCGCGCGCCAGCTCGACGCGCTTCTGCGTGCCGAACGGCAGGCCGGACACGACGGTGTGGGCGACGTCCTCGAGGTCGAGATAGGCGAGGATCTCGTGCACCTTCTTGTTGACCTCGCTCTCGCTGCGGCGAATCCAGGCCAGACGCAGCGAGTCGCTGATGATGTCGCTGGAGGTGCGGGCATGGGTGCCGACGCGGACATTGTCCATCACGGAGAGGTTCGGAAACAGCGCCACGTTCTGGAAGGTGCGGCCGATGCCGATCTCAGCGATCCGGTGCGGCGGGCGCGTCAGGATGCTCGCGCCCTCCATCAGGATGTTGCCGGACGACGGCTGGTACAGCCGCGAGAGGCAGTTGAAGAGCGTAGTCTTGCCGGCGCCGTTGGGGCCGATCAAACCGAGGATCTGGCCCTTGTGCATGTCAAAGGACACACCGTTGAGCGCGACGATGCCGCCGAACACGACGCTGACGTCGCGAACCGCGAGCAGGGGCGATGTCCCCTGCGCGAGCTGTGCCTGCGTCATCTCGTCTCGCCCACTCTGTTCGGTGAGCGAAGGGGCGATGTGAACCGCTCCCGATGACGACAAAGGCTATCTGATCCCCTCGGCCACACGCGCAACTTTCCCTCCTGATTTCAGCTTTTTGCTGACGTCTTTTTTGGAATGCGGCATCAGACCCCCAAGTGCCGCTTCGATGTTCCTTACCATCGCAAGCAGACGCGGTCCAATGTCGTTGATCAATCGCTCTTCCGTGAAGCGGAATGCGGGCGCGCCGCAATTGAATGCGTAAGGACCGGTTCCGTCGTTGAGCCTGAGCGCGACGCCGGCGGCGCCGATGTCGTCGTGCCAGTCGCCGACCGAAATCGCAAATCCGTATTTCGCGACCGTCTCGCCGGAACGTTCCAGCCCGTCGCGCATCTTGGGCCAGCGGCTGCCGTAATGTTCGCGCAAGACACGAGACAGTTCCGCCCGATCGTTTTCCTCGAGCGCCCAGAAATAGGCGCGGCCCATCGCGCTGGTTGCAATCGGCACGCGGGAGCCGACGTCAAGTTGAACGCCGACCGTCTCGCTGCCGCGGCTTTGCCCGAAATAGATCATGCTGTGACGGTCGCGGCCGCCGACGGCAACGGCCCCTCCGGTCGCGCGCATCATTTCCTCGCGGAACGGTTCGGACAAATGCCGAACGCCGAGGTTGGACAACGCGGCGTAGCCGAGCGCCATTGCGGCCGGCGCAAGCTGATATTTCTCGAAGCGGGGAACCGGCGTCAGATAGCCGAGCTTGGTCAACGTATAGGTCAGCCGCGAAACGGTCGGTTTGGGCAAATTGGTGCGGGCCGCGATTTCCTGATTGCCAAGAAGTCCGTCGCTGGGCTGGAATGCGCGCAATACGTCTAGTCCGCGGGAAAGCGCGACGACGAAATTCCGATCGGTCGCTGGCTTCTTTCCTGTACGCTTCATCCCTGATCTGCTTCTTGCGCGGAGTCGTTGACAAGCCACGTGCTTCAAAATAACCCTGCCGTCAAGATGCGGAATTAAATTCCGCAGTGCGAAATTGAACAAAAGTTACCCCACCAAGGAGGAACACCGTGAGCGAAGTGGTCAAGCTTGAGCGTCATGACGAAGTCGGGATCGTCACGGTCGACAGCCCTCCGGTGAATGCACTGAGCGCGGCGGTTCGCGGCGGAATTCTGGAGTGCATCAAGGCCGCGGTCGCCGATCCCGCAATTAAGGGCATCGTGCTGACCTGTGCCGGCCGCACCTTCATCGCGGGCGCCGACATCACCGAATTCGGCAAGCCGCCGAAGCCGCCCGCCCTCAACGACGTGCTTTCCGAGATCGAGAATTCGCCGAAGCCGGTCGTGGCCGCGATCCACGGCACCGCGCTCGGCGGCGGCCTCGAGGTCGCGCTCGCCTGTCATTTCCGCGTTGCGGTAAAGGAAGCCAAGCTCGGCCTGCCTGAGGTGAAGCTCGGCCTGCTGCCGGGCGCCGGCGGCACCCAGCGCCTTCCGCGCGCGGTCGGACCGGAACTCGCGGTCAAGATGATCGTCGGCGGTGATCCGATCGGCGCGGCGGAAGCGCTGAAGAATGGTCTGATCGAGGAGATCGTCGAGGGCCCGGCCGCCGGAGGCGAAGCCTTCGTACGAAAGCTGCTGGCTGAAAAGCGTCCGCTGCGCCGTCTGCGCGACGATGATTCCAAGATCGCGGCGGCCAAGGCCGACCGCTCGATCTTCACCAATGCGGTCGCCGCCATGACCAAGAAGTCGCGCGGCCTGGAAGCGCCGTTCGCGGCGGCCGACGCCGTCGGCTACGCCATCGACCTGCCGTTCGACGAAGGTCTGAAGAAAGAGCGCGAGGGCTTTCTGAAGCTCGTCGCCAGCGATCAGTCCAAGGCGCAGCGCTATGCCTTCTTCGCCGAGCGCGAGGCCAGCAAGATCGCCGGCGTTCCCGAAGGGACCAAGCCGCGGCCCGTGAATCGCGTCGCCATCCTTGGCGCCGGTACGATGGGCGGCGGCATCGCGATGTCCTTTGCCAATGCCGGCGTTCCCGTCACCCTGATCGAGACCGGCGAGGAGCAGCTCAAACGCGGCATGGGCATCATGCAGAAGAACTGGGAAGCGACCGCGGCGCGCGGCGGTATCCCCGCGGATGCGCCCGCCAAGCGCATGGCGCTGATCAACGGCGTCGTGGGCATCGAGAACGTCGGCGATGCCGACCTCGTCATCGAAGCCGTGTTCGAGACCATGGCTGTGAAGAAGGAAGTGTTCGGCAAGCTCGACCAGTACGTCAAGCCGGGCGCCGTGCTCGCTTCCAACACCTCGTACCTGAACATCGACGAGATCGCGAAGTCGACCAAGCGCCCGCAGGACGTGCTCGGCATGCACTTCTTCTCGCCTGCCAACGTCATGAAGCTGTGCGAGATCGTGCGCGCCGACAAGACCGCGCCCGATGCGCTGGTGACGGCTGTCTCGATCGCGCGGAAGATCGCAAAAGTGCCGGCCGTGGTCGGCGTCTGCGACGGCTTTGTCGGCAACCGCATGCTGGCCCAGCGCGGCAAGCAGTCCGAAAAGCTGCTGTTCGAAGGCGCCTTGCCGCAGCAGGTCGATGCCGTGGTCACGAAATTCGGCATGCCGATGGGGCCGTTCGCGATGGGCGACCTCGCCGGCCTCGACATCGGCTGGCGCTCGCGCAAGGACCGCGGCATCAAGTCGGAGATCGCGGACGCGCTCTGCGAAGCCGGTCGCTTTGGCCAGAAGACCGGCAAGGGCTATTACAAATACGAAGCCGGCTCCCGCGCGGCGCTGCCCGATCCCGAAGTCGAGAAGCTGATCGACGAGACGCTGCTTCGTTTGGGCCGCAAGAAGCGAATCGTCAGCGACGACGAGATCCTCGAGCGCATGATGTATCCGATGATCAACGAGGGCGCGAAAATTCTGGAGGAAGGCATTGCCGCGCGCCCGTCCGATATCGACGTGGTCTGGCTCTATGGCTATGGCTGGCCGATCTACCGCGGCGGCCCGATGTTCTGGGCCGACACCGTCGGCCTCAAGCACATCGCCGATCGCCTCTCCTACTATGCCAAGGAGACCAACGACCCCAGCCTCGAGCCCGCGCCACTGCTGAAGAAGCTCGCGGCAGAAGGCAAGACCTTCGCGTCACTCGCGGCGGGCTCGAAAGCAGCGTGATTGGATTGGGCTCGGTGACTGCGAACACCTTGGCCAAGGCAACGCTCTCTCCGTTCCCTCCCCCCTTGTGGGGGAGGGTCAGGGAGGGGGGTGGCCCCAGGCGAGGTCCAAGTTCGTGGCACCCCCTTCCCCAACCCTTCCCCACAAGGGGGAAGGGAGCCCGTCTGTCTATGCCCGCTTTACGTTTGCAGAGCATTGATCGTTAATGACCCATCCCGGCGAACAGTTTTATCCCGAGGGCGTGCGCTGGGACGACACCATCGTCCAGGGTTCGTTGCCTGACCTGCTGGCAAAAGCCGCGACCGAGTACGGCCCGCGCACCGCGCTGGAATTCCGCGATCGTCCGATCACCTACACCGAACTCGCCGCGATGGCGGAGCGTGCGGCGGCTGCATTCCTCCGCGCCGGCTGCAGCAAGAACAGCTCGGTGGCGCTGTTCCTCGGCAACACGCCCGATCATCCCGTCAATTTTTTCGGCGCGCTGAAGGCCGGCGCCCGCGTCGCGCATCTATCACCGCTCGACGGCGAGATCGCGCTGACCCACAAGGTCTCCGATTCCGGTTCGCGCCTGCTCGTCACCTCCAACCTCGCGGCACTGCTGCCGACCGCGCTGAAATTCCTGGAGAAGGGCCTGATCGACCGCCTGGTCGTCTGCGAGGACGACAATTGGGGCAAGATCGGCACGCCGCAGGCCGCGGTCCCCAATGATCCCCGCATCGTCACCTTCAAGACCTTCGTCGAGGGCGCTACCGGGCCGGCACAGTGGCCGTCGGTGACGGCGGACGACGTCGCGCTGCTGCAATATACCGGTGGCACCACCGGGCTGCCCAAGGGCGCGATGCTGACCCATGGCAATCTCACCTCGGCCGTGTCGATCTACGACGTCTGGGGCAAGCCGTCGCGCGCGACGCGCGGCGACGTCGTCGAGCGCGTGATCTGCGTGCTGCCGCTGTTCCACATCTATGCGCTCACCGTCGTGCTGCTGTCCTCGCTCAGGCGTGGCAATCTGATCTCGCTGCATCAGCGTTTTGACGTCGAAGCGGTGATGCGCGACATCGAAATCAAGCGCGCGACTTATTTTCCCGGCGTGCCGACGATGTGGATTGCGATCGCAGCCCTTCCCGATCTCGACAAGCGCGATTTCTCCTCGCTGGCGACGATCGGCTCCGGGGGCGCGCCGCTGCCCGTGGAGATCGCGAATTTCTTCGAGCGCAAGGTGGGCAAGAAGCTCCGCAGCGGCTGGGGCATGACCGAGACGTGTTCGCCTGGCACCGGCCATCCGCCCACAGGTCCCGAGAAGCCTGGCTCGATCGGACTGATGCTGCCCGGCATCGAACTCGACGTCGTTGCCCTGGACGATCCCACGAAGGTGCTGCCGCCGGGTGAAGTTGGCGAGATCCGCATCAAGGGCCCGAACGTCACCAAAGGCTACTGGAACAAGCCCGAGGGATCGGCCGAGGCCTTTGTCGACGGCCGCTTTCTCACCGGCGACATCGGCTATGTCGACACCGACGGCTATTTCTTCCTGGTCGACCGCAAGAAGGACATGATCATCTCCGGCGGCTTCAACGTCTATCCGCAGATGATCGAGCAGGCGATCTACACCATACCAGGCGTGCACGAGGTGATCGTGCTCGGCATCCCCGACCAGTACCGCGGGGAGGCCGCCAAAGCCTTCATCAAGCTGAAGCCGGATGCAAAGCCGTTCTCGCTTGACGAGCTGCGCGCGCAGCTCGCCGGCAAGCTCGGCAAGCACGAATTGCCGGCGGAGGTCGAATTCGTCGACGATCTGCCGCGCACGCCGGTCGGAAAGCTGTCGCGCCATGAGTTGCGTCAGCAGCAGAAACCATCACAATCCGCCCAACTTGCCACCCGACTTGCATCAGGAGATCGCTCTTGACCGACGCCGTCATCGTTTCCACAGCCCGCACCCCGATCGGGAAGGCCTATCGCGGCGCGCTCAACGCCACCGAGGGCGCAACCCTGCTCGGCCACGCCATCGGCGAGGCCGTCGCGCGCGCCAAGATCGACCCCAAGGAGGTCGAGGACGTGATGATGGGCGCAGCGCTGCAGCAGGGCGCGACCGGCGGCAACATCGCGCGCAAGGCGCTGCTCCGTGCTGGTCTCCCCGTCACCGTTGCCGGCACCACCATCGACCGGCAATGCGCCTCCGGCCTGCAGGCGATCGCACTCGCCGCGCGTTCGGTGATCTTCGACGGCGTCGAGATCGCGGTCGGCGGCGGCGGAGAGTCCATCTCGCTGGTGCAGAACGACAAGATGAACGGCTTCCACGCGCAGGATCCGGCGCTGCTCGAGATCAAGGGCGAGGTCTACATGCCCATGATCGACACCGCCGAAATCGTCGCCAAGCGCTACGGCATCTCGCGCGAGAAGCAGGACGAATATTCGCTGGAAAGCCAGCGCCGCACGGCCGCGGCCCAGCAGGGCGGCAAGTTCAAGGACGAGCTCGCACCGATCACCACCAAAATGGCGGTGACCGACAAGGCGACCGGTGCAGTCTCGTTCAAGGACGTCACGCTCTCTCAGGACGAGGGCCCGCGCCCCGAGACCACCGCTGAAGGTCTTGCCGGCCTCAAGGCCGTGCGCGGCGAGGGATTTTCGGTCACCGCCGGCAATGCCAGCCAGCTTTCGGACGGGGCCAGCGCAAGCGTGATCATGAGCGACAAGGAAGCGGCCAGGCGCGGGCTGAACCCGCTCGGCATCTTCCGCGGCTTCGTCTCCGCCGGCTGCGAGCCGGACGAGATGGGCATCGGCCCGGTGTTCGCCGTGCCGCGCCTGCTCAAGCGTCATGGCCTCACCGTCGACGATATCGGCCTGTGGGAGCTGAACGAAGCCTTCGCGGTGCAGGTGCTGTATTGCCGCGACAAGCTCGGCATCGACCCCGACAAGATCAACGTCGACGGCGGCGCGATTGCGGTCGGCCATCCCTACGGCATGTCGGGCGCGCGCCTCACCGGCCACGCTCTTATCGAAGGCCGCCGCCGCAAGGCGAAGTACGCGGTCGTCACCATGTGCGTCGGCGGCGGCATGGGCGCGGCGGGGCTTTTTGAGGTGTTGCAGTAGTTGCGTCGTCCCGGCGAAAGCCGGGACCCA
This sequence comes from Bradyrhizobium sp. RT6a, assembly GCF_040547675.1. Lineage (NCBI taxonomy): Bacteria > Pseudomonadati > Pseudomonadota > Alphaproteobacteria > Hyphomicrobiales > Nitrobacteraceae > Bradyrhizobium > Bradyrhizobium sp. RT6a. The sequence continues at coordinate 160,718 of NZ_JBEPQC010000006.1, forward strand.
TACTCCGCAGCCGGAGTGTGGTGCTCAGACAGCAGTTGCCTTCGCACAACGAAGGCGGGTGGTAATGGGTCCTGGCTTTCGCCAGGACGACGAGGAAACAGGAGGATCCGATGGATCTCGCATTCACGAAAGAAGAGCAGGCGTTTCGCGAGGAAGTGCGGTCATTCTTCCGCGACAACGTGCCGCCGGATACGCGGCGCAAGCTGGTCGAGGGCCGCCACCTCTCGAAGGACGAGATGGTGACGTGGTGGCGCATCCTCAACAAGAAGGGGTGGGGCGTCAGCCACTGGCCCAAGCAATATGGTGGCACCGGCTGGACCTCCGTGCAGCACTACATCTTCAACGAGGAGCTGCAGTCCTATCCGGCGCCGCAGCCGCTCGCCTTCGGCGTCAGCATGGTCGGTCCTGTCATCTACACCTTCGGCAATGAAGAGCAGAAGAAGCAGTATCTGCCCCGCATCGCCAATGTCGACGATTGGTGGTGTCAGGGCTTCTCCGAGCCCGGCTCCGGCTCCGACCTCGCCTCGCTCAAGACGAAGGCCGAGCGCAAGGGCGACAAGTGGATCATCAACGGCCAGAAGACCTGGACGACGCTCGCCCAGCACGCCGACATGATCTTCTGCCTCTGTCGCACCGATGCGACCGCCAAGAAGCAGATGGGCATCTCCTTCATCGTGTTCTCGATGAAGTCCAAGGGCGTCACCGTGCGCCCGATCCAGACCATCGACGGCGGCGTCGAAGTCAACGAGGTCTTCTTCGACGACGTCGAGGTGCCCTACGAGAACCTGATCGGCGAAGAGAACAAGGGCTGGGACTACGCGAAATTCCTGCTCGGCAATGAGCGCACCGGCATCGCCCGGGTCGGCGTCTCCAAGGAACGGCTGCGCCGCATCCGCGATCTCGCCTCCAAGGTCGAATCCGGCGGCAAGCCGATCATCCAGGACGCGGCCTTCCGCGACAAGCTCGCGGCCTGCGAAATCGAGCTCAAGGCGCTCGAGTTGACGCAACTCCGCGTCGTCGCCGACGAAGGCAAGCATGGCAAGGGCAAGCCCAATCCGGCTTCCTCCGTGCTGAAGATCAAGGGCTCCGAGATTCAGCAGACCACCACCGAGCTACTGATGGAAGTGATCGGCCCGTTCGCAGCACCCTATGACGTGCACGGCGACGACGGCTCGAACGAAGCCATGGACTGGACCGCCCAGATCGCGCCGAGCTATTTCAACAACCGCAAGGTCTCGATCTACGGCGGCTCCAACGAGATCCAGCGCAACATCATCGCCAAGGCGGTGCTGGGGCTTTGATCCTACACTATCAACACGCACTCACCGTCATGGCCGGGCTTGACCCGGCCATCCACGCCTAGCGCTACGAAGAACGTGGATGCCCGGCACAAGGCCGGGCATGACGAAATCGATACCGGAGAGCAAAGAACATGGATTTTGATCTGAACGAGGAGCAACGGCTTCTCAAGGAAAGCATCGACGGCCTCTTGAACGATTCCTACGATTTCGAGAGTCGCAAGAAGTACATGAAGGAGAAGGGCGGCTGGAGCAAAACCGTGTGGGGCAAGCTCGCCGAGCAAGGCCTGCTCGGTCTGCCCTTCGCGGAGGCCGATGGCGGCTTCGGCGGCGGCGGCGTCGAGACCATGATCGTGATGGAAGCGCTCGGCAAGGCGCTGGTGCTCGAGCCTTATCTCGCCACCGTCGTGATCGGCGGCGGCTTCCTGCGCCATGCGGGCAGCGATGCGCAGAAGGCCGCGCATGTGCCCGGCATCGTCGACGGCAGCAAGACGCTCGCCTTTGCCCAGCTCGAGAAGAACTCGCGCTACGATCTCTTCGACGTCACGACGACGGCGAAGAAGAAGGGTGACGGCTTTGTCATCGACGGCGAGAAGTTCGTCGTGCTCAACGGCGAGAACGCAGATACCCTCATCGTGACCGCGCGCGCCAAGGGCGAGCGCCGCGACAAGAGCGGCATCGGCGTGTTCCTGGTGCCGGCCAATGCGAAGGGCGTCGCCAAGAAGTCGTACCCGACCCAGGACGGCCTGCACGCCGCCGACATCACCTTCACCGGCGTCGAGGTCGGCGCCGATGCGGCGCTCGGCAATCCCGACGACTCGCTCGCGCTGATCGAGCGTGTGGTCGACGAAGCCCGCATCGCGCTCTGCGCCGAAGCGGTCGGCCTGATGGACGAGTCGCTGAAGACCACGGTCGAGTACATCAAGACGCGCAAGCAGTTCGGTGTTGCGATCGGTTCGTTCCAGTCGCTGCAGCACCGCGCTTCCGACATGTTCGTCGCCACCGAGCAGGCGCGATCGATGTCGATGTTCGCGACGATGGCTGCCGATTTCGAGGACGCCAAGGAGCGCAGCAACGCCGTTGCCGCGGCCAAGGTGCAGATCGGCAAGTCGCTGAAGTTCGTGGGACAGCAGGCGATCCAGCTCCACGGTGGCATCGGCATGACCATGGAGGCGAAGATCGGCCACTACTTCAAGCGCCTGACCATGATCGAGAACTCGTTCGGCGACACCGACTACCACCAGCGCCGCGTGGCGGACGGTGGCGGGTTGATCTAGCGCCGGATCGCGAGGCGGCAGCCGCATAAAGATCGTCATGCCCGGGCTTGTCCCGGGCATCCACGTCTTGGCGGTGAGACAAAGGCGTGGATGGCCGGGACAAGCCCGGCCATGACGATGAAGCAAGCGAGCTGAATCAAAAGAGGGAGCAACAACAATGAAAAACACCCCGTTCGATCTCACCGGCAAGGTCGCCGTGGTCACCGGCTCCAGCCGCGGCATCGGCCGCTCTTCCGCCGAACTGCTCGCAAAGCTCGGCGCCAAAGTCGTGGTCTCCTCGCGCAAGGCCGACGCCTGCCAGGAGGTCGTCGACGGCATCAAGGCGGCCGGCGGCGAGGCCACCGTCATCCCCTGCAACATCGCGCGCAAGCAAGAGGTCGAGGCGCTGATCGCGGGTGCGACCAAGCACTATGGCAAGATCGACATCCTCGTCTGCAACGCCGCGGTGAACCCCTATTACGGCCCGCTGCTCGACATCACCGACGAGGCCTTCGACAAGATCATGGGTAGCAACGTCAAGAGCAACATCTGGCTCTCCGCGCTGGCGATCCCGCAAATGGCCGAGCGCGGCAACGGCTCCGTCGTCATCATCTCCTCGATCGGCGGCCTGCGCGGCTCGACCGTGATAGGCGCCTACGGCATTTCGAAAGCCGCCGACTTCGCATTGTGCCGTTCGCTCGCCGGCGAATGGGGCCCGAAAGGCGTCCGCGTCAATTGCATCGCGCCCGGCCTCGTCAAGACCGATTTCGCCCGTGCGCTGTGGGAAGACGAAGCGAATCTGAAACGCCGCACCGCCACCACCCCGCTCCGCCGCATCGGCGAGCCCGACGAAATCGCAGGCGCAGTCGCCTACCTCGCCTCCGATGCGTCGAGCTTCATGACCGGACAGACCATCGTCATCGACGGCGGCGTGACGACGGCGGCGCCGTAGTCGCCGGTCCTCTGCTACGGGCGGCGCCCGGCCAAGGTGCGTTCGATGGCGCTTTCGATGGCGCGTGCGACGATCAGGGCCGAACGTTCGTCGAGGTGCACGCCGTCGTCCCAACGTAGCTCGCGTCGCGGCGGATCGATCGGCAGCCAAAGCGCGCGATCCGGGAAGGCTTCGTCGACGATCTCGTTGGTGATCCGGACCATGCGGGAGCCTTCAATCTCCGGCGCAAACGGAACATGGATCAGAAACGCGCGGGTGCCGCGCCGCTGCAGCTCGTCGATGAGCTGCCTGATGCGAACCACATTCGCGCGTGCCGGCACGGTCGGGTCAGCTTCGTTCATCTGCTCCAGCGCACGGTCGAGATAGACCTTGTTGTCGAACGTGCCCGGCGGCTGGCTGAGCAGGCGATCCCGCTCGGCGCGCGCCCGGGCGGGATCAGGTTCACCGTGTTTCCACGTTTCATAGCCCGCGATCGCTGTTCGCACCGGGCGCAACAGCAGCGCTTCCGTGCGCGCGCCGCCGGAAAATTTCTCGATCAGCGCGCTGTCCGACTCGCGCGTCAGGACATTCATCTCGATCAGCACAATCTTCGGCGGGTTCGGCCGGTTCGCGACGATCTCGAGACCTGTCACCGGCGAGCCGCCCGCCAGCGAAAGATTACGGACGCGCGGCGGCGAGAAATACTCCTCCTTGAGACGCCAGGCGACCGAGCTGCCGACCACCACGACATCAGGCGTGGGATCCTGCACATAGCGGTTCAGGCTGACGAGGCTGCCGCCGCGGGTCGTGACCGCCGGCTGCTGCAGGGCCGAGCCGAAGCGCGCCGTGGTGAAGGCGCAGGCCAGCAGCAGCGCGGTTGCAGCAGCAGCGCACTTGACCAGCCATGAAAGCGTCACATCCTGCGGCATGTCAGAACTGGAAGTAGATGAAAGTGCTGTCGGGCCCCGCTTCGAGACAGGCAAGCGCTGCGAGCGCGCCATAGAGATAGGGCTCCCATCGCCGCAACCGGCCTTCGATCAGCGCGCCGATGCCCGCATGCTGGATGATAACAGGCAAGGCATAGAGCAAAGCCAGATTGGTGAACAGTTTTGGCGGATTGGGCGCGTCCGTCGCCATGAACATTCCCTTGAGATAGCTGAGCGCGTGGTCGAAGTTCGGCAGCTTGAAGAAGATCCAGAGCATCGTGACGCAGAAGAAGACGATGCCCATCCGGATCACCCGCACCGCGGGGCTTCCATCGCCCATGAGTTTCAGGAACGGTCGTTCGATCACGAGCAAGATCCCGTGCGCCATGCCCCACAGAGCGTAGCTCAGGCTGGCACCATGCCAGAGTCCGCCAAGCGTCATCACGATCATCAGGTTGAGACAGGTTCGTCCCGGTCCATGACGGTTGCCGCCGAGCGGAATGTACAAATAGGTCCTGAGCCAGCTCGACAACGAGATGTGCCAACGCGTCCAAAACTCAGAGAATGAGGTCGAGATGTAGGGCAGGTTGAAGTTCACGGGCAGGCGATAGCCGAACAGCAGGCCGAGGCCGAGCGCAATCGCCGAGTAGCCGAAGAAATCGGCGTAGATCTGGTAGCTGTAGAGGAACACCAGCAGCCAGCGATCCTGCGTGCGCAGCGTCTCGTAGAGCGGGAAGTCCATGTAGGACGTCATCTCGTTGAGATTGTTCGCCACATACAGCTTGAAAAAATAGCCGACCAGGATCCACTTCGCGGCCTCGACGAAGGCGACGTCACCCAGCCGCTTGGGAATGATCTGCGGCATGAACTGGGCCGCGCGCGTGATCGGGCCGGACACGAGCTGCGGGAAGAAGATGATGTAGAGGAACACCTCGCGCAAGCGGACGGTGCGTTTCTCGCGCGTCAGGTCGACCAACAGGCTGATGTTGTGGAACGCGAAGAACGAGATTCCGATCGGCAGCGGCAGTCGCAGCAGGAAGTCGATCGGCGCGACGCCCGTGAGTGTGGTCGCGGCGGCGTCGACGAACAGGAACTTGTATTTGAAGAACGCGAGCAGGCCGAGATTGAAGACGATGCCGGCCGGCATCCAGAAAGTTCGATTCTCGAACGCAAGCACCAGGCAGAGATAGGTGCCGAGCACCGCGACGAGCAGCAGCGGCAGCAACTCGGGCTGGCCGAAGCCATAGAAGAACACGCTTGCGAGAACGAGCAGCGGGACCTGGAAGCCGCGCAGCGAAGGCAGGTAATAGACGCCGAACACGATCGCGACGAAGATGCCGAACTGAAAAGAAGTGAAGGTCATGCCGCCCCATTTGCCCGCCCGGCATGTAGCATTTTCGCATTCTCTGTCCTAGCCCCTCCACATGCGTGTGGTCCGCCCCGACGAGCGCGGCGGGCTTGACCTTCCGCCTCCAATCCGCTCCCTTTGGCGCGACACAATGATCCCTCACGGGACAACGCCAAGAAAACGCCAAAGAAAACGCCAAAGACAACGCCAAGGTTTGCTTCCATGTCTTTCGTCCTCGCCATCGACCAGGGCACCACCTCCTCGCGCGCGATCGTGTTTCGGGGCGACATATCCATTGCGGCGAAGGCGCAAGCCGAGTTTCCGCAGCATTTCCCCGCCTCGGGCTGGGTCGAGCACGAGCCCGAGGACATCTGGACCTCGACCGTGACCGTCTGCCGCGACGCGATCGCGCAGGCCGGCATCAGCGCAAAGGACATCGCCGCGATCGGGATCACCAACCAGCGCGAGACCACCGTGGTGTGGGACCGCGCCACCGGGCAGGCCGTGCACCGCGCCATCGTCTGGCAGGACCGCCGCACCGCCGACATCTGCGCGAAACTGAAAGCCGACGGCCGCGAGCCCGTGATCTCGCAAAAGACCGGCCTGATCATCGATCCCTATTTCTCCGGCACCAAGGTCGCCTGGATTCTCGACCACGTCCCCGGCGCACGCGCGCGCGCCGCCCGCGGCGAATTGATGTTCGGCACCGTCGATTGCTACCTGCTGTGGCGCCTCACCGGCGGCAAGGTCCACGCCACCGACGCCACCAACGCCTCGCGCACGCTGCTGTTCAATATCCACACCGGGCAGTGGGACGACGAGCTGCTGGAGATCATCGGCGTGCCGCGCTCGATGCTCCCGGAGGTGAAGGATTCCTCCGCCCGCTTCGGCGAGAGCACGCCGGACCTGTTCGGCGGCGCGATTGCGATCTCCGGCATCGCCGGCGACCAGCAGGCCGCGACCATCGGTCAGGCCTGCTTCCGTCCGGGCATGATGAAGTCGACCTACGGCACCGGCTGCTTTGCGTTGCTCAACACCGGCACCACGCCCGTGGCTTCGAAGAACAAGCTGCTCACCACCATCGCCTACCAGCTCGGCGGCAAACGCACCTACGCGCTCGAAGGCTCGATCTTCGTCGCGGGCAGCGCGGTGCAGTGGCTGCGTGACGGCCTCGGCATCATCAAGCACGCCGCCGAGACCGGACCTCTTGCCGATCAGTCGGACTCCATGCAGAGCGTCTATCTCGTGCCGGCCTTCGTCGGCATGGGCGCGCCGTACTGGAATCCGCGCGTGCGCGGCGCGCTGTTCGGCCTCACCCGCAACACCGGCCCGGCCGAGCTTGCCCACGCCGCGCTGGAAAGCGTCTGCTACCAGACTTTCGACCTCTGGGCCGCGATGCGCGCGGACTGGCCGAGCTCGGAGGTGGCCAGCGTCGTGCTCCGGGTCGACGGCGGCATGACCGCGTCCGACTGGACCATGCAGCGCCTCGCCGACCTGCTCGACGCGCCCGTCGACCGCCCCGTGATCCAGGAGACGACGGCACTGGGCGCCGCCTATCTCGCCGGCCTCCAGGCCGGCGTCTATCCCGAACCGACCAAGTTCGCCGACAACTGGCGCCTCGAGCACCGCTTCAAGCCGAACATGAGCCAGGCGACGCGCGAGCGGAAGCTGGCGGGCTGGGCGAGGGCGGTGAAGGGCGTGCTCGCGAGCGATGAGGGGGAGGGTTAAGCCGTCTCGTAGCCTGGATGGAGCGCAGCGAAATCCGGGGTACTCTGGAGGCGATGACCCTGACGCCGTGGTGAATGAAGCCTATCCACAAACTCCGCCGTCGTCCTGGCGAAAGCCAGGACCCATAGCCACCGAGCTAAGTTGCCTTGGACCGCTGGCGGCCCCAGCCTGCCGCGACAGCGACCAGCTGTGGTAATGGGTCCTGGCTTTCGCCAGGACGACCCCGAATGTGTGGCCGGCGTTCAGCTTCAAAGGGACGCATCCCATGATCCTCCCCGACGGCTATTCCGACGTCCCCACCGGCAAGATCGCAGCCGTCGTCACCCATCTCGAGATGACCGCGCCCCCTCCGCGCCGTGACGATCCCCCCGGCGCTCCATCAGGCCCTTGGACCCTGCGCAAGGTCGATCCTCCCGCGCTTCATTGGTATCGCGACCTCCATCGCCGCGTCGGCGAGGAGTGGTTGTGGTTTTCGCGGGCGCGCATGAACGACGCCGAGCTCGCCGCAATCATCCATGCACCGGGCGTCGAGGTCTATGCGCTTGTCGTGGACGGCAACGATGAAGGCCTGCTGGAGCTGGACTTTCGCGAGGCCGACCAGTGCGAGCTCGTGTATTTCGGCGTCACCGCAAAACTGATCGGCAGTGGGGCCGCCCGCTTTATGATGAACCGCGCGCTTGAGCTCGCGTGGTCACGCGGGCCGTCTCGCGTCTGGGTGCACACCTGCACCTTCGACCATCCGTCCGCAGTCGCATTCTATCAGCGCTCCGGCTTCCGTCCGTTCCGCCGCCAGATCGAGATCGCCGACGACCCGCGGCTCGATGGCACGGCGCCGCGGTCCGCGGCAAAGCATGTGCCGATCATCGAGCAATGCTAACCAAAATGAGCCGAAGAGAATCTATGGTGCATTCGGTTGGAGCGGGCGAAGCCGATCTGCTTCATCGGGCAGGCAATCCCCTCGGCGCCCCCCGGACTTGATCGTGGGAACGAGGCCATGGCTGCCGACTAAGCAAGTGGGGTTATGCAACGATTGTAGCGGGTGAACTGATAAGCCTAGCCATTCTTCAAAGTGGGTATTGCTATCGGATTTGTAATCTAGGATTGTAGTTGATTGCAAAGAGACAATTACATTCTTGGGGGAAATATGAGCATTCCTATTAGGGAAGGGACCACGAAGAGAGAATGGCTAGAGTTGGCGAGCGCTATAGCAGAGGTAGTATTCAAATCGCTGTCTCTTGGTAAAGATGGCTTCTCCTCAGTAGTGTCACCTCTGTTTCGTATACTAGAAGCCTTGCGCGGAGAGGACAGCACAGAGCGTCGTGCTACTCGATTGATATCAGAAGTTCTCGCCTACTCTATCGCGAAGACAGTTCAGTCGGTTCAATTTACTCGCGCTCCCCTGCAAGCGGAAGTTCAATCGATTGCGGAGCACTTGTTAGCTCGCGTTCAAACTCTATGCGAGCAGAACGAGATGCTTCTCACCAGTTCCGATCTCGAGCATCCAATGTCATTTACGTTGTTTAAGGATGCCTCCTCGAATATCTTTCATGAACTCAAGTCTTGCGAGCCGAGGTCGAGCGAATCCGAGGTCGTCGCCATCTTTCATCGTGCTATCAGTGAGGCGATGGGGCGAGTCCAGGCGCGAAGCCCAAATTACTTCGCGTCAGTTTTCGAAGTACTTGCGAGCCCGGCTGTCGGGACTGGAGCTTTCTAGCGTCGATTTTGAAGGTGCTAGCTTAAGAGGCGCGCAGCTATTTGGTGCGACCTTTACGCAATGCAATCTGAGGGGAGCAGACATGCGAGACGCCAGTTTGAGATACTCCAAGATAGTTGCATGTGACCTGCGCAACGCAAATTTCGATAAGGCGGAACTTGAGCAAGCGCAGTTTGACGAGCACAGCGCGAAGGAAGCTGGATTCAAAGGCGCAAAGCTAAAGAAATTGATGAAGAACAAGTTTCCAAAGGAAGGTCGGGTCGTGCTCCTAAGTGCGCCAGCTTAGCGAGGTTAAACTCCGATTAAGATGCAGTGATATCGGAAGATGTGACTCGCTCGCAATTTTCCAGTCCAAAGAATCGGAGCAGAAACCATGTTCCTGATCGGCCAATATGATTCCCCCTTCGTCCGCCGCGTCGCAATTGCGCTGCGGCTTTACGGGCTCACCTTTGAGCACCGGCCGTGGTCGACCTTCGGCGATGCCGATAAGATCGCGCCCTATAATCCGCTGCGCAGGGTGCCGACGCTGGTGCTCGACGACGGTGAGGCGCTGATCGAGAGCACGGTCATCCTCGATTATCTCGACGAATTGGTCGGCGAGGCGAAGGCCATGCTGCCGCGAGGCGGCGCCGAGCGCCGGCGTCACTTGCGCATTTGCGCGCTCGCCTCCGGTCTCGGCGACAAGGCGGTCAGCCTGCTCTACGAGCGCGTGCTGCGGAAGGAGCAGCTTGCGCTGTGGGTCGAGCGCTGCGAGGCGCAGATCGCGGACGTGCTGAAAGCGCTGGAGGCCGAGCGCGCCAAGGTGACCACGCCGTACTGGCTGGGCGAGCGCATCGGTCATGCCGACGTCGTGGTCGCCTGCGTCGTGCGCTTCACCCGCGAGGCGCACCCGCTTCTGTTCGAGCCCTCGCGCTATCCGGCGCTGTCGGCGCATGCCGACGCGTGCGAGGCGCTGGCGCCGTTCCAGGAGATCGTGCAGCCGCTGGCACCGCCGAAGGGGTGAGGCTCTTTCAATCTCTCCCGCAGGCGGCAGGGCAATCGCATCTGAGGAAGCATATGGCTGGAAGCTCGGCTGCGGCCATCCTTCGAGACGCCCGCCTGCGGCGGGCCCTCAGGATGAGGGATGCGTATGCGGCAGCATTTCAACGCAGGTGGATGCAGCTGAGCCTCATCCTGAGGAGGCCGCGAAGCGGTCGTCTCGAAGGACGAGGCGCTCGCTCAGTCGCCGCTACGCAAACCCGACCTTGATCAGGATCATCAGGAAAAGGCCGCCGACGACCGCGCAGACCGCGGCACCGATCAGCGGCCCTAGCGCGCCTTTCCGGCTTGCGGGCTCCAGCACGGCCTGCCCCGGCTGGTCCGGATCGTAATAGACCTGGACGCTCTTCCCGGGGCGATATTTCGCCGCGGCCTCTTCGGCGACCTCGCGCAGGCCGGAGATCATGGTGCCGTTCCAATCGACTTCGGTGCCGATGAAGTCGCGCTTGCCGACCCTGTAGGCGTAGCGCAGGTCGACCTGATAGCGGTGGACGAGCTTTGACGTCGTCGGTCGATTGTCGTGCTCGGTCTTCTCTTCGATGATTTCCTCGATCACGTCGCAATGGATGACCCTGCCCGACGCGGTCGGCCAGCGCAGGCTGGCGTTCGCCAGCCGGCGCGTCCGGACATAATCGGCGGCGAGGAACACCCCGCCCACGAGCACGATGATCGGCACCGCGAACGCGAATAGCGGGACGCCCTTGTCGGCGTAGAGCACGTGGCCTGCGAACGAATGCGCGGTCAGGGTGGCGGCGATGATGCCGAACACCATTGTGAACGCCACCAGTGCCGCGACGTTCTGCGCGGCGGCGGGCTCCAGCAGCGCCTCGGTCGGTTGCTTGGGATCGACATGGACGTCGACATGGGCGCCGACCGGATAACGTCCGGTCAGTTTTGCGGCCAGGACCCTCGTCGTGATGACGGTGCCGCCGACAAAGACCTTTTCGCCTTCCAGCTCCTGGCCGCCGGCCTGATAGCGGTAGCGAATGATGGGCTTGGCGTCGTTCCGGTCGTCCGAGGAATGCGCCGCCGGCTGGTCGACCCGGGAGACCGTGATGATGCCCTCCACTCTGTCCCAGCTCCGCGCCGCGACCATCCGGCCCCGCATGCGGATCAGATTGAACAGCGTCAATCCAAACAGCAGCACGGCGACGCCGGCGGCAATCTGGGTCCACATCAATTGTTGGGCGTTCAGCATCCGATTCCCCTGCGCTTCGGCGGCGACCGCCATTGGTCGCAGCCAACGCGCGTTGCGTTCATGGCAGGGGGACGGCGCGGATTCTATCTCCTCGTGCAGGGCTTGATCTCGCCCGAGGCAGAGTGCATCACGATCGGATTTGGCGACAGTCTGATGCCAAAGAACAATTGGGAGCCGGAGACCTTGTCGTTCGCCCCCTCATGGACGTCAAGATCGAGCTTCGTCGCGATCTCGGATGTCAGTTTGGCCCGCTCCTCCATCGAAATCGTATTCTGATATTTGATCTCGTAGACGACGTCGGCCTCCAGCACGGACCGCGTCTGGCACACGACGGCGCCGCTCGAAACGTTCTGGGTGACCGCGTCCTCACACTCGGCCTTCAGCAAGGCGTTGCGGGCAGAGATCAGCGACTCGTCCGATATCAGCAGAATGTTGGCGTTCTCGAGTTTGAGGTTGACGGCCTCGACCTGCTGCATTCCGGCGACAGCCGACAGCTTGTCCCTGACCTGGGCCGACACGTCGAGCTTTTTCTCAAGCGACTGCTTCAGGTCCCGGTCGACGGTCCGCGATTTCTGGATCTTGCCGGTCAGCAGCGTCGGATCGACCTCGCAAGTCGGATGCAGCTCCAGCCGGCCGTTGCTGAGATACTCGATCGTGTTGATCGTGCCGGGGCCGCCGAACGTGCTTGGCGGCACCACCTCGAAATATCCGGTCTCGGAGAGGATGGCCGTGATGGTTTGCTTCTTTCGCGGGAAGCCGACAAAGACCGCGACCATCACGAGGCCGATCGCGACAAAGACCCCGCTACCGAGCCAAAGCCATTTGCGGCTTGCTACTTTCCCGGGCAGCACAACTGATTTTTCTCGCCGCATGGCACATAGCCTTTCGGACAGTCCGCCGCGGCAATCGTGGGCAGCACGACGAGAGCGATCGCGGCGACGAACGGTGCAATGAACTGCTTCATATGTTCGATCCCAAGCAAATCGTCGGTTGAAGGTAGTAGGCCGAGAGAGTAGCGAACCAAGGTTGAGCGGACAAGTGAACGAGTTCACACGCGTCCGATTCTTGCGAGGGCGCATCTGCAGCTGTTCGATGTGTTGCGTCGTTCCGGTACAGATTGAGCATTTGCTGCACCAACGTCGTCCTGGCGAAAGCCAGGACCCATTACCCCCACCGGGTCATTTGGCGAAGATTGGTCGTTCGGTATTGCCAGCGATCGTCATCGATGATTCACGCGGTATGGGTCTTGGCCTTCGCCAGGACGACACCGAACGGACGACACCGAACGTGTGGCACGCGCCCATGATCGCGACGGACGAGGCAGCGAGTGTCAAACCGGCGCGGTCGGCGATCATGCATTCATACAGGTGTTTTGCCCGACGCCGCAAGCCATTTCGGCAAGACCGAAAATGATTGAGCCTTTTCAACCCCATGTCTACTGTGCATGGGGTTGATTTCGCGTTTTTTGTTTGGAGGGCGCCTAGCCCGCGCCCGCGCGCTTCTTCTGCCAGACCAAATGCACCGCGCAGGTGCAGCCCGGCGGATGCGAGGCAAGCTCCTTCGACGTCTCGTCGTTCGCAGGCGTTGCCGCGAATGCCGCCTTGTCGCTCGCGCCCTCTCGCGCCGGGATGTAGTTCAGGATCGGCGCGAGCCAGCGCTCGGCCTCGGCGACGCTCATGCCCTTGCGTGCGGCATAATCCTCGACCTGGTCGCGCTCGATCTTGCCGACGCCGAAATAATAGCTCTCGGGACTGGCGAGATAGAGCCCCGACACGGAAGAGCCCGGCCACATCGCAAAGCTCTCGGTCAGCTTCACGCCGGCGGTGTTCTCGGCGTCGAGCAGTTCGAACAGCGTCGCCTTCTCGGTGTGATCGGGCTGCGCGGGATAGCCGGGGGCGGGACGGATGCCCTGGTACTTTTCGAGGATCAACTCATCGGTCGAGAGCGCCTCGTCCGGCGCATAGGCCCAGAACTCGCGGCGCACGCGGGCATGCATGCGCTCGGCGAAGGCCTCTGCAAGGCGATCGGCCAGCGCCTTGCACAGGATCGAGGAGTAGTCGTCATTGGCCATCTTGAACCGGTCGGCGACCACATCCTCGCCGATGCCGGCAGTGACGACGAAGCCGCCGACATAATCGGGCACGCCGGTAGTGGCAGGCGCGACGAAGTCGGACAGCGCCGCATTGAAACGGCCCTCGCGCTTCTCGAGCTGCTGGCGCAGCGTGTGCAGCGTCGCGATCGTCCTGGTCCGGCTCTCGTCGGCGTAGAGCACGATGTCGTCGCCCTCGGCGTTCGCCGGCCAGAAGCCGACCGTCGCACGCGCCCGGAACCACTTCTCCTTGACGATCAGGTTGAGCATTTTCCGCGCGTCGTCGTAGAGCGAGCGCGCGACCTCGCCGACCTTGGCATCGTCGAGGATGGCGGGGAAGCGCCCGGCGAGCTCCCAGGTCTGGAAGAACGGCGTCCAGTCAATATAGGGCACGAGCTCGGCGAGATCATAGTCGTCGAAGCTCCTGATGCCGAGAAAGGTCGGCTTCACCGGCTTGTTCGCGGCAAAGTCGACCGGCACGCGGTTGGCGCGGGCGGTCGCCAGCTTCAGCCGCTTCTTGTCGGCCTGGGCGCGCATATGCGCATCCGAGATCTTTGCGTATTCGGCGCGGACTTCGGCGGCATAGGCCTCGCGCCTCTCGGGCGACAGCAGAGCAGACGCAACACCAACCGCGCGGCTGGCGTCGTTGACATGCACCACGGGGCCGGCGCGATAGCTCGGGTCGATCTTCACGGCCGTATGCACGCGGCTCGTGGTGGCGCCGCCGATCAGCAGCGGCAGCTTGAGGCCTTCGCGCTGCAATTCGCCGGCGAAGAACGCCATCTCGTCGAGCGAGGGCGTGATCAGGCCTGACAGCCCGACGATGTCGGCCTTCTCCGCCTTTACGGTCTCGACTATCTTGGCCGCCGGCACCATCACGCCGAGGTCGATCACCTCGTAATTGTTGCACTGGAGCACGATGCCGACGATGTTCTTGCCGATGTCGTGGACGTCGCCCTTGACGGTCGCGAGCACGATCTTGCCGGCGGACGACGAGCCTTCCGTGCCGATGCCGTTGGCGAGATTGCGCGCCTTCTCCTCTTCCATGAACGGCATCAGCCAGGCGACAGCCTGCTTCATCACGCGGGCCGACTTCACCACCTGCGGCAGGAACATCTTGCCGTCGCCGAAGAGATCGCCGACCACGTTCATGCCGGCCATCAGCGGTCCCTCGATCACGTCGAGCGGGCGCTTCGAAGCCTTGCGGGCCTCTTCGGTATCCTGCTCGATGAACTCGGTGATGCCGTGCACCAGCGAATGCGACAGCCGCTTCGCCACCAGCCATTCGCGCCAAGCGAGATCGGCTTCTTTGGTCTGGGTCTTGTTGCCGCGGAATCTTTCCGCGAGCGCCAGCAGACGCTCGGACGCACCGGGGTCGCGGTTGAGGATGACGTCTTCGCAGACCTGGCGCAATTCCGGATCGATGTCGTCATAGACGATCATCTGCCCGGCATTGACGATGCCCATGTCCATGCCGGCCTTGATGGCGTGATACAGGAACACCGAGTGCATCGCCTCGCGCACCGGCTCGTTGCCGCGGAACGAGAACGACAGATTGGACACGCCGCCCGAGATGTGCGCGCCCGGCAGGTTCTTGCGGATCCAGCGCGTCGCCTCGATGAAGTCGACGCCGTAATTGTTGTGTTCCTCGATGCCGGTCGCGATCGCAAAGATATTTGGATCGAAGATGATGTCTTCCGGCGGGAAGCCGACGCGGTTTACCAGGATGTCGTAGGCGCGCTTGCAGATCTCGGTCTTGCGGGCAAACGTGTCGGCCTGGCCGACCTCGTCGAACGCCATCACCACGACGGCCGCGCCGTGACGGCGGGCGATCCTGGCCTCGTGAATGAACTTGTCCTCGCCCTCCTTCATCGAGATCGAGTTGACGACCGGCTTGCCCTGCACGCATTTCAGGCCGGCCTCGATCACAGAGAATTTCGAGCTGTCGACCATCACGGGGACGCGGGCGATGTCGGGCTCGGCGGCGACGAGGTTGAGGAAGGTCACCATCGCGGCTTCCGAGTCCAGGAGACCCTCGTCCATGTTGACGTCGATGATCTGCGCGCCGTTCTCGACTTGGTCGCGCGCGACCTGCAACGCGGCGGTGTAGTCGCCGGCGGTGACCAGCTTGCGGAAGCGGGCGGAACCGGTGACGTTGGTGCGCTCGCCGACGTTCACGAAAGGAATGGCGTCGGTCAGGATGAACGGCTCGAGGCCGGAGAGCCGCAAGCGAGGTCCGATCTCCGGCACGATGCGCGGCTTGTGCGGCGCGACCGCAGCGGCAATCGCAGCGATATGGTCCGGCGTGGTGCCGCAGCAGCCGCCGACGATGTTGACCAAACCATCACGCGCGAACTCGCCGACCAGGCGGGCCATGTATTCCGGGGTCTCGTCATACTGGCCGAACTCGTTGGGCAGGCCGGCATTGGGATAAGCACAAACGAGCGTGTCGGCGACGCGGCCGATATCGGCGATATGCGCGCGCAGATCTTCCGCACCGAGCGCGCAGTTGAAGCCAATGGTGACGGGCTTGGCGTGCTGTACCGAATGCCAGAACGCTTCCGGCAGCTGGCCGGATAGCAGGCGGCCGGACTTGTCGGTGATGGTGCCCGACACCATCACCGGCATGTCGATGCCGCGTTCTTCCGTGATCTCGGCAATGGCGTAAAGCGCCGCCTTGGCGTTCAGCGTGTCGAAGATGGTCTCGACCAGCAGCAGATCGACGCCGCCGTCGAGCATGCCGTTGATCTGCTCGCCATAGGATTTGCGCAGATCGTCGAACGTGACGGCGCGGTAGCCGGGATTGGAAACGTCGGGCGAGATCGACGCGGTGCGGTTGGTCGGTCCGATGGCGCCGGCGACGAAGCGCGGCTTGCCGTCCTCGGCTTCGACGCGGCGCGCGGCGTTGCCGGCGAGGCGGGCGCCTTCGCGCGCCATCTCGTAGACGATGTCGCCGAGATCGTAATCGGCCTGCGCAATCGAGGTCGTGGAGAAGGTGTTGGTGGCGACGATGTCGGCGCCGGCACGCAGATAGGCGGCGTGGATGTCCTCGATCGCCTGCGGCTGGGTCAGGATCAAGAGGTCGTTGTTGCCGCGCAAATCGCGATGGAAGGTCTTGAAGCGCTCGCCACGGAAGGCGGCCTCGTCGAACTGGAGGTTCTGGATCATCGTGCCCATGGCGCCGTCGAGCACGAGAATGCGCTCGCGCGCGGCGTTGAGCAGGGCGGTTCGCTTGGGAGAGGTGGATACGGTCATGGTGTCTTAAGCCGCCTTCTGCGCGCTCTTGGCGCGGATGCCGAGCAAATGGCTGATCGCGAACACGAGATCGGCGCGGTTCATGGTGTAGAAATGGAAGGTGTCGACGCCGTGCTTCGCGAGCTTCTGCACCTGGCCGGCGGCGACGGTGGCCGCCACCAGCTTGCGGGTCTCGGCGTCCTCGTCGAGCCCCTCGAACTTCGCGGCGAACCAGTCCGGCACGGAGGTGCCGGCGCGGGTGACGAAGGCTCGCGCCTGCTTGAAATTATGCATGGGCATGATGCCCGGCACGATCGGGATGTTGATCCCACGCGCGCGCACGCGGTCGAGATAACGGAAATATAGCTCGTTATCGAAGAACACCTGCGTGATCGCGCGGGTCGCGCCCGCATCGACCTTGGCCTGCAGCGTGTCGATGTCATCGTCGAAGTCGCGCGCCTCGGGGTGCTTCTCAGGGTACGCCGAGACCGACACCTCGATATCGCCGTGCCGCTTCTTGATGCCGGCGACGAGGTCGGCGGAGCTCTGATAGCCGTCGGGATGGCTGGAATAGGCCGTGCCGATGCCGCCCGCGGGATCGCCGCGCAAGGCCACGATGTGGCGGACGCCGACCTCGTAATAGCGGTCGACGATCTCGTCGATCTCCCCGCGCGAGGCGCCGACGCAGGTCAGATGCGCCGCCGGCAGCAGCGCAGTTTCTTTCAGGATGCGCGAGATGGTCGAGTGGGTGCGCTCACGGGTCGAGCCGCCGGCGCCATAGGTCACCGAGACGAATTTCGGGTCGAGCGGGGCCAGCCGGTTGATGGTGTCCCAGAGATTGCGCTCCATATCTTCCGTCTTGGGCGGAAAGAACTCGAACGAAATCGCAGGCCGCTTCAGGTGCCCGTCTTGCCCGTCGGTATGGGCAGGCATCGTCGCGTCAGTCATGGGCACCACTCACTCCAAGGGCTCGCCGGGTCGTTGGCGGCCGGCGGTCAGGTCTAGATTGGGAGAGGTCAAGATAAGCCAAAGCGGTCGCACTCGACAGCCCATCAGAGATGGGAAATTGCCCACTTTCATTTAGATAATAGAAAATTATCTGCAGATTCAGATAGAGGTGGGATGAGAGCAGTTAGTTGAAAGTATAGATATATCAGACGCGTAATGGTGATGTGGGGCTATCTGGTACGAGATCGTGCGGTGGGCAGTATGAAAATTATAGTATCAGCGTAACCTCTGTCCCAACGCCGCGGCGCAGTCGCGCGAGCCCGTGGCCTGCACGTCAGACCTGCGCGCCCTGCCATTGCCGCTGCGCCGCCCTCCGCTACGTTAGCGCGCGATGATCCCGCTCTCAGTCCTCGACCTCTCCGTCGTCACAACTGGCACAAAGCCCGCCGCGGCGCTGCGCAACAGCATCGACCTGGCGCGCCATGTCGACGGGCTCGGCTATGTCCGCTACTGGCTCGCCGAGCATCACAACCTCGCCTCGGTCGCGAGTCCAGCGCCCGACGTGATGATCGGGCAGATCGCGGCGGTGACGAAGCACATCCGCGTCGGCTCCGGCGGCGTGATGCTGCCCAATCACGCGCCGCTAGTCGTGGCCGAGCGCTTCAAGATGCTGGAGGCGTTGTTTCCCGGCCGCATCGATCTCGGCCTCGGCCGCGCCCCCGGCACCGACGGTGCCACGGCCTATGCGCTGCGCAGCCGGCTCGACCGTCGCGAAGGCGACGATTTCCTGGAGCGGCTGCACGAATTGATCCTGTGGCAGACCCGGGAATTCCCCTCGGGCCATCCCTACCACAGCGTGGTCGCGATGCCCGACGATACGCCGTTGCCGCCGATCTGGCTGCTCGGCTCCAGCGATTATTCGTCGGAGCTCGCCGCGCAGGTCGGCATGGGCTTCGCATTCGCGCATCATTTTGCGTCCCACGATGCGATCGACGCTATGGTGCATTATCGCAATCGTTTTCAGCCCTCGGCCTGGAGCGCGACCCCGCGCGCGATCCTCGCGGTCGCCGTCATCACGGCCGACACGGATGAGGAAGCCGAAAAGCTCGCCGCGTCTTTCGACCTCAACCGCCTGCGCCGCGATCGCGGCCAGTATCTTCCGTTGCCGAGCGTCGAAGAGGCGCTGGCCTATCCCTATACCGACTCGGAGCGCACCTCGATCCAGCGCAACCGCTCGCGCCTGTTCGTCGGCAGCCCCGCAACCGTGCAGAAGCGGCTCCAGCCGCTGATCGAAGCGAGCAAGCCGGACGAGTTGATGGTGATCACCGCCGTGTATGATCACGAGGCGCGAAAGAAATCCTATTCGCTGCTGGCGGAGGCGTTCGGGCTTAAGGCGGTCGGATAAAGCTCTCGCGCCTCTGCGCTTCGCAGCCTCTTGATCCCGGCTCGCGCTTCGCGCGTCCGGGACACGAAACTATTCCATCGTCGCGCGGAACGGGTGACCCGGATACACGCCGACGATGCGGAATTCGCGCGAGAAGAATTTCAGCTCCTCGATCGCGAAAGCGAGGCCCTTGTCCTCGGGGTGGCCATCGACGTCAGCGTAAAACTGGGTGGCGAAGAAATTGCCGTCGACCATGTAGCTCTCGAGCTTGGTCATGTTGACGCCGTTGGTGGCAAAACCACCGAGCGCCTTGTAGAGCGCGGCCGGCAAATTGCGCACCCGAAACACAAAAGTCGTGACCAGCGGACCGGAGCCCTGTGCGGCCCATTTCGGCTCGCGCGCCAGCACCACGAAGCGCGTGGTGTTGTGGGCCTCGTCCTCGATGTCCTCGGCGAGGATGTCGAGGCCGTAGATCTGCGCGGCGAGGCGCGAGGCGATCGCGGCGACGGACTTGTCGTTACGCTCGGAAATGTCGCGGGCGCTGCCGGCCGTATCAGCGTGCACGATTGGCTTGATGCCGAGCTTGCGAATGATCCGCCGGCACTGGCCGAGCGCGTGCACGTGGCTTTCGACGCTCTTGATGTCTTCGAGCCTGGTCCCCTTCACCGCCATCAGCTGATGCCGGACCGGCAGAAACCACTCGCCGATGATGAAGAGGCCGGAGGCCGGCAGCAAATGATGGATGTCGGCGACGCGGCCTGCGACCGAATTCTCGATCGGGATCATGCCGAGATCGGCCTCGCCCGACGAGATCGCCGACAAGGCGTCCTCGAAGGTGGCGCAGGGCATCGGCTCGGCGTCGGGATAGGCCTCGACGATGGCGATGTGGGAATTGGCGCCAGGCTCGCCTTGGAATGCGATTTTCAGCTTGCTCATGCTCGGCCTTGTAACAGCGGCTCAGGATTTGGAAAGGATGCTGCGGGCGGTTTCCAGGTCCGCCGGCGTGTCGACCCCGCGGGGCACGGTATCGACAATGGTGAAGTCGATGCGCATTCCGGCCTCGAGCGCCCGGAGCTGCTCCAGCTTCTCCTGCAGTTCCAGCGGCGAAGGCGGCAGTGAGACGTAGCGCTCCAGCGCGGCGCGGCGATAGGCGTAGAGGCCGATATGGTGGTAACGCGGCCCGTCGCCGGTCGGCGCGGTTGCGCGGGTGAAATAAAGTGCGCGCATGCGTCTGCCCCCGAGCGAGGTCCCGATCGCCTTCACGACGCTCGGCGCGAGATCCTCCTCCTCGGTGTGGATTTGCGAAGCCAGCGTTGCGATATCCACGGCGGGGTCTTGCAGCGGCGGCAGTACCTCGCGGATATTGTCGATCGTGATGGTCGGGAAATCGCCCTGGAGATTGACCACGATCTCGGCCTTGCCGTCCGGATCGAGCTTCTGCATGGCCTCGTGGATGCGGTCGGAGCCGGAGGGGTGCTCCGGGCGGGTCATCACGGCCTCGCCGCCATGGGCGGTCACGACGGACGCGATCTCCGCGGTGTCGGTTGCGACCGCGACCCGGCCTATCCCGGCGGCCTCGGCGCGGCGCATCACGTGCACGATCATCGGCTGCCCCGCGATATCGGCGAGCGGCTTGCCGGGCAGGCGGGTCGCGGCCATGCGGGCCGGGATCAGCACCAGGATGCGAGGATCGGTCATCGGGTCAAGGGCCTGGAAACGGGGCGTTTTCCGCGCCGGGAAATGGGGTGGGGACGGGCGTGAAGCCCGCTCGCTTATACGGGTTGCCAGACCCCGGGCAAACCGATATCTCAATGGCAAAACTCGGGGAAACAATTAAGGAACGTTGATTCTTCGAGGCTCGTCCTGGCGGCCGCTTTGGGCCGCTCGATCCTTCTTGCGGTGTGGGGCCTGGCCGGAAATGGACTCTTTCGAACTGAACAAGATTCTCGGTGCCGTGCTCGGCACCTGTCTCCTTCTGCTGGTGACGAGCTTCACCGCGAATGCGCTGTTCTCGCCCAAGATGCCGGAAAAGCCGGGCTTCGAGATCGCCGTGAAGGAAGACGCCGGCCACGGCAAGGAAGGCGGCGCTGCCGCCGCGGCTGCCGAGCCGATCGAAAAGCTGCTCCAGACCGCCTCGGTCGAGAAGGGCGCCTCCGCCGCCAAAAAGTGCGGCGCCTGCCACACCTTCGAGAAGGGCGGCCCGAATCGTGTCGGTCCTAATCTCTATGGCGTCGTCGGCGAGAAGCGGGGCGAGGGCCGTGGCGGCTTCAACTTCTCGGCTGCCATGAAGGCCAAGGGCGGCACCTGGACGTTTGACGATCTCAACAAGTTCATCGCCAGCCCGAAGGGCTTCATCCCCGGCACCGCAATGGGCTTCGCCGGCATTCCCAAGGATTCCGAGCGTGCCGACGTCATTGCCTATCTGAATTCGCTCTCGGAGCATCCGCAGCCGCTGCCGACGGCCTCAAAGTAAAAGCCTCGAAACCCCATCTTGGACTATGCGGCCGGGCTGAAAAGCCTGGCCGTTTTTATATCCGGGCCGCGCGGTGACGTTATCAGGGCGTTTGGCCGCACCGGATGGAGCGGCCGGGCTTCCAAGATGAGGAAAAAGCAACATATTCCGTCGAAACCTCGCCTATATTGGGAACTTAAAGGAGTAGCCTCCTTCAAGACAGGAATGTGGATTTGGCCATTACCCGACGCGATCTCCTGCTCACCGGCATCGCTGCCGCAGCGCTCCCCGCCCTTGGTTCCGTAGGGGGCCTTCCCGTCGTCGGCGCGGCACACGCGCAATCCGCCAGTGAGCTGACCTGGCGACACGCGCTGTCGCTGTTCGGACAGGTCAAATACCCCGCCGACTTCAAGCGCTTCGACTACGTCAATCCGGAAGCGCCCAAAGGCGGCGTCGCACGCCAGATCGCCGTCGGCACATTCGACAATTTCAACATCGTCGTCTCCGGTGTGAAGGGGCAAGTCGCCGGTGCCGTGGCATTCATCTACGAATCCCTCACGACGGCCTCGCTCGACGAAGTCTCGACCGAATACGGCGCGCTGGCCGAGGCCGTCAGCCATCCGGATGATTTCTCCTCCGTGACTTACCGCTTGCGGCCGCAAGCCAACTGGCATGACGGCAAGCCTGTTACCGTGGACGACGTGATCTTCTCGCTCGATTCGTTCAAGAAGCACCACCCGATGTACTCGGCCTATTATAGCCATGTGGTGAAGGCCGAGAAGGTCGGTGAGCGCGAGGTGAAATTCGTGTTCGACGCACCGGGCAATCGCGAGCTGCCGCAGATTGTCGGGCAGCTCACGGTCCTGCCGAAGCATTGGTGGGAAGGAACGGACGCGCAGGGCCGGAAGCGCGATGTCTCCGCCACCACGCTCGAAGTGCCGCTGGGGTCGGGCCCCTACCGGGTCAAGGAATTCGTTGCCGGACGGTCGATCGCGCTGGAGCGCGTGAAGGATTATTGGGGGCGCGACCTCGCGGCCAATGTGGGCCGAAATAATTTCGACGAGCTGCGCTATGAGTATTTCCGCGACGCCACCGTGGCGATCGAGGCCTTCAAGGCCGATCAGGTCGATTGGCGCACCGAGAACAGCGCGAAGAACTGGGCGACGGCCTACGACTTCCCGGCCGTCACCGAAAAGCGCGTGATCCTCGAGGAGTTCGCCAATCGCAGCTCGGGCGTCATGCAGGCCTTCGTGCCGAACCTGCGCCGCGCCAAGTTCAAAGATGCGCGCGTGCGACGCGCGCTTAATTACGCGTTCGACTTCGAGGAAATGAACAAGCAGATCTTCTACGGCCAATATAAGCGCATCAGCAGTTATTTCGACGGCATCGATGAACTGATGGCAACCGGGTTGCCGCAGGGCAAGGAGCTCGAGATCCTCGAGACGGTCCGCGCCGAGGTCCCGCCCGAAGTCTTCACGACGGCCTATACCAATCCAGTCGGCGGCAGTCCGGAAGCCGTGCGCGACAATCTGCGCGAGGCACTGCGCCTGTTCAAGGAAGCCGGCTACGAGGTGCGCGACCGCAAACTGGTCGACGTCAAGACCGGCGCTCAGTTCTCGCTTGAGCTGCTGAACTCGGATCCGAGCTTTGAGCGGATCACGCTGTTCTACAAGCCGTCGCTGGAACGGCTCGGCATTGCCGTCAACGTACGGACAGTGGATCCCACCCAGTATGAGAACAGGACGCGCGAGTGGGATTTCGACATCGTCACCAACTCCTGGGGCGAGTCGCAGTCCCCTGGCAACGAGCAGCGCGAATTCTGGTCCTCGAAGACGGCTGACATCGCCGGTTCACGCAATATTACCGGCATCAAAAATCCGGCGGTCGACAAGCTGATCGAGCGGGTGATCTACGCCAAGGGTCGCGACGATCTCGTCGCGGCAACCAAGGCACTCGACCGCGTGCTGCTGTGGAATCACTACGTCGTGCCGCAGTGGACTTATACGAAGGTGCGCACCGCGCGCTGGGATCGCTTCGGCCGGCCGGCGGAATTGCCCAGATACGGTCAGTCCGGCTTTCCGTTCATCTGGTGGTATGACGCGGACAAAGCGGCGCGGATCGCAAAGAAGTCGTGAGGGGCAGTTCTCGCATGACGCAGCTTTCACGCCGGCATGTGCTGGCCCTGAGTGCCGGTGGCGCGTTCAGCGCCGCCTGGCTCCGGGGCGCGGCAGCGTCCGAGATGCTCGCCGAGGCCCACGGCATGTCGGCCTTCGGCGACCTCAAATATCCCGCCGATTTCCATCACTTCGGCTACGTCAATGTCGACGCGCCGAAGGGTGGTACTTTCTCGCTGATCCCGTCGGTGCGCGCCTACAACCAGTCCTACCAGACCTTCAACTCGCTCAATGCCTTCATCCTCAAAGGCGATGGCGCGCAGGGCATGGACATGACCTTTGCGCCGCTGATGGTGCGAGCCAACGACGAACCCGACGGGATGTACGGGCTTGCCGCCAAATCTGTAAATATATCGGCAGACAGGCTGGTCTACCGCTTCACCATACGGCCCGAGGCGAAATTCCATGACGGCACCAAGCTCACCGCGCACGACGCGGCGTTTTCGCTGACGGCGCTGAAGACCAAGGGCCATCCGCTGATCATCGTGCAGATGCGCGACATGGTCAGCGCGGAAGCCGTCGACGAGGCGACGCTTGTCGTCACTTTTGCTAAGGGACGCGCGCGTGACGTGCCGCTCTATGTGGCGAGCCTGCCGATCTTCTCGAAAGCCTACTATGCCTCCCGTCCGTTCGACGAAACGTCTCTGGAGATCCCGTTGGGTTCGGGCCCGTACAAGGTCGGCAAGTTCGAGGTCAACCGCTACATCGAATACGAGCGCGTCAAGGATTGGTGGGCTGCCGATCTGCCCCCCTGTCGTGGTAGCTACAATTTCGACGTTGTACGCTACGAATTCTACCGGGACCGCGATGTCGCCTTCGAAGGTTTCACCGGCAAGAACTATCTCTACCGCGAGGAGTTCACCTCCCGTCTCTGGGCGACGCGCTACGACTTCCCTGCGGTGAAGGACGGTCGCGTCAAGATGGAGGTCGTACCCGACGACACGCCGTCCGGTGCACAAGGATGGTTCATCAACACGCGGCGCGACAAGTTCAGGGATCCTCGGGTACGAGAGGCACTGATCGACGCCTTCGACTTCGAGTGGACCAACAAGACCATCATGTACGGTGCTTATGCCCGCACGGTGTCGCCATTTCAGAACTCGGACCTCATGGCCAGCGGCGGGCCTCCGCCGCCGGAAGAGTTGAAGCTGCTCGAGCCGTTTCGCGGCCAGATTCCCGACGAGGTGTTCGCCGCGCCGTTCACGCCGCCGGTCTCGGACGGCTCCGGGCAGGACCGCAGCCTGCTGCGCAAGGCGCAGCAATTGCTCAGCGACGCCGGCCTGCCGATCAAGGACGGCAAGCGGGTGCTGCCGAACGGCGAGATATTCAGGATCGAATTTCTGTTGGACGAGCCTTCATTCCAGCCGCACCATGGGCCCTACATCAAGAATCTCGCGACGCTCGGCATCGAAGCGAGCGTGCGCCTCGTCGATGCCGTACAACACAAGGCGCGCCAGGAAGATTTCGACTTCGATATGACGATTCAACGCTTCAGCATGTCGGCGACGCCGGGCGATGCCATGCGCTCGTTCTTCTCGTCGCAGGTCGCGGCAACGAAGGGTTCGTACAATCTCGCGGGCATCGCCAGTCCTGCCATCGATGCCATGATCGAGAAGATCATGGCGGCTGACTCCCGCGAGGAATTGACCGTCGCCTGCCGCGCCTTCGATCGCCTGTTCCGTGCCGGCCGTTATTGGGTGCCGCAATGGTATAACAAGACGCACCGGCTTGCTTATTGGGACCAGTTCGGCCGTCCGCAGAAGCTGCCGCGTTATGCCAACGGAGTCGGCGCCCCCGACATCTGGTGGCATGATGGCGGCAAGGCCGCCAAGCTCGAGCAGGCGAAACAGCCATGAGCGCCTATATCGCCCGCCGTATCCTGCTGATGATCCCGACCTTGCTCGGGATCCTCTTCGTCTCCTTCATCGTCGTGCAGTTCGCGCCGGGCGGCCCGGTCGAGCGCGTAATCGCGCAGCTCTCGGGTGCCGACACCGGCGGTACCTCGCGCATTTCGGGCGGCAGCGACTTTGCGCAGCGCGCCCCGGGGCAGTTAGGCGCCGGCGGCGATGCCATCAATTCGAAATATCGCGGCGCTCAAGGCCTCGATCCCGATTTCATCAAAAAGCTGGAAGTGCAGTTCGGCTTCGACAAGCCGGCCCCGGAGCGCTTCGCATTGATGGTGTGGAATTTCGCCCGCTTCGATTTCGGCAAGAGCTATTTCCGCGACGTCAGCGTGCTGCAGCTCGTCAAGGAGAAGTTGCCGGTCTCGATCTCGCTCGGCATCTGGCTGACGCTGCTGACCTACCTGATCTCGATTCCGCTCGGCATCCGCAAGGCGGTCAGGGACGGGACGCGCTTCGACACCTGGACCTCGAGCGTGCTCGTGCTCGGCTATGCCATTCCCGGGTTCCTGTTCGCGATCCTGCTGATCATCCTGTTTGCCGGCGGTTCGTTCTTCAACTGGTTCCCGCTGCGCGGACTGACGTCAGACGGCTGGTCGCAGTTTCCGTGGTACTGGAAGATCATCGATTACTTCTGGCATTTGACGCTGCCGCTGATCGCGATGGGGCTCGGTGCGTTCACCACCATGACGTTCCTGACCAAGAACTCGTTCCTGGACGAGATCCGCAAGCAATACGTGATGACCGCCCGCGCGAAAGGCTGCAGCGAGAATCGGGTGCTCTATGGTCACGTCTTCCGCAACGCGATGCTGATCGTCATCGCCGGCTTTCCCAGCACCTTCATTCACGCCTTCTTCTCGGGCTCGCTTCTGATCGAGACCATCTTCTCGCTGGACGGGCTGGGACTGCTCAGTTTCGAGAGCGTTCTCAACCGCGACTACCCCGTGGTGTTCGGTACACTCTTCATTTTTTCGCTCGTCGGGCTCGTGATCAACCTGATTTCTGACCTCACCTATATGTGGATCGATCCGCGGATCGATTTCGAGGCGCGGGAGGTCTGATGACTCTGGCCGCCCCCACCACGCCGATCGAAACCACTGCGAAGTCGCCGCTCGGCGATGCCGTGCCGATGACGCGCAAACAGTTCGTGCCATCGCCGCTCAACAGGCGCCGCTGGCAGAATTTCAAGGCGAACCGGCGCGGCTATTGGTCGTTCTGGATCTTCCTGATCCTGTTTGTGGTATCGCTGTTCGCCGAGTTGATCGCCAATGATCGGCCGTTCCTGATCAAATATGATGGCCACCTCTATTGGCCGTCCGTCGTCACCTATTCGGAAACCGCTTTCGGCGGCGACTTCGAAACGGCAGCCGACTATCGCGATCCCTATTTGCAGAAGTTGATCAAGGACAAGGGTGGCAGCATCGTCTGGCCGCTGATCCGCTATTCCTACGACACCCACAATCTCGATCTGCCGACCCCGGCGCCGTCGCGGCCGACCTGGATGTTGACGGAAGCGCAGTGCAAGCCTGTGGTCGAGAAGAAGGGCCTCAAGAGCTGCCGCGATCTCGAATACAACTGGCTCGGCACCGACGATCAAGGCCGCGACGTGGTAGCGCGGCTGATCTACGGCTTCCGCATTTCGGTGCTGTTCGGCCTCTGCCTGACCATCGTCTCCTCCGTCGTCGGCATCGCGGCCGGCGCGGTACAGGGCTATTTCGGCGGCTGGATCGACCTGTTGTTCCAGCGTTTCATCGAAATATGGACTGCGATCCCTTCGCTCTATCTGCTGCTGATCCTGTCGTCGGTGCTGGTGCCCGGTTTCTTCGTGCTTCTCGGCATCCTGCTGTTGTTTTCCTGGGTGTCGCTGGTCGGACTCGTCCGCGCGGAATTCCTGCGCGGGCGCAATTTCGAGTACATCCAGGCGGCGCGGGCGCTCGGCGTGTCGAACAAGGTCATCATGTTCCGGCATCTGTTGCCGAACGCGATGGTCGCGACCATGACATTCCTGCCTTTCATCGTGTCGAGTTCGGTGATGACGCTGACGGCGCTCGATTTCCTCGGGTTCGGACTGCCGCCCGGCTCGCCGTCGCTCGGCGAGCTGCTGTCGCAGGGCAAGTCCAACGTGCAGGCGCCCTGGCTCGGTTTCTCCGGCTTCTTCTCGGTTGCGATCATGCTGTCGCTCTTGATCTTCATCGGCGAGGCCGTGCGCGACGCCTTCGATCCGCGCAAGACGTTCAGGTAGGCCAATGGACGCGATCAATCAGCCTTTGCTCAGCGTGCGCGAGCTCTCGGTTGCCTTCCACCAGGGCGGCGCCACCACGCTCGCGGTCGACAAGGTCTCGTTCCAGATCAGGCGCGGCGAGTGCGTGGCGCTGGTCGGCGAGTCCGGCTCCGGCAAGTCGGTAAGCGCGCTTTCGATCCTCAAACTCTTGCCCTATCCGAACGCCTCGCATCCCTCGGGCAGCATCCGCTTCAAGGGACAGGAACTGATCGACCGGTCGGAGCAGGAGATGCGGGAGATTCGCGGCAGCGACATCTCGATCATCTTCCAGGAGCCGATGACCTCGCTCAATCCACTGCACACGATCGAGGCGCAGATCGGCGAGATCATCCAGCTGCACAATCCGACCAGCAATGCCGAGGCGCGCAGGCGGACGCTGGAATTGCTGACGCAGGTCGGCATTCCCGAGCCCGAAACGCGGCTGAAGAGCTATCCGCACCAGCTCTCCGGCGGCCAGCGCCAGCGCGTGATGATCGCGATGGCGCTCGCCAACGAGCCGGACCTCCTGATCGCGGACGAGCCGACCACGGCGCTCGACGTCACCGTGCAGGCGCAGATCCTGACGCTGCTCGCAGAGATTCGCAGCCGGCTCGGCATGAGCCTGCTCTTCATCACCCACGATCTCGGCATCGTGCGCCGCATCGCCGACCAGGTCTGCGTCATGAAGGGCGGCGAGATCGTCGAGCAGGGGCCGGTTGAGCAGGTCTTCAAGAGCCCGAAGCATCCCTATACGCGCGACTTGCTCGCCGCGGAACCGAAGCCGGATCCGGCGCCGCCGCAGCCGGATGCGCCGGTGGTGATGTCGGCCGATGACCTCAAGGTCTGGTTTCCGATCAAGCGCGGGTTGATGCGCAAGACGGTCGGTCACATCAAAGCGGTCGACGGCGTCAGCATCGCCGTGCGCAAGGGCGAGACGCTTGGCGTCGTCGGCGAGTCCGGCTCGGGCAAGACCACGCTGGGGCTCGCATTGCTGCGGCTGATCTCCTCGAACGGACGCATTGTGTTCCTGGGAAAGGATATCCAGGGTCTCCGCTTCAAGGAGATGCGGCCGTTCCGACGCGACATGCAGATCGTGTTCCAGGATCCGTTCGGCTCGCTCAGCCCGCGCATGTCGGTCGCCGACATCGTCGCCGAAGGCCTCACCGTGCATCAGCCGCAGCTCTCGCGCGGCGAGCGTGAGGAGCGCGTCGTCAAGGCGCTCGAGGACGTCGGATTGAAGCCGGATACCCGCAACCGTTATCCGCATGAATTCTCCGGCGGCCAGCGCCAGCGCATCAGCATCGCGCGGGCGGTGGTGCTGGAGCCGGATTTCGTCGTGCTGGACGAGCCGACCAGTGCGCTCGACATGCTGATTCAGGCGCAGATGGTCGATCTGCTGCGTGAATTGCAGCGCCGTCGCGATCTCACTTACATGTTCATCTCGCACGATCTGCGCGTCGTTGCCTCGCTCGCCAGCCATCTGATCGTGATGCGCGGCGGCAAGGTGGTCGAGGAAGGCCAGGCCGCCGAGCTCTTCAAGAATCCGAAGACGGATTACACGCGCGCGCTGTTTGCGGCGGCGTTCCGGCTGGAGACGGCGGGGAACGGATCGGCGGCGACTTAGCGCCGTCAGAGCCGCTTGATCGCGGTGACCTCGCTGCCGGCTTGCTTGATCCGTGCGATGGCCGGCTCGATTGGTTCGATCACCGTTGCCATGTGATACGCATTGGCGTGAACCATCGTGCCGGCGTCGCTGACGATGGCGACGTGGCCCTTCCAGAAAATGAGATCGCCGCGCAGCAAGCTCATCTGCTCATGCGGCTCCAGCGCGCGGCCGAGCCCGGCCTGCTGCATGTCGCTGTCGCGCGGGCAGCCGATCCCCGCCGATGTCAGCGAGACCTGGACGAGGCCGGAGCAATCGACGCCAAGGCTGCTCTTTCCACCCCAGAGATAGGGCGTGCCGACGAAATGCTCGGCGACTCCGACGAAATCCGGCTCGCGATGACCGAGCGGCGCGAGATGAGCCTTCGGCAGATATTGTCCGTCGCGCGTCACGGCGAAGCTGCCGTCCTCGCGTGCAACCGCTATCTTCGATCCCATCACCAGCGTGTCTGCCGGCGGCAGCTTGATCGAGGGACCGGGAAAGGCAAAGGTTCGTAGCGCAACGACCACGTGGGTCGGGGCGGCCGAGGGCTTCATCAGCGCTGCGTCCGGCAGCCAGCCGACATAGCCGTCACCGGAAAGTTGACCCCACGCCCAGCCTTCGCCGTTGCGGTCGTAGACCGTGACGCGCTCGCCACGCAACGCTTGTGTCATCAGCATCGCGTTCGGCGACGGCTGCTCGCGCACGGGCGCGATCGCCTCGATGATCTCGAATTCCTCGCCCGTGACGAAGCGCTCCGCCTGCACCTTGCCTTCGAGATATTTCGCGGCGAGGTCGCCTCGCGATGGTGTCAGCCTTGGATCGTGGCTTGGATCGTATTTTGGATCGAGTCCTGGATCACGCATAGCGCTCGCTCAGCAATGTGTAGATCGCACGCGCGGCCTGGCACTCGCCCCCCTCGGGGCGTGCGGGCTTCGCCGACGGCGTCCAGCCGTAGATGTCGACATGCAGCCAGCTCCTGGCCTGTTCGACGAAGCGTTGCAGGAACAGCGCGCAGATGATCGAGCCGGCAAAGCCGCCGGATGGTGCGTTGGTGATGGTGGCCGTCTTGGAGTCCAGCCACGCATCGTAGGGCGGCCACAGCGGCATGCGCCACAACGGATCGTTCTCCCTCACCGCGCATCGCGCCACGTCGGCGGCAAGCGCCTCATCATTGGTGTAAAAGGGAGGTAGATCCGGCCCCAGCGCGACGCGTGCCGCTCCCGTCAGCGTGCCGAGATCGATCAGCAGGTCCGGCTTCTCCTCGTCCGCTAGCGCCAGCGCGTCGGCGAGCACCAGCCGCCCCTCCGCGTCCGTATTGCCGATCTCGACGGTGATGCCCTTGCGCGAGGTGAAGATGTCGAGCGGGCGGAAGGCATTGCCCGCGACCGCGTTCTCCACGGCCGGAATCAGAACGCGCAGTCGCACCTTCAGCTTCGCATCCATCACCATGCGGGCCAGCGCCAGCACGTTGGCGGCGCCTCCCATGTCCTTCTTCATGATCAGCATGCCGCTCGACGGCTTCAGGTCGAGCCCGCCGGTGTCGAAGCAGACGCCCTTGCCGACCAACGTCACCTTGGGATGAGCCGGGTCGCCCCAGCCGATGTCGATCAGCCGCGGCGCGCGGTCCGAGGCCATGCCGACGGCGTGGATCAGCGGAAAATTCGTCTTCAAGTCGTCACCGATGGTGCAGGCAAAGCTTGCACCGAATTCGGCGGCGAGATCCTGCGCGGCTGCGGCCAGCTCCTCCGGCCCCATGTCGTTGGCCGGCGTGTTGATGAGGTCGCGCGCCAGCATTGCGGCGTCCGCCATGCGGTTGATCTGGGTCGCATCGACGCCGTCGGGTGGCACGAGGCGGACGTCGGGACGATCCGCCTTGCGGTACCGGGCGAAGCGGTAGCTGCCGAGCGCGAAGGCGAGTGCGGCGAGCCGTGCATCGTGCGGTGCATTGGCGAAGCGATAGACGCCCGGCGGCAGCAGCCCGGGCAGGGCGCCCGGTCGGAACAGGTCGCGCGATTTTGCACCTTCGTCCTCGAGCCCGAACAGCACTTGCGCGATCGCGCCATCGGGCGCGGGCAGCGCGAGATAGCCGCCCGGCTTTGCGGTAAACGCGCTCGCAGTGGCGAACTGGCGTTGCGCCGCCGGTAGCCCCTCGGCGACCTGATCCCAGCTCGACTTGGTGACGAAGGTGATCGGGATGGCGGTAGGCGACGTCTCAAAGACAGAAGGCATTGGCGGGTCCGGATCGTCAGATCGAGCGGGTCATACGAACGGACGAGATTTCGCAGAGTTTCGTCGCCGCCGCAATCAGCTTTGCTGCCATCGTTCAGCGATCCGCTACTCGCAGCAAGGGGGCCATGCTAGGTTCCGGCAACGGCCGTCGGGTGCGGAGATCTCCGGCGGCCGACGACAAAGCCGGCCGGGAGGAAATGCAATGGAATTTGTGTGGAGCGTGGTCACATTCATCGGCCAGGCGGTCGAGGCGATTTTTGGCTATGTCGAGCATCATCATTGGATATTCGCGTTCCTTGCCGGTGGTTACGTCTTCTATCTCCACGACCGCTCCGTTCACGCGCGGTTCGATGCGCTCGACAAGCGCGTTGACGAAATCCGCAAGCGGCTCGCCATCGAATATTGAGCTGATGAGCGAAACCATCATCGGGCGGAACCCGTATCTCATGCGGTTCACGCGAGCTGCCGCAGGGCTTTACTAGCGCTGGGGTTGTGACATTATTGGCCAATATTTTAGATTGTGCCGTGCGGTTGTGCACGTGGCTAGAGTCGATTCTTACCCTGGCTCATCACGGCCCGGGTTGAGACCGGAGAGAACCTTATCGTCGAAGGCATTTCTCTTATCGCTTGGGCGGCGCGGCATTTGCAAACAAGCGGCGCAAAATGGATAGATCGTTCGTCATCGTACAGATTTCCGACCTGCATCTGGACGGGTCGGGTCGGCTGCTTCCGACGATCGAGACGCTCAACGCCGCGATTCGCGAGAGGATGGCGGACTTCGCGGGCCTTCCCGATCGCATCCTGCTGATCACCGGCGATATCGTGGACGACCCGACGCCGCCTGCGCTCGACGAAGCGCTCGCCGTCATTGCATCGTTCCGACATACCGGGCTGTTCACCGATATCCAGGCAATCGCCGGCAATCAAGACGTCAAGCGACCGAGCCAGCGTGCTGGCCGCCACGACGTCTATGATTACCTGCACTTGCCGCGGACCTCGAAGAGCGTCTACTACCGTCAGGCCGGCCTCGATCTGGTGCTGCTGGATTCCAACCGCGCGAGCCTCACAACGCTCGCGAGCGGGAACGTCGACCAGAGCGCCTATAATGCCATGGTTTCGGCGTCCGCGCGGCTGAGCGTCGAACTCGCGGGGAGCCTCGGGTCGAGCGGCCGCGCCGATTATGCCGAGCCGGTGGAAAACCTCGTGCGCGTGCTGGCGCTGCACCATCATCCACTGCCGCAGGCGACCGGAGAGGGAAAGCGGTTTCTCGGCGTGCCCGACGAGCCGCTGATGTATCTCGCCGCGCCCGCGACCTTCCTCGAAGCGGCGACATCGCTCAACGTCGATCTGGTTCTGCACGGACACCGACATGTCGAAGGGCTGACGCGCTATTCGATTCCCGATCCGCGCGCCACGAGCGAGAGCGATGATGCATTCTGGCGCACGATCTACGTCTTGGCCTGTCCGTCATCGACCGGGCAGGCCGGTGACGACGCCGGCTTCAACGTCATCCATTTCGGCCCGATGTCCCACCCGATGTCCCATGGCGGCCGCATCGAGTATCGCTTTGCGATCGCCCGCTACTCACGTCCGCGCAAGGACGGTGACTTCAGGCCGCTCGATTCCAACCTGCCGCACGGCGTCGTCAGGCTGCCGGCCGGGCGGGATTTTTCCCGAGATCCGGCTGTCCAGTCGGGCGTCGAGATCGACGCATGCACGACGCTGAAACGGGATCAAGTCGCAGCATTCGCCCGCCGGCTCCTGCTGCGCCGCGCCTTCCATGCCGACGGCGAGGTGGATTGGGCCGATTTGCTTCACGTCTATCTCGTCACCTCTCACGTCTGGGCCGATCTCGAAAGCAAGTTCTCGAGATCGGCACGCAAGCATGACGTCGAGGCTGTGGCCGCGGTGACCTCGCTGCTGCGTCGATTGATCGAGCAGTCCGCAAATGTGCTCGGCATCGACGTTTTTCAACTCGACGAGCTCCGCGCGAGGCGTCTGATCAATCGTGACGATCTTCGGCGCGAGTTGCCGAGGGTGGCCCGCCCGGGCATCGATGTGGAGATCGAGACGCGGCAACGTCTGCAATTGTTGCGGGACCTGAACGAGCAGGCGAAGGCGCTCGGCCTCGATGCGGATCTCGGCGGCGAGATGCCGCCGCAGGCGCCGCAGTGATGGGCGCGGGCCGGGGGCATTAACCGGCCGTTAGGGTTAACAGTCTATTGCTGGCGCGTTCGGCTCGATCAATCGGCTCGAGAGTCAAAGCGTCATGCGTCAACGGTTCAGTCTTGACCGGTTCAGTCTTGCCCGGCTTCTTGCGTCCACCTCGCTGGTCGCGGCGTTGGCCATGGGCCTCGGCGGCTGCACGGCGATGTCGAAACTCTCCGACGTCACGGGCTCGGTCGGGCCGCGGGCCGAAGCCGCTCCCGCCGATCCCGCGCGCGCTGCCGAACTCTATGGCGAGCGCTATCGTGCCAATCCCAAGGACGCCGACGCGGCGCTCGCCTACGGCCAGGCCCTGCGCGCCAACGGCCAGCGCGCCCAGGCCGCCGCCGTGCTCGAGCAGGCGACCATCGCCAATCCCGGCAACAAGGCGCTGATGGCGCAATACGGCCGCGCGCTCTCAGACAACGGCAATTTTCAGCAAGCCTTCGACGTGCTGACGAAGGCGCATTCACCCGACAACCCGGATTGGCGCCTGCTCTCGGTGCAGGGGACCGCGCTCGATCAGATGGGCCGTCACGAGGAAGCGCGTTCCTATTATGCGAGCGCGCTCAAAATCGCGCCTGGCGATCCCGGCGTGCTCTCCAATCTCGGCCTGTCCTACATGCTGTCGAGAGACCTGCCGAAGGCCGAAGATGCGCTGCGGCAGGCCTATGCCTCACCGCACGCAAGCGCGCGAGTGCGGCAGAATCTCGGTCTGGTCGTCGGTCTCCAGGGCCGCTTCGCCGAAGCCGAGACCATCGTGAAGTCGGACCTGCCGCCGGACCAGGCTGCGGCCAATGTCGCCTATCTCAAGGAAATGCTGACCCGCAGCGACGTCAGGCGGGGTGCGCCGAAGCGGACTCCGGTCGCCTCGCTGGGCCAGTCCGACTGATCAGACGTGATCTTCCAATCTTTATCGTCCAATCTTGAAGGCAGCCGCGGACCGTGCACGGTCCGCGTCTAACGTCATTGCATCTCGGTCACCTTGATGCCGGTCGGTCCGAGAATGACGACGAACAGCACCGGCAGGAAGAACAGGATCATCGGTACCGTCAGCTTCGGCGGCAGTGCTGCGGCCTTTTTCTCGGCTTCGTTCATGCGCATGTCGCGGTTTTCCTGCGCCATCACCCGCAGGGAGTGGCCGAGCGGGGTGCCGTAACGCTCCGCCTGCTGGAGCGCTAGACATACCGACTTGACGCCCTCAAGTCCGGTGCGCCGCGCGAGGTTCTCGTAGGCGACCTTGCGGTCCTGCAAATAGGACAGCTCGGCCGTGGTCAGGGTGAACTCCTCCGACAGCGCGATCGACTGGCCCACGATTTCGACCGCGACCTTCCGGAATGCCATCTCGACCGACATGCCGGACTCGATGCAGATCAGGAGCAAGTCGAGCGCATCGGGAAAGGCACGCTTGATCGAGAGTTGACGCTTGGAGATCGCGTTCCTGAGGAACAGCATCGGTGCCTGAAGTCCGAGATAGGCCGCACCCACACAGATGCCGATCTTGATCGGCATCGACTGCTGCATATGCGCGATCAGGAACACGTAGACGATCGAACCGACGAACAGCACGATCGGGGCAACCAGGCGGGCAAACAGGAAGGTGATGTAGGGCGCCTGGCCTCGATAACCCGCCATGATGAGCTTGTCCCGCGCAGCTTCTTGCGCGAGCCATTTTGTCAGGTTGAAGTCGTCGACGACCTTCGAGACGAGCTGCTTCGGCGTTTGGCGCAGCGAGACTTTTTCACTCTTGTGGAGGCGCTCGCGCTCGCGCTGCCGGATGCGCTCACGTTCGTTCGCCACCGCCTTCATGCGCTTGGAAAGGCCTTCGCCCGCGAACAGCGGCATGACCAGTGTATAGACGGTGGCGCTGGCGGCAATGGCCGCCAGCAGCATCGTCATGAAGTGGACGTCGTGAAGTTTCGCAACGAGGAACTCTACCATAAGGCACCATCAGAAGTCGAAATTGATCATCTTCTTCATCACCATGATGCCAATCGACATCCAGACGACGCAGCCGACCAGCATGAGCTGGCCGGTGGGATGAGTCCAAAGAATCGAGATGTATCCCGGCGTCGTCAGGTAGACGAGGAACATCACGATCGGCGGCAGCGAGCCGATGATGCCGGCCGAGGCCTTGGCTTCCATCGACATCGCCTGGATCTTCTCCTTCATCTTCTTGCGGTCGCGCAGCACCCTGGAGAGGTTACCGAGTGCTTCGGAGAGATTGCCGCCCGATTTCTGCTGGATCGAGATGACGATGCCGAAGAAATTGGCCTCGGGCAGTGGCATCCGATCATAGAGTCGCGTGCAGGCCTCGCCGAGCGGCATGCCGATCGCCTGCGTCTCGATGATGGACAGAAACTCGGAGCGCAGCGGCTCCGGCGCGTCGGCGGCGACGACCTTGATCGATTCGAACAGCGGCAGGCCCGCCTTGATGCCGCGGACGATGACGTCGACCGCGTCGGGCAGCGCCTTCAGGAATTTGGCTTCGCGGCGCTTCTTCAGGAAACTCAGCGCCCAGCGGGGCAGACCGAAGCCGCCGGCAAAAGCGAGGCCGGCGGCACCGAGCAGGCCGCCCCCAATGAACAAGGCGAGCGCGAACAGCACGCCCGCCACGACGGCGGACACGATCCAGAATTTCTGCGGCGCCCAGTCGAGGCCGGCCTGCGACAGGCGAACACTGAGCGGTACGCTCTTCTCCTGCTGGCGCCGCGCCTCGAGATCCTTGAGCGAGGTCTCGACCTGCTCGCGGCGCGAGCGCTGCGTCTTCTCGGCCGCGCGGGCCGTGGGCGCCTCGGCGCGCGAGATCGAGGCGCGGCGGCTCTCGGCCTTCCGTTCCCCGGACAGCATTGGATAAAGAAAGACCCAGGCGAGGCCGCCGACGGCGGCGGTGGCAAGGAAGGCGAGGGCAAGGACTTGCATGTTCATGGCTGCGCTGACCTGCTCACGTCGTGGGCGCCACTTCCGCGGCATCGAGCGCCGCGGCAAGGCGCTTTTCTTCGCCGTAATAGCGGGCGCGTTCCCAGAACTTCGGGCGGCCGATTCCGGTAGACCGGTGCCGGCCGATGATCTTGCCGTTGGCGTCCTCGCCGACCATGTCGTAGAGGAAGACGTCCTGGGTGATGATGGTGTCGCCTTCCATGCCCATCACTTCGGTGATGTGGGTGATGCGGCGCGAACCGTCGCGCAAGCGCGCGGCCTGGACGATGACGTCGATCGAGGCGCAGATCATCTCGCGGATGGTGCGTGAAGGCAGGGAGAAGCCGCCCATCGTGATCATGGATTCGCAGCGCGATAGCGCCTCGCGCGGATTGTTGGCGTGCAGCGTGCCCATCGAGCCGTCATGGCCGGTGTTCATGGCCTGGAGCAGGTCGAACGCCTCGGGTCCGCGGACTTCGCCGACGATGATGCGCTCGGGACGCATACGCAGGCAGTTGCGCACCAGCTCGCGCATGGTGACCTGGCCCTCGCCCTCGATGTTGGGCGGGCGGGTCTCCAGTCGCACCACGTGCGGCTGCTGGAGCTGGAGTTCGGCGGCGTCTTCGCAGGTGATGACGCGCTCGTCGTGCTCGATGTAGTTGGTCAGGCAGTTGAGCAACGTGGTCTTGCCCGAGCCCGTACCGCCGGAGATCAGCACGTTGCAGCGGACGCGGCCGATGATCTGTAGGATTTCCGCGCCCTCCGGCGAGATTGCGCCGAACTTGACGAGCTGATCGAGCGTCAGCTTGTCCTTCTTGAATTTGCGGATGGTGAGCGTGGGGCCGTCGATCGACAGCGGGGGCACGATGGCGTTGACGCGGGAGCCGTCGGCCAGGCGCGCGTCGCAGATCGGCGAGGATTCGTCGACGCGCCGGCCGACCTGGCTGACGATACGCTGGCAGATGTTGAGGAGCTGCTGATTGTCGCGGAAGCGGATACCGGTGCGTTGGATCTTGCCGGCGACCTCGATGTAAACGGTGTCGGCGCCGTTGACCATGATGTCGGCGATGTCGTCGCGCGACAACAGCGGCTCCAGCGGACCGTAGCCGAGGACGTCATTGCAGATGTCGTCGAGCAGCTCTTCCTGCTCGGCGATCGACATCACGATGTTCTTGATCGCGATGATCTCGTTGACGATGTCCCGGATTTCCTCGCGCGCGGACTCCGAATCGAGCTTGGCGAGCTGGGCGAGGTCGATGGCCTCGATCAGCGCGCCGAAGATGGTCGCCTTGACCTCGTAATAATTGTCCGAGCGGCGGGCTTCCATGGTCGGCGCAGGCTTCGCCGGGGCAAGGGGCGGCGAGGAGACTGCCGGCGGCGGCGGCACGCGCGACACGGTCGGCGCCGAAGCCTGGGCAGGCTCTGGCGACACGGCACCGGGCTTTGGGGCCCGAGGGTCGGTGTCTGTTCCGCTACGCTTACCGAACACTTAAAAACTCCATGCGGCGACCTATTTTCCCCGCAACTTCTCAATCAGGGGTGAAAGCAGGGACGACTTTTGCTTCTTCGTTTCGCTTCGGCCGGTCAGGCGCTGGGCGATCTGAAGGAACATCTCGATCGACTTATGGTTGGCCGAGATCTCTGCGATCATCTGGCCGTTATTGGCCGCCGAGCCGAAGATCTGCGGCTCGAACGGGATCGAGACGACCGGCTGGCTCTCGATCGCCTTGGCGAACTCCGCCGCGGCGATTTCGGGCCGTTTCGGCACGCCGACCTGGT
Organism: Bradyrhizobium sp. RT6a; assembly: GCF_040547675.1. NCBI lineage: Bacteria > Pseudomonadati > Pseudomonadota > Alphaproteobacteria > Hyphomicrobiales > Nitrobacteraceae > Bradyrhizobium > Bradyrhizobium sp. RT6a. Next base: position 199,374 of record NZ_JBEPQC010000006.1, read on the forward strand.
TCAGGCAGTAGAGCGGCGGACGGTCGTTGGGGCGCGCGGCCTTCAGGAGATCGAATAGGTTCTTGGTGTTGCGCAAATTGGCGAGGTCGGGCGCCGCCACGATCAGGATGTCGTCCGCTCCGATCAGCGCGCGTTTGGTCCAGCCGGACCATTGGTGTGGAACGTCGAGCACGATGCAGGGCATGGTGGAGCGCAGCGTGTCGAACACGGCATCGAAGGCGTCGACGCCGAAATCATAGACCCGGTCGAGCGTCGCCGGCGCCGCCAGCAGGCTGAGGTGGTCAGTGCATTTCGACAGCAGGCGGTCGATGAAGGCGGTATCGACGCGATCGGGCGAGAACACGGCGTCGGCAATACCCTGTGGCGGATCCTGGTTATAGTCGAGCCCGGCAGTGCCGAAGGCGAGGTCGAGGTCGGCAACGACTGCGTCCATCGCGAGATCGCGGGCGATCGCCCAGGCGACGTTGTGGGAGATGGTTGACGCGCCGACGCCGCCCTTGGCGCCGACCACGGCGATGATGCGGCCGACGGCCTTGGCTTCCGGCGCCGAGAACAGGTTGCAGATCGAGCGCACGACGTCGATCGCGCCGACCGGCGCAAGCACGTAGTCGCTGACGCCGCGGCGGACCAGCTCGCGGTAGAGCATGACGTCGTTGATGCGGCCGATCACGACCACGCGGGTGCCGGCGTCGCAGACGGTCGCGAGATGGTCGAGGCCGCCCAGGAGGTCGTTGCGGCCGTCGCTTTCGAGCACGATCACGTTCGGCGTGGGTGCCGAGCGATAGGCTTCGACCGCAGCTGCCATACCGCCCATCTGGATCTTCAGATGGGCCTTGCCGAGACGGCGGTCTTCGCCGGCCGACTGCACGGCGGCCGCCGTTTCCACGGTCTCGCAGAAAGCCTGGACGGAAACGCGCGGCGCAGGCGCAATATGCTCCTCGGCCGGCGGGAGCGATGCCTCGGTCTGCTCTTCTTGGGGCTGGCGAGCGTAGCTGATCATCTGCCGGTGTCGCTGAGTTTGGCCTTGTCGGCCTCGGGATAGGCGACCGCCGTCGGCATTCCCTTGCGATATTTTTCGAACGCGGCGGTGCGCCGCGCCGTGTAGGACGGCGTTTCGGGCCGCGGCTGCTCGAGATCCGACGGATTGTCGACCATCGCCGCGAGGTTGCGCTGATAGGCGCAGCCGTAATTGTAATAGTCCTTGTTCTCGAACCAGCGCTTGTTCTTCATCGAAGGTCCGATGTCTTCCGGCCACAGGCCGCAGGGACCCGCGACCGCGGCGATCTTGGAATAGGTGAGCCGGATCGGCGGCAGGAAGCGCCTGTCTTCCGGCTGGTAAGAGCGGGCGATGACGCCGCGCGGCGGAACGCCCGCCGCCGACAGCATTGCCTGGATTTCGCGCATCGTGTCCGCGACCGGGCGCGCGTTGGGCGTGCCGGACGGCACGTCGATCCGGATCGCGCCGGTACCTTCGTGCATCCAAGCCGACGCGACGCCCATCACGTCGGCGCGCTGGGCGGCGGTCAAGCCGCCGCGGGCATGGCCGACGAAGACGACGATGGAGCGATTCTGCTCCTCGATCGCGATCGGATGGCGCTGCTTGTAGTCGTCGGGAATGGAGGCCGTGACCGCTTCGTCATGCTGGCAGCCGCCAAGGGCGAGCGCCATGCCGACGAGCGCGCCGCCGAGGTGGATGGCGCGTCTGCGAATCTGGGGTGGTCTAGTGATCGTCATGAAGTCCCCGTTCCGCCTCAGTCGGTGATGAAGCCGTAGGTGCCGCGGTAGTTCTTGGCCGGTTCGGTCCGGCCGGGCACGCCGTAGATGCGGTTGATGTTGCCGAGCAGTTCGGCCTGCGGATCCGCAGGCGCGGAGAAGCCATCATCCGGCCGCGACAGATCCTTTTGCGCAACTGCGCGAACGATGTAGGGCGTCACGATCACGACCAGCTCGGTCGCGTTGTTGACGAAGTCGCGGCTGCGGAACAGCGTGCCGAGGACCGGGAGCTGCATCAGACCCGGCAGTCCGCTGACCGCCTGCTTGGTCTGCTGCTGGATCAGGCCAGCCATCGCCATCGCGCCGCCGGAGGGAATTTCCAGCGAGGTTTCTGCGCGGCGGGTCTTGATCGAGGGCACAGTGAGCGAGTTGACCGAGGTCGAGGTCACGGCCTGGGACAGCGTGATCGCGTTTTCGTTCGAGAGCTCGGACACCTCGGTCATCACCCGCAGGCTGATCTTGCCCTCGGTGAGAACGACGGGGGTGAAGTTGAGCGAGATGCCGAACTTCTTGAAGCTGATCTGGGTGGTACAAACGTGCGTGGTGGGGTCGCACGCATAACCCGCAGGAACCGGAAATTCACCGCCGGCGATGAACGTTGCCGATTCGCCGGAGATCGCGGTCAGATTCGGTTCGGCCAGCGTCCGGATCACGCCCGCGGTCTCCATCGCACGCAACGTGGCCTGCACTGACGGGGCGCCGCCGAACTTGGTGGTCAGGTTGTTGCCGTCGACGAGGTTGTGGCCGAGAGCCGTGAACGGATTGGAGTTGCTGAAGCTGACGACCGAGGTGCCGTAGCTCAGGTTGGCGGTGAGGTCGATTCCGAGCTGCTTGATGATGCTGCGCTGCACTTCGGCGACGGTCACCTTGAGCATGACCTGGTCGCGGCCGCGGATCACGATCGAGTTCACGACCTTCTCGGGGCCGCCGGCGAGGCGCGCAGCGAGGTCGTTGGCCTGCTGGGCTTCGACTGGATTCGCGGCCGAACCGGTCAGGATGATGCCGTCCCCCAGTCCATCGATCTGGATGTCTGAATTCGGCAGGACCTGCTTCAGCGCGGCCCGCACGCCGTTGAGGTCCCGCTTGACCGCGATGTCATAGGCCGCGATCTGCTGGCCGGCGGAATCGAAGAACACGATGTTGGTCTGGCCGATCGAGGCGCCGATGATGTAGGCGCGCTGCGCCGAGCGGACGACCGCATTGGCGATCTTGGGATCGGCGACGAGCACGTCCTTGATGTCGCGCGGAAGGTCGATCACGATCGACTTGCCGACGCCGAGCGAGAGAAATCGCGCGTTCATCTGGCCGTCGGCCGCAGCCTGCGCCACAGGGCGATAGTCGGCGGCGACCGCTGGCGTCAGCACCGGGTTGAACGCGAGCGCGACGGCGGCCGAAAACGACAGGGCGCGGACCACAGGGGTTCGCATCGTCGCCAACTTCGCCCTGCATTTCATATCGACAGTCCTCATCGTGCCTTCGCCGTCGAGCTTGGGATACCGTACCGAATGATCGAAACGCCCTCGCGCTTCTGCGCGGAATCGTCGAGCGTGATCTCGCTCAGCTTGACGTCGACGATGCTGCGCAGCGCCAGCGAGAGCGTGCCGCTCTGGCGTGCGGAGGAGAGCGTCGCGGTCTGCGCAGGATTGAGCTCGAGGGTGACGGTCTTGCCGACCACCGCGTTCTGCCCGTCCTTCTCCTTCGGCGCCTGGTCGATGGCCAGGACGCGGATATTGGCCAGGATGATCTCGGTCGTGATCACATCAGGAGCGCCGCTGGTCTGGTCAGGGTTCTTGAGACGGCGCGTCAGAAGCACGTCGACGCGGTCGTTGGGCAGGATGAAGCCGCCTGCGCCGGTCTCGGGCGAGATCTCTGTCGAAATCGCCCGCATGCCGGTGGGCAGGATTGCCGCCATGAAGCCGGAGCCTTCGGCCTTGACCAGCTTCTGGTCGCGGATCGGCTCACCCTGGATGAACGGGGATCGTGCGATCGAGCCGGTGACCTGGGTTACCCCCTCGGGGCGCTCGTTGCGGCGGATGAAGGTGGCGCTGGCGGTCGCGGATGGCCATGTCTGCCATTGCACGTCTTCCGGCTTGACGGTCTGGCCGAGGCCGATGTCGTTCTTCGCAACCAGGACGTCGACGGTGGGAAGCTGCGCGACCGGAGCCGGAGGCGGTGCAGAATTGTCCGAGCCGCTCGCCAGATACGCGGCGACACCGCCGGCGCAGATGGCGACCGTCAGGACGACAATGCGTGCCCTATTCATACGCTTCACTTTCCAACAAACGCTGCGACGCTGACGCCGCCGTAATCGGCAGTTGACCAGCTATTCGTCAAAGCATGGTTAATGAGGCGTATCTAAATCGCCTTAACGCCGGGTTACCCGATGCGTTCAGCGCAATGCGAGGTGAGCGAGGTCGATCGCCTTCACCCACTCGGTCTCCGGGTAGACCATCAGCGCGCTCAGTGCGAGCGCGATGCCGTAGGGAATGCCGCTCTCCTTAGCGTGCAGCCGCGCGAGCCAGGCTTGGCCCGCGAGCCCGTATGGCAGCGGCCACTGCCGGAACTGGAGCAGGAGTAGCGTCAGCGCCCCGCCGAACAGCGAGGCGTAGAGCACGAAATTCATCAGCTGCGCGAACCCGAACCAGAGTGCGACCGAGGCCGCGACCTTGGCATCGCCGCCGCCGACCCAGCCCATCGCAAAACAGGTGAAGGCCACGACCAGGACAAGCGCGCCGGCGCCGACATGGCTCAGCATCTCGTAAGGTGCCATGCCACCGGCGAGAGCGAGCGCGAAAAAGCCAGCGACCAGCGCCAGCGATACGCGGTTAGAGATCGTCATCGTGAAGAGATCGCTCGCGGCGGCAAACGCCATCAGGGCAGGGAAGAGCAGAAGGCGCGCAAGGTCGAGGATCATGGGCTGCGTCTTGAGGCCTGGGTTTGCCGCGGAGCTGGCGTCGCCAGATTGTAGCCGGCAGTGCTAAACAAACCGAAAACGGCGGCGGTCTCGAGGAGCGAAACCCGCCGAAAGCGTGCTCACCAGAGGAGGGCGATGCGTGCGGCGAGCGCGACCGTCGCAAGCAGCAGGGCAAGGCAGACCCAGTAAGCCGGCGAGCCGGTCTGCGCCGCCTCCGCCACGTTGGCCGCGACCGCGGCATCGGTTCTGTACTTGCTCAACGCCACTGGAACTCGCCGTCTGAAAAACAAAGGCCCCGGAAGTCCGGGGCTTTTGCAGTCGTTCGTCGATCGCTTACTTCAGCGAGGTGCTGATCGAGGTGAACTTGGCGTTCAGCGTGGTGCCGAGATTGTTGACGACGGTGATGATGGCCAGCGCGATGCCGGCGGCGATCAGACCGTATTCGATGGCGGTGGCGCCGGATTCATCTTTCGCGAAACGCGCAATCAGGTTCTTCATGAACAAAACTCCATCTGGGGTGGGATCGCCTCGTTCGGCGTTGTGCTTGACGCAATAACCATGAGATCCGAGCTCTTTCGGGAGAGTTAATTCGATCGGGCAAACCCGCCTGCCGCTGGCCAGAGTGAATTTCGCCTTAAGGTGCGAGCTGCGATTCATTCCGGTTCCGGATGTGCAGCAAGCGCAGCACCGGCTTCACCGTCCCTTAAATTTGGGGGAGTACGCGTAGGCGGGACCTGCAATTCGCAAGAGAGGCGACAATGTCGAGCCTGCCCATGGAAATCGCCCTGATGCTCGGCGAGACCATCGCGAAGGTGATCCCCACGACCTTCGCGCTCGCGGTGGTCTTCACCGTGCTCGAGCATGTCTGGGCCTGCAATCCCGGTGTGCCCTGGTGGCGTAAGCGGGAGATCGTCACGGACATCTGCTACTGGTTTGTCGTTCCGGTGTTCGCGCGCGTCATGCGGATCAGCCTTCTGATCGTCGGCGCGAGCTTCGTCTTCAACATCCATGATGCCGACGGGCTCATCGCCTTCTACGACAATGGCCACGGCCCGCTGTCGCTATTGCCGCTCTGGGTTCAGGCCGTGCTGTTCCTGGTGCTGTCCGATTTCATGCTGTACTGGCTGCACCGGCTGTTTCACGGCGGAGGGTTCTGGAAGTACCACGCGATCCATCACTCCTCGGAGGAGATCAGCTGGATTTCTGCGGCCCGCTTCCATCCCGTCAATCTCGTGCTCGGTACGATCGCGGTCGATGTCGTGCTGCTGATGGCCGGCATTTCGCCGAACGCCATGGTCTGGCTCGCCCCGTTCACGACCTTCCATTCGGCCTTCGTGCACGCCAACCTGAACTGGACCTTCGGGCCGCTCAAATATGTGCTGGCGACGCCGGTGTTCCACCGCTGGCACCACACCTCGCTCGCAGAGGGCGGCGACACCAATTTTGCCGGCACGTTCCCGATCTGGGACGTGCTGTTCGGCACTTTCCGCATGCCCGAGGGGCAACTGCCGCAGGATTACGGCAAGGATGAAGCCACCATGCCGAAGGAAATCGGAGGGCAGCTTGCCTATCCGTTCCGTCGCTAGGTTCTCAAGGGCCGCGAAACGCCAGTCCGTTCAAACAATAGTCGGCGAATTTGCGGAACGTTCACGAATTGAGGGCAGGTTAGCCGGGTCGGCCACCGGCTCGGCTGTTATCTGATCGCTTCTGCCGGTTTGTCACGTCCCGGGGGTAAGAGTATGCGTAAACAACTTCTGCGCCGTCATGCGCGCGTGTGTCTTCTGGTTGCGGCCGCGGTGCTGGCGTCGCCGGCTACCGTCGTTGCCGAGTCCGCCGATACCATCGCCGTCAATGTCGACCAGGCCAAGCTGGTGCGGCTGCCTGGCAAGGTGGCAACCATCGTGGTCGGCAATCCCCTGATCGCCGACGTCACGCTCCAGCCCGGCGGCATGATCGTCGTCACCGGAAAGGGCTATGGCGCCACCAATTTCATCGCGCTCGACCGGGGCGGCGAGATCCTGGTCGACCGCCAGATCCAGGTCGAAGGTCCGAGCGATCGGCTCGTGACCGTCTATCGCGGGATCGACCGGGAGTCCTACAGCTGCGCGCCGCTTTGCCAGCGCCGCGTGACGCTCGGCGACAGCGACACCTACTTCAACAGCGCGATGAGCCAGGCCGGTTCGTTGAGCGGCTCGGCCAGCGGCAGTGCCGGTGCGGGCGCCAAGACGAACTAAGCAAGACAACCAGCGAGTTTGATTGGCGGGTTTGCCGGGGCAAGGATCGTCCCCGCCCGACGCACGCGCGCGAGTTTCTCTCTCCGTGCCCTCGTCTCCATGCCCTGGTCGTTCGCGGTTAACCGGCCCTTAACGGCCCGGGCCGCCCCGTGCGGATCGCCTGAAACACTTAAACAATCAGTTTCCGCTACTGAACATGGCAGATCATTGCTGCTGCCGCTGGGGAATTTGATGCCTTCGCCTGCACCTACGAGGTTTACGCTCCTCGCCACGCTGCGCCGGTTTCGCGGCAGCCGCCGCGGCTCCGCAGCCGTCGAGTTCGCGCTGGTCGCACCGATGTTCTTCGCACTGCTGTTCGCCGTCATCGAGACGGCGCTGATGTTCTTGGCGAGCCAGGTGCTCGAGAGTGTCTCGCAGAATTCTGCGCGCGCGTTGCTGACCGGGCAGGCGCAGGCGCAATCCGGCTCGCTGGCGGCCTGCGCGGTGTCCGGCGTGAGCAAGCCCTGCACGCAAACGACGTTCAAGGCTTACGTCTGCAGCCAGATCCCGGCGCTGTTTGATTGCAGCAAACTCTATGTCGACGTCGTGAGTACAAATTCCTTCGGCGCGCTAAGCCTCACCAACTATGGCAATTCCTGCAGCTTCAACCCGACCGGCGTGCAGTACGTTGCCGGGAGCGGCGGCCAGGTCGTCGTGGTGCGGCTGTTCTATCGGTGGCCGCTCTTCGTCACCGGCCTTGGCTTCAACATGGGCTGCAGCAACAAGCGGCTGCTGGTGGCGACCGCGGCCTTCAAGAATGAACCCTTTTGAGACAGATGGATCCGAGCGCACCGATGCAGGCGATTGCGAATATCTGGAGGAATGCCCGTAGCTCCGTGCGCGACTTCGTCGCCGACAGGCGTGCGATCGCGGCGACCGAGTTCGCGGTCATCGTGCCGCTAATGCTGGTGATGTTCTTCGGCACCGTCGAATTTTCGTCGGCCGTGGCGATCAATCGCAAAGTCACAATGATTGCACGGACTCTGTCCGATTTGACGTCGCAGTCAACATCGGTCGACAATGGCGACCTGCAGGACACGTTCACCGCAAGCATATCGATGATCATGCCTTACGACGCTACGCTTGTGAACGGCACGGTGGTTCAGATCAAAATCGATTCAAGCAGTGTCGCCAAGATTCAATGGAGCAAGTCCGCCACCATTGCGAACGGTGCGACGCAGGCCACGCTGACGGCTCCGCCCCCGGCTCTGGCTCAGGGTACCACGGTCACCTCGATGATTCCGCCGACGCTCTTGATCCCGTCGACCTACCTCATTTTCAGCCAGGCGAGCTACGTGTACACGCCTTCCGTCAAGTTCGTCCTGAAGTCGGGCATCACGCTGAGCGATGTCTCCTACACGCGGCCGCGCCAGGTCACCTGCGTTCCTTACACCGGCGTAGTGTCGCCGTGCTGAAATACGAGAGCAGATCCTGGATTGAAAAAAGGCCGGGCGTCGCGTCCGGCCTTTTCCTTGATTGTTCGCTCGAGCCGATCGGGGCCCGTAAGCGGTAGGCTCAACCGGCGGAGCGGAGATTGTCCGCTGCCGACTTGCCGGAACGGCGGTCGGCCACGATCTCGTAGGAGATCTTCTGACCTTCGCGCAGCGTGCCGAGGCCTGCACGCTCCACAGCGCTGATGTGGACGAACACGTCCTGGCCGCCATCGTCGGGCTGGATGAAGCCGAAGCCTTTGGTCGCGTTAAACCACTTCACGGTTCCCATGCTCATGGGGGTAGTCCCTTCTCAGATAACACAATGTCAGAGCCCGCTTGCGCGGACAGGTTAGATCGAATTTTTGGAAGGGTCGTCAGCGTGTCTGAACCGGCTGTACCGGTGGATGCTAATGTCGTCCGGCCGAAAATCGATTAATTCATTTTATTGGAAACAGAGTCCCAAAACAATGCTGACGTGCACGATTTTTTGATCCGCCGTGATGGTCACGGCGGATCAGCATACAGGTCGGAATTTCAGGTCCGCGCTCGCGCGCTGGGCCCCGACTAGCGTCTGCGGAACTGGCCGCCGCGCTGTCCGGGACGCGGAGGTCCGCCCATCCCGCTCGGACGTTCGTCCTTGTGGCGGAAAATCAGCCGGCCCTTTTCGAGGTCATAGGGCGACATCTCCACCGTCACGCGGTCGCCCGCCAGAGTCTTGATGCGGTTCTTCTTCATCTTGCCGGCGGTGTAGGCGACGATCTCGTGTCCGGCGTCGAGTTGCACGCGGTAGCGCGCGTCGGGGAGGATTTCGGTGACCAGTCCTTCGAACTGGATCAGCTCTTCCTTAGCCATGAATTTCTCCAGGTCGTGGACGGCTAGTGCGAATGGGGTTTGCGGTTCGGTTGGCCGTTCGGCCGACTCTCGCGGCGCAAAAAGGCAACGCCTTGTATCCCATCAGACGCCCCGGCGCTATGCGCGGAACGCTGTTCCGGACGGCCGTTTGGCGAAGAATGCGCCTTGCCGCCGGCGTGGTCGCGACGAGGAGCCTTCGAAGCCTTCGGGCCACTCCCGGGCCGTGCGTCAGCACGCCTGGCGTCGCCATGCCGTCCCTCGCCGGGCCTTCCGTCGCCCTGCTTGGCGGCACTGTGGTGTCGCCCGTCCGCATGCCTTTCGTCGGCACGGCGACCGTCACCGTGGCGTCCCTCACCATGCCTTGCGCCTTGCGGACGCTGGCCCGGGCGGCTCGGCCGACCCTGTCGTTGCTGCTGCGGGGGCGGGCCCGCATCGCGGCGGCCGGCGTCGGTACGGCGATCCTCACGCGGCAGCGCCACCTTGATCAGCCGCTCGATGTCGCGGAGATAGCTGAGCTCCTCGCCGCCCGCGACCAGCGAGATCGCGGTGCCCTCGGCACCCGCGCGCGCGGTGCGGCCGATGCGATGCACATAGGTCTCCGGCACGTTGGGCAGGTCGAAATTGATGACGTGGGTGATGCCGTCGACATCGATGCCGCGGGCGGCGATATCGGTGGCGACGAGCGTGCGGATCTCGCCGGTGCGGAACAGCGCGAGTGTCCGTTCGCGGTGGTTCTGCGACTTGTTGCCATGGATGGCGCTGGCGGGAATGCCGGCCTTCTCGAGCGTCTTCACCACCTTATCCGCGCCGTGCTTGGTGCGGGTGAAAACCAATGCGCGGTTGACCTGCTCCTGTTTCAACAGCTGGGCGAGGAACGCCGGCTTCGCGGAGAAGTCGACCTGGATGATGCGCTGCTGGATGCGCTCCACGGTCGAGGAGACCGGGGTCACCGCGACGCGGGCGGGGTCGCGCAGCATGGCGTCGGCCAGCTCGGCGATATCCTTCGGCATGGTGGCCGAGAAGAACAGCGTTTGCCGCTTGATCGGCAGCTTGGCGACGATTTTCCGGATGTCGTTGATGAAGCCCATGTCGAGCATGCGGTCGGCCTCGTCGAGCACGAGGAACTCGACGCTTCCAAGCTTCAGTCCGTTGCTCTGCACGAGGTCGAGCAAACGGCCGGGGGTGGCGACCAGCACCTCGACGCCCTGCATCAGCGAGCGGACCTGACGGCCCATCGGCACGCCGCCGATGGCGAGCGTCGAGGACAAGCGGATGTGGCGGCCATAGGCGTTGAAACTGTCGAGGATCTGGCCGGACAGTTCGCGGGTCGGCGACAGCACCAGGACGCGGGCCGTCTTCGGCTGCGGCTTGATGCGATTCTCAAGCAGGCGGTGCAGGATCGGCAGCGCGAAGGACGCAGTCTTGCCGGTTCCGGTCTGGGCGATGCCGACGACGTCGCGGCCGGTCAGCGCGGTCGGAATCGTCTGGGCCTGGATGGGGGTGGGGGTGACGTAGTTCTCTTCGGTGAGAGCACGCGCGATGGGTTCGGCGAGGCCGAAATCCTGAAACGAAGTCAAAAGATGGGTTCTTTCCATGTCAAAAGCGGGCGCCCGGCGCATTCAGCGCGGCGCGCGCAAAAGGGTGTCGAGAGGGACACCTGCGTGTTTGGGGTGTCGGATGGCTTGATGGGATGGGGCAAGCCAAACGCCCGCAAGGGCTTAAGAACACGCGGCTCGCAACGGTCTCCTGATTCGCAGGAGGCCTCGGCTTCCATATGGAACATTGAGGCGGCGCTTTCAAGGCACACCCCACACAAACGGCGATCGCGGTGCAGAAATAGTTATGCCGGAAATTTAGCCAGAGCGAGGAATTTGCTTATAAATTAACCTGCTTGCCGCATTCGCATACATTTGAATTGCTCAATGTTTAGGCGGCTTGGTCATGGCGGTCCTTCGTTTTCTCTCACTTTTTTCAACAGAATCAATGCGTTAATAGGTGTCTAATCCATGGCACGGTTCTTGCGAATCCGTTAATCGCAGGCGGCCGTTGGGGCCGTTTCGCAGCGTTTTCACGTCTGCGTCAGGGAGATGAGACACTCATGCATAGCAAATCCACTCACGATATAGCGGCGCCATTTAGCCGCCGTGGCGTTCTAGCCGCGACCGCCGGACTGATGCTTGGTCTGGCTTCCATTTCTGGTGCGAAAGCCGCGGACGACACCATCAAGGTCGGCGTGCTTCATTCCCTCTCCGGCACCATGGCCATCAGCGAAACCACGCTGAAGGACACCATCCTCTTCCTGATCGACGAGCAGAACAAGAAGGGCGGCGTCAACGGCAAGAAGCTCGAAGCCGTCGTGGTCGATCCCGCTTCGAATTGGCCGCTGTTCGCCGAGAAGGCGCGCGAGCTGATCACCAAGGACAAGGTCTCGGTCGTGTTCGGCTGCTGGACCTCGGTGTCGCGCAAGTCGGTGCTCCCGGTGTTCAAGGAGCTGAACAGCATTCTGTTCTACCCCGTGCAGTACGAGGGCGAGGAGAGCGAGCGCAACGTGTTCTACACCGGTGCCGCGCCGAACCAGCAGGCGATCCCCGCCGTCGACTATCTGATGAAGGACGAGAAGGTGAAGCGCTGGGTGCTCGCGGGCACCGACTACGTCTATCCGCGCACCACCAACAAGATCCTGGAAGCCTATCTGAAGTCCAAGGGTGTCGCCCAGGAAGACATCATGATCAACTACACGCCGTTCGGTCATTCCGACTGGCAGACGATCGTGGCCGACATCAAGAAGTTCGGCTCGGCCGGCAAGAAGACCGCGGTGGTCTCGACCATCAACGGCGACGCCAACGTTCCCTTCTACAAGGAGCTCGGCAACCAGGGCATCAAGGCGAAGGACATCCCGGTCGTCGCGTTCTCGGTGGGTGAGGAAGAACTCGCCGGCATCGACACCAAGCCGCTGCTCGGCCATCTCGCCGCCTGGAACTACTTCCAGTCGATCAAGTCGCCGGAGAACGAGAAGTTCATCAAGGCGTGGCAGACCTACACCAAGAATCCGAAGCGCGTGACCAACGATCCGATGGAAGCGCACGTGATCGGCTTCGACATGTGGGTCAAGGCGGTCGAGAAGGTGAAGTCGACCGATCCGGACAAGGTGATCGATGCGCTCCCGGGCATCGAAGCCAAGAACCTGACCGGCGGCACCTCCAAGATGCTTCCCAACCATCACATCACCAAGCCGGTGTTCATTGGCGAAATTAAAGCCAACGGCCAGTTCGACGTGGTGTGGAAGACCCCGGGTCTTGTCGCGGGCGACGCCTGGTCGAAGGAGCTCGACGGCTCCAAGGACCTGGTCGGCGACTGGGTTGGCAAGAAGTGCGGTAACTTCAACACCAAGACCAACAAGTGTCTCGGTTCGGGCTCCTGATCCGGATCTGACGCTCCATTGCACGATCGGAGAAGGCGGCGATCCCGCCGCCTTCTCCACCCTTTTCTGCCGGGGTCTTTCACAGTGCCAGCCAATTTGTCCGCCCGCCTCTGTTCGCTCCTGCTCTCGTTATTCCTGATCGCGTTCGCACTGCCGGCCTTCGCCGGCCCGTTCGAGGATGCGGTCGCCAAATTCGCCAACGATGATTATTCCGACACGGAAGAGGCGATCGGCGTCGTCGCGAGCAGCGGCAATACGCTGGCCTTTCCGATCATCAGCGCGCTCCAGGACGGCCGGCTCATGGCCGATCCCGATAGCAAGAAGGTTTACGTCACCGGCGCGGACGGCAAGTCGATTGATGCCGCGACCGGTCAGGCCGTGGCCAGCGTACCCGACAGTGCAAGCGCGGTCCGCCTCAACAACCGCCTGCGCCGGAGCGTCGATGCCGCGATCGGCAGCCTGACGCTGCAGTCACCGGACATCGGAGCGCGGCTCCAGGCCGCGCAATCCGTCTTCAAGTCGCATGAGGAGACGTCGCTCGAAGCCGTCGATGGCGCGCTCGCCAAGGAAACCAACCGATCCGTCAAGGCTGCGCTCGGCGACGCCCGTGCGGCGATCTTGTTGTTCAAGCCTGACGCCACCGAGGTGGAGAAGCTCGAAGCTGTTGCCACCATCAAGGCGCGCGGCGACCAGGAGGCGATGGCGCTGCTCACCGGCATGGGCGACCAGCCGGCCTCGGTGACCAAGGCTGCCGCGAGCGCAATCGGCTCGATCCAGAGTTCGCTCGCGGTCTGGTCGATGGTGCAGAATGCCTGGTACGGCCTCTCGCTCGGTTCGGTGCTGCTGCTTGCCGCGATCGGGCTGGCCATCACTTTCGGCGTGATGGGCGTCATCAATATGGCCCATGGCGAGATGGTGATGATCGGGGCCTACACCACCTTCGTGGTGCAGGAGGTGATCCGCACCCGCTATCCCGGCCTGTTCGACTACTCGCTGCTGATCGCGGTGCCGCTGGCCTTCCTGGTGGCGGGCGCGCTCGGCGTCGTGATCGAGCGCAGCATCATCCGCTTTCTCTATGGCCGTCCGCTGGAGACGCTGCTGGCGACGTGGGGCCTGTCGCTGGTGCTGCAGCAGGCGGTGCGCACCATGTTCGGTCCGACCAACCGCGAGGTCGGCAACCCCTCCTGGATGAGCGGCGCGTTCGAACTCGGCCAGATCACCATCACCTATAACCGGCTCTGGATCCTGGTCTTCACGCTCGCGGTGTTCGCGATCCTGCTCGCGATGCTGCGCTACACGGCGCTCGGGCTCGAGATGCGCGCGGTGACGCAGAACCGCCGCATGGCGGCCTCGATGGGCATCGCGACTTCGCGTGTCGACGCACTGACCTTCGGCCTCGGCTCGGGCATCGCCGGCATCGCCGGCGTAGCGCTGTCGCAGATCGACAATGTCAGCCCCAATCTCGGCCAGAGCTACATTATCGACAGCTTCATGGTCGTGGTGTTCGGCGGCGTTGGCAATCTCTGGGGCACGCTGGTCGGCGCCTTCACGCTCGGCATAGCCAACAAATTCCTGGAGCCGGTCGCCGGCGCCGTGCTCGGCAAGATCGCCATCCTCGTTCTCATCATCCTGTTCATTCAAAAGCGGCCGCGCGGCCTGTTCGCGCTCAAGGGCCGTGCGGTGGAAGCATGACCCCTCACATGCTGACGCGATCGCTGGACCGCGGCGCGACGATCTTCCTTGCCGTCGTCGTGGCCTGCGGCATCCTCATCCCGCTCTCCAACCTGCTGCTGCCGGCGGGCTCGTTCCTGCAAGTGCCGACTTATCTCGTCGCGCTCTGGGGCAAATATGTCTGCTACGCCATCCTGGCGCTCTCGATCGACCTGATCTGGGGCTATTGCGGCATCCTCTCGCTCGGCCACGGCGCCTTCTTCGCGCTCGGCGGCTACGCGATGGGCATGTATCTGATGCGGCAGATCGGCAGCCGCGGCGTCTACGGCAACCCGATCCTGCCGGACTTCATGGTGTTCCTGAACTATTCGAAGCTGCCCTGGTACTGGTACGGCTTCGACATGTTCTGGTTTGCCGCGCTGATGGTGCTGATCGTGCCGGGGCTGCTGGCCTTTTGCTTCGGCTGGCTCGCCTTCCGCTCGCGCGTCACGGGCGTGTATCTGTCGATCATCACGCAGGCGATGACCTATGCGCTGCTGCTTGCTTTCTTCCGCAATGATTTCGGCTTCGGCGGCAACAACGGCATGACCGACTTCAAGGACATTTTGGGCTTCAACGTGCAGGCCGAGGGCACGCGTGCTGCGCTGTTCGCGCTGAGCTGCCTGGCGCTGATCGCTGGCTTCCTGATCTGCCGCGCCATCGTTTCGTCCAAGCTCGGCAAGGTGCTGATCGCCGTGCGCGATGCGGAATCGCGTACGCGCTTCCTTGGCTATCGCGTCGAATCCTACAAGCTGTTCGTGTTCACGGTGTCGGCCTGCATGGCTGGCGTCGCCGGCGCGCTCTATGTGCCGCAGGTCGGCATCATCAACCCGAGCGAATTCGCTCCGGGCAATTCGATCGAGGCGGTGATCTGGGTTGCCGTCGGGGGCCGCGGTACGCTGGTCGGCGCTGCGCTTGGCGCCGTCGTCGTCAACTACGCGAAAACGTTCTTCACCTCCGGCATGCTTGCGCCCTACTGGCTGTTCATGCTGGGTGCCATGTTCATCCTGGTGACGCTGCTGCTGCCCAAGGGTATCGTCGGCACTTTCAACGCCTGGTGGGACTCGTCGAAGGAAAGGCGCCTCGCGGAGAAAACTACGAGCGCCGCGGCCGAGGACGGCGTCACCGAAGCCAAAATGGCGGAGGAAGCGCAATGAACGTCATGGACACCCGCGCGACCTCCGCGATGCTCTATCTCGACGGCGTGCACGTCTCGTTCGACGGCTTCCACGCCATCAACAACCTCTCGCTGACGCTCGAGCCCGGCGAGATGCGCGCCATCATCGGCCCGAACGGCGCCGGCAAGACCACGATGATGGACATCATCACCGGCAAGACCAAGCCCGACGAAGGCACCGTGCTGTTCGACGGCGTCACCGATCTGACGCGGCTGGACGAGACCCGCATCGCCGAACTCGGCATCGGCCGCAAATTCCAGAAGCCGACCGTGTTCGAGAGCCAGACCGTGCAGGACAATTTGCTGCTCGCGCTCAATGTCGACCACAGCGTCAAGGGTACGCTGTTCTGGCGCGGCAGCCGGGCGGAATCCGAGCAGATCGACAAGGTGCTGGAGACGATCCGCCTCACCGATGCCCGCAGCCGTCTCGCCGGCAGCCTCAGCCACGGCCAGAAGCAGTGGCTCGAGATCGGCATGCTGCTCGCCCAGGATCCGAAACTGCTTCTCGTCGACGAGCCCGTCGCTGGGATGACCGACGTCGAGACGCATCTCACCGCCGAGCTGCTCAAGCAAATCAACAAGACCCACACCGTGATGGTGGTCGAACACGACATGACGTTCGTGCGCGAGCTCGGCGTCAAGGTCACTTGCCTGCACGAGGGTACCGTGCTCGCGGAAGGCACCATCGACCAGGTCTCGTCCAACGAGCGGGTCATCGAAGTCTATCTGGGGCGCTGAGCGATGCTTGAGGTCAAGGACATCAACCTGTTCTACGGCGCGGCGCAGGCGCTGCGCGGCGTCTCGATCGCGGCCGAGCCCGGCAAGGTCACCTGCGTGCTCGGGCGCAACGGCGTCGGCAAGACCTCACTCCTGCGCGCCATGGTCGGGCAGTACCCGATCTCGTCGGGCGCGATCGTGCTCGACGGCAGCGATATCACGGGCCTGAAGCCCTATGAGCGTGCGCGCAAGGGCATCGGCTTCGTGCCGCAGGGGCGCGAGATCTTTCCGCTCCTGACGGTCGAGGAGAATCTCAAGACCGGCTTCGGCCCGCTCAGGCGCGAGGACAAGCACATTCCGGACGACGTGTACTCGCTATTCCCGGTGCTGCAATCCATGCTCGGCCGGCGCGGTGGCGACCTCTCCGGTGGCCAGCAGCAACAGCTCGCAATCGGGCGCGCGCTCGTGATGCGGCCAAAGCTGCTGCTGCTCGACGAGCCGACGGAGGGCATCCAGCCCTCGATCATCAAGGACATCGGCCGTGCCATCTCGTACCTGCGCAACCTCGGCAACATCGCGATCGTGCTGGTCGAACAATATCTCGACTTTGCCTGCGAACTCGGCGACAGTTTTGCGGTGATGGATCGCGGCGCGGTGAAGTTCACCTGCGACCGCTCCAATCTCGACGCGAGCGAAATCAGCCGCCAGATGGCGCTGTAGGCCCATTCTGCCGCGACCGGCTGGGGAGGCGGATGCGCAGCGACGTTTTGGCGACATCTTCGGTGTTCGACGCCAACCGTGCCCGCGGCGCGGTGCGCTTCGACGTTCACGCGCGCGACGGTGTGACACGTCGCGGGATCTTGCATGAGTCCGGCTCCCTGCGCATTCGCTTCCCTTCGCCGGAGGACGAGGGTCTCTCCGGTGTGTTCGTCAACACCGCCGGTGGTGTCGCCGGCGGCGACCGCTTCGACATCGAGATCGCGGCCGCAGATGGCTCGAAGCTGACGCTGACGACGGCGGCCGCGGAAAAGGTCTACCGCGCGCCAGGGCAGGCGGCGGAGCTCAATATTGCGCTGAAGGTTGCCGCAGGCGCACATCTCGGCTGGCTGCCGCAGGAGACGATCCTGTTCGACCGGGCGCGCGTGCGGCGTCGCTTCGACATAGACCTCGATGCAACTGCCTCGCTCCTGCTCTGCGAGATCGTGGTGTTCGGCCGTACCGCGATGGGTGAACGGATGGAGCAGGGCGAGTTCGTCGACCGCTGGCGGCTGCGCCGTGGCGGCAAGCTCGTGTTCGCCGAGACGGTCAGGCTCGACGGCAATATCGGCGCAAAGCTTGCGCGATCGGCGGTGGCGAAGGGCGGCGCTGCGATCGGGACGGCGCTGATCGTGCCCGGCGACGAGGCCCTGATCGAGCGTCTCCGCGAGGCCTCGGAATCCTTCGCCGGCGAGGTCGGGATATCCGCCTGGAATGGCTTTGCAATGGCGCGGTTCTGTGCCCAAGATGCGGCGTGCTTGCGCGGTGACATGATGGCCGTATTGGCGCGCACCGGCGCGGCGCTACCGCGACTCTGGTTGAATTGACGAAGTGAACGGAAGAGATTTCGCATGAACCTGTCTCCCCGCGAAAAGGACAAGCTTCTGATCTCGATGGCGGCGATCGTAGCCCGCCGCCGGCTGGATCGCGGCGTCAAGCTCAACCATCCCGAGGCGATCGCGCTCATCTCCGATTTCATCCTCGAGGGCGCGCGGGACGGTCGCACCGTCGCCGAGTTGATGCAGGCGGGCGCGCAGGTCCTCAACCGCGACCAGGTGATGCCGGGCATTCCCGAGATGATCCACGACATCCAGGTAGAGGCGACCTTTCCGGACGGCACCAAGCTCGTCACCGTGCACGAACCGATCAGGTAGTTTTGAATTCGTCATTCCGGGGCGCCTGAAGGGCGAACCCGGAATCCAGCAATTGTTGATCGAGATTCCGGGTTCTCGTTGCGCGAGCCCCGGAATGACGAGGAGGATAGAATGATCCCCGGCGAACTCTTCATCCAGGACGGCGAGATCGAGCTCAACGCGGGCCGCAAGACCGTGATGCTGACGGTTGCCAACACCGGCGACCGTCCGATCCAGGTCGGCTCGCATTACCATTTCTTCGAGACCAACCCCGCCCTGAAGTTCGACCGCAAGAAGGCCCGCGGCATGCGCCTCGACATCGCCGCCGGCACCGCGGTTCGCTTCGAGCCGGGCCAGACCCGTGACGTCCAGCTCGTCGCGGTGGCCGGCAAGAAGACCATCTACGGATTCCGCGGCGACGTGATGGGGAAGCTGTGAATTCCACAGGAACGAGCGTGGCGCGGCACGGTTGAGGCGAAAACGGAGGACTTTGCCATGCTGTCACCTGTCCGCCTCGTCTCCGAAGCCGCCGAGCTCGCCGCGCGCCGTCACAACGGGATGGCGCGCAAGGGCCGCGGTCATGAGCCTTACATCAACCACCTCGCCGAGGTCGCGAACCTGCTTGCCACCGCGACCGACGGCGCCGACGCCGAACTTGTTGCAGCCGGCTGGCTGCATGATGCGATCGAGGACACCGACACCACGCGCGAGGAGCTCGCGCAAAAATTCTCCGACCGTGTCGCGTCGCTTGTCGAGGAATGCACCGACGATATGAGCCTGCCTAAGCCGGAGCGGCGGCGGCGTCAGGTGCTCGACGCACCGAAGAAGTCGGCTGGCGCCAGGCTGATCAAGATCGCCGACAAGATCAGCAATATCGGCGCGCGCGTACATTCGGATCCGACGGCCGAGGAACGTGACGACCTCGTCGATTACACCGACTGGGCCGAGCAGGTTGTCGCCGGTTGCCGCGGCGACAACTCTTGGATCGATACGACATTCGATGACATGGTGCTTACAGCGAGGACCTCGCTGTGAGCGCCGATCCAGCATTCAAACGCAAACGGGGCTTGTGATGTCCGTCAAAATAAAGCGTTCCGTCTATGCCGACATGTTCGGCCCGACGACCGGCGACAAGGTGCGGCTGGCCGACACCGACCTCATCATCGAGGTCGAGAAGGATTTCACCACCTACGGCGAGGAAGTGAAGTTCGGCGGCGGCAAGGTGATCCGCGACGGCATGGGCCAGTCGCAGGTCACCAACAAGCAGGGCGCGGCGGACACCGTCATCACCAACGCGCTGATCGTCGATCACTGGGGTATCGTGAAGGCCGACGTCGCGATCAAGGACGGCATGATCGCCGGCATCGGCAAGGCCGGCAATCCCGACATCCAGCCCGGTGTCACCATCATCATCGGCCCCGGCACGGACGTGATCGCGGGCGAAGGTAAGATCCTCACCGCCGGCGGCTTCGACAGCCACATCCATTTCATCTGTCCGCAGCAGATCGAGCACGCGCTGATGTCCGGCGTCACCTCGATGCTCGGGGGCGGCACCGGCCCCTCGCACGGCACCTTCGCTACCACCTGCACGCCGGGGCCGTGGCACATGGGGCGGATGATCCAGTCGTTCGACGCCTTCCCGGTCAATCTCGGCATCTCCGGCAAGGGTAACGCCTCGCGGCCCGCCGCGCTGGTCGAGATGATCAAGGCCGGCGCCTGTGCGCTGAAGCTGCACGAAGACTGGGGCACCACGCCGGCCGCGATCGACACCTGCCTGTCGGTGGCCGACGATCACGACATCCAGGTAATGATCCACACCGACACGCTCAACGAATCCGGCTTCGTTGAGGATACGATCAAGGCCTTCAAGGGCCGCACCATCCACGCCTTCCACACCGAGGGCGCCGGCGGCGGTCACGCCCCCGATATCATCAAGGTCGCGGGGCTGAAGAACGTGCTGCCGTCCTCGACCAATCCGACGCGGCCTTTCACGCGCAACACCATCGACGAGCATCTGGACATGCTGATGGTGTGCCATCACCTCGATCCCTCGATCGCGGAAGATCTGGCGTTCGCCGAAAGCCGCATCCGCAAGGAGACCATCGCGGCCGAGGACATCCTGCATGATCTCGGCGCGCTTTCGATGATCTCCTCGGACTCCCAGGCCATGGGCCGCCTCGGCGAGGTCATCATCCGGACCTGGCAGACCGCCGACAAGATGAAGAAGCAGCGCGGCTCGCTGCCGCAGGACAAGGGCAAGGACAACGACAATTTCCGGGTCAAGCGCTACATCGCCAAATACACGATCAATCCCGCGATCGCCCATGGCGTTTCGAAGCTGATCGGCTCGGTGGAGAAGGGCAAGCTCGCCGATCTCGTGCTGTGGTCGCCGGCCTTCTTCGGCGTCAAGCCGGATTGTGTCGTCAAGGGCGGCATGATCGTCGCCGCTCCCATGGGCGATCCCAACGCCTCGATTCCGACCCCGCAACCGGTGCATTACCAGCCGATGTTCGGCGCCTTCGGCAAGGCGGTGACCGCGTCCTCCGTGGTGTTCACCTCGAAGGCCGCCATCACCGGCGGCCTCGCGCGCAAGCTCGGCATCGACAAGAAGCTCTATGCGGTCCAGAACACCCGCGGCAGGATCTCGAAGAAGAGCATGATCCACAACGATGCCACCCCCAATATCGAGGTCGATCCGGAGACCTATGAGGTCCGCGCCGACGGCGAGCTTTTGACCTGCGCCCCCGCCGAGGTGCTGCCGATGGCGCAGCGATATTTCATGTACTGAAATAGCGCCTCAACGCATGTCTCCGGACCATGTCTTGGTCGCATATCCGGGGGCGGCTTTTCCGAGTTTTGCGTTCGATCCCGCCTGGTCTAAGGTCCCGCCCGGTATCTGAAGCCCAGAAGAAAAGCCGGGAGGATTTCTCGTGATCTACGTCGTCGCCACCTTGACCATCAAGCCCGAAACGCGCGCCGAATTCATTGCAGCCGCCACCGCCTGCATCAAGGAGACCCGGAAGGAGCCCGGCAATATCGCCTATGATCTGCATGAGAGCGTCACCGATCCCGCCAAGATGGTGTTCGTCGAGCAGTGGGAGAATGCCGAGGCGCTGGTGCCGCATCGCGCCATGGAGCACATGAAGACGTTCGGCCGCGTCGCGGTGAAGTGTTTTACGGCGCCGCCGAAGATCGAAGTGATCACGCCCGAGAAGGTCGAGACACGGTAACGGGGTAAAAGCGCATGATCCGGGCGACGCAGGTCAGGGGACAACACCGCTTCGCGGAAGCGCCGGCGGATACGGTCGTGCTCGATTTCGACGATCGACACCGCCGCCGCATGGCGATGACGGGGACGCGGGGGCTCGAGTTCCTGCTCGACCTGGAGAATGCCGTCGCGCTGCGCGGCGGCGATGCGCTGGTGTTGGAGGACGGTCGGCTGATCGAGGTGGTCGCCGCGCCCGAACCGCTGCTTGAGATCCGCGGCCACGATCCGCACCACCTCATTCGCGTCGGCTGGCATCTCGGCAATCGCCATCTGCCGACGCAGATCATGGCCAAGGGCCTGCGCATCCGCCGCGACCACGTCATCGAAGCCATGGTGAAGGGCCTCGGCGCGCGTGTAATCGAGATCGAGGCGCCGTTCGATCCCGAGGGCGGCGCCTATGCCGATGCCGGTCATGCGCATGGACACGACGGCCACGCGCATCACGATCATGGCCACGATGATCATCATGATCATCACGGTCATGATCACCACCATGGTCATGCCGCACATGGCGACGGGCACGATCACCATCACGACGACGAGCATTGCGATCACCCCGACCATGACCACGGCGACAAGCATGCTCATGACCACAAATGAGTCGGTCGCTGCCCGCGACCTCGCGGAGCGCGAGGCGGCGGCGCTGTACCGGTTGATGACCTGGCTGTCGCCCGCGTTTCCCGTCGGGGGCTTTTCCTACTCCAGCGGCATCGAATGGGCGGTCGAGGCCGGCGACATCACCGACACCGCGTCGCTCGCGGACTGGCTCGATGCGATGCTTCGCGATGGCTCGGGCTTCTGCGATGCGACCTTTCTGGTCCACGCCTATCGCGCCACTGAAGCGGGCGAGGGCGACACCTTGAGCGATATCGCCGAGCTCGCCGCGGCCTTCGTGCCGTCGCGCGAGCGGCAGCTGGAGACGACATCGCAGGGCCGTGCCTTCATCGACATCGCCCGCGCCGCGTGGGATGCCGACGGGCTGGATGCCATGGTTGCGTCGTGCCGCACGCCATTGGTCTATCCCGTTGCTGTTGGCGTGGTCGCCGCGATGCACGGCGTGCCGCTGGCGCCGACGCTGCACGCCTTCCTGCATGCGCTGGTCTCGAACTGGATTTCCGCAGCCAGCCGGCTCATTCCGCTCGGCCAGACCGACAGCCAGCGCGTGCTGGTGAGGCTGGAAGCCGCGGTTGCCGCGACTGCAAATCGTGCGCTGAATGCGACGCTGGACGATGTCGGCGGCGCAACGTTTCGCGCCGACCTCGCCAGCCTGCGGCACGAGACGCAATATACGCGGCTGTTTCGGTCATGAGCGGGGTGCGCAGCTTTCCATCGTCGTCCTGGCGAAAGCCAGGACCCATAACCACGAGTGCGCGTGGCTATGCACAGATGTGGCTCCAGCGTGCCGTGACAATCGGGTTCAGTGGTAATGGGTCCTGGCTTTCGCCAGGACGACGATAGGAAACACTCAATGCCTACTTCCCACGGCCCCTTGCGTGTCGGTGTCGGCGGTCCGGTCGGATCGGGTAAGACCGCGCTGATGGACCTGCTCTGCAAGACCATGCGCGAGCGCTACGACATCGCCGCGATCACCAACGACATCTACACCAAATGGGATGCGGAATTCCTGGTACGCTCGGGCTCGCTGACGCCGGATCGTATTGCAGGGGTCGAGACCGGCGGCTGCCCGCACACCGCGATCCGCGAGGATGCCTCGATGAATCTCGCCGCGGTGGCGGATATGCGCGCCAAGTTTCCCGGGCTCGATCTCGTGCTGATCGAATCCGGCGGTGATAACCTCGCTGCCACTTTTTCCCCGGAGCTCGCCGATCTCACCATTTACGTCATCGACGTGGCGGCCGGCGACAAGATCCCGTCCAAGGGCGGCCCCGGCATCACCCGGTCCGACCTCCTTGTCATCAACAAGATCGACCTGGCGCCCTATGTCGGCGCTTCCCTGGAAAAGATGGAGACGGACGCCAGGCGCATGCGCGGCGAGCGACCGTTCGTCATGACCAACCTGAAGAAGAGCCAGGGGTTGGACCGCATCATCGGCTTCATTGAGGCCAAAGGCGGCTTGAAACGGGCCGGCTGACCGGCGCGACGACCTAACGCAGGCGTTTCCCCCGTTAACGCGTTGGGCAGAGCCGTGTCCGCGGAACAAATTTCGGTCACGGCGATTGATTACCTCCGGTGCCCGGAGCAAATCCGCCCCGGCCGGACCATCGGCTGGGCGGATTTGAGCTTTTCAGGCGACCCAAGTTGCGTATCGATGCCTCCTCCTCCATTATCTCGGCCATTGGGGTTCACCCTGTTTCGGCACGTGCCCGTTCGAGCGGCGTCCATATGCTCCGTGTTTATTGCCGACCTCCTGCTTTCGCCTGAGTAGTCGCGTGGTCAGGCTGGGTTTCATCATCGGCTTCATTGCTCTTCTCGGAGCCCTGCTCTCCGGGCTTGCGGCTTATCGCGTCCACGACCAGGAGCTGGCGCTGGACCGGATCGCGCTGGCGCGCGCGATCGACGTCCATGCGAGCCTGGTCCAGGACCGGCTCACCGAGCGCGAACTGCTCGCGCGGGTTGCCTCCGGCCTGTTCCGGGCGCCGTCGGTGCTCAAGCCAAACATGCTCGAGCCGCTGCGCTCGGCCATCTACGCCTTCAAGACCGATTTCGTGGTGGCGGGCTGGGTTGCCCGCCTGAAGCCGAACGAGCTTGCCGCAGCGCAGACCGCCATCGCGAGCGCCGGCTTCCCCAATCCGCGAATCCGCACCTATGACGACAAGCCGATCGATCCGGCAGGTGTCACCCAGCCGATCGACGTGCTGCTGGATCTCGAGCCGCGCAGCAACGAGACCAAGGGGTTGCCCGGCCGCAGTTACGACCAGGATCAGGTGCGCAGCGCCATGCTGACGCGCGCCAGAGTGGAGAAGAGATCGGTTGCCTCAGAACCGGTTGCCCTCCTGCGAGGCGACGGGCCAATCGGCATCATTGTGGCCGCTCCCGTCATCCCCGAGGGCGCGACGGAGCCTGCGGGCTTCATCACATTTTCCTACGAGCTCTCTTCCCTGATGCTGACCAACGACGACATGTCGTTGTTCGCGGTCGCGCTGAAGGATCCGCGCCGGGAGGGTGGCGAACTCGTCGCCAACGATCAAGGCGTGGTCTCGGCCCGAACGACGGCAGCCGATGGGGCGGCGCCGTCGGCGACGCGCACGGTGAGCTTCGGTGGTCGCGACTGGCAGCTCGGCTATTACGCCAAGACCAATTCGGCGCGCCGCGCCGAGCAGACTGCGATCATCGTGGCGGCGATCGGCTTTGCGATCACCGCGATGGTGTGCGGCCTGTTCGGCTATGTCGCCTACAACAATTTGCGGCTCAGCCGGGAAATCCAGGTCAGAATCGGCTTCGAGCGCCGGCTGACGGCCGTCATCGACGAGCTCAACCATCGGGTCAAAAACATCCTGGCGGTGATCCAGTCGATCGTGACCCGTACGCTGCGCCATGGCTCCGACATCGATGTCGCGCGCGAGCTCCTGATCGGCCGCATCCACGCCATGTCCAATGTCGTCTCACTGCTCAGCGAGAGCCAATGGCAGGGCGTCAAGCTGAAGGGCCTGTTCGAGGCGCGCGCCATTCCGCATGCCGACCGCATCGCCGTTACCGGTCCTGATATCGCAGTCAGCGCGCGCGCGGCGCAGAGCCTGTCGCTGCTGTTCTTCGAGCTCGCCTCGCATTCCGACGAGGGCCTGTCGCTGGTCGGCAAGCATCCGCACATCACTGCCAATTGGACGGTGACGAACGAGGGGGCCGGCGAGGTCTTCTATTTCCGCTGGGAGGAGTTCAACACCAGCGAAGCGACGCGCCGCCCCGATTCCGATTTCGGCCTGATCCTGCTCGACCGCGTCGCGCCCGAGGCGCTCGGCGGCACCGCCAAGCGCTATTTCACCGATGTCTCCTATGTCTACGAGCTGACCGCGCCGATGGAGACGGTCGAGGATATGACCGAGCGCGACCGTACCGACAAGCTGTCAGCACCGATCCGGCCGGCGCGGAAAGCGCCCTAGATCTTCGGCCGCAGCACGAGGTCAACCAGAGTCCGCGCGTAGGCCGGTGTGACCGGCGCGATGCCGAAGACGTAGCGGTAGAATAGGCCGCCATAGATCGCGTCGTAGAGATCCTGGGGCGGTGCTTCCGCCAGAATGCTGCCGTCGCTCTGGCCCGCGGCGATCATCTCGATCAGCGCGTCGCGTCGGAATTGCAGGTAGCGGGCGTAGAACAGCTCCGCCGAGCCGGTCTTGGAGATGCATTCCGAGATGACGGCGAGCTGGACCTTGCCGAACTCGCCCTGGAGCGCTTCGGCATAGGCCGCGGCATGGCGGCGTGCGCGCGCGGCAGGGCTGCCCGAGCTTGCAGGCGGCAGCGGCAGCATCTGCGCGGCATGGTGAAGGAAGGCGTCGATCAGCAAGGCTTCGCGGGACGGCCACCATTTGTAGATCGTCATCTTGGAGACGCTGGAGTGGCGCGCGATCGCGTCAATGGTGGTGGCGGCAAGGCCGGTGGTGGCCATCAGCGCATAGGCGCTTTGGAGAATGGCGTTGGTGGTCTCGATCGACCTTGGCCGGCCGCGCCGGGGCGCGGTCTCGTCTCCCTCACCCCCGCCATTCGCCATCACCACGCCCGGTCTCCTCGCGCAATCCGCTGCCGCTCCGCATAGCCCAGCCGTGATGGCCGGCCTAGCGGAATCGGAGGGTGCCGGGTTAGGCCTGCTGCCGCAAGGCCGCGGGCAGGTCCTGCCGCTTCGACCAGGCGATGTAATATGCAACCGCGGCCATCGCCGCGAAGCCGGCCAGACTCACGGCGATCTGCATCACCACCAGATTGGCGCCGGTGATCAGGATGAGATGGCCGGCTAAGGACAGGAATACGCCGACGCAGAACACCGCGAGCCATTCCTCGCCGCATCTGATGACCGCCCGTAGCGATCTCCATTGCAGGCCGGGATGATCGGCCGGGACGAGATGTGTCGCGAGGAAAGCGAGCGCGAGGAAGTGGACCACGCGATAGGGTGCGAGGTTTTCCTTGTCGGTCGGCGTGATGTTGTTGAGCACGATGTCCGGTAGGTAGGCGGCAAGCGCCGGCGAGTGGCGCATCAGCGTGATCGTCATCGCGAATACGAGATAGGCGCCTGCGAGCACGCGCAGCCAGGACAGGCCGTGCAGCGCGCGGCCCGACGCACCGGTCACGGCGAACCAGCCGCCCAGCACCATCAGCATCTGCCAGCAGAACGGGTTGAAGGTCCACTCCTGGTCCGGATAGACCCGGAAATTCCAGTCGAACCAGCGTGCCGCAACGTACAGCGCGACCGATGCCGCAAGCGTCAGGTTCGGCCGCCGCAACAGCCCCCACAGCGCGAACGGAAAGAAGGCCATCAGCGGTATCATCAGCTGTAACAGGTCGAGATTCAGCGGCTCCTCCTGGAGCACGAGGCCGCGCACCAGGATGCGCAGTGGGTGCTCGAGAATTCCCGATATGTTGTATTCGTGGATGATCTCGGGCGCCTTGGATTGCGAGGCGACATAGGCGATGGTGTCGATATAGATCACGAACAGGACGACATAGGCGGCATACAGCCGCCAGACGCGGCGAAAGATGCGCGTCGCCGCGACGACGTAGCCGCGCTCCAGTGCTATCCTGCCGTGAATGATCGCGACGCCATAGCCCACCACGAACACGAACAAGTCTGCGGCGCCGCTGAAGCCGAAGTTGCGCAGCGTCAGCAAATTGACGACGTTGTTCGGGATGTGGTCGACGAAAACCGACCAGTTGGCGATGCCGAGCGTCAAATAGAGCCGGGGGTCGTGATGGAATGCGGCGAGGTTCGCCTGGACGGACGGTTTCATCGAAAAAATGGCTTTTGGAATCAGGGGCGCTGCTTTTAACGGCAACCGCCTGCCTATCCGAGTAGCGTTTGCGTGATGGCGCAGGCAAACGGCGCCGGGCGGCGCCAAACTTGGCGCAGGGCCGCCGGTGCCTATTCCATAGATGCGTTCGCGGGACTTGTGACGAAATTTTCTACCCCGCGGTAGCTGCTACTCGGCAGGTTCAGCCGAGGCCTCGTCGGGTACGCCGGCGCGGCTCGCCATGATTCCGAGGGCGACGCCGCCGATCGCCAGGATCGGCAACAGCCGCTTGATCCCGATGGCGCGAACGATCTGGAGTCCGGTGGCGAGCAGCATGGGGTCCGCGAGCATGCTCGAGGCCGCCGACTTCGTGGCGCGCTCGGCCGCGATATGAGCTTGCTTGCGCAGCTGCCGTTTGTAGACCCAATAGCTTACCGCCGCGGTCAGGGTCAGCAGAAAGAAAATGCCTGCACCGGCGAGGCAGGCCTGCACCGGACCATATTTGTTGAGCACCGAAATGAACGCCGCCGCGCACAGGAAGCACGTGGTGATGAACAGCGCGAACGCCGCGCCTGCTGCCAGCGAGGTCAGCCGCACAGTGGTGCCGGTGGATGCGCTGATCCCGTCGATGATGCGCTGAAACATGGCCTTGCTCCTCAGATCCCACAAGCCGGCACCGGCGGCGCCGCTGCGCCACCGTCTCGATACCCCCTTCGCGACCTCAGCGGCGCCAGGCCGCGCCGATCAGGAAGCCGATGCCGAGCGCGAGCCCGACGGTCGCGAGCGGCCGCTGGCTGATCGCGTCCTCCAGCGTCTCCTCGATCGAGCCGTAGGCCTCCTGTGCCGCGCCCATCATCGCGCTGCCGCGCTCCGACATGTCGTCGATGGCGGAATCCACGTTTTCGCGCGCCTGGCGATAGCCGCGGCGGGCCTGCTTGCCGGATGAGTTGGCAAAAGTATTGAGCGCGTCGGTGATTTGATCGGTGAGGGCGGCGATATCGCTTTTCACGGCTGCTACATCCTTCTCGAGGCGTTCTCGGGTGGCTTTGTCGGTCCAGTCTCTCATCCCGGCTTCGGCATTGGTGGTGGACATCAGGGGCTCCGAGCTGCTGACGGTTGAGACAGCCGGGAAACGTTTCGTCGTCGGGTAAGTTCCGTTCACGGAAACCGGTTAGTCCTGCGGGAGCTGCGGCGAATCCTGCGGCAACAGATGCTCCTTCAGGATCAGGGCGACGATCAGCAGCGGCGACGACAGGAACGCGCCCATCGGGCCCCACAGCCAAGTCCAGAACGCCAGCGCCAGCAGCACCGCGAGCGCATTGAGCGCAAGCCGCCGGCCGATGATGGTCGGCGTGACGAAATGTCCCTCCAGGAAGGTGATGCCGCCAAAGGCGAGCGCCGCCATCAGGCCGCCGCTGACAGTCGGGAAGGTGACCAATCCCACCACGACCAGAATGGCGAACATGGCCACCGGTCCGATGATCGGAATGAAATTGAGGGTGGCCGCGAGCGCGCCGAGGCCAGCCGGATTGGGCATTCCGGTGAGCGCGCAGACGAGTCCGGCGGCGACGCCGACGCCGACATTGATGAGGGTCACGGTCAAAAGATAGTTGCCGAGATGGACCTCGATCTCATTGAGGATGCGAAGCGTGCGCAGCCGTGCGTCATGATCGCTGAAGGTCATGATCATCGCCCGTCGCAGGTCCCGCCAGCTGGCGATGAACAGGATCAGGGTGACGAAGAACAGCAGGAATTCGGTAAAGGTTGGTGACAGGAATTCGATCGTCGGCTGCACCCACTCGAATTTCGGCATCTGGAGGCTCGGCAATCCCT
Organism: Bradyrhizobium sp. RT6a; assembly: GCF_040547675.1. Taxonomy (NCBI): domain Bacteria; kingdom Pseudomonadati; phylum Pseudomonadota; class Alphaproteobacteria; order Hyphomicrobiales; family Nitrobacteraceae; genus Bradyrhizobium; species Bradyrhizobium sp. RT6a. The sequence goes on from NZ_JBEPQC010000006.1 coordinate 228,528, forward strand.
CCGAGCCGCCGAGCATCATCTGCAGCTCTCGCCACAGCGACAGCGGCCGGTCGAACACGTGGACCTTGTCTTTCAACTGCGCGCCGAGTTCGGGCAGGCGCGAGCTCCATTCCATCGCCGGCGAGGCAATCAGCGCGACGATGAAGCCGACTACGGCGGTCACCGCGAACACGATTAGCGCGGCGGCGAGACTCCGCGGCACTTTCTGTTTCTCCAGGAAGGTCGCTGCCGGCGAGAGCATCGTGCCGGTGACGAACGCCATCACCACAGGCAGAAAGAACGCCTTTCCGACATAGAGCACCGCGACGATTGCGATGAGGAGAAGTCCGGCGAGCGAGAAGGCCACGAGCTCGGTGCGGCGGATCACCGGCGGGAGTTCGCCGTGGCTCTCGGGAAGCGGAGTGCCTTCGCCGTTGCCGGAAGTCATACGTTCACTGGGAAGGACGCGCACAATACCTCTCCGGCACGGAGTCTTCGGTCCGCGCGCCCACGACCAGACAAGAACGTCCAAGCCTCCTGCGGGTTCCATCGCGGCTTCGTGAAGAGATGCTCGCTTGACTGTGACGTCGCTGCTGCATCGCGCCGCGGAACTTGTACCGGTTCGACCGCGTTGATCGAACCAGCGCATCACCCTGATGCGGGCATCCAACGGGGCAGCACATGACGAAGTTCTCTGCAGTCCGACGCCGCTTATCGCCGCGCCGCATCACCGCCTTCGCCTTCGCAACCGCTTTGCTGGCAGTGCCGTTCGGCGCCGCAAGCGCACAAACACTGGGCTACACCTATCCGCAGGATCAGGCCTACCCTCAGGACCAGGGCTATTCGCAGGGTTATGCGAACCAAGGCTATGCGAACCAACGCTATCCGAACCAAGGCTATCCAAACCAAGGCTATGCAAGCCAGAGCGCGCAGGCGACCGACGAAGATGGCGCGCTGCCCGATCGCCTGCGCAAGCAGATTGTCAGCTTCGACCGGAGCGAGCCGGCCGGTACCATCGTGATCGATACCAACAATACTTATCTTTACTACGTGCTCGGACAGGGCCGCGCCATCCGTTATGGCGTCGGTGTCGGGCGCGAGGGCTTCACCTGGTCGGGCGTGCAGAGCGTCAGCCGCAAGGCGGAATGGCCGGACTGGCATCCGCCGGCTGAGATGATTGCGCGCCAACCCTATCTGCCTCGCTTCGTCGCTGGCGGCCCCGGCAATCCGCTCGGCGCGCGTGCGATGTATCTCGGGTCGAGCGAATACCGCATTCATGGCACCAACGATCCCAGCACGATTGGCAAGTTCGTTTCGTCCGGCTGCATCCGCATGACAAATGAGGACGTCACCGACCTGTTCGGCCGCGTCAATGTCGGCGCCAAAGTCGTTGTGCTGCCGAAGAACGCGCCGCTGATGGCCAAAGGCGGGGATTCCGTGCGCAAGCGTCCGGCCGTGACGGCGCTGCCCTCGGGCCGGCAGGCGCTGAACATTTCGAATTCGGCCGTGAACTAAGGGTCGAGTGAGGTCACATGAAGAGACGTTCGATCGGCAAACTCGCCGGTGGCGCGGCGGCATTCGTCGCCGTTGCCTCCTTCGGCCTCGCGCTGACGCCATCGGCCCATGCGGAGGATTTTTTCTCGGCGCTGTTCGGCGGCTTCCGCGGACGGCCGGCGCCGGAGATTCGCATGCCGTTCCAGACCGATGACACGCCGCGCTACGACGCGCCGCGCCAGCGGGCATCCTATGGCGGCGGCACGGCCTATTGCGTGCGCGGCTGCGACGGTCGTTACTTCCCGGCGCAAGGGAACGATTCCGAGAGCAAGGCGCAATCCTGCAAGAGCTTCTGCCCGGCCTCGGAGACCTCGCTGGTCTATGGCGGCAACATCGACGACGCGACGACGGACAAGGGGAAATCTTATTCCGACTTGCCCAACGCGTTCCGCTATCGCAATGAGATCGTCGCAGGCTGCACCTGCAACGGCAAGGATCCGGTCGGGCTCGCTCAGGTCAAGGTCGACGACGATCCCACCTTGCGCAAGGGCGACATCGTCGCGGGCGCCGACGGTCTGGTGGTCGCCAGCCGCAATGCCAACGACCGCCGCGGCGTCGCGATGAATTTCTCTCCGCTGCCGGATTCGGTGCGCGCAAGATTCCGCCAAGTGCCGGTGGTGGCGAAGGAGTAACCCTCAACGTCGTCCTGGCTTTCGCCAGGACGACACCGAGGATGTGGGCGCGGCTCTCTTTAACGGCCCATTCTACGCCGCGCGGATCTTGCCGAGGAAGTCGCTGACCTCATGGCCGAGCTGGCGGCTCTGGCTCTCCAGCATCTCGGAGGCGTGCTTTACGTTGTCGGCGGCGGCGGCCGCAGCGTCAGCATCGGATTTGACGCCGGTGATGTTGTCCGAGACGTTCTTGGTGCCCTGCGCCGCAAACTGGGTGCTGCGGGTGATCTCTTGCGTGGCCGCCCCCTGCTCCTGCACGGCGGTGGCGATTGCGGTCGCGACCTCGTTAACTTCGCCGATGATGCCGCCGATGGTCTGGATCGCGCTGATGGCGTCGCCCGCGACCTTCTGGATGTCGGCGATCTGCTCGGAGATCTCCTCGGTTGCCTTGGCGGTCTGGCTCGCCAGCGACTTCACCTCGGAGGCGACCACGGCAAAGCCGCGCCCGGCTTCGCCGGCGCGGGCCGCCTCGATCGTGGCGTTGAGCGCGAGCAAATTGGTCTGCTGCGCAATGGTGTTGATCAGGCCGACGACCTCGCCGATGCGGCCGGCCGACTTCTGAAGTCCCTGCACCGTGCCGTCGGTGTCGCGCGCCTGGGTCACGGCGCGGCTGGCGATGCCCGCGGCATGCGCGGCCTGCTGGCTGATGTCGTTGATCGAGGCGCTGAGCTCTTCGGCTGCTGCGGCGACGCTGTCGACGCTCATGGAGGCGTCATTGGAGGCCTTGCCCGCGACCTGCACGCGGTCGTTGGTCTGCCGCGACACCGCGGAGAGATCGCCCGAGGTCTTGCGCATTTCGCCGGAGGCTTCGCTCAATTCGCCGAGCGTCTTGCGCACCGCCCCCTCGAACTCGCCAACATAGGTCTCGACCGCGCGCTGGCGCGCGGAGGCGCCCGCATTGCGTTCGCGCTCCTGCGCCTCGATCTTGAGCTTCTCGTTGGCCTGCTGCTTGAAGGTCTCCAGCGCGCCGGCAAGCGCCCCGATCTCGTCATTACGATCGAGATAGCCGCTGTCGACGGCAAGGTCGCCGCCGGCGACCTTCAGCATGGCATCCCGGATGGTGTTGAGCGGAGTGATGACGCGGCGGCTGACCAGCATGATCGCGCCGACGGCAAGCCCCACGGCGAGCGCCAGCAGCGTCAGCTGCACGATCAGTGCGCGCTCTGCGGCGCCGCGCTGCTCCTGCGTGTGGATCTTGGCAGCATCGAGCGCACCTTCTGCCACTGCGACCGCGCTCGCCATGCGGCCGACCGTGAGCGGGCTCCATTGGTTCGCCGTCATCTCGGGCTTCTCACCCTTGACCAGCGCGTCGGCGAGACGGTCGCGCAAGGCCAGATATTGCGGCTCGAAATAGGAGGTCTTGGCGGCCGCCATCGCGGAGGCGAGCCCAGCCGGCAACTGCATGCCGGACGTCGACAACTCCAGCGCCTTCCACATCGCGCTCGTGCCGCCGATATGTTGGGTATAAGCGTAGCGGCCTTCCGGCGTGATTTTGCCGGCGGCCAGTCCGGTCGAGACGATCAGCGACGCCTCGCCCGCGGTGTTGCGGAGCAGCCAGGCGTTCTGCTTGATCGACAGGAGCTGGTCGATCGCGGCGTCCAGGTGATTGACGGTGGCGGCCAAATTGTTCGAGAGCTTGTCGAGCGTGTCGAGCAGGCCCTGCGTCGTCTCCATGTATTCCTTGGGCAGGCTGGCGCGGCGCTGGTCCTTCGGCTTGGCGACATCCTCCCAGAACTGCTTCTGCTCTTCGGTCAGCAATTTGAACAGACGCGCGAGCTCCGGTACCAGAGTGCCCGACTGCGGGAAGTCCATACTGGGCAGCAGCTGGAGCGCGCGCGCCATGGCGGGCATTTGGGCATCGCGCAGGGCGCGCAGATATTTCTCGATCTCGCCGTCCATCGGCTCGGTCGCGTTCAGGAGGCGGACCGTGGTCGAGCGGTCGGTGCGTAGATTGTGCATCGCCTTGAACAGATCGGCGGACGTGTCGGCGATCTGCGAAATGCGGTTGCCGGTCTTCAGGCGATCCCAGGACTCGTAGGCGGTGAGCGAGAGTGCGATCACCACGCAGATCGATGTGATCGCGATCACCGCCTTCAGCAGCGCGGATACGGTCAGACGATTCAGCATCGAAGTCCCCCAATTCCCATTACAAAGTTCGTGAAGTCGCCCCCGGCAACATCGGAAAAAAGGGGCACGCAAGACCAGGCAATCGCATGCCGTTTGTGGCTCAGGGCCCAAACGGTGACTGCATCTGAAAGGAAAAGGGTAAAGTTTTAGGCAGGCCGACTGACGGTAGAAGTACGGAATTACTAGAAGTTGCAGAGGGTTGCCTCAATGGAACCGGCGCGGGAGTTGTGCGTTTAAGAAGCGTCAGCAACTGGCCTAATGGGGGTCCTAACAATGTTGGTCGGCGTCCTCGTCACCTTTCTCGTCGTCATTCTCGTACTTTACCTCATCAACATGCTGCCGATGGACGGCCGCGCCAAGCAGATCGCGCGCGTTGTCGTCATCATCATCGGCATCGTCTCGCTGCTGAAATATCTGGCAGTGTTCTAGCCGCGCTACTGCTCCAACAAAAAAGCCCCGGCGCGAGCCGGGGCTTCTGGTGCTCGCTTATTAGGGGCCTACCCCGCCGCCTTGGCCTCGCGGCGGCGAGCGGTGAGGATGTATTCGGTGTAGCCGTTGGGCTGCTCGCGTCCTTTAAAGATGAGGTCGCTAGCCGCCTTGAAGGCTGTGCCGTCGAAGGTGGGCGCCATCGGCTTGTAGATGGGATCGCCCGCATTCTGCTTGTCGACGACGACCGCCATGCGCTTGAGCGATTCCATTACCTGGGCTTCGGTGATGACGCCCTGGTGCAGCCAGTTGGCGAGGTGCTGGCTGGAAATGCGCAGGGTGGCACGGTCTTCCATCAGGCCGACGTCGTGAATGTCAGGCACCTTGGAGCAGCCGACGCCCTGGTCGATCCAGCGCACGACATAGCCCAGGATGCCCTGGCAGTTGTTGTCGATCTCCTGCTTGACGTCATCGGGCGCCCAGTTCGACTTCGACACCGGGATGGTCAGGATGTCCTCGAGCTTTGCGCGCGGCCCGGCCTTTGCGAGCTCCTGCTGGCGCGCGGTGACGTTGACCTGGTGATAGTGCAGCGCGTGTAGCGTCGCCGCGGTCGGCGAGGGCACCCAGGCGGTGGTGGCACCGGCCTGCGGATGGGCGAGCTTCTGCGTAAGCATGTCCGCCATCTTGTCGGGAGCCGCCCACATGCCCTTGCCGATCTGGGCATGGCCGGGCAGGCCACAGATCAGGCCCATATCGACGTTCCAGTCCTCATAGGACTTGATCCAGGCCTGCGCCTTCATCTCGTTCTTGCGGATCATCGGCCCCGCCTCCATCGAGGTGTGGATCTCGTCGCCGGTGCGGTCGAGGAAGCCGGTGTTGATGAACATAATGCGCTTGGAGGCGCGCTGGATGCAGGCCTTGAGGTTGACGGTAGTGCGCCGCTCCTCATCCATGATGCCGACCTTGAGCGTGTTCTCGGGCAGCGACAGCATCTTCTCGACGCGATCGAAGATCTCGCAGGTCAGCGACACCTCGTCGGGGCCGTGCATCTTCGGCTTGACGATATAGGCCGAGCCGGTGCGGCTGTTCTTGACCCTGGAGTTGCCCTTCAAGTCATGGACGGCGAGAAGCCCGGAGACGGCGGCGTCGAGCAAGCCTTCCGGAATCTCCTCGCCCTTGTCGTCCAGCACCGCGTCGGTGAACATGTGGTGACCGCAATTGCGCATCAGGAGCAGGCTGCGGCCGTGCAGCTTGACCTCGCCCTTGCCGTCAGGCGTCTTGTAGCTGCGGTCGGCATTGAGCGAGCGCGTCAGCGTCTTGCCGCCCTTCTCGAAATCGGCCGACAGCGTGCCGTTCATCAGGCCGAGCGTGTTGCGATAGACCAGCACCTTGTCCTCGGCATCGACCGCAGCGACCGAGTCTTCCATGTCGAGAATCGTGGAGACCGCGGACTCCATGACCATGTCCGCGACGCCGGCCGGATCGTCCTTGCCGATCGCGCTGCTGCGGTCGATCTTCACCTCGACATGCAGGCCGTTGTTGGCGAGCAGCACCGCGCTCGGTGCGGCTGCGTCGCCCTGGAAGCCCGCGAATTGCGCGGCGTTCTTCAGCGCGGTGGCGTTGCCGCTCTTCAGCTTCACCGCGAGCTGGCCCGCGACCACGCTGTAGGCGGTGACGTCGGTGTGACTGCCGGTCGCCAGCGGCACGGCGGCATCGAGGAACGCTTTCGCTTTTGCGATCACCTTGTCGCCGCGCGCCTTGTTGTAGCCCTTGCCGCTCTCGGATGGATCGTGCGGGATCGCGTCGGTGCCGTAGAAGGCGTCATAGAGCGAGCCCCAGCGCGCATTCGCTGCGTTGAGTGCGTAGCGCGCATTGGTCAGGGGCACGACGAGCTGCGGGCCGCAGATCTTGCCGATCTCCTCGTCCACGTTGGCGGTCTCGACCTTCTGCGTCGCCGGCTCCGGCACGAGATAGCCGATCTCCTTCAGGAACGCGGTATAGGCGTTGAGGTCGAACGCCTTGCCCTTGTTGGCGCGGTGCCAGTCGTCGATCTTGGCCTGCAGCGTGTCGCGCTCCGCCAGCAGCGCGCGGTTCTTCGGCCCCAGCTCCTTGATGATGGCGGCAAGCCCGGCCCAGAACGCATCCGGCGCGATTCCCGTCTTCGGGGCCGCTTCCTTGGCGATGAAATCGAACAGGACGGGAGCGATCTTCAATCCGTGGGCGTCGACGCGTTTCATGATGGGCTTTCTTGTTGGAAATGGCTGTTTTTGGCTGCTTTTGACCCGACAGCAGCAAAATGCGCTCCAAGGAGCGGCTTTCGGGGTCTTATTAGCCCCAAAATCGGGGCCGTGAGAAGGCCCCCAAAGGTTGTCAAAATGTCAAGGCGGGGTGGGCGCACGCACGGTGTCATTCCCCGCGAAGGCGGGGAATCCAGTACGCCGCGGCCTCTCGGCTGAATCACTGCTGTCGGTGGAATACTGGGTCGCCCGGTCAAGCCGGGCGACGACAGCGGGGCAGCAGCCCGGCTTCAAATATTCGCGGCGAGGTCCACGACTTCGTCGAACAGCACGCCGGTCGTCTTGAGCATTTGTTCGATCTCGTCCGCGGCCTCGGCGACCGTGCGCGTCGAGGTGTCTATCACGAGCTCGGCTGCCTCGGGCCGCTCGTAGTCGTTGCCGATACCGGTGAACGACGCGAGCGCGCCGGCACGGGCCTTCTTGTAGTGGCCCTTGGGGTCTCGCTCCTCGCAGATCCCGGCCGGCGTCGCGACGTGAATCTCGCGGAACGAAGTGTCAGCGATGCGGCGCGCGGTGGCGCGATCCCCGCGGGCGGGCGAGACCGCCGCGACGATGGCGATGTGGCCGTTGCGGGCGAGATGTGTCGCGACTTCGGCGAGACGGCGGATGTTCTCGCTGCGATCGGCGGCGGAGAAGCCGAGGTCGCTGTTGAGGCCGGCGCGCAGCGTATCGCCGTCGAGCAGGATCGGCGAGCCCCCGTTGCTGAACAGCCGCCGCTCCAGCGCTTTTGCGAGAGTCGACTTGCCCGAGGCGGGGAGGCCGGTGAGCCAGACCACGGCGCCGTTGTGACGATAGCGCGCGGAGCGTTCGTCGGGCCGCAGCGCGGATTCCACCGGCACGATGTCGACGGGCAGGGCGCGCTGGCCGGCATCGACCGACAGCACCAGACCGCCGCCGGCGATACGCCCGGACACCTCGATCACGAGCCGGCCGGTGCGCGGATTTTCTGTGTAGGGGTCGGTGGCAATCGGATTCGAAAGGGAAATGTCGATCTCGCCGACATGATTACGGCCGATTGCCTTGTTCTCGACGCTCGACAACTCGCCGGGATCAACCGCCTTCTCGATCGCGACGACGGTGGCACGGCTTTCCTTCGGTCCGCAGCGAACCAGGAGCTGGTCGCCCTTGGCCAGCGGCTTGTCGTGCAGCCAGAAGATCCGCGCGCGCAGCCGTCGCGTCTCGCGCGGCGCGCTGTTCGTATGCGCTATGATATCGCCGCGTTCGAGGAACAGCTCGCGGTCGAGCGTGATGCCGACCGAGCGGCCCGCACCCTGTCGGCCCGCGACCGGCGTCACCGGCCAGCTCTCGACCGTCTTGATCCTGGCGATCTTGCCGGCTGGCATGATCACGATTTCGTCGCCGGCGATGAGGCTGCCGGATTCAATCCGACCCGCAACGATGCGGCGATCGTCGAATTTGTAGATCGCCTGTACCGGCAGCCGCAGCGCCAGCGCCTCCAGCGGGCGCGCCGGTTCGAGCTGGTCGAGTGCCTCCACGACGGTCGGGCCCTTGTACCAGCCGATCCGATCGGTGCGCTCGGCGACGCCGTCGCCGTCTCGGGCGGAAATCGGGATCACGGCCGTGGGCTTCACACCGAGGCCTTGCAGATGTGCCGAGATCTCGTCGCTGATCTCCTTGAAGCGCTCGGCGGCGAAGTCGACGCGGTCCATCTTGTTGACGACGACCGCGACCTGCTTCACGCCGAGCAGATGCAGGAGATAGCCGTGCCGCCTTGTCTGGTCACGCACGCCTTCGAGCGCGTCGATGATCAGCACCGCGCCGTCGGCCTGCGAGGCGCCGGTGATCATGTTGCGCAGGAATTCAGCGTGGCCGGGCGCGTCGATCAGCACGATGTCGCGCGAATTGGTGCGGAAGCGGATCTGCGTGGTGTCGATGGTGATGCCCTGGTCGCGCTCGGTCTGGAGCGCGTCGAGCAGGAACGACCATTCGAACGGCATGCCGCGCCGCGCGCTGACGGCTTTGAGCATCTCGAGCTTGCCGTCGGGCAGGCTGCCGGTCTCGTGCAGCAGGCGGCCGACCAAGGTCGACTTGCCATGGTCGACGTGGCCGACGATGACGATGCGGACCTGCGGTCGCGTCGTGCCGTTCGGGGTGGCGGGCGATGCGGGGGTGACGATCATATTCATACGACGCTCGCGTCCTTGATCAGAGATAGCCGGCGACACGCAGGCGCTCGAAAGCGTCCTCGGTCTCGTGGTCGAGCGCACGGCCGGAACGTTCCGGCACCTTGGTCTGCTCGAGCTCGATCAGGATCTCGTCGATATTCGACGCGTTTGAGGCGACCGGATTGGTGATGTCCTGATCACCCAGCGAGCGATAGCGCTTGCCGTTTTGCGACAGATACAGCGGGATGATCGGGATGTTCTCGCGCTTCGTGTAGGCCCAGATATCGGACTCGGTCCAATGCAGGATCGGATGGATGCGCAAATGGGCGCCCTGCGGCGGCGACGCATTGAAATGATCCCAGAACTCCGGCGGCTGGTCGCGCACGTCCCAATTGCCTTCGAGCCCACGTGGCGAGAACACGCGCTCCTTGGCGCGCGTCGCCTCCTCGTCGCGGCGAATGCCGGCAATCAGGCCGTCGAAGCCGTATTTGGCGAGCGCCATCTTGAGGCCCTCGGTCTTGCGCGCGGCGGAACGGGCAGCGGGCGGCAGCGTTGGGTCGACGGCATCAATCGGCGGGCACGGCTCGACACGTAGATCGAGATCCCATTCCTTGCCGTAATGATCGCGGAAGCGATACATTTCCGGAAACTTCTTGCCGGTGTCGACATGGAGGGCCGGGAACGGCAGGCGGCCGAAGAAGGCCTTGCGCGCCAGCCAGATCATGACGTTGGAGTCCTTGCCGAGCGACCACAGCAGGGCGATCTTCTTGAGGCGGCCAAAAGCTTCGCGGAAGATATAGATGCTCTGGGCCTCGAGCTGGTCGAGATGGTCCATGCTCGGGGCAAGATCAGCAGAAAATTCTTGCGTGCGCGCGCGCTCGGTCGCGGCCGGGCTGCCCAAGCCGACAGCAGTGGAATTGTCCTTGAGAAGATGCATCTCTGCCACTTTGCGTTTGAAGGCGAAAACTCTATAGTTGCGGCGCAAGAGAGAAGAAAAAATTTTCTCTTTGCGCACTCGAAACGACACATATATAGAAAATAATTCCAGTCAACCCCGGATCTGGGGGGAGCGAGTATCGTATGCGGTTCTTGCCGGTGTTCCTCGATCTCAAGGCCGGTCCGGTGGTCCTCATCGGTGCGGGTGAGCTTTTGCGCGCCAAGCTGCGCGTGCTTACTGCGGCCGGTGCGCGCATTCGCGTGCATGCGATCGATGGCAATCAGGACCTGGGTCTGAGCTCCGAGGACGCCGCGCGTATCGACATCGCGGCCGCCGATCCGCTGACCGCCGATCTCTCCGGAATCATCGCTGTCGTTTGCGCGGGCGCAGGCGATGTCGGCGTGGCGATGTCGGTCCGCGCCAAGGCGCTCGGCCTGCCCGTCAACGTCATGGACGATCTCGAGCATTCGAGCTTCATCTTCCCGGCCATCGTCGATCGCAGTGATGTCGTCGTCGCCGTCGGCACTGGCGGCACGTCGCCGGTGGTGGCGCGGCGCGTGCGCGAAAAGATCGAGGCGCTGCTGCCGGCCCGCATCGGCGAGCTGGCCGAGTTCATCGGCGGTTTCCGCAAATCCATCAACGAACGTATTGCCGAGTTTCCGCTGCGCCGCCGCTTCTGGGAGCGCGTCATCGACGGCCCGATCGGTGCATCCCTGCTTGCGGGCCGCAAGGGTGAGGCCGAAGCCGCCCTCAAGGCGATTTCCGATCCATCCGCGTTCGCGCGAGCCGACAAGCCGGAGGGCTCAGTCGCGCTGGTCGGCGCCGGTCCCGGCGATCCGGATTTGCTCACCATCAAGGCGCTGCGCGCGCTCCAGGATGCCGACATCGTCTTCCATGACGAGCTGGTCTCGCCTGAAATTCTCGACCGTATCCGCCGCGACACCACGCGCGTGCCGGTCGGTCGCCGCGTCGGCAAGCCCGGCATCGGTCAGGACGCCATCAACAAGCGCATGATCGAGGCTGCGCAATCCGGCCAGCGCGTAGTGCGGCTGAAGGGCGGCGATCCCTTCGTGTTCGGCCGCGGCGGCGAAGAAGTCGAAGCGTTGCGTGTGGCCGGCGTTGCCTATTCGATCATTCCCGGCATCACTGCGGGCCTCGGCGGCGCCGCCGATTTCGAGGTGCCGCTTACCTATCGTCACGAAGCAACCCGCATCACCTTCCTCACCGCGCACAAGGCGCGCGACGCGGAAGTCGTGGACTGGTCGACGCTGACCGACGCCAGGATGACCGTCGTGGTCTACATGGGCATGACGGCTGCGCCGGCTGTACGCGCCGGCCTCTTGGCTGCCGGTCGTTCGCCGGAGACGCCGGTCGGCGTATTCGCCCGCGTCACGCGTCCCGATGCGCAAGGTGCGATCGGCACGCTACGCGACCTGCCGGAACTGGTGCGACGGACAAATGGTGGCCCTGCCATTCTCATCATCGGCGATGTGGTCCGGCATGCCGGCTCGCTTCGCCGCCAAACCCCAAAACAAATCATCTCTGACCTATTGGATGCAGCCGAATGACCTCCCCGCTTGAACAGAAGAAGATCAAAATCGCAGGCCCCTCGGTCGTGACCGCCAACCGCACCTGGGACGGCATCGTGGTTTACCGCACCGCCGCCAAGAGCTGGTCCGCGGACCTGTCGGAAGCCGCCATCGTGCGCAACTCCGACGAGGCGAAGGCGTTGCTTGCGGAGTCCGTGGCCGATGACGTCGGCGCGATCGGTCCCTATATCGCGCCGGTACAGGTCGGTGCGGACGGCAGGATCGAACCCGGCAATCTGCGCGAACAGATCCGCCGCACCGGCGTGACCATCGGACAGCCGGTCCAGGTTTAAGGCATTCTCTCATGTACGCTTACGATGAAATCGACCGCACGCTCGTCAACGAGCGCGTCTCGGAATTCCGCGACCAGGTGAAGCGCCGCCTGTCCGGCGAGCTCACCGAGGACGAGTTCAAGATCCTGCGGCTGCAGAACGGCGTCTATCTGCAACTGCACGCCTACATGTTCCGGGTCGCGATCCCCTACGGGACGCTGGCGTCGAACCAGCTGCGGGCGCTCGCCCATGTCGCGCGCAAATACGACCGCGGCTACGGCCATTTCACGACGCGGCAGAACATCCAGTTCAACTGGATCAAGCTCGCCGAGCTGCCGGATGCGCTGGCCGATCTCGCCGAGGTCGGCATCCATGCGATGCAGACCTCCGGCAACAACATGCGCAACGTCACCTCGGACCAGTGGGCCGGCGTCGCTCCCGGCGAGATCGAGGATCCCCGCATCTGGTCGGAGCTGATCCGCCAGCACACCACGCTGCATCCGGAATTCTCGTTCCTGCCGCGCAAGTTCAAGATCGCGATCACCGCGTCGGACCACGACCGCGCCGCGATCAAGATCCACGACATCGGGCTGAAGCTGATCAAGAACGAGAAGGGCGAGACCGGCTTCGAGGTGCTGGTCGGCGGCGGGCTCGGGCGCACGCCGTTCATCGGCAAGACCATCAAGCACTTCGTGCATGGCCGCGACATTCTCAGCTACATCGAGGCGATCCTGCGGGTGTACAACCAGTACGGCCGCCGCGACAACATCTACAAGGCGCGCATCAAGATCCTGGTGCACGAGCTCGGCATCGAGAAGTTCTCGCGCGAAGTCGAGGAGGAGTGGCAGCACATCCGCAACTCCTCGCTCCAGATCGATGACGAGGTGGTCGAGGACATCCGTTCGCGCTTCACCTATCCCGCCTACGAGAAGCTGCCGCACATGCCGGACGAACTGCGGCAGGCCGCGGCCGATCCCGATTTCGAGGCATGGCGCAAGAACTCGGTGGCCCCGCACAAGAACCCGGGATATTCCATCGTCACGATCTCGCTGAAGCCGATCGGCGCGCCTCCGGGCGATGCCACCGCCGAGCAGATGGATGCGCTCGCCGATCTCGCCGACAGATATTCCTTTGGCGAGATCCGTGTCGGCCACGAACAGAACCTCGCGTTGCCGCATGTCGCCAAGCGCGACCTGCCGGCGCTGTGGAAGGCGCTCGACAAGCTCGGGCTGGCGACGCCGAACGTCAATCTGATCACCGACATCATCGCCTGCCCGGGTCTCGACTATTGCTCGCTGGCCAATGCGCGCTCGATCCCGATCGCGCAGGAATTGACGCGGCGCTTCGCCAATCACGAGCTCGCCAATCTGATCGGCCGTCTCCACATCAACATCTCCGGCTGCATCAACGCCTGCGGCCATCACCATGTCGGCCATATCGGCATTCTCGGCGTTGAGAAGAACGGCGAGGAAGTCTACCAGATCACCATCGGCGGACGCGCCGACGAGAGTGCCGCACTCGGCAATCTGATCGGCCCCGGCGTCAAGTTCGACGAGGTCGCCGATGTCGTCGAGGATATCGTGGAAGCTTATCTGGCGCTGCGCGAGCGGCCCGAAGAGCTGTTCATGGACACCGTGAAGCGCCTCGGCGTCGAACCCTTCAAGGAGCGCGTTTATGCCACTCGTTAACGGCGGAAAGATCGCCGACGACGGCTTCGTCAAGCTCGCCGTCGACACGCCGCTGCCCGAGGGCGGTGACATCCTGGTGCCGGCCGAGCGCTTCGTCGGCGACGCGGATGCGCTGCTCAGGCGGACCGGCAAGGCCGGCGTGATCTGGCCGAACAATCGCGACATCGCCGAGCTGGTACCCTATCTCGGCAAGCTCGCCGTCGTCGCGCTGGTGTTCCCGACCTTCCGCGACGGGCGCGCCTACAGCCAGGCGCGGCTGCTGCGCGAACGTTACAATTACCGCGGCGAATTGCGTGCGACGGGCCAAATCCTGCGCGACCAGTTCGTATTCATGCTGCGCGCGGGCTTCGATTCCTTCGACGTCAAGAAGCAGGCCGACGCGGAAGCCTTCATGCAGACCGCGAAGCGCTACTCGGTATTTTACCAGCCCACCGGTGACGGCCGCATCACGGCGCTGCACCGGCGCATGCAGCTGCGTCATTCCGAGGGTGTCGGCACGTGAACGTAGTCGCGCCTCAGGCTTCGACGTCCGTCTCTGTGCTGCCCTCGGCTGAGGAGCTCGATCGTGTCTTGCGCGATGCCTCGCCCGCCGAAATCATCGCCGCCGCGCTGAAGACGGTCGGGCGCGACAGGCTCGCGCTCGTGTCGTCCTTCGGTACGGAATCGGCGACGCTGCTGAAGGTCATGGCCGAGGTCGATCCGGCGATCCCGGTGATCTTCCTCGACACCGGCTGGCTGTTCGAGGAGACGCTGGCCTATCGCGACACGCTGATCGCGACGCTGGGCCTGAAGGACGTCCGCTCGATCAAGCCCGCCGAGGAGACGCTGTCGCGCGAAGATCCCGAACGCGACCTCTGGTTCTCCGATCCAGACGCCTGCTGCCGTATCCGCAAGGTCGAGCCGTTGGCGCGGGCGCTGAAACCGTTCGATGCGTGGCTCAATGGCCGCAAGCGCTTCCAGGGCAACTCGCGCGCCGACATCCCGGTGGTCGAGGACGACGGTGCGCGGTTGAAGTTCAATCCCTTTGCCAATGTTTCGCGCGAGGAACTCGAGGCGATCTTCGCCCGCGCCAAATTGCCGCGTCATCCTCTGATTGCGTCGGGATTCCTGTCGGTCGGGTGTATGCCTTGCACGAGCAGAACGGCCGAAGGTGAGGATGAGCGTGCCGGTCGCTGGCGCGGCCGGGCCAAGACGGAATGCGGCATCCACACGATGAAGACTTCGTAGCAAAGTTACGCTGCCCGGCTACGAACAAGAAAATCCGGTTCCGTTGACTTAAGCGCGTTTCGCCCCGAGTTATGCCTGCCATCGATGACGCCGACGTCATTGATGTGAATGGAGATGGACATGATGCGTCGTATCGTTCCGCTCGCGGCAGGACTGCTCGTGACAGGCTTGTTGGCAAGCTCGGCTCTCGCCGCTGACATCAATCTGCTGAACGTATCGTACGATCCGACGCGCGAGCTCTATGTCGAGTTCAACAAGGCGTTCGCGAATTCCTACCAGAAGGAAACCGGCAAGAGCGTCGAGATCAAGCAGTCGCATGGCGGCAGCGGTTCGCAGGCGCGCGCCGTGATCGACGGATTGCAGGCCGATGTGGTGACGCTCGCGCTCGCCTACGACATCGACGCCATCGCGGGCAAAGGCCTCACGACGGCTGACTGGCAGAAGCGGTTGCCGCAAAATTCGTCGCCCTATACCTCGACCATCGTGTTTCTGGTCCGCAAGGGCAATCCGAAGGGCATCAAGGACTGGGGCGATCTGCTCAAGTCGGGCGTCGCCGTGATCACGCCGAACCCGAAGACGTCAGGCGGCGCGCGCTGGAATTATCTGGCGGCCTGGGGCTTTGCGCAGAAGAAGTACGGCTCAGTCGATAAGGCCAAGGACTTCATCGGCAAATTGTATCAGCAGGTGCCGGTGCTCGACACCGGTGCGCGCGGCGCGACCGTGACCTTCGTCGAGCGCGGCGTCGGCGACGTGCTGCTCGCCTGGGAGAACGAGGCGTACCTGGCGCTGAAGGAATTCGGTCCGGAAAAATTCGAGATCGTGGCGCCGCCGCTCTCGATCCTGGCCGAGCCGCCGGTGACGATCGTCGACAAGGTTGCCGATAAAAAAGGCACGCGCAACGCCGCGGACGCCTACCTGCAATATTGGTATACCAAGGAAGGTCAGGAAATCGCGGCGCGCAATTTCTATCGCCCGCGCGATCCCGAGATCGCTAAAAAACACGAAAACTCCTTCGCGAAGGTCGAGCTGTTCACGATCGACGAACTATTCGGCGGCTGGACCAAGGCGCAGAAGGAACATTTTGCCGACGGCGGCGTCTTCGATCAGATCTACAAGAACTGATCGGGCGCTGTCGACGGGGCTTAAACAGGGGGCCTGGTGAGCGCAATCGCAGCACGACGCCGGACATTGCCAGGCTTCGGTCTCACGATGGGACTGACGCTGTCCTGGCTGTCGATCATCATCCTGATTCCGCTCGCCGGCCTCTTCCTGAAATCCCTCGAGTTGAGCCCCGAGCAGTTCTGGAACATCCTCTCCAGCCGCCGCACCCTGAATGCCTTGCGCGTGTCCTTCGGGCTCGCCTTCGCGGCGGCCTGCGTCAATCTCGTGATGGGCAGCATCATCGTCTGGGCGCTGGTGCGCTACCGCTTCCCGGGACGGCGGCTGTTCGATGCCATCGTCGACGTGCCCTTTGCGCTGCCGACGGCGGTCGCCGGCGTCGCGCTGACCGCGTTGTTCGCCGAGAAAGGCTGGCTCGGCGCGCCGCTTGCGGCGGCCGGGATCAAAGTGGCGTTCACGCCGGTCGGCATCTTCGTCGCCATGATCTTCATCGGTATCCCGTTCGTGGTGCGCACGGTGCAGCCGGTGCTCCAGGATCTGGATCCTGAGATCGAGGAGGCCGCGGGCAGCCTTGGCGCGAGCCGCTGGCAGACCATCATTCGCGTGATCCTGCCCTCGCTCGGTCCGGCGCTGCTCACCGGGCTCGCGCTCGCCTTCGCACGCGCGGTCGGCGAATACGGCTCGGTGGTCTTCATCGCCGGCAATCTGCCCAACGTCTCCGAGATCGCGCCGCTGCTGATCGTGATCCGCCTGTCCGAATTCCGCTATGCCGATGCGACCGCCATCGCGGTGGTCATGCTGGTCGTATCCTTCGTCATCATCTTCGCCGTCAACCGGCTCCAGCGCTGGGCGCAGAGCCGGATTCCGGTACGCTGAGGGCGGATCATGACGATGCAGATCGCAGATTCCGTCCAACTCTCGGCCCCCGACGCCAAGGCACGCGCTCATGCGGCGGCCGCGCGGGACAACCTGCGCACCGAACCGAGGGCGGTTCGCATCGTCATCATCGCGCTCGCGATGACCTTTCTCTCTGTCTTCGTCGTGCTGCCGCTGGTCGTGGTGTTCGCGCAGGCGTTCTCGAAGGGAGTCCTCGCTTATTTCGCCGCGCTGGCCGACCCGGAGGCGCTGTCCGCAATCAAGTTGACGCTGTTGGTTGCGGCAATTTCCGTCGGCCTCAATCTCGTCTTCGGCTTGGTCGCGGCCTGGGCGATTGCAAAATTCGAATTCTCGGGCAAGACCTTCCTGATCACGCTGATCGATTTGCCGTTCTCGGTCAGCCCGGTGATCTCGGGCCTCGTCTTCGTGCTGCTGTTCGGCGCGCAGGGCTATTTCGGCAGCTGGCTTAGGGATCACGACATCCAGATCCTGTTCGCGGTGCCCGGCATCGCGCTTGCGACCACCTTCGTGACCTTCCCCTTTGTGGCGCGGGCGTTGATCCCGCTGATGCAGGAGCAGGGCACGCAGGAGGAGGAGGCCGCGATCTCGCTCGGCGCCTCGGGCCTGCAGACCTTCTTCCGCGTCACGCTGCCCAACATCAAATGGGGCGTGCTCTACGGCGTACTGCTCTGCAATGCGCGCGCGATGGGCGAGTTCGGCGCGGTCTCCGTCGTCTCCGGCCATATTCGCGGCGAGACCAACACGATGCCGCTCCTGGTCGAGATTCTCTACAACGAATACCAGTTCGTCGCGGCGTTCGCGATCGCCTCGCTGCTCGCGATGCTGGCGCTGATCACGCTGATCGCCAAGACCGTTCTCGAAAGTCACCTCGACGAAGGACATGATGCAAGTGAGCATTGAAGTCAGGAATCTCGTCAAGAAGTTCGGCAGCTTCAAAGCCCTCGACGGCGTCGACCTCAAGGTCAACGACGGCGAGCTGCTCGCGCTGCTCGGTCCATCAGGTTCCGGCAAGACCACGCTGCTGCGGATCATCGCCGGGCTCGACTGGCCCGATTCCGGTGAGGTGTCTTTCAACGGCGAGGACGCGCTGGCGCAGGGCGCGCGCGAGCGGCACGTCGGATTCGTATTTCAGCACTACGCGCTGTTCCGCCACATGACGGTGTTCGAGAACGTCGCCTTCGGGCTCCGCGTGCAACCGCGCGCGATCCGGAAGGACGAAGCGACCATCCGTGTGCGCGTCAAGGAGCTGCTGGATCTCGTGCAGCTCGACTGGCTCGCCGACCGCTATCCGAGCCAGCTCTCCGGCGGCCAGCGCCAGCGCATCGCGCTAGCCCGCGCGCTCGCGATCGAGCCGCGCATCCTGCTGCTCGACGAACCCTTCGGTGCGCTTGATGCCAAGGTGCGCAAAGAGCTGCGCAAATGGCTGCGTTCGCTGCACCACGAAATCAACGTCACCTCGATCTTCGTCACCCATGACCAGGAAGAGGCGCTCGAAGTCGCCAACCGCGTCGTGGTGATGGACAAGGGCAAGATCGAGCAGATCGGCTCGCCCGATGACGTCTACGAGAGCCCCGCGACCGCCTTCGTCCACGGCTTCATCGGCGAATCCATCGAGCTTCCGGTCCTGATCGCCGACGGCGTCGTCACGCTCGGCGACCGGCCGCTGCGGCTCGCGGCCGACGGGCTTGCGCCTGGCGCGTCAAGACTGTTCGTGCGGCGACACGACATGCTGGTCGGCCCGCCCGGCAGCGGCGCCTTCGAGGGGGCCGTGCAGCATGTCCGGAATTTCGGTCCCGTGCAGCGGGCCGAGGTGGCACTGTCAGGCGGGCAAACGATCGAGATCGATGCGCCTCGTGGTCGGGAACTGCGCGCCGGCGACACGATTGGCCTCGAGCCCCGCCGCTACCGGATATTTGCGGGCTAGATCTCCGTCATTCCGGGATGGTCCGTAGGACCAGACCCGGAATCTCGAGATTCTCAGGTGCGCAATTGCGCACCATAGTTCGATGCTTCGCGTCGCCCCGGAACGACTTCGACGATTTTCTTCAATATTCACCTTTCAGCCACGGTTGGTATGCAACAACGGCCCCTGATTTGGGGGCTCCTGTTCATGCGCGCCGCGGCCGCAATACTCATCACTTTGCTGCTCGCCGGCTGCGCCGGCAACGAAGCGCCGGTCCAGCAGCCGTCCATGTATGCCGATATGTCCGTCCCGGGCGCCAAACTCGATGCGCAGGCGGCGGCGATCATGATCTCGCAATACCGCCAGAACAACGGGCTCGGCATCGTCGTGATCGACCCCGAACTGATGCGGCTTGCCGAATCCCAGTCCCAGGCCATGGCGGCGGCCAACAAGATGGATCATGACGTCCGCGCGCCGCTGGCCAAGCGCCTCAGCGCCGGCGGCTATCCGGCGACCGTTGCGGTCGAGAACGTCTCGGCCGGCTATCATACGCTGGCGGAAGCGTTTTCCGGCTGGCGCGACTCGCCCCCGCACCGCGCCAACATGCTCAAGAGCGGTGTCACAAAATTGGGCATCGCGGCGGGCTATGCTCCCGGCACCAAATACAAGGTGTTCTGGACCATGATCCTGGCCTCGACGGACTCTCGATAAGCCAGACTTGATCCTGGGATGCATTGACGCCGCGGCAGACTGTCGCCACGGTCGCTCGCCATCTGCTATTGTTTCCGCATGACTGATCATAGCCCAGACGTCGCAACAATCCCCGCGAACGCGCAACGTGTCCTGGTCCTCCAGGGCGGCGGCGCGCTCGGCTCCTATCAGGCCGGCGCCTATCAGTCGCTCTGCCATGCCGGCTTCGAGCCGGACTGGGTCGCCGGCATCTCGATCGGCGCGGTCAACGCCGCGATCATCGCCGGCAACGAAGGGCAGACGCGCGTCAAGCGGCTCAAGGAATTCTGGGAGATGGTCTCCGCGCCGGTTCCGTGGAAGCCGATCGGCAAGAGCGACCATAGCCGCGAGTTGTTCAACTCGACCAGCGCCGCATTGATCGCGACCTTCGGCGTGCCCGGCTTCTTCACGCCGCGCATTCCGCCCGCGCCGCTCTGGCCGCCCGGCAGCCCGCAGGCCGAGAGCTATTACGACACCGCGCCGCTGAAGAAGACGCTGGAGCGTTTGGTCGATTTCGACCGCATCAACGATCTGAAGACGCGGCTGTCGGTCGGCGCGGTCGGCGTCACCTCCGGCAACTTCAAATATTTCGACAATTTCGAGTTCAGGAAGCTTGGCAAGAAAATCGGCCCCGAGCACATCATGGCCTCCGGCGCGCTGCCGCCCGGCTTTCCGTCCGTCGTGATCGACGGCGAGCACTATTGGGATGGCGGCATCGCCTCCAACACGCCGCTCGACTACGTGCTCGACGCCGAGACCGACCGCGATCTCCTGATCTTCCAGATCGACCTGTTCAGCGCCCGCGGCGATCTGCCGACCTCGCTGCTCGAGGCGACCGAGCGCGAGAAGGACATCCGCTTCTCCAGCCGCACGCGGATGAACACCGACAAGAACAAGCAGGTGCACAACGCCCGCAGGGCCGTGCGCGACCTGATTTCCAAATTGCCCGATTATCTCAAGAACGACCCTTCCGTGGAATTCCTGGCCAAGGTATCGCGCGAAAGCACCGTTACCGTGGTGCACCTGATCTACCGCAGCAAGAACTACGAATCCTCGTCCAAAGATTACGATTTTTCGCATGTCGCCATGGTCGAGCATTGGGAAGCCGGCGTGCGTGACGTGCATCTGTCGATGCGCCACAAGGACTGGCTCGAGCGGCCGCAATCCGGCGAGACCATGGTGACCTACGATCTCACGGGGGACGTCACTGCGCCCCCGGCAAAAAGGAGCGAGTAATATGGGTAGTCTGTCAGGCAAGAACGCCGTCGTGACCGGGTCGACCAGCGGCATCGGGCTCGCCTATGCGCGCGCCTTCGCCGCCGCCGGTGCCAATGTCGTCATCAACGGCTTCGGCTCGCCGGAGGACATCGAGAAGGAGCGCGCCAAGATCGAGTCCGATTTCGGCGTGAAGGCGGTCTATTCGCCGGCTGACATGACCAAGCCGGCCGAGATCGCCGGGATGATCGCGCTCGGCGAGAAGAGTTTTGGTTCGGTCGACATCCTCGTCAACAATGCCGGCATCCAGTTCGTCTCGCCGATCGAGGAATTCCCGCCGGAGAAATGGGACCAGATCATCGCGATCAACCTGTCCTCGGCCTTCCATGCCATTCGCGCCGCCGTCCCCGGCATGAAGAAGAAGGGCTGGGGCCGCATCATCAATACCGCTTCCGCGCACTCGCTGGTCGCCTCGCCCTTCAAGTCGGCCTATGTGTCGGCCAAGCATGGCATCGCCGGCCTGACCAAGACCGTGGCGCTGGAGGTCGCGACCCACAAGATCACCTGCAACTGCATCAGCCCCGGCTATGTCTGGACGCCGCTGGTGGAGAAGCAGATCCCCGACACCATGAAGGCGCGCAATCTCACGCGCGAGCAGGTCGTCAACGACGTGCTGCTCGACGCGCAGCCGACCAAGGAGTTCGTCACCTCCGAGCAGGTCGCAGCCCTCGCGCTGTTCCTGTGCGGCGACGATGCGGCGCAGATCACCGGCACCAACCTCTCGATCGACGGCGGCTGGACCGCGGAGTAGAGCGCGGCCGCCGGCGAATGGCGGAGCCGAGCTCCGCCATTTCGTTCAGTGCGTCCACGCCAGCGCCGTCTCGAATGCCGAGGACAGGTGCAGTTCCGCGAACATGATCTTGCCGGCGACCACGAACAGCACGCTGGCAAGCGTCAGGCGCAGCACTGTCTCGGGCACGCGCGTCGCGCTAAAGCTGCCGACGACGATGCCGGGCAGCGAGCCCAACAGCAGCACGCCCATCAATCCCCAATCCACGTCGCCAAGCGCCCAGTGCCCCATTCCGGCGATCAGGGTTAGCGGGACGGCATGGGCGATGTCGGAGCCGACGATGGTCGCCATCGGCAGGCGCGGATAGAGCAGCAGCAGAACGGTGACGCCAACCGCTCCGGCGCCGACCGATGAAATCGAGACCAGCACGCCGAGCACGATTCCGGTAACGACCGTCGCGATCGCCGTGGTGCGGTCATCGACCTGCTCCAGGCGCCGGCGATAGTGCTCCATGATCGATCTGCGGAAGATCAGCGAGGTCGCAGTCAGCAGCAGTGCGAAGCAGAGCACGAGGTTGACGAGATTGCGCTCGGAATCGCTCTTGAGGTCGAGCTTCCACAGCACCAGCAGCGTCAGCGCACTCGCCGGAAGACTGCCGCAGGCGAGCCGCAGCACCGCCGGCCAGTGCACGCTGCGCGACCAGCCATGCACCACGCTGCCGCCGGTCTTGGTGGCGGCGGCATAGAGCAGGTCGGTGCCGACCGCGGTCGATGGATGGATCCCGAACAGCAGGATCAGCAGCGGCGTCATCAGCGAACCGCCGCCGACGCCGGTCATCCCGACCAGCAGGCCGACGCCGAAACCGGAGGCGACGTAGAGAGGATCGATCATGTCCAGGGAATCTTAGGTTTATCTCGTCAGGTGGGCAATATGACGTAGAATAAACTTTCCCTGCGGCGCAACCGATTGGAGCGAATAAGAAAAATCCTCCTGCAGGGGGCCGAAGTGGAGGTGTTTTCTCCAGTTCATCGCTCTCTTGCGAAATGGACAGTCGGTTAGACGTCATCCAGAGCTTCGGTTCTGATCAATCAGAACCGATAACGCTCTAGGCATAGTGCCTACCGGGCTCATTCAGCCCCGCGACCGGTCGCCGCGACGTGTGGCGGATGTGGACGATATGGATTACGTCGCCACGGACACGGTAAAATATCCGGAATGGGTAGCGGACGACCGCTGCGACACGAACCTCGGAACGGTGCGCAACGCGTGGCGCCGAGAAAGGCGCGCTACGGACGCGCTCCACGACGTCAACAAATCTCTGGCCGACAGCTCCCGCGATCACAGGGCTGGCGTTGCTGGCATAGTATGTCGCGATGTCCGCGAGATCAGCAAGCGCCTCTCGCGTCCAGACGACCTTCATCCGCGCGCAAATTTCGCGAAGGCCTCCGCAACCTCGGCATCCGCAGCGACCTCGCCGCGATCTATCGACGCCAAGGCCGCGTCGATGCTCCGCAATTCCTCTTGCGTCGCAAGATACTCGCCGCCGAGCAGCTCACTCTCGATTTCGCTGGCAATGGCAACCAACTCCTTCTGGGCCTCTTCAGGCCAGGTCTGGGCACGTTCCAGAAGGTTTCGTAGATCGCTTGCAGCCATGGATCCGACTATATCAGGCGGCGGATGGCTTTCCAATCGCCTTGAGCCGATGGCTAGCGTCCGAACGCCAGCACGTGCAGGCCGAGCCGCTGTCGCACGATCCAGAACAGCAGCACCGTCTCGAAACTGAGCGAGATCGAGGTCGCGGCCGCAGCGCCGTGGCCGCCGAAGCGCGGCACCAACGCGATGCAGAGCACCAAGTTCATCGCAAAGGCCAGCGCATAGGCCAGCGCGCAGATCTTCTGCTGCCCGAGCATGTTGAGCAGCCGTTCGACCGGGCCGATCGCGGAGCGCACCACGAGGCCGATGGCGGCAACGAACATGATATCGTAGCCGACCACGAATTGCGGCCCGAACAGCCAGAGCAGCGGCTTGCCGAGCGCAAGCAGCACGATGGTCGCCGCCAGCGACGGCCAGAACGTCCAGCTGATGGCATGCGCCACGTAAGCCGACAGCCGCGCCTTGTCGCCGCTTGCGTTGTACTCGGCAAAACGATGCGCTGTTGTCGCCGACATCGCGTAGTGGATGAACGAGACCAGCGCCAGCGTCTTCACCACGGCGAAATAGACCCCGACCTCGTCGGAGGGACGGAATTGCTGCAGCACCAGCACGTCGGTGTAGGACAGCAGCAGGTAGAAGCTTTCGACTAGCAGGATCGGCAGCGACACGGCGAGCCAACCGCCGATGTCGTAGGCCTTGGGGCCCGCCTCGATGTGACCGGCGAGCTTGCGGTTCAGCACCACCATCTGCCCGGTCATCGCGATCCACACCGCGCCGGCGCTCGCGATCATCGCGGCGACCGCGCCGAGATGATAGCCGAGCAGGAAGGCGCAGGCCGTGATGCCGATGATCAGCGCCTGGCGGATGATGAATTGCGGCATCAGGCCGAGCTGCATCCAGTCATGCGAGCGCGCGATACCGTCCTGGGTATTGGCGACGACGAAGGCGGGCAGCGTCATGCAGCCAATATAGAGCGGCAGCTCTTCGGCCGGATCGATCCAGGGCGACAATAGTTTGACGAGACCGGCGAGGCCCAGCGACA
Organism: Bradyrhizobium sp. RT6a; assembly: GCF_040547675.1. Lineage (NCBI taxonomy): Bacteria > Pseudomonadati > Pseudomonadota > Alphaproteobacteria > Hyphomicrobiales > Nitrobacteraceae > Bradyrhizobium > Bradyrhizobium sp. RT6a. Next base: position 252,769 of record NZ_JBEPQC010000006.1, read on the forward strand.
CCAGTGCGGAAACGGCAAAGGTCAGCCTGCGGCTGCCCGAGAGAAAGCCGCGCAACAGCGCATGCTCGCCACGGGCGCGGTATTCCGGAATGATCTTTTGCGCGGAGGCCGAGATGCCAAAATCCATCATGCTGCCGAGCAGCAGCACCCAAGTCCAGACATAGACATAGACGCCGTAGTCCGACGTCCCCATCCAGCGCGCGAGCAGTACCTGCGAGAAATAGGCAAGGCCCGCGCTGATCACGCGGATGACGAAGATGGTGCCGGCCAGCCGCCGCGTCAGCGATGCCTCGCTCGACCCGCCCGTCAATTTCTCGCGCAGCCGCGCGATGAGGCCGGCAGGTCCGGTCGTTGCGGGTTCTGCATCCATCACGGCCAATTCGAAGGGTCCCCAAGGCGCGCACGCGCATGCCGCGGCAGGCTTCTGCGCTAGCCTTGGGGATTAGCAACCATTCGTTAAGATTCGGTTGGGTGGAGTGTGTTGCAACCCCAAACGTCGTCCTGGCGAAAGCCAGGACCCATACCGCGTGATCTATCGGGAGGGATCGGGTAGCAGTTCCATACTAGGAATTTTCGCCAAACTACTCCCTGGGGTAATGGGTCCTGGCGTTCGCCAGGACGACAACTACTCCAGATTGGTGTTGAACTCGTACGACTTCTCCGGTCCGACCAGCGTGAACTTCAGCGCTGCGCCGTCGGGTTTGGCGCCGGGCGGCAGTCCGTCGAGTTCGAAAGAAAATCGCTTCACGCCCGGTGGGCTGGGCTCGACCGGTGCCGGGATGGGCAACGCCCAATCGGGCGTCGGGCCTTCCACGTACAGATTGACGGTGCGCGCATCCGGCGCGACCACGTCGACCACGACATTCTTGGGCCCGTCACGCTTGACGTCGCGGATGGTGAGCGGGTTGGGATCGCCGATGGTGGCAGGCTTCGGCACGGTGTCGAGCGCGGCACGCAGATTGGCGTCCTCGGTCGAGGCGACGCTGTTGAAGCCAAGCTCGGCGCGGGCCTCGACGGGGATGCACAGCTTTTCGCACACCGCATAATTGATCTCGGCGCGCAGCGTCACCGGCTTGTCGGCCGCCTTGGCGATGATACGCAAGGGCAGCACGATCTGGTCGTGATAGCCGATCGAATGGCCGCCCGCGCCGTCGTCGAATTTTTGCGGTGCCGGCCACATCACCGTCACCGCTTCGACATTGTCGGATTTCGAGAAATCGAAGCGCGGCGGAACGCCGGAATCGCCCGGCATGCGCCAATAGGTTTTCCAGCCGGGCTGGATCTGGAAGGCGATACCGCCGAGCAGGACGGCGCCGCTGCGCGATCCCGCAAGCAACCGCACCGCGGAATGTCCGTCGCGCTGCCACGGTGATGAATCGTCGGCATGGGCTGCAAGCGCCAGCGAAGACGCGAGCAGGGTTGTCGCGACGCCAATTGCCGCACGCAGGGGAACTCTTGTCAGCATGGTACGTCTTTACAGGGTCGCCCCGCGGCAAACCATTGAATTGCTTGTGATGGACGCACTTGAATCAAGTCCCTGAAAGCCTTGATTTGACAGCCGGCCGGCCCGACATCAGGATAGGAATTGAAACCGGAGTGCTTCACCGATGGCTCCCACAGGCAAGAGGACAGGCGAAGGCACCCGCAAGCCCGGCCCCGCGCTGCCCAGTTCGGCGGGCTACCTGGACGGCCAGTTGTTGATCGCCATGCCGGTAATGGGCGACGAGCGCTTCGAGCGTTCGGTGATTTATCTCTGCGCCCACTCCGCCGAAGGTGCGATGGGCATCATCGTCAACCACCCGGCCGGCAGCATCGATTTCCCGGAGCTGTTGCAGCAGCTCGGCATCATCAACAAGGGCGAGCACATCAAGCTGCCGGAGAATGCCGAAAGCATGAAGGTGCTGCGCGGCGGTCCGGTCGATACCGGCCGCGGCTTCGTGCTGCATTCCAGCGATTTCTACATCGAAAACGCGACGCTCCGCATTGACGACGGCGTCTGCCTCACCGCGACCGTCGACATCCTGCGCGCGATCGCCAACGGCTCCGGCCCCAAGCACGCCATCCTCGCGCTAGGCTATGCCGGCTGGGCGCCGGGCCAGCTCGAGACCGAAATCCAGAGCAATGGCTGGCTGCATTGCGACGCGGATTCGGATTTGATCTTCGGCGATGACGTCGACGAAAAATACGGACGCGCGCTGCGCAAGATCGGCATCGATCCCGGCATGCTCTCGAACGAGGCCGGGCACGCGTAGCGCCATTCTCGCTGTCGTGTATCACCCTCCGCTGTCATGCCCCGGCTTGACCGGGGCATCCAGTACGCCGGAGCGTATCGGCTCTATCACAACTGTCTCGGAATACTGGATCGCCCGGTCAAGCCGGGCGATGACACCGATTGCTGAGTAGCGCCTACTCCGCCGCCTGCTGCTGCACCGTCGGCTCCGTGCCCGCCACCGTCGCGCGGCGCATATCGCGGGGCTGCGACTGGTCGTAGCGGCGGACGCGGTGCATGGTCTGGCGGTTGTCCCACATCACGAGATCATGCAGCGTCCATTTGTGGACGTAGACGAACTCGCTTTGTGTCGCGTGCTCGTTGAGATCGCGCAGCAGCAGCCGGCCCTCCGGGACGCTCATGCCGACGATCTTGCCGGCATGCGATGAGAGATAGAGCGACTTGCGGCGATGGACGGGGTGGGTGCGCACGAGGCGTTGCAGCACCGGCTTGAACATCTGCTTCTCGTCGTCGGTGTATTCGGTGAAGCCGAGCGATCCCCGCGAATACATCAGCGAGTGCTCGCAGACGAGGTCCTCGATCTCCGCCTTGGTCTCGTCGTCGAGCGCGTCATAGGCCGCGCGCATGTCGGCGAATTCGGTGTTGCCGCCCTTCGGGTTGAGCACGCGGGCGGACAGCAGCGAGAATTTTGCCGGGATGGGACGGAACGAGCTGTCGGAATGCCACAGACAGTTGCCGAGGTTGAACAGGTGCGCGCGACTGTCCTTTGCCAGCGGCTTGCCGTCCTTGCCGAGATTGGAGACGTCGTTCAGGCCCGATTGGAGCCGGTAGTCTTTTTCCTTTGTCACGGTGCCGCCGCGCGCGTCCTCGCGCTGGCCGAAATTCAGCGCAAAGGCCATCTGCTGTTCGTCGGTGATGTCCTGGTCGTGGAACACCAGCACCGCATATTTGTCCATGGCGGCTTCGATCTCGCGCGCCTCGGCCTCGGTGAGAGGTTGTCGCAGGTCGAGGCCAGAGACCTCGCCGACAAAATGTTTGTGAAGCTGCCGGATGGCGATCGTCATGACGTTTCTCCCGGAACCGCGAGCGGTTGGTCCCGCTCTGTCGGTGAAAAAGTTACTCCCGTAACAGGCGATGTCAACGCTCGGTGCGCATGGCTGCCCGTAGCCCGGATGGAGCGAAGCGCAATCCGGGCTACGGCTCTCACGCGTTGCGCGCCATCAGGCCGCCGTCGACGGGGATGACCGCGCCGGTGAGGAAGGACGCTGCCGGCAGGCACAGGCTCAGCGTCATGTGCGCGACCTCCTCGGGATCGCCGTAGCGGCCCAGCGCGGTGCGGCGTCTGGCGTAGATGGTCTTGTGCTCTTCCGAGATCCGGTCGGTGATGGCGGTGCGGATCGGCCCCGGGCAGATGCAGTTGACGGTGATGCCTTCGCGGCCGAGCTCCACCGCGAGCGAGCGGGTGAGGCTGGCGACGCCGCCCTTCGCCGCCGAATAGGGGCTGTGCAATGCGGTGGCGCCGAGCGCCTCGGTCGAGGCGATGTTAACGATGCGGGGGCTGTTCGACTTGCGCAAGTGAGGCAGCGCGGCGCGGATGATGCGCGGATGCGCCGTCAGCATCACCGCGATACCCCTAGCCCAGGCGTCCTCATAGGCCTCGTCGTCGATCGCGATGCGGACGGAGATGCCGGCATTGTTGACGATGATGTCGAGCCCGCCGAAATGCGCAGCGACGTCGCCGACCACGCGCTTGATCTCGCCGCCGTCGGCAACATCGAGCTTCCAGGCTTTCGCTCCTCCGCCGCTTGCCGCGATCTCCTTCTCCACGGCCAGCGCACCCTGCTCGTCATAGTCGGTGACGGCAACGTTGGCGCCCTCAGTGGCGAACACGCGTGCCGTCGCGCGTCCCATGCCGCTGGCGGCGCCGGTGACGAGAACAGTCAGGCCCTTCACGGACCGGCTGAGCTGTTTGAAATCGGACATGCTGTTTCCCTGTGCCATGCTTGTTCTTGTTGTGATTGACAAGGCTGTCATCGATCCGCAGACAGGTCAAACAAGCAAGACAATCGGGGAGGCCAGCGATGACGAACGAGCTCGATTTCTCAGGCAAGCAGGTGCTGGTTGTCGGCGGATCCAGCGGCATCGGCAACGGTATCGCGCAAGCCTTTCGCGTCAGGGGCGCGCAAGTTGCGGTTTGCGGCACGCGTGCTCACGCGAAGGAATATTCGCAAGAGGAAGGCTCGGATCTCACCGGTCTCTCCTACGCGCAACTCGACGTCGGCAATGCCGGAGCGGTCGAAGCGTTCAAGCCGTCGTTCGATCGGCTCGATATCCTGGTGCTCGCGCAGGGCGCGGTGCTCTATCGCCGCGGCGAGTTCGAGATGGCCGGCTTTCGCAAGGTCGTCGAGGTCAACCTGATGAGCCTGATGGCCTGCGCCACGCGCTTTCATTCCATGCTGCGGGACTCGCAGGGATCGCTGATCATGGTGTCCTCGACCGCGGCCTATCATTCCACCATGGGCAATCCCGCTTACAACGCGTCGAAGACCGGCGCGGTCGGATTGACACGGACGCTGGGCGAGGCTTGGGCCGAGGATGGCATCCGCGTCAACGGCATCGCGCCCGGTCTGGTCGACACCAAGATGACCAAGGTGACGACCGACAATCCCAAGCGGCTCGAAGGTGCACTTTCACGCATTCCGCTGCGGCGATTGGGCACCCCGGCTGACATGGCGGGCGCTGCGCTGTTCCTGGCATCGCCGCTGTCGTCCTACATCATCGGCCAGACATTGGTCGTCGACGGCGGGCTCATTCTCTGAGTCCAATTTCAAGTCAGATGGAACTGCGCCGCTCCTGATCGGTTACTTGGGCTGACCCCCGAGGAGGAGCATCATGGATAAAGATCGGATTGTCGGATCGGCCAAGGAATTCGCCGGACGCGCGGAAGGCGCTATCGGAGATATGGCCAGCGATACGCAGACACAGGCGTCCGGCAAGGCACGCGAAGCCGCCGGCACCGTGCAGAATCTCTACGGCCAGGCTAAGGATGCGGTACGTGACGCCACGGACACCGCGGCCAGCTATGCCAAGGACGCCTATGACAAGCCGGCCGAAACCTTGCGCGACGGTTCGCAGGCGATTGCCCAGAAGGTGCAGGACAACCCGATGGGTGCGCTGCTGGTCGCCGGCGGCATCGGCTTCGCGCTCGCGCTGCTGATGGCGCGGCCTTCGCGCCGCCCGCCGCCGCGCTGGCGCTATTACGGCTAAAGCCAACGCGCGATATACATCGGGCTCCGGACGCAGTGCGGCGTGTAACGCCGCGTTGCTGAGCCGGGGCCCATTCTTTTTGCGGCTGTCGGACACGCTGGGTCCCGGCTCTGCGCAGCTTTCACGCTGCAGCGTGTCCGGGACACGAGACCTCAGCTGAGAAAATTACCGGAACACTTCCGCCGATCGCCCGACGTTGCCAGGCGGCCGCGGGATCGCAGGGTTGGGATTCGGATTGCGCGGCGCCGGCGCCAATTGACGCGGCGGGGGCGGCGGCGAGCCAAAGCCGAAGAAATCGCGCATCGATGGCGCTGCCTGTGCCGGTTGCTGCGGCGCCGGTGGCTTCTTCGGCGCAAGCTTTGGCGGGGCGATCGCTGCGGCCGCACCCGGCGTACCACCATCGGGTGTCGTCGTGGCGACCGGCGTATCGCCCTTGGCCTGCTCGCGGCCGACTTCGCGGCGCGGCCAGGCATAATCGTCGGCGCGGCCGGCGGGCGCAGCCAAAGGCTCGCCCTTCACCATCGTCTTCGCAGCGAGCGCATCGACGGCGGCAGGACGTGAGCCCGGCCCACCCAGCAATTGATCGGTCGAGATCGAGGCCGCAACCAGTGGCACGATCGGGCCGGCCAGCGGCCGCGGCGCGGGCTTGCCGGGTTCGGCACTGGTGTCGGGGGTCGCCGGTTCGCTCGGCAGCGCGATCGGGCCGGAGCGCCCGGCGAGCAGGCGGGTGATCTCGCGTTCGACATAGTGGGCGAGCTTGCGCGCGCCGGGTTTTGTGAAATAGACGCCGTCACCGCTGCGGAGCTGACGGATCTGGCCTTCGAAGTCCGGGCCCTTCTGCAGGAAGCGGCCGGCCTCGTCGACAAAGCCATCCCAGACGTCGACATAGGTGATGCCGGCCTTGGCCGCGCCTTCGCGATAGAGCGAATCCAGGAACAGCATGTCCGCGGTGCCCTTGGGACCGCGGATCGCGGGCAGGCCGACCCAGAGCACCGGCACGCCCTTGGACTTGAGGACGTTGGCGAGCTCCTCGATCTTCTTGCCGTAGAGTTCGACCCAGCGCTCGTCGCGGAATTCGTAGAGGCCGTTCGGGTTGCGTGCGGTCTTCTCGGGCGCTGCGACCGCCGGTGCGTCAGCGTTGTCGGCATCGTCCTGCGGCAGGTCGGCATCGGCCGGCTTGTCGTCCGGCTTCGCGGCGGTGTCGCCGGGCTTGGCATCGCCGGGCTTGACCGGTGGTTTGCCGCGCGCGCCCTTGTCGTTCTTCTTGTCCTTGTCCGTCGCCTTGTCCGATTTATCGGGCGCCGCCGCCTCGCGGATCGCGATGCGGTCGTTGAGGCCGAGCATCACCACGATCACGTCGGGCTTCTCGGTCTCGAGGATGCCCTTCGCAGCAGCGGTCCAGTCCGAGGGCTCGCCCTTGGGCTGGTACTTGATCAGGCCGGACGTGGTCTTGTGCTTGCGGATCACGCCCATGTCGGGCTGCTCGGTGTAGGCGTCCTCCAGGCCGTAGGCGAGCCAGTCGGCCATGGCGTCGCCGATCACCAGCACGTTCCTGTCGGGAATGGTGTCGCGCTTGGCCGGCGCCGGCGCGCGCGAAAAGTCCTGACGCGGTGCTTGCGGCTGTTGCTGCTGGAACGGCGCGAAGAAGTCGCCGCCGAACCATCCGCCGCCTCCACCTCCACCTCCGCCGTTCCGCGGCGGCGGCGGAGCCGCGCGCTGCGGCGGGCCGCCGAAGCCGGGGAAGTTGAAGAACTGCGCCGAGGCGGGTCCTGCGATCGAGACCAGAATCGCAAGCGCCGTCCCCAGCGCGATCAGCGGGCCGGTCTCGGTCAGCACCTTGAAAAAGGACTTCTTCGACATGCGATCTCGGCACGTGCAACGGGGATCGGGACAGGCTCGAACATAATAACGGAATCGGGCGCCAAACGGGCAGATTCTCTTTTCAGATTCTCTTCAGATACTGGGATCCTTGGCCCAAGATTATTGGCCCATACACGGTGAACCGCCGCCACGGTCAAGGCTGCCGGCCAAAATCCCTGTTCAGGGTTACTTTCGGCGCGATTTTACCGCCCGCGCAGCCGGTCCAGCGCGTCGGAGGAGGCAAATCCATCCGCGGGGACCCCGATCGAGGCCTGGAAATTGCGCAGGGCTTCCCGGGTCTGGCCGCCGAACTGGCCGTCGGGGGTGCCCTTGTAGAAGCCGCGCTGTGCCAGCAGCTGCTGCAGTTCCAGCCGCTCGGTCCGGGACAGCTCCCGTTCCTGCCGCGGCCAGGGCTGCACGAAGGGCTGGCCGCCGCGGAGGCGATCGGCGAAATGGCCGATCGCCAGCGCATAGGCCTCGGCCGGATTGTACTTCATGATGACCCGGAAGTTCTGCAGCATCAGGAAGCCCGGTCCCTGTGCGCCGGCCGGCGCCAGCAAATAGGCCTTCTCGGCCGGATGCGGGAAGGGCTGGTTGGCCGGGCGCTTGAGGCCGAGCTTCTCCCACTGCGCCACCGTCATCGCCTTGGCGCGGTCGGCTAGCATGTAGTTGAAGCCTTGGGGCACCACGACCTCGTAGCCCCAGGTCTGGCCGGTCTGCCAGCCGTCCTTCTTCAGATTGTTGGCGGTCGACGCAATCAGGTCGGAGGGATTGTCGACGACGTCGCGCCGGCCGTCGCCGTCGCCGTCCACGGCAAAGCGCTTGAACGCGGTCGGCATGAACTGGGTCGGGCCGAAGGCGCCGGCCCAGGAGCCGCGCAACTGTTCGGGCCTGAGGTCGCCGCGGTTGACGATCTCCAGCGCGGAGAGGAATTCGTCCTTGAAGTAAGCCTGGCGGCGCCCGACGCAGGCGAGCGTCGCGGTCGATTGCAGCACGCTGCGGTCGCCCATCTGCGTCGAGTAGTTGGACTCGATGCCCCAGATCGAGGCGATGATGTAGCGGTCGACGCTGGTGGCTTTTTCGGTGGCGTCGAACTGCGCCTTGTATTTGGCCAGAACCTCACGGCCTTTGGCGAGGCGGTTGTCGTTCACGAGGATGTCGAGATAATCCCAGATCGACTTGGTGAACTCCGGCTGCGAGTCCATCAGGTCCATGATGCGCAGATCGGGCGCGAGCCCAGCCGTGAAGCGCTGGAAATTTTCCTGCGTGATGTTGCGCCGTGCGGCATCGGGCCACATGCCTGCGACGCAATTGTTGAAGTTACCCGCGGCCTCCCGGATCGCGGCGGCTGTCATCAGCGGATGGCCGGAGGCGCCGTCCTCACCGGTCCAGGGTTGAACTCCCGTTTGAGCGCCGCTGGGCCCGGGCGCTGCTTGCGAAGGCGCCGGGTTCGGGCCGGAGAAAATACCGCCGAACAGATTGGACAGACCGTTCTGAGCCTGCGCGCCGGCGGGAAGCGGGAACAGCAGGGCGGCCGCAATCATCGTCGCACCGGTCACGGACCCGCCCCGTTTTGCCAGCCCTGCCCTTGATTGCATCATGTCCACACCTGTCCGGCCAAAATCCGCCCTCAGGAGGCCTGGTTACGGTTGCCAACAGCTTAACAAAGGTGAAATTTTGATGGTGGCCTTTTTCTTAACTCTGTGAGGATGAGGCCCCACATCCGCCTTTGTTGGCGGCTGCAAACAAGCTAGCAAGATGCCATTGCTCCCTTCACGTGTTCCTCAGGTATTCGATCAATCCCATGAAAATCCGCAAAGCCGTATTTCCCGTTGCCGGCCTCGGCACCCGCGTCCTGCCCGCCACCAAGGCGATGCCGAAGGAAATGCTGACGATCGTCGACAAGCCGCTGATCCAGTACGTCTATGACGAGGCCAGGGAAGCCGGCATCGAGCACTTCATCTTCGTCACCGGCCGCAACAAAAGTGTCATCGAAGATCATTTCGACCGGATGTTCGAGCTCGATGCGACGCTGGCCGCGCGCGGCAAGAAGACCGAGCAGGACGTTCTGGCGCAGAACCAACCCGAAGCCGGCGCCGTCAGCTTCACCCGCCAGCAGGCGCCGCTCGGCCTCGGCCACGCGGTCTGGTGCGCGCGCGACATCGTCGGCAACGAACCGTTCGCGGTCGTGCTGCCCGACGAACTCGTGCTCAATTCGCCCGGCTGCCTGAAGCAGATGATCGACACCGCCAGCAAGCTCGGCGAAAAATCCAACGTCATCGCGGTCGAGCCGGTGCCCGACCATCTGACCCATCAATACGGCATCTGCGGCGTCGGCAAACGCACCGGCAAGATGTTCGAGGTCGACGGCATGGTCGAGAAGCCGGCCAAGGGCACCGCGCCCTCCAACCTTTCGATCACCGGCCGCTACATCCTGCAGCCGGAGATCTTCAAGATCCTGGAGACCCAGGAGCGCGGCGCCGGCGGCGAGATCCAGCTCACCGACGCCATGATCGGCCTCGCCAGATCGCAAAAGTTCTACGGCGTCGAGTTCGAAGGCGAGCGCCACGATTGCGGCTCCAAGCCCGGCTTCCTCCGCGCCAACATCGCCTACGGCCTGAAGCGTCCCGAGTTGCGTGACGGGCTGATCGCGGAGATGAAGAAGTATCTGGGGCAGTAGTGGTCGCAGTCGTCCCGGCCTAGTGCGCAATTGCGCACGAGGGGCCGGGACCCATACCCCCAGGGAGCAGTTTGGCGAAGACTCGTCGTTCGGTACTTCTATCGGTTTGCGATCGATAGACCTCGCGGTATGGGTCCCGGCCTTCGCCGGGACGACACTGAAGTTGTGGCGAGCGACACCGTTCCAATGCCGAGACTTAAGCCACCAGCGACAGCTTCGGCAAGCTCGCGACCACCGACTGGTTGCGGCCGCCGGCTTTTGCTGCGTAGAGCGCCTTGTCGGCGGCGGCGACCAGCAGCGGCCAGTCCATGCCGGTGGTGGGAACGAGGCTCGCGATGCCGCAGGACACCGTCGAGCTCGTGTGGTCGTCGGACCATCCCTGCACCTTGGTGCGGATCTTCTCGGCGACATCGAGGGCGTCCGTGACCGAGGTGCCCGGCAGCAGCACGGCGAATTCCTCGCCGCCATAGCGCGCGGCGCAGTCGCCGGCGCGGCTCACCGAGTCGGAAATGCAGATGGCGATGCCGACCAGCACCTGATCGCCGGCCTGGTGGCCGAACGTGTCGTTGTAGGCCTTGAAGTGATCAGCATCGATCATCAAGAGCGCGATCGGCGTCTGCTGCCGCATCGCGCGGCGCCATTCGACGTCGATCACCTGGTCGAACTTGCGGCGGTTCTTCAGGCCGGTGAGCGCGTCGGTCGTCGCCATCTCCTCGAGCTTGCGCTCGGCCTCGGCGCGCCGGCCGATCTCGCGCGCGAGCACCAGCGTCGATGCCAGCATGAACAGGCTGAGCGCCAGGACCACGGCGCCGATGCGGTAGGCTTCCCTCTGCCAGAGCTCGAACACGGCGTTCAGGGGCTTGCCGGCCACCACGAATAGCGGGCTGGTCCCACTGCTGCGGACATAGAGCCGCGGCGTGCCGTCGATCGGCCCCTGTCCGGCGAATGCGCCGCCGATCTTCAGATTTTCGGCCTTCCAGACCGGCCGGGCGGCCAGATTCGTGCCGATCACGTCGAGATCAAACGGCCGCCGCATCATGACGGTACGGTCGCGCTTGAGCACGGTGATGGTGTCGTCCGGATCGAGACTCAGCCGCTCGAACAATTCGTGGAAATAACTGAAGCGGATCGATCCGGCGACGACGCCGAGGAAGCCGCCGTCGGTGTCGCTGATGCGCCGGCTCAACACGATCGAATAGGCGCCGCGGAACAGCATGGGCCGGCTGATGAAGAGCCCGGCTTGCGGATTGTCGCGATGGGCCTTGAAGTAATCCTCGTCGCTCCGGTTCTCGACAAGGGGATCGAGCGTCGAGGCGTCGATGGTCAGCCGGCCCTCGGCGTCGAACACCTGGATCGCGCCGAAATGCCTCGCCGTGGTCGCATGGTCGAACAGGATGAGGTGACGGATCGGCTTCGAGACCGTGGCGATTTCCGGCAGCAGCATGTTGCTGGCGACCGCCTTGAGGGCCAGATCGTAGATCTCGATGTTGCGGCTGACGTCGGACTCGATGGTCGTCGCCAGGTTTTCCAGCGTCTGGCGGGCGAGCGCCTCCTCGCCGCGGCGCATGTCCAGCATGACGTTGACGCAAATGGCGGAAAAGCCGATCACCGTCACCACGGACGAGATGATCAGCAGCTTCGCCGAAAGCCGCCATGGCCGGCGGGCCGTGACGTCGCGCCATCGAGACAACATCGTTTGCTCCCGACACCAGTGAATGCGCCCGAAAGCTTGAGCAGTGTTTAAGCCGGGACGGCGCTGCCGGAATGAGTTAAAAATTGGTTTCCGCGGCTCACGGTTTTGGGCAAAGCGGGCCTTCGACAGCGAAGAGGACGGGCGGTGAACGACTACGACGCGTTGCGCGATTATCTGATGCGGCAGAAGCAGGCGGAATTCGTGCTGACCTATGAACAGATCGAAGAGATCATCGGCGCGGCCCTGCCGCGCGCGGCCAATCGTGCCTCATGGTGGGACAGCCTGCGCAGCCCGGACATCCAGATGCCGCAGCGCGAAGCCTGCCTCGCCGCGGGTTTCAAGGCGATGCGGATGCCGGACGGTGCGAGCGTGCGGTTCACGAAGCTGAAGAGCGACCGGCGCAGGCCTGGGTGAGGCGAGGGGAAGTTAGCTCGCCGCTTCCAGGCGGACTTCCGTGAGCAGGCGCATCGCGGCGTCGGCGTCCATGGGTTCGCCGAAGGCAAATCCTTGCGCGTATTCGCAGCCCATCTGGTAGAGCTCGACCGCGTCGGAATCGGTCTCGGCACCTTCGGCAACCACGTCCATGCCGAGGTCGTGCGCGAGCGCGATGATGGACTTCAGGATCACCGGGCGGGTGCCGCGGTTGGTGGTGCGCACGAAGGACTGGTCGATCTTGATGGTGTCGAACGGGAAGCGCTGCAGATAGGCCAGCGACGAATGGCCGGTGCCGAAATCGTCGAGCGACAGCCCGGTGCCGAGCTCGCGGATCCGCGTCAGCATCTGCGCCGCGTGCTCCGGATTCTCCATCACCAGCGATTCCGTCAGCTCAAGCTTCAGCGTGCCGCGCGCGACCGAGGAGCGCGACAGCACGGTGCGGATGTCGTGGATCAGGTCGTGGCGCAGCAATTGCCGCGAGGAGACGTTGACCGATGCGAAGATCGGCTCGCGCGAGCGCATCGCGCGCTGCCAGATCGAGAGCTGCTTGGCGGTCTGGTCGAGCACGAACATGCCGAGGTCGATGATCAGGCCGGTCTCTTCCGCGATGGTGATGAATTCCGACGGCGCCATGCGTCCCAGCTTGGGATGATCCCACCGCACCAGCGCCTCGAAGCCGGCGACCGAACGGTCTTCGAGCCGCACGATCGGCTGGTACAGGATCGTGAGCTCCTGCCGCTCGATGGCGCGGCGCAGTTCGCTCTCCAGCGTCAGCCGGTCGGTTTTTCGCGCGCGCATCGCGGACTTGTAAACGTCGATGCGGTCGCCGCCGATGCGCTTGGAGTGATACATCGCAAGCTCGGCGTCCTTGATGATCTCGTCCGTGAGCTGAACTTGCGGATCGGACAAGGCGAGACCGATCGATGCCGTGAGAAAGATCTCGCGTTCGTTGAAGGCGATCGGCGCGCGGATGGTCTTGCGGATGGTCTCGGCGAAGGCGGTGATGCGGGCGGGATCCTGCTCCGAGAGCAGGATCAGGCCGAACTGGTCGCCGGCGAGCCGCGCCAGCGTATCCTGCGGCTTCAGGATGCGGGTGAGGCGGCGGGCCAAGGTCAGCAGGATGGAATCGCCGACCGCGATGCCGACGGAATCGTTGACCTGCTTGAAGCGGTCGAGGTCGATCACCATCAGCGTCGGCCGCAGCGTCGGCATGGTCTTGGCGAAATGCGCGACGGCGCCGAGCCGGTCCATGAACAGCTTGCGGTTGGGCAGGCCGGTGAGATTGTCATGCACGGAATCGTGCAGCAGGCGCTCCTCGGCGTTGCGCAGCTCGGTGACGTCGGTGAGGGTGCCGACCACGCGCGAGACCTCGCCGTCGGAGCCGACCACCGGGCGCGCCTTCAGCGCGAACCACATGAAGTGACCGTCCGGCGTGCGCAGGCGGAAATCCTGCACCAGGCGGCCGCGGCGCTGGTCGAGCACGCTGTCGAGCGCGGCGCGGAAACGGTCCTGGTCGAGCGGGTGCAGCACTTCGAGCCAGGAGGCGGCCGGGCCTTCCAGCGTGCCGCGCTTGAGGCCGAGCAGGGCCTCGGTCTCGGGACTGGTGAAGACCTTGTCGGCGGAAACGTCCCAGTCCCAGATCAAATCGCCGGACCCGGCCAGCGCCAGCGCGCGGCGCTCGATGTCGGAGACGACGCCGGTGGTGGCGCCGCCGCCGGCGAACGCATGCTGCATCACCGTGAAGCCGATCAGCATCACGATCAGCACGAGGCCGCCGAGCAGGGCGGGGCCGACGATGTCGTTGGTGACGGAGCCTGCGACCGTCATGCCGGCCGCGACCACCCAGACCACCAGCAGGAACCAGGTCGGGATCAGCAGCACCGCGCGGTCGAAGCCGTGGGTGGAGAGATAGACGATCAGCGCGAAGCCGGCGAAGGCAATCAGCACCAGCGAGATGCGCGCGATGCCGGAGGCCACCGCGGGGTCGAACAGGGCCAGCGCAACGAGAGAACCCAGGAACGCGAGCCAGCCCACCGTGATGTGGGAATAGCGCACGTGCCATCGACTGAGATTGAGATAGGCGAACAGGAACACCAGCAGCGTCGCCGCCAGGATCGCCTCACCCGCCGCGCGCCAGATGCGCTCGGCGTTGTTCGACATGTCGAGCACCTTGCCCCAGAAGCCGAAATCGACGCCGATATAGACCAGCACCGCCCAGGCCAGCGCCGCGGCGGCCGGGAACATGATGCTGCCCTTGACCACGAACAGGATGGTCAGCACCAGCGCCAGCAAGCCGGAGATGCCGATCACGATGCCCTGGTACAGCGTGAACGAGTTGACCTTGTCCTTGTAGGATTCCGGCTCCCACAGATAGAGCTGCGGCAGCTTGTCGGTGCGCAGCTCCGCGACGAAGGTGACGACGGCGCCGGGATCGAGGGTGATGCGGAAGACGTCGGCGGTCGGGCTCTCCTGCCGCTCCGGCCGGTCGCCGGTCGAGGGCGTGATGGTCGCGATGCGCGACAGCCCGAGGTCGGGCCAGAGCAGCCCCGAGGAAACGATGCGGTAATGCGGGGCGACGATCAGGCGGTCGAGCTGGTCGTCGGTGTTGTTGGCGAGCGCGAACACCACCCAGTTCTGGCCGCCTTCGCGGGCGCGCACCTCGATGCGTCGGACGATGCCGTCGGTGCCGGGCGCGGTGGAGACCTGGATGCGGTCGGCGTCGCTGCGCTGATGCTCGAGCACGCCGGTGAGGTCGATCGCGGGCGCGTCACCGCGGACGCTGACAGCGTCGAGCGCGCGCGCCGGGAACGCGCAGACGAGAATCATGAGGCCCAGCGCTATGGGCGCGAGGCACCTGATCAGACGCAAGGTCAGTTCTCCGCGTTCGACGCAAACTCTTCGGTGCAGGCTCTTCGGTGCACGGCGTTTTCCGAACGGAACAGGATGGTTCGGTGCGTCGCGATAGATGCCACGAAAGCAAGGAAAATCAAAGGGTTTCCGGCTTGCCCTGTGGGCCGCTGGCCTAGACCTCCAACACAATTTTGCCAATATGTGCCGAGGTTTCCATCCGCCGGTGGGCGTCGGATGCCTTTTCCAGCGGGAAAGTGCTGTCCATCAGCGGCTTGACCCGGCCTTCGCGCAACAGCGGCATCACTTTCGCCTCGATCGCGGCCACCATCGCCGCCTTGTCCGCATTACTACGGGGGCGCAGCGTCGAGCCGGTATGGGTCAGGCGCTTCACCATCACCTTGGCGATGTTGACGGTGACCTTGGGCCCGTTGAGGGTCGCGATCTGCACAATGCGGCCGTCGAGTGCGGCGGCGTCATAGTTGCGATCGACATAGTCGCCGGCGACCATGTCGAGGATCAGATTTGCGCCGGCATTGTTCGTCTCCGCCTTGACCACGGCGACGAAGTCTTCGTCCTTGTAGTTGATGGCACGATCGGCGCCGAGCTTGAGGCAGGCATCGATCTTGTCCTGCGATCCCACGGTGACGATCACCTTGGCGCCGAACGCTTTGGCGAGCTGGATCGCCATGGTGCCGATGCCGGAAGAGCCGCCATGGATCAGCAGCGTCTCGCCGGACTTCAAGCCGCCGCGCTCGAACACATTGTGCCAAACCGTCATCAGCGTTTCCGGCAGTGCGCCGGCTTCCTTGATCGACAGCGACGGCGGCACGCTCATCGCCTGACCGTCCTGGGCGATGCAGTACTGCGCATAGCCGCCACCGGCGACCAGCGACATCACTTTGTCGCCGATCTTGTGCCGCTTGGCGTTGCTGCCGACGGCCACCACTTCACCCGCAATTTCGAGACCGGGCAGGTCGCTGGCGCCGGGCGGCGGCGGATAGGCGCCGGAGCGCTGCGCGACGTCGGGACGGTTGACGCCGGCGGCCTGCACCTTGACCAGGATCTCGTCGGGGCCGGGCTGCGGCAGCGCCCGTTGTTCCGGCACCAGCACTTCCGGTCCGCCGGGTTTCGAGATGGCGACCACGGTCATTTGCGCGGGCAGCTTGTCCATGATGTGTCCTTGAGCAAAGGTGCGGGATGGAACGAGGCCATTGCTTAGCCAGCGCGATGCAGGCTGGCAACCGCCTCAGCCGCTTGTGATGCGAACGCAGGAGGAACAAGGATGGCGATGGAAGACGACGACCGTCCGCGCAAGAAGATCAACCATGACATCGGAGAGGATCTCTCACTCTTGTCGGTGGAGGAACTGACCGAGCGCATCGCGCTGCTCAAGGGCGAGATCGCAAGATTGGAAGAAGCCACAACAAAGAAGCGCGCCTCGCGCGATGCGGCCAACAGCGTGTTCAAGTCGTAGAGCCACACAATAGCTGTCGTCCCGGCGGAGGCCGGGACCCATACGCCGTGCGAGCAGTTTTACGAAGACTCGGAGTTGCCGGCTCGCGCGACGACTTTTCCCTGTGGCTATGGGCCCCGGCCCCCGTGCGCAATTGCGCACTAGGCCGGGGCGACCGAGAGAGTTCGTTCCGCGGGCGCACTCGGCCACTGACCGACATGGCTAACGAACCCTCAAAATAATCGCTCGTTTACTCCACATTAAGCTTTCGAGTTTATGACTTGGAACTGTCCTTGTTTGGACACCGAGTGGCTCCTGTCCACTCTGTTTGACGCCTCCCTGTTATCAACTTTCAAAGCCGCCGGTTTTCCGGCGGCTCTTTTTTGCGCCCAGCTCCGCCCTTTTCCGTCTCGCAGCGGTTGAATTCCGAGCAAAGACCCGCGGAAACCATATCCGCGCTTGTCACTGGACTCGGCGTCCGGCCCGCGCAATGATTTGTTCATCATAAGCCGGCGCCAAAGCCGGGCAGTCAGACAGTTGCGTAAGGGGCGTTAACCATGGAACGTTTGCAAGCCGAAGGCGCTCTCGTTCAACTCAGCGAGCGGTTCACCAATTCTGCGGCGTTCGGCGTCCTGTTCCGCGAGGGCATGGACCTGGTCGAAGAGACCGCCGCCTATCTCGATGGCGCCGGCCGCACCGAGGCCAAGGCGCTCGATCGCGCCGTCAGCCTCACCTATGCGACCGAGAGCATGCGCCTGACCACCCGCCTGATGCAGCTTGCCTCGTGGCTGCTGCTGCACCGCGCAGTGAAGGAAGGCGAGATGACGCTCGGCCAGGCCAACCGCGAAAAGACCAAGGTCAAGCTCTCCGCCGCCGATCCCGGCTCGACCGACAGCATCGAGAAGCTTCCGTCGCAGCTCCAGGACCTGATCCACCGCTCGATGAGCCTCCAGACCCGTGTGCGCCGCCTGGACACAACCATCCACACCCCGCCGGTCGATCATTCCTCGATCGGCAACCCACTGGTGCCGCATCTCAACGCACTGAAGGCGGCGTTCGAGCGGTAGGCCTTGTCATTGCGAGCGTAGCGAAGCAATCCAGAAATCCCTCCGCGGAGACAGTCTGGATTTGCTTCGTCGCAAGAGCTCCTCGCAATGACGAGCATCCCCCAAAACAAAAAACGCCCCCGGCTCTCCGGGGGCGTTTTCGTCTCAAGCCTCGAGGGGCCGGATCAATCCTTTTTGAGAAAGCCCGAAAACTTCTTCTGGAAGCGCGAGACGCGGCCGCCGCGATCCATCAGCTGGGCGTTGCCGCCGGTCCAGGCCGGGTGCGACTTGGGGTCGATGTCGAGGTTCAGCGTGTCGCCTTCCTTGCCCCAGGTGGAGCGGGTCAGGTACTCGGTTCCGTCGGTCATCACGACCTTAATCGTATGATAGTTCGGGTGAATTTCGGCTTTCATGGCAATTCCTCGGCGCCCCGGCGCCTCACTTGAGTGGCTATCGAATGACGGATTTGGCGCGGTCTATACCCCACGAGGCCCTGTAAAACAAGCCATTGCAGGGCCTTAGTAGGGGACCGGGCGCCCCCCTAAGGGACATCCCGGATTTGCCACTCCCGCTCGCCCGGCCTATCTGGAGCGGACCACCTCTCTTTGTCTTTTGGTCGGATCTCATGAGCGCAGTTGAACGGCTTGAAACCGGGCCCGCGGAAGCACCGTCGATCGAAGCCGACCTGATCGAGGCGCCGGCGAAGAGCCGCGCGAAGCTGCGGCCGCTGCTGGCGCTTGCGCCCTATGTCGCGCGCTATCGCGGCCGCGCGGCGCTGGCCTTCGTCGCGCTGACGATCGCGGCGCTGACCACGCTGCTGGTGCCGGTCGCGGTGCGCAGGATGATCGATTTCGGCCTGACGCCTGAAGGCATCGAGCTGATCAACAGCTACTTCTCGGTGATGATCGCCGTCGTCGCCGTGCTCGCACTCGCAAGCGCCGCGCGCTACTACCTCGTGATGACGATCGGCGAGCGCATCGTCGCCGATCTCAGACGCGACGTCTTCGCCCATTTGCTGTCGCTGTCGCCGGCCTTCTTCGATTCCGCGCGCAGCGGCGAGCTGGTGTCGCGCCTCACCGCCGACACCACCCAGATCAAATCCTCCGTCGGCGCCTCGGTCTCGATCGCGCTGCGCAATCTGATGATGTTCTTCGGCGCTGCCGCGATGATGGTGATCACCAGCCCGCGCCTATCAGGCTTCGTGCTGCTCGCCATCCCCCTGATCGTGCTGCCGCTGGTCGCCTTCGGGCGCTGGGTGCGGCGTCTGTCGCGCAATGCGCAGGACACGCTGGCCGAGGCCTCCGCCTATGCGAGCGAGCTGGTCGGCGCGATCCGCACCGTGCAGGCCTATACTAGCGAGAGCCTCGCCGAGAGGCGCTTCGGCGGCGAGGTCGAGCAGGCCTATGAAGCCGCGCGCACCTCGACGCAGGCGCGTGCCGTGCTCACCGCCATCATCATCTTCATCGTGTTCGCGAGCGTGGTCGCGATCCTCTGGATCGGCTCGCACGACGTGCTGATCGGCACCATCACGCCGGGCCGGCTCGGCCAGTTCGTGCTCTATGCGGCCTTCGCCGCGGCCGGCCTCGGCCAGCTCAGCGAGGTGTGGGGCGAGATCTCGGCGGCATCGGGCGCTGCCGAGCGCCTGTTCGAGATCCTGCATGTGCAGCCCGATATCACCGCGCCGGCGTCGCCGCGCGCGCTGCCGGTGCCGGCGCGCGGCGAAGTCGGCTTCGACCGTGTCAGCTTCGCCTATCCGGCGCGGCGCGACGTCAATGTGCTGGATGTCGTCTCGTTCACCGTGCGCCCCGGCGAGAAGGTTGCGATCGTCGGTCCGTCCGGCGCCGGCAAGAGCACGATCTTTCATCTGCTGTTGCGCTTTTACGATCCGCGCAGTGGCGCGATCTCGCTCGACGGCGTGCCGGTCAAATCCGCCGATCCCCGTGAATTTCGCTCCCGCATCGCGCTGGTGCCGCAGGAATCCAACGTGTTCGCGGCGAGCGCCCGTGACAACATCCGCTTCGGCCGGCCCGATGCCACCGATGCCGAGGTCGAGCGCGCGGCCGAGCTCGCGCACGCCGCCGAGTTCATCCGCCGCCTGCCCGAAGGTTTCGACACCCCGCTCGGCGAGCGCGGCGTGACGCTGTCCGGCGGCCAGCGCCAGCGCATCGCGATTGGGCGTGCGATCCTGCGCGATGCGCCGCTGCTGCTGCTCGATGAAGCCACCTCCGCGCTCGATGCCGAAAGCGAGACGCTGGTGCAGACCGCGCTGGAAGAGCTGATGCGCCACCGCACCACCCTCGTCATCGCGCACCGCCTCGCAACCGTCCTGTCGTGCGACCGCATCCTGGTGATGGACCAGGGCAAGATCGTCGAGCAGGGCACGCATGCGGAGCTCGTGGCTGCGAACGGGCTCTATGCCCGGCTGGCGAGGCTGCAGTTCGAGGGGGCGTGAGGCGGAGTACTCCGGATTGCCGCTTCATTCACGGTGTCATCGCCCGCGCAGGCGGGCGATCCAGTACTCCGAGACGTTAGTGATCAATCGAGAGGCTGCGGCGTACTGGATTCCCCGCCTTCGCGGGGAATGGCAGCGGAGATTTTGGATTGCTCATCATAGGCTTCCGCAATTTCGGATAGGTCAGCCCACGCCCCTTAGCCGAGTGGATGGACCTTGCAGTTCCCCCAGATGTGGCGCCTAATCAGGTATCGCCGGCCAAAGGCTCGTCCGTAGGCGTCGGTGCCTGAGAGATGATTTGCGCTCCCGCCTCAACGGGAGTGCGCCTCATGGCCCAGCCATACAGCAAGGAAACTCTCGAACTTTTGGAGCGGGCGCGGCGAGCGATCGATGAGTCGATCCGGCTTCGCGAATACAGCCAGCGCGCGATCCGCCAAGCCGAAATGTGGCAGTTCAATCTTGAACTCCGCTTGAGCCGAGAGCGCGTCGCGGCGAGTGGGCGAACAGCGCCGATCATCGACACTTCGGCGATAGCGCCGGCACATTCGGCCATGGCCAGTTCTTCCAGCTCCCGTCCTCATCAACGCAGGCCGATGGCCCAAGGCCATTCGTCGGAGCACTCGTCGTCTTGACCGGCGTGGCCAACCGCTGGTCGACGTAGCTCGTCGAGACATATCCGGCGACGATGACGCCGAGCAGGACCGAAGACCCCTTGGCCAGATCGCTCAGTTTCATCGGTCATCTCCATCCGCTTGCCGGTGCAACTTCCGGGCACAACGACTAGCTGACGTTCAGGGATCCCGACGTGACGGGCGTCACGCCCGCCACATCATCTTCAGCACCGGCCGGCCCGAGGTCGGATTCACCTCGTCGCCGGCATGGGCAAAGCCGTTGCGTTCGTAGAAGCGGATGGCGCGGCTGTTGTCCTTGTTGACGAGCAGCGTCACGCCCCTTGGTGACAGGCGCTTGGCCTCATCGACCAGCAGCCGTGCCGCGTCCGTGCCCCAATGCGCGGGATCGACCACGAGCTGGTCGAGATAGCCGTCGCCGTCGATGGTGACGAAGCCGGTCAGCGCGCCGTCCTGCTCCGCGACCACGATCGAGGCCTTCGGCACCAGATCCTTGCGCCAGCGCTCGCGCCACCAGTCCAGGCGTGCCGCGAAGTCGATCTGCGGATAGGCCTGCTGCCACGTGCGATGCCAGAGATCGATCGAGGCGGCCTCGTCCTCGGGAAGGTAGGGACGGAGGTGGAGGGCGCTCATTTTCCGAAGGCGGTCATGCCCGGGCTTGTCCCGGGCATCCACGCCTTTCCATCAGCTAAGACCGAAGATCGTGGATGGCCGGGACAAGCCCGGCCATGACGTTGTGGCGAGTATCGCGCGACCCTCACACTACCGCTCCGTCAGCTTCAACTCGATGCGTCGGTTGCGCTTGTAGGCGTCCTCGGTGTTGGCGGTGTCGAGCGGCTGGAATTCGCCGAAGCCGGCGGCGACGAGGCGCTGGGCCGGCACGCCGAGCGTGACCAGATATTGCACCACGGAGATCGAGCGGGCGGCCGAGAGATCCCAGTTCGATTTGAAGTTCGGACCGTTGACCGGGCGCACATCGGTATGGCCGTCGACGCGCAGCACCCAGGGGATCTCGTTCGGGATCTTCTTGTCGAGCTCGATCAGGGCGGCCGCCAGCGTGTCGAGCTCGGCGCGGCCCTCGGGCAGCAGCACCGCCTGTCCGGTGTCGAAGAACACTTCGGACTGGAATACGAAGCGGTCGCCGACGATGCGGATGTCGGGGCGGTTGCCGAGGATGGCGCGCAGGCGGCCGAAGAATTCCGAGCGGTAGCGCGATAATTCCTGCACGCGCTGCGCCAGGGCGACATTCAAGCGAGACCCCAGATCGGCAATTCGATTTTGCGATTCCTTGTCGCGCTTCTCGGAGACGTCGAGCGCTTCCTCCAGCGCCGCCAATTGCCGCCGCAGCGCGCTGATCTGCTGGTTCAGCACCTCGATCTGCGCCAGCGCGCGGGCCGAGACCGCCTTCTCGGAGTCCAGCGCCTTGCCGAGTTCGGAGGATTTGCCTTGCGCATCGTTGCCGGCGGCGGCCAGCCCCTCATAGAGCCCCTTGATGCGGTCGCGCTCGGACTCCGCCGAGGCGAGGCCGGCCTTCAGCGACGAGACCTGGTCGTCGAGCGTGAGCTTGCCGAGCTTCTCCAGCGACAGCAATTCGTTGAGCTGCGCGATCTTGGCATTGAGCAGCTCCAGCGCCTTGTCCTTGCCGGTGACCTCCTGCGACAGGAAGAACTGCACCACCAGGAACACCGACAGCAGGAACACGATCGACAGCACCAGCGTCGACAGCGCGTCGACGAAGCCGGGCCAGTAGTTGAAGGAGGTATCGCCGCGACGGCCGCGCGCCAGTGCCATGTCGCTAACCCTTCTCGGGCTGACGTGCGATGCGCTCCAGCAGGCGCCGGATCTCGCGGTTCTGCTCGCCCTGGCCGTCGGCCCATTCGCGGATCATCTGCTGCTCGGTCCGCATATGCGAGACCAGCGCCTGGATGGCTTCGGCGAGGCTCGCCATCGCCGCGGTGGTACCGCGGCTGCCGCTGCCTTCCTCGAGCACCGTGCGCAAACGCTCGACGACAGCCTGAAGCTCGCCGCTGGCAATGCCGCCACCGCCGCCGGCGGCGACAGCCACCTCGCCGCTGCCATATTCGCGCACGGTGGTGGCAAGCCAGTCTTCGAGGTCGGTGTAGAACCGGTTCTGCGCCTGGCTCGATTGCAGGTCGAGAAAGCCCAGGATCAGCGAGCCGGCGAGGCCGAACAGCGAGCTCGAGAACGAGATGCCCATGCCGCCGAGCGGGGCGGCCAGCCCCTCCTTCAGCGTGTCGAACAGGGCGCCGGAATCGCCCCCGACCTTGAGCCCGTCGATCACCTTGCCGACCGAGCCGACCGTCTCGATCAGGCCCCAGAAGGTGCCGAGAAGGCCGAGGAAGACCAGAAGCCCGGTCATGTAGCGGGAGATGTCGCGGGCCTCGTCGAGGCGGGTCGCGATCGAATCCAGCAGGTGCCGCATGGTGGTCTGGGTGATCGACATCCGCCCGGTGCGCTCGCCGCCGAGGATCATCGCCATCGGTGCCAGCAGCTTGGGGTGGCGGGCGGGCGCAAGGCCGGGATCGGCGATGCGGAAATTGTTGACCCAGGAGACTTCGGGGTAGAGCCGGATCACCTGGCGGAAGGCCAGGATGATGCCGATGAACAGCACGCCGCCGATCAGGGCATTGAGCCCGGGATTGGCGAAGAAGGCCTGGATGATCTGCTTGTAGAGCACCACCCCCACCAGGGCGCAGAGCACCAGAAAGACCAGCATCCGCACCAGGAAGACGCTGGGCGAGGATAGCTTGGTATATTCGATGTCGATGGAAGAGCGGGGCGAGGCGCCTGGCGGCATGGCCGGTATCATCCGTTAACTTGCTTGCGGGGCGCACTATGGCACAGCGCCAGCCCAAAAAAAGCGCCGGATGCGCCGATTTCGGGGAGAGCTGGGGAACCCAAAGCGGAAACCGGGCTTTGGTAAGGACGTACTTTCCAAATCGTCGGCATTCCACAGGTTCAGTTCGCACTTTTCCCCCGGCCGCCCAAGATCTGCCGCCCAAGACGGAGTCGTCGCATGAGCGTCGTGTCCGCAATCATCGGGACTGCCGAACGGGTGCCGCTGCCTGATGTCGTGATCCGCGCGGCGATCCAGCGTCTGTGCTCGCGCACGGTGACCCGTCTGTCCGCGCCGGGCGGGGCCGACGATGCCGCCTTCGCCGGGCGGATGATGCTGCGGCCGATCGCCGAGGACCCGGATGTCGTTCATGACGAGGTGCCCGCTTCGTTCTTTGCGAAGGTGCTCGGTCCCAACCGCAAATACTCGTCCTGCTTCTACAAGACCGACGCGACCACCTTGCGGGAGGCCGAGGAGGAGGCGCTGCGCCAGACCGCCGAGCATGCCGCTCTCGCCGACGGCCAGACCATCCTCGAGCTCGGCTGCGGCTGGGGCTCGCTGTCGCTGTGGATGGCGCGGCAGTTTCCGCACGCCAAGGTGACGGCGGTGTCGAGCTCGCAGGCGCAGCGCGCCCATATCGAGGAAGAGGCGCGGCAGCGCGGTCTCCTCAACCTGCGGGTGGTCAGCGCGGACATCAACGTGTTCGCGCCCGACGGGCAATTCGACCGCATCGTGTCGGTCGAGATGTTCGAGCACGTGATGAACTGGCGCAAGCTGATGACGCGCCTGCGATCGTGGCTCGCGCCGGAGGGGCGGTTCTTCATGCACATCGTCGCCCATCGCTCCGGCTCTCACCTGTTCGACCGGGCCGATCGCGACGACTGGATCGCGCAGCACGTATTCACCGGCGGGATGATGCCGAGCCATCATCTCATCAGGCAATTCGACGATCTCTTCACGGTCGAGAAGGAATGGTTGTGGAGCGGCACGCATTATCAGCGCACCGCCAACGACTGGCTCGCCAATTTCGACATGCATCGCTGTTCCATCGAAGCGGTCTTGCGCAACATCCATGGCGAGGAGACCGCCCAGCGGATGCGACGTTGGCGCTGGTTCTTTCTCGCGACCTCGGGCCTGTTCGGTTATGCCGACGGAACCGAGTGGGGCGTCAGCCACTACCGGATGAAGGCGGCGGGGTAATTGCGATGTTCCGTCGCAGCACGCGGTGATGGAACCGGACTCACAATCGGGTGAGGCGCAAAAAACGTCGTGAACCCAGCACCTTAGACCGTGTGACATTGGGCCGCCCGCAACGTGCGTTGCGTCGCAGCAAGTCCCCTCTATTTTGGCGGCATCGGCCGCGCGGAATCACCCAGAACGGGGTCCCGCGGCGCGTGATCAGTTTTCAACAATATCGGGGCACTTAACTTCATGTCAGGACTTCGCGCGCGATCGGCATGCGTTGCAATGATGCTCGCGGCCTTTACGCCGCTGTTGGCAGGCTGCGACGAATCCAGCTCCGCCATTTCAGCCGCCCAGCCCAACGACCCCGACGTCAGCATCGTCATCGTCAAGCCGCAGCCGCGCGCCGTGGTGCGCGAACTGCCGGGCCGCATTGCGCCGACGCGGGTGTCCGACGTGCGGCCGCGCGTGTCCGGCATCGTGGTCGAGCGCCTGTTCCGCCAAGGCAGCGAAGTGAAGGCGGGCGATCCGCTGTACCGCATCGATCCGCGTCCGTTCGAGGTCGAAGTGATGGCCAACGACGCCGCGGTCGCCAAGGCCGAGGCCGCGTTGATGCAGGCCCAACAGCAGGCGCGCCGCATCGCCACGCTCACCAGCCAGCGCGCGGCGCCCGAAGCCGAGAACGAGAAGGCGATTGCCGCCGAACGCCAGGCCCATGCCGAGGTCGA
Organism: Bradyrhizobium sp. RT6a; assembly: GCF_040547675.1. NCBI lineage: Bacteria > Pseudomonadati > Pseudomonadota > Alphaproteobacteria > Hyphomicrobiales > Nitrobacteraceae > Bradyrhizobium > Bradyrhizobium sp. RT6a. Next base: position 278,131 of record NZ_JBEPQC010000006.1, read on the forward strand.
GGGCCGCAAGGCCGATCTCGCGCGCGCCAAGCTCAATCTCGATTATGCCACCGTGCGCGCGCCGATCGACGGCGTCGTCGGTGCCGCCCTGGTCAGCGAAGGCGCGCTCGCGGTCCAGAACGAGACCAATCTGGCCACCATTCAGCAGCTCGACCCGATCTATGCGGATTTCACCCAGTCGGTGAACGAGCTCAACCAGCTCCGCCGTGCCTTCGAGAGCGGCGATCTCGAGCGCATCGCGCCCGATGCCGCCAAGGTGCATCTCATGCTCGACGACAACACCCTCTACTCGCTCGACGGCAAGTTGCTGTTTTCGGATGCCAAGGTCGACGCCAATACCGGTCAGGTGACCTTGCGCGGTGAGTTCCGCAATCCCAAGCGCGAGCTGCTGCCGGGCATGTATGTCCGCGTCCGCATCGACCAGGGCCTCGATAGCGACGCGATCGCGGTACCGCAGCAGGCGATCCAGCGCAATGGCGGCGGCGGCAGCGAGGTGTTCGTCGTCAAGGACGACAACCACATCGCGGTGCAGCCGGTGCGCACCGGCTCGGTGCAGGACGGAATCTGGTTCGTCACCGAGGGCCTGAAGGCCGGCGACAAGGTCGTGGTCGAAGGGTTCCAGAAGTTCGCCGCCGGCGACAAGGTCAAGCCGCAATCCTGGTCGGAAGCGGATGCGACCGCCGACAACCGGCACGCCCAGAAGCTGATGCGGTAACGCGCTATGGCGAGCTTCTTCATCGACAGGCCGATCTTCGCCTGGGTGGTCGCGCTGTTCATCTGTCTGGTTGGCGCAATTTCGATTCCGCTGTTGCCAATCGCGCAGTATCCGATCATCGCGCCGCCCTCGATCTCGATCTCGACCAGCTATCCCGGCGCCTCGCCCGAGAACCTCTACAACAGCGTCACGCGGCTGATCGAGGAGGAACTCAACGGCGCCTCCGGCATCCTCAATTTCGAATCGACCAGCGACTCGCTCGGCCAGGTCGAGATCATCGCCAATTTCGTGCCGGGCACCGATACCAGCGCCGCTTCGGTCGAGGTGCAGAACCGCATCAAGCGCGTCGAGGCGCGGCTGCCGCGCGCGGTGATCCAGCAGGGCATTCTGATCGAGGAAGCCTCCAGCGCGGTGCTCCAGATCATCACGCTGAACTCGACCGACGGCAGCCTCGACGAGGTTGGCCTCGGCGACTTCATGATACGCAACGTGCTCGGCGAGATCCGCCGCATCCCCGGCGTCGGCCGCGCCACGCTGTATTCGACGGAACGCAGCTTGCGCGTCTGGGTCGATCCGGCAAAGCTGGTCGGCTATGGCCTGACCGCCGACGACGTCAACAAGGCCATTGCCGCGCAGAACGCGCAGGTCGCTTCGGGCAGCATCGGTGCCGAGCCGTCGACCTCGACCCAGCGCACCTCCGCGCTGGTGCTGGTCAAGGGCCAGCTCTCGTCTCCGGATGAATTCGGCACCATCATCCTGCGCGCCAATGCCGACGGCTCGACCGTGCGGCTGCGTGACGTTGCGCGCATCGAGGTCGGCGGCCTCAGCTACCAGTTCAACACCCGTCTCGACGGCAAGCCGACCGCCGGTCTTTCCGTGCTGATGTCGCCGACCGGCAATGCGCTGGCGACCGCGAGCGCCGTCGAAGAGAAGATGAAGGAGCTGTCTCGCTTCTTCCCGGCCAATATCGGCTACGAGATTCCCTACAACATCACGCCCGTGGTCGAGGCCTCGATCAAGAAGGTGCTGTCAACGCTGGTCGAAGCCATCGTGCTGGTGTTCGTCGTGATGTTCCTGTTCCTGCAGAACATCCGCTACACCATCATTCCGACCATCGTGGTGCCGGTGGCGCTGCTGGGCGCCTGTACCACGCTGCTGCTTGCCGGCTACTCCATCAACATGCTCTCGATGTTCGGCATGGTGCTCGCTGTCGGCATCCTCGTCGACGATGCCATCGTCGTGGTCGAGAACGTCGAGCGCATCATGGCCGAGGAGGGGCTGCCGCCAAAGGAAGCGACGCGGAAAGCGATGTCGCAGATCACCGGCGCCATCATCGGCATCACGCTGGTGCTGATGGCCGTGTTCGTGCCGATGGCGTTCTTCCCGGGCTCGGTCGGCATCATCTACCGCCAGTTCTCCGTGACCATGGTCGCCGCGATCGGCTTCTCCGCCTTCCTCGCACTGTCGCTGACGCCGGCGCTGTGTGCGACCTTGCTCAAGCCCGTCGCGGCCGGTCATGGCCATGCCAAGAAGGGCGTGTTCGGCTGGTTCAACCGCATGCTCGAAGGCGGCAAGGAGGGTTATTCCCGCACCGTCGGCTTTTCGCTGAAGCGCACCGGCCGCTTGATGCTGGTCTATGTCGCGCTGCTCGCCGGCCTGTCCTGGGCCTTCGTCAATCTGCCCGGCGGCTTCCTGCCCGTCGACGACCAGGGCTTCGTCACCACCGACGTGCAGACGCCGTCGGATTCGTCCTATGGCCGGACCGAGGCGGTGATCGAGAAAGTGGAAAAATATCTGGCGCAGCGCCCGGGCGTCGACAACGTCACCTTCCTCACCGGCTTCAGCTTCTCCGGCCAGGGCATGAACACCGCGCAGGCCTTCATCACCCTGAAGGACTGGTCGGAGCGCGGGCCGAAGGATTCGGCAGCGGCGATCGTTACCGACATCAACCGCGATTTGTCGTCGTCGATCCGCGACGCCAAGATCTCCGCGCTGCAGCCGCCGCCGATCGACAATCTCGGCAACTCCTCGGGCTTCTCGTTCCGCCTCCAGGACCGCGGCCAGAAGGGTTATCCGGCCTTGATGCGCGCCGCCGACCAGTTGATCGCGGAGGCCAATGCGAGCGCTGTGCTTCAGAAGGTCTATGTCGAGGGCCTGCCCGAGGCCGGCGTGGTCAATCTCGTGATCGACCGCGAAAAGGCCGGCGCCTTCGGCGTCACCTTCGAGGACATCAACAACACGATCTCGACCAATCTCGGCTCGAACTACATCAACGACTTCCCGAACCGCGGCCGCATGCAGCGCGTCGTGGTGCAGGCCGATGCCCGCGACCGCATGCGGACCGAGGACATCCTCAACTACAACGTCAAGAACAGCCGCGGCCAGCTCGTGCCGTTCTCGTCCTTTGCCACCGTGGAATGGGCGCGCGGCCCGACGCAGATCACCGGCTTCAACTACTATCCGGCAGTGCGCATCTCCGGCGAAGCCAGACCCGGCTTCACCTCGGGCGATGCGATCGCCGAGATGGAACGGCTCGCCGGCAAGCTGCCGCGCGGCTTCGGCTATGAATGGACCGGACAGTCGCTCCAGGAGAAGCTGTCGGGCTCGCAGGCGCCGTTCCTGCTCGGGCTCTCGGTGTTCGTGGTGTTCCTGTGCCTCGCCGCGCTCTACGAGAGCTGGACCATTCCGCTCGCGGTGCTGCTCACCGTGCCGCTCGGCATCGTCGGCGCCGTGGTCGCGGCCATGCTGCGCGGCCTGCCCAACGACGTCTATTTCACCGTCGGCCTGATCACCATCATTGGCCTTGCGGCCAAGGATGCGATCCTCATCATCGAGTTCGCCAAGGATCTGCGGAAAGAAGGCAAGCCGCTGGTGGACGCCACCATCGAGGCCTGCCGCCTGCGCTTCCGCCCGATCCTGATGACCGGCCTCGCCTTCATCTGCGGCGTGCTGCCGATGGCCATCGCGCATGGGGCCGGCGGCGCCAGCCAGCAGGCGCTCGGCAGCATCGTGATGGGCGGCATGATCGCGGTGGTGATTTTGGCGCTGCTGATGGTGCCGGTGTTCTTCGTCTCGGTGCAGCGCGTGCTGGGCGGAGATCGGGAGAAGGCGGCGAAGAAGGCCGAGATGTACGGGCCGCCCGCACCGGCCAAGCTGTAAGGTGAGGCGTCATGCTCCGCGAAGGCGGGGCATCCAGTACGCCGCGGCCTTTCCGTACCCAACAGACGTCACTGGAATACTGGATCATCCGCCTTCGCGGATGATGACAGTCGGGTTTGCTCTGGTGAGAGGCGGCCACTGAACGCCGGATCGGTCGGCTTGCTTTCTCGGGAGCCTCAATCCAGACTGCATCCCTGGATTGAAAAAACGTCTTCGAACTGTGCCGCGAATGCACAGGCACCCGCCGATCGAAAGCATGTCATGCGTCCGAGCGAAATTGCGATCTCGAACTATCGCTCCATTCGGCGGCTCTCCATACCCATCCATCCCCTGTCGGTGTTTGTCGGCGAAAATGGAGTCGGCAAGTCCAATCTCTACAAGTCCTTATCGCTGTTGCGCGACGCGGCGACCGGTCAAATCACCCGCACGATCGCCGATGAAGGCGGATTGAATTCGGTCTGCTGCTCCGGCCTACGCAAACGAGGCGAAGATGGGCGGCTGCGGCTGTCGGCCACATTCGACAGCATGAGGTATTTCATCGAGCTCGGGTTTCCCAGCCCGCTTCAGGCCGCGTTTTCCGGCGAGCCGATGATCAAGGCCGAAATGATCGAAATGACGCGCGGCAAACGCACGGTCAAGCTGATGGAGCGGGTCAATTCGCTCATCAGCGTCCGCGGCGAGAGCGGCGCCTGGATCGCTCACAAGGATGCGGTGCTGCCGTCAGAGACCGCGCTTGCGGCTTTTTCCGATGGCAAGCAGTGCCCGGAAATCGACCTGATCAGAAATGCAATGCTGGGCTGGCGATTCTATCATGACTTTCGCACCGATCCGGCGTCACCGATACGAAAGCCTTGTCTCGCGATCGCAACGCCCTCGCTCAGCGCCGATGGCATCGATTTGGCTGCCACCCTGGCGACCCTCTACGTCATTCGGGAAGACGCCAACGACCTGCAGGACGCAATCCAGGATGCATTCCCGGGCGCCGAACTCCGCGCTTGGGAAGAAAATGGCAGGTGTGAATTCGATCTGCAATTGCCGGATATGCCGCGGCCGTTCAGGGCTCATGAACTATCCGATGGGACGCTCAAATACATCTGTCTGCTCGCGGTGTTCATGGGCTATCGGCTGCCGCCGTTCATCGCGCTGAACGAACCCGAGACCAGCCTGCATCCGTCGCTGCTGGCGCCGCTGGCCCGTCTCATCGCCAAGGCATCACGCCGCGCCGACATCTGGATCGTCACCCATTCGGAACAGTTGATGGACGCGCTGCGAAGCGAGAGTTCGGTCCCGCTTCGCCGGGTGATCAAGTCGAAAGGCGCCACGGCCATCGAGGGCCTGACCATCGGTGGTGAATATCGCGACGACGAACCCGACGAGGACGACGATTAGCCGCGGCAGATGGAGCCGTCGTGCTACTGCGGCCTACTTCCGCAAGATCTTCACCAATTCCCCGTGCACGAATTCATTCCCGCACACGACATTGCCCGTCACCAGCGCATCGCCCGGCGTGTCGATGTCGGTGATCGTGCCGCCCGCTTCGCGCAGCATGATCATGCCCGCCGCGATGTCCCAGGATTGCAAGTTGCGCTCCCAGTAGCCGTCGAGGCGGCCGGCGGCGACGAAGGCCAGATCGAGCGAGGCGGCGCCGAAGCGGCGCAGGCCGGCGACGCGCTCCTGCATCGCGGTCATCTCGCGGCGGAATTCCTCGTGGTCGCCGCGGCCGATATGGGGCAGGCCGCAGGCCACCACGCATTCGTTGAGCTGGCGGCGGCCGGCCACGCGCAGGCGCTGGTCGTTGAGGAAGGCGCCCTTGCCGCGCTCGGCGATGTAGAGCTCGTCATTGGCGGGGTTGTAGATCACACCGGCGATGATCGTGCCTTCGCGCGAAAGCCCGATCGAGATCGCGAATTGCGGGATGCCGTGCAGGAAGTTGGTGGTGCCGTCGAGCGGATCGACGATCCAGGTGTGGCTCTCGTCGGAGCCCTCGCGCGTGCCGCCTTCCTCGCCGATGAAGCCGTAACCGGGCCGCGCCTTGGCGAGATCCTGGTAGAGGATCTCCTCGGCGCGCTTGTCGGCCAGCGAGACGAAATTCGCCGGTCCCTTCAGCGAGACCTGGAGATGCTCGATCTCGCCGAGATCGCGCTTGAGGCTGCGGCCGGCGCGGCGCGCGGCCTTGACCATGACGTTGATAGTTGCGGAATACAGCATGAGCTCTGGTCTTGATCGGGGGAAATGGCGCGAAATCGCGCCTGTTTGAAGGATGGGGTGCCCTGCGAGGGGGCCAACGTCAAGTCATTGCTTCAGTTCATTCGGCGCCAAGTCATTTGGTCCCGAGCCATTTCCTGGCGGCAGCCTCGGCCTTGGCCCGGTCCTCGGGCGGCAAATCCGACAATTGCTTGTCCAGCTCCGGATCGCCCTTGCCGGCGGTCTTGGCCACCAGATGCCATTTAAAGCCCTCGACCTTGTCCACGGCCGTGCCCATGCCGTTGATCAGCACCCAGGCCAGCCGGTTCTGCGCGATCGCGCTGCCCTGGCGGGACGCCTTGCGGAGCAGGGCTACGGCCGCCGGCTGGTTCTTCGGCGTGCCGGTGCCGTTGAACAGTGCGATGGCGTATTCGACCTCGGCATCGACATTGTCGGTCAGAGTGGCGACCTGAAGCAGACGCACCGCCCGTTCCAGATCCTTCGGCACGCCAGTGCCTTCCTTGTAGAAGGTCGCGAGCGCGTATTGCGCCTCGGGCAGGCCGGCATCAGCGGCCTGGCGCAGCAGCTCGGCGGAGCGTTTGACGTCCTGCGGCAGGGTCTGCCCGTCGAGATAGAGCAGCGCGAGGTTATAGGCCGCCTTGGGCTCGCCGAGCTTGGCGGCGGACGCCATCAGCTTGACCGCCTCGTTCTTGTCGACCGGGCCGCCACGGCCGGAGATCCTCAGCATGGCGAGCGCGAACATCGCCTCGCGGTCGCCGGCGTCGGAGGCGCGCTTGTACCATTGCAGCGCCTTGGCATAGTCGCGCCGGATGCCCATGGCGTTGGAATAGAGCTCACCCAGCATGGTCATTGCCTTGGCATCGCCGGTTTCGGCACGGGCCGTGGCGAGATCGAAGGCGGTCTTGTACTGGCCGCGCTGATAGGCGCCGTACACCAGATCGACGTTGGGATTGTCGGCCGGAGGCGCCGGAATCACAGTCGCGGCCGGAGCAGGCTTTGGGGACGCTGAAGGCTTGGGGGAGGCTGAGGGTTTGGGCGCCGGCGCCGCTTCCTTCTTCTTGGTGATGGTGTGCGGCGTGGCCTTCGGCTTGTCCTTGGATTTCTCGGCCGAAGGGCTCGGCGTTGCCACGGGCGGCGTGATCCGGAGCTGCGCGGCCGCGGGCGGCGTCAGCAGCAGCAGCGTGGCCAGGAGGGTGATCCGCGGGAGCTTCATGTCGGGCGCTAGCCGTGCTCTTGACCCGCAGGATTTTGGCCTGCAAGCGCAGTCGCATGGGCCTTCTTGATAGCAGCATCTATCTCGACCAGCGCGGCCTTGGGTCCGCGCGGATCGGCCCAGATGAAGTCGCCCACCAGCACGAAATCGGCGCCGCTGACGGCGAATTCGTGGGCCTCTTCCAGCGAGATGGCAAAGCCGACGCAGGGCGGCTCGAACAGCTCGGCCCACCAGTCCAGCCGCTCGGCGATCGCTTGCGACGACGGCCGCTGGCCCTTTGCGTCGGGCTCGCCGAACAGCACGTAGTCCGCGCCGATCTCGCCCGCATCCATGGAATGGTGCCGCGTCGTCAGCCCGCCGACGCCCGCGATGCGGTCGGGCTTCAGCGATGGCAGCGCCTCCTTCAGCGCGGCGATGCCGGGCAGATGCGCGCCGTCGGCGCCGCCGCGTGCGACGAGCTCAGGATGGCCGTCGACGAGCAGCGCGGCGCCCGCTTTCTGAACCGGCGGCGCCAAGGCTTTGATCCGCGAGATCATGGTGCGCTGATCGGTCACCTTCAGCCGCAGCAGCACGGCCGCGACGTCGGCGGCGGCGAGCAGGCCAGGCAGCTCGGCCAGAAGCGAAGCGGGATCGTCGACGACAGGCGTCGCGAGATAAAGGCGCGGCGCCGGGCGCGGCGGAGGAGATTTGTTCGACAAGATCTAGGCCGCTTTCTTTTCCAGGCTGCTTTGCCATTCGCCTTTGGAGGCGAGGCCATTCATGCGCGCGCGGTGACTGAATGCGTTTTGTCCGGCCGCGACGTTCTCGGCCTTGCCCGACCAGGCCTTCTGCGGCGCGGCCTGGAGTGCGCGACCGTAGGAGAAGGTCAGGCCCCACGGCAGCGGGCCGAGCTTGTGCATGGCGTTGAGATGCGCCGTCGCCTCTTCATCCGACTGGCCGCCGGAGAGGAAGGCGATGCCGGGTACCGCCGCTGGCACGCACGCCCTAAGCAGCCGTATGGTCTTCTCCGCGACCTCTTCGACGGAGGCCTGCTTCGCGCACTTTTTGCCGGAGATGGCCATGTTCGGCTTTAGCACCATGCCCTCGAGCGCGACGCGCTGTACGCGCAATTCCTGGAACGTCTTGTTGAGCACGCGGCTCGTCACCTCATAGCAGCGGTCGATGTCGTGATCGCCGTCCATCAGCACTTCGGGCTCGACGATCGGCACGATCTGCGCGGCCTGGCACAACGCGGCATAGCGCGCCAGCGCGTGGGCGTTGACGCTGATCGCGGTCATCGAGGGAATACCGCTGCCGATGTCGATCACGGCGCGCCATTTGGCGAAGCGGGCGCCGCGCTCGTAATATTTCTTCAAACGCTCGGCGAGCTTGTCGAGCCCGACGGTGACGAGCTCTCCCGGGCACATCGGCAGGGGTTGCGTGCCCTCATCGACCTTGATGCCGGGAATGGCGCCGCTCTGTTCGATCAGCTTGACCAGCGGCGTGCCGTCCTTCGCGTTCTGCCAGATCGTCTCGTCGTAGAGGATGACGCCGGAGATGTACCGGCTCATGGCTTCGTTCGAGCGGAACAACATCTCGCGATAATCGCGGCGGTTCTCCTCGGTCGATTCCACGCCGATTGCGTCGAAACGCTTCTTGATGGTGCCGGAGGATTCGTCGGCGGCAAGGATGCCCTTGCCGGGCGCGACCATGGCGGCCGCGATCCTGTTGAGCTCAGTCAGATTCATCGAGATGTCCTCCCAAAACGATTCTGCCCTTGCCGGTGAAAATAGACCGTTCTCGGGCAAATGCCGAGTTAACGTTCGTCGCAGGGGCGCCGCTGTCATTCCGGGATGCGCCGAAAGGCGCAGGCCCGGAATCCATAACCGCAGGCTGTGGTCATGGATTCCGGGCTCACGCTCCGCGTGCCCCGGAATGACGGAAGGATGTGGTTGAGGCCTTACGCCACCTTCGGGGCGAGCTCGCCCTTGGCGTAGCGCTTGGCCATCTCGGCCGTCGTCAGCACCTTCTTGATCTTGGAGGCTTGGCCTGCGGCATTGAATTCCTGGAGCCGCTGCTTGCACAGCTTGGTCATCGCTTCCATTGCGGGCTTCAGGTACTTGCGCGGGTCGAACTCTTCCGGATTGTCCTTGAGCACTTTCCGGATCTGGCCGGTCATCGCCATGCGGTTGTCGGTGTCGATGTTGATCTTGCGCACGCCGTTCTTGATGCCGCGCTGGATCTCGGCCACCGGCACGCCCCAGGTCGGCTTCATCTTGCCGCCATAGGTGTTGATGATGTCCTGGAGGTCCTGTGGCACCGACGAGGAGCCGTGCATGACGAGATGCATGTTCGGCAGCTTGCGGTGGATCTCCTCGATCACGTTCATGGCGAGGATGTCGCCGTCGGGCTTGCGGGTGAACTTGTAGGCGCCGTGAGACGTCCCCATCGCGATCGCGAGCGCGTCGACCTGGGTCTCCTGGACGAACTTCACCGCTTCATCCGGATTGGTCAGGAGCTGGTCGTGGCTGAGCTTGCCCTCGGCCCCGTGGCCGTCTTCCTTGTCGCCCATGCCGGTCTCGAGCGAGCCGAGCACGCCGAGCTCGCCCTCGACCGAGATGCCGCCGAGATGGGCCATGTCGGTCACGGTCTTGGTGACGCCGACATTGTAGCCCCAGTCGCCGGGGGTCTTGCCGTCAGCCTTGAGCGAGCCGTCCATCATGACAGAGGTGAAGCCGGCCTGGATCGCGGTCATGCAGGTTGCCGGCTCGTTGCCGTGGTCGAGATGCACGCAGACCGGGATGTGCGGATAGATCTCGGTCACCGCGTCCATCATGTGCTTGAGCATGACGTCGTTGGCATAGGAGCGCGCACCGCGCGAGGCTTGGATGATGACGGGCGCGTCGACCTGGTTGGCCGCGTCCATGATCGCCAGCGCCTGCTCCATGTTGTTGATGTTGAAGGCCGGGACGCCGTAATCGTTCTCCGCCGCATGGTCGAGCAATTGACGCAACGTGATCCGAGCCATCTGTGTTTTTCTCCCGTTTGGGCCTGCAAGGCCACTGCTTGAAGGCGGCTGACGAATTGCCGACCGATTACTTGGTGCGCAGAACTTCGACGCCGGGCAGGGGCTTGCCTTCCATCCATTCAAGAAATGCGCCACCGGCGGTCGAGACATAGGTGAAATGACCGGCCACATGGGCCTGGTTGAGCGCCGCCACGGTGTCGCCGCCGCCCGCGATCGAGATCAGCTTCTTGGCTTTGGTGCGCTCGGCCGCGTGCTTGGCGGCGGACATCGTGCCGCGGTCGAATGGCTGCATCTCGAAGGCGCCGAGCGGTCCGTTCCAGACCAGCGTCGCTGCATCGTCGATCGCGGCATGGACACGCGCGATCGATTGCGGACCGACGTCGAGGATCATGCCGTCGGCCGGGATCGCGTCGAGGCCATAGGCGTGCGACGGCGCGTTGGCCGCGAAATGATAGGCGACGGTGGCGTCGACCGGCAGGATGATGGCGCAGTTGGCGGCTTCCGCCTTTTCCATGATGCGCAGCGCGGTCGCGGCGAGATCCTTCTCCGCCAGCGACTTGCCGATGCCGACGCCCTGGGCGTGCAGGAAGGTGTTGGCCATGCCGCCGCCGATCACCAGCGCGTCGACCTTGGTCACCAGGTTTTCGAGCAGGTCGATCTTGGTCGAGACCTTGGCACCGCCGATGATTGCGATGACGGGCTTGGTCGGTGAGCCCAGCGCCTTCTCCAGCGCGACCAGTTCGGCCTGCATGGTGCGGCCGGCATAGGCGGGCAGCTTGTGGCCGAGGCCTTCGGTCGAGGCGTGGGCGCGGTGCGCGGCCGAGAACGCGTCGTTGACCCAGATGTCGCCGAGTTTTGCGAGCTCCGCGACAAAGGCGGGATCGTTCTTCTCTTCCTCTTTGTGGAAGCGGGTGTTTTCCAGACAGAGGATGTCGCCGTCCTTCAGTCCGGCAACGGCCTTGGCTGCGGGCTCGCCGATGCAGTCGTCGGCGAAGGCGACGGGCTTCTTCACGACCTTGGCGAGCGCCTCGGCAACGGGCTTGAGCGAGTCCTTGGCATCGCGCCCTTTCGGCCGGCCGAAATGCGCGAGCAGGATGACCTTGCCGCCCTTGTCCGAGATTTCGGTGATGGTCGGCGCAACGCGCTCGAGCCGGGTCGCGTCGCTGACGCGCCCGTTCTCCATGGGCACGTTGAGATCGACGCGCAGCAGCACGCGCTTGCCCTTCACGTCGACGTCGTCGAGGGTGCGGAATTTGTTGGTCATCTCTGGGCTCTCTTGTCCCGGGCCTCTAGGAGGTCATTCCGGGCGCGCGCACAGCGCGAACCCGGAATCTCGAGATTCCGGGTCTGGTCCTTCGGACCATCCCGGAATGACGAAACAGCTGCGGAGTTAGATCACCTTCGCCATCGCGACAGCGGTGTCCGCCATGCGGTTCGAGAAACCCCACTCGTTGTCGTACCAGGACATCACGCGCACCAGCGTGCCGTTCTGCACCTTGGTCTGGTCCATGTGGAACGTCGAGGAGTGCGGGTCGTGGTTGAAGTCGATCGAGACGTTCGGCGCGGTGGTGTAGCCGAGGATGCCCTTGAGCTGCTGCTCGGAGGCACGCTTCATCGCCTCGTTGATTTCCTTCGGATCGGTGGCGCGCTTGGCGACGATCTTGAGGTCGACGACCGAGACGTTCGGGGTCGGCACGCGGATCGCGACGCCGTCGAGCTTGCCCTTCAGTTCCGGCAGCACGAGGCCGATCGCCTTGGCGGCGCCGGTCGAGGTCGGGATCATCGACATCGCAGCCGCGCGGCCGCGATAGAGATCCTTGTGCATGGTGTCGAGTGTCGGCTGGTCGCCGGTGTAGGCGTGGATCGTGGTCATGAAGCCGGTCTCGATGCCGACCAGGTCGTTCAGCACCTTGGCGATCGGCGCAAGACAGTTGGTGGTGCAGGAGCCGTTGGAGACGACCAGATGTTCCCGGGTCAGCGTGTCGTGGTTGACGCCGTAGACGATGGTGGCGTCGGCGCCGTCGGCGGGCGCGGACACCAGCACGCGCTTGGCGCCGGCGGTCAGATGCGCGGAGGCCTTGTCCTTCGAGGTGAAGATGCCGGTGCATTCCATCGCGATGTCGATGCCGAGATCCTTCCAGGGCAGCTTCGAGGGATCGCGCTCGGCGGTCACCTTGATCTTGTTGCCGCCGAGGCTGATCGTGTCGCCATCGACGGTCACGGTGCCGGGGAAACGGCCATGGACGCTGTCGAAGCGAAGCAGATGGGCGTTGGTTTCGACCGGGCCGAGGTCGTTGATGCCGACGACCTCGATGTCCTTGCGGCCGGACTCAGCGATGGCCCGCAGGATGTTGCGGCCGATGCGGCCAAAACCGTTGATTCCGACGCGGACTGCCATGTTTCGTCTCCTTCAATGACCGTTGTCATCCCGCACAACGCGCTAGCGCGCCTGCAAGGGTTTTTTTAGGGCGGACGCCCGGTTCGGCCGGGCGGGGCTTGATCATATGAGAGTTAGGTAGTCCTTTTTTTCGGCAATCTCAACTCTCAGGAAACGCGTTTCAGAACGGCGTTAACCGCGGCCTCGGCGGTAATGCCAAAGTGCTGGAATACCTTGTTGAGAGGGGCGCTGGCACCGAAGGAGTGCATGCCGATAAATTCGCCATCCTGGCCGATCACGGCGTCCCAGCCCCAGCGCACGGCGGCCTCGATCGCGACCTTGACCGGGGCGTTGCCGATGATCTCGTCGCGGCGCTCCTTTGGTTGCGCTAGCAGGAGCTCGAGCGAGGGAACCGAAACCACCCGGGTCGGAATGCCGCGCTCGGCGAGCTGCTTCTGGGCGGCCACGGCCATCTCCACTTCGGAGCCCGAGGCGAACAGCGTCGCCTTGGCTTCGCCTTGGGCGGCGACCAGTTCGTAGGCACCAAACCGGCAGGGGCTCTCGTTCGGTGCGGTGGTGCGCAGTTGCGGCAGGTTCTGCCGGGTCAGCGCCAGCACTGTCGGGCCGTCGATGCGGTTGAGCGCGAGCTCCCAGCACTCGGCAACCTCGATGGAATCGCAGGGACGGAACACGCGCATGTTGGGAATGGCGCGAAGCGCCGAGAGATGTTCGACCGGCTGGTGGGTCGGGCCGTCTTCGCCGAGACCGATGGAATCATGGGTCATGACGTAAACGACCCCGGTCCCCATCAACGCGGCGAGCCGCATCGCGGGCCGCGCGTAGTCCGTGAACACTAGGAAGGTCGCGCCGTTCGGTGCAAAACCGCCGTGCAGGAAGATGCCGTTCATCGCCGCGCACATGCCGTGTTCGCGGATGCCGTAATGGATGAAGCGGCCCTTCGGCGTCTTGGCCGAGAACGCGGTTGCCGACTTCGCCTTGTTGTTGTTGGAGCCGGTGAGGTCGGCCGAGCCCGCCAAAAATTCCATCGGCATCGCGCCGGCAATCACTTCGATCACGGCTTCGGAGGATTTGCGGGTCGCCGCGGTCATCGGCTTTTCCAGCAGCTCCTTCTTGTAGCCTTTGAACGCCTTCGCCAGCGCGGCCGGGCGCTCGTGGCGCAGGCGACGCTCGAACTCGGCGCGCTTGCGGCTGCCGAGTTCACCGAGCCTTGCTTCCCATTCCTGTCGTGCCGCCGCGCCACGGCTGCCGGCCGCGCGCCAAGCTTTCAGCACGTCGTCGGGCACCGAGAACGGCTCCAGCGAAATGCCGAGATTTTCCTTGGCCGCCTTGAGCTCGTCGGCACCGAGCGCTTCGCCGTGGACCTTGTTGGTGCCGGCCTTGTGCGGGGCGCCGAAACCGATGGTGGTGCGGCACGCAATCAGCGTGGGCTTGTTTGATTTCTGCGCGCGCGTGATCGCGGCGGCGATTGCGGCCTGGTCGTGGCCGTCGATCTTCTCGGCCGCCCAACCCGCCGACTTGAAGCGCTTCACCTGGTCCACGGAATCGGAGATCGAGGTCGGACCGTCGATCGAGATGCCGTTGTCGTCATACAGCACGATGAGCTTGTTGAGCTTCCAGTGCCCGGCCATCGCGATCGCTTCCTGCGACACGCCTTCCATCAAATCGCCGTCGGAAGCGATCACATAGGTGTGGTGATCGACGATCTTCTTGCCGAATTCGGCGGCGAGCATCTTCTCGGCGAGCGCCATGCCAACGGCGGTGGAAATGCCCTGGCCGAGCGGACCGGTGGTGGTCTCGATGCCCTTGGTGTGGCCGTGCTCCGGATGTCCGGGTGTCAGCGATCCCAGCTGGCGAAAGTCCTTGAGCTGGTCGATCGTCATCTCGGGGCTGCCGATCAGATACAGCAGCGAATAGATCAGCATTGAGCCGTGCCCGGCCGAGAGCACGAAGCGGTCGCGGTCCGGCCAGTCCAGCGCGGCGACGTCGAATTTCAGGAATTGCGTGAACAGCACGGTCGCCATGTCGGCGGCGCCCATCGGTAGGCCCGGATGACCCGATTTCGCCTTCTCGACGCCGTCCATGGCAAGGCCGCGGATCGCATTGGCCATACGGTTGTGATCGACCTGCGTCATGTCTGAAAATCCGTCTGAAATGAGGCGCTTGTGGCTGGATTCGCCGCGCCGGAAGGAGCCTTTCGGCCGCTGGGGTCGCGGCTGGGATAGCATCTCGGTTCCGGCAGGCCAAGGCAATCAAACGCCGGTTTGGCCGCAAAAGTTGCTTACGGCATGATCCGGAAAAGTGGAGGCCGGTTTTCCGGCCAGATCATGCCCGGCAGGAACTGATAGATCGGGGTGAAGCCCATCCCGATCTATCAGTGCATAGTTTCGTGGCGGCGTTGCGCTCCGCTAGCTTGCCACGTAAATTTCTGCTTCTAACCGCTTGCCGAACCGAGTCTTTTGCCGGACGGCAAGCTCCAAGGTAAATGCCCAAAGGAAAAGCCCAAGGGCAAGGCCACAGGTTCCGCCGCTGACTGCATGAACGATCGCGTATCCAACAGCTCTGCCATGACCGAGTCCTCGGCCGTCGAGATCGAGATCGCGACCCGCAGGCTCATGGCGGCGCTCGACTCGCTCGAAAGCGCGGTGGAGCGGCGGCGTGACGCCGATCGCGACGAGAACGAGCTCGCGGCGCGGATTCAGGCGCTGGGCGCGGACCGCTCGCGGCTTGCCGACGAGCTCGACGGCGCGCTGGTGAAGGCGCGCAAGCTCGAGCGCTCCAGCCGCGAGATCTCCGATCGGCTGGATTCCGCGATCGTCACGATACGTTCGGTGCTCGATACCGGAGAGGACGGATGAGCCACATCAACGTCACCATCAACGGCCGGCAATACCGCATGGCCTGCGAGGAAGGCCAGGAGGTGCGGCTGCTCAAGCTCGCCGAAAGCCTGGAGACGCGGATTCAGTCGCTGCGCGGAAAGTTCGGCGAGATCGGTGATGCCAGGCTCACCGTGATGGCGGCGCTGACCGTCTGCGACGAATTGGTTGACGCCGGCAACCGCATCCGGACCATGGAGCAGGAGCTGACCGAATTGCGGGATTTCCGCAACGCCGCCGTCGAGCGCGCCCGCTTGACCCAGACCGCCGTCGTGAACGCACTGAACTCTGCGGCCGAGCGCATCGAGAAGTCGACCCAGGTCCTGAACCGGACCGTCGGCAACGGGATCGCCATCGGCTGACCCTTCACCGGGCTGGCGATTCGTCAGTATCGTTGTTACATTGCCCGAGCGAGGCTGCGACGCGCGTCAGGAGCCATTATCCCCGGGGCCTTATCGATCCTTTAGGGAACTGTCCCTGGCCGGGCCCGTGGGCTCGGACATATGGTGCCCACCTACTTTCGTAGGGAACTCCGGGATCGAGTGCTTCAACGGCGTTCGCGGCTTCGCACTTTTGTTTGCTTGGCAATGCGTTCTTGTCGAATGGCCCACGACAAACCGGCAGTGTCATGCCCCGGCTTGACCGGGGCATCCAGTACGCCGCGGCGTCGACGTTTGATTACTGGCGTCTCTGGAATACTGGATCGCCCGCCTCCGCGGGCGATGACGGCGGAGCAAGGCTCAGCCTTCGGAGCAAGCGCGCATGACCAACACCAAAGCCGAACTCCGTGCCAAGGCCCTCGCGGCGCGCGATGCGCTGAGCGAAAAGAAACGCACCGCGGCCGCCGCCAAGCTCGCCAAGCGCGGGCTGCCGTTCCAGCTCCTGCCTGGCAGCATCGTCTCGGGCTATTCGCCGATCCGCAGCGAGATCGATCCGATGCCGCTGCTGAAGAAGCTCGCCGAGCAGGGTGCCAGGCTGGCGCTGCCTTGCGTCACCGCCCGCGGCCAGGCACTGATCTTCCGCGTCTTTCATCCGAACGATCGCCTGATGCTCGGCCCGCTCGGCATTCCCGAGCCGTCGCCTGGGGCCGCTGAAGTCATTCCCGACATCATGCTGACGCCGCTCGCTGCCTTCGATCGTCTCGGCCATCGCATCGGTTATGGCGCGGGGCATTACGACCACACTTTCGCGCATCTGCGAAAAGCCAAGACTATCGTCGGCATCGGGCTCGCTTTTGCAGCGCAGGAGATCAAGGCGGTTCCGGCACTATCCCACGACGTAGCGCTGGATTATGTGCTAACGGAATCGGACGTATTCGATTTCCGGAGTTCTGAAGTTGCGCATTCTGTTCGTGGGTGATGTCGTCGGCCGTGCCGGGCGCAATGCCATCGCCGAATATCTGCCCGGCATGGTCAAGGACTGGTCGCTCGATCTCGTCGTCGTCAACGGCGAGAATTCCGCCGGCGGCTTCGGCATCACGGAAGCGATCTATCAGGAGTTTCTCGACGCCGGCGCCGACGCGGTGACGCTCGGCAATCACTCCTGGGACCAGCGCGAAGCGCTTGTGTTCATCGAGCGCGCCGAGCGCCTGGTGCGGCCGGCGAACTATCCGCGCGGTACGCCCGGCCGCGGCGCCGCATTGGTCGAGACCAAGAACGGCAAGCACGCGCTCGTCGTCAACGCTTTGGGCCGCGTCTTCATGACCCCGTTCGACGATCCCTTCGCAGCGCTGGAGCGCGAGCTCGGTGCCTGTCCGCTCGGCGTTGCCGCGGACGCCATCGTCGTCGATTTCCATTGCGAGGCGAGCAGCGAGAAGCAGGGCATCGGCTTCTTCTGCGATGGCCGCGCCAGCCTCGTCGTCGGCACCCACACCCATGTGCCGACCGCCGACCACCAGATCCTGTCGGGCGGCACCGCCTACATGACCGATGCCGGCATGACCGGCGACTACGATTCCATCATCGGCATGCAGAAGGAGGAGCCGCTGCGGAGGTTCACGTCAGGGATCCCGTCGGGGAGGTTCGAGCCGGCAGCGGGTGCCGCGACGCTCAGCGGCGTGGCCGTGGAGACGGATGATGCGACGGGGCTAGCACTGCGCATCGCGCCGGTGCGCGCGGGCGGCCGGCTGGAGCCCGCGACGCCGAAATTCTGGTTGAGCTGAAGCGACAAATTCAGTGTCGTCCCGGCCTAGTGCGCAATTGCGCACGGGGGCCGGGACACATAACCCCAGGGAGTAGTGTGAGGCACAGCTCCCACTCCGAATCTTCGCCAAACGACTTCCTGTGGGTATGGGTCCCGGATCTGCGCTCCGCTCCGCTGCGCTTGTCCGGGACGACAGTAGAGATTGACGCGCGATTGCGCATCAATCCCGCTGCGCCACTACTCCGCCGTCTGCTCCCTCAACTCCGCAACATCCTTCGCCGTGAGCTTCGAGCCCTTCGTCCCGAACCGCGCCGTGACGTAATTCGCGACCGCGGCAATCTCGTCATCGCTATACGTCTTGCCGAACGCGGGCATCGACAGTGCCCCATCCGGCGTGTGGCGCTTGGTGCCTGACAGCACGATCTGCGCGACGTTGGTGGCGGCGGGGTCGTTGACGGCCCAGGTGCCGGTCAGCGTCGCCATCGGCGAGACCGGGCTCTCGCCGCTCCAGCCATGGCAGCTGGCGCAGGCGCTGGCGAACATCTTCTTGCCGCGCGCGTCCGCCGTGACACCGTCCTTGTGCGAGGCGGGCGCAACGGGTGCGGTGGTTGCGGGCAGGTCGGGCGAGGGCTGCGGCGGCACGCTGCGCAAGTACGCGACGATGCTGCTTATGTCCTCAGGCGCGAACTGGCTGAAACTGTGGTCGACCGCTTCACCCATCGGACCCGACGCCGAGCCGTGGCCCGGCGCATGGCCAAGCGACAGATAGGAGATCAGGTCCTCGTCGCGCCAGTTCCCGAGACCAGTGGCCTTGTCGGAGGAGATGTTGAAGGCGCGCCAGCCGGCCGTGATTGCGCCTGCGAATTTCTTGCGGTTGTCCAACGCAAAGCCGAGATTGCGCGGCGTGTGGCATTCGCCGCAATGCGCCAGCGCCTCCACGAGATAGGCGCCGCGATTCCACTCCGGGCTCTTCGACGTATCCGGCGCAAAGCGCGTGTCGGGATTGAACACGGCCGACCAGACAATCATGGCCCAGCGCTGGTTGAACGGGAACGACAGCGTGTTCTCGGGCGGCTTCGCACGCACCGCCGGCAGGCTGAACAGATAGGCCTTCACTGCCAGCACGTCCTCGTCGGTCATGTAGGTGTAGGACGTGTACGGCATCGCCGGATAAAGCCGGGCGCCGTCATGGCGCTTGCCGCGCTGGACCGCGTTGAGGAAATCCTGGTCGCTGTAATTGCCGATGCCGGTGTCCTTGTCCGGCGTGATGTTGGTCGAATAGAGCGTGCCGAACGGCAGCTTGAAGCCGAGCCCGCCGGAATAGTCCTTCTCGCCCGGCTTGCTGTGGCAGACCATGCAATCGGCCGCCTTCGCGAGATATTCGCCGCGCTCGACGATGCCAGCCTTCTCCAGCTTCGCCGGCACGCCGGCCGGCTTGCCCGCGCGATAATCCGCCAGCGCCACCTTGGGGCCGCCGGCGAAGTCGAGCGGGCCGGGGCCGCGGATGAACCAGACGCCGAGTCCCGCCAGCACGATGGCGATCACGACGATGCCAGTGAGGATACGCATCTTGCCGCTCATGCCTTTTTCCCCGCAGCCAGCAGTTTCTGATCGATCGGCAGGCGCCGCAGCGCCACGCCGGTTGCCGCGTAAATGGCGTTGCGCAGCGCCGGCGGTCCAGCATTGACGCCGGCCTCACCGATGCCGCCGGGCGCCTCGCCGCTCTTGACGACGAAGACCTCGATCTTCGGAGTCTCGTTGATGCGCATCATGCGGTAGTCGTGGAAGTTCGACTGCTGCACGCGGCCCTTCTCGATGGTGATCTCGCCATAGAGCGCGGCGGTGAGGCCGAACACTAGCCCGCCCTCGATCTGCGCCTTCACCGTATCAGGATTGACCGCGATGCCGGTGTCGACCACCGAGGTGATGCGGCGGAGCACGATCTCGCCGATATCGTCGATCTCCGCTTCCACCACGGTGGCGAGGAAGCTTGCAAACGACGGCTGGACGCAGACGCCGCGACCGACGCGCGGTGGCAGCGGTTGGCCCCAGCCGGATTTCTCGGCCGCGAGATTGAGCACCGCGAGCATGCGCGGATTCTTCGTCAGCATCGAGCGGCGGAATTCGACCGGATCCTTGCCGGCCTTGCGCGCGAGCTCGTCCATCGCGCATTCGACCGCGAACACGTTGTTGTTCGGACCGACGCCGCGCCAGAAGCCGGTGGGCACCGCCGGCGGTTCGGCGCGGACATATTCGACATGGAAGTTGGCGAAGTCGTAGGGCGCATCCACCGCGGCATCGACCGCGTCGATGTCGATGCCTTTCTGGAACGCCGGCGGCAGCCAGCGCGCCAGCACGGCGGAGCCGGCGACCTTATACTTCCAGGCCGCGACCTTGCCGTCGACCAGCGACGCCGTGACCTGGTCGCGGTAGACCGGGCGATAGACGTCGTGCTGGATGTCCTCCTCACGAGTCCATATCACCTTGACGGGATAGTCGACCTGTTTTGCGATCTTCACGGCGGCCACCACCATGTCCGGCTCGAGCTTGCGGCCGAAGCCGCCACCGAGCAGATGCTGGTTGACGATCACCTTGTCGACCGGGAGGCCCGCGGCCTTCGCCGCCTCCGACTGCACGCGCGTCATGATCTGCGTCCCGGTCCAGATCTCGCAGGCATCCGGCCTGACGTGAACGGTGGCATTGATCGGCTCCATCGAGGCGTGCGCCAGGAACGGCAGTTCGAAGCTCGCCTCGAACCTGTCGCCGCTCGCGAGCCCCTTGGCGATGTCGCCGACCGATTTCGCGACCACCCCATCTTTCTCGCTGGCGGCGCGCAGATGCTGCCAGATGTCATTTGTGCTGAGCTTCGCGTTCGGGCCCTCGTTCCACTCGATCTTGAGTGCATCGAGGCCTTTCTTGGCGGCCCACATGTGGTCGCCGATCACGGCGACCGTGTCCTCGAGCACCACGACCTTGCGCACCCCCGGGATTTTCACAGCCGCACTGTCGTCGACCTTGCCGACCTTGCCGCCGAAGACCGGGCAATTGGCGATCGCGGCGATCTTCATGCCGGGAAGGATCGCGTCGATGCCGTAGACGGCCTTGCCGTTGACCTTGTCCGGCGTGTCGAGCCGCTTCAGGGGCTGGCCGATGATCACGAAATCCTTGGGGTCCTTGAGCGGCACGTCCTTCGGCGGCGTCTTGCCCTGTGCGGCCAGTGCCAGTTCGCCATAGCCGAGCTTGCGGCCGCTTGCGGCGTGCACGACCTCGCCTTTTGACGCGGTGCAGCTTGCAGGCTCGACCTGCCATTGCGTCGCTGCGGCCTGCACCAGCATCGCGCGCGCGCTGGCGCCGGCAGTGCGCAGCGGCTTCCACCAGGCACGAATCGAGGTTGAACCACCCGTGGCCTGCAGGCCGAAGGCGGGATTGGCGTAGAGCTGGTCGTTGGGCGGCGCGTGCAGCACCGCGACCTTTGCCCAATCCGCGTCGAGCTCTTCGGCCAGGATCATCGAGATCGAGGTATAAATGCCCTGGCCCATCTCGACCTGCGGCATGATCAGGACGGTGCGGCCAGTGTCTTCGATCCGGATGAAGGCGTTCGGGGCGAACTTGCCATCGGTGGTGTCACGCGGCTGCTCCGGTTCGTTGACGGCGGCGCGCAGCGGCAGATGGAAGGCGAGCAGGAATCCGGTCGCGAGACCGCCAGTTAGCAGCGAGCGGCGGGAAACGTCGGGAAGAGTCTTGTCTGCGATCATGGCGGACCTCATGACTGGCGGCCGGAGGCGGCCTGCTTGATGGCCTCGCGGATGCGCACATAGGTGCCGCAGCGGCAGATGTTGCCGGCCATCGCGGCGTCGATGTCGGAATCGTCAGGGCTGGGCGTTGCCGCCAGCAGTGCCGCGGCCGCCATGATCTGGCCGGACTGGCAGTAGCCGCACTGGATCACTTCGGCATCGAGCCAGGCCTTTTGCACCTTTGCGCCGGCCGGCGTGCTGCCGACATGCTCGATCGTGGTGATGGCGCGGTTCGCGACCGCGCTGACCGGCAAGACGCAGGAGCGGACTGCCTTGCCATCGACGTGCACGGTGCAGGCGCCGCACTGCGCGATGCCGCAGCCGAATTTGGTGCCGGTCATCCCGAGGACGTCGCGCAGGACCCACAGCAGCGGCATTTCAGGTGGCGCGTCGAACGATTTCGTTTCGCCGTTGATGGTGAGAACAGTTGCCATATGCATCCCCTTGCTCGCTCGATCGCTTACGGCGATCTAGTCAGCGAATTCGCGCGCACAATAATCATATCGATGCGAAACGATGAAGCGTCGACATGTCCGGCAATGCATATTTGCGGAGCGTGAGCGTCAGGCCATGACGTTCACGAATTTGTGCGGCGATCGCTGCGGTGATTTTGGGCTAATTGATATGATAATCGTCATTTTCTGACGTTTTTTCGTCGCGAGCGTCATTGATCGCCGCAGATGATCGTGCGAATGCGCAAAATCATGCGATGACGAAACTCGTGCGATTATGGAAGTCAGACGGCGAGCACTTCTGACGCGATCAATTGCAGCGGCTCATTGTTGTGCCCTCTCCCCTTGTGGGAGAGGGCAGCGACGCCGGTAGACGCAGGCTCACTCTGGTGAGGGGTCGGTCTCCGCGTATGGGCGCCGTTTTGAATCAACCGACAAACGGAAGCCTGATCGTGAACGAGGCACCGCCGTGCTCCCCGATTACTCGCTGATATGAACCCGTTGTGCGCTTCGATAATGGTGCGCGCAATGGACAAGCCCATGCCCATGCCTTCGGCTTTGCTGGTGTAAAACGGCTCGAAAACCTGTTTCAACTTGTCTTCTGGAATGCCGGGTCCGCGATCTGATACGGATAGCTCGGCAAACTGATCGGCGCGCGCAGTACGGATGCTGATAGTGCGGCTTTCCTCATTGAGGTCCAATTTCTTCAACTCGAACGGCGCCTTTTTTAGGAGGCTGCGCATCCTGCGAATGACCTCGGTGGCACGCCGGTCATCCTGTACAATATCGTTCACAATTTCCCTGAGTTCAACAACATCAGAAAGTGCAGCGATATCGGGACGCTGCGATTGCAGGATCGCGGCTGCGGTTTCGGCGTTCGTCAGAATGGACCCAAGCGGCTGGTTGATCTCGTGAGCAATCGAGGCGGTCAGTTCACCAGCGGTCGCGAAGCGATTGACGTGGGCCAGTTCAGCCATCCGCTGTCGCGACTGTACTTCGGCGAATTGACGCCGACGATGCTCAAATAACAAAAGTGCGATCAGTCCCGCTTGCGCGAGGACAAGCGCGATAGTGAACGTGATTTGCCACCAATATCGCTCCCACAACGTGGGCTCCCGGAAGTAGACGGCGCTACCGGGCGGCAGATCGCGCTCGGCAATTCCCCATCGCTGCATTTGTCGCCAGTCGAATATGGGAGATGCAACGTCAACGAATGATGGCTTGATGTCGGCGATCTTTTCGCCATTGAGGATGCGAAGCGCGACCGTGGCGGCTTTGGTGCTTTGCTCAACCACGGAATGCATGGGGCCACCGACGATGCCGTCTCCAAAAAAAGATTGGTCGTGAGTAAAGATCGGCGCGTTGGCCACCTTGGAAAGTTGGAGTAACGCGCCGGGCCCCTCATACGCCACGCCCGCGGCGTCAACATTCAGCAAGAGCCAGAAGATCGCACTATGTGGCGGGAGGGTCGCTGCGTCCTTCTGAATTTCTTCAAATGAAAGTTCATTGTAGTATCGAATTTGTACTCTCCCCGCCAGCGGCGCGGTTCGTCGGCGCGTCTCTTCCAGCCAATACGTTTCGCTTGGAGATGCTCCAATTACGACTGCAATTGTGGTTGTTAGAGGCAAGACGCTCAGAATATTTTCGAAGAACTCGATGGTGTTGTTGGTAGACCCTACCACGGTGTCATTTTCGCCCAATTTATCGAAGGCCACGCGCCGCCGCTCCACAGCCGTCAAGACCATCGGCGTATTTGGAAAAAGCTCTTTTCGGTGCCGCTGGACAAAATTGGCGGCTGGGGCGCCAATGGACATGATCAGATCGGGCGGGTTCTGGGTATTAAGGGCGTGAAGATAATCGACGAACGGACCATCTGATTTGTCGTTATTCAGGCGAGCAACCACAAGCGAGTGGTCCTGAAACTCCACTTTGCTGTGCCGACTTATTTCAGATCGAATGGCCTCTGCATAAACGGTCCAAGGCTTGAACCGAAGGCCGAACGAATGCAGCATCAGAACACGTTTCGGCGCTGGATCAGCTGCATAACTTTGGCCTGTCGTCGCGACCAACAATGCGACGGTCAACGCAGCGGTGAGGTTCCGCACGGGACGGGTCCGCCATGGTGAGGGAGGCAGCCAGAAAAGCATCGCACTCCAAGCCCCGATCCAGGTGGAGCACCGTAACCGCTCGATTAGATTAGCAACAAGGGGAAACTGCGGGGCAATTCTGACACAAGCAGGTCCGCAAGACCCGCGCGCTGCGTTGTGTACACTGATCTATGTAATTTAGGGGGATGATTCTTGAATATCCTCGCAACAGGCCGTCGCGCGGTCCGCACAAAGCCACGCCCTCGAAAGGACCCGCAGAGTGCGAAGCCGCGCGATCGCGCGTCGCCACGGATTAATAGGCGCAAATATAGTTCCCGTAAGCATCGTAGCAGCTGCGGCGGTACGCAGCAGTGCCAAGGGCAGCCGCGCCTACCGCTGCCGCCCCTACACCGTAGCCCCGATAGCCATAGCCGCGATAGCCATAGCCGCGATAGCCGCCACGGTAGCCTGCGCCGCGCACTGCAACAGCGCCGCCGCCCCGCGGTCCTCGAACCGCGACCGCACCGCCGCGGTAACCGCCGCCACCCCGATAGGCACCTCCGCCGCGCCGAGCCTCGGCATCATCAGGGATCAAGCAGACGATGAGCAAAACGAAAGCGGCAAGAGGAGCGAGAATATAGCGGAGCATGATGGAACCCTTCCATGAATTCATTGAGCCCCGCGCGCGAGATTGCGGCTCACTCCGCGCATGAGGTTGATGTAGATCAATCGAACCCGCGCAATGCGACGCCTACGCTATGTTCAGCCGCACCTGAGGCGGCTTCCGTCACTTTCGGTGACGCAAGTGCGAAAAGGGAGGTCCGCCATGCATTCGAGAAAGCTTCTTTCGATCAAGTCCGCGACTGTTGCCGGGATTGCTGCCAGCGCCCTGTTCGGGCTTGCAGGTCTCACCCTCACTCCAGCCCCGGCCAATGCGGTCGTGTACTGCCAGTACACTGCTTACCCGGCGGGCTGCGTTGCCCGGGCAGGCGTCGTGCTCAGCCCGCGCCCGGTGGCGCGCGCCGCAGTCCGTCATAACGCCGGTGGCAATGCGAATGGTGGCGTCAATCGCGTTGGAGCCCGGCGGTAAAGGCCGGTTTCACAAGCCAGGAAGAAGCCGTCATCGTTTCGTCCCGGTGGCGGCTTTTCTTTCTCTGGCGGGGATAGGCCACCGGTACCGCCGGGGCGGCATTACGGCATGAAACACACTTGGTACGTCACTTTTGAGGTGCCGCCGGACGGCACACTGTCACGACGGCGACATCCGCGCCTGACCAACACGTTTGAAAGCGAAGCAGCAGCCAAGGATTTTGCGCGAACCAAATTTAACGACGGACTGGTCGTCACTGCAGGGACTATCATCCCTCACTTTCCGAGAGTGTCGATCCCATCGACCGAAATCCCAAAATGGCTTGAAGCACCGAACCAAGTTGATCCAGATCAATAAGGAGGCCACCGACGCTGGTGACATGCTCTGAGGGGGCAGCAACCGGGAGCCTGAACATGAATGAACGTTCGGAGCCGAAACAGGTCTGTCGTCGCAACGCACTCACTTTCATGGGATGCGCAGCGGTCTTTGGGCTAGTGGCCTCGCCCGTGAGTTTGACGCTGTCAACGGCGGAAGCTCAGACCACGGCGCCGACCGCCACGGCCACCACGCCGCCTGCGGAGGCGCCCAAGTCGGGCACAGAACGCCGCCAGGAGCGGCGCAGCGGTCGAACCGAGCGGCGACAGGAACGCCGGACCGGCCGCACGGAGCGGCGCCAAGAGAGGCGTACAGGACGCGACGAGCGACGGGACGCTCGCGATGGCACCCCGGCCGCCACGACGACCACAGAGCAGAAAAAGTAGGCCGTTCATCGGGCAAAGCACAGCGACCGGGCCGCCTCAACGGAGGCCCGGAAGGCCCTACAGCGCGCCGCCAGCGCCGGGCTACCAGACAGCTGCCGAGCCCCTATCGTATCCAGCCTGAAAAACGACCTTAATTCATCTTGCGCCGGAGCTTCTCAACGAGGGCGCGCAGGTCGTCAATGTGTTCGGCAAATAGCTGCCGCGCCTGCTCTATACGTGATTGTTTCCGCTCCGGCGCGTCGTTGCCCGCAGGGCTTTCGTCAGGATCGTCCATTCCCCTTAGTACGCGGCGTACCGGAAAAAGGTTTTATCAAAATGGGCAACAGCGTGCCTCTAAATAGAGGCGCTGCGGTCTGCCCTATCCGCAGCCTCCAGTATCGCGAGCTGGCTCGCGAGGCCGGTAAAACTGCGGGATATGTTCTTCAGGATGTTCACTGTTCGCTCGGGTGTGCCGGGTTTGGCGGCCTTGCATCTGAACGCAGCGGCAAATTCCAGGCAAGCTGCGGCCGTGGGCATCGCAGCAGGTCCGGTGCCGCCGACTGCTGATCGATGCAGAAGTTCTTGAGATGCGGCCATCTGTGCGCGTGAGCGTTTTATCTGCTGCTGCACGGCGCCCGTTGCGTGCGGATGCTCGTCAAGTGTGCTGCGGTGGCTTTCTTCGAGGTCCTTGCCGGGGAAATAGCGCATGGCTGTTCTTCGCCGTCTGCACGGATTGGATGAACGTAAATAGTTTCACTCCTAATGATCCTCTGCAAGGAGGGGGTGTGGATTTCGGAATAACGGCACTCTACGCCTGTTTTGCCCGACGGCGCAACGCCGCACGAGGCGCCTGGATCGACGGATTCATCAGGCGCTTAAGCCATTGATTCTGCTCGCCCCGGCTACTGTGCATGGGGTTGTTTTCGAGACTTTTGATTCAGGGAGGCCATTCGTCGCCGCCGTAAGTGCGCCGCGGCGACCGTCAGTTTTGCCGAAAGCCCATCCGGAAGGCGCCCCAGTGCTTGCCGCGGATCATGATCGGCGAAGACAGATCCTTCATCAGCACGAACTGACCGCCGCCCATGTCGCGGCGATAGGTCTGGAGCAGGAACGGCTTGGTGTTGGCCGCGACCTTCTGCACCGCGCGATCGGTGAACAGGCGGCGGTTGCGGCAATTGGCGTTATTCCAGACCGGGTCCTTGCCCTGCGGCAGGCGGTAGTTCGGGTTGTGCGTCGGCAGATAGCCGCCCTTGGCCCAGGCGACGCAGAACACGATGCGGGGATCGGATTTCTGAATCGGATCCTGGATCGCGGGCAGCACGCGGTCGGTGAACTCGACATAGTCAGTGTTGTATTGCTTGGGATCGGTGCCGGGGATTTCCCGGTAGTTCTCGTCCATGAACTGGTCGAGCGTGATCTCGCCGCGGCCGATGGCGGCTTCGAACTCGTCCGAGATCCGCTTGGCGGTCTCGACGACCATTCGGATCAGCGGTGCATCCGACGTCTCGACGCCGCTGTCGGCGATCAGCGCGATCAGGCCTTCAGACGTGTCGAGCAGTTTGGTCACGCGCTGATCGGCGTTCTTGAGATCGCGCGACGAGAGGTCGACGCCCCTGGCAAGCTCGTTGAGCTCGCTGATGACGGTGTCGCAATGTCCGAGATTGGAGGTCGCCGCGCGCGTGACGCTGCCGATCTCCGCTTCCACGGAGGCGAAGCCCTGCTGGACCCGCGAGATGATGCCGGAGATCCGCTGGGCGCCTTCGCCGGCGGTCTTCGCGCGCTGCGAGGCATCGCTGCTCTCCCCGATCAGGCCTTCGATCTGGCCATCGAGATCGCGCACGGTGTCGGAGATCTGGTGTGTGGCCTGGCGGGTGGCTTCCGCGAGGTTCTTGACCTCGCTTGCGACCACTGCGAAGCCTCGGCCGGCATTGCCGGCGCGTGCTGCCTCGATGGTGGCGTTGAGCGCGAGCAGGTTGGTCTGCTTCGCGATCGCCTCGATCGAGCCGGACACTTTGGCGACTTGTGCCAGCGCGGAGCCGACTGCGCTCAGCCGCGCCTCGATACGTTCGACGGCTGCAACGAGTTCGGAGATGTGGCTGACCGCGGCGTCGACTGCGCCGCGCGACTGCGCGATCTCGCCGACCGCCGCTGACGTGGTGGTTTGCACAGCCTGCGACGCATTGGCGATGTCGTGATTGGCCGACACCATCGTCTCGGCGGTTTCCTGGAGATGATGAAACCGTTCCGACTGGTTCGCGACGCGGTTTGCGACTTCCTGGACGTTGCCGGCGATGTCGGCGAGTTCCACGCCGAGGCCGCCGATGCGATCGGCGAGCTGATCGATCAGCCGTTCGGCAAGCGTTCGGTTGGAGCCAGTGTCCAGTACTGCAAGTTGTACGACGGACATGTCTTGAGAGTCCTCCAGTCAGAGCCGTTCGCCGGCTCTCCGCGGCATTCCCATTCCAATTCCGATCTTAAGAGGTGATTCGCGCTTTGGCGTCTTGCCTGAGCGCGCACTAGAGCTTGTAGGCCGTCCGGAATCCGCCCCAGTGCCGGCCCTGCACGCGAATCGGAACGTCGATCTCGCGCATCATCACCGTATTTCCGTTGCCCATGTCACGCGCATAGCTCTGCACCAGATACGAGCGCAGGTTGCGCGCGGCAGCCAACCCCGCCGGATCGTTGAAGATCCGCCGGTTGCGGCTGTTGGCCGTGTTCCAGGCGGAATCGCCCGGCCGCTGCGGATGCGAATAGATCCTGTTGTGCACCGGCAGGAAGCCGTTGCGATCGACCATGGCGCAGAACGCCAAGCGCGGGTCCTTTGCCAAAAAGGCTTCCTGGAACGCCGGCAGCGCGCGGTCGGCCCAGTCCAGATATCTGGTGCGGTACTGCTGCGGATCGGTTCCGGCGATTTCGGCGTAGTCAGTGTCGAAGAGGTCATCGATCTTCACCTCGCCGCGGGCAACCGCCTGCTCGAAGATCGCGGTCAGCGCGTTGCCCGCTTCCATGGCGCGGGTCACGAACTCGGTGTTTTCTTCGTGGATCGACCAGAGCCGGTCCTCGACCTTCTCGCTGAGCGCGGCATCGGGATTGACGAATTGCGCGCGGGCGCCGGCCTTGGATTGCTCGACCACGCGCAGGCGGCAGGCGCCGACGCCTTCGAGGGTGCCTTCGACCATGGCTTGCGATGCAAGGCGGCCCGCGTCGGAGCCGCCGATCAGCACGCCGTCCATCGATATCTCGTAGACCGGCAGCACCCCCCGGGCGGTTTCGAGCTTGAGATGGCAGGGCAGCCGCTCGGTCTTGCGGCGGTCGTCGTGCTCGCTCTGGCGGAGCAGCACGGCACAGCGCGATTTCAGCTTCTGTGCGAAGGCGGTCACGGCCTTGCCTGCGCTGGCGACGTTCTCGCCGTGGTTCTCGGCTGCCTTGGTCGCGGCATCGATCTCGGCTGCGCTTTCGCCGACCGAGATGATGAATTCCGACGCGCTGGTCGCGTTGCCTGAGACTTCGCTGGTGGTGGCGTTCTGTTCGGCGACCGCGCCGTTGACGGTTTCGAAGACCGGGCGGATCGCTTCGATCGCCTGCGAGATACGGTGCACCGCATCAGCGGAGCCGGCGGCGTCGCGCTGCAGCGCGTCGATCTTTTTGGTGATTTCCTCCGTCGCGCCCTGGGTCTGCACGGCGAGTGCCTTGACCTCGGTGGCGACGACCGCAAAGCCTCTTCCCGCAGCGCCCGCACGCGCGGCCTCGATGGTGGAGTTGAGCGCGAGCAGCGTCGTCTGCCGCGCGATCTGTGCGATCAGATTGACGACGTTGCCGATGGCGGCCGAGGATTCGCGCAAACGATCGACGTTGGCGCGAGCTTCCTGTGCTGCGGCGCTGGCCTCGTCGGCGAGCTTGCCGGCCTCGCGAACCTGCGCCCCGATGCCCAGCGCCGACTGGGTGAATTTGTCGGCGGCATGGGCGAAGGTGGAGGCGTTCGATTGCGCGGCGTTGGTCCGGCCGGTCAGGGCGTCGGTGCGGTCGCGGATGGCGGCAAGCGTCGTGGCGGTGGCCTCGGCGCCGCCGGCCACCGAATTGGCGGCGCGCTCAAGCTGGCGAATCATGGCGCCCAGCTCGAGTTCCAGCAGTTCCAGGATTTCCTTGGCCGAATCGCTTTCGACGGCCGCCGCGGGCTCGGAATTGGCCACCGGCTGCGCAGCCTGCGGGGCAGCCGCAGTTGCAGCCATGTCCGGCAGACGCTTCCGAAATAGTCCGAATGCCATCAGGTCTCTCTTGTCGGGGGACGGTCGGACGCTATTTTCGCAGGCTGGAATGAAATCAGGGTTAACGATGCCTGACATCTAGGCACGGTCCAGTACGGTGTTACCTTAAAGTCGTAGAGCCTCTTTCTTTCCAGTGGGGGGGCGGCCTATAAGGCCGCGCTTCCCACGCTCACCTTGGCGCACGAGTCCCTAGAGAAGATCACGCATGGCCGGACATTCCCAATTCAAGAACATCATGCACCGCAAGGGGCGGCAGGATGCCCAGAAGTCGAAACTGTTCGGCAAGCTGGCGCGGGAAATCACCGTCGCGGCCAAGCTGGGGACGCCCGACCCCAACATGAACCCGCGCCTGCGTGCGGCCATCATCGCGGCGCGCCAGGAGAACATGCCGAAGGACAATATCGAGCGCGCCGTCAAGAAGGCGCTCGGCAGCGACGGCGAGAATTATGACGAGATCCGCTACGAGGGTTATGGCCCCGGCGGCGTTGCCGTCATCGTCGAGGCGCTGACCGACAATCGCAACCGCGCGGCTTCCGACATCCGCTCCTTCTTCACCAAGTCCGGAGGCAATCTCGGCGAAACCGGCTCGGTCTCCTTCATGTTCGACCGCACCGGCATCGTCGAATACGACCGCAGTGTCGCCTCCGACGATGCGGTGCTGGATGCCGCGATCGAGGCCGGCGCCGACGACGTGATCTCGAGCGAAGGCGGCCATGAGATCTACGCCTCGACCGAAGGCTATCGCGACGTCGCCAAGGCGTTGGAGGCCAAGTTCGGCGAGCCGCGCAAGGCCGCGCTGATCTGGAAGCCGCAGAACACGGTGGCGGTCGACGACGAGACCGGCGAGAAGCTATTGAAGCTGATGGACCTGCTCAACGAGCACGACGACGTCCAGCACGTCTACGCCAATTTCGAGGTGTCGGACGCACTGCTGGCGAAGATGGGCGGATAGGGGGCGGCACTTCCCCTGTTACTTCCGTTCTGTTTCTGTTTCCCCCACGGCAGTCAGCCGCTATCACTGGCCCATGACGACGCTCCCGATTCGTGGCCCCGTTCGCATCATCGGCATCGACCCTGGCCTGCGCCGCACCGGCTGGGGCGTGATCGAGGCCGACGGCAACCGCCTGATCTACATCGCCTGTGGCTCGGTGGAGCCGCCGGACGATTTGCCGCTGGCGAGCCGGCTGCTCGCGATCCACGAGGGGCTCGCCGCCGTCCTGTCCGGTCACAAGCCGATGGAAGCCGCGGTCGAGCAGACTTTCGTCAACAAGGACGGCGTCGCGACGCTGAAGCTCGGCCAGGCCCGCGGCGTCGCCATGCTCGCGCCCGCGATGTTCGGCATCAGTGTTGCCGAATACGCGCCGAACCAGGTGAAAAAGACGGTGGTCGGCGCCGGCCACGCCGACAAGCAGCAGATCGCGATGATGCTCAAGATTTTGCTGCCGAAAGCCGATCCGCCGTCCGCGGACGCCGCCGACGCGCTCGCCATCGCCATCACCCACGCCCATCATCGCCAGAGCACCGCGCTGCGGCTGAAAGTGGCAGGCTTATGATCGGCAAGCTCAAGGGCCTGATCGATTCCTACGGCGAGGATTTCGTCATCCTCGACGTCGGCGGTGTCGGTTATCAGGTGCATTGCTCGACGCGCACGCTGCAACATCTGCCCTCGCCGGGCGAGGCCGCCGTGCTGTCGATCGAGACCTATGTTCGCGAGGACCAGATCAAACTGTTCGGCTTCCGCAGCGACCAGGAGCGCGAATGGTTTCGCCTGCTCCAGACCGTGCAGGGCGTCGGCGCCAAGGTCGCGCTCGCCGTGCTCGGCACGCTCCAGCCGTCCGATCTCGCCAACGCGATCGCCTTGCGCGACAAGGCTGCGGTGGCGCGCACGCCCGGTGTCGGCCCCAAGGTCGCCGAGCGCATCGTCACCGAACTGAAGGACAAGGCGCCGGCCTTTTCCAATGTCGATCCGGCTGTCGTGCACCTCGCCGGCGCCGTCGACGACCAGCGCGCGCCGCGGCCGGTGGCGGATGCGATCTCCGCACTGGTCAATCTCGGCTACGGCCAGCCGCAAGCTGCCGCCGCGATCGCATCGGCCTCGCGCAGCGCGGGCGAGACCGCCGAGACCGCGCAGCTCATCCGGCTGGGCCTGAAGGAGCTGTCGAAGTGAGTGCGGCCCGCGCCAATCCTGTCGCCATTCTTTTTCGTCGCCTTTCGCGCGTGGCCGGCATCGTCGCGATCTTCTCCGTTGTGGGGCCGCTGACGGTCGCCGCGCTGGTCTCGGTGATGGTGACGACGCTTGGTGCCGCGGTGCTGCAGATGTTTCTTGCGCTCCTCGAACTGGAGGCACTGCGCACCCTGGTTTCGGTCGCGATCGTGCTGCTGGCCATCGCCACGATTCTCGCCTCGTTCCTTCCTGCAGTCGCCGCCGGCTTGATCTTCGCACTGGCTGCGGTCTACGCCGACCTCAACATGATCTGGATGGCGTGGCTCGCCGCAGCCGTGGCCGCCGCCGGCTTCGTCGGGTTTGGCATGTTCGTTGTTCCTGCCGAAACTTCGGCGGTGATCTTGCCGAGTGTCCGTTCCGCGCCTGAGGCGCTGAAGCTTTCCGCCATGCTCGCCATCGTCGCTGTCATCCCGGCCAGCCTGTGCTGGTGGCTCGCGAAACCGCTGCACCGTGTTATCCTGCCCGCATGAGCACGCCTCCCCGCATGGTCACGCCCGAGCGCCGCAGCGATGATGTCGGCGATACTGCGCTGCGCCCGCAATCGCTGTCCGACTTCGTCGGCCAGCAGCAGGCGCGCAAGAATCTGTCCATCTTCATCGAGGCGGCGCGCAAGCGCGGCGAGGCGCTCGATCACGTGCTGTTCGTCGGTCCCCCCGGTCTCGGCAAGACCACGCTGGCGCAGATCGTGGCCAAGGAGCTCGGCGTCGGCTTTCGTGCCACGTCGGGCCCGGTGATCGCCAAGGCCGGCGATCTCGCGGCGCTGCTCACCAATCTCGAAGAGCGCGATGTGCTGTTCATTGACGAGATCCATCGCCTGAGCCCGGCGGTGGAAGAAGTGCTCTATCCCGCGATGGAGGATTTCCAGCTCGACCTCATCATCGGCGAGGGCCCGGCGGCGCGCTCGGTGAAGATCGAGCTATCGAAATTCACCCTTGTCGGCGCCACCACCCGCGCCGGCCTGCTCACCAATCCCTTGCGCGACCGCTTCGGCATTCCGATCCGGTTGAATTTCTACACGATCGAAGAGCTTGAGAGTATCGTCACCCGGGGCGCCCGCGTGCTCAACGTCGGCATGAGCGCGGATGGCGCCAACGAGATCGCGCGCCGCGCCCGTGGCACGCCGCGTATCGCCGGCCGGCTGTTGCGCCGCGTGCGCGATTTCGCCTCGGCGGCTGATGCCGACAGGATTGATCGCAAGATTGCCGACCACGCGCTGAGTGCGCTCGAGGTCGACGCCGCCGGCCTCGATGCCATGGACCGCCGCTATCTCACGACCATCGCGCAGAACTATGGCGGCGGCCCGGTCGGCGTCGAGACGATGGCCGCCGCGTTGTCCGAGCCGCGCGATGCGATTGAGGACATCATCGAGCCCTATCTGATCCAGTGCGGCTATCTGCAGCGCACCCCGCGCGGCCGCCTGCTCACCTCGCACGCCTTCCGCCACCTCGGCATCAGCGAGCCCTCGCGCGATGCGGCGGCGCAGTTCGGCCTGTTCGGCACCGACGAGAGCGACGACTGATCTGCGCAAGTGCAGACTGCTCGGGCCGTATGAATTTCCAGTCATCTCGTGCAGAGGGTCTGCACAAACGCACCCCATTTCCGCTCCAATAGGGTCGCATCAACAAGCCGCATCACGATCGGGCTGCCATGATCACGCGCCGTCATTTCTTCCGTTCCATCGGCGGCCTGTCCGCCCTTGGCGTCTCGACCGCGGCCTATGGCGTCGGCGTCGAGCCGATGCTTCGGCTTCGGGTCACCCGCTATCATCCAACCCCGCGGCAATGGCCGGCGGATTTCCCGCTGAAGATCGCCGTGATCGCCGACATCCATGCCTGCGATCCCTGGATGTCGCTGGAGCGGATCGAGGCAATCGTCGATCGCACCAACGCGCTGAACGCGGATATCATCGTGCTGCTCGGCGACTATGTCGCCGGCCTGCACCAGGTCACGCGTGTCATTGCGGCGAGCGAATGGGCCAAGGTGCTGGCCGGCCTGAAAGCGCCGCTCGGCGTCCATGCCGTCATGGGCAATCACGATTATTGGGACGACAGGACCGTGCAGCAGGTGGGGCACGGGGCGACGGTCGCGCATCGCGCGCTGGAGGCGGCCGGCATTCCCGTCTACGAGAACGACGTCGTGCGGCTCACCAAGGACGGCCGCGCGTTCTGGCTCGCCGGCCTCGGCGATCAGCTTGCCTTTCTGCCGGCGCGACGCTTCCGGAGCACGGGGCGCTTCGGCGCCGACGATCTCGACGCGACGCTTGCCAAGGTCACCGACGATGCGCCGATCATCCTGCTCGCGCATGAGCCCAATATCGCGCCGCGCGTGCCCGCCCGCGTCGCGCTACAATTGTCCGGCCACACCCATGGCGGCCAGGTCCGCCTGCTCGGCTGGTCGCCGGCGGTTCCGCCGCAGCACGGCATCCGGCTCGCCTACGGTCATGTCCGGCTGAAGTGCGACGTCATCATCTCCGGCGGCCTCGGTTGCAGCATCATGCCGCTCCGCGTCGGTGTGCCGCCGGAGATCGTCGAGGTGACGCTGGGGCGTGGGGCCGTGGTGTCCTGACGACGGGGCGTGAAAACTACGTCAGATGATGCTACATCTGATGTGGAGGAGCGCTCATGATTGCCACGATTTCAATTGACGACGAGCTTTTCGCAAAGGCACGGCAGTTTACCGGCCTTGGAGAGTCATCTGCCGTCATCGAGCAGGTATTGAGGGCGTTCGTCCAGATGGAAGCTAGACGCCGTCTTGCGCGCGCAGGAGGGACTCAATCTGATGCGCATGCGCCGCCACGTCGTCGCCCCTGATATTCCATGAGTAGTAGCTTCATGTCTCATCTCGACGGCGAGATTCGCGACGGCCGCCACCACATGCAGGTCCGCGTCTACTACGAGGACACGGATTTCTCTGACTGGACGTTGTCGTAACAGATAAACGTGCTGATGTTCCCTGTTTTGGGACAGTTTTCTGGGAAAAGCTGCGTGCTGAAAAGGGCTGCGGCGTTCAAGTACGGGGTGTATTCGTAGGGCATCCGCTTGCGCACTGGATGCACTATAATGCAGTCGACCAAGTTACGGAAAGCGACACGAGTCTCGATCGCCTTCGGATTTGTCTTGAGCGCGGTGACCAGTATCTTTGCCTCCGAACAATATCGGTCACCAAACCTCGGATGGTCGAACGGGATCACGTTTTCGCCACCGTTGCCGAGCAACCGCAGGCGCTCCTCGACAGTTTCCCGCTCCGCATCACATTCATCTATCCGCTTGACCAACTCTTCCGGCTTGCGACGGCTGTTCGCGATCGCATATGACAAGCGTTCGATCTCAGTGTTCAGCACATGGCGCCGACGCTCTAGGTTAGAGCGTTCGCTGTTCTTTTGCTGATCGCTCTTCCGCTCCTCCTTCCAGGCACGCATCGCCTCGTCAATGGCTTTCGGAGAAAGCAATCTTACTTCCATTTTCTCCGCAACATCCTTCAGTAGAACGTCCATATCAAAGCTGCGGGTATGCTCGCAGGTGCTTCGCTGATGCGCGTTGGCGCATGCGGCGCGTGGTCCGCCATTCCGGGAGGATTGAGCGATTCGCATATGGCCGTGGCAAACGCCGCACCGAAGGACTCCTGCAAGCGGATGCTCGTTGTTGCGCGGGACCACGGGTCGGCGCCGCGGCTTGCCGGTCGGTCCGAACATGTGGATAGCGCGCTCACTGCGAACCTTCTGCGCTCTATCCCAGAGCGCTTGGGGAACGATCCGCAGCTCGGCGTTTTTGACGATGATGTGGCGTTCTTCCGGATTGCGGCGCTTCTGCTTCTTCTGCGTTTCCGGATTGAGAATTGTTGAGCGAACATTCCAATGTATTTCGCCGATATACAGTTCGTTGCCGATAATGCCGCGACCATGGCGACCGCCAGTGATGCACTGATGATTCCAGGTGGTACGACCAGCCTTGTTCTTATGACGAGTGGCCCCAGGCGAGGGCACGCCTTCGCGGGTGAGATCGGCGGCGATATCTCGCGTTGAACGGCCCGACGTATACTCGATGAAGATACGGCGCACGATCTTCGCTTCGCTCTCATCGATCATCCGCTCGCCAGGCGCGCCCGGCCTCGGCCGATAACCATAGGCGTATGAGCCGGGAATTCTTCCGTTGCTGACAGCGTTATCGTGCCCGCGCCGAACCTTGTCGGCGAGCTGTGGCTTGTAGATCGTATTGTACAGACTTGCGATGCTGATGTCAGTCGCCGTCGCATAAACGCCTTTCTGATCCATCAGCTCAACGCGGTTGAACTCAAACACCTGCTTGAGCCGCTGGATTGTGGCGGGGTCGCGCGACAAGCGGTCGAAATGCTCGACGATGATCACGTCGAAGTCTTGCTTACGCACACCTTCGAGCAAACGCTGATAGCCATCGCGCTTGTCTTCGGTAAGGCCAGACTTTGCCGCGTCGACAAATTCACCAACGACATCGAGGCTATTGCGTGCGGCGACCTTCCGGCAGAGTAATAGCTGACCATCAATCGAGGTCACTCTTTGCATGTCGCTCGAGTAGCGGGCGTATATCGCGGCCCTCTTTTTTTGTGATGGTGTCGCCATCCCGTTCCCCTATCGACTGCCCCGAAACGCCTTGTTCATCCCGCGCAAGCTGCCGTCCAATGGCACGCGCCAGCTCGAGCCAAATTTCCTCATTGTTGGGATTGTCCCAACTTTGCAGGTGAGAAGGATCAAGCGGTCGGATGATCGCCTTTTGGCCCTGAGGCGATCGGATTCGGGTACGCATTACAGCAAAGCCTTCACAAGCTACCGTAAATTTCCAGCGCGCGCTATGGATAAGCGACAGGGATCACGTGCGGCGTTCGCATGCTCCGTTCGGAGGCTCGATCGAAGCCCCTGCATTCGGCTTTCGCCCGATGCGGATTGCCATCCAGCAGCAGCCTCGGTCGGCAAGCGGCATGACCTGACAAGAGTCACGACAGGGCGACGGATGACTTTTGCTCCTGCAGCGCTCATGGAAGTCTCAATCGGCAATGGCGAGTCTATTCATGTTGACGGTTGCAGTCGTGAATGAAAATGAGATTCTTCGAATGTCGGGCGCGAGCGTGTCGCTGCGAAGATAATCGTAGGCCGGAGGGAATTTGCTGAGCAAAGCGGAGTAGAAATACTTGTGTCTGAGGGTGCGAGACATCCGATTGATCCCGTTCATAGCTTGACGACGCCGTTTTCGCGTCATCACAGGACGAACGTCATTGAACCGGACGCAAGACACGTCGGAGTCGCACCGACCCACTGGCGTGCGACTCCGCGACCGGATGGATCTAACTGCTTGCGCGCGCCTGCGACGCCAATCCTATGCCAACTCCTGGCAAGCATCGGAGCCGTCACCTGCCCTGCGGGAGACGACGCCAAGCAGCTGACTGCTATTGGACCTGCCACCCCCTTCCAGATATCATATTGAACAACGTACCCGCACTGCGGGCGAGAACCCCTTCGGCGCTTGCCCGCCCGACGCGCACAGCGCGAACAACAAGGCGCTGCAATGCCCAAGATTTTGACGATTGCTTGGAAGAGCGCGTCCGTGCAAGAGAACGAGTTCTCGAAAACCCAACAAGGGGAATCGCACTTGACAGCCTCTCTTGACGGCGAAATTCGCGATGGACGCCATCAGATGCAGGTCCGCGTCTATTTCGAAGATACGGATTCCGGCCAAATTGTGTATCACGCGAATTTTCTGCGCTTCATGGAACGCGGCAGGACGAATTACTTGCGCCTGCTCGGAACGAGTCAGCACGCGCTGCTCCAAGAGGCGCAGAACGATGCGCCCGGCTTTACCTTTGTCGTCCGGTCGATGACAATCGATTTTCTAAAGCCGGCGGTCTTGGACGACGTGCTTGACGTCGTTACTCTCCCGCAAGAGGTGAGAGGCGCGTCAATTACCTTACTGCAGGAATGCAGGCGCGCAGAAGATCTCTTGGTCACGGCGCGTGTACGTGTGGCGTTTATCTCAGGCGGAAAAGCGCAGCGTATCCCGAAGGCGCTGCGGTTTGCTATGGAAGGGCATAGATGAATCTGCTCCCCATTCAAGCCTTGGCCGTCCGGCGACAAACGAAGAGGTGCGTCGCGCCGCGGATCGGAGGAGCATAACTCCTGTGCGCTGTAGCGTGCAAATCGGACAGACCGGATGCGCTGTTGGCAAGCTCGTAGCACGCCGTGCCCGTGCTCACTTGGCCCCGTGTGCAAAGAAAAGACGAAGGTCGGCGTTAAGGCGCGCCAGCGCCCGGCCCGGGGCCTTTCCAAACGTCTGGATGCCGCGCTTCGTCGTGGATGAATTTGGCCGCACCGGTGGTCGCACCCGCCGCCCGCAGCGCATTAGTGCGTGCTTGAACTTCGGGCACAGACCGAATCTCTCCGGCATCAAATCGCCGGCAAAACTGACATCATGAGCGAGTTCACGCATCGGACCAGCGGATAGTGTCAACTGATGGAGAGTTGCGCCTCAATGTAGCTGTGCTAGTACGCCCACTCTCGAATCGAGGAGCTAAGAGTGGCGAAGAAGGCAAAGAAGACGGCTACGAAGAAGAAACCTGTGCGTCGTGAATACACGAAGGCTGACGTGAAGGAGCTGCGCGCTCATTCGAAAGCGAAGACTCCGGTTGCGAAAATTGCGAAGCTCACAAAGCGCTCAGAAGGCTCACTCCGCCAAAAGGCGCTCAAGCTTGGAATCCGGCTCGGTCATCAGCGCTAGAAGGCGGCATCATGACGCGCTTCAATAGAGTGTTCTCGACCAAAACGTTGTTGCAGATCATCTGCGTTCTTGTCGCTGTTGTCACAATGAAGTTGTTGGGCGCTCATTATGACTTCAGCTGGGCAGCCGCAGTTGCGGTTGGCTAGAAGAACACCTTGGCAGCAGAAAAGAGATACGCCTAGTGGCGAGCTATAACGTTAGAACGCAAATCAGTCCCGGCGACCGACGGCAAGCGAATTCCGTACGCCATCGTGCCGGCTGATCCCCGCGCGCCTGTAGGTCAGCGTCCCGGTTCTTGCGCTATCGGTAGCGAGCAAAAAGGGTTCATGGGAAAGCTAGTCAGGCGAAATAGATAGTGAGTTTCTTCGAGCGTCTAAAGACAAAAGAATCCGCTGAGTGGCGGGCCTACACCGAGCATCCGTTCACGGACGGGTTGGCTGACGGCTCGCTCCCCGAGGCGGCGTTTCGTCACTACCTCGCTCAGGACTACCTGTTCCTCATCGAGTTTGCTCGCGCCTACGCGCTCTCGGTCTGCAAGTCGCCCAAGCTTGCCGATATGCATGAAGCGGCGGCCGGCCTCGCAGACAGACGTCTCATAGGCGAGCGATTGTTGGCGTGCCTTCACCGCATCCCAGACTTCCTGGTCGATGATGCGCATCTCCGGCACTTGCTGAATCACCCACTCGGATTCAGGATACGCGACACCCGCTTTCCTGTATCCGGGTCTTTCAGATAGCGGAGCCGGTTCCAGACGAGGCGGCCGACATAAAGTTCGTTGTTGAGGATGCCGACGCTGCGCTTCGGATTGCCATGGATCGTCGAGGGCCCCCATTCGGCGCCCTGCGGCCCAGGCACGCCTTCCTTGTTCAGCTCAAAGGCGATGGCGCGCGACGACTTGCCGGCAATGTAGTCAGCAAAGACACGGCGGACGACGGTAGCCTCGGCCTCGTTGATCGTTCGATCGCGGCGGATCGGCTCGCCATTCGGCGCGAACTGCTTCACCACATCATAACCGAAGCACAGCCCGCCACCGGACTTGCCGTCCTCGACGCGGCCGCGCAGCCCGCGGCGCGTCTTGTCGGCCAGATCTTTCAGGAAGAGGGCGTTCATCGTGCCCTTGAGACCGACATGCAGATGTGTCACGTCGCCTTCGGACAGCGTGACGATCCGCGTGGAAGCCAGCCGCGATAACACCGAGCACCTAACCCTAATGCTGCCCGGCTTCGACGCGCCGGTCGCGCCCACCCATTGGAGTTTCGGCCAACTCGCCAGTCTGGTCGGAGCGCCGGCGGCCTACCTGCGTCAGCTCCCGGCGCCGCTCGCTGGCATCAATCTCCAATACGGCCTGGCCTCACATTCCGCCGAACAAGTCAAGACGCTGGAGATAGAGAACGGCCGCCTCGAACTGCGAGAGGTGACGGGTCCCGATTATGGCAGGATATTCGACCACGATTTGGTGGCGGCCGTGTAGCGCATCGCCGGCAATGGCACGGGCGATACACGCTGGAAGGTGCCGGGCGTGCTCGACTGGACGACCGGCGTCT
Source organism: Bradyrhizobium sp. RT6a (assembly GCF_040547675.1). Classification (NCBI taxonomy): domain Bacteria; kingdom Pseudomonadati; phylum Pseudomonadota; class Alphaproteobacteria; order Hyphomicrobiales; family Nitrobacteraceae; genus Bradyrhizobium; species Bradyrhizobium sp. RT6a. The sequence goes on from NZ_JBEPQC010000006.1 coordinate 318,779, forward strand.
ACAACCCGCGCGTCGACACCACCCAGGACACGACGACGCTCTACGCGTCCGATCGTGATGTCTTTCTGTTCCTGTCGACGACCTTAACCCGATCGAGGCTGGCCGGCTGCGTGATGGCTCGCCGGACCTCTACTTTCGCGGCTTCTACTGCTGGAATTCCGAGGTGGGAGCGAAGACGCTCGGCATGGTGTCAATCGGCCCTTTAATTGCGGATTGATGTCAATTCTCTTTTTGAAGCCATTCGGAAAGACGGTAGCGCTCGACCCGTCGGAGCGGGTCGGGGTTGCGGAGACGGGGCGAGCGCGGCTGGTAGATCGATAGCCAGCTCGGTAGTCGTAGGCCGATTAGAAATCTCAATGCGATCAGCTGCCCGTCGCTGGGTCATGGTCCTTTCCGAGGTCGCAAGCGCCTCATGATGATGTCCGGATCGGGTGCCTCATCGTTTGCAACGGCGTGCGGGCGAGCCCGCCACCAGCCGATTGACCGAGGTCACCACGACCACCGTCCCGGCGGGACATCACCGGGCCCGGCGGACCGGGACCGGAACTTGCAAAATAAGGTTAGGCCGGCGCGTGGCCCCAGTCGAACGCCGTGCCATCGACCCAAATGCAGTGGAGGATCACAGCGATCTTGCGCGCAATGGCGACCTTTGCCTTTTTCATACCGATCCGCTTCGCGAGCTTTATTCCCCAGGCCTTGAGGGAGGACCATTTTTTGGTTCGATAGAGAAGGACGGTCGCTGCCTCGAACAGGTAGGTTCGGAGAAGCCTGTCGCCCCAGCGGGATATCTTGCCACTGGAGCGTTTCACATTTTGACGGAAGCATATCCGGCATTTTGGAAGTAGTTGCTGCATTCGCAAGGTTGGATGGTGGTGACGAGGTGACCGAGATATCGCCAAGTGTCTTCGAGGGTGCGCTTCTGAGCGATGCGCATCCAGTGCTTGATCTTGGCGAAGGCCTGCTCGATCGGATTAAGGTCGGGTGAGTAAGGTGGCAAGTACCAGAGCCTGGCGCCGGCCCCGCGGATGAGGCGACGCAGAGCAACCGACTTGTGGCTGCCGAGATTGTCCATGATGACGATGTCGCCGGGCCTGAGAACTGGAACGAGCTGCTGTTCGACATAGGCTCGGAAGCATTCGCCGTTGATCGGCCCGTCGAAGACGCAAGGGGCGATGAGGCTGTCACAGCGCAGCGCGCCGAGAAAGGTCAGCGTCTGCCAATGGCCGTGCGGGGCAAAACCCCGCACCCGCTCGCCCTTCGGTCCCCACCCACGTAGTGGGGCCATGCTGGTCTTGATCCAGGTCTCGTCGATGAAGACGAGACGCTGGGGATCCAGGCCGGCCTGCCACGACTGCGCTTGGACAACGCAAGAGCGTTGCCCACATGCCCACAGCAGCAGACGAAGAAGACTTTCAAGCCGCGATTTAAGGTTGACCACGCGGCTTCGCCGATGCCAGAAACCAGACAGCCAGAACGCCTCGCGCCCCGGGCGACATCAAATCGCAACGGTGGGCGAGATCATCTCGGAATCCTGGGCGAGATCAAACCTGGGCGAGATCATCGGAATCAGCACAGGGTCAGCCGGTTCTCGCCCAATCGCGAAAACCGGACCCGCCATATCGCCTGCCAGCCCGATCCGGCAACCGTTCCGCCAGCGTGTCTCTGGCAAATTCCGCCTCGATTCGCTCCACCGGAATGGAGGACGCGAGCGCGATGTCGACATGCAGGTCGTTGGGAACCGTCATGCCCGGCATTACCTCCACGTCCACCAGCCCGGCGTCCGCGACAGCCCTGCGCGCCGCCTCATAATCGGCAACCCACTGGAAGCGGAGACGGTAACGCCGTTCCTCGGCCGGCGACAGGGACAGGGAATGGGTCGGCTGTCGCCAGCGAGTCCCGCCCGCGACTGCCTCGCTGGCGGCCGCCCCGCCCAAGATGTAGGCGCACCACGTCCCACTGGCTTCGGCCGAATCCTTGTGGACATTCCAATATTCCAGTGACGTTTCCGCTTCCGGTAAGAGCATGAGGAAGGGACCGGTGCTGTTGCCACGAATCCAGAAGATGATCGTCAATCCAGCCTCGTCGACTGCGAGGCGGGTCGTGAGAAGGACGCCGGCATCGCGGGCTGCTGAGCCAAGGCGCGCCTGCAGACGGCCGACCCACTCCGGCAAACGCGGATCAATATCTCCGGAACCCCAAACAAAGGCCGAAGCCCCGACCAATTCGGAAATAGAACGCTACTTGTTGGCCAGTTGGAGACCCCTGCATCCCGTCTGAGTTTTCCAGATCACCTAAATAGACATGGCTTACTTCTATCCGGGACTCTGCCGAACAGACGGCCGGGCGATAGCAGCGATCTGTGACATCCAACGCCCACATCCTCTCAGCCAGGAGGCGATCTACGCCACCGCGCCACGCACGCCACGACAGCGGCTTCGTTCAATCCAAAAGCGAAATTGCAGGGTTTGGCGGCCTCAACCTCCCATTCCCTGCAATCTCAAACCGTCTCGAATCCGAAAAACAGACTCCCGCTCAATCGCTTAGAACCTTGTTCACGGACGACGATTCACTTGTTCGCGGACTGGCCCTTAGTCCGGTATCTGCTCCACATTGCGAGCCACCATGATGCTCTGCGAGGGCGGTGATTGCGCGTTCTGGTCGGGCCGGCGAGAAGCCGCTCGAACCAGCTGGCGCGCACGATCAGTCGAAGCCGGCGTCAGCCCCTCAGTCGATTTTGTAGTGCCCGCCGATCGACGACGAGATTGTCGAGGTTCAGGCTTACCTGCCGTCTTACCGCCATCCGGCTCACCAGCGCTCGGGTCCCATCCACTACGAAGACGCCGCAATCATAACCGTTATTCTGCCGGCGCATGCTGGCGGCTTGCAGGTTGGCGCCCAGCCGTTCTGCGAGCCGTTGTGCAGGCCAATCATTGAATCCCGGGGCGGAGTCGTAGTGATAGGCGACCGGCCTCTCCCGATCGCGGCGATCAACCAGCAGCAGCGACCAATGTTCGCCGCGGCGAGCGCGGTCCGTAGGGCTGGCATCGCTAACTGGCAAGAACAGGAAATCGACTATATCGTTACCATTCCGATCATCGACAAGGCGATGGAGCGCGCGTAGCGCGTCGCTATCGGCGCCATGGCTCAGCTGAAAGGCGATCAGGGGATCCACGAACCGTGTCCGGGTGGCGAGATCCGGATTACTCCCCCGCAACTCCTGCGCCAGGAGCTCGTAATCCCGCTGGATATGCTCGTCGCCCAGCCACTGCTGGGTGTCGAGCACCCGTCCGCTGCGGTCGCGGGAAGAAGAGGCACCCGTAGCCAACGCGCCGATCTGAGCATCCGGAGCCAAGGATGGACGAGGATGATGGATAAATTGAGAATCGAGGCGCCCTCGCGGTCCCAACATGATCGAGTAGGTCTCACCGTTGATAGAGACCGGCTGTGGAACGATGCGCAAATTCGGCAACAGCATTCTGTTGTCCAGCACATCAACCAGGAAATCCGGGACGGGCTGGGTACCATGCTGCCAATCCCTACCGACGAGATGTCCGATATCCTCTAGTTCCTGAGGTGCGCCTGATGGCCCGATGAAGAACGGCGATCTGACGCCGGAGCTAGGCGCCAGCGCAGACTGAGCATCGTCACGCATCTCCTGCGGCGTAGACGGCAGATCAACCAGGGAATCAAGACCGCGGTAGATCTCCGACGACCGAGCTGGCGCGGCCGGAATTGGCCGGATGCTCGCCCCATAGTCGGACGACAGCGGCAGCCACTCACTTGGACCGAAGTCAGGCGGCGTCGGCAAATCACCGAGGCTGAATTCGGACGGGGACAGCCCTCGCGGCGACCAAGCCGGCGCGAGCGGCAGCCACTCACTGGGGCCGAAGTCGGACGGCACTCGCGGCCACGATAAGCTCGACCCCGCAAGCGGCGATTCCTGCCTCGGCCGCTCAGGGAAGGCCACTCCCAGCGCTCTGTTTGCTTCGACGAGCCGTAGGTACGGCCCAAGCTGGCTGAGTAGCCTGTTCAAACTCAGGCGGATGTTCCGTTTGGCTTGAGTGAATTCCCGGTAATCTACGTTCAACGACCGTTGCTGCTGATCATTGCCGTTGATTCGACTCACTATGCTCTCTTTACCCGTGGTTCGGAGCCAATCACTGAAGCTACGTTGCGCCGAAGCAGTATTCCGCACATATATCTTTTTCGATTGGGAAGCCGGGTCGGATCCGAGCTTGCTTAGCTGTTCCTTGGCCAAGCCATCGATGATGCTGGCGTCGTCGGCATCAGGATGAAGCCGGCGAGGATGAAGAGGATGAAGCCCGTGCTGGAGCTCGCCGCGTAGGTACTCCCGAAGGTCGTTGATCCCCAAGCTGATTTTCGGATAGCCAATGTCTCGCTTGAACTCCGAGATATCTTTCTCCAATTGTTTTTCCTGCTCCTCACTGCCGTTGAGTCGGCTCGCTATAGTCTCCTTGCCCTCTCTTTTCAGCCACTCACTAAGCCTGCGCTGACCGCTGGCGACGTTGAGGATAGGCGCCCTCTCTTTGGCAGTCGCTTCGGGTCTAAGCTTGCCCAAGGCTACTTCAGTGGCGCCGTCGATGATGCTGGCGTCGCTCTCATCAGCACCCAAAGTACGGCGCCCCATGACGCGTGGCCCCGGTCCGAGTGTTTCGAACCCTCCCCCGTCAGGCTGAAGCCTTCGGAGATGATTCAGGGCAACGAAGAGGCGGTCCCTGTGGTCATTCTCCTCGCCGTAGGCCATGATGTCCTCGGCTAATTCGTCAGTTCGAAACCGAGAAGTCAGGGATGGCTTCTGTTTGGTTGTGAGCCACTCAGCAAAGTGCGTAAGAACATCCGCATGCCTTCCGAAGGTTCTGTCGGGAACATTATGTGCCCGGGCTGCTGCCGCGTACTGGCGAATGAGTAGCGCGTCTCCGGTAAGGGGCGGCGGAGAAGGAGGAGAACCGCCGGCGCGGGACTTCCGAAGCGCTTTCAATGCGGCATGCACTCGCTTTGTGCCCCCCGCATTCACAAATTCATTCGCATGGGCCTTCAACTGAATAGGGTTTTCAAGCAGGCTAGCCAGTGTCAAGTTGTTGGACTTTAAAAACTCGCAGAACCGGCCCAGATGTTGCATCATCTTCTCAATGCTATTGGGAGCATACTTGCCTGCAGCCCATCGCGCGAACTCGGAAATGAGGGGCGCGTCCTCTTCGGATGCGCGGCTGCGCTTGTAGCAATCGATACGAAGCTCTGAATAGACCACAACTGACGCTGGGGAACTTAGCTCAGCCGAGCTCTCATCAGGGGAGCCGAGTTGCAGCTCGCCCAACTGCTGCTCAAAGCCAACTTGACCCGCAGGCTCATTATCCGACTCTTGCCGCGCACGCTGCAGCTCTTGCTGGTCAGCGTACCAATGCGTCCGATAGTTCGGACCGTTATAGCTCGGTTCCATACCACTCTCCCTAGATGAGATGACTCTTCATAGCTGCCCCAGAGCCAAACTCGGGTAAGACTCCAGCTTCAGAAAGCCGATTGCCGAGACCAGCAACCAGAACAATAAGAGGACTGTCGTCGCGCGCCGCTCCGAGTTCGCGCATTACTCACACCAGCGCCAGCCTTAGCTGCCGCAGACGAACCCGCTTGGCCTCCTGGGCAGCAGGTGGCCGCGCGCGCCAAAAAAAACGACGATCCCATCATGAAAGAGGCCTGGATTCTCGTCGCGGCTTGCACTCGCAACAGCCGGAGACTGGGAAGGACAGATATTTGCCCGATCGGAAAGCAACAGCGTTGGCGCTCCCTGCACGAAAGCGCGGCATCCGGCACATCGGGATTGAACTTGCGGCCGCCCGGCTGCGGAAAGGCGCCCCGATTTGATCTCGAACTGCACGTGCTGCTTCAGCTTCAATTGACCGCCCCCACATTCCGTACGAGCCGACTTCGATTCAGGCCTGCGCAGCAACAGACTCGCGCGCACCTTAGAACTCGAGACATTGAAACCCCTGCTTGCGATCACGAAACTTCTGAGACGATGACCGCCTGTATGATTTAGACTGTACAACCTGACGCTACGTAGGCTTCAAGTCCTTTCTGGCGGCCGTCGTGGCGAGGCTGGTTGGGTTGCATCCGCGTTTCAGGATGTGATAGAGCGCCTCGCTTCTTGCATTTTGATGATCTGCAGCTAAGCGCGTCAAATGGGCATTGCGGCGCTGCGCAACGAAACGAACGCCTGAAGGCGCCTTTGGCGCAAACGCAGGCAGCCTTGAGCGAGCATCAGGCGCCAGCGGCGACGCCGGCGCGCAACGTCAGAGCGCGCCTGCTCAAGGGCGAATAGTGTTTTTTTTGAACCGCAGTCCTTCGCGCCGCAGGAACATCCAGACCGCATTGTGCGAGACCTTAACCCCACGCGCGGCCAGTTCGTCCTTCAGCTTGTGCAGCGTCAGATGCGGCGTCTGGCTGATCCGCTCCTTGATGAACGCGCGATGGGGTTCCAGCAACGGCTTGCGGTGCCCGCCCATCTTGCCCGGTGCCACCGAACCAGTCGCCCGATGGCGCTGCGACCACTTCACCACCGAGGACACTGCAACGCCAAATCGGGTCGCCGCCGCCCGGCAGCTCTCACCACCAGTCACCGCGGCAACGACACGCTCACGTAGATCATTGGAAAGAGGTCGGCTCATCAGATGCTGGCCCCCAACCCAGCCAACATCTTGAATCACAAACCGACCCTCAGGGGAATCTGGAGGGTTCTGTGAGGTCGCGCCCACGCGATGCGGCAGGTGCAGTTGTGCGACCTCATTGAAGCCGGATTGAACGTAAGCGCTTAGCCGCAACCCTATTGAGACTGGCTTGACGTTTTGCGGAATCGCCACGGCATGAGGTCTTCGATCCTGCTATCGGGATGGCCGTCGATGATCGCCTCGAGTGTTTCGGCGATGTAGGCGGCCGGGTTGACGTCGTTGAGCTTGCAGGTGGCGACGATCGACGCGAGCAAGGCCCAGTTTTCCGCGCCGACTTCATGACCGGCGAAGAGCGCATTTTTTCTGGTCAGGCAGACTGGCCGGATGGCGTTCTCGACCGGGTTCGTGTCGAGCTCGAGGCGCCCGTCTTCGAGGAAGCGGGTCAGCCCTTGCCAGTGATTGAGCGCGTAGCGGATGTCCTCGGCGAGCTTCGAACCACTGGAGATCATCGACAGCTGTTTCTCGAACCACGGCTTTAACGCGGCGACGATAGGCAGCGAGTGCTCCTTGCGCGCGGCCAGCCGGATGTCCGGCGATGAACCGCGTACCATGGCTTCGATGGCGTAAAGCTGTGCGATGTGCCGAACCGCAGCCTCGGCGATCGGCGATTTGCTGTTGCGGGCCAATTTGACGAAGCGCCGGCGCAAATGGCTCCAGCAATGCACAAGCGTCCAAGCGTCCACGGCCCCTGCGGTCGAGCGACTTCGGTCAGCCGGTCATAACCGTCATAGGCATCGTATTGCAGGAAGCGTCCGTTAAAGCCATGCAGGAACTGCTCCGCGAAGGCGCCGCTGCGACCGGGGCATATCGGAACAGCACGACCGGAGGACTTGGGCCGCTGTGGCCGCTGTCGTCGGAGACGATCGCCCAGAAGTAGCCTTTCTTCGTTTGGCCACGCCCGGGATCGAGCACCGGTGCCGTGGTTTCGTCCATGAACAGACGATCTGCCCTCTCCAGATGGCGGCGCATGTGGTCCGCTACGGGTTGGAGATGGAAGCAAGCGCGGCCGGACCAGTTGCCCAGTGTCGCCCGATCAAGTCGGATCCCCTGGCGCGTATAGATCTCCGCCTGACGGTAAAACGGCGTATGGTCGCCGAACTTGGAGACGATCACGTGCGCAATCGCCGCTTCGGTCGGCAGTCCACCAGGCACGACGTGTTCCGGCGCGTGGGCCTGCACGACACGGCCCGAGCAGCGGCGGCAGATGTATTTCGGGCGGCGCGTGACCAGCACGCGCCATTGCGCCGGGATCACGTCGAGGCGTTTGCTGACGTCCTCGCCGATCTTCGTCATGGCGCCGCAACCACACGGACAGAGCGTGCTCGCAGGCTCGATGATCCGTTCCACCCGAGGCAAATGGGCAGGCAAGCAGCCGCGATTGCGATGAGAACCTTGATCCGGCACACTCCGCGATCGGCCCTGGATCACAGCCTCGGCTCTCTCCTGCGCCGCGTCCAGGATGCCTTGCGCGATCTCCACGTCTTCCAGCGGCAAGTGATACTGATCTGGCCGCAGCTTCTCGGACTTCGCGCCGAACTTCTCGCGTCGCAATTCGCCGAGGATGACCTCCAGCCGACGCCGCGCTTCCTCCGACGCCGCCAGCGCCCCCCGCAAACGCAGGCGGCCTTGAGCGAGCATCAGGCCAAAAGCGCCTTCAGTCGTTCATTTTCGTCGCGCAGCGCCGCGATGATCATGTGCTAATTCGAGCACACCGCCGCCGCGTGCGTCACGTGCAAAATACCTTCCGAGTCACTCTGCCGCAGTTATCCCGCCGCCTGCGGACGCCGCGCTTCTTGCGGGCGGACCAACCTCCAATCCAGCCCCTCGAACAGGGCTGCGAACATCGCCGGCGATATGCGCATCACGCCGTCTGCGATCGTTGGCCAAACGAACTTGCAGCATTCGAGGCGCTTGTGCACCAACACCAGGCCCGTTCGATCCCAGACCAAAATCTTGATCCGGTCCGCTCGTTTCGATCGGAACACGAAGGCTGCACCGCTGAACGGATCGAGACGAAGCATCTCCTGCACCTTCGCAGCAAGCCCATCATGGCCACAGCGGAAGTCAATCGGCCGCGTCGCCATGTAAATCTTCAGATCAGCACCGGGCGCGATCATCGTGACGCTCGTACCGCGCGGATCACCCGAGACAGCTGCTCGCCATCTATGGCCGTGTCCGTCCGCACCACGACATCGCCGATCGCTATCTCAAGCTTGATCGCCGGAACGTGACGCTCCTCTAACGCACCTTCCACGACCAGCGGCGCGAATGTCGGCTGCGACGCCTCGCACGGCGGCAACATGCCTCGCTGTCGAAAGCGCCGTCGCCAATCGTAGATCTGCCAGCGCGTCGCTCCATGCTTGCGCGCCACCTCTGACACCTGGGCACCGGGTAGCAGACTCTCGGCGACGATCCGAGCTCTCTCAGCCTCCGAACGCACGCGGCGTCCCGACGGTCCTTCAAGGACCTCCAGCCGGCTCACCGGCCCTACCGACGAGCCGTTCAAATGGACGTCCTTTTTGCTGTCCAATCCCATCCCAAACCTCCGTCCAAGTCGGAGGCTTCTTCGCACGTTCATTCGAATTCTGAAGCAAGGGTATCGGCTTCGCGCTTACGGACGTCTTCCAGCTCTAACCGGTCAGGCGATCGGCCAAAATAGCGGCTGAACTTCGAAACCGCGCTGATGTAGGATCGTTGCGTCGCCGGCGACAGATTGCGGACGGTCATGTCTTCGATCATGCGGCGGCGAAGAGGGCTCAAATCGGCCATCTCGATACTCCTGTCTGAGGGGGATGGGCTCCAACACCCACATCCTCTCAGCCAGGAGGCGATCTACGCTACCTTGCCCCTCACGCCGCGGCAGCGGCTTCGTTCAATCCACAAAACGAAATTGCAAGTTTGGGGTTCTCGACCCCCAAATCCCTGCAATCTCAAATGCCTCCGCATCTGAAAAACAGACAATCCGTACTAAGGGCACTGCAACCCGTGCTCGGCAAATAGGATGGAGACGATGCAGCCGACGTGCTGCTCACGGCGGTTAGCGATGCCAGCGCATGTCTGAGGCGCTGGTTATTTCCAGTCTATCAACGGATGAGCCTCGTCGGATGGCGCCCGCAAACTGGCGTTTCCGCTGTCGGCTTTGCCATTGAGTGCGAGCGAAAGGTTCAGATTGTTGCGCAACATCTCGTTGTCTGGCTCCGTTGCAAGTGCACGTTGATACAGCGCTTGTGCCTCAGAGTGGCGTCCCTCGGTGTCGAGGACCACGGCTTTCGCGTTCAGTGCACGCAGATCACCGGGTGTGGCAATCAAAACGCTGTCCAGTATCTGAAGCGCCTCATCCGTGTGCTTTCGCGCCAGTAAGGTCCGCGCAAGAGGGATCGCAACATCAACGTTGCCGGGCCGTTGGCTCAAAGCAGCGCGCAGAGTGTCCTCACCAGCATCCTGGTAAAATGCGTGCGCAACGCGCTCGCGCACGGAAGGATCTACATCCTTGGTAGCTGATAACTCTGGTCCTGGCGCCTCCGCTACTCCAATAGCTGATTTATTCGAGCTAGTGCAACCGCCGACCAGCAGAACAGCGAGCATTGCGAGGAGCCTAGAGCACGAGCCCGCGCCAACGGAGCGCTGCTGCTGCCCTGCTTGTGGTTGTCTCATCAGGTCCATCCCACGATCAACTGCTGTGCTCTATCAACCGGCCGCGGCCACCGGGCCGCGACGCTCCGCTGACGGAACCGTCTCCCTGGTTTCCGTGAGTGTGACGGATCCAACCGGCTGGATCGTGAAATCGGAGGCGAGATCCTGGTAGGACAGAACAGGTAGATCAATACTGTTGCGGGTGAGAAAACCGCGGACGAAACGCCGGATATCCATTGAACCCAGAATGACCGGCCGGCTCTGACCCGATGCGATGCTTGCATTGATCCGACGGAATTGGGAAAGCAGCTCCTCGGTTTGCGAATCCTCTAAAACGAGGTAGGGGCCAACAGCGGTATCACGCAGCGCACCACGCACGATCTCCTCAGTCTCCCGCTCGATGATAAAGGCGGCCACCACACGGTGGGCATTGGCATAGCGATGGCAGATCTGCCGCCTCAGACCGGAGCGAACATATTCGGTGAGCAGCACGACACTTTTCTCGCGTTCGCTCCATTCGGCCAGCGTCTCCAGCACCAGGCGGGTGTTGCGAATGGGGATGCCCTCGTCCAGTAAGCGGCGCAGGACGTCGGCGATCCGGGGAACCGGCGTCGTGCGTAGCACCTCCTTCACCAGATCAGCGTACTCCTGCTCCATCTGGTTGAGCAATTGACGCGTCTCCTGAATGCCCAGCAAGCGCTGTGCGTACCGTGTCAATGTCGAATGGACGCGTAAGCCGACGAGTTCGCTCGGACTATGATACCCTATTCCGGCGGCTTTGAGAGCCGGCGCATGCTCTTGTTCGATCCAGATCCGGTTTGTGTCCGGCTCCTGCCGAAACGGGATCCCGCTCAATTCAATGTTCGCCACGTCATCGTTAAGCATGAGCTGCGCCGGATCAACGAAATCCGCTTCAACTGGGACTCCTTCGACATCCACCCTAAATTCCGATTCGGCTAAGCGCTGATCGAGTTGGGCGGGGATGCGTGGAATGGTGATGCCAAGATCGGCTGAGACCAGCGCCGAAACGCGTCCAATGCATTGCTCGAGCTCCCCTTTATCGATTGCATGTGTCAGATTGGGTGCGAGGAATAGCGTGATCGGGAGTGCCTCCGTAGGGACGGTTTGCTTCTCGGCTTGTGCGTCCGTTTTGGCGGCTATCTTCCCGCCTTGCGCACCAACCTTGAAATAGCTTGCGCCGGCAAAGAATGCGGCCAGGATAACAAATGGAGGCAGGGGGAAACCGGGCACGAATCCCATCACAAGCAACACGCAGGCGGCCAGCCGTAGTGCTTGTGTGCTCGCTGTAAGTTGGTTGACGATATCGGCACCGAGTTTGAGCCTGGTGGGCCCGTTGACGCGGGTGACGATAGTTGCGGCTGTGATCGACAGCAGCAGTGCTGGAATTTGTGAGATTAGCGCATCACCAATGGTCAGCAGCGTATATTGATGCAGCGCCTCATCGAGCGACATTCCCCTGGAAAGCAGGCCGATGCTGATCCCACCTAGCATATTGATGCAGATGACTATCAGCCCGGCGATGGCGTCACCTTTGACGAATTTCATAGCGCCGTCCATGGCGCCGTGAAGCTGGCTTTCTTGCTCAAGCACGGCGCGCCGGCTGCGGGCTTCGTGCTGATCGATGTGGCCGTTGCGCAGCTCCGCGTCGATCGCCATCTGCTTGCCGGGCAGCGCATCGAGTGTGAAGCGCGCCGACACTTCTGCGACCCGTTCGGCGCCCTTGGCGAGAACCACGAACTGCACCATCGTCACGATTAGGAATATGACAATTCCGACGGCGATGTTGCCTGATATGACGAAGTCGCCGAACGTGTGAATGATGCTACCGGCATCACCCTCAGCTAGAATCAGCCGCGTCGTTGCGACAGTAAGCGCAAGACGAAAGACGGTAGAGATAAGGATCACGCCCGGCAAGGACGAAAAGTCGACTGGCGTGTTGAGATGCAGAGCGACCATCAGCAGCAATATGGCCAAGCCAAGGTTGAAGCCGATCAGCGTGTCGATCGCTACGATCGGGATCGGTATGATCATCAGGGCGATCGCCAGAAGCAGAACCAACGCGACCATCAAGTCCGGATGGGCCGGCGCGCGCGCAATAAGGTTGCGTAGGACGTTGGCCATGAGCAGCCCCTATTGTTGTTCGAACCGAGTTGCGCTGCCCCGCAACGAAACATAGCGTGCAAAGGTGGCTCGCGCCTCAGCCATGCGGCCACTCTTGCGCAGGGCGTGACTGCGCAAGAGCATCAGAGGCAGGCGCGAAGACGGCTGGCCGTCAACACTGTCCAGCCTTTCCAATACCGTCAGAGCTTCATGGCCGCTGCCCTCTGAGACCAGAGCGTAGGCCAGAATGCGCAGCAGGTCGACGTTCTGAGAGCGCTCGTGAGCTACGAATCGCAGCAGAGCCAAGCTTTCGGCGCTGTTCCCGCAAGCGAGGTGGACATAGGAAAGCGCGCAGAGCAACTCAAGCTCCTGTTCGGAGATCAGCGGCACCTCACGGTCTTTGGACACGTTTGGCGGTGGAATACGCGTGAGGTGTTGCCCCCGGTCAACCTCGACCATTGCTAGCCTTTGATTAAGCCGTTCTGATTCTGCCGGAGCAGAACTAGCCGCCGCAGCTCCTGCTGCAGCACACCTATCCCTTCAGGTGACACCGAATCCTCTGGCGCCGCCGACAGCGCAACAGCCAGAGTTTGGAGAAGAAGGCCATGTTTGTCTGCACGCAGGACGTCCCAATGACGTAAGCGAGGTGTGACGAACGAGAGCAGGTTGCCTGCGAGATTGGGGCCATTTAACCGAGCCAGTTCTGAACATGGCGCGGTCTCACCTACTTGGCCGCGCGTCATGTTGAAATTGACGCGCGAGACTGGATCGACAGAGTCAAGCTCCACCGCGGGCTCGATTGTGGCCCCAACCGGCAGATCCTGCGACGGCCTATCCCGAAAAGATGGCGCGTGCCTCTTGCCATCATCTACTTGCGCCGCCTCGATCTCGATGCCATCGGCTTGAGAGATGGTCGGCTGAGCGGCAGGTGTATGATCGCCGAGGTCGACCCTCTGAAAAGAGGTGCCAAGCTCTACAGAATGCCGGGGCAGCCTAGTCATGATAAATTCCTTCTTACCTGCGAGGGTGACACTCTAGTAGGGGAGGGCAGCAAGCTGGCCATTACGGCTCAGCAGCACGCGTCCCTCCTCGATCCGATCAACGGTCCATCCATTATTCAACAGCGCGCCCGAGAAGTACTTTTGATCGCCAATGACGAGATAAGGATCCTTTCCGCGCCATACAGCCTGAACGGCAATTGAGGAGGGCATCTTCTCCTCCTTGACCGCTACTGTGTTGAGGAGCGTATAAGCGCCACCACTATGGTGATCGAACCGTTGCTGGACGTCCTGCCATTTTGTAACAGAGGCGGGCGTAATGGTGCCATGAACGGTGACAACATCCGGCCGAGAACCGACTTTGATGTTGAGAAGGCCCGCTCTATCAACCTCCTCTTGCAGCCGTTCGGCAGCTGCATCGGTCGTCAGAGCATCAGGAGCGCCGAACGCCGGTTTGGGCGCAACTTCTACGGCCGGGAGCGAATCGGTGCTGAGCGCCGCAGCGGTGTCGGTGTGGACGAAAAGAGTTGAGACTGTGCCGATCGCGACGGAGCTTATGAGGACGATCGCAAGTACCGCAATCGGTACACGCCAGCCGTCGATAGAGCCAGCTCGTTTGGAACCCTCTATCGACCAGCGAATGGACATTGCGCCCGCATGAATAACGGCTGGGAGAGCAACAACAACGCGCTCATTTAAGGAAATTGTCTCGTGACCTTCGACGCGGATTGGACTGGCTAGGGCCTCGATCTCAATTGAATCGCAATATGGGGTGATGCGAAGGTGTTGCCGTTCGAGACCTTGTTCGATGAAGACGAAATCGGCATCAAAGCCACTGCCAATAAGGTTCGATCCAGGCCCTGCCTTGCCAGTCAGCCCTGAATAAAGTCCCGATAGCACTTCGAAATGCGGGCAGTCCGGTTCATGCACAATCGGCCTCCTTAACAGCGAGAGCAGCCGTACGGCAATGCCGCACGGCTAATTTCGATTTCGCTGACTATTCACATCCGAAAAGTGGGACGACGATGTCGTCCCACAGTCCGTTACTGCACCCGCTCATCAGCCGCCTTCTTGATCGTCGAAAGCGACGTTGTAAGCGTGCGAAGCTGAACATCCCTCTCGGCCGCCTGGGTGCTAACGGCAGTCAGAGCGGCGAGCTGCTTGTCGAAAGCTGCCTGTGCCGCGACCTGAGTCATCGCGTCAGATGCTCCAGCGAGAGCCGTACCAGCCGCGCCACCTGCGCTCGAGGTATTAGTCGCACTTGTCTTGCCAGTCATACCATTTCTCCTATTTGTCGAACATTGCCGCTTTAGCGGCTCCTATATCCTGACGCCGCAAGTCCAACATCAGGAATCCTGCTCTGTCTCGGCGATGGCTTCGTCGAAGCTCGCTGACGCATTACTTACAAGTTGGAGACCAACAGACGCGAGAGCAGCGGTGAACGCTTGCTGCAAACGCGCATCCTGCGAGTTATCGTCCGGACTGGACGCGCCATTTACAGGGCTGGTCGTACCAGACGATCGGCCATCATCATGCGCACGTGGCGCACCATCATCCTCATGCGTGCCGGGCGTGTGCGAGCCGCTTTTGTCGCCTCGGGCCGCACGGAGATCGGTATCAACGTGCGCGGCAGCGCTTGACTGAATGCGCATCGCGTTCTCCTATCTTAAATTCGATCATGCCGATGACGGCAATCTCCACTATCATCATTGTGCTAGCATTAGCTTTCGATAACCTGACGAGACTTGGAGAATGCAATAAGTCGATGGGAATTCGTCTCCTTGGGCGTTCCGATCAACAATCGTATCTCAGCAGTGCGCTGGCGGACACTCGAGACCAGATAACTTGTGAAGGAAAACCATGCTTTCCCCGGTAGCGATTGATCCCGCGCTCTGTTTCTTCATAAGGTAGAGTTTCAACGAGCGGAATCGCAGCGCCAGGACCGAAGACGCCAACGTGCTGAGACCGAGGCGCCGGAATAGCTCCCCTACGACAGGTCACTTCTTTGGCGATTGCTTCTCCTCAGGCGGCGGTGATGCCTCGATCCCATCAAATACGACCCTAAGGTATTCAGTGCTCAGACGAGCCGGCCGCGAACAGCGGTCCCTCAGCGCTGCTACGCCTTAGAGCTATGCGGTCAATCCCACTTCGCGGCGCGGGCGGACGCCTACGCCTCGCGCGGCGGCGTTCGGCGCCTCCCAGCTCTGCACCTGCGGCCTAATGTGCCCTCGGTCTCACATTTGTAAGCCCGGCATTCTCGCCGACGTCGATCCGGCTTTCTCGTGGGAGGTCAAGCGTCGATAACTTCGGCCCGTCCGATTGGAGCCAGATGCCGGCCTATGCAACTTTCGCGGCCGCGAAATGAAACTGAGGCTGATCGTGTATCGGACCTTCGGCCCACATCGTGGGCCGAAGATCGACACGACAAAGTGTCTGCGTGCGCGCGGCGGGTTCGAACGTGCAGGCAAAGCTTGCGGGACCTACTAATCGGTAGGTGGTGGCCGGCCAATCGGAGGATCCGCAAGTTCGCATAGCTTACAGCACGGTCTGAGGCGGCAGCGTCGTTCCAACTAGCTATTGGCGCCCGCAGCTTGCATGCGCTCGGACTCAATGCGTTCCTTCAGCTGGTTCAAGTAATTTTCCGCGTAGGACTGTGCGATCGAAACCGGCAGATTGATGCCAGCCGTCGCGGCTTCTTGAATTGCCTGCTTCATTAAGCCTTCGCGCATGGCTAGCTTGACCTCGGGGCCGCCGAGGCAGCCCACCACCTGCGACGCAAGACTGATGCCCGCTTCTTCCAACGCTTGCTTGATGTTGCCACCGGTAATAGCAGTGTGAAGAAGATTTGCTGCTTGCGCCTCGCTCTCGAGCACCATTGACGCGAGATCGGCCAATTCGCCAAGGCCTGGAATAAAGCCGAGTAAACCAACTCCGGTTGCGGCCCAGTCGAGCACCTTCGGGACAACCTTGAGCACGCCGTCAACGACATGCATGAAAGCGCCGCCGTTTTTCTTGGGAGACTTGATCTCGGGCTGATCAGCGGCTCCCATCATCATGTCCGCGGCAGCGGACTGCTCGCCCGCCGTTTGGGCGACATGCGTCTTCAATTGATGCGCGGTGCGGTTCGCAGTCGACATGTTCTCGAAAAAGTGAGTGAAGTCGTTATTGCTGATATTACCGGAATCGACCGTATGGCCTCCGCCGAAGTCGAAGAACTGATGGTGGGCCTTGTAGCCTGTGATCGAATTATTCATCAACCCGAACAACAGCGGATCCGAGAGCAGCTGGGAGGCAGCCTTTCGCACTTCGGGGGCTAGACTCTTGTCATCGGCCATGCTCGCTAGCTTGTCCTGAGTCAGGTCGCCCTTCCCGAAAAACGCGTCTTGATTTGTATTGATTGTGTCCAGCGTATCCAGCTCGGTTTGCGTGAGATTCATCGATGATGAGGCAACCTGCAGGAAGTCCTCTTTGTGGACCTTATCTATCGAGCCACCGTACAACTGTTTCCATTCATCAGGGTGGCTGAGAAAGTATTGAGCGGCCGCGAGAACCTGCGGCGGGCTTTTTCCGGCTTTTGCCCCGCCATCGACAATCTGCTTGAAATCGGCGAGGCTGAGATTCTTGGGCAGACTGTCGGAATACCGATAGAGCTCGCGCAACGCATTACACTCGGTCATAACTGACGGCTGGCCGTCTCCGGTGCCGTCGGATGGAATGTAGTTTTGCTGGTAGCTGTGCGCCTGCTGCTCTTGGAATGCGGCAACCTGTGCGTGATGGTGGGAAAAGCCCGAGAGATCACCTGCCTTGATCTTCCCGCCACAGTGACCGTCGCCTTGCGAGCCTATTGCATAGAAGAGCTCAGGATCCTGCTGTAATGCCCCGATCGCCGTCTTCAGATCCGGCGGCGTGGAGGGATCGTTGGCCAAATCTGAAAGGGACTCCCAATCGAGCGGGCATTTGTCTTTGTGACGGTTCAGCACCGACACAATCTGCAACTCAGCGTTGGTCAAGGTGCCGCCGTTCCACGTTATCCTTGAGCTGGGTACAGGCGCCGTTGCAACACTGGCGCTCGCAACAGAGGATGACTCCCTGGTCTGCGCAGGTGCGGCCAATGCAACCGTGAGAGTCGGAGGCAGGATATGCAGCGCCTCCTGCACGAGCTCCTCCGTTAGTTGCTGGTCGGACTCTGGCGGCTCCGAATGATCGCCTATTGCGTCCTCCAACGAGTAGCTGGCCAGCACGGCCTCGAAGCTTGAACGCTCCGGCAGCGACGAGAGCCCCGGAGCAAGCCCGGACAACGCCGTGGTTGGATTGGAATTCAGTAATAGGTTGTTCACTGATATACATCCTTTGGTGTGAGATTGCGGCACAAGTTGATCATGTGGCGCAGCCGAGGGCGTGACACAACGAGCAAGAAGCAATGCTACGCGGAGCTCAACGGCTCCTGTCAGGTGCGTCAGGTTGCTCAGTGCTTCTCAGCGCTCAGTTCCGCAACAAATCTATCGGCGCATCGCCGGCTAGATTTTCACGCTCCTATGGTACAAGGGATTAGCTGTCGAGAAGCTGACGGTCCGCAAGAACTCGGGATGAGTCATGAAAGACGCCCTTCCGAAAGCTGTCGTGCATTCTCAAGACATGTTTGGCGCTAGCTTCTTGCGTTCGACCGCGTTCCAATTAACTACTCGGGTCCGCCTCGGCTTCGTGCGTCCGTGGCCTGACCTGTACGTCGATCGCGACGCTCCGCGGATTCCCGGTCCAACCAGTCGCATTCAAGCTGGCAGCATTGCCCCTCCAAAGCTGATAGCGCGCACACAGAGACCGCCTTGAGTTGCTGTAAGCCACTCGCTGCATCAACTCATCTCCGGGCTCGACCAGCCGCGTGAACCGCGCTGTGTTAATGCGACGCCTCGTTCAAAGGAGGGCTCTCCGGTCGTCCATCACGAATGACCATGCTCGACGACCCCCGAAACAACATCAAAACCGATTGCTGCGGCGGCCTTTCGACAATCGTAGGGTTTCGCTGCGCCTGTGCCTCCGCCAGCAGGCTTTTGAGCGTTTGGTCCACAAGCGCGATAAACCGAGGCGGACCAGAAACGAAGACTGGGCCATCTCCTGCTGCAGGTCTCACAAAATAGCGCTCATCCGAGATGTTGAGAGCATCGAGTGCCGCCTTGAATGCTTCGAAGGTGATTGGAGTCAGGACGAGCAAGCGGGTTTGCGCCTCGTGCGCATCAGACACGTAAAGCACCAGTCCATCGTAGTACCATTGAAGATTGTAGAGCTTGCTTAAGCGTTCGAGGAATTCTCGCGGCGCGAGATCCAGCATTCGCCCGCGAATCCGCCCCTTTACCTCGGTGCTAACATTGATTCGGATATTTAAATTGTTGCCAAACTCCTGCAGTGCAGCAGCAAGGTCCTGGTCCAGAACCGTGTAGCTATAAGGTGCCGATGGCAGCGGCAGGGGAGCGCCGAGCGCTCTAACGAGCCCCAGGAGAATAAAAGCTCCGATATATAAGAGGTTCTTCAAGATGTGCAGCCTCCAGGCGATGATGAGCACTCCAAGTATTTTTCCGCTAGTGAACAAGCACCGAAATTCGTCACAAAGGTGGAGGCCGAGAATTCGTCCCAAATGCGCGGCCAAGCGTGATCTTAGACGACTGTGCTCCTGATACTCGTCAGCTTCTGGTCAGCTCGCTTCGTTAGGGGTGCTGAGCCGTTCACGGTGTCGAACGGCTAATCTCATGACGTGAGAGCAACGATGTCGTCCATGATGCTTGGCGTTACGCCGATCTCCGCCGGTCCGCTCGAATGTCTATCCGAGGCTTGTTCATCGACGCAGGCTCAGTTTCACGAGAGTCTTGCGCAGGTGGCTTCAAATCAAGATGCCGCCTCTCCGATGATCGATAACACGTTGGCTCCGCCAGTGTCGGAGGCTCAGCGTGCAGGCACGCAGGTAAGCCCCCTTGGCGATCGTATCCTTCGAAATCTTGCTGCAATGCATCGAGGCATATCATTTCCTTCGGCGGTCGGCGGCGAGCCGACTCCTGCGAATGGACCGGCAGCGCAACCTATCTTGCGCTCTCATGAATTCGAGGTGCACCCGGTCGGAAACCTGGAAGGTGCAGACCATTTCGAATCGACGTTGGCGAATCTGCGGGATGTTTACAATAGCGTCACTGAGGTTTCGCTCATCTCCAAATGTACTAGCGCTGCCAGCTCGTCTCTGAACAAGCTGCTCTCGGCAGGCTGACAGCCATTGATGAGCGTTTTACCGCATAGAAAGATCGGTCGTCGCGCGAGCGTAGGAAGGCGGTTTCATATTCTTGTGGCGTTGCCGGTCTTGCTCTCCCTGGCCGGTTGCAAGGCAGATGTCTATACCAAGGTACAAGAGCGTGAAGCCAACGAAATGCTTGCGCTTCTCCTCAGAAAGGGTGTCGATGCCGTCCGCATCGTCGCCAAGGATGGGACCAGCACGATTCAGGTGGAAGAAAAGCAGCTAGCCTTCTCGATCGACCTGCTGAATGGCGAGGGCTTGCCGCGCCAGACGTTCAAGAACCTCGGGGAGGTGTTCAAGGGATCTGGTCTTGTTGCCTCTCCGGTTGAAGAGCGCGCCCGCTACGTTTACGCCCTAAGTGAAGAGTTGTCGCGCACGATCAACGATATCGATGGGGTACTCTCCGCCCGTGTCCATGTTGTTCTGCCGAAGAATGACCTTTTGCGACAGGATGCAACCCCGTCCTCGGCGTCGGTTTTCATCCGACATGGCTCCAATGTGAGGCTCTCAGCCTTGCTACCGCAGATCAAGATGCTCGTCGCCAACAGCATCGAAGGGCTATCATATGACAAGGTGGCGGTCGTGTTCGTGCCGGTTGAGCGGGCTCAGCATGAGCTGTCGTCAGCGTCAGCAGCTGCTTCGGCTCAACCGGCCAAGTTCATGTCGCCCCCCTTGTTTGCGATCGGGGTCGGAGGTGCGGGTGCCGCGCTGGGTGTTCTATCTTACATGTTGCTGAGCACACGGATGCAGTTCAGTCGATCATCGCGGAAAGTTGGAAATCTCGGCGGATCTTCGACCATGTACTCGCGGCCCAAGCCGTCGGCCAAGAATTGAGCTCTGTGCAAGATAGACGGAATGCAGTGTGGGTATCGATGCCATCCAACGAGCCAAATCATTCACCTCATCCGCATTCCGATCGCCTGCGCGAACTTGCTGCGGTGATGCATCCGAGCCGTTTTGCCGCCCGTCTTGATGCGCTGCTGTCAACGCCCACGGTGCTGCGGTTGCAGAGGAGTGTCAGGCTTCAGGAAAGACTGGCCGAATTGGCGGTAGGCAATGAAGGGGCCTGGAACGGAAGTAACTGGGGCAGGGACGTTCTGCTCGGCTATGATCCGCATCGCGCCGCCCTGCTCGCTGGCAGTGTTTGGCATGCCCGTTCATTGCTGAAGCTCGTGTCAAGGCGTGATCTGGAAACTCTGATCGGAAATGTCGGTGCGGAAGCACATGCTTTCGGTATCCGAAACTTGTCCAGCGCAGTCGCTACTACGTCGATTCTCGATCCGGAACGACTTTCGCAAGGAATTGAACACGACGGATATGCCTGTCTTGGTGCTTGGCTCGATGAAGCTTCAGAGCTTGACCGTAAGCGCGTTCTTCTCCGCTTACCTGTGGGGACGGCCGCGGAAGCTCCAGCCATCGAACACCACAGGGCGGCAGGCCAATTGCTGTCTTTGGTGATGGCCCATCTGGCCATGGAGGCACCAACGGCATGACCGACAACGATCAAGCATTGCCAGCAGACCCGCAGATTCGTCCGGTCGGCCCACTTATACCAGCCGCGGAACTCGGGGTCTGGTTTGATGCGCTAAAGACCCGGGCGCTAGCGGAGCGGTATCTGCGCCAGGTTCGCAGCTGGGCAAGAAAAGCCTATGAGCGCGAGCGGGCGCGTGGCCACTCCGAGGGTCGGAAGACAGGTTCGGACGAAATGGCGCAGCTGGTTGCCCGGGCTACTTGCGAGCTGGCACGCCGAAAAGCTGTTCTGGAACATGAGTTGCCGCAGCTCGTCCTCGATATCTTGGACGACGTGCTGGGTTCCTTCGATCCCGGCGAGATCTTGGTGAGGACGGTTCGTCATGCGATCGATCGGACACATGGCAGTGCGGAAGTGTGTCTTCATGTGTCGCCTGTGAAAGCCGATGCACTGATCCGCGAGTTCGCAGCGTTCGACGGAAGGAATGGTCGGCCGAAACTTACAATTGACCCGGACCCGGCTCTGACGCCGGATCAGTGCGTTTTGTGGAGCGCGTTTGGCAATGTCGATCTAGGGCTTGCCGCGCAGCTGCGTATCCTACGTGTTGGCCTTGCCCCGTCTTCTCAGGAACGCGAGCCGTGACCACGCTACGACGATCCTATGACGATGGGCTTGTCGAAGCGGCTGTGCGCGCCGAGTTGTCAGCTGTGAAATCTACAGCAAAGCAGATCGATACGCGCGCGGTGCGCGGACGGATCACACGGGCGATCGGCACGTTGCTTCATGCAGTATTGCCAGGGGCACGTGTTGGGGAACTTTGTGTGTTGCAGGATCATGGCACTGGATGGTCACTTGAGGCCGAGGTCATCGGTCTGCTGCCGAACGGGGTGTTGCTGACGCCTATCGGCGAAACGATAGGCCTGTCCAACCGCGCGGAAGTGGTTCCGACCGGGCGAATCCGTGAAGTTTCAGTTGGACCCGATTTGCTTGGCCGCGTGATTGACAGTGCCGGCCGTCCGCTCGACGGCAAGGGGCCAATAAAGGCGGCCCACACTCGCCCGCTCCGCGGCAGGGCGCCCAATCCAATGAGGCGGCGTGGCATCGAGCGGCCGTTTCCGCTCGGCGTTCGCGTGCTGGATGGACTTCTGACGTGCGCCGAAGGCCAGCGGATCGGAATCTATGGAGATGCCGGTTGCGGCAAGTCGACCCTGATGTCGCAAATTGTAAGGGGCGCGGCCGCCGACGTGACCGTCGTTGCGCTTGTGGGAGAGCGTGGACGTGAGGTACGTGAATTCATCGAGCGTCATATCGGAGAGGATCTCGATCGTACGATTGTGGTCGTTGAGACCTCCGACCGCTCGGCAATGGAGCGGGTGCAATGTGCTCATATGGCGACTGCACTCGCGGAGTACTTTCGTGATCAAGGGCTGCGCGTCCTACTGATCATGGATTCATTGACGCGCTTTAGCCGCGCAATGCGCGAAATAGGCCTTGCCGCAGGAGAACCTCCGACGCGGCGCGGATTTCCTCCCTCCGTGTTTGCGCTTCTGCCTGGTCTGCTGGAGCGTGCCGGTATGGGCGAGCGCGGCTCGATCACGGCGTTCTATACCGTGCTGGTCGAAGGTGATGGCACGGGCGATCCAATCGCCGAAGAATCGCGCGGTATTCTCGATGGTCATATCATTCTTTCACGCGAGCTCGCGTCGCGTGAACATTTTCCCGCCATCGACGTGCTGTCGAGCCGAAGTCGCGTTATGGATGCGGTCGTCTCTGGGTCACATCGAAAGGCGGCATCCTTCTTCCGTGAACTGCTCTCACGCTACAATGAGGCGGAGTTCTTGATCAAGGTCGGTGAATACAAGCCGGGTAGCGATCCGCTAACTGACCGGGCAATCGCCTCGATCGAGCAGTTGCGGAAATTCGTGTGCCAGGGCCAGGACGAGCCCTCCAATTTTGAGGAGACCGTGACATGGATGTCGCGTCTGACGGCCTGAAACCGGTCGAAGCGTCGAAATTACGGCTCGTAAAGGACATAAGAGAGCGAAGCGTGCTTCGTAAGCTGTCCAATATTGAAGACAAGCGCCGCATTGCGTTTGAAGCCGTGGAGCGAGCTTCCAGCGATCTTGCAAGCGCCGAGAAACACCGCGCAAGCGTCGAAGATCAACTCTACCAGGAAATGGCATCTGTCGGTGCGATGTCCGTCACAGAACTCGACCATCGCTTCCATCGGGTCATTGGACGGCTCACAGCCGAGATCGCATCGAGGCGGGAGGCGCTTGAGCAGGCGCGCATCGCTCAAGAGCAGGCCCAGACGGCGGTTGTCGCAGCCCGCGCTCTCTGGGCCAAGCGTGCGGCGGCGAGCCACAAATGGCGACAGATCGAGCGCGATGTTCAGCGCACGACCGATGCTCGTCTGGAGTTCGCAGCCGAAATCGAAACGGACGATGATCAGTTGCTCCCGTATCAAGGTGCTTCACATAGCCAAGCGGTAGGCGTTTCAATTTGATGGCTGGCTCTCTGGCGCGACAATGTGGTCGTATAGAAATCACTTCGGCAAATACCCCGGGTGGACTTGCAGAGTTCGAGCCGTCTCTACTCCTGTCCCATGGCGTGATCTTGTGGCTCAATGAGATTGCCGCGCCGCGCATAGTTCTGCGGAGCCGCCTTGGCGAAAAGCCGCTATCCATTCGTATGAACCGGCTTGTGTGGCAGGCGGAACCGTCTGCCCTGGCCATGCTTGACTGCGTATTTCGCGTCGGAAGTGAACCGGCCGTATTGTCATTGCCCCGCCCGCTTGTGGAGACACTGATTGCGACGGTGCAGCCTGGCCTCACTTTACCGTCCGAGCCTACCCGTTCGCTCCTTCTCGAACTTGCGCTCGAATCCTTGCTCTGTCCACTGGAAGCGCTGCTCGCGCGGGAGTTGCAACTCTCACGCATCGCCGAAGCAAGCGCGCACGGCCCTTATCTGGAACTCGAGATCGCCCACGGGCCGCTCACGGGCAAGGCTCGCCTATTCCTATTCCCGTCCCTGGACGGTCCGGTTCCGTCCGCGTTCCGAATCTTAGGCGAGTTGCTCCGCCAATTGCCGCGCGAGACGCGCGCGCTTTCTCCGGAATTGCCTGTCATTATAGCAGCGGAGATTGGCTCGCTGCGCGTGTCCATCGCACTGATTCGTCAAGCACAGGCGGGCGACGCACTGTTGCCGGACGTCATTCCCCTTGCCGGCAGCGAGGTCATCCTCACCGCGGACAGGTTATGGGCTCCGGCACAGGTCACCGGTGACACACTGGTCCTGCGGGGGCCGTTCCGCCTGCAACCCCACCCTCTAAAGCGAGCACATATGATGACAAAGCGCCAAGCGCAGCAACTGATTCCTCCCTCCGAAGCCGACATCGACAGTGTTGAGATCACGCTTGTGTTCGAATGCGGCCGCTGGCCTATCCCGTTGGGCACGTTGAGAAGCATCAACGAAGGGCATGTGTTCGAACTTGGTCGCCGCTTTGGCAGCCCGGTCGACATTCTTGCCAATGGCCAATTGATCGGCTGCGGCGACGTCGTTCGGGTCGGTGAAGAACTGGCCATCAGGTTGCGTGGCAGGTTGGCGGTCAATGATTGACTTTCCACCAAGTATCGTTGCGCTTCTTGCGGTCACGGTGGGCCTCGGCCTTCTGGTTTTGGCAGTCGTCACAACAACGGCGTTCATAAAGGTTTCCGTCGTTCTCTTCCTGGTTCGCAACGCGCTCGGCACCCAATCCATCCCCCCAAACATCGTTCTGTATGGCGCTGCATTGATCCTCACCGTATTCATTAGCGCGCCAGTATTTGAGCAGACCTACAACCGCGTCACCGAGCGGCAACTTCACTACGAAACGCTCGATGACTGGGTGACCGCCGCCAAGGAAGGCAGCGAACCACTACGCGCTCATCTGAAGAAATTCACAAACGAGGAGCAGCGTACATTCTTCCTGTCGTCGACAGAACGTGTCTGGTCTGAGGAGATGCGCGGCAACGTTACGGCTAATGATTTTGCGATTCTTGTACCCTCGTTTCTGATCTCGGAGTTAAAGCGTGCGTTTGAAATCGGTTTCCTTCTGTATCTTCCATTCATCACGATCGATCTGATTGTAACGACGATCTTGATGGCCATGGGCATGTCCATGGTCTCACCAACACTAATATCTGTTCCTTTCAAGCTCTTTCTATTCGTCACGATCGATGGCTGGTCGCTGCTCATGCACGGATTAGTCTTAAGTTACGCAACGCCAGGAGGTTAAGGTGGACGAAGCCAACATACTCACTCACCTCAGCCGATCGCTTGTCCTATTCATGATCTGGGTTCTGCCACCGCTCCTGTCAGCCCTCGTGGCCGGACTGGGCGTTGGCATCATCCAGGCGGCAACGCAGGTCCAGGATCAAACCTTACCCCTCACCGTGAAGCTGGCCGTCGTCGTCGCCGTGCTGGTTCTATTTTCTCCAGTGCTGAGCGCCCCGCTTATTGAACAAGCCCAGCATATTTTCGCTGAGTTCCCCACTCTCACAGCGAAGTATTAGCGTGTGGAAGGCAGGGCAAAGTCTCCGCGAGAGTACGCCATCTGCCGTCGATGGGGCGAACCCAGCCGATTATTTGCGGCATTCTCGACTTCTAACATCAGGGCAGGGCGAGCGGGGCCTGTTCCATTGGCCGAAGCAAGCGACTAGCAGATTCTCAAATGCATGGTTTGTCACCCACCGAGACGCAAACACTGATCCAGACTGCTATGGACTTAGTTGTTGCGGCCGGCCTAGGTGCAGCCCGCGCTCTAGGCATCACGTTAGTGCTTCCCGTATTTACGCGACTGCACATGAGCGGGATGATCCGCGGTAGCTTGGCGCTCGTGATAGGACTGCCATGCTTGGCGCATATCAAGGATGGCCTGCAGACGCTAGATCCAGGCACCCGTATGATCGTCGTCGCGTTCATTGGTCTCAAGGAGATATTCATCGGCCTGCTGATCGGCATCTTGCTCGGTATACCACTATGGAGCATCCAGGCGGTTGGTGAGATCATAGACACCCAGCGAGGTGTTTCGAGCCAGGTGGACGATCCTGCGACCCACAGCCAAGTCTCGGCGACAGGTCTTTTTCTCGGGACCGCTGCGGTTACGATTTTCGTTGTGTCTGGAGGTCTGCAGACGATGGTCAGATGCCTCTACGATAGTTATCTAATCTGGCCCACATATCAGCTACTTCCTACCCTGACGCTGCAAGGGGCAACGGAATTTGTAGCGCTCCTCGACCATATCATGCATACGACCCTGCTGGTTTCTGGGCCTGTCACGGCCCTACTGCTCCTGATCGAGGTATCCCTCATCTTGCTCGGGCGCTTTGCGCCACAAATCAAGCTCAACGATCACTCCCCGACCATCAAGAATGTCGCTTTTGGCATCATCATGATCAGTTACACCGTCTATCTCATCGAATACATGGGCGCGGAGATCGTCCAGTTCAACGGCGTGCTGGAATGGCTCGCGAAGTTCTTGAAATAAACGGCGTGAGCGAAGAGAAGAAGCTACCACCAACCCCCAAGAAGCTGCGGGACGCGCGTAAGAAAGGACAGAGTCCGCGCAGCGCCGACTTTGTCACCGCCGTCAGCATTTGCGCGGGTTTCGGCTGCCTATGCGTTAGAGCGGGCCGGATTGAAAACGGCTGGCAAGAAGCGGTGCGGCTAGTCAATAAGCTGCAGGCGCAGCCCTTCAACAGTGCGGTCCGGCAGGCGCTGGTCGGATTGATGGAAATTTTTATTGCGGCAGTTGCCCCAATCATCGGAGCGGTGGTGATTGCGGCTATCCTGGCCAGTCTTCTGGCTAGCGGCGGGCCGACATTTTCTATGGAGCCGTTGAAACCAGGCTTTGAGAAGTTGGATCCCGTCAAAGGGTTGAAAAAGATTGTCTCTCAGCGATCACTTGTGGAGCTCGGCAAGTCACTAATCAAAGTATTGCTTCTCGGTGGAACTCTTCTTCTTGTTGTGGTCGCAAGTTGGAAAGCGCTTGTGTACTTGCCCGTCTGCGGTTTGGCTTGCTTCGGGTTTGTCTTTAACCAGCTCAAAGTTCTGATCGAGATTGCGGCCGGCGCCTTTCTGATCGGCGGTTTGATTGATCTTCTACTTCAGCGCTGGCTGTTCTTGCGCGATATGCGCATGACGCAGAGCGAAGCGAAGCGCGAGTCAAAGGAACAGGAAGGCAATCCTCACATAAAGAATGAACACCGTCGGCACCGGCGCGAGTCGGCGAACGAGTCGCCGCTCGGTATTCATCGGGCCACATTGATCCTGACCGGCCCCGCAATGTTGATTGGGCTGCGCTATGTTCGTGGTGAGACTGGTGTTCCGGTCTTGGTCTGTCGCGGTGAGGGCGAACTTGCTTCACGTTTGCTTGGTCAGGCGCGGGCGCTGCATCTCAGCATTGTCCAGGACGACATGTTGACGCGTCAGCTGATCCAAAAGGCAGCATTGGGGAAGGCCGTTCCGATCGACTTCTTCGAGAGGATTGCAAAAGCGCTCTTTGCTGTAGGCGTGGTCTAGCTTCGCGCGCACGCCCCCAATTGCACAACCTGATCTGCAAACGGCGCGATCACGAAGGAAAGCGAACATTGTTTGTAGGGTCGTCTGCTTATCGCTGACCGACTGACCAGAATATCAGCCAACATAGCGCCGTATGCTGCTTAGGATTGATGAGCCGCTCATGAACCTTCCGATAGAACTCTGTTCTGAGTTCCATGTTCCAAGTTGCCGTGGTCAGTCGGCGTGGTGGTCCTCCGGGCCGGAGAGGGAAGCACCGCACGATCGCCACTGGTTGGCACGACAGCTTCATTGCCCAGCAAGTCGCCGGGATCGTTCACCATGACTCCCAGGTTGTTCTGGATGGAGCAGCCAAGCGTTGGATTGAAAGAATTATCGTCTACCGAAGGGCCAACGATCGAAAGCGGTGGACAGATGGCAGGATGTGCTTCGTAGATAGTCGCCTCGATCCTTACCCCGAAATGGGCAGGCAGACTGATGGCGGAATCGGACAGGCGGATATTCCAGGGGGTAACACCCATCGCGCGGGCATCATGGGCCACCTGGGCAACCAGCCCGGGTGAGCCCGTGACATCGAGATGGAGTGCATCCCGCCGACCGCGACTGGCGCTCGCAACGAAGTCCCGCAGACGAGATCTCTCGACGCGACGAACGCCCTGTAGCAGCAAGACGCTTGTCTTTTGCTCTATCCGGATCGCTCGTTCAGCCTGCCCAGAATAGATCGCAGAACCGTTTGTGCATCCACCTACGCTCGCCGAAATAGCGATCAAGCAATACAGATTTCGCAAGCTCATTCGCTGTCCTCATTCGATGATAAAGTTGGCGCCGCCGTTAGCGCCTGGTTGTGCTTTGGGAGCATCACGGCCTCGCGGCGAACTTGCCAACGTGTTTGTTAAAGTGCGCCCTGCATCCGAGGGTGGTCCGATGCGGTCAGTGGGCGTGCTCATCTTGCCAGGACTCGATCCTGGTCGCACGATGTAGGGCGTGACAATAATTACCAGCTCCGTCTCGTCCTTCTGAAATGAGGAAGAACGAAACAGCGCACCCAGGATCGGCATATCGCCCAACCAAGGAAAACGGCCAATGTCCGTGCTGAAATTGCGCCGGATAAGCCCTCCGATTGCAAAGCTTTGACCGCTGGCAAGCTCGACGACCGTACTGGCACGCCGCGTGGAAAGACCGGGTATAGACGTTCCATTGACGCTGACTTCGCCTACTTTCGACAGCTCGCTGACCTCAGGCTTCACGTGAAGATTGATCTGGTTGTTGCTGAGAACCGTCGGGACGAACTCTAAGCTAATCCCAAATTGACGGAATTGGACTGAGACCTGCCGATTGTCCTGCATGACCGGAATCGGAAATTCGCCGCCTGCCAGGAAACTTGCTGATTCGCCGGACATGGCGGTAAGGTTCGGTTCAGCCAGTACATACGCGAGGCTCTCGTTAGCGAGTACGTCTAGAACAGCACTGACGTTCGCACCGCCAATGCCATACCCGACGCTTGCCGAGCCGGCTCCACGGGTGTCGCTGGCACCACCAGCTTTGCCACTTTTAAAGCCGAAAACGAAAGGGCCGGTTTGACCCGAGGCAGAGAGGTTAATGCCAAGCTCCTTCATGGCGGTGCGCGAAACCTCGGCGACTCGCACGCTAAGATTGACCTGAAGTGAACCGGCCACCTGGATCTTGTTGACGACCAGCGCATCCGCACCGAGAAACTGCTCCGTGATCTTCTTGGCGCTGTCGACGAGATCGGGATTTGGTGCTGTTCCGCTAAGAATCGCGCCGCGCGGCGTATAGCTAACTTGGATCGGATAGTCCCCGAGCTGCGCCTTCAGCGCGGCACGCAGATCCTCTATAGGTTGGGTGACGACAACGCGAAGCTCGGCTAGCGCCTCGCCATTATCGTTCAAAGCGAACAAGCTGGTCCGCCCCGAGTGTTTTCCAAACACGAAGATGGTCGTGTTCGACGGCGCCTGATAGTCCGCGATGGTCGGGTCGGCAACAAAGATGCTCGCAGCTGGCGCTGGGAGATGAATCGTTTTGCCCTGCGAGGAGGAAAGATTCAGAGTTCCCTGAAGGCTATCAGCAGTCGCGCGTGGCGTCCCCACAGTACCAACCCGCTTTAACTGAGCTGTGGCGGCAAAAGGAGATAGTAGAGCGACCATGCATAGCGCACAAAAAATGCAGGGAATAGCGGCAGATGTGACGGCGCTCGGCCCTCCGCGGCTGACATGATGAGTGTTAGGAGCGAACTTCAAGGGAGCCTTCGCTTTCAGGTTCAATCGATTGCGCAGCGGGCACCTGCGCCAGTTCAAGTGCATAACCGACGCCGCGCACAGTTGTGATCCGTAGCGTCGCGCCGGACCGGCTCAAATGTGTACGTAAGCGGTAGATCCCAACTTCTAGAGCATTGGTCGAGACCTCGTCGTCGAACGCATAGAGGCCCTCCTCCAGTGACGCTCGTGGTACGGTGCGGCCAGCGCGGCTGAGCAGATGTTCAAGAATGCACAGTTCGCGCCGGGCGATCCTTAGTTGCCGATCATCAATTGAAACTTGCCGGCCGATAGAATCAAAATGTAGATTTCCGAACGTAAGGACGGGCGCTGTCATTTGCGGCGATCGTCGCAAAATGGCTCGCATACGAGCGACGAGTTCATCGATAGATACTGGCTTGGGCAGGAAATCGTCGGCGCCGCCGTTGAAGATCGCGAGTCGCCTGCCCAGATCGTTCAACTTGCTCACTATTATGGCGGGAATCGAACATCCCTCGCGTCTCAACTGCTTCAGCCAGTCCAAGCCATCTCCATCGGGCAAAACCAGTTCGAGCAAGACAATGTGATAGCTGGCGCAAGCAAGGGCGGTCTCCGCCTCGTCAAGAATGCGGACTACATCCACGGCAAAACCGCAAACCAACAGCGCTTCCTTTACAGCGCGCGCAAACTCCGCATCACGATCAACCACGAGAATTCGCATTCTATCGCCCTTCGCACATCTGTCCCAAAAGCCGAGCGCATTACGGCCGTAAATGAGGTCTGGCCGATCTCAAGAGCTCCCGTTTCGTCTGACTGTCCGAAGCCCGGACCAATGGCGGAGATCATGGTCGCCACCGACGAGCGTCACCCGAGCTTGTTCAGCCTGTTGGCGACTGCGGCGTCTCGCCCGGGGTCGCACGCATTGTCGGCGACGCTCAAGATGCCACTTCCGGCTGGAAGGGCGCCTGAATCGTTTCTGGACATCGATGGCCATAGCAGAACGCTGGCGCATCCGTATGCCCGCAGTTACCGCGGTCATTGACCCGCCGCTGAGGACAGTATCGAAACTGCCGCTCTCCGAGCCAGAAGCAAAAGCGCACGAGACAATGGCCGGATTTCTGCCTGAATAGACACGAGGAGTCGACATTTGAAGCTCCCAAATCGATTGGTCTGCGTCGGTCTTGCTGTGCTCTCGATCTGATGGACCGCCAAGTGACCCCCAATGCAAGTTGCCGGAAGGTAAATTGGGCCTCTGTAGGCCAATGAGCCAATAGATACTGGTGAGGAACGACCGATCTGGCTCGGACGGGAGGAAGGCTCCCTCCCGAAACTAGCGAGTTCCAGCAGTCGCTATATTCAGTCATGTCTGACGTCCCGGATGCTGCTGTCAGGCCGCTGTCCAGAAATGTGGCCGCGGAAACAATAGGAAAGTGAATCAGCAATCGATTCGGCCGCATGTTGGCGTCGTCATCCATCTGGTTTGAGCGGGTGCGCCGCGTGCAATTCATCTCTCGGCGCAAACGGCATGGTATCGAAGTTGGGCTAGGCGCAGCAGGGGGCGGACGGAGACAGTCCGCCTTGCTCTCGGTCCGCTCGCAGTTTCCGGCTGCAATTGGGGCACCGGCGAATCGTATGCCCTGTTGCACAAGAGATCTTTCCTATAGGCCTTCGGCAGGAGGCATGCTCGCAAAGCGTCACGCAGTCGAGCGGCGCGATGTGTAGCCTTCAGACATTCGCTATTGTCGCCTAACTGTCAGCAAGTGTTGAGGCGACCGATGCCGCGACTTGGCGCAAAGCCCACACTCTGACGTTAGGTGCGATTCAAGGGGCTTTGACAGTGATTGATCGATTACCAACTCCCGTGGCGGGCACCGAACTGCGACAAGCCAACCCGCGTGAGTCCATCGACTGGCACACGGTGGTCGACCTAGTCAGCTCGTGTTCCAAAACTACGCCCCGCAAACGAGCAATCAGGCAATCTTTCTTTGCGTTTTGGGCAAGGCATTACGTGCTCGACAGTGCGATAGATCGATTTGGCTCAGACGCCGCAGTTAATAGCCACACTGTAGCCCGTTGGGTATCCACGTCTTGCATGCCGCCAACTCGTCGTTGAGTTGGCCTGCGACGGACTGACGAACCGCTTTGCGCATGATATTCCCCAATGTTTCTTCCAGGAGCGATTGCCTGTGGAATGCTCCTTCCAACAGCGATTCACTATCGGCCTTTAGGTAAAATTGACAAATCCATTGTTTTTATGGACCGCATCCAACTGCCGAATAGATCATGGAGCGGCGCATCGGCGCATGCTGAGGTGTCGATTGCGCTGCGACGAGCGGGCTCGCGATAGGGCATGAGATCATGGATGATGCGGAATGTGGTAGGCAACAGTTGCGATCGCATTTGTCCCCGCGCAACGAGAGCGGGGTGAGTAAACAGCCCAGCGCTAGCAGGCAGATACCTCAACTGCATAGGCGGGTATCCAGAGGTGACGACCGGTCGCATTGAGCGCGTGGCCGCACAGGGCGCTGCGGTGAAAGCTCGGAAGGTCTTGTGTCCGCTCAAAATGACTTGACGACGGCGTTAAGCGAAATCGAGTTTTTCCGAGAGCGGCTTGCCCTGATCCGTCTGGCGCGTCTCGCTATCCGGCTCGGCGTTTTTGCCGACCGAAGCCGCCTTC
The DNA here is from genome assembly GCF_040547675.1 of Bradyrhizobium sp. RT6a. Lineage (NCBI taxonomy): Bacteria > Pseudomonadati > Pseudomonadota > Alphaproteobacteria > Hyphomicrobiales > Nitrobacteraceae > Bradyrhizobium > Bradyrhizobium sp. RT6a. The sequence continues at coordinate 351,506 of NZ_JBEPQC010000006.1, forward strand.
CAATCCTCGGCGCGGACGAAGCCGCGCTCGATGCGCGGTTCGCCGTGATAGTCGAGGCAAAAAAAACGCTCCAGCAATGGCAATATCGCCAGGATCAAACTGCTCGGCTCCGGTCAGGGCTTCGATTTCGGCTTCAAGGGCTTGCAGCTTTTCGGCAAACTCCTCGGAGCCATCGTCCTCGTCGGAAAGCGCATTGTGGCGTTGTTCAAGTTCGACAAGCTTCGCCTGATCCGTGTCGCTAAGCGGCGCGGCCTCGGCAAAGACGCGGCGCGTGTCGGAGGTCATTTCATGATTGAACTCCGGTTCGACCACGATCCATTTCCAGCCCTCGGCCTTGATCGTCGCCGCTTCCGCCGCCAATTTCTCACGGACAAGGCGGTTGAGCAACGCGGCATCGGCGAAGAACCCGCCGCCTTCCTCGTCGAACAGGTCGCGGATGATCGCACCACCCGCCGCCTCATACGCAGCGGCTCCGACAAACGACGCGCGGCGATCATCAGAGGATACCTGTCCCTCCGACAACGCTTGCAGGATCGCATCGCGACTGCGGTTGTAGGGAGGTAACTCGTTCCATACCTGCTCCTGCCGCGCATGGTCGTCGGTAATGGCAAACGCGGTCGGTTCTTCGAGGGTCAGTTCCTCGTCGCGGTAGGCTTGCATCAGCTTTGGGCTGATCGCGCCTAGCTTGAGGCGTTGCTTGACCACGGCAGCCGTGACACCGAACCGCGCGGCGATGTGTCCTCGGCGGCCATGCCTTCCTTGCGGTGCAATCGGGCGAAGGCCTCGAACTGGTCGGCGGGGTGCATGGTGGAGCGGATCACGTTCTCGGCGAGGCTGATCTCATGGGCGTTGTGCGCGGTATCGAGGATGCGGCGCACCGGCTCGGCCTTCGTGATCTCCTTCCGCTTGGCGCGAAGCAGATGCGCGAGCCTCCTTCCTTCGCCGATGGTGACGAGGTAATAGCCCGTTTCCTTGCCATCCTGTTTCCGCTCCGGCTCGACCACAAGATTTTGCAGTAAGCCCTTGGCGGCGATGCTTGCGGCCAATGCCTCGATGTCGGCTTTCGGATGCGGGGTCTTGCGTGCGTTCTTCGGTGATTTCTTCAGCCGATGCAACGGAATGAAAAAGTGTGCTTCCGGTTTCGGCGGTGGCTTCTGTCGTGGCGGTCATGGTGGTTCTCCTTGTTGGTTGTGTTGCGGGGTGAGGCACTGCACGGCGAGGCACGTGATTGCTCATGCGGCGGCCTCCGCTTCTGCGGGTGTTTGCAAGCCGTGCAGGAAATCGGCGGCGCGTTGCGCATGAGAGGCGGCGGTGAGAATCGCACGGCTGTCGGCTTTCAAAACGTTCAGCCAAGATTCGATGTAAGAGGCATGCTCTGCGCGAGGCTCGGGGGTTAATTCGAGGTCGGCGGAAAGGAAGGCCGCGCCAAGTTCCGCAACATATCCTCCATGGCGTAACCTTCGTCGACCCAACGCTTGCGCCCAAAATCGCGGTCAAGGCGCGTCGGGTGTTTCGTCGCGTGAGTGGTTTCATGCGCGAGGGTCGCGTAGTAGCTCTCGGGATCATGGAAACTCTCGATAGGCGGCATCTGCACGTGGTCGGTGCTGACGCTGTAATAGGCGCGATTGCCGCCATGCCGCACAACTACGCCGGTCGCGGAAAAGAAGCTTTCCACCCGCCCAATGCGCTGAATGGTCGGTGTTAGCGGGGCAGGCTTGGCGTAATAGAGATCGGACAATCCATCGATTTCTGCTCGGCATTAAAAACGGTGTAACCCTTCATGTAATGAATATCGCGGACGTTTTCTTCTTGGGTTTCCGCGTTGGTTTCGGTGCGGGTGATCTTGTCGGCATAGACAACAGGACTGCCTTTCTCGCCCTTGCGCACATTTACGCCGAGAGCGAGTGCTTGCCCGAAGGTCATCCAGACCGGCGCGGAGTAGCCCTTCGCCATCGCCTGCATCCACAACGCAAGAACATTCACGCCGCGATAGGCAACGCCGTTATGTCGGAGCGGCAGGGCAACGCGCCCCTCCATGTGCGCCGCGTTCCAAGGCTGGTGCCAAGGCCGGACTCCGGTCTCAAACGCGCTAACGATCTGATCGGTGATGTTCTGATAAATGTCTTTCATGGTTCGCCTCTTTCGGTGCTGGTTGCAGCGGCTGCTGCAACCCTACCCGTCGGCGAGACCGGGTCTCTAGCCGCGGATTTGGCAAGAGATCGGTCACGCTTCCGTGCAAGGTTGCAGCAGCTGCTGCTGCAACCCTGCCCATCGGCGAGATGGGGGTAGCAAGCGGAAAGCCCCTTCGCGGGGAACCAGAACGCAAGAAAATTGACGCCCTTCGCTTCGCGGCAGTTTTCTTGCGTTCTGGGCGGAAGGGGCTTGCAGCGCGCGAGCGCGAAGCCCTTAGGCCCTTTGCGGCGGCAGCCGCATAATAAAGCGCCCCGCAGAGGAGACGGACAGACATGAGCGTCGGGCTGCCGGAGAAGTGGCCGCACATGGAAGACACGAAACAGGGTTTGGCCGCCAAGACGGTCAAGCATTTTCCAAACATTTACGCCGGTCACGGCCGGCGTTATCTAAAGAATCTCTACGAGGGAGCCTGGGTCTCTTCGCGGTCCAATCAGCGCAATTTCGTCGAGCTGGCCGCATGATAGGGTTCGTTCAGAAGAGGGTGCCGCCATGGGTAGCTCGGCGTGCCGATCGACACAGGGTCAATTGTCGCCATCCCGGTCTGCGCGGTCACCATCCCTTCCGTCCACTCGCGGAGATACCTTTCGGCGCGAGCCGAAAGGATTCCTCAGGCCGCTACGGAGCTGGCCAATTCGCTACCTTCTGTCTTGTTGCTCCAGCGGAAATCCTGTTCGTTTATCCACATACGGGGTAGGACGATGGCCAATTTGCGGGCGACGGCAATGAGCGCTCTGTTGAAGCCGCTCCTTTTGGCAACCTTCATTCCCCAAGCCCTGAGTGTCGACCATTTCCTGCTGGAGGACAACAAGATGGTGGCGGCCTGAACAAGGTGCACGCGCGTCATGGAGTTGCCGAGCCTGGAAATGCCCTCTTGATAATCTGTTTCTCCCGACTGGTGCTGCTTTGGTGTGAGGCCGAAATAGGCACCGATATCTTCGTCGTTGGAAAAGCGGAGCGGATTATCGACGGCTGTTACAAAGGACAGCGCGATGATCGGTCCGACACCCGGCGCTGTCATCAGCCGCCGGCAGGCCGGGTTGTCTCTGGAAACTGCTTCCACACGCCGGGTCAGAATGGCCAGGTGCTTGCAGAGGTCCTCGTAGAGATCGAGGGACGGCATGATCCCATCGCTCAACGTGAGGCCAAGTTCGTCGGCCTTGGCGAGAGCCGCCATCACTCGCTCGCGGAAGGTATTGCTGTTGACGTTGCCGCGGGGCACGAGGAGCCCGAACGGTTTGAGGCTGCCGGTGATGTTGTTCTCGAGCCCAACCCTTTGCTGCACCAACTGTTGCCGTTGGCCCGCGTTGACGCCGTTGCTGCTCGCGCACGCGCCGCGCCAGCGGAAGCAGCTTTGCAAATGCCGCTTCGAGCCCGCTGTTGCCCGCGATCTGCGGCCGATGTCGCGGATCACGCGGCCGAGATAGGTCCGCAGCGTCTTGAGCTTCCGGTTGGCGCGCTTGAACTGCTTGGCGTGGGCATAGCGCTGATGCTGAATCAGGACGAGCTTGCCCACCCGCGCATAGGACTGGCGCAAAGCCAGCCCGTGAAGCTTCCCCAGCCGCACCAGCTTCTCCGCGCCCGGTTCAGAAGCTTCGCATCGGTGGGGAACGTTACGTTCTTGGGCTGAACCGTCGTGTCGACGATCACCCGTGACAGCTCGGACGGCTTGATCGCCTTGGTCCTGGTGGCAACCGACAGGCTCTCCTGGATCAGCGCAGCCAGCCGCTCTTCGCCCATCCGGTTGCGCCAGCGCGTCAGCGACGAACGATCGAACACCAGCCGGTGCTGGAAGAACTCCTCGCCGCAGAAGTATTGGTAATAGGGGTTCTCGACCCACCGCTCGCACAGCACCTCGTCGGAGAGGTCGTAGGTGTGCTTGAGGATCGCCAGCTCCACCATCAACCGCGTCGGCAGCGGCGGCCGCCCGGGATCATCGGTGTAGACCTCACCGAACCGCTCCTCCAGGGAGCTCCAATCCACCGTGCGGCCCAGCGCCACCAGTGGATGCTTCATGTCGATGATCTGGTCGAGCCGAGAGCGAAAAAGATCCTGCTCTCCCGTCTGGATCCGCTCCCGTGGTCGCATCTCGCCCCCTCGCCAAAGCAGTCAAAGGCGAGTGAATCACAAATCAAGTTTGCAAGGAATCTGGAGGGTTCTGTGAGGTCGCGCTCACGCGCTGGCGCGGCATGCGCAGTTACGCGACCTCATTGAAGCCGGATTGAACGAAGGCGCGGGCGGGTATGCGTGGTTTTGCAGCTATGGGGATTGTTGGAAATCGCAAGGCCCGGTCTGCCGGCTCGGCACGTGAGGCAGAGCTGCGAGATGTGTGCATCGGGGAAGAGTTGAGATCAGGCGCGCTTTGCCGGAGATCGCGACAGGCGTTTTACTGCATCGGACGGTTGTTGTCGCGCCGTGTGGCAGCACGGATTCGACAGCGTCCACGATGATCGAGACGCTGGGAGTGGGATGACACATGATGATTGTCGTGCATGGCATGAGCTGGCTCACGATGTGTCGCACTGGAACGGTGATGTTCGAGGGCTGGAGCAATTGAAGCTGTGTCGAAAGCGCTCGACGATGCGCATGACGCCGCCACAATCGGGACAGGGAGGAACCTCGGCCCGCGTCGGAGGGTCCGAACTCACGGGCGACGCCTCAATATTGTTTGGCGCTGTCCGCTCATGATCAAGAAGGGCACGGCAAAGCGCGAGCTTGGCGGCGCGATGGCGGTTAGCCATGAAACCGAAGTGGTGGATGCGATGGAAGCCATGGGCAGCGTGTGAAGAAGGAAGCGGCGGATGAACTCGTCGGCCTTGAGCTTCATGATCTTTGTCGCGCCGTTCTGGCGGTAGTCCTTCCAGGTAAAGGCGACGTGATCCTCGTCGGAGGGCTACGAGCCGGCTGTTGGCTATTGCAACGCGATGGGTATAGCGGCCGAGATAGGCCAGCACCTGCGCGGGGCCGCCGAACGGCCGTTTGGCGTAGACGACCCAGCTGATGCGCCGCATGGCGACGAGGTGAGCTGTGAAGGCAGCAGGCTCGGCCAGGGATGCGAGATCGCCGAAGAAGTTCAGGGTGCCGGCGTCGAAGGCGGCGGTCAGACGTTCGAGGAACAGGCGTCTGAACAGCCGGACGAGCGGTTTGACGGCCAGGAAGAAGTTTGGTCGGCTGGCGATCCAGCGCGGCGCGCTATCGGGCGAGAGGCCGCCGCCCGGCACGACGCAGTGGACGTGGGGATGGTGCGTCAGCGCCTGCCCCCAGGTGTGGAGGACGGCGACGACGCCGATCCCGGCGCCGAGCCGGCGTGGATTGGCGGCGAGCGTCGACATCGCCTCGGCGGCGGCTTTGAACAGGATCGCATAAACGATGGCCTTGTTCTGAAAGGCGATCGCGGCGATCGGAGCCGGCAGTGTGAAGACGACGTGGAAATAGGGAACCGGCAGCAGGTCGGCTTCTCGCGCGGCGAGCCACGCGGCCCGGGCTGGCCCCTGACACTTCGGACAGTGCCGGTTGCGACAGGAATTATAGGCGACGCGTGTCGTGCCGCAGTCGTCGCAAGCCTCCATGTGGCCGCCGAGCGCCTCGGTCCGGCACGCCACGATTGCGCTCATCACGCGCCGCTCGACCCGACCGAGATGACCGGCATGTACACGGCGATAGGTGTCGCCATGCCGGCGCAGAATATCGGCAATCTCGATGGCGGGCCTGTTGGCGCGGCTGTCGGGGCGGATCATCACCCGCATCCCGCCGCGGATCATCCAGGTGGCGTCACCTCCAGCGACAGGCGATCGAGCGGGCTCTGCGTCGCCCGGATCGTATCGGTGGCGACCTGCGTGTAGCGCGCTGTCGACGACAAATTATTGTGCCCGAGCAAGACCTGGATGATCCGGATATCGGTTCCGTTCTCGAGAAGATGCGTCGCGAAGCTGTGGCGCAGCGTGTGGAGCGTGACGCGCTTGGGCAGGCCCGCAGCCTTCACCGCCGACCGACAGGCGGCGTGCAACACGGTCTGATCGATCGGATGATCTTCGTCACGACCAGGGAACAGATAAAGCCGCGGCCGGGCGAGCCGCCAGTAGGTGCGCAGGATGCCCAGCAGCTGGGGCGACAGCATCACGTTGCGATCCTTCGCGCCCTTGCCGTGGCGCACCTGGATGACGCCGCGGGCGCTGTCGATGTCTTCGATCCGCAGTCCCGCGACTTCGGAGGCCCTGAGCCCGGCCGCATAGGCCGTGGTGAGCGCGGCGCGGCTCTTCAGGCTGGACACGGCCTCGAGGAACTGAACCACTTCGTCGGCGCTGAGAACGACCGGCAGCTTGCGCGGTTCTCGCGCATAGGGAATGCGCTCCGGGATGAGCGCCTCGCCGAGCGTGACGCCGTAGAAAAACCGTAGCGCACAGACGATCTGGTTCAGCGCTGGCCATGAGATGCCGGTCGAGACCAGATGCACCTGGAAGGCGCGGACGTCTTCCAGCTCTAACCGGTCAGGCGATCGGCCAAAATAGCGGCTGAACTTCGAAACCGCGCTGATGTAGGATCGTTGCGTCGCCGGCGACAGATTGCGGACGGTCATGTCTTCGATCATGCGGCGGCGAAGAGGGCTCAAATCGGCCATCTCGATACTCCTGTCTGAGGGGGATGGGCTCCAACACCCACATCCTCTCAGCCAGGAGGCGATCTACGCCACCTTACCCCTCACGCCGCGGCAGCGGCTTCGTTCAATCCCGATCCAAAAGCCCGCTTTCCGGCAAATCCGGTCACGGCAAAACGCCGTTTCTGGATTCCAGATCAACGGCTCGGGATTTCTTCACGGACGACGACATCGCATTCCTATCTTCCGCGGAAGTCGATCGACACGGCAACGTCAATGTGAGCTGCTTCGGCGACAAGATCATAGGACCAGGCGGCTTCATAAACATCAGTCAGGGCGCCCGAAAAGTCGTTTTCTCCGGCACTCTCACGGCGTCCGGATTGAAGGCGGTCCCGGACGGGGGGCTCTCGTCATTGCTAATGAGGGAACGGTCAAAAAGTGGGTGAAGGACGTCTACCAAATCACCTTCAGTGGCCCTTTTGCAAAGGAGCGCCAGCAAGAGGTCATATTTATCACAGAGCGTGCCGTATTCAAGCTTACGCCGCACGGTCTGATGCTGACCGAAGTAGCGCCATGCATATCAGTCGAGAAGCACGTGCTGCCGAATATTGATTTCGACGTACTCGTGTCACCCGACCTAAAGCTGATGGACGCAAGCATATTCAAGAATCAGCCGATGAACTTGGCGGTGCGGTTCCACGAAGGCGCCGGACGGACGTAAGGGAGCGGCTGACGTGAAGTTCGTTTCAAGAGAATACGAGCACCAGGTCGAGATCCTGGCGATGAATAGGCCAGAGCGACGCAACGCTCTGGGCGAAGACATTCTGAAAGATCTGGTTGAATCGGTGGGCAGGGTGGCCAACGATAAAGACGTAAACGTGATATTGCTCGCTGGAAACGGCCCCGGTTTCTCGGCCGGTGCAGACCTTAAAGATTTTTCGGCCGGCGGCATCAACGATACCTTTGACCTGAATCGCCGACTGGGTGCATTGTGCACTCTCTCGCTCTTGTGAGAAAGCCTGTCGTCTGCGCTGTCGATGGGTTTGCCTTGGGCGGCGGCTTTATGCTCGCAGCCTCATGTGATGTTGTCGTATCGGCTCGAGTCACGCGCTGGCATTTGCCGGAAGTGTCTCAGGCTGGTTGCCGGGCTTCGGACTGAACACGTTAGCTGCGCGCGTTGGGCCGTTTGCAGCTCGCTCCTTGAGCTAGAGCCCGTACTGCGATCGATGGCGTGGAGGCTCATCGGCTGGGACTAGCTGACATTCTGTCGCCTCCAACTGAAACTGCTCGCGAGGCGGCGCTCCGCTACGCCAAAGGACTGGCGGCAATGCCGCCTCATGCCGTGCTGACCGAAACAATTTTTCTCCACTTCAGTAACCGCGAGGGCAGAAGTCATGGATGACTTGGCGAACCGCTACTTTACTCAGGACATACTCCACGAGACGGCACGAGCAAATATGTAACGCTTCCTTCCGAAGAAGACCGCCGGCGCCTAGCAATACTTTGGCAGATTTATTGGATTGATCGTCGCAACAAGATTCGCGGTACCTTCGTCCTGGACTACTTCGGGGCAGTGTACTCCAAGGAGCTGCTCGTCGCCTCCCGCCTCGCGATCATTAGAAATATTGCCAGGCCACTTACGGCGTAGAGCGAGATGTTAACAGCGAGCTTGACGAAAGTTGAGCCGCGTCATACCGCTACTCAATCTACCGTCCCTGTAAGTTTCCATTCTGCCAATTGGCGCCAGGTTGTCGTGCGCGTGCGCAATGTCGTGTTCACGACATGCCGACGGTTTGACTTTGGCCGGAACATACGCGCCGGTTTCTGTTTTGCGCCCACTTGGCGTGCCGTGCCGCCGTGCGCAGGCCATCCCGAAATTGGCCCGGCCTTTGCTTCGCTGCATGCCAAACGATCTGTGGCTCGCTGCTTTGTCGGATTTGCCCGCCACAAAACGTGGATCACCATGGAACGAAAGGCGATGCCATGAAGAACCGGAGCTCAGTCACCGCCACGGCGGTAGGTACGGCCACCGGTGCCTTCGACTCGACGACGCGCACCGCGCTGGCGGTCGAGCTCAGAACAGATGGTAGCATTGACCTATACTTTCCTGAAGAGGGCGTCGTATTTGCCGAGGACTCGGTCAAGTCGGATCGACCAGTCAGCTTCACGCTTCGGAACGGCCTGCATGGCCGCGAAGCTCTAGGCGATGGGTTATGAAGCCTATTTCTACGAGGCGGCTGCGGGCGGACATGGCTATGGCCGGGACAGCAAGGAGCACGCCGGCTTCGAGGTGCTGGGCTTTCGCTTCCTGAAGAGCAAGATCGGCTGGCTTGACGGCGAGGCTTTGGGCGGGGCCCGGCGCTTATGATCCCACAAACTCCAGCGTGATTGTGGCATGAGATTTCAGTGGTAGGAGATTGGAAAGAAGCTCGGTTTGACCAGCCCATTCTGAACCCTACGCTATCCAGCGGCATTGGGGGCAGCCTTTTCATTTCTAACGTTTCAATGTTCGATGGAGAATACGATTGCGCAGCCGCCAATTTCGAGGCGGCAACACGAAGGAGACGAGATGAAGCAGCGCGATGTGGCCGAAGTCAATCTTCACGACCTACAGGTCTCGGATCCGCTGATTGGGAAATGCCAGCAATTGGTGAGGGACGTGGCGATTCCCTATCAATGGGACGCGCTGAACGACCGCAATGCCGAAGCGACACCGAGCCACGCAGTAGAAAACTTCCGTATTGCCGCCGGACGTGCGAAGGGGGAGTTCTACGGCACGGTTTTTCAGGACAGTGATGTCGCAAAATGGCTAGAGGCGGTTGCTTGGTCGCTGTGCCAGACACCCAATCCGGACCTAGAGAAAGCCGCCGATGAGCTGATTGAATTGATTGCGGCATCCCAATGCGGCGACGGCTATCTCAACACTTATTTCTTGCTAAAGGCGCCTCAGGAGCGCTGGAGCAACCTGGCGGACTGTCACGAGCTTTACTGTGCCGGCCACTTGATTGAGGCCGGCATCGCTTTCTTTCTGGCTACCGGCAAACGACGCCTGCTGGAGGTCGTTTGCAGACTTGCTGACCACCTCGGCACAGTTTTCGGCCCGGAGCGCGATCAGCTCCACGGCTATGATGGCCATCCAGAAATTGAACTTGCATTGACGCGCCTCTACGAAGTGACACGGGAGCAGCGATATCTGTCGCTAGCCAGTTATTTCGTGGAGCAACGCGGCACAGAGCCGCACTTCTATGACATTGAATACGATAAACGCCGGCAATCATGCCAGGTCAGATCAAATGGCGCGCCCTGGATGGTGAAAAATAAAGCCTATAGCCAGGCGCACCTGCCAATCTCGGAACAGCGGACCGCAACCGGTCATGCGGTGCGGTTTGTATACCTCATGACTGCGGTCGCTCATCTCGCGCGTCTGCGTCAGAACGAGCAGCAACGCCAGGCTTGCCTGCGGCTATGGCAGAACATGGTACAGCGCCAGATCTATATCACCGGGGGTATCGGCTCGCAAAGCTTCGGCGAAGCGTTCAGCAGCGATTACGATCTGCCCAACGATACTGCGTACGCGGAAAGTTGCGCGTCGATTGGCCTGATGATGTTCGCGCGCCGTATGCTGGAGATGGAGGCGGACAGTCGCTATGCCGACGTGATGGAGCGCGCGTTGTACAATACGGTCCTGGGCAGTATCGCTTTCGATGGGCGTCACTATTTCTATGTTAACCCGCTCGAAGTTCATCCCCAAACGCTCAGGTCTAATGGCATCTACAATCATGTGAGGCTGGTGCGGCAACGCTGGTTTGGCTGCGCGTGCTGTCCGCCGAACATTGCACGCCTTTTCACATCAATTGGTCATTACATCTATACGCTAGGCTCCGACGCGCTCTATATCAATCTCTACATTGGCAATAGCGTGGCAGTATCGGTGGGCAGGCAAACGCTTCGGTTGCTCATGAGCGGCAACTATCCTTGGAGGGACGAGGTGGAAATCGCCGTGGAATCTGCACAGCCAGTCGCCCACACGCTCGCCCTGCGCCTGCCGGAATGGTGCAGCGCGCCGGAGGCGACTCTAAACGGCGAACCTGTCCATTGCGAGTCGCGCAAGGGCTATTTGCATATTCACCGCACGTGGCGGCAGGGAGATCGGGTCAAACTATCGCTGCCGATGCAAGTACGCCGCGTATACGGTCATCCGCAACTTCGCAATTTGGCCGGCAAGGTGGCTATCCAGCGCGGCCCTTTGATGTACTGTCTGGAAGAAGCCGACAATGGGACCGAGTTACACAACCTTTGGCTTCCTGCAGAAAGCCGGTTTTCGCTTATCGAAGGCACTGGTCCCTTTAGCGACAAGATTTTGCTGCAGGCTGATGGAGCCCGGTTGCAACACACGCGTTCTGAAGAAAGGGCCCTTTATCAGTACGACAAGGTGCCTGGACAGCTGCAACCGCAGCGGCTGACATTCATTCCGTGGTTCAGCTGGGCTAACCGCGGCGAAGGCGAAATGCGGATTTGGATTAATGAGCGTTGACGCGAACGCCTGAGTGGTTCGTCAAGTTTGGCCGTAATGATGCCATATCATCCAGCCTTCCGCGATCGCCAGCTGATCTGCCCGGTCTTGGCCGGTGAACGCGGAGACCCGACACAGCTACACCACGCCGAGGGAGTACGTCATGCCAAGCTGATGATTGCCGGTGGGTGCAAGTCCCATCCGGCCAAAGAACGCTGGGGTCCGAAGTGTAGACAGGAGTCGTGCGGGGTGCGGGAATGCGCTTGGAAAGGTGGATGTTTGCGGAGCTGCCGAGTGTGTTCCCTAAACACGAAGGCTGCATTAGCATCGTCGAAATGCGAGACGATGCCGCTCCGTCGGGGTCGATGGCCGCATCACGCATGGAAGGTAACCATCGGAACATGAGAGGCCCGACCGGGTCCGCTGGATTGGCTCTCCGTCGTCAGATGATTTCAGACTGATCAGGCTTTTCGAGAAGGGAGGCTCTTGCTCATCAGGGGGCACCCACTACTGCGGGCGGACCCGGAACGGCCGGTTTATCGTGAAGCACAAGACGGAAGGGAAACGCCTGACGCGCCAAGCTGACGGCGTTGCGCCAGGAAGCTTGGCGGCTCATGCACGAGTCACTGGCCACCCAGCACGAGTGGTTCGCCGCAGTGCTGCGTGGACACTACGGCTACTACGGCAGGCCGCACAATTATCCAGCGCTCAACGGCTTCTATCGCGAAGTGCGTCGGACTTGGCTGCGCTGTCTGAGACGGCGCAGTCAGAAAAGTCGGCGTATGGGCTGGTCGGAGTTCGAGGCCCTCACGGCACGCTTCCGTCTGCCCGTTCCACCCATTACTCGCACTTGGGCGCAGGCGCGGATATGACGCGGGTTACCCTCGGGAAGAGCCGGGTGCGGGAAAGCCGCCTGCCCGGATCTGTGAGGGCGAAAGCCAAATGGCTGAGCTACTTGACCACGATCTTATCGCATTCGCGGTACGCACTCGCTGTATCCAACCACGCGCCATCGAACTGCAGCGTCAGAATGCTTGCTGCATTGCGATTCACTTTGATTTACGAGCATCAGCGCCATCCCAAGCTGCACGAAAAGCGAGTCAAGGCAGATTTGAACTCCGATTCGCCATACTGAAGCCGCTCGCCCGATGGACAGCTCAAGCTGTGGAAGATGCCTTCGTCAGCTGATCGTCAGGCAACTCACGCATTTTGACCCGACGCGCCTGAGTAGCCTGAAACTCGATGCGAAACATAGGAAGCGAATCTCATGCTTGGTCGAATTGGTGACAACACTTCGGGACCGCGCAGTTCGCAATCAAGTGATGCGTCTGGGAAAGGCAAACAATTGTTCGAAGCCGCCGTGGAGCAGATGTGTTCTGAGCTTCAAAATGGAGGAAGGTCCGCCACCAGCAGTTCGCGTTTTCTCGACGAGGCTGTCGCTCATAAGACTTCCGTCCCCTTCCTTGATGCAGATCACCTCATACCGCGGAACCAGGTGCAGGCACTGCGCCACCGTCCGGTCCCGCCTTGGCATCTGATCCTGCAGCCGGGGCGGCGATGGCCATCCATCCGCCGAGCCCGAGTGTGGCGACCCCCTCACCCAAGAACAAAATGAAAAGCCTGCGTCGCGAACTCCGCGACGCCGTTAATGCGAGCTGGGAGTACCACAATAAGGAGGACGGCATAAAGATGTTTGATCGAGTCGTCAAAGCAGGCGCAGAAGTTCTGGAGTACTACGCAGAACTGGCCGCACTTGATCCTGATGGCGCTCGAAACATACTGTCCAACTTCGATGCGCTTAAGGCGCGCACGCAGGTGCTCGAATATGGACGCAAATGCTGCGATGCCAGCTGCGATCAAATTGACCAACTGTACGCTGACAGAGTCAGTAAGAGCGACTGGTTCGAAAAGCTCCGATCCAAGGTCAGTCCCGACCAGCTGAGCAACATGGCTTCCAGTGCGGCGAAGGGCAATAAGGCCTGCTTGGAGTGGTTAGAAACGTGGGCGTTGCGCAAAGAACAAATGCGGATAGTCTGCGCCGCTACGGTCAACCTATGTCCTGACGGCCCCGCCGCACTGCGGATGCATACCGGCTCGGCATTCGTCGCGAAGGTTGGACGGCTGGAAGGGCGTGTGACGGCCGCCCAATTTGAGCTTAGTCAGCTGGCGGGCACCTGCGAAGCAGCCGGGAGCGAGCTCTTCACGAGTGAGAACGAGGGAATGCGTCAGCTGCAACGCTCAATGTGGGATGTTTACAGCGCAGTTGGATCGACGGGCCCTCTAAACAGAGAGGACCGTCTCGAACAAAAGTGCCTCGACGTATTGGGAGAAGCCTCCGAGAGGCTTTTGGAAATTGGGTCGGCGCTCCATAGCATGATTATCAGGCTGAGCGATCAGCGAATCGGTACCGGCCTCCCATTGAGCTTGTTGAAGCAGATCGAGCAGGAGGCATGGGACACTGCACATCACGCCGCGGGCTTCCTGGCAATGCAGCCGCCGCCGCCAGCCATCATTGCACCTCCGGCCGATTCTTGGGCCGCCATACCGGCCGCTGGCGCGGCAGGGCGCAGCAAACGAAAAGGCAAGAACCAGCTGCTCGCTGGCGCTGTCCATTCGCCTATGCCGCCGGAGCCGCAAGTTGCGCCGGCCGCCAGCGAAACTGGGCCAGCGATGGTTGTTGTGCGCTCGGACCTGGGTACGAAAACTCTTGTGAAGGCGGCGGATGCGATGGTCTCGGCCGCGGCGAGACAATTGGAGATGTGGCGGCCCCCAACCTCGAGAGCGGAGCTGAAGCCACTGCTCGAGCGCTTGGACGAACTTTTAAAGTTCGATGTGGCTGGCCAGCAAAGCGCCGCCTCAAAAGCGCGCTACATGAAACCCGAGGACGCCAAACACTTCGTCGAGACCACCATCAAGCGACTGCAGGAGCAAGCCAAAGAGATGGACGCGCCCCTGAAGGCCTTGGAGGACCATCATCTACGCCTCCTACTCACGCCTGCGCGAATGGGCGAAGTGCACAAGAAGATAGTCGCGCTTGGGTACGTTCGGGCGAACGTGAACGGATTGGCCGAGCGTTTGGACCGAGACATGGCGGATATGCTGATGGATTGCAGGAAGAGCTATCATCTTCCGACGCAGAACTACCTCGAACACTTGCGGAAGGCCAACGAGTTGAGAGTTCACCCTCCACAGCCGCTGAAGGGCGGGGACGGCAAGCTGTTCTCCATTAAGATCGAACCCAAGCCGCTGATGAGTGGACGAGTGCCGGCTCCGATGTGGGTGCACATCCATACGAGAAGGCAGACAGAGGCAGGCCAGCTGCCGACACTGCATGACAACGAGTTCACCGCTTGCCACGTTAAGAACAATGAACAGCACGGCCACAATCAGCAATGGCTGGATGCTCAGGCCGAGGAGGGTTGCGATAAGTTCGTCATTCACCGTGGCAAGCTCAGCACCGCGTTCTGCAAGGCTTTGCTAAACGGCATGTCTTAGCGGCGATCCACAGCAGGCACGTCGACGCGCTTGACGCCCTAGCTTTTGATAGGCCATCATAGAAGGTCTTAGCGGACAGCATGTTGCCTAGAACAAGCCAGATCTCGCGCGTTGTCAGTGGATTCTGAAGCAACTCATTGAGCGTTGCCCAGGCACCCGCCGCCGTCTCCGAAACCGGCTTGCGAATCCTTTTTTGAACGGTGAGCTTAACCTTGTTGTCGCCTGAAAACTTGTGCGCGCGGTTCCACAAATTGAAATTGCCTGGCTTTTGCAAGGAATAGGTTGAAAAAAGAGCCATGTTCTTCTGAGCCTGAGCGCATATTCCTGTACGGCAGAGGCAGAAAATTCGCGAAACTTGTCAGACGCCTTTGCATGCACAAGGACGACTCTACGATTGGACGCATCCGCAAAAATGAAATCTGCGCTTTCCTTGCTCATGTCATCACAGATGCACAACGACGGAGCAAATTTGACATGCTCAGTGGAGTGGGCCCCTCGGGGCGGACAGGATGGCTTTCAGCAATAGACCGGGCGGCCGGGCTTTCAGAGGATGAAGGCCCATGGCAAAGCATCGAACCCACAGCGTCGAGTTCAAACGGCAGGTGTCACAGGAGTATCTGAGCGGCGAGACGCTGCACGGACTTTCGAAGCGGCACAATGTCTCGCGTAACTTGATCCGGATCTGGGTCGACAAGTTTCAGGCAGGCGCGCTCGATGAGGACATCGCTTCCGCCGATCTGCTCGAGACGTATGAAGCGCGTATCGCTGCGCTCGAGCGATTGGTGGGCAAGCAGGCTCTTGAACTGGAGTTCCTAAAGGGGGCTCTTCAGCCAAGACCTCGGCCGAGAAGCGAGACCACATCCGTTATTGTCGGCCCCGCGGCATCAGCCTTGCCGAAGGGTGCAGGCTGATGGGAAGTAAGCGATGTTCTCAGGCCACGCGCCAGCGTTCTTGGGTAGCGAGATAGGCCCAGGGTAGCAGTTCGTCGATCTGGCTGTTCGGGTGGTCGTTGACGATGCGGGTGATGACGTCGGCGAGATAGGCGTGGGGTTCGACGCCGATGAGCTTGCAGGTTTCGATCAGTGAGGCGATGACGGCCCAGTGTTCGCCGCCGCCGTCCGAGCCAGCGAACAGGGCGTTCTTGCGGTTGAGCGCGATTGGGCGGATAGCGCGCTCGACGACGTTGGAATCGATCTCGATGCGGCCGTCGGCAATGAAGCGCGT
The DNA here is from genome assembly GCF_040547675.1 of Bradyrhizobium sp. RT6a. NCBI lineage: Bacteria > Pseudomonadati > Pseudomonadota > Alphaproteobacteria > Hyphomicrobiales > Nitrobacteraceae > Bradyrhizobium > Bradyrhizobium sp. RT6a. Next base: position 367,522 of record NZ_JBEPQC010000006.1, read on the forward strand.
CAGCCCGTCCCAACGCGACAGCCCATATCGGATGGCCTCCGCGAGTTTGGTCTTCTGGCTAATCAGACTAAGCTTGGCGCGCAGCCAGGGTTCGAACTCGTC
>NZ_JBEPQC010000007.1:0-346811 GCF_040547675.1 Bradyrhizobium sp. RT6a
ATCTCGACCCCCGCATGGCCAAGCTCGCCGGCGGTGTCCACCGTCTCGACGGCCAGCTCATGGTCGTCCTCGACGTCGACCGCGTCCTCGAGCTCAAAACCGAAGTGCAGATGGCTGCGTGAGCCCAAAACATCGAAGCCGGAGAACCGAAATGAAGACGTGTTTGGTGGTCGATGATTCAAGCGTCGTGCGCAAGATCGCACGCCGGATCCTGGAAGGCCTGGAATTCGAAGTCACGGAGGCCGAGGACGGCTCCAAAGCGCTCGAGGTCTGTCAGCACAAGCTGCCCGACGCTGTGCTGCTGGACTGGAACATGCCGGTGATGGACGGCTTCGAGTTCATGGGCCACATGCGCCGCCTGCCGGGCGGCGACCAGCCCAAGGTCGTGTTCTGCACCACCGAAAACAACGTGGCTCATATCGCTCAGGCGCTCAGCGGCGGCGCCAACGAGTACATCATGAAGCCCTTCGACAAAGACATCATCGCCGACAAATTCGCTGAAGTCGGCTTGATCCCGGTCGGACAAGCCATGGTCTGAGTTATCTGGCCGAGTGTTCCAGCCAGAGTGTTCCCAGTACAGCTTCCGAGAGGCCTATCCGTGACCCCGACCGAGTATGAGTATCTGCGTAAGTTCCTGAGGGATCATTCCGGGCTCGATCTGTCCGCAGACAAGCAATATCTGATTGAAAGCCGGCTGTTGCCGCTGGCGCGCAAGGCCGGCATCTCCGGCATCGGCGAGCTCGTGCAGAAGCTGCAAGGCGCTGGCTCGGGCGCGCTCGTCACCAGCGTGGTCGAGGCGATGACCACCAACGAGACCTTCTTCTTTCGCGACAAGGTCCCCTTCGATCATTTCCGCGACACCATCATGCCGGAGATCATCAAGGCCCGCGCCGGCCGCCGCAGCGTGCGCATCTGGTGCGCCGCCGGCTCGACCGGGCAGGAGCCCTATTCGCTGGCGATGAGCCTGAAGGAGATGGGTGCGGCCCTGACCGGCTGGCGCGTCGAGATCATCGCGACCGACCTGTCGCAGGAGGTGCTCGAGAAGGCCAAGGCCGGCATCTACAGCCAGTTCGAAGTGCAGCGCGGCCTGCCGATCCAGATGCTGATGAAATATTTCAAGCAGACCGGCGAGACCTGGCAGATCAATCCCGAGCTGCGGGCGATGATCCAGCACCGGCAGCTCAATCTGCTGCACGATTTCGCTCAGCTCGGCACCTTCGACGTCATCTTCTGCCGCAACGTGCTGATCTATTTCGATCAGGACACCAAGATCAACATCTTCAACCGCCTGGCTCGTCAGATCGAGGGAGACGGCTTCCTGGTGCTGGGCGCGGCCGAAACGGTGGTCGGACTGACCGACACGTTCAGACCGATTCCGGAGCGGCGCGGTCTCTACAAGCCGAACGATCCGCGTGCCGCGGCCGCCAAGCCGGCTCTCGCCGGCGCCGCGCCGCGCGTAGCGGTCATGGCAGGACGATAGGCATGGCCGAGGATGGCAAGGGCGCGGAACGCGTGACATTCAGTCGCGGCTATGATGTCTGCATCATGGCCATCGACGGCACTTGGCGCCGCGACTGCAAGCTCAACGCGATCTCCGACACCGACGCCGTCCTGACGGTGGAAGGCTCGATTCAGGGCCTGAACCTGAAAGAGTTCTTCCTGCTGCTGTCGTCCACCGGCCTTGCCTATCGCCGCTGCGAACTGGTGCGCGTCAACGGCGTCGAAATGGACATCCAATTCCTGCGTGGCAAGAACCGGAAGAAGCGCGGCGCCGCCGGTGGCCGTGACGAGGCGGCGTGATCTTCACGTGCTTCTCGTCGCCGTGCTCCGCGACATTGGTTCACATTTGCTGAAACATCCGACTGAATTTGCCGTCGCGGCTTTACGTCGCCTAAGCGCGAACCGGGTATCCATTGCCGGTCTCAATCTCAGGATACGGTAATGCCCAGAAGCTCTTTCTCACCTCTCCCGTCAAACCTGCCCGACGGCGCCGAGCGGCGCGCACTTCAGCTTCTGGTGGTCGACGACGACGCCACGCAGCGCAGCCTGATCACGGTCGCGGCCAAGCAGGCCGGCCACGAAGTCACCGTGGCGCCGTCCGTGGCCGAAGCGATCGACAAACTCCGCACTTCGCGCTTCGACTGCGTGACACTCGATCTCGTGCTGGAGGATGGCGACGGCATCGACGTGCTGGGCGAGATGGCCAAGGCGAAATTTGGCGGCGCCGTGATCGTCATCAGCGGCATGGACGGCAAGCGCCGCAGCGCCGCCCGCAGCTTCGCCCGTTCCGTCGGGATCGAGCTCCAGAGCCTGCCCAAGCCGCTGGATCTGGCCGCATTGCGCATCAGCCTCGCCAATCTCGGCAAGACCGCGATGGGCCTGCCGGCGATGCACACCTGGGGTGGCGTCGCCACCGACGCGATCGTGGAGCGGCACCGCGCCTGAGCCGCGGGCCGCCATGCGATGAAAGAATGCGGTTGCCGCGTCGCAGCGATCGCGATCTACACCGTGCTGCCGGCTTCCGACAGGCATTCCAGGGCGTTGCCAAGGCCGGCCCGGCAGCCATCGAGAGCGGCGATCGCCGTGGCATGCCGGGGTGTGACATCGTCGAGCACGAAGACGTCGGCGGAACCTTCCGGATCGCTGCCGTGTTCTTGATCCATGGCTGTGGCGGTCCGGCGCATACTGGTCTCGATCTGCGAGATCAGCATGCGAAGGTGAGCCGCAATCAGCTCACGGCTCTCGATTTCGGGCATTGCGACGAGAGGCGGCGTAGCGCCAATTTAGCATGGATATTCTCCGTCCTCTGCAATTAGGCGCCTTGCCGCTACTTGTGCGTTATGTCCATGTCCCGTACAAATACGGTGGGCCGAATCCGCGCCGAACGCCATAACGGTTGGGGCGGACGCGAGTCCTTCATGCCAACCGGATGTGTGGCACATGGCCGAACAAAGCTCTCGCGGTGAAATCTTCGTGGTCGACGACGACGCTGCCGTTCGCGACACCTTGTCGATGGTGTTGAAGGCGGCGGGCTATGAGGTGATCTGTTTTGCGGACGGCGCAGCATTGCTCTCCGTCGCGCGAAGCCGCACACCTGCAGCGGTCCTGCTCGACGTGCATATTCCCGGCAAGTCGGGTCTCGACATTCTCAATGAGCTGCACGGCGAAGACTATCCGGCACCGATCTTCATGATCTCCGGGCAGGGCGATATCGCGATGGCGGTAGGGGCCATCAAGAGCGGCGCGCTCGACTTCATCGAGAAGCCGTTCCGCGGCAGCGAGATCGTCGGCCGGCTCGACGAGGCGATTGGTGCCTATGCACGCAGGCAGTCGGAGAACGCGGCGCCGAAGTTCGGTTCGCTGCATTTCCCCGGACGCGAGCCGTTGACGCGCAGAGAGCGCGAGGTGCTCGAGCAGTTCGCCGCCGGCGCCTCCAACAAGGAGGCCGGCCGCACGCTCGGCATCAGCCCGCGCACCATCGAGGACCACCGCGCCAACATCATGAAGAAGCTCGGTGCGCGCAATGCCGCCGATCTGATCCGGATCGTGATGACCGCGGCCCAGCGCGCGTCGTAAATTTATCGGTCAGTAGCCCGGATGGAGCGTAGCGAAATCCGGGGATCCGTGTCCACGGCAAGACACGTCCCGGATTGCGCTGCGATCCATCCGGGCTACGGCCCCTCACATCAACTGCTCAATGCCTTGCGGATGGCCCGCGCCAGATCCGATTTGCGATAGGGCTTCGCCAGCAGCAGAACGCCCGAATCCAGCCGGCCGTGATGGATGATCGCGTTCTCGGTATAGCCGGACGTGTAGAGCACCCTGAGATCGGGACGCGTCCTCTGCAGTTCATCGGCGAGCTGTCGTCCGTTCATCTTGCCGGGCATGATGACGTCGGTGAACAGGAGGTCGAACGGTTTTCCGGCGGCGACGATTGCGAGCGCCTCCGCGGCGTTCGCAGCCTGCAAGGTGACGTAGCCGAGCGAATGCAGCTGTGCCAGCACGTAGTCGCGCACCAGCCGGTCGTCCTCGACCACCAGGATCGTCTCGTGTCCGCCCTCGATGGTCGCCGGCGTCACGCTCTCGCCGACCGCCGTCGGCGTCTTGCCGGGCGGCAGATACATCTTGATCGTGGTGCCGTGGTCTTCCTCGCTGTAGATCTTGATATGGCCCGCGGACTGCTTGATGAAGCCGTAGACCATCGAAAGCCCGAGGCCGGTGCCCTTGCCCGGTCCCTTCGAGGTGAAGAAGGGGTCGAACACCCGGGCCAGCATGTTGGCGGGAATTCCGCTGCCGGTGTCGCTCACGGCGATCAGCACGTAATGGCCCGGCGGGACGTCGTTGACGCTGGCATAGACCTCGTCGAGATAGGCCGCGCCCGTCTCCACGATCAGCTTGCCGCCGCCGGGCATGGCGTCGCGGGCATTGAGCGCGAGGTTGAGGATTGCGGTGGTGAGCTGGCTCGGATCGACGGTCGCGACGCAGTTCTCGTCCTCGAACACCGATTCGATATGGATCTGCTCGCCCAGCGTCGGCCGCAATAATTTCGCGGTGTCGATGATCAGCGCGTTGACGTCGATCTCGCGCGGCTGGAGCGGCTGCTTGCGCGCAAACGCCAGCAGATGCTGAGTCAGCTCGGCGCCACGGCCGGCGGCTTCGTCGATCATCTTCGTGATCGCCGCGAGCTCCGGCTCCTTGGCCACCGCGTCGGCCAGGATCTCGATCGTTCCGGTGATGACGGTGAGGATGTTGTTGAAGTCGTGCGCCACGCCGCCGGTGAGCTGGCCGACCGCCTCCATCTTCTCGGCATGACGGATGCGTTCATCGGCCGCGATCTTGTCGGTCAGGTCGCGGTAGAACGAATTGAGGAGAACGCCTTCGCGTCGCCGGAGCGCCGTGACGCTGAGCTCGGCCCTGAATTCCTTACCGTCGCGCCGCCGCACCAAAAGTTCGCGCCGTGGATTGGCTAGCGATTGTTGCTCGGATTCGAGAAAGAGCTTCAGTCTGGCCCTGACGCTTTCGCGCTCACTGGGGGCGACGAAAAGCTCGATCGCATTCTTGCCGATTGCCTCCTCACGCGTCCATCCGAAGAGCTTCTCGGCCTGCGAGTTCCAACTCAGGATGGCGCCGGTGTGGTCTGTCTGGGTGAAGGCGTCGAGGGAGGTCTCGACGATATTGCGCGCAAGCTGCTCGCTCTCCCGCAAGGATTCCTGTGCGAGCCTCGCCTCGGTCATGTCGCGCCCGACGAAGAAGTAACGCTGGGCGTGGTCGGACCAGCTGCCGAGCCAGGACAGCCAGACCTCGCGTCCGTCCTTGTGGAAGCAGCGGGTGTCGGCGAGCTTCAGCCGCTCGCCGCGCCTGAGCGCGCGCATCTCGTCGCGCGACTGGTCGAGATGGCCGGGATGAATGAAATCGGCGCCGCTGCGGCCGATCATCTGCTCCGGCCGGTAGCCGATAATGGCCTCGCTGCTCGGACTGATCTGCGCGATGTGGCCGCGCGCGTCCATCACCATGATCAGATCCTGCGAGGTGTCGAAAAGTTGTCGCCGTTCCTCAAGCTGCTGCTGCAGCGCCCGCTCGGCCCGACGCGCCTCGGTCAGGCTGCGCGCGGTGCCGGAGGCGCCCACGATCTCGCCCGATGGGCCCCTGATCGGCGACAGGCTGAGTGAGATTTCGACCGGCGTGCCATCCTTGCGCAGGCGCACCGTCTCGAAGCGTTCGATCGGCTCGCCTCCGGCGATCCGCCGCAAATAGTCCTTGCCTTGCTCGCGTCTGTCGGGTGGGACGATAATCGAGGTGGATTGCCCGATCGCCTCATTCGCCGGATAGCCGTAGAGGCGCTCGGCGGAGGCATTCCAGCCGGTGATGATGGCGTCGAGCGATTGCATCACGATCGCATCGTCGGAGGATTCGACGGCGGCGCTGAACAAGCGCTCGCGCGCTTCATGATGGCTTCGCGCGGCCTCGGTGCGGCGATGTTCCTCGACCTCGCGTTCAAGAGCGGCCGTCTTCGCTCTCGTTTCTTCGACCATTTGGGCAAAGGCCCGCGCCAGCACGCCTGTCTCTCCGCTCGCATCGACGGGAATGTCGGCGCGCCGTCCGCTGCCGATCGCCTCCACTGCCGCGGTCAAACGCCCGATCGGCCGCGTCAATGAGCGCGCCAGCAGCATCGCAAGCAAAGCTGCGGCAAGGACGGCAAGCAGGCCAACCAGCGAGGAGGTTTTTTGAATGGCCGCCGGAACGCGGCTGAACACGGAGGAGGGGGCCGTCTCGATGACTGCCAACCACTCCTTGCCGGCAAGCAGCGCGGGCGCGATTGCCGCTCCACTCGGCCGGCCCGACCCGTCGCTCGTAAGCTGCGCCGATCCTTGCGGCAGGCCGGCCCGCGCTGCAAAGAACGGAAAGTCACGGCGCCAGTCATTTGCGCTGCCGCGCAATGTGCCGAATTCCCGCGCGCGATCGGGATGGACCAGATAGTCGCCGCGCGCGTTCACGACATAGATCTCTCCCCCGGCGCTCGCGGTCGAGCGGATTCGATCGAGCGCGGGACGCATGTCGATATTGGCGATGATGATGCCGAACGGCTTGCTATCCGGCGTGAACAGCGGCGTCGCGACGCGCAACGTCGGAATGTGAGGGTCCGTGGTTCCTCCCTGCCGGGTGGCGAGATCGAGGGGCGAAACATAGACGTCGCCCGGCGCCAATCGAATCGTCTCCTGGAAATAGGTTCGTTCGCTCTTGCGTTCGAGTTCGCCGTTGGGGACGATCCGTGCTGCTCCGTTCGGGCCGGCGCGATCGACGCGGACCAGCTCGCGCTGGTCGTCGTCAAGGCCGATAATTCGAAATTGCCCGTAGCTCGGTTTCGCGTCGATCTCGGCTGCGAACCGCGCTGCGATGCGCTCGCGCCAGGTTTGCTCCGAAACGCCGTCGACGGCATCGATGCCTCCACCGACATGGGCGCGGATCAGGCCATTGATGGCAGCGGCGGAGCGATAACCGAGTAGATCGCCACGAGCGCCGGCAACGTAGGATTCAAGATGGGTGGCCAGCAGGCTCGACTGGGCTTCGATCCGCTCCAGGACCCGCGGAATGACGGCCTGGGTGATGTTGCGATAGCCGAGCCAGCCGACTGCGGCCACGGTGACCGCCACCAGCAGGATCATCGCGATTGCGAGCCGCGTAGCGAGCGTCATGGTGATATTTGCACCGCTTCCCGAAAGGCCGTGCCCGTGCTCGGTTGGAACAGAATGAAGGTTCTGGTCATCGGCGGCCGGTGCTGACATCCGGATTCCTCACCGATGCCGCCCGCGCCGCGTCCAGGCAGCCAGCGACCGCGGCGAGCAGCGCGTCGGCCCGGAACGGCTTCTGCAAGCTCGCCACCGCGCCGAGCTTGGTCGCCATCTTGAGGAAGTCCGGCTCCGCATGAGCATCCGGCGTGAACGAACGGCCGGAGATGACGACGATCGGAATCGCCGGCTGCAGCGCCCGGATGTGGCGCATCGTCTCCAGGCCGTCCATGCCGGGCATGAAGATGTCGAGAAACAGCAGGTCGAACTGGCTGGCTTCGAACAGCGCAAGTCCCTTGCGGCCGTCTCCGGCGACGGTGATGTGATGACCAGCCCTCTCCAGGAGCAGCCGAATCGTCATCTGCACGGCCGGGTCGTCATCCACGATCAGGATGTTGGCCACGTCTGGTATCCTCCGGGCCGGATGGGGTTTCCCAGCGACCGCAAATCAAACCATCAACTCTGAAATTGTTGCGCGGATTGCATCCGGCCTGCAAGCACTTCGCCATAGATCCGACAATTGCTCGCAAAAGGCGAATCGGTTGCGCCAAGTTATGCACGGTGACGTGCACAAGCGCTCGCTCGCGACAATCGGGCCCCATAGGCTAGTCGCTCAGGTATTCCGGATAGTGGCTTCGGATCGTGTCGAGCTCGCTCAGCGTGCCCGACAGGTGCTTGCGCAGATGCTGTTGCGCGGTATCGGCGTCGCCGGCCTCGATCGCGCGCGTGATCAGCTTGTGGTGGCGGACGATGTTCTGGGCCTTGCCGGGTGAGGGCAGATGCAGCCGGCGCAGCCGGTCGATATGTCCGCTGCGACTGCGCACCAGCGTCCAGAGCTCCTGCTTGCCGGCCGCGGCATAAAGCTGCGCGTGAAAATCATTGTCGCCGGCGATGAAGCTCTGGAAGTCTCCGGCCTTGGCGAATTGCTGCTGGAGCGCGATCGTGTGGTCGAGGCGTATGACCAGGGCTTCGTTGTGCTGCTGCGCAAGCAGCCGGACGATTTCGAGCTCCAGCGCCTGGCGCAGGAAATGGGCCTGCTCGGCCCGACCGACATCGACCCGGCTGACGACGGTGGCGTGCTGCGGAAACACGTCGACGAGCCCTTCTTCCTCCAGCCGCATCAAGGCGTCGCGGATCGGCGTCGAGCTGACACCGAACTGTGCGGCGAGATCCGTGCGCGACAGCGGCGAGCCCGGCGGCAGTTCGAGCGCGAGGATGGCGTTGCGCAGCCGCTCGAACACTTGCGGTGCCGCCTGCCGGGCCCGGTCGAGCCGCGCGCCCGGGCGGGCAGCCGCGCGGGGAGCGGATTGGGCTGTTTCCATGCGAAGGGCTCCGGCCGGCCTTGCCTTTGATGCACTAATGCATTAGCGCATCAGTGAGATCGCTCGTCAATGGCGGCCGGAGGAAACGAACAACAATGATCAAGCAATTGCAGTGCGGCCTCACGGCCATCGCCCTGATCGCCGCAACAGCGCTGACGTCCTCGCCCGCGAAGGCGCAGCAAAAGTCCGAGATCTCGCTGTCGCGCCAGCCCGGCATTTTCTACATGCCGAGCCACATCATGGAAAAGCAGAAGCTGATCGAGAAACACGCAGCCCAGCTCGGGGTGGCCGGTGTCACCACCAAATGGGTCACCTTCTCCGGCGGCGGTGCGCAGACCGACGCGCTGCTCGCGGGCGGCGTCGACATCCTCAACACCGGCACCGGCAATCTGCTGCTGCTGTGGGACCGCACCCGCGGCGGCGTCAAGGGCATCGTCGCGACCTCGGCGCAGCCGATGACCTTGATCAGCCGCGACGCCAACATCAAGTCGATTAGGGATTTCGGCCCCGGCGACAAGATCGCCGTGCCGACCGTAAAAGTCTCGACCCAGGCGATCGTGCTCCAGATCGCCGCCGCCGAAGCCTTTGGCGCCGACCAATGGTCGAAGCTGGACGTCAACACGGTGCAGCTCGGCCATCCCGACGCCTATGCGGCGCTGTCCAACGCCAAGCACGAGGTGCACACCCATTTCTCGATTCCGCCGTTCACCTTCCTCGAGCTGAAGAACGTGCCGGGTGCGCATGTCGTGCTGTCGTCGCCTGACGTGATGGGAGGCCCGCTCAGCCAGGCGCAGTTCTTCACCACCACGAAGTTCGCCGATGCCAACCCGAAAATCACCCAGGCCGTGCGCGATGCGACCAAGGAAGCGCAGGATCTGATCCGCAGCGACACCCGACAGGCGGTCGAAATCTACAAGGAGATCACCGGCGACAAGACCTCGGTGGAAGAGCTGCTCGATCTGCTCAAGGAGCCCGGCATGATGGAGTGGAACCTCGAACCGCAGGGCACCATGAAATTCGCCGCCCATCTGTTCAAGACCGGGACCCTGAAGACCCAGCCCAAGGCCTGGACTGATTACTATCTCCCCGTTGCCCATGATCTGAAGGGCAACTGATGGCGCTGCTCGACGTCAGCTCCGTGACGCTGCGCTACAAGACCTCCAGCGCAGTCGTCACCGCCACGGAAAGGGTGAGCTTTACGGTCGGCAAGTCCGATCGCTTCGTGCTGCTCGGGCCGTCCGGCTGCGGCAAGTCGACCCTGCTCAAGGCCGTCGGCGGCTATATGAGCCCGAGCGAAGGCCGCATGACCATCAACGACCGCGAGATCCACGGTCCCGGCGCCGATCGCATGATGATCTTCCAGGAGTTCGACCAGTTGCTGCCCTGGAAGAGCGTGCTGGCCAACGTGATGTTTCCGCTGCTGACCGCGCGAAAATTGTCGCGTAAGGACGCCGAAGCGCGGGCGCGGGCCTATATCGAGAAGGTCGGCCTGACCCGCGTGGTCGATGCCTATCCGCACACGCTCTCCGGCGGCATGAAGCAGCGCGTCGCGATCGCGCGCGGCATGGCGATGGAGCCGGACATCCTGCTGATGGACGAGCCGTTCGCCGCGCTCGACGCGCTGACGCGCCGAACCTGCCAGGACGAGCTGCTCCAGCTCTGGAGCGAGACCAAATTTACCGTGCTGTTCGTGACCCACTCGATTGCGGAAGCGATCCGCATCGGCAACCGCATCCTGCTGCTGTCGCCGCACCCCGGCCGCGTCAAGGCCGAGGTGGTCGACGTCGACAAGGTCTCGAATGACGACGGCAGTGCCGGCCGGCTCGAGAAGGAGATTCATGATCTCCTGTTCGCCGCCGAAGCAACGGCGCATTGAGGGGAGCCTTTCATGGGCGAAGCCAGGATTCTGCTACGTGAGGCGCCGGTCGCCGGTAGCGCAGCCGAAGTCGAGCGCAAGCTGAGCGTGCTCGAGCTGTTGTGGAACGATGGTTTTGTCCGCAAGACCGTCATCATCCTGTTCCTCGCGGCGGTCTGGGAGGCCTACGGCCTCACCCTCGACAATCCCCTGCTGTTTCCGACCCTGCACGACACGATCCTTACGCTCTACGACCGCGTCAAGGACGGCACGATTCCCATGCGGGCCTGGGCGTCGCTGAAAGTGCTGTTCATGGGCTATTCGGCCGGCATCGCGCTCGCCGCGATCTTCACCGTGCTCGCGATCTCGACCCGCATCGGCACCGATTTCCTCGAGACTGTTACGGCGATGTTCAATCCGCTGCCGGCGATCGCCCTGTTGCCGCTCGCTTTGATCTGGTTCGGTCTCGGCAACGGCAGTCTGGTGTTTGTGTTGATCCATTCGGTGCTGTGGCCGGTCGCGCTCAACACCCATTCCGGCTTCAAGAGCGTGTCCAACACGCTGCGCATGGTCGGCCGCAATTACGGCCTGCGCGGATTGCCCTACGTGGCGAAAATCCTGATCCCCGCGGCGTTCGGCTCGATCCTGACCGGTCTCAAAATCGGTTGGGCCTTTGCCTGGCGCACGCTGATCGCGGCCGAGCTGGTGTTCGGCGTATCGTCGGGGCAGGGCGGGCTCGGCTGGTTCATCTTCGAAAACCGCAACCTCCTCGACATACCTGCGGTCTTCGCCGGCCTCTTGACGGTGATCATCATCGGGCTTTTTGTCGAAAACCTGATCTTCCGCGCCATCGAGCGGAACACCGTGCAGAAATGGGGCACCCAATCATGACCAAGAAGAAACTGACGCCCGACCAGCTCCGCAGCGCGCGCTGGTTCGCACCCGACGATCTCCGCTCGTTCGGCCATCGCTCCCGCACCATGCAGATGGGCTACGCGCCGGAGGAGTGGAAGGACCGCCCCATCATCGCGATCCTCAACACCTGGTCGGACGCGCAGCCATGCCACATGCACTTCAAGTCGCGCGTCGATGACGTCAAGCGCGGCATCCTGATGGCGGGTGGCCTGCCGCTGGAGCTGCCGGCGCTGTCGCTGTCGGAATCGCTGCTCAAGCCGACCACCATGCTCTATCGCAATCTGCTGGCGATGGACGCCGAGGAGCTGCTGCGCAGCCATCCGGTCGACGGCGTGGTGCTGATGGGCGGCTGCGACAAGACCACGCCCGCGCTGCTGCTGGGCGCGACCTCGATGAACATTCCGGCGATCTATCTGCCGGCCGGCCCGATGCTGCGCGGCAATTGGAAGGGCAAGACGCTCGGCTCCGGCTCGGACGGCTGGAAATACTGGGACGAGCGGCGCGCCGGGAAAATCTCCGAGAAGGACTGGCTCGACATCGAAGCCGGCATTGCGCGCAGCTACGGCACCTGCATGACCATGGGCACGGCTTCCACCATGACCGCGATTGCCGAGGCGATCGGCATGACGCTGCCGGGCGCCTCCTCGATTCCCGCCGCTGATGCCAACCATATCCGCATGGCATCCGAATGCGGCCGCCGCATCGTCGATATGGTCTGGGAAGATCTGACGCCGAAGACGATCCAGACCCGCAAGGCGTTCGAGAACGCGATCGCAGTGGCGATGGCGATGGGCTGTTCGACCAATGCGATCATCCATCTGATCGCGCAGGCTCGCCGCGCCGGTCTCGATATCGGCCTCGACGATTTCGAGATTGCGAGCCGCAAGGTGCCCGTTATCGCCAATGTGCGGCCGAGCGGCGATGCCTATCTGATGGAAGACTTCTTCTATGCCGGCGGGCTGCCGGCGCTGATGGGGCAGATCAAGCCGCATCTGCATCTCGACTGCATCACCGTCACCGGCCAGACGCTGGGCGAGAACATCGCGCACGCCGAGGTCCACAATGACGACGTGATCCGCTCGATCGACAATCCCATCTACAAGGAAGGCGCACTCGCCGTGCTCAAGGGCAATCTCGCGCCCGACGGCTGCGTCATCAAGCCGAGCGCCTGCGCCCCGCGCTTCCTCAAGCACACCGGCCCGGCGCTGGTGTTCGACGACTACCCTTCGATGAAGAAGGCGGTCGACGATCCCGATCTCGACGTCACCGAAGACCACATCCTCATTCTGCGCAATGCGGGGCCGCAGGGCGGGCCGGGCATGCCGGAATGGGGCATGCTGCCGATCCCGACCAAGCTCGTGAAGCAGGGCGTCCGCGACATGGTGCGGATCTCCGATGCGCGCATGAGCGGCACCAGCTACGGGGCCTGCATTCTGCACGTCGCCCCCGAATCCTATGTCGGCGGGCCGCTGGCGCTGGTGCGGAACGGCGACCGCATCACGCTCGATGTCGCCGCCCGCACCATCAATCTCGATGTGTCGGAAGCCGAGCTCGACAAGCGCCGCGCCGCGTGGAAGCAGCCCGAGCGTCGCTTCGAGCGCGGCTATGGCTGGATGTTCACCAAGCACATCAAGCAAGCCAATGACGGCTGCGACTTCGACTTCCTCGAGACCGATTTCGGCGGGCCGATCGGCGAGCCCTCGATTTACTAGTTTCTGTCGTTCCGGGATGGTCCGAAGGACCAGACCCGGAACCTCGAGATTCCGGGTTCGATGCTGACGCATCGCCCCGGAATGACGACCATGAAAGAGCACGAGATGACCAAACTCACCGAAGCCACCCGCAACAAGCTCAAATCCGTCTCCACCGCCACCGTCGCCACCGCGTTATTCAAGCGTGGCCTGCGCATCCAGATGATCCAGGATGTGCACCCGCTCAGTGCCGGCCAGCCAACCATGGTCGGTGAAGCCTTCACGCTGCGCTATATGCCGGCCCGCGAGGATCTCAACACCATCGACGTCTTTAGGGATCGCTCCCATCCGCAGCGCAAGGCGGTCGAGGATTGCCCGCCAGGCAGCGTGCTGGTGATGGACAGCCGCAAGGACGCGCGCGCCGCTTCCGCCGGTGCGATCCTGGTCACGCGCTTGATGAAGCGTGGTGTCGCCGGTGTCGTCACTGATGGCGGTTTCCGTGACTCGGCCGAGATCGCCAAGCTGGGTATCCCCGCCTACCACCACCGCCCGAGCGCACCGACCAATCTGACGCTGCATCACGCCATCGAGATCAACGCTCCCATTGGCTGCGGTGACGCGCCGGTGTTTCCTGGCGACGTCATTCTCGGCGACAGCGACGGTGTGATCGTGATTCCCGCGCATCTCACTGAGGAGATCGCCAACGAGACCTTCGAGATGACCGCGTTCGAGGACTTCGTCACCGAGGAAGTCAACAAGGGCCGCGGCATTTTCGGTCTCTATCCGGCGACGGACCCGCAGACGCTGACCGACTTTGCCGCATGGCGGAAGGCGAACGGAAGGTAAAGGACGACAACTCGTCTCACAATCTCCGTCGTCGTCCTGGCGAAAGCCAGGACCCATTACCCCTGGGAGTAATTTGGCGAAGACTCGGAGTCGTCGTGTTTTCGCGCGGTATTGACACCGACTTTATCGGATAGATCACGCGGTATGGGTCCTGGCTTTCGCCAGGACGACGATGGGGAGGCATATGAGCGCCTACACCCCCGCCTCCGCCATTCCCACCGCCCACAGCGCGAACGCATAGACGATCGCGACTTCATCGAGCCGGTTGAAGCGTCCCGAGGCGCCGCCGTGGCCGGCGCCCATGTTGGTGCGGAGCAGGACCGGGCCGCCGCCGCTCATGGTTGCGCGCAGGCGCGCGATCCATTTGGCTGGCTCCCAGTACGTGACGCGCGGATCGGTCAACCCGCCCATCGCCAGGATGGCGGGATAGTCTTTCGCCGCGACATTGTCGTAGGGCGAATACGACAGGATGGTGCGGAAATCCTTTTCGCTCTCGATCGGGTTGCCCCATTCCGGCCATTCCGGCGGCGTCAGCGGCAGCGTGTCGTCGAGCATGGTGTTGAGCACGTCGACGAACGGCACTTCGGCAACGATGCCGGCGAACAATTCGCCAGCGCGGTTCGCCACCGCGCCCATCAGCATGCCGCCAGCCGAGCCCCCGTGGCCGACGATGCGCTTTGCACTGGTGTACTTCGTATCGATCAGCGCGCGTGCGCTGGCGGCAAAATCGTCGAACGAGTTCGTCTTCTTCTCGCGCTTGCCGTCGAGATACCAGCCCCAGCCCTTGTCGGCGCCGCCGCGGATATGGGCGATGGCATAGACGAAGCCGCGATCGACCAGCGACAGCCGGTTGGCGCTGAACGAAGCCGGCATCGCCATGCCGTAGGAGCCGTAGCCGTAGAGCAGCAGCGGCGCCGCACCGTCGAGCGTGAGCCCGCGGCGATGGAGGATCGAGACCGGCACCTCGGCGCCGTCATGCGCCTTCGCCATGATGCGCGTGGTGACGTAATCGGCAGGATTGTGGCCGGACGGGATCTCCTGCCGCTTGCGCAGGGTGCGCGTGCGCTTGACCATGTCGTAGTCATAGACTTCCGACGGCGTCGTCATCGACGAATAGGCGAAACGCAAGTTCGTCGTGTCGAACTCGTAGGAGCCCATCGTATCCAGCGAATAGGCCGCTTCGTCAAAGGCGATGGCGTGCTCCTCGTTGGAGGCGAGGTCGCGGATCACGATGGACGGCAACGCATTGGCGCGCTCCAGCCGCACCATGTGGCCGGCATAGAGATCGAGATCGATGATGTAGATGCCCGGACGAGACGGGATCAGATCGCGCCAGTTCTTGCGCTCGGGTGAAGCCAGCGGTGCGGTGACGATCTTGAAGTCGATGGCCTCGTCCGCGTTGGTGAGGATGAAGAGTTCGTCGGCGCGGTCGGCGAGCGAATATTGCACGCCTTCCTCGCGTGCCGCGACGAGACGCGGCGGTGCGTCGGGATGGGCGAGGTCGATCAGCCGCTGCTCGGAGGTCTCGTGGTCGCCGCCCGCGATGACACAGAAGCGGCCGCTGGTGCTCTCTTGGAGATGGGTGAACCAGCCGGAATCCTGCTCTTCGTAGACCAGCGTGTCGTCGGCCTGCCGAGTGCCGAGCTTGTGCCGCCACACCTGCATGGGGCGGTGATTGTCGTCGAGCTTCACGTAGAAGAACGACGTGGCGTCCTTGCTCCAGACCACGCCGCCGTCGGTCTCCTCGACGACGTCGTCGAGGTCCTTTCCGGTCGCCCAGTCGCGCACGCGGATCGAGAAATATTCCGAGCCCTTGGTGTCGGCGCTCCAGGCCTGCAGCCTGTGGTCGTTCGAGTGCCGGCTGCCGCCGAACTTGAAATAAGTATGGTCCTTGGCGAGCGCATCGCCGTCGAGCACGATGTGGCCCTCGCCGCCATCGCGCGGCATGCGGCCGAACAGCTCGTGCTGACCGCCTTCGCGGAATTTGCGGAAATAGGCGAAGGGACCATCCGGCGACGGCACGCTGGAATCATCCTCCTTGATCCGCCCCCGCATCTCGCGCACCAGCGTCTTCTGCAGGGCTGCGGTGTGGCCGAGCAGGCTCTCGGTGTAGCCATTTTCTGCGTCGAGATATTTGCGGATGTCGGGATCGAGCACCGCGGGGTCGCGCAGCACCTCCTGCCATTTCTCGTCCTTCAGCCAGGCATAGTCGTCGGTCACGGTAATGCCGTGCCGCGTGAAGGAATGCGGCCGGCGCGGGGCGACGGGAGGCTGGGAAGGTGTTCTGGCTTGTGTCACTCGATCCTCATTCAGATGCGTCCTGCCTTATATCGTCCCGATTCCGCGAATTGCCAGCGCTACAGCGCCAACTCGCCGGGTTGTTGATCGGTCTCTTCTATGCTTTAGGCTTCCTATCCCCGCCGCCGGTCCAGCCTGATGCTGTTCAATTCCTACCCGTTCATCCTGCTGTTCCTGCCGGCCGCGCTGGCTGGCTATTTCTGGCTCGGGCTGCGCAGCAATCTGGCCCCGGTGATCTGGCTGGCGGTGGCCTCGCTCACCTTCTATGCCATCGGCAACTGGCAGTTCGTCGCCCTGTTGCTGATATCGATCGCCTTCAACTACGGCATAGGCCACCTCCTGATCGTGGCGAAGCTTGCTCCGTCGCAACGAAAGGCGGCACTTGCCTTCGGCGTCGCCGGCGACCTCCTCGTGCTTGGCATCTTCAAATATGCCGGCTTCGTCACCGAGAACATCAACGCGCTGGCCGGCACGCACTTTGCGGTCCACATCCTGCTGCCGGTCGGCATCTCCTTCTACACATTCACCCAGATCGCGTTCCTGGTCGACGCATGGCGCGGGCAGGTCGCGGCCTACGCGCTGCCGCACTACGCGCTGTTCGTGACATACTTCCCGCATCTGATCGCGGGGCCGATCCTTCACCACAAGGACATGATCCCGCAATTCGAACGGGAGGAAACCAAGCGTCCGCATGGGCATCTGATCCTGTGCGGCCTCATCATCTTCGCAATCGGCCTCTTCAAGAAGACGTGCCTTGCCGACGGCATCCAGCCGCTGGTCGCGCTCGCCTTCGATGCGCGCGCGCCGAGTTTTGATCAGGCCTGGCTTGGCGCGCTCGCCTACACCTTCCAGCTCTATTTCGACTTTTCCGGCTATTCGGACATGGCGATTGGGATATCGCTGATGTTCGGCATCTTCCTTCCGGTCAATTTCAACTCGCCCTACAAGGCCACCAGCATCGTCGAATTCTGGCGGCGCTGGCACATGACGCTGTCGCACTTCCTGCGCGACTATCTCTACATCCCGCTCGGGGGCAACAGGCGCGGCCGCGTGCTCCGTTATGTCAATTTGCTGCTGACGATGCTGCTCGGCGGGCTCTGGCACGGCGCGGCTTGGACTTTTGTCATTTGGGGCGCGCTGCATGGCGCCTATCTCTGCGTCAATCACGCTTTCAACGCGCTGGTGCCGAATGTTCCGAAGTTGCTCGCGAGCCCAACTCGCGTCGCCGGGGCCGTGCTGACATTTCTCGCCGTCGTTGTGGCCTGGGTATTCTTCCGTGCCGAACGGGTCGATTGGGCCATGCGGGTTCTTCACGCCATGGCCGATCCCTCGAACATCGTCTTCGGTCGCGAGGAGATTGCGGCGCTGGTGATGGTCACGATCTACGCCGCGCTGGTGTGGCTCGCGCCGAACACGCAAGGTATCATGGAATACGACCACGCCAACCGCAGGGTCGGCGAGGGTCTGATGGCCGGACGGATGCGGCCGCTGGTTCTCTATGGTGCGTCGCTGGTGCTTGCGTTCGGGATTTTGGGTATCCAGAGTCACAGCGAATTCATTTATTTCCGGTTCTGATGCGCGGCGCGTTCACACATCCAGGGCGTCTTCTCCTCGCGAGCATCGCGTGCGTGCTCGGGGCGGCGGCGCTCACCTATGTCGTCGATCCGCTGCAGCTGTTTCGGCCCTCGCGTCTCGTCGCGCCGTTCTATTCCGATGACACGCGCGTGCAGAATGTTGGGCTGATCCGCAGCCAGTCGTTCGACACCGCCTTCATGGGCACCTCGCTCGCGATCCATTTCCGTCAGAGCGACATCGACCATGCGCTTGGCGTGCACTCGTTGAAGCTGGCGATGACCGGGTCCAATTCGCGCCAGCAGGGTTTTGTGCTGGAGCAGGCAATCGACCGCGGCGCAAAGCGCGTGATCTGGCAGATGGACGACTTCATCTTTGTCGATGCGGCCGACATCGAGACGGATCCTTATCTCTCTGCCGATCTCTATCGCGGGACAGCAAAAGGCATCGCGTCGTATCTGTTCAGTGCGGCCATGGCGAAGGAATCCCTGTTCGCATTGCTCCGGTCGGTTCCGCCGTTGCGGCAGCCGCTGACCCGGGCGGCGCCTTTTCTGCCAATCAAGTTTGCGCTTGAAGACGTCGACGACATCTATGCGCTGCCGCGGGATGTCGACGTCGCGCGCGCCTATAATGCGAAAAGGACGCTCGCGGCCTTCGCCTATATCACCGATCCCGTACGCAGCCGATTTCTCGGCGAAGGCTATCGTTACGACGCCATGGTGCGGCATTTCGAGCATGACGCCGTCGGCCTGATCGCGCGCCATCCGGACGTGACCTTCGACATCTACTTCCCGCCCTATTCGATCCTGCAATTCGTCGCGATGCGCGATGCTTCGCCTGCGACGCTGAAGATCGTCACCGACCTCACCGCCGTCATGGCGCAGCGCCTGACCCAGCTTCCCAATGTGCGCCTGTACGATTTCCGGGCGATCAAGGACGTGACGCACGACCTCGGCAACTACGGCGACGTCATCCACCATTCGCCGATCGTCGATGCGAAGGTGCTGTCGTGGCTGGCGCACGGGGAATATCGGGTCGATCCGAAGGCGCCACTTGCGTCGCTGGATGAGCTGAAGGCGCAGGTTGAAGCGTATCGGCTAAAGCAACCGGGTCGTCCCGGCGAAGGCCGGGACCCATAACCCCAGGGAGGAGTTTGGCGAAGACTCGGAGTGAAACGGTCCTCGGTACTGCGACCGCGCTCTGTCGATAGATCACGCGGTATGGGTCCCGGCCTTCGCCGGAACGACAGGTTTACGCCGCCACCTCTTCGCCGAGATACGCAACTGCCGCTTCGAGCCCGCCTTTGCCGTGCGGGATCTTCAGCGCATTCAGCCCGACCTCGATCACCCCCAACGTGCCGAGCAGCATCGGAGCGTTGACGTGGCCCATATGGGCGATGCGGAAGGCTTGTCCCGAGAGATCGCCGATGCCGGTGCCGAGCACGACGCCGCACTTCTCCTTGCAATAGCGTTGCAGGATTGCCGGATCGTGGCCGTTGCTCATGGTCACCGTGGTCACGGTGTTGGAGCGTTCGCTGGCTTCCGCGACGTTGAAGCCAAGCACCTGCCCTTCGGACCACGCGCCGACGGCGCGGCGCGCGGCTTCGCCGAGCAGGCTGTGGCGGCGGAAGGCGTTCTCAAGCCCTTCCTCGTGCAACAAGTCGATCGCCTGGCGTAGCGCGAACAACAGATGCACCGGCGCGGTGCCGGCATATTTGCGATAGTGCTCGCTGCCCTCGCGCTCGCTCCAGCTCCAATAGGGTGTGCTCATGTTGGCGGTCTTCTGGACCTCGAGCGCGCGCGCGTTGGCCGCGACGAAGCCGAGACCGGGCGGCGTCATCAGGCCCTTTTGCGAGCCCGACATCGCAACGTCGATGCCCCATTTGTCCATCTCGAACGGCATGCAGCCGAGCGAGGCGACAGTGTCGACCATGTACAGCGCCGGGTGGCCGCTCGCCTTGATCGCCTTGCCGATCGCCTCGATGTCGTTCTGCACACCTGAGGCGGTGTCGACCTGGACGACGACGACGGCCTTGATGGTGTGCTCCTTGTCGCGGCGCAGGCGCTCCTCGACCTCGTGCGGCCGTACCGCGCGGCGCCAGTCGCCCTTGAGCACCTCGACCTCGGCACCCATCAGGGAAGCCGCATTGCCCCAGCCGATCGCGAACCGTCCGCTTTCGAGCACCAGCACCTTGTCGCCGCGCGACAGCACGTTGCTCAGCGCCGCTTCCCAGGCGCCGTGTCCGTTGGCGATGTAGATGTAGGACTTGCCCTTGGTCGCAAACAGTTTCGAGATGTCGCTGAGCAGGCTCTCGGTCAGATCGGTCATCTGCTTGGAGTAGATGTCGATCGCCGGACGATGCATCGCCCGCAGCACCTCGTCGGGCATATTGGTGGGCCCGGGGATGGCCAGAAATTCCCGGCCCGCGCGAACGGTCATTGCTGTTGGTCCTTGTTGCCTGAGAACAGGATCGGTGGGTCGCTGATTTACACTTTTACGCGGCGCTGCGGTGCAAGAAAAGGCCGGAAAACGCAGGTCTGACGTGGGCTATCTCTTAGTCTCGCGGCAGCCCGCAGCTTCGGCTTCCTCCACCGAGCAGAACCAGCGCGTGCCCTTGCTGATCTTCATCTTGATCTGGGTGTACCAACGGCTGGTCGGCTGGTGATAGATGCACTCGCCGGCGGTGTTGACATTGCCCTTGATGGTGCAGTCCGGCGAGGGCGCGACCGGGCCCGAGGCCGAAGCGAGCAGGATCGCATGCGCGCCGTCGGGCGGCTTGGTGGCGCCGAGGATGGTGGTCTTCTTGTTGCGCACGCGCCAGTCCCAGGGCGCGATGAAGGCGCCCTGCCACATCCCGGCCTTGGCCTCCCGTGCGGCCTTCTCGTCCGCCTCATAGTCGTGCGACATGCGGGTGTAGGCCAGCGCCCAGCCTGTGTGCACCAGCCATTTCTGGATGTCCTCGCCGCCGACATCGCAGCGCGCCACGGTGCGGCCGCGCCGGTCGATCGACCTCGCATGGCAGACCCAGCTCTTGCCGTCGGCATATTTGGCGAGCTCGTCGCGGGCCGCGATGCCGCAGGTCCAGCGCTCGCCCTTGTTGTTGAGGCAGAGCTGGTCGACCGCGGGCGCGTCGATGCCGCCGAGTCTGATCCGCGTGTTGCCGATCACCACCGCGTCGCCGGCGCGAACCTTTGCGGTGCCGGTGATGTCGGCGGCCTCAGCCGGCGACGGCAAGCCGGGCAAGGAGAAGCCAAGCAATGACAGCGCAATCAGGAATTTTCGCAACATGCCGGTCCGCGTGTGATGAAATTGCGATAGACCGCGCAATTGTGGTCGGCTTTTGTCCGCCCGGCCAGCATATGCCTGACAGTTCGGCTTTCAACTTACTGTCATCAGCGAAGTTTTGTAGGGTGGGTTAGCCGAAGGCGTAACCCACCTCTTTCGCCTCCACGGCGGCAGAAGTGGTGGGTTACGCTTCGCTAACCCACCCTACCAAACCTATCCCCGCGTCATCGCCCGCTTGGCCACCGCTAGGCCCATCAGCACAAATGCCGACGTGACCTCCGGACCGCCGACCAAAATCCGCGTCGGCGTCTTCATCTTGTTCCATTCATAGGCGCGGAACGGGCCGCGGCGGCCGCCTTCGCCGAGACTCGCCACGATCACGTTCAGCGCCGGCGCAAAGGCGCGCGGGTCGGCGCCGAGATGGCCGAGCGCGATCAGGGCGAGCGCTGCGTCGAACACGTTCATCTCGGCGGCCATCAGCTCGCCCTTGACGTAGGCGAGCACGCGGTGGCGGATGAAATCGAAATCGCCGTCGGGATCGATGATCGCCTGCGCCGCCAGCGGCAGCGCCAGGAAAGCAGCATAGCAGCGGCCGAAATAGGCGCTGTAGAGCTCCGGCAGATAATAGATGTGCGAGCGCGGATTGGCGAAGGCGCCGCTCGCCGCCAGCCGCTTCTGGAAGCCGATGATGCGATGAACGGTGGCGAGCCGCGCCGGTGTCTCCAATACTTTCCAGCGCGCGAGGTTGCGGAAGCTGACCTCGAGAATGTCGAGATTGAGCGTCGGATCGAGATCGTTGCCATAGGGCCGCTCGCCCTTGAGGTTGTCGATCCAGGTCGCAACCCCGCCCTCGTAGTCGATATTGTCGTTGAGCGGCACGGTCACGCGCGGCTCGTTGACGCCGGCGCGCACCTGATAGCCCGCATAGAAATCCAGCAGCGGCTGGTCGAGGATCGGATCGGTGCAGCCGGCCTGCGTCGCGGCGGAGATCGAGCACGCCGTGGTGTCGCAATCCGGCACGTAGACGCCGAAACCGAGGTCCTGCTTGATCTGGGCGAAGTAGCGCGAGAAGCGCGGATGCGGTGCGGGCGCGAGCGCGGTGATGACGTTGAACCGCGCCCCGTCGATGCCCTCGACCTCTTCGCGGCTGATGTTGACGCAGAAATCGACCATGTCCGCGACCGCGCGCTCCGCCGCCATCTTGTCGGCGAGCGAGGCCAGCCCTGTCTCGACGTAGCTCAACAGCGCCTCGATGAAGAACGCGTCGTAATAGGCCGAGCGGTGGCGGATCTGCACCGGCTCCCACATCGGTTCGGCAACCCCTCGCCAGGGCGGATTGACGACGGCGCGCGCCGGCGTTCGCGCGATGAAGACACGGGCGAGGTTGAACAGCAGCGAGGAGTTCTTGTAGCCGCGCGCGTTGAGACCCGTGAGCGCCATGGTCAGCTCGCGCCCGCGGAAATCGGGGTCGCCGATCAGGTTGAACGCGGCGTAGGTCGGCAGAAAGCCATTCTTGCGGTACGAGCCCAGCAGATGCTGCGCGCAGTCGCGGATCACGCCGTCGATCTGGGATTGTTGCGGCGTGGCGCCGGTGAACATGGCCGGCGGCGGCTTGGGATGATCCAGCGCGATGCTGTCGACGAGATCGGCGACGGGCTGGCCGACCGCCGCCCAATCGGGCTCGGCCTCGTCGCGGGCGCGCACCAGCGCCTGGCGCAGCCGGGCCAGTTTGCCTTCGTCGCGCAGCTCGGGCAGTCCGGCCCGGCGCAGCAGCACCCGCAATGCGGGATTGCCGAGCGCGGTCTTGTAGAACTTGGCCAGATGCGGATCGCCGCTGGCCGCAGCGGTCAATACGGGATCGCAAACGTCGTAAAGCGAAGGGCCGTCCTTCCGCGCCGTCAGCGCCCGGCAGGCGGCGCCGGCAAAATATTGGAAGCTCATGAAATACCTGGTCGCGGGAATTTGGCCGAGGGCGCCGGCCGGCACGCTCCCAGCCGCGCGCCACCCCCTGCAAGTCGTTGAAAAAGCTACCCGGATTCGCAGGAAATACAAATGTGGTGATGGTCACAGAAAAAGCCGGCACGAAGCCTGCATAATCAGGCTCCGGAAGGCTACGGGGACGCAAAAAAATCACACATTGGGCAGTGAAAATTAACTCATGTTTCCAGTGGCTTAGCTCAAATTTTCGACGATCTATTGCGGGGGAGGCGATATCCGGTTAAGGGTTTGTTTGGTGCGGCGCCGCAAATTGCGCGCAATTCGGGGGCACACCCCCGGCCAATCCCTCAAACCCAAAGACGCTATCGCGCTACTCAAACAGTGTGCGCGTGCTTGGCTGGTCTTTGGCACTGACAGGAATGACGCGAGATGAATGTAACGCAGCTCGACATTTCCCGACGCACGATCGCGGTGGCCGCAGCCCTCATCGGCACGGTCTCGCTCGTGATCGGCGCCCATGCTGCCCTCAACATGCGGGCGCTCGATGCCGCCAAGGCCGTTTCGACCGACCAGGTCACCGGCTCGATCGGCCAGGCCTCGCGTCTCGCCCTCGTCATCGGCAATGGACATTACCCCGACGCCACCGCGCCGCTGACGCAGTCGATCAACGACGCCCGCGCGCTGTCCTCGTCGCTGCGCAAGAACGGTTTTGACGTCGACATGGTGGAAGACGCGACCAAGGACGACATGGTCCGCGCCGTCAATCGCCTGAAGTCCCGGATCAAGCGCGACACCGTCGTCATGCTGTTCTTCGGCGGCTACGGCGTGCAGGCCGGCCGCGAGAGCTACATGCTGCCGGTCGATGCCGCGATCTGGAAGGAAAACGATGTCCGCCGCCAGGGCGTCTCCATCGAGGGCGTGCTCGACATGATGAAGGAGCAGGGCGCCAAGGCCAAGCTCGTCGTGGTCGACGCCTCCCGCCGCAATCCCTATGAGCGCCGCTTCCGTTCCTACAGCCACGGCCTCGCGCCGATCAGCGCCTCCGACAATGCGCTGATCCTCTCCTCGGCCTCGCCGGGCAAGGTCGTCGACGACGGCAAGGGCGAGCACAGCGTGCTGGTCAGCGAGTTCCTCAACAACCTCAATGCGCAGGGCAGCGCCGAGAGCGTCTTCAACAAGACCCGCCTTGCCATCTCCCGCGCCAGCGAAGGCGACCAGGTCCCGTCCGTCTCTTCCTCGCTGCTCGAGGACGTCCATTTCGGCGAAGCCGGCGGCTAGTTTTTCTTAGCGCTGGTAGGGTGGATTAGCGAAGCGTAATCCACCACCTCTCTCTCCTCAGCGTGGAAAGCAAATAGGTGGATTACGCCTTCGGCTAATCCACCCTACGATCTACGTGCTCAGCGCACATCTGCAATCACATCGTCATTGCGAGCGCAGCGAAGCAATCCAGAATTTTCCCGCGGAAAGAGTCTGGATTGCTTCGTCGCTTTGCTCCTCGCAATGACGATCGTAGAGATTACTTCGCCGCTTCCGCGGCCATCACGGTGCGCACCGGATCGCCTTCGCGCAGCAGCGCGCCGGCGCGGGCGACGACGATATCACCTTCATTGAGGCCGTCGCGGATCTCGATATTGCCGCCCGACATCAGTCCGACCTCGACGCGCTTGGTCTCGACGCGGTTGCGGCGGATCACCTGCACGACGGTGCCCGCGGAGGAATACTGCACCGAGGTCAGCGGCACCGCGACGTTGCAGCTCTGGCCGGACTTGATCAGTGCGCGGCCGCTCGCATTCAGCAACAGCCGTTTCTGTGAGGAGATGCCGATATAGACCATGCCCTGCTGGATATTCGGCTCAACCGTCGGGCCGATGCGGCGCACCTTGCCGTCGATATCGCCGGCGCCGGCGATGCGCACGGTCGCCACCTGGTTGACCGCGAGCTTGCGCATATCGCTGGTCGCGACCAGGGCGACAAGATCGTACTCGCTGCGCGCCACGATCGTGAACAGCGCCTCGCCTTTGGCGGAGGCGAGGTTGCCGATCTGCGCGGTCGATGTGGCGATCACGCCTGCCACGGGGGCGGTGACCTGAAGCGTGCCGCCCTCGGGCAGCGCCAGCCGCGCCAGCACCTGGCCTGCGGTGGTGGTGTCGCCGGCTTCCGCCAGCACCTCCGTCACCTTCAGCCCGGGCCGCTCCGGCCGTACCGAGCTTGCCTCGCGTGCGATGATGGTGCCGGTGCCCTCGACGATGTCGGAGAAACAGGATTTTGCGACCTTCAGCACCGTGACCGCCGGCCCCTTGGGCGCGTCGTCATCGGCGGCGGCAACGGGCTGGGCGGACAGCAACAGCAGTCCGGTGAGCGCAACGAGATATCTGGAAACAGGACGCGCAGGCAATGAACGCATGGATCATTCCGGTTGGGGCCTTGACGGCCTCATCGTTAGCAGAAGCAATTGCGGCGGACCATGGGCCGGCCGGATGAGAATGCCGCAGCAGCACGGGCGGCGCGATACCGCCCGTTGAATTAGTCGCCGCACAAGCAAAGAGGTTCGCCGGTGGTCGCCGCCCAATCAACTCGTCATGTCCGGCCCGGCCATGACGACGAGGAGGTATCAGCTCCCCCTCACGGCAGGCTCAAGAACTCCACCCAGTTCGGCTTCTTGCCGGTGGCGTAGGATTTCAGCTTGGTCAGCGCGCCGCTGCTCTGGTCGATGGCATAGACCGTCATGCTGTCGGAGAGCTCGCCGACCGCGGCGAGGTAGCGCCCGCCGGGATCGATATGAAAGCCGCGCGGTTGCTTCTCGGTCGGGACGCTGCCGATCGTGGTCAGCTTGCCGGTTGTCGCATCGATCTTGTAGGCGGTGAGCGTGCTGGTGGTGCGCTCGGATGCGTAGAGGAAGCGGCCGTCGGGGGTGACGTGGATGTCGGCGGCCCAGGGCTTTCCGGTAAATCCTTCCGGCAGCGCGGTGGTGCGCTGGATCTCGTCCAATGCGCCGCCTTTCGCCTCATAGGCGAACGCCGCGACGTCGCCATTCAGTTCGTGGAGGAGGTAGACGAACTTGCCGTTGGGGTGGAACACGAAATGCCGCGGCCCCGATTTCTCCGGCACCTTGTGAGCCGGCGGATTGCTCGGCGTGAGCGTACCGGTCGTGGCATCGAACGCGAAGGCCAGGATCTGGTCCGAGCCGAGATTGGTCGCGAACGCGAAGCGGTTGTCGGGCGAGGGCAGGACGGCGTGCGCGTTCAGCCCGGTCGGGATCACCTGCTTCGGCTCGCCCACGACGCCGTTGGCAAGCAGCGGATTCAGCGCGACCTTGTTGCCGCCATAGGAGGCGCTGAACAGGAATTTGCCGCCGCGGTCGAAGGCGATATAGGCCATGCTGTCGGCGAGCGGGCCGTTGCCGATATGGCTGAGCTGGCCGGTCTTGGGATCGATCGCAAAGCTCACCGCGAGAAACGGCTGCGAGCGGACACCGGCGATCAGCATGCGATGATCGGGCGTGATCGCGAGCGGCGTCGAGGAGCCGGGCTTTTCGACGCCGGTGAAGGCGGCCGTCTGCACGGGCGTCATCTCGCCGCTCTCGGCCATCTTGAACACGCTGATGTCGTTACTGTCGGCGTTGCCGATATAGGCGAAGGTGTCGGCCATGCCGGCGCGGACTCCAGAAATGAGGGTAAGGAAAGCAAGCGTGGCGGCGATCGCGGCGCGGGGTACGCCGGATCTGATGCGTCGGGTCGGTCTCAACATGGGGTCCTCCTGGATGCCGGTGCGGCATTTGTCGTTTTGCCGGCGAGGATAGCGGCAGCCGCCCCGCCGCACCAAATTCCAATTGGGATCGATCGATGCCGAAATGGTATCGGTCGGAGGCTTACCGTATCGCCGCCGTGCGGGAGGGCAGATGAGGCCCGGGCGGGGTGTCGGGCGGCCCGAGCACGGTCCACACGGTGACCGCGAGCAGCGCGCAGGTCAGGATCGTCCAGGCGACGAGTCGTTTCCGCATCAGGCCGAATCCGTCAGTCATATGAATGAGAATGCTCCCCGGGGGGGGCGCCTGGCGATCGTGCACTGCAAATCGCGGCGATCCTATGAACTCGTTCACAGGCGAAGCGAACCAATGCCGCGCGAGCGCATTGAACCGGCATGCCCCGTGAAAACGATCTTGAAGGTAAGCCCGACATGGGCGGCAAGCATGGCGGTCAGGCCGGCCAGCCCAAGTCGCCGCCGCGCCCGCGTCAGGGCGAGCGCGATGAGGACGTCGTGGCAAAGCGCCACACCGGCCAAACCGATCCCGACTCCGCGCCGACCAAACCAAAATAGCACCTCGCCCGCGCCGCACTCGCACCGGGAACGGCAGCCTCGCCTTGCCGTTACCTTGATCCCGCGGGCGGAGCAGATCGAAACGGAGGCTGGCACGTGTTTTGGATTTATTGGAACACCGCCTGGTCGCTGATCATCAGCGGCATCATGTTCGCCACCATCGTCGCCCATCCCGACTCCGAGTTCGTCGAGATCCACGCGGCCAAGCAAGTGAAGTGAACCCACGCCGGCCGCTTCAACGGCGCATCATCGCATGCTGCGCCGAGCCCGGGGACATCAGAAGTCAAAATTTCAAGTCATGCTGCCGGGCATGAAGCAGCGGATCATGGCGCGGCCGTTGATGTAGTACGGCCAGACCATGGTGCGGCCGGCGCGGTTCGGCTCGGTGATCACGGTGTCGTCGGGTACCTCGATCCAGTCGCCCAGAAGTCGGACGCGATAGTGTCCATCTCTCGTGTCCCAGTCGACGTCGTCCAGCGCCGTGCCGTCGGCGTCGGCACAGCAGGGACCGCCGCCCTTGCTGCGCAGGCTCTCGAACCAGCCCTTGAGGGGAGAGTTCGCGTAGCGACCGTCGTCGCGGGCCTGCACGGATGGGCCGATCATGGCAGCAACCGCTACGAGAGTGATCATCCTGAATGCCGTGATCGCCATATCGCCTCGCTCGATCTCGTGCGCGCACGAGCGCAGACGAACAGCCGCCCGCTGCACGTGACACAATGCCGGCTGGCGCCCGCCGATCGGGTTCCAGCCGTCTCAGCGGGGCAACCGCGAGGGTCGATGTTTGATCCTATTTTCAAGGGCGCGAACTCATCGGTGCCACGAGTCCGCGCCCTGCTTCAGCTCTCACCCGGCAAGCGGTCAGTAGTCCCAGAACACCGGCACCCAACGAAAGGCGTCGCCGTCGGCTGCCACGCGGCCCACGGACGGGAACGGCAGGTGCGTCGCCACCAGCATCTCGCCGGTCTCGGCAAGCTGTCGCAACAGACGGATGCGAACGCGCGCCGCTTCCTCGGGGTCGTGCTCGAAACCGTTAAACCAGTCGGGTTGTTCGAACCCGACGGCAAACACGGCATCGCCGGCGAATGTCAGCGCGTCGTCGCCGGCCGCCATGCGAACCACGCTGTGTCCGGGGGTGTGACCGCCGGTGCGAAGGGCGACGACGCCAGGCGCAATCTCGTGCTTGTCATCGAACAACCGCAGCTGACTGCCGTACTCCTTCAGGAAGCGCTTGGCGGTCGATCGAAGCGCGTCCGGAAACCCTTCCGGCATGGCAGTGCGGGAGAAATCAGGCTTTTCCCAGAACTTGACCTCGGCGGCGGCGACGTGGATCCGCAGGTCCTTGCGCAGCTGCTGCTTCACGCCGTCGACCAGCAGGCCGCCAATGTGGTCCATGTGCAGATGGGTCAGCACCAGATCGGTCACCGCCGAAAGATCGATGCCGGCGGCCGCCAGTCGCCTGATCAACTGCCCGGCGCGCGGCAAGTTCAGGTTCGGGTCCGAGCCCAGTCCGGCGTCGATGAGGATGGTCTTGCCGCCGCTGCGAACCATGACGGCGTTCAGCGCCCAGTCGAAAGCGTCCTGCGGCAGGAACATGTCGTGCAGCCAGGTCGCCCGCACCGCAGGGTCGGCGTTGTGCGCGAGCATCTTGGTCGGCAGCGGCAGCACGCCGTCGCTGACCACCAGCACGTCGATCTCGCCGATCTTCAGCGCGTAGCGCGACGGAACGAGCTCTTCGGGTCCCGACGACACGGGAAATGAGGTGTTGTGCAGATTCATGTTGGTCTTCCTGTTCGAGGGTTGAGGCTTCCGGCTGGTCCTGTTGAACGGGCTGCGCCGCCGGGGAGAGCGCGGCCCTGATCGCTTGGTGGGTTAGAGGCTCGTCACCCGTTCCGGATCGGCCGACGCGAGCGCCAGGGCGCGCTCCGCCTTCGGCGGATAGATCCAGACGGTGTTGATCTCACGCTTGGTCTTCTTGGCGACGTCGCCGACCAGTTCGACCTTGCGCTCCCATCCGCGTGTGAACAGCGCGCCGGCTTCACCGAGGTCCAGGCAGGTGACGTAGGCCTTCTGGTGGTAGGGCCTGGTCGGAACGCCGAGCAATTCGGCCGCGGCATTGTTGCCGGCAAAGGCGCCCATCCGCGTGGCGTGCTGGCACGACATCAGTGCGTAATTGCCCTCGTCGTCGCAGGCGGCGCGTGCTGCGTCGCCGGCCGCGAAGACACCCTGAACGCCTGGCACCTGCAAGCAGCGATCGACCAGCAACCGTCCGAAATTGTCGCGCTCGGCGGGAATCTGCCCGGTCAGAGGCGCCGCACGAATGCCCGCTGCCCAGATCACCGTCTCGGTTTCAATGTGCTCACCGCTGGACAAGGTGACGCCGGCCGCGTCGAGCGCGGCGACACCGGCGCCGAGCCGTGTCTCCACGCCAACCTTGCGCAGGGCTTCCTCGATGACGGGGCGGGGGCCCGCGCCCATGTCGGGTGCGATCGCAGTGTTGCGCTCGACGATGACGACGCGAGTCTTGGCGTCGGTGCCCAGGATTTCGCGCAGCCGCGCCGGCATTTCGGTGGCGGCCTCGATCCCGGTGAAGCCACCACCGGCGACGACGACCGTGTCGCGTCCGTTCGCGGCGGGCCGCTTCGCGAGGCCATGCAGATGCTTGTCGAGCGCAACGGCATCGTCGAGCGAATCGACGCTGAAGCCGTGCTCGGCGAGGCCCGGAATGTTCGGACGGAAGAGCCGGCTGCCGGTGGTCACGACGAGGCGGTCGTAGGACAGCGTCTTGCGCGGGCCCTTCGCGGGCGTGATCTGCACCGTTCTGGCCTCGGTGTTGGTCGTCTCGGCGCTACCCTGGATGTAGTCGACGTCGATCGCCTCGAGGACGTCGAGCAGCGGGGCCGTCAGGGTTTCCGGCTTCGACTCGTAGAGTCGCGGACGGACCACCAGCGTCGGCTCCGGTGAGACGAGCGCGATCTGCAGATCCTGCGGCGAGGCGCCCCGGATGTCGCGCAGCCGGGCTGCGGAAAGGGCGGCGTACATGCCGGCGAAGCCGGCCCCGATGATGACGAGTCGCATGGATTTTCTCCTTGGTTGCTGTTCGAAAGACCGCGCGCGACCGCGCTGCTGCGTTGAGGTCAGCGTCCGGCGTCGGCGCGTGGGGTGGTTGGATCGCTGGTCTTAGGGTGCCATGCAGCGTGCCAGCAGCGATCTCGGCGGCTGGCCGTAGCCTGAGACAACGGGCTGCAGCTCACTTCGACTCCAGTTCTGATAGGGAAGACCGGGGCAATTTCGGATCATGATGGAAACGGGCGGTTGTGCCGGGTGCATGGTGTAAGCCGGAATTTCCACTTCCTCGCCCGTCGCCGACGTGAAGCGAACGGCCAGCGAGAGTCCGTACAAGGTCGCGGTCGCGAGGCTTCGGCGGCGTGAGGCAATCAACCGTCGGCTGACGAAGTTTTTCCAGGTCATCTCTGGTCTCCCTCGATTGGTCTGGACATGGCCATGATGTAGCCGACCCGATTTGCCGTTGCCCCAGCGCGATTGCCGTCGCTGTCGAGAGATTGCTGCTAACGCACGCGCCTGCGCCAATCGCTCGGCGTCTCGCTCGTCAGCTTCTTGAATGCCGCGGCGAAGGCGGTCTGCGAGGAGTAACCAAGCGCCGCGGCGATCGAGACGATCGATTCGTCGCTCTCCCGCAGCATCTTCATGGCCTGCTCGAGCCGGTGCTGGCGCAGCCAGGCATGCGGCGACAGCCCGGTGCTCTCCTTGAAGGACCGGCAGAAATGAAAGCGCGACAGACCGGCATCGGACGCCAGCGCATCGAGCGAGACGTCCGCTTCGCTATCGGAGCGCAATCGTTCGATCGCACGGAGCAGGACCTTCGGCGCCAGTCCGCCCATGGTCGGCTGGAACGTGGTTGGCGAGCCCGCATGCGCAGCCAAAAGGCGCGTGGCCAGAAGATCCGTGAGCTGATGCCGGAATAGCGTATCAAGGACGCCATGGCTCTCCAGCGAATCCGCCGCGCTCAGGAGCAGTCGGGACGTGATCGTGTCGGGATGCGCCGTTCGCTCAATCAATTCGGCGGGCCCGGCGGTCCCGGCCTCGCCGGCGATGCGCTGCAGCGTTGCGTCCGGAAGGTAAAGCTGCACGACGTCGACGGGCTTCGGAATGTCCCATCGGGAGCTCGACCCTTCCGGAACGATGTTCACGACCCCCGGACGAAACGTGCCGATCGCGATCGATCTTCCCGAGCGCCGCTCCATGCGCTGCATCACGCCTTTATGCGCCATGATCACGTGGTGGCGCATGGGCTCGACGACGTCGTGCAGCGGATCATGCTTCCAGTGCGCGATACCGGCACCGGAGGAGTCGAGCGCCATGCGAAACGGCTCGGTCCTGAGCACGCGCGCCATCTCCGCGTCGGCGGCGCGCCGCTCGGACGTCGAGCGGTCGTCAGGCTGTGCGTCGGGTGCGGGCGGCAAGCCCTTGTGCGAGGGATTGCGCATGAGTGCGGTGTTCCCGGTCATGGTGTGGCGCCTCCTGATCAGCTCGGGGTTTCGATCAGTCGTCCGTGTTTGTACGGAACTGCGCGTGTTCTAGGCGCCGCGATTGCCGGGCGTATTTCCTGAACCCGCCATGCTTTGTCTGATCCTGCTCCAAGCCGGCCGGCGCTTTCGCGAACGCACGGCGGGCGGGAGTGGAGGGAAATGCTTTATGCCAAAGCGTGCGGCAGTGCGCGGCTAAGCCGCCACTGCTTGTGCCAGCAACAGCTGCTTCAGTTTCGCCGCCGGCACGGCAGGGCTGAACAGCCAGCCCTGCATCTGGCTGCATCCGAGCTGGAGCAGCACTTCGCGCTGGGCTTCGGTCTCGACGCCTTCCGCGGTCGTCGCCATGTGACGGGCGGCGGCCATGTGCACCACCGCCTGCACGATCGGCGACGAATCCTCGGACTGGCCGATGTCGCTGATGAAGCTGCGGTCAATCTTGATCTTGTCGAACGGGAAACGATGCAAATAGCTCAGCGACGAATAGCCGGTGCCGAAATCGTCCAGCGCGATGCGCACGCCGAGCTCGCGCAGCTGCTGCAGGATCGTCAGCGCCTCCTGGTCGTCGCGGATCAGGACGGTCTCGGTGATCTCGAGCTCGAGCCGTCCGGGCGCGAGACCCGACTCGGCGAGCGCAGCGGCGACCTTCAGCGCCAGCGTCCGCGAGCGGAACTGCACCGGTGAGACGTTGACCGCGATCTGGATCTGGCCGGGCCAGGAGGCTGCCTCGAGGCAGGCCTGCCTCAGCACCCATTCGCCGATCTCGCCGATCAATCCGGTCTCTTCCGCGACCGGGATGAAGTCGGCGGGCGAGACCATGCCGCGCTCCGGATGGTGCCAGCGCAGCAGCGCTTCGCAGCCGGTGACGACATTGGCCGCGAGATCGACCAGCGGCTGGTAGTGCACCTCGAACTCGCCGCGGGGCAGCGCCTGCCGCAGATCGAACTCGAGCTGGCGGCGCAGCCGCGCCTTGGCGTCGTATTCGGGCGCGAAGACGCGGAAGGTGCGGCGGCCCTCGGATTTCGCCGCATACATCGCGAGATCCGCGCGCTTGAGCAGATCGTCGAGATTGTCGCCGTGGTCGGGCGCGATCGCGATGCCGATGCTGGCACCGGTCGGGATTTCCTGGCCATTGTAGTTTACGGGCGCGCGCAGCGCCTTCAGGATCTGCTCGGCCAGCGCCGTCAGCTCGGCCTCATCGCGGGTGCCGGCCTTGACGATGGCGAATTCGTCGCCGCCCAACCGTGCCACCATGTCGTTGCCGCTGATGCAGGCTCGCAGGCGGTTCGCGACCTGGCGCAGCAGCTCGTCGCCGACCTCGTGTCCCAGCGAATCGTTGACGCCCTTGAACTCGTCGACGTCGATATAGAGGATCGCGAACGGCTTGCCCTGGGCAAGCTCCGCGACGCGCCGCTCCAGATGGCCGCGCATCAGCACGCGGTTGGGCAGGTCGGTCAGCGCGTCGTAATGCGCCATATGCGCGATGCGCTCGTCGGCGCGAATGCGCTCGGTGACGTCGTCATGGGTCGCGAGCCAGCCGCCGGCGGCGCCGGGCTGGTTCTTGATCTCGATCAGGCGGCCATCGGAGGTCTCGACGATCGTACTCTGCGTCTGCCCGGCATTGCCCAAAATGCCGTCGCAATAGGAATCGACGTCGCCGTGGAACGAGCCCGTGTCGTGGCGATGCTGGATCACGTCGCGGAAATACGCGCCGGGCTTCACCACGTCGGCCGATAGTCCGTACATCTCGATGTAGCGCCGGTTGCAGACGATCAGCCGCTCATCCTGGTCGAACATCAGGAGGCCCTGCGTCATCGTGTTCATCGCGGTGTCGAGCTGCTGCTTCTCCACGGCGAGCCTGCGCGTCATCAGTCGGAAGATCAAATAGAGCGTCAGCACGAGCAGGCCGATCGACAGCACGGCGACGGTCACGAAGAATTTCGTTTGGGTGTGCCATGTCGCCAGCGTCGCATCCAGCGACTTGGTCGCGACCACCACCAGCGGCTCGCCGGTCAGGAGGCGAGCGGCGACGATGCGGTCCTTGCCGTCGATCGGGCTTGCGAGCTGGGTCGTGACGAAGGTGCGCTCGAACACCGCCATCTGCTCGCGCGTGCCGTTGCGGAAGTTCTGCCCGATCATCGCGTCGACGTGCGGAATGCGCGCGAGCAACTGGCCGTTCTGGTGGTGCATCGCGATCGAGGATTCCTCGCCGA
The DNA here is from genome assembly GCF_040547675.1 of Bradyrhizobium sp. RT6a. Classification (NCBI taxonomy): domain Bacteria; kingdom Pseudomonadati; phylum Pseudomonadota; class Alphaproteobacteria; order Hyphomicrobiales; family Nitrobacteraceae; genus Bradyrhizobium; species Bradyrhizobium sp. RT6a. The sequence continues at coordinate 34,083 of NZ_JBEPQC010000007.1, forward strand.
GCCCGCTCGAGGCGAAGAAGGATTCGAGCTGGTCCGGCGTGATCGCGCGCGAGACCAGCCCAAGGAATTCGCCGTGGGGGCCGGAGACGCGGCGCGCGAACACGATCGCCGGTCCGCTGCCCAACCGTCCGGGCACCACCTCGACCTCTTCCTGCGAAGCCGGATCGTTCTTGAGGCGATTGAAATAGCCGCGGTCGGCGACCGAGACATCGGCGACCGGCCAGCGCCGCGACGAGTTGATCAGCACGCCCTTGGCGTCGAACACATTGGCGCCGGCAACGTCCGACCAGCCGCTGGCTTTGGCGCGCAGCACCTCGTGCACGGCGAGCGTGCCCATCTCGCTGCGGAAGACGTCGGCGGATTCGATGCCGTGGCTTTCGAGCTCGGCGATGATGCTCTTCTGCAGCACCGCGAAGTCTTCGAACTCGCGGTCGAAATGGCGGGCAAGCAACCGGACCGCGCTCTCCAGGCTGTCGCGGCCGCCTTCGATGGCATTCTGCCGGAAGCGGTCGACGGTGAGCGCGGTGCCGATCGCCATTGCGGCCATCAGCACGAAACCGCCTGCGATCAGCCATGTCAGTGGCGCGCCGCGCCAACGGCGCAGCGACGCGCGCATGCGCGCGCTCCACCGGATAGATGTGCCCATGCAGCCCTCCCGTGGGATGCAAGATGCAGCAAAACTGACAAGAGCCAGTTACCAGCGAGGGTTAGGAAAGCATGAATCGGAACGGAATCAGAGGGTTGGTTCCCTCAGCGTCGGATCTCCCATCTCAGCGCTTCTGCATTTGCCTTCGCGAACATCGCCGGCACGTCGAAGGTCCCGGTCTTGAGATCATAGCGGCAGCGCCAGTCGGCCAATCCCTTCACGGCGACGGTCTTCGGGTGCTTGTCCATTTCGCCTGACAGCGAGATCACGAGGTAACGGTTGTCGGGCCAGTGCACGCCGAGCCCGCGATAGGCCTCTTCGGTGCCTTTTACGAGATTGGCCGAGATGTGGTAGTCGAGCTTCATCTTCCTTGTGTCCGGCCGGCTGTGGAAATAGGCCCAGGCCAAATCGCTGAGCGAGGTCTTCGTCGCGCTGACGAAGGCGCCCTTCTCGACATGATAGAGATAGAGATCCTGCTCGCCGGAACCGGTCTTCTGCATCCGGAGCAGCCATTGCGAGTCGGGCGTGAAGCGGAATCTGGCCCCGTAGCCCTGCTCGGGCTTCAGCTCCGTCATCTGTTCACCACGCCTCGCCCAAACCTGCCATTTGACTTCGAAATCTCCGCCGTCCTTCATGTACTGCTCAATCCTGGTGGCGCCGTCGGGCGAGGTGAAGGCGAGATCGGCATTGTCGGTGAGGATGTACTCCGGCGGCGGGCTGGAAGCGGCGAGCCCCGGAGTTGCGGCCAGTGTGAGGGCAAGCACGAGCCCAACAGGCCATTGTGCGGGACGGAAAAATGCGTTCACGGACAATTCCCAAGAAAATGCCGCGATGCGGCCTTGAGCATTTGACCCCGGCGGGGGTGCGTCGGTTCATCCCCGTGCCGGCTCATCATCCTATCGACCGTCTTGCTGCCGTGGCCAAAACGGCGCAACTTGCCGGCTAGATTGATTTGCAAGGTTCTTCCTGATCAAGGTTCGTTTCCGATGGTGACCGCATCCAAGGCCTTCATTGCATTCTGTCTGCTCGCGGTGGGCGGTGCCGTGCTGGTGGTCGGCCCCAACGAGCTGCGTCGCCTGCTGCCGAACGGGGCGAAGACCGACAGCGTGGTCGCCGCCAAGCCGGAGGCCAAGGTCGAACCCAAGCCGGAACTCAAGCCGGAAGAGCCCAAGCTAGCCGCAAACGCGCCGCCGGCGCCGGCCGCGTCCCCCGCCCCTGAAACGAAGACGAGTGCGCTGGCCGAGACACAAAAGCAGGTCACGGCCGCGCTTGCCGATCTCGCACCGGTCAAGCCGCCGGCGGCGGTTGCCGATACCGGGCCCCGTTTCGATGTCGCGCGCGTCGACGATCACGGCGAGGCGGCGGTGATCGCTGGCCGGGCGACGCCGGGCGCCAAGGTCGAGCTGTTGCGCGACGGCAAGCCGCTCGACACGGTGGTTGCGGATGCCTCGGGCCAATTCGTGATGATGCCGCCGCAGCTTCCTGCCGGTTCCTATGAGCTGACCCTGCGGGCGAAATCGCCTGACGGCACCGTCACGCAATCCGGCCGCAGCATGCCGGTGGTGATCGCCGAAGCCGCGCCGCCGCCCGCGCGGCCTGCACTGGTCGCGAGGCAAGAGACGAAGCAGGAAGCGAAGGCCGACAAGCCTGACGACAAGTCGGACGTCGTGGCATCGGTATCGGACAGGCCCGCGGTCCGGCCCCGAGTGATGGGCGCAGCGAAACCCAGGGTGATGGCGCGGGCTCCCGCGGCCACGACCGTTGCATCGGCCTCACCGGCGGAAATCGTCGGCGGTGCACCGGCGGAAGCAGGCGGCAGCCGGGTGATCTCCCGCGGCGACAGCCTGTGGGCGCTCAGCCGGCTCGCTTATGGCGACGGCGCCCGCTTTGCCGTGATCTACAACGCCAACCGCGCCAAGATCCACAATCCCAATCTGATCTATCCCGGCCAGACCTTCGTGGTGCCGCAGAAGACGGAGTGACACCGCATCGGCTCTGCCGGTGCGCGTTGCGACGCTTTGCCCTGTACGCTTCCGGAACATTTGGTTCCCTCGCGCGTCGTTGTGATGCGACGCGATGCGCGCTTGGCGCCGGAGGAGGGCCAAGGTGGACAGGTCAGTGGTCAAGTCGAGATCACGCTTGGGGCTGGCGCTATCAGGCGCAACCCTCGTGATTCTGGCGGCGCTGTTGTCAGGTCGGGCCGAGGCGCAGTTCGGCTTCCGCGGCGGCCCGCTCGGTGTCGCGCGCTTTGCCGTCGGCCACATGATCGGCATGTCGCGCCTGCGCCATGCCCGGATGGCGGTGCGGGGCGGCCGATATCGCTCCGCAGCGTTGAGGTCGCAAGATCCTCGCGGTGTTGAACGAGGGCAGCCTGCCAATCCCTACGTCATGCGTGCCGCGATGACGGCGCAGGCCGCGCTGTCGGGCTGGCATGGCGGCCGCCGTCCGCAGGGCTGGTGGCGCCACCCCGACGGCAACTACGGCTGGGTAGGCCCGGTGTTCTGGCCGTTCGCGCATGACGATCTCACCACCGCAATCATCCTCGGCGATGCGACCAGCCTCTCGCTCTATGGCTATGGCGACATCTATGCCGCGATCTTCGCGCCCTATGCGGCCACCGAGCTTGCCGCCTACACCGCGCCGCACGGCCGGCGCGGACGGCGAGTCCCGACCGCGGAGACGGTCTGCGATGCCAGCGACACCGGGGGCCTGCCGGTCGATCGCATCGCCGCTGCCGTGCAGCCGAATGAATTGCAGCGCACAGCGCTCGACGAGCTCGCGACCGCATGGCTATCTGCGCGCGACACCATCCGCGCCGCCTGTCCAACGCAGGTCCCGGCGACGGCCATGGAGCGCCTCGGCCTGATGCGCGAGCGCATCGAGGCCATGATCAAGGCAACGGACGCGGTCGCGCCGTCGCTCGCAAAATTCGTCGATCTCCTCGACGACGACCAGAGGGCCAAGCTCGATGGCCTCGCCAAGGAGCGCCGCGCCGCGCTCGCAGCCATCCAGCAAAAGAATCCCCAGGCGGCATCGGCCTGCCAGGCGAATAGCGATCCCCGCTACGACGAGAAGCTGCAGCGCCAATACGAGCAGCTCATTCAGCAGCAATGGCCCGCGGCCGAGATCGCCTCAACGCTCAAGCTCGACGACACCGGCCGCGCCCGCCTCGACGTGCTCCAGGACACCACGCTGCGCACCATGGAAACGCTGAGCGCCTGTCCATCACAGGCAGCACCGACACCGCAGGCCCGTCTTTCCGATGTGAAGGCGCGGCTCGAGACGATGCTGCAAGCCGTGAACGGCGTCAGCGACGCGCTCGACGATTTCGAGGCCGATCTGAGCGACGAGCAGAAGGCGGGGTTCGAGGCGATGGGGTCGAAGCGCGGGGCGTGACGCTCGCGCCCGCAGTGCCTTTCCTTTCCATGAGCCCCCTCTTGAGGGAGTTGCCACGGCCTGCCTTCTGAGGCACTCCTGTGCCCGGATATCCGCCGGGCCAGGGACTTATGAACGCCGTTGAAATTGAAGAGGCCATCTCCGCGCTGGCCGAACAACCCTTTGACGCCGCAGAGTTTCCCTTCGCTTTCCTCCAGGCCTTTGGAAACAAGGAGACGACGCTCAAGCGTCTGCGCAAAGGCGAGACCAACAAGTCCGATCTGGGCGGCGTGCTTCAGACCAGCAATATCCACATCGGCGTTGCTCCGTCCGGCGAGGTTACGAAAACGCTTACTGCCAAAGCAAAATTTGTCCTCGCAACCGATGGCGAAACGTTCGAGGCCGAGGACTTGACCAGCGGCGAGACCGTCGCCTGCACCTATCCCGAGTTTCCCGACCACTTCGGTTTCTTCCTGCCGCTGGCCGGCATCACCACTGTCAAGCAAATTCGCGAGAATGCCTTCGACATCCGCGCCACCGGCCGTCTCAACCGGCTCTATGTCGAGCTGCTCAAGACCAACCCGGAATGGGGCACGTCCGAGCGCCGCCACGACATGAACCATTTCATGGCGCGGCTGATCTTCTGTTTCTTCGCCGAGAGCACCGACATCTTCAACGGCAATGATCTGTTCACCGCGACAGTCGCGCAGATGAGCGATGCGACCAACGCGCACGAGGTGATCGGCGCTGCGTTCCGGGCGATGAATACGGCGATCGCGGATCGATCGATCGCGAAGCTACCGCGTTGGGCCGACGCCTTTCCCTACGTCAACGGCGGTCTGTTTTCCGGCGGCCTCGACGTGCCGCGCTTCAGCCGGATCGCACGCTCCTATCTGCTGCACATCGGCAGTCTGGATTGGCGGAAGATCAATCCTGACATCTTCGGGTCGATGATCCAGGCTGTCGCGGAAGACGAGGAGCGCGGCGCGATAGGGCTGCATTACACCAGCGTCCCGAACATCCTGAAGGTGCTCAATCCGCTGTTTCTGGACGATCTGCGTGAGCGCCTTGCGGAAGCGGAGAGCAATTCGCGCAAGCTGCTGAATCTTCGCAATCGCATGTCGCGGATCAGGGTGTTCGATCCGGCATGTGGGTCAGGAAATTTTCTTGTCATCGCGTACAAGGAAATGCGCGAGATCGAGGCGCGAATCAATCGGTTGCGCGGCGAGCCTGAGCGTCGCACAGAAATCCCGCTCACCAATTTCCGTGGCATTGAGTTGCGCGATTTTCCTGCCGAGATCGCGCGCCTCGCTCTGATTATCACGGAGTACCAGTGCGACGTACTTTATCGAGGTCAGAAAGAGGCGCTGAAGGATTTTTTGCCGCTTGATTCCGAAAATTGGATTACATGCGGCAATGCCTTGAGATTGGATTGGTCAATTGTCTGTCCACCTGCGGGCACTGGACCGACTCATTATGCAAGCGACTCATTTCGATCGTCGCTTGACCAGCCTGTGATCGACTTCGAGAATGAGGGTGGCGAAACTTACATTTGCGGAAATCCGCCTTATCAAGGCAGCATGAATCAATCGCCTGGCCAGAAACAAGATATGGCTCATGTATTTCGCCGCTATCTAAAAACATATAAGGATCTAGATTATGTTGCGAGTTGGCTCGTCAAGGCGGCTGAGTATTCCCAATTTGCGGATGCTTGCAGTGGGTTTGTAACCACCAATTCAGTCTGCCAAGGAGAGCAGGTTGGTATGCTTTTGGCCCATCCTTTTCAAGCATGGGCAAAGAATATTCTTTGCCCATGCCTCCTTTAGGTGGGCCAACAACGCCTCTAACAACGCAGGCGTTACATGTATAGTTCTTGGTTTGCGCCGAGAGCCCGTCTCACGAGCTCAACTTTATGAGGGGGAAATAAGTAGGGCGGCGCCTAGCATCGGTCCTTATTTGATACCCTCCACGGACGTGATCGTTTCGAAATCAAATAAGCAGCTCTCAGGATTGCCTGAGATGGTTTCGGGGAACAAAGCCTCAGATGGCGGCAATTTGATTTTCTCCCGCAATGAGGTCGATCAAGTAATCGAACGGTTTCCAGAGACCATGCAATTCTTCCGCCGGCTGGAGGGCGCAAAGGAGTTTATCCAAGGCTCCCTAAGATGGTGCCTCTGGCTGGGTTCTGACGATCTGCAGGCCGTCTCAAAAGTTCCAGATCTGCAGAGCCGCATCGATGCTACGCGACGAGTGCGAGAGGAAAGTAGAGGTAAGCAAGCCAATGATGCCGCCAATTCACCTCACCGCTTTGTATTCGCTCCCCATCGAGCAGGCACTGCTCTTCTAATTCCATTCGTATCATCAGAACGCAGGCATTACTTGCCGTGCGGACTCTTTGATGAGCGGACTGTAATTGTTGCGCCCAACCAAGTTCTTTATGGCGCGCCCGTTTGGTGCCTGAGCATCCTATCCTCCCGTCTCCATCTGGTTTGGATTGCGACCGTTTGCGGCAAAATGAAAACCGACTTTCGGTACTCGAACGCACTCGGTTGGAATACTTTTCCAATTCCAACGCTCACGGACAAAAATACGGCTGATTTGACCCGTTGCGCCGAAGACATCCTTCTGACGCGAGAGTCGCATTTCCCAGCAACGATTGCTGAACTCTACGATCCCGAAAAGATGCCCGCCGATCTGCGCGAAGTCCATGACCGCAACGACGAGGTGCTGGAGCGCATCTACATCGGCCGTCGCTTTCGCAACGACACTGAACGGATGGAAAAGCTGTTCGAGCTCTACACCAAGAGCCTGCCCAAGAAGGCGTTACAGGAAGCCTGAGCGCGCAGCTTCGTGAGTAGCGAGAATGGCGCTGGACGACCCCTGGTTTAGAACATATGATGAACGTCGCTGAGGGGGAGCGCCCATGCAAGGGTTCGAATGGGACCCCGAGAAGAACATTGCGAATCGGCAAAAGCACGGGCTGTCCTTCGAGGAAGCCGCCACGATGTTCAACGGACCGGTCCTGACCGGCCCGGATAACAGCGCTGGCGAGGTTCGGGAGAAGAGCTTCGGCCTGCTGGGTGGTGTGGTCGTGGTTTGCGTCATCCATACCGAACGGCAGGGAAAGATTCGCATCATCAGCGCCCGGAAGGCGACGGCGAGAGAAAGAAAGTACTTCGATGCCTATCTCAAAAAAGCGCTTAGCTGAGTTGGCGGCCTTGCCAGACGACGCCACCGATACCACCGAGATTGCGGAGGCGGACGAGGCGTTCTTTCGCGCGGCCAAACTGCGGCGACCGAACGCATTGAGCGGCGTCCCGTCGGTCGCCGTCAGGTATGCCAGGACCGGAGCGGCGACCCGCGCGAATGCGCTGGGGATGCGGCCTATGCAGGAGAAAGCATTCGAGAAGCGTGGCGAACAGTATCTTCTGATCAAGTCGCCACCGGCGTCGGGGAAGAGTCGGGCGCTCATGTTCATCGCCCTCGACAAGCTCCACAACCAGGGCATCAAGCAGGCCATCATCGTCGTGCCGGAAAGATCCATCGGCGCGAGCTTCCATGACGAGCCGCTGATCCAATACGGGTTCTGGGCCGACTGGACCGTCGCGCCAAAATGGAATCTCTGCGACGCACCGGGGGCCGACAATGGCGGCAAGGTCAATGCCGTTGGCGCCTTCCTCGAAGGCAGCGACAAGGTGCTGGTTTGTACCCACGCGACGTTTCGCTTCGCTGTTGACAAGTTTGGGGTCGAGGCGTTCGACGGCCGATTGATCGCGGTGGACGAGTTTCACCATGTCTCCGCCAATCCCGACAACAGGCTTGGCCAACACCTCGGTCAATTCATCGCGCGCGACAAGGTGCACATCGTCGCGATGACCGGCTCCTACTTCAGGGGCGACGCCGAGGCCGTCCTGGGGCCGCACGATGAAGCGAAGTTCGATGAAGTGACTTACACTTATTATGAGCAGCTCAACGGTTACGAGTATCTCAAAGAACTCGACATCGGCTATTTCTTCTATTCGGGGTCCTATGCCGAGGACATCATGAAGGTGCTTGACCCCGCCGAAAAAACCATCATCCACATTCCCAGCGTCAATGCCCGCGAAAGCACGAAGGATAAGATCAAGGAGGTCGAGCACATCATCGAGGAGCTAGGCGAATGGCAGGGGATTGATCCGGCCACTGGTTTCCAGCTGGTGAGCTCCCCCACGGGAGGTGTCCTCCGGATCGCCGATCTCGTCGACGACAATCCTGCCAAGCGCGACCGGGTGTCTGCCGCGCTCAAGGACCCCGCGCAAAAGACCAATCGTGATCATGTCGACATCATCATCGCGCTCGGCATGGCGAAGGAGGGTTTTGACTGGGTCTGGTGCGAGCACGCGCTCACTGTGGGATATCGATCGAGCCTTACGGAGATCGTGCAGATCATCGGCCGCGCCACCCGTGACGCACCCGGCAAATTCCGCACGCGCTTCACTAACTTGATCGCCGAGCCCGATGCGTCGCCGGAGAACGTTAATGAAGCGGTGAACGACACGCTAAAGGCCATTGCCGCCAGCCTGCTCATGGAGCAGGTGCTCGCGCCGCGCTTCGAATTCAAGCCGAAGAACCCGGCGAGTAGCCCCGAGGAGGGATTTCACTATGGCGAGGGAGGCTACGACCCGACCAAGTGCAATGTCGGCTTCAACGAAGGGACCGGCCAGTTCCAGATCGAGATCAAGGGCCTCGTCACGCCGAAGAGCGAGGAAGCACAACGTATTTGCCAGCAGGATCTGAACGAAGTGATTGCCGCGTTCGTTCAGGACAAGACGGCCATTGAGCGCGGGCTGTTCGATCCCGAGGTGGTCCCCGCCGAACTGACGCAGCTTCGGTTAGGGAAGATCATCAAGGATAAATACCCCGACCTGGATGAGGGAGATCAGGAAGCGGTGCGCCAGCACGCAATTGCTGCTCTCAATCTGACGCAAATGGCGAAGAAGGTCGCTTTGGGTGGGGCCGAAGGTTCGGATGAGTCCAGCCCCAACAGGGCTTTTGTGGATGGTGTGCGCAAATACGCGATGGACGTGCGCGAACTGGACATCGACCTGATCGACAGTATCAATCCGTTCGGGGAGGCCTATGCCATCCTCGCCAAGACTATGAGCGAAGAGAGCCTGAAGCAGGTTCAGGCAGCGATTTCGGCCAAACGTGTCAGCATGACGATCGACGAAGCGCGTGACCTGGCCAAGCGGGCCTTGAAATTCAAGCTTGAACGCGGCCGGTTGCCCTCGATTACGGCTGCCGACGCCTGGGAGAAGCGCATGGCCGAAGGCGTCGCCTTCCTGGCCCGTATGAAGGCTGAGGCTGCGCGTGGCTGACTTTACTGATGAGGACGACGCACTTCTCGAAGAGTTGGGCGTCGAGGTCGAGACCAAAAAGGACGCGAGCCGGACACCGCGCGAAGAGCGGATCATTGCCGGCTTCGAGGAGATTCAGCGTTTCGTCGACCAACATAGTCACCCGCCCCAGCACGGTGAAGACCGCGATATTTTCGAGCGGTTGTATGCGGTGCGCCTGGATCGTCTGCGCAATCTCGCCGACTGCCGCGCCTTACTCGAGCCGCTTGATCGCCAAGGACTTCTGGAAAGCACAGCGTCTTCGCCGATGGGTTTCGCCGAAGAACTCGATGATGATGCCCTCCTGTCTCAGCTTGGAGTCGGCGCCGACGCGCCGGCCGACATCACCGAACTCCGTCATGTCCGCTCATCTGCAGAAAAGCGCGCCGCCGAGGAGATCGCAAACCGGACGAAATGCGAGGATTTCGATCAGTTTCAGCCCCTGTTCGCGAAGGTAAAGCGTGAGCTTGACATGGGCATCCGCGAAACACGCCCGTTTCAGACCATGGCCGAAATCAAGAAAGGCGAGTTCTTTATCGTTGGCGGACAAATCGCCTTCGTTGCGGGGGTCGGCGAGGAGTTCATTTCACAATACGATCGCCGCGACAGCCGATTGCGTGTGATCTATGACAACGCGACGGAGAGCGACGTGCTGCTCCGCTCGCTCCAGCGTGCGTTGCACCGTGACGATGCGGGGCGCCGCATAACCGATCCCAGCGCCGGGCCGCTGTTCGCCGAGGAGAGCGAGGACGGCGATCTCGCGAGCGGAACGATTTATGTCCTGCGGAGCAAGTCTGATCATCCTGCCGTTGTGGCCAATCGCGAAGTTCTTCACAAGATTGGGGTCACTGGCGGCGACGTTGCTAAGCGTATCGCCAATGCCAAGCTCGACGCGACCTATCTGATGGCCGACGTCGAAATCGTCGCAACTTACAACCTCTACAACATCAACCGCACTCGACTAGAAAACCTGATCCATCGTGTTTTTGGCCGCGCCCAACTCGATCTCGAAATCAAGGATCGCTTCGGACATCCCGTCGTTCCCCGTGAGTGGTTCTTGGTGCCGCTCTTCGTCATCGACGAGGCCGTGGACCGGATCAAGGACGGGACGATCACGGACTACAGCTACGATCCGAAGAAGGCCGCTTTGGTGAAGGTAGGCGGGGGTAATTTGCCAAGAGGCTCGAAGTAAGGAGACCTCACAGTATTGGGCAAATCGCACCAAAGCGGGATCGGATGAGTCCCGCCTAATCGCCCGATGATACCATCCTGCCGGTGTTTTGCCCGACGAGTCAAACCAATTCCAGCCGATTCCGTACCCGCGTAACCCATTGATCTTGCAGCCCCTGGCTACTGTGCATGGGGTTGTTTTCGCGTTTTTTTGGCTACCCTCTTCGCCTTGCCGCGGCCGCATCCACCACGTTCTCCACCTCCTCGCGCCACGACAGGATCTCCATCGCGAGCACGGGGTGGTTGAAGCCCTTGAGCACGAGATCGTCGAGCGCGCGGGCTTCGACCCAGGGTTCGACCATGCCGTAGACGCGGCGGCTGACGACGACCTGACCGGCCTTGGCTTCGTCGCAGAGGCGGGAGGAGAGATTGGTGACGCTGCCGATCGCGGCATATTCGAGCCGCTGCTCGAAGCCGATCTGGCCGAGCGTGGCGTAGCCCATGGCGACGCCGACGCCGAAGCCGAGCGAGTGGCCGCGGTTCTTCCACTTCTCGGTCAATTGGCCAATCACATCGCGCATCTCGACCGCCATCTTCACCGCGCGCTTGGTGTGGTCGGCGAACTGAATGGGCGCATTGAACAGGATCATCACGCCGTCGCCGGCAAAGCGGTCGAGCGTGCCTTCATAGCGGTGGATCAGCTCGCCAAGCGCGGAGTGATATTCGCGCAGCACATTCATCGCCTCCTCCGGCTCGGTCGCCTCCGTGAACGAGGTGAAGCCGCGCAAATCGCAGAACACGACGGTGACTTCGCGGCGGTGGCTGTCGAGCAGCGCGTCGTGGCCGTCGGACGAGGCGATCAGCTGCGCGACCTGCGGCGCGAGGAAACGTTCGAGCCGCTTGATGCGGCCGATCTCGCCGAGTTGTTTCTCGACCCGCTCTTCCAGCGAGCGATTCCAGTTGCGCAGCTGCTCGGTCTGCTCCTGGAGCTTTGCAGCCTGCTGCTGCACGGTTTCGTGCGCAGCCGCGAGCTCGCGACCCTTGTGGTCGACCTCGGTGAACAGCCGCGCATTGCGCATCGCCAGCACGGCCTGGTTGGCGAAAGTGCGCATCAGGCCGATGATGCTGGGGGCGAACTCGCCGCTGGCGCGGCGCAGCACCACCAGCGAGCCGAGCGTGCCCTGCTGGTCGACCAGCGGCACCACCAGCACCGAATGGAAGCCGGCAGCGATCGCGACGTCGCGCAGCGGCTGCTCGGAGGCCTGGTCGAGATCGGCAATCACGATCGGCTCGCCGCTCCCGGCCGCATCGCTCAGGATATTCTCGCCTTCGTCGATGGTGACATGGGCGCCGTCGGCGGATTTGTCGATGCCGTTGGCCTCGACCAGATGGAAGCGGCGCGCCTGCGCGTCATAACCGTAGATCAGCACGGCGTCGGCATGGGTGATCTCGATCGCTCGCGCGGCGATCGTCGGCAGCACGGCGTTGAGATCGAGCGAGGCGGCGACCGCGCGGCCGACCTCCTCCAGCACCTTGAGCTCGTTGATAGACTGCGCGAGATCGCGGGTGCGCTCCTCGACCTTGGTCTCCAGGTCCGAATAGGTCTCCTGGATCTGGCCGGCCATGCGATTGAACTGGCCGGCGAGATCTTCCAGCTCGTCCGAGGTGTGCACCTCGATGCGATGGCTAAAATCGCCCTCGCCGAGCTTATGGGCGCCGTCGCGCAGCGCGGTGATCGGAATGATCATGCGGCGCGCCAGAAGCGTGCCGGCAAGGATCGCGACCAGCAGGCCCATGCCGATCAAAAGCGCAATGCGCACCAGCTGGTCGCGGATCGGCATCAGGGCCTGTGTGGCCGGCTGCTCGAACATCACACTCCAGCCGAGCTTCGGCACGGTGCTCGCCGCGCTCATGACCGCATGGCCGTTGAAGTCGGTGCCCGAACTGTCGGGCTCGTGTCCCGGTGCGACCGCGGCCGCGACCTGCGGCAGCTTCGAGAGGTCCTTGCCGATCTCGGGCCCTTTCGAGGACGTCGCCAGCACGCGGCCGCGCGGATCGACCACATAGGCGAAGGCAGCCTTGCCGACCTGGGCGTCGGAGAGGTACTCGGAGAGAAAGCTGAGATCGAGCTCGGCCACGGTGACGCCGGCGTTGAAACCGGAATGCGCCACCGAGATCGATATGAACGGCGTTCGGTCGGAGAACCAGGCCGGCGCATAGCTGACGCCGCGGGCGACGGTGTCGGTGAAGCGCATGTCGCGGGAGAGGTCGGCATTGCTGCCGGTCGTGGTCGACTGGCGTGAGACGCGGAGCACCTCACGGCCGTCGCCGTTGAGCTGGAACAGCTGGTTGACGACCGAGACCTGGTGCAGCAGCTGGGCGTAGTCGGCGCGGCGCTTCTCGAGCGTGTCCTGGCTCGCCCGCGTCACCCAGCTGATCTGGCGCTCGAGCTCCGAGATCGACTGCTCGATCCGCCGCGCGGCAGCCTGCGCCTTGTCCTCGAGACCGTCGGTCAGCTGGGTCTTGGTGGCGCGGTAGGAGATCCAGGTCTCCATCGCGCCGTTGACGGCGAGCACGAACACGACCAGGCCGACGAGAGAGACGACGTATTTGGCGAACAGACCCTCGCGCAGAAACCGTGTCTTGTCGTTCGCTCCTGCCATCCCGATCCTCTCGCGCCGCCATCGGCGCCGGCGCTACGGGCCTTACGGACCCTGCGAGCCTTCTAGCACAATTTGGTCCAAGGGACTGTGAAGGGACCGGTCGGGGCCGCGTGACCGGCCGGTGTGGTTACCCGCTGTGGACGTTGGGGCAGGCGGAAGGACAGTGAATTGTCGGAGTCTCATCCATTTGGAGGAAGCCGCGGCCGGGCCAGCCGAGGTAAGGGGATGGGCTTGGCAAGGGAGGGCTTGGAGTCCAGCGCTTTGGTCCTGCAATCATCGATTAAAGAGCTGCCGCAGCACGTCATTCATCGGCTGGCTGTCCTGCTGCGCCGCCGGCGGGTCCTCCAGGCCGGGGGATGCCGGCGAGGCTTGCGGCATCAATGTGGATGGCGCTGCGGGCAGGCTGCGGCTGCGGCCGGTGGCAGTGCCGGTGCCGGGGGCGCTCCCAGTGGCGGTCCCAGTGCCGTTTCCGGCGCCGCCGGAAAGTCCCTGCTGGATCAGATTGCCGAGCGCCTCGCCCAGGGGGCCGCCGAGCAAATTGTTCTGTCCCGGCTGCTGGCTTTGCGGATTGGCATTGCCGGCCGCATTGCCGCCACCTGGCGCGGTGGTCCCTCCGAGACCAAGGTTGCTACCAAGGCTGCCCAAGATGTTGCCGAGGCCGGCTCCATCTGCGCCGAACAGCCCCTTGCCCATCTCGCGCAGCTTGGCATAGGCGGCGTCCGGATTGTCCAGCATGCCCGCCATGTCAGGATAGATCCGCGGCTGCGACCATGTGCCCTGGATCATCACGGGAATGCCGAAGCCGACCGGCTCGGCGGCGCGGCCCTGGCCTTCGGTCGTCATCACCAGCTTCGGCTCGACGCGGAAGCCCATCATCTTGGTGTCGAGGGCGATCGTGCCGGCGCCGGTGACGCGGACCAGCGGTCCGGTCAAGCTGAGGTCGGTCGTCACCGCCTGGCCCTTGTCGATCCGGAACGATGCCGAGAGCTGCGACAAATCCGTGCTCTGCTCCCGGCTGTTGTCCTGGTTTGCCTGCCAGCCGGACAGCGTGCCCGAGGTCAGCGAGCGGATCATCTGTGCGACGTTGATGCCGCGAATGGCGCCGTCCTGGAAATTGACGAAGGCGGTGCCCTGCATGTTCGCCATCAGCGCGCGCTGGCTGGTGCCGGCGCTGCGCAGCGCGAGCTTGGCCTGCAGCTTGCCGTCGATCCGGTCGAATTCGGCAAGGCCCTGCAGCAGCGGCAGCGCCCGCACGCCGGCGAGGTCGGAATGCATGGCAAAGCTCGGCGCGCCGCTGGTCGCATCAAGGATCAATTCGCCCGTGACTTGGCCGCCATAGGCGCCGAGATTGGCGGTTCCGGCCTTCAGCACGCCGCCGGCGAGTTTTGCATCGACCGCCAGCGGCGCGAGGCGTGCATCGCCGATCACTGCCTCGTGCGCGGAGATCCTGATTTGCGCATCGACATAGTTGAGCCCGGACACGTCGATCGGCGCATCGCTCCAGGGCTGCCCGGACGCGCCTTCCGGCGATTTCGCCAGCGGAATCGCGAGCTGCTGGAAGTCGAGATCGACCTTGACCAGAGGCTTGCTCGCGATATCGATCGAGGCCCAGCCGTTGAACGCGCCATCGCCGAGCGTGCCGCTCACGCCGTTGATCATCATCACATCGCCGCTCAGCCGCATCTCGGCATGACCTGCGAGCCGGGACTTCAGCACGTCCGGCATGTCGATGGCGAAATCCACCGGAATGGTCGGCCGGTCGGCCGGCGGCGCCGGCGTGGTGGCCTTGATGTCGAACTTGGTTGGATGCTCGCCGACCCGTGCGGTGCCGGTGATGTTGATCTTGCGGTCGCGGCCGACGATCGCATCGGCATTGATGGCGCTGATGCGGCTCTCGACACGATCGCGCACGCGCGCGAATGCGATCTCGCCATCGGTGACCTTGATGCGGTCGATGGCGGCGCCATCGGTATCGAGCGCGGCCGGCTTCGACGTGCCGCCGGCATTCGGCAGGCGCTCACGCAGCAACGGCTGGTAGAGCACGGGATGGGTGACGACGAGCTCGCTGATCTTCGGGCGGCCCGACCAGACGCTCGAGAGCGACATGTCGGCCTGCACGCTGTCGATGGTCAGGCGCGTGATGCCGCTGCGATCCTTGGGGTCGGAAAGCGTGAGGTCGTTCAGCGTCACGTTCAGCGTCGGCCACAGGCTGATTCGGGTCGTGCCGTCGATCGACAGGCGATAACCGGTCGCGCTCTCGACCCGCGAGGCAATCGTCGATGTCAGGAAGCCCGAGGGGATCCCGACCACCAGCAGGAGTGCGATCACGATGACGACGGCGGCCACCGCCGCGCCGGCGAATTTTACGGCTCTCATGTCGACTTTCCAGCGGCGAACGATCGGCGTCGAATCCGGCACATGACCGTCATTTGCACCCGTCCTTTGCGCCTGAGTTTATCCCGGGACGGGAAGCGGCTCCAAGTACGTAAAAATAGTCTGGGGGTGCTGCAAAGTTATGTGACTTATGGCACACTTCCCCGGCGCGGTTTTACGCGATCCTGATGTCGATGGTTCCAAGCGATTTGCCAACCAAATTCACAAGGACATTGAAATGAGCAAGCAGGCCGAATTTGCGGTCATCCTCAAGATGAATGCGATGTTCGCCGATCTCGGTGCAGACGAGCTCCAGCGGCTGGCGAATCTCTGCCACACCCAGCATCTGGGGAACGGCGAGGTGCTATTCCAGAAGGGCGACGCGGGCGATGCGCTGTTCGGCGTGCGCCGAGGCCAGGTCCGCATCGAGACCGGCGCCTCAGACGGCAGCCGCCTGACCCTGAACTTCATGGGGCCCGGCGACCTGTTCGGGGAAGTTGCGGTGCTGGACGGCCAGAGCCGCACTGCAGACGCGACCGCGGGCGAAGCCAGCGAGCTGTTCGTGCTGCGGCGCGAAGACTTTCTTGCTTTCCTCGAACGCGAGCCGAAGGTCGGGATCAAGATCATCGCGCTGCTGTGCCAGCGCATCCGCTGGCAGAGCGAACGCATGGAAGAGTCCATGCTCCAGCCGCTGCCGGTTCGCCTCGCGCGGCGTCTCTGCGCGCTCGCCGCCGATTTCGGTTCGGAGGTGCACATCTCGCAGGAGCAACTCGGCGTCTTCGTCGGTGCCGCCCGCGAGAGCGTCAACCGCCAGCTTCAGGCCTGGCGCAAGGAAGCGATCCTCGATCTCCAGCGCGGCCGCATCCTGCTGCGAAACATGACCAAGCTGACGGCGATCGCGCGCAACGAGTAGGGGCGTCAGGTCCGTGCCTCACGGCCATGCCAGATTCTCGTAATGAGAATATCGCCTGTCTCGGGAGCGATGACATATCGCACGATGTAACCTGACGAGCCGAAGCGGACGATGATTTGGCGGATGACGGCATCCTCAGTCGGTTTGCCCAGCGTCGGCAATTCCGGCAGCCGATCGATTGCCTTCCAGATCGAGGCCAAGGCGCGTTTCGCGGCGCCAGGATTAACAGTGTCGAGGAATGTTCGCAGCCGCTCAATGTCTTCGACAGCGGCTGGCGAAAGCTGGATCATTTCACCTTGCGCGGCTGGGGACGGGGCAGCTCGTCTGCCGAGCCCCAGCTTGCCACCCACGCTTTAACGTCGTCGAGTGGGACAGCCATGCCGGTGCGCTTGAATTCGTCGTAGCGACTGCGGTCCTCTGCGAGATCTGGACTAGAAACGTCGATCACTGAATCGAGTAATGCGACGGCCTCTGCGAGAACCGTTGCGACGTCCTTTCCCCGCTCGGACGCGATCTCCCGGAGACGAGCATCGGTGTCGGCGTCGATCTCAAGCGTTCGGCTTATGAGGTTCATTCCCGAAAGATAGCACTTCACTTACCGATGTCGAGCCCGAGATCTGGAGGCAATAACTACTCCGCCGCAGGGTGCACGATGTTCTTCGGCCCTGGCATCGCTCCCGCCGGCGCCGCTTCATGATGACCGGCGTCCTCCGCGTCTTCGCTGTGCACGACCAGCCGCTTGCCGAAGCGCCATATCAGGGCGCCGAGATCGTCCATCACCATGAACATCGCGGGCACGAAAACCAGCGACAGGATGGTCGAGAAGATCAGGCCGCCGATCACGGCGAGCGCCATCGGCGAGCGGAACTCGCCGCCCGCGCCGACCGCGAGCGCGCTCGGCATCATGCCCGCGGCCATCGCGATCGTGGTCATCACGATCGGGCGAGCGCGTTTCATGCCTGCGTCGATCATGGCTTCTTCGCGCGGTGTGCCGGCGTGAATGGACTCGATGGCGAATTCCACCAGCATGATCGCGTTCTTGGTGACGATGCCCATCAGCATCAGGATGCCGATCCACACCGGTGTCGTGAGCTGCTTGCCGGTGATCAGCAGGGCCGCGATCGCGCCGCCGATCGAGAGTGGCAGCGAGAACAGGATGGTGATCGGCTGCAGGAAGGTGCCGAACAGCAGCACCAGCACGGCGTAGACCATCATCAGGCCCGCCGTGATCGCAGTGGCAAAGCCTTCGGACAGTTCGTTCAGGCTTTCGGCGTCGCCGGAGGGGGAGACCTTCACGCCCTTCGGCCGGCTCTTCATGACCGGAAGGTCGTAGATCTTCTTGGTGGCGTCGCCGAGCGCGGCGGAGCCGACGAGATCGGCCGCGACGGTCGCTTGTCGCTCGCGATCGTAGCGGTTGATGCTGGTCGGACCCTGGTCGAGCTTGACATCGGCGATGACGGAGAGCGGCACGCCGCCCTTCTCGCCGTGCTCGCCGAGCGGCACGCGCAACTGTTCGAGCGTCTTCAGATTGCCGCGCGCGGCATCCTCGAGCTGCACACGGATCGGCACCAGACGGTCACCGACGTCGAACTTGGCGAGCGCGGGGCCGACGTCGCCGATAGTGGCGACACGGATGGTCTGCGACAGGCTTTCGGTCGAGACGCCGAGCCGTGCGGCGAGATCAGCGCGCGGTTCGACGCGCAGCTCGGGCCGCTCCAGCGTGGTTTCCGAGATCACGTTGGAGATGGTGGGAATCCGCTTCATCTGCGTCGCGAGCTCGCTGGCGACGTTGTTGACGATGTTGGCGTCGGCGCCGGTCACGACCAGCGAGATGGCGCGCAGGCCGTTCTCGTCGAGGAACCAGAAGCGGATGTCCGGGATGTTCTCCAGCTCCTGGCTGATCGAGAATTCGAGCTCGCGCTGGGTTATGTCGCGGCTGTCCTTGGGCGTGTAGTTGATGATCAAAGCGGCGCGCCGGACTTCCTGGGTCCCCGGTGGAACGCGGCCGCCGTCGACGAAGATGCTCTTCACCTCGGGCCGCTTGCGCAGGCGCGCCACGATGTCTTCGGTGACTTTTTCGGTGTAGGCGAGCTGCGTGCCCGGCGGCAGCTCGAGGGCAACCAGCGAGCGCGAGCTGTCCTGCGCCGGCAGGAAACCCTGCGGCAGCAGCGTGATGCTCCAGATCGAGGCGGCGAAGACGCCGAAGCCGACCAGCACCGTGATGAAATAGTGCTTCACCGACCAGGCCACGAGCCTGTGATAGGACCGCAGCACGCGGCCGGGCGGCGGCTCTTGATGATTGCTATGTTTGAGGAAGTAGGCGGCGAGCACCGGCGTGACGAAGCGCGCCGCGAGCAGCGAGAAGAACACCTGCACCGAGACGGTGATGCCGAACTGCTTGAAGAACTGTCCGGCGATACCCGACATGAAGCTCGCGGGTGCGAAGATCGCGATGATCGTCAGCGAGATCGCGATCACCGCGAGGCCGATCTCGTCGGCGGCTTCGAGGGCGGCACGATACGGCGATTTGCCCATGTTCATGTGCCTGACGATATTCTCGATCTCGACGATGGCGTCGTCGACCAGAATACCCGTCGACAGCGTGATGGCGAGGAAGCTGACGAGGTTGAGCGAGAAGCCGAGCAGGTCCATCGCCCAGAACGCCGGGAAGATCGACAACGGCAGCGAGATCGCGGCGATGATGGTGGCGCGCAAGTCACGCAGGAACAGCAGCACGATGACGACGGCGAGGATGGCGCCTTCGAACAGGGTCGAGATCGCCGCGTGGTAATTGCCGTTGGTATATTCGACCGAGGTGTCGATCACCTTCAAATCGACGTCGGGGTAGGTCGCCTTGAGAGTGTCGATGCGCTTCTGCACGGCCTCGGCGACCTTCACGTCGCTGGCACCCTTGGAGCGCTTGATGCCGAGCGCGACGATCGGCTCGCCGTTGAAGCGGGCGAAGGTGCGGCGGTCTGCGATGGTGTCGGTCACGGTGCCGAGATCGTCGAGCCGGACCTCGCCGCCGCCGAACAGCGGAATCATGGTGCCGGCGAGGTCGCTCAGGGTCTTGGCGCCGGCGAGGGTGCGGATCGCCTGGTCGTTCTTGCCGATCTCGGCGCGGCCGCCGGCGACGTCCACATTGGTGCCGCGCAGGCTCTGGCTGACGTTGACGGCGGTCAGCCCCATCGACTGCAGGCGGTCGGGATCGAGCGAGACCAGGATCTCGCGCTCGACACCGCCGATGCGCTCGACCTGGGCGACGCCGCGCACACCCTGCAGCGCGCGCTTGACCACGTCGTCGACGAAATAGGAGAGCTGCTCCGGCGTCTTGCCGGGCGAGATCGCGGCGTAGGTGACGATCGGCAGGCCGATGACGTCGACGCGCTGGATCAGCGGTTCGGTGACGTTCTGCGGCAGGTTGGAGCGCACGCGCGTCACCGCGTCCTTGACGTCGTTGAGCGCGCGGTCGGTGTTGGTTTCCAGCGCGAACTGGATCGTCGTCACCGACAGACCGTCGGTGATCTGCGAGGTGATGTGCCTGACGCCTTCGACACCGGAGACGGCGTCTTCAACCGTCTTTGTGACCTGGGATTCGAGCTCGGCGGGTGCCGCGCCGAACTGCGATACCGCGACCGAGATCACGGGAATGTCGGCCGAGGGGAGCCGCGTCACCGCGAGCTTGGTGAAGGACACCCAGCCGAGGATCAGGAGGATGATGGAAAAAACGACCGACGGCAGCGGATTGCGGATCGACCATGCCGAGATATTGAGAGCCATCAGCGTACCCGCGTGCGATCGAGTTCATCAGCGAACATGGTCTTGATCTGGTCGCCGTCATGCAGCGAAGAGCCGGCATCGGCCACGACGATTTCGCCGACGTTGAGGCCTTCCAGAATTTCCGTCGCGCTGTCCGACGACAGCCCGACCCGTACCTTGCGCGTCTCGACAATGTTGCCCTTGACGACCTGCACGGTGAGATGGTCGATCGCGGTCTTGGGAACCGCGACGCCGCAGCTTCGCTTGGCATCGATGGAGGCGCGGGCGAACACGCCGACTTTCAGCGAGGGATTGTTGGTGACGCTGATGCGCACGCGGCCGAGCTGGGTGGCGCGATCGATTTCGGGGGCGACCAGCCTGACCCGCCCGATCAGATCGGGCGCGTCGTCGCGGCTGATGCGCACGGTCGCGCCGGAGCTGAGCTTGGCCATGTGCACCGCCGGGACCTGCGCGTCGAGCTCGATCTCATTGTTGACGGCAATACGGAACATCGGGCCGGCCTGCGGCGAGGCCGGCGCGCCGACGATGGTGCGGACCTCGGTGATGAGGCCCGGCGCAGAGGCTTTCAGCGACACCGGACCTTGCGGGCCGGGCCGCTGCGGCTGGCCCGGGATCTGGGGCGGGGCGGTCAGGCGCGCCAGCTCCTGATTGTCGGTGACGAGGGTGCCCTCGGTGACGAAGAGGTCGGTAACCCTGGATCCCTCCTGGTCGGCGACGACCACCGCTTCGCGGCGCGGCACGAAGAAGCCGGTCACCCGGACCAGGTCGGAGAAGCAGGCATTGGTCGACTTGGTCACGATGACCAGCGCCTCGCCCGGCGTTTCCTTGGGCTCGGCGCGGTGCCGGTGCTCGAACAGGTAATAGCCGACGCCGAGCGCGACGACGAACACCACCGTTCCGGCTGGCTTGAGATATTGGGAGAGGTTCATTGCCGGATCGTCCTGGCCTGGCTCACGGCCATCCGCGCGCGGCCCATGGAGAGCGTTTCCCTGAAATAAAGCAGCGTCCCGCAAGCCTGCGGGACGCGCGCTGGAAGCGAGACTTTACACCACATCACGACTTGTCACTTCAAAGGATTACGTCGTGCTCACTTCGATGCGGTGGTCTTGTTTTCCATGTTGACGACCTGCACGCGACGATTGACCTCCGCCATCGGCTGGGCCGGGTCCTTCAGCTTGCTCTTGCCGTAGCCGACGGTGACGAGGTCGGTCGCGGAGATGCTGTATTTGTCGACCAGGTAGCGCTTGATCGAATCCGCGCGGCGCTCCGACAGATCCTGGTTATAGCTCTCGCCGCCGGCGGCGTCAGTGTGGCCGGCGACCACGAAGGTCGAGCCTTTCAGGTCGGGGCTGGTCAGCGCGCGGCCGAGCGCCTGGACCGAGGTAAGCGATTTAGCGCTGATATTGGCCGAGTTGTAGTCGAACGTGATTTCCAGATCGATGTTCGGCTTGTCCTTGGCCGCCGACGCGATTTCTTCACGCTCGGTCGACGACAGCGAGCGTGTCGAGCGGCCGCGCACGGACTGGATCAGCTTGGTCTCCGTCGCACTCGGTGCGGGATCGGCCTGCGGAGCGATCGACAGACCCCGGGTCAGCGGCTTCTTCGGCGGCGGCGCCAGCGCCCGGACGATCTCGTCCTCGGTGACGTTCTTGCTGTTGCCGTCGTCGCCCGCGAATGCCAGCGGGATCGTCAGCGACAGCGCGGCGCCAACGGTGATGATGGACAGGATTGCGGTAAGTCCCTTTGCAGCCAATCTCATAGCCAGTCCCTCCTGCGCAGCCAGCTCGCGTAGTTCCAAAATCCCTGCAATAAGCCCCTCGAAAGGACGGCCTGCGGCATCCGTTCGATTAGTCTTCGCCGGGCCGTCGCGGGTTCGAGGCACATCGGCCCCAATTCAAAAAAATATCAACGCACTCCGTAGCTTGCGAATTCCTGAACAATGTTCGGGTCCATCGCCTTGGCGTTGGCGATGTCGAGCGCACCCTCTTGGGCCGAGCCGTTGCGCTGCTTGGCGATCCCGCGTCCGAACAGCGAGGAGGTCAGGCGCGGATTGATCCTCAGGGCTGCCTCGAAATCGGCGATGGCGTTCTTGACCGCCCCCGATTTCAGATTGACGAGTCCCCGGCTGTCCAGCGCGTCGACGAAGTTCGGCCGTAGCCGCAGGGCCTCGTTGCAATCCTTCAGCGCGCCCTGGAGGTCACCGACCACCGTGCGGGTCCAGCAGCGATTGTTCAGAGCCTCGACGTCCTTCGGGTTGATCCGGAGCGTCTCGTCAAAATCCTTGATGGCCAGGCTGTAGGCGCCCTTGCTGGCATAGACCTGGCCGCGCCGGTAAAGCGCGTTCACGTCGTCCGGATTGGCCGCGATCTTGGCGGTCAGCCCCTTGATGGTGGGGTCCTCGGCCAGGACGGCCGCACTCGGTCCGCTCTCCATGCTCGGAGCGGTGACGGGATCGGCCGGTTTCACAGGCGGTGGCGGCGGTACCGGCGGCAAGGCAGCCTCGACCTGCGGCTTCGGTGACGGAGCCGGTGCTGCCACTGCGTCGGCTGGTTTCGGCAGCACAGGTGGCGGTGGCGCGGGCGGAGCCGGCGGCGGGTTGTTGGCGACGACCGGCGGCGGAGCGGGAGGCGGGGGTGGCGGGGTCGTTGTCGGGCGCGACCCGCCGGCCCCTGGAATGAACGAGAAATCCTCGGCCAGTGACGAGGATATCCACGGCACCTGCTCGCCCCGGGAGGCGCGGGTGACGCCCATTTTGGTGCGGTTCAGCGTCTCCTCGGCCATCAGGTCGGGGACGCGGATTTCCTTGAGGAGTTCCTGGACGAACAGGCTGTGCTCGCCCCCGGCGTCCGAGACCACCGAGGCCAGCGCCGCCGAATACATCACCAGCGTGCCGTTCGGCGCGATGACGGGGGTGAGGCCGGCTGAGAAGCTGCGGAACCGGCGCTCGAACGGGTTGCGCCTGGAGGCATCGACCAGCGCGATCTTGACGCCGGCGCCGCGGGTGTTGAGCTCGCCGAGCACGGTTTCGAGGCTGATGCCGTCGCGCCGCACGTCGGATTCGGTCCAGATCTGCGCATCGATCGGCAGCAAATAGCTCTGCCGCGCGGACTGGATGCCGAAGCCGCTGAAGAACACCAGTGCCACCGACCCCGGCTTGATCTTGCCGTAGAGCTTGTCGAAGGCGCGGCGCATGCCGTCGCCGGTCAGGTTCTCACCGGTTTCCACGGAAAAGCCGTCGCGCTTGAGCTCGTCGGCGACGTCGCGCGCGTCGTTGAGCGGTTCCTTCAGGGGAGCGTCGGCGTCCGGATATTTGGCATTGCCGATCACCAGCGCAAAGCGATCGCCGGCCGCAAGTGACGGAGCGGTCGGGATGAGCGACACGAGCAAGGACAGAACGAAAAGCAGGCGAATTTTCATAATTAGCGCGATCCAGCCAAAAAGGCGCCGTTTCCAGCTTGCGCCGCGGCGACCTTAACTTACGCAATGTGCATTATCAAACCGGGGAAGGGGGGGCGTCAACCGCTTGCAGATTCGGCGCTATCGCGACAATTGACCGCGACGCATGGGCATGTGGCGGGGGGAATAAACGGGCGGTCACGATTGCACGCGATGCATTCTGGTTGTCATTGCGTCTGCACGTTAGGGCAGCCATGGCGACAAGAATGTGATTGGTCTCACATTGCGGACGGGCCTTCTCCGCAACCTCCGGTGTTTGACCTTTGCGGTGGACGATGGCTTGGTGCGGTCGATCGCACTGAAGGTGCATCCACAAAAGAGCAAGATCAAAACCATGGGAAACGCCTACGAAATCTACGCCCTGCGCTATGCGACGATGTCGCCGCGCACCCCCAATATGAACTTCCTAGCGCCCGACCCGCATGACAGCGCAGCGCAGGACCTCGACTATTTCGTCTGGCTGATCCGCGGCAACGGCCGCGACATCCTGGTTGATACCGGCTTCAATGCCGAGGAGGCGGGCTTGCGCGCGCGCAAGCTGACGCTCAATCCGGTCGACGCGCTGGAGCGCTTTGGTGTGGCGGCAGCGAGCATTCGCGACATCATCGTGACGCATCTGCATTACGATCATGCCGGCAATCTCGACCGCTTCGCGAACGCGCGCTTCCATGTCCAGGAGCGCGAGATGGCCTACGCGACGGGGCGCTGCATGTGCAACGGACTGCTGCGACATCCGTTCTCGGTCGAGCACGTCACCCAGATGGTCCGCCATGTCTATGGCGAGCGCGTTACTTTCTATTCCGGCGACGGCGAGGTCGCGCCCGGCGTCACCGTGCACCGCGTCGGCGGCCATTCGGACGGCCTGCAGGTGGTGAGGGTCGAGACGGCGCGCGGGCCCGTGGTGCTGGCGTCCGACGCCGCGCATTATTACGCCAATCTCCAGCGGAGGAGCCCGTTCCCGATCGTCTACAATGTCGGCGACATGGCGGTCGGCTGGGAGACGATCGAACGTCTCGCCGGCCATCCTGACCGGTTCATTCCCGGCCACGATCCGATCGTGACGGAGATCTATCCGCGTGCCAGCAACGAGAGCGATGTCTGGGCCCTGCATTTGCCGCCATCGCGGTCATTTGCAAAGTGATCAATACGCCTGCTTGGCGTCGGCCTCTTCGCTGGTCTGGATCAGGTCGAGGCTCTGTTCGATCTTGCCGAGCAGCGTCGATAGCTGTTTGCGCTGCTGCGCGGAGAGGCAGGCGAGGATCTCGTCTTCCCGTCGCAGCAATTGCGGAAACAGCTCCTCGTAGAGCGTGCGGCCTTTCCTTGTCAGTCGCAGGCGGAATTCGCGGCGGTCGGCTTCGTTCTCGACGCGCTCGATCAAACCCTGTTGCAGCAGCATGGTCACCGCGCGGCTGATGGTGGATTTGTGCGTGCGGGTGCATTGCGCGACGTACTGCGCGCTGCAGGCATCGTTGCGGAAGCCGAGCGTCGCGATCACGCGCCAGGCCGGGATGTCGAGGCCGTGACGTTCCTGATATTCGACCGAAAGCGCGGCGCTGACCTCTGCCGCGAGCCGGTTGAGGCGGAACGGCACGAACCTGAACAGGTCGAGCCGTGTTTTTGGCCGCGCTGAGGCCTCATCGGCCTCGCGTGTCTTCAGCGCGATGTCGCTGGATGTCCTCGCCAAGGAGAGCGCTCCGAATTCCAGTTGACGGCCGGCCGGCTCCGGTCCAAAATAGTTGCACGTGAGACTATTAGCAGATCAGGCCTCTCCTGACCAGAGCCGAGGTTAGCGCATGGCGAAGGCCAATACGCATCAGGCTAAAACCCAGTTCGGCTATCGCCGCCACCCCGATCAGGATCGTCCCGGCCAGAGCGCGGCCGAGCATCCCGTGGTGGTCGTCGGCGCGGGCCCGGTCGGGCTGTCGCTGGCGATCGACCTTGCCCAGCGCGGCCAGCGCGTCGTCCTTCTGGATGACGCCGACCGCATCGGAGAGGGCTCCCGCGCGATCTGCTTCTCGAAACGCTCGCTGGAATATTGGGACCGGCTCGGCGTCGGCGACCGCATGGTCGACAAGGGCGTGGTCTGGAGCGTCGGCCGCATCTTCCACGGCGAGCAGCAGCTCTACCAGTTCAATCTGCTACCGGAGGACGGTCACAAGCGGCCGGCCTTCATCAATCTCCAGCAATATTACGCCGAAGCCTATCTGGTCGACCGCATCAGCGATCTGCCCGAGATCAACCTGCGCTGGCGCAACAAGGTGACGGCGCTGGAGAGCCGCAACGATTCCGTTGCGCTGACGATCGAGACGCCGGAGGGCGCCTATCGCCTGCACGCGCAATATGTCGTCGCCTGCGACGGCGCGCGCTCGTCGCTGCGGCAGATGGTGGGCGCCGATTTCGCGGGACAGGTGTTCGAGGACCAGTTCCTGATCGCCGACGTGAAGATGACCGCGGAATTCCCGACCGAACGCTGGTTCTGGTTCGATCCGCCCTTTCATGCGGGACGTTCGGCGTTGTTGCACCGACAGCCTGACGACGTCTGGCGCATCGACCTCCAGCTCAATCGCTATGCAGATCCCGTCGTTGAGAAGAAGCCCGAGAACGTGCGGCCTCGGATTGCGCGCATGCTCGGCCACGACGAGTTCGAGTTCGAGTGGATCTCGCTCTACAAATTCCAGTGCCGGCGGATGGACCGCTTCGTCCATGGCCGCGTGATCTTTGCGGGCGATTCCGCGCACCAGGTCTCGCCCTTCGGCGCGCGCGGCGCCAATTCGGGACTCGAGGACGCCGAGAACCTCTCCTGGAAGCTCGACCGCGTGCTGCGCGGCGCCTCACCCGCGAGCCTGCTCGAGAGCTATCATGTCGAGCGCAGTGGGGCGGCCGACGAGAACATCCGCGAATCCACCCGCTCGACCGATTTCATGGCGCCGAACTCGCATCAGGAAGCGCGGCTGCGGAAGGCGGTGCTGTCGCTGGCCAAGGAAACGGAGTTCGGCAAGCGCATGGTCAATGGCGGGCGGCTCTCGGTGCCGTGCAGCTATGACTCGTCGCTGTCATCGCCCGATGCGGATGCGTGGCGCGCTGGCCCACTCCCGGGTTGTTCGATGCTCGATGCCCCCGTTACGATGCGCGCGGGCGAGCAAAGCTATTTGACGGATGCGTTCCGGCAGGGCGGAACGGATTTCACGTTGCTGTCGTTCAGCAATGGCGCGGCGATCGATGCGCCCGTTGGTGTGAAGGACATCTGCATCGGCGGTGAGGACGGGCTCGCAGATCCGGCGGGGCTCACCGCAAAGCGATATGATGCGGAACCAGGCTCAGCCTACCTGCTAAGGCCGGACGGCTATGTCGCGGCGCGCTTTCGCCAGCCGACGCGTGCCGGCGTCGCGGCAGCGCTGTCGCGGGCCCAAGGATTGAATTGAGGATTCGCATGCCGCTCTCGACCAGCTCCAACTTCGCGCGACCTGACGACGCCTTTCGCGCCATCATGGAGGCGCATCGTGGCTTCACCGACGAGCAGAGCGCCGATTTCGACGCGGCGCTGGTGTTGATCCTCGCCAACCATATCGGCGATATCGACGTGCTGCGGGAGGCGATCCTCCTCGCCAGGCGGCGCATGATCGACGGTCAACAGCAACAACAGCAATAATGTCCAAAGGAACGAACTGATGGCGAAGAATTTCGCATCCACCGGCGACCTCTCCGAGAAGAAGATCACCTTCTCCGAGATCGGCACCGATCTCTACGCCTTCACCGCGGAGGGTGATCCGAACACCGCGATCATTGTCGGCGACGACGGTTGCCTCGTGTTCGACGCGCAATCGACGCCGGCGATGGCCAACAAGGTGATCGAGCGCGTCCGTACCGTCACGGATAAGCCGATCAAATATGTCGTGCTGTCGCATTATCACGCCGTGCGCGTGCTCGGTGCCTCCGCCTACAAGGCGCAGGGCATCGTCGCCTCGCAGGAGACCTATCGCCTGATCGAGGAGCGTGGCCAGCAGGATTGGGATTCCGAATATGGCCGCTTCCCGCGCCTGTTTCAGGACGCATCGAGCATTCCCGGCCTGACCTGGCCGACGCTGACTTTCGAAGGCGAAATGTCGATCTATCTCGGCAAGCGCGAGGTGCGCCTGATGCAGCTCGGCGCCGGCCACACCTCCGGCGACATCGTCGCCTGGGTGCCTGATGCCGAGGTGATGTTCTCCGGTGACCTGATCGAATACCACTCGGCCTGCTATTGCGGCGATGCGCACTTGCGCGAATGGCCGCTGACGCTGAACGAAATCCGCAACTTCAATCCTAAGGCGATTGCGCCGGGCCGCGGCGATGCGTTGAAGGGTGTCGCCACGGTGCGCGAAGCCATCGCGATGACGCGCGACTTCGTCACCTCGCTCTACGGCGCCGCCGAAATCTCGGTCGCCAAGGGCCGCACGCTGAAGGAATCGATGGCCGCGACGCGCGAGGTCATGGATCCGAAATTTTCGAGCTTCGCCATCTACGAGCACTGTCTGCCGTTCAACGTGTCGCGCGCCTATGACGAGGCGTCGGGGATCGACGATCCCGTGATCTGGACCGACAAGCGCGACCAGGAAATGTGGGCGGCCCTGCAAGGAGGAGGATAGAAATGAACATCAACACCTCGCCCGATCAGATCATCCGCAGTTCGGCGCAGGTTACGCCGGGCTACATGTCCGGCTTCGGCAACAGCTTTGAGACCGAGGCGCTGCCAGGCGCGCTGCCGATCGGGCGCAACTCGCCGCAGCGCTGTGCCTACGGTCTCTATGCCGAGCAGCTTTCCGGCTCGCCCTTCACGGCGCCGCGCGGCAGCAATGAGCGCTCATGGCTCTATCGCATTCGCCCGTCGGTGAAACATTCGGGTCGTTTCGAGAAGGCCGACGGCGGCCTGTGGCGTTCGGCGCCGTGCCATGAAAACGATCTGCCGATCGCGCAATTGCGCTGGGATCCGGCGCCGATCCCGAAGGAGGACATGACTTTCCTTCAGGGCGTGCAGACCATGACCACCGCGGGCGACGTCAACACCCTGGCCGGCATGGCCGCCCATGTCTATCTCATCACCAAGTCGATGGTGGACCAGCACTTCTACAATGCCGACGGCGAGCTGATGTTCGTGCTGCAGCAGGGCAATCTTCGTATCGTCACCGAATTCGGTCGCATCGACGCCGAGCCCGGCGAGATCGTGGTGATTCCGCGCGGCGTCAAATTCCGCGTGGAGATTCCGAGCGGACCGGCGCGCGGCTATCTCTGCGAAAACTACGGCGGCGCCTTCACACTGCCGGAGCGCGGGCCGATCGGCGCCAATTGCCTCGCCAATGCCCGCGACTTCCTGACGCCGGTCGCGCATTACGAGGACAAGGACACGCCGACCGAGCTGTTCGTGAAATGGGGCGGATCGTTGTTCAAGACGCAGTTGCCCCACTCGCCGATCGACGTCGTCGCCTGGCACGGCAATTATGCGCCGTACAAATATGATCTGCGGAGCTTCTCGCCGGTCGGTGCGATCGGCTTCGATCATCCCGATCCCTCGATCTTCACCGTGCTGACCTCGCCGTCGGAGACCGCGGGCACGGCAAATATCGATTTCGTGATCTTCCCAGAGCGTTGGATGGTCGCCGACAATACCTTCCGCCCGCCGTGGTATCACATGAACATCATGAGCGAGTTCATGGGCCTGATCTACGGCGTCTACGACGCCAAGCCGCAAGGTTTCGTGCCGGGCGGCATGAGCTTGCACAATTGCATGCTGCCGCACGGCCCCGATCGCGATGCCTTTGAGCACGCCAGCAACGGCGAGCTGAAGCCGGTCAAGCTGACCGGCACCATGGCCTTCATGTTCGAGACCCGCTACGCGCAGCGCGTCACCGCGCACGCCGCGAATTCCGCGACGTTGCAGGACGACTACGCGGATTGCTGGAAGGGCCTCGAGAAGCGGTTCGATCCGAGCCAGCCGTAGCGCTCTTGCCCTCTCCCCTTGTGGGAGAGGGTGGCTCGCCGCGCAGCGGCGAGACGGGTGAGGGGTCTGTCTCCGCGAACAAGCCTCTCTCATTCGGACACGCAGATAGAACCCCTCATCCGGCGCTTCGCGCCACCTTCTCCCAGAAGGGGAGAAGGAAAAAGGACAGCGTGAAAAAGTGACCACACACCCCAACGATCCCAGCCTCCGCTCCTTCATCGACGTCGATCCCGCCTCGGATTTCCCGATCCAGAACCTGCCTTACGGCGTGTTCTCGACCGCGGCCAATCCGACGCCGCGCGTCGGCGTGGCGATCGGCGATCACGTCCTCGATCTCTGGGAGCTCGAGCAGGACTCGCGGCTCGACGTCGGCCCGCTCGGCGTGTTCTCGACGCCGTCGCTCAATGCTTTCATGACGCTGGGGCCAAAGGTCTGGGCGAAGACGCGGGCGCGGATCAGCGAGCTGCTGCGTGCCGATCATCCCGAGTTGCGCGACAACGAGGAGCTGCGCAAGCTGGCCTTGGTGCCGATGCGCGATGCGAGGTTGCATCTGCCATTCGCGGTCTCCGGCTACACCGATTTCTATTCGTCGAAGGAGCACGCCACAAATGTCGGCGTGATGTTCCGTGGCAAGGACAATGCGCTGCAGCCGAACTGGCTGCATATGCCGATCGCCTATAACGGCCGTGCCTCGACCGTCGTCGTCTCGGGCACCAAGGTGAAGCGTCCGCGCGGGCAGCTCAAGCCGCCGAATGTGGAGGCGCCGAGCTTCGGACCGTGCAAGCGGCTCGATTTCGAGCTGGAGATGGGTGTCGTGGTCGGGCAGCCCTCGCCGATGGGCGGCATGCTCACGGAGCAACAAGCCGAGGAGATGATCTTCGGCTTCGTGCTGCTCAATGATTGGAGCGCGCGCGATATCCAGCAATGGGAGTATGTGCCGCTTGGCCCGTTCCTCGCCAAGGCGTTCGCGACTTCGATCAGCCCGTGGGTGGTGACGCGCGAGGCGCTGGAGCCGTTTCGGCTGAACGGGCCGCAGCAAGAGCCAGTGCCGCTCGATTACCTCAAGCAGGGCAAGCCGCAGAACTACGATCTCGAACTCGACGTCTCCTTGCGCGCAGCCGGAGCCAACGCGCCGTCCGGCATCAGCCGCACCAATTTCAAGTACATGTACTGGTCCTCGGTGCAGCAGCTGATGCACCACGCCTCCTCCGGCTGCGCCATGAATGTCGGCGACCTCCTCGGCAGCGGCACCATTTCCGGCCCGGAGAAGAACCAGCGCGGCAGCCTGCTGGAGATCAGCTGGAACGGCACCGAGCCGGTCGAATTGCCCGGCGGCGTGAAGCGCACGTTCCTGGAAGATGGCGACAGCCTCGTCATGCGCGGCTGGTGTCAGGGCGAGGGCTATCGCGTCGGCTTTGGCGAGGTCGAAGGGACGATTCTGGCGACGGAGTAATCTCAGTCCTTCCGGGATGGTCCGTAGGACCAGACCCGGAACCTCGAGATTCCGGGTTCGATGCTACGCATCGCCCCGGAATGACTCCCTAAGCCTATCGCTTCTCCGACGGGACCTCGCGTATCCGCGCGCAATGCGCCGCGACGTCCTCCAGGCTGTACTTCAGATGCACCCGCTTGTCCGACGGCGCCTGCTTGGTCGTGCACACGCCCGGTCGCCATTCCTGCGTTGGCCTGATCGGGCGCGGCGCAAAACCGCCGCCGCAGTTCGGGCAGACGTTGGAGAGTTTCGTCTCCACGCAGTCCGCACAGAAGGTGCATTCATAGGAGCAGATCCGCGCATCGGTTGCGTTCGGGGGCAGGTCGCGGTCGCAATATTCGCAGTTCGGTCGAAGCTGGAGGGCCATGCTCAGTCTCTGCAGATTGGCCGGGATCATCGCAGATCGCGCGCGCAGGGCGAATGCCGGATTTCCCTCGATTTCAGCCGGGTTTGATTTCCTTCAGCGGCAAACGCGTGCTTTCCTTCAGCCTGTCGAGCACGATCGATGAGCGCACATGCGCCACGCTCTGGTGCGGCATCAGCACGTCGTTGACGAGATTGGAGAGACCCTTCAGGTCGCGCAGCACGGCTTTCAGCACATAGTCGGCGTCGCCCGTGAGCGAATAGGCCTCCTGGATCTCGTCGATGCGATTGACCAGCGTTCGGAAGCGTTTCGAGTTGTCCGGCGAGTGGGTCGCCAGCGTCACCTGGATGAAGGCGACCACGCCGAAGCCCAGGGCCTCGCTGGAGAGATCGGCGTGGTAGCCTGATATGACCTTCTCCTCCTCCAGCCGCATCCGCCGGCGCGAGCATTGCGAGGCCGAGAGGCCTGCGAGGTCGGCCAGTTCCTGGTTGGTGAGGCGGCCGTCGTCCTGGAGCGCGCCCAGGATCTTGAGGTCGAAGGCATCCACCAAAGTCATGCGCAGTTTGTCCATTTTATACACAGATCGTGCACAATATAGCCAAATGACGTCCCATTTGCACGTTCATTGCGGGCCCTGTGAAGGATAATTCATGGCAGCAGCAATTTGGGAGAGCACCATGGGTCCGTTTCCGCACGATGCACCGCCGGCCACGATCAGCGCCGACAATCCGATGGGCACCGACGGGTTCGAGTTCGTCGAGTATGCGCATCCCGATCCGGAACAGCTGCACGCCTTGTTCAAGCTGATGGGCTATGCGCCCGTCGCGCGCCACAGAACGAAGAAGATCACGGTCTATCGCCAGGGCGACATCAATTACCTCGTCAACGAGGAGCCCGGCACGCACGGTCACGATTTCGTCGCCGCGCACGGCCCCTGCGCGCCGTCGATGGCGTTTCGCGTCGTCGATGCGAAGAAGGCCTATGACCGCGCGATTTCGCTCGGTGCCGAACCTGCCGATGTGTCCTCTGCGCAGAAGACGCTCGACGTCCCCGCTATCAAGGGTATCGGCGGCAGCCTGCTCTACTTCGTCGATCGCTACGGCGCCAAAGGCTCGGCCTATGACAGCGAGTTCGAATGGCTCGGCGTGCGCGATCCGCGTCCCGCCGGCGCCGGCCTTTTCTATCTCGATCACCTCACCCACAACGTCCACCGCGGCCGCATGGACGTCTGGACCGGCTTCTACGAGAAGCTCTTCAACTTCCGCCAGATCCGCTTCTTCGACATCGAGGGCCGCGCCTCAGGCCTGTTCTCGCGGGCACTGACAAGCCCCGACGGCAAGATCCGGATTCCGATCAACGAGGACGCCGGTGATTCCGGCCAGATCGAGGAATATCTCAATATCTATCGCGGCGAAGGCATCCAGCACATCGCCTGCGGCTGCCGCGATATCTACAGCACTATCGAGGGCCTGCGCGAAGCCGGCCTGCCCTTCATGCCGGCGCCGCCCGAGACCTATTTCGAACGGATCGACGCGCGCCTACCCAAGCATGGCGAGGACGTCGCGCGACTTCAGGCCAACGGCATTCTGATCGACGGCGAAGGCGTGGTCGACGGCGGCCAGACCAAGGTGCTGCTGCAGATCTTCTCGGCCAACGCGATCGGCCCGATCTTCTTCGAGTTCATCCAGCGCAAGGGCGACGACGGTTTCGGCGAAGGCAATTTCAAGGCGCTGTTCGAATCGATCGAGGAGGATCAGATCCGGCGCGGGGTGCTGAAGGTGGATGCCGCGTAGGCCGCGGCTTTTTGGCAGACTGCCGCGTCAAAACAGCTGTCGTCCCGGCGAAGGCCGGGACCCATACCCCCAGGGAGTGGCTGTTGCACGCAGGCGGTAACCCCGAGTCTTCGCCAAACCAAATGTCGCGGCTATGGGTCCCGGCCTTCGCCGGGACGACCCGGAGTGTGGTGCGGCAGCGGAGATCTTGCAGCTCCTAACGCTCCGCCCACGCCTTCGTCACCGCGCCGATCTCCGCCGCTTCCGGCTCGCGCACCGCCGATGGCGTCCGCGAAAAGCGCGGCGCCGGCGCCGGCTGCTTCACGCCGTGGCGCTCGACGAAGACGTTGCGGGCGACCATGTGCGGATGCTCGGTCGCTTCCGACATGGTCAGCACCGGCGCAAAGCAGATGTCGGTGCCTTCCATGATCTTGCACCAGTCCTCGCGCGTCTTGCTCTTGAATACCGTCTTCAGTTTTTCCTTCAGCGCGGGCCATGCGTTGCGGTCCATCTGCGCATCGAAATCGGCGTCGGTCAGGCCGGCGTGCTCGCGCAGCAGCGCGTAGAACTGCGGCTCGATCGAGCCGATCGAGACGAAATGGCCGCAGGCGCATTCGTAGACGCCGTAGAAATGCGCGCCGCCGTCAAGGAAATTTTCATTGCGGCCTTCGGTCCAGCGGCCGAGCGTGGTCATGTCGAAGAAGAACGACATCAGCGATGCCGCGCCGTCGCACATCGCGGCATCGACGACCTGACCCTTGCCTGACCGCGAGGCCTCCAGCAGCGCCGCAAGCACGCCGACGACGAGGTAGAGCGCGCCGCCGCCGAAATCGCCGACCAAATTGAGCGGCGGCACCGGCGCTTCCTTCGTGCCGATCGCGGCAAGCGCGCCGGTGATGGAGATGTAGTTGATGTCGTGGCCGGCGGCATTGGCGAGCGGGCCTTGCTGGCCCCAGCCGGTCATGCGGCCGTAGACCAGCTTTGGATTGCGCGCGAGCACCACGTCAGGGCCGAGGCCGAGCCGCTCCATCACGCCGGGACGGAAACCCTCGACCAGCGCGTCGGCATTCGCAAGCAGATCGAGCACCTCTGCGATCGCCGCCTTGTCCTTGAGATCGAGCTCGATCACCTTGCGGCCGCGGCCCGCGACCGACTTCATGTTCTTCCTGGCGCCGACCCGATCGAGCGTGACGATTTCAGCACCCATGTCGGCCAGCATCATGCAGGCGAACGGGCCCGGTCCAATGCCGGCGAATTCGACGATGCGGAAGCCTGCGAGCGGGCCGGAGGCGCGAACGGAGGAGGTGGGGGCTGATTTGTCGAGCAATTTGTTGTTTCCTCGGGTCGTGGGCGGATGCCGATTGTTCGGCAATCGCCTCGGACATT
Source organism: Bradyrhizobium sp. RT6a (assembly GCF_040547675.1). Taxonomy (NCBI): domain Bacteria; kingdom Pseudomonadati; phylum Pseudomonadota; class Alphaproteobacteria; order Hyphomicrobiales; family Nitrobacteraceae; genus Bradyrhizobium; species Bradyrhizobium sp. RT6a. The sequence continues at coordinate 68,822 of NZ_JBEPQC010000007.1, forward strand.
CCTCTGTGGGCGAGTTAATTGGCTGATTAACTTTTCTCGCCTTCACGCCAGTGAGGCAAGCGCTTTCATCCGCACGGCCAAATAAAAACGGCGCGCACCGAAGTGCGCGCCGCGGAAAATTTGCGTCGAGGCGCTATCAGCGTGCGGCAGCCACCGCGCGCTGCGCCATCACCTTGATGAGGTTGGCGCGGTACTCCGCCGTGCCGTGGATGTCGGCCAGCAGATTGCTCGCCGAAATGCTCACGCTGTCGATCGCCGACGGTGACCAATTCGCCTTCAGCGCCGCCTCGATGGCAGGGACCCGCATCACGCCGCTTTGCGAGGCGCCGGTGGCGGCCACCCGAATCTCGCCCGACTTCGTCTGCGCAACGAACACGCCGGTCAGCGCGAAGCGAGACGCAGGGTGGCGCATCTTTTCATAGCCTGCCTTCGCCGGAACCGGGAACGACACGGCGGTGATGAGCTCGCCGTCTTCCAGCGCCGTCGTGAACATGCCCTGGAAGAAGTCATCCGCCGTAATCGACCGCTTGTTGGTCTTCACGGTGGCACCGAGCGCGAGCAGCGCGGCGGGAAAATCCGCCGCGGGATCGTTGTTGGCGATCGAGCCGCCGATCGTGCCGCGATAGCGCACGGCGGGGTCGCCGAGCACCGAGGTGAGATAGGCGATTGCAGGAATCGCCTTCTTCACATCGGCATTCTGCATGATGTCGAAATAGGTCGTGCCGGCCTTGATGGTCAACACGTCGCCCGAGAGTTCGACACCCTGCAGCTCCTTGATCTTGCCGAGGTCGATCACATCGGAGGGGCTGGCGAGGCGTTGCTTCATCACCGGCAGCAGCGTCTGGCCGCCGGCGAGGAACTTTGCTTCGCTGCTCTTGGAGAACAGGGCGACGGCTTCGTCAACCGAGGACGCGCGATGATAAATGGTCTGGTACATCTTCGTTCCTCTCCTTAAGCCGCGTGGATGGTGCGCCACACCCTGTCAGGCGTTGCGGGCATTTCCAGATTGTTCTTGCCGATCGCGTCCGTGATCGCGTTGATCACGGCCGCTGACGCCCCGATCGCGCCGGCCTCACCGCAACCCTTGATGCCGAGCGGATTGCCCGGGCACAGCGTCGTGGTGTGGGAGAGGTTGAACGAGGGAACGTCGTCGGCGCGCGGCATGGCGTAGTCCATGAACGAGGCCGTGACCGGCTGCCCGCTGGCGTCGTAGATCGCGTGCTCGAGCAACGCTTGTCCGATGCCTTGCACAAGACCGCCATGGACCTGGCCCTCGACGATCATCGGGTTGATCAGCCGGCCGAAATCGTCGGCCGCGACGAAGTTGACGAAGGAGGTCTTGCCCGTGCCGGGATCGACCTCGAGCTCGCAGATATAGGTGCCGGCCGGGAAGGTGAAGTTGGTCGGGTCATAGAAAGCGCTCTCCTTCAGACCCGGCTCCATCCCGTCAGGCAGATTGTGCGCGGTGTAGGCCGCGAGCGCGACCATCGGGAAGGCGATCGCCTTGTCGGTCCCGGCCACCTTGAACTCGCCGTTCTCGATGACGATGTCGCCTTCCGAGGCTTCAAGCGCATGGGCGGCGATCTTCTTGGCCTTGGATTCCATCTTCTCCATCGCCTTCAGGATCGCGGTGAGGCCGACGGCCGCGGAGCGCGAGCCGTAGGTGCCCATGCCGAACTGCACCTTGTCGGTGTCGCCATGGACGATCGAGACCTGGCTGATGGGAACGCCGAGGCGTTCCGCGACGAGCTGGCAGAACGTGGTCTCGTGACCCTGGCCGTGGCTGTGCGATCCCGTCAGGACCTCGATGGTGCCGACCGGGTTGACGCGGACTTCGGCGGACTCCCAAAGACCGACGCCGGCGCCCAGGCTGCCGACGGCCTTCGACGGCGCGATGCCGCAGGCCTCGATGTAGCAGGACACGCCGATGCCGCGCAGCTTGCCGTCGGCTTTCGCCTTGGCCTTGCGCCCGGCAAAGCCGGCGTAGTCGATCGCCTTCATCGCGGCGTCGAGCGAGGCGTTAAAGTCGCCGGTGTCATAGGCCATGATCACGGGCGTCTGGTGCGGGAACTGGGTGATGAAGTTGGTCCGGCGCAACGCGGCCGGATCGACCTTCAACTGCCGCGCAGCCGTCTCCATCAGACGTTCGATCAGATAGCTCGCTTCGGGGCGGCCAGCGCCGCGATAGGCGTCGACCGGCGTGGTGTTGGTGTAGACCCCGACCACCTCGGCATGGATCGCCGGGATGTTGTACTGGCCCGACAGCAGCGTCGCGTAGAGATAGGTCGGCACCGACGACGAGAACAGCGACATGTAGGCGCCGAAATTGGCGTAGGTCTTCACCTTCAAGCCGGTGATCTTGTTGTTGGCGTCGAACGCCATCTCGGCATGGGTGACGTGGTCGCGGCCATGCGCATCGGTGAGGAAGGCTTCGGTGCGGTCGCCGGTCCATTTGACGGGACGGCCGACTTTCTTTGAGGCCCACAGCGCCACCATCTCTTCGGGATAGATGAAGATTTTCGAGCCGAAGCCGCCGCCGACGTCGGGCGCGATCACGCGCAGCTTATGCTCGGGTGCGATGTTGTAGAACGCCGACAGCACCAGGCGGGCGACGTGCGGGTTCTGCGACGTCGTGTAGAGCGTGAAATGCTCTTCCGCCGCATCGTAATCGGCAATCGCGGCGCGGGGTTCCATCGCGTTCGGCGCAAGACGGTTGTTGGTAACGTCGAGCTTCACCACGTTGGCGGCCTTGGCGAAGGCGGCATCGGTGGCGCCCTCGTCGCCGATCACCCAGTCATAAACTTGGTTGCCGGGAGCTTCGGGATGCAGCTGCGGCGCGCCGGACTTGATCGCGGCGTGGACATCGGCGACCGCGGGCAGCTCTTCGTAGTTCACGACCACGGCTTCGGCCGCGTCGCGTGCGAGATTTTTGCTCTCGGCGATCACGACTGCGACGGCCTGACCGACGAAGCGCACCGTCTCCGGCGCCATCGCCGGCCATGCGCCCATCTTCATCGGGCTGCCGTCCTTGGAGGTGATGGCCCAGCCGCAGATGAGATTGCCGACCTTGTCGTCGACGATCTCCTGTCCCGTGAGCACCGCGACCACGCCTGGCATCTTCAGCGCGGCGGAGGAATCGATTCCCTTCACCTTGGCATGCGCGTGCGGGCTGCGGATGAAATGGGCATGGGTCATGCCCTGCAACTTGATGTCGTCGACGTAGCGGCCCTTGCCGGTAATGAAACGCTTGTCTTCCTTGCGCACGACGCTCGCGCCAATGCCTTCAACACCCATGTCTGGTCCTCCCGACCGGAATTTGTCTTGACCGCGCTTTCCCTCGAAAGCGGCGGCGATGGTTCTTATTTCGAGGCGGGCCGCTTACTCGGCCGCCTGCGAGACCTTCATGCGGCCTGCCGCATCCAGCACGGCTTTGACGATGTTGTGGTAGCCGGTGCAGCGGCAGATATTGCCTTCGAGCTCGTGCCGGACGGTGGCCTCGTCGAGCTGGCCACCATAGCGGTGCACGATGTCGATCGCCGACATGATCATGCCCGGCGTGCAATAGCCGCATTGCAGGCCGTGATTGTCGCGGAAGGCGGCCTGCATCGGGTGCAGCTCGTCGCCCTTGGCGATGCCTTCGATCGTGGTAATGCTGGAGCCGTCGGCCTGTCCCGCCAGCATGGTGCAGGATTTGATCGCCTTGCCGTCCATATGGATGACGCAGGCGCCGCACTGGCTGGTGTCGCAGCCGACATGGGTTCCGGTGAGGTTGAGGTGGTCGCGCAGCAGCTGAACCAGCAGCGTGCGGTCCTCGACGTCAACGGCAACAGCCTTGCCGTTCACGGTCAGTTTGACTGTAGACACGGTTGAACTCCTCCCGGGATCGATTTTGATTGTTTCTAATTAGAGACAGCGACCCGGAACTTTGCAACTACGATTTTGGTCGCCTGCGTCATGGAAAAGTCATTGATTCAGAATGGCCAGCACTGATTGAGGAGGCCGAGTCGGCCGGATCGGGCGCGGCGGCGGGCCGCAGCTGGGATGCCAGCCTCTATATGTCTAAGGGGTCCGCCTTGGCCGATAGAGCCGGAAATGCTGTGGGCGCACCGAATTTACCGCCCCTTATCGATTCTGCCTTAGTTTTGCGCAGTCAGGTCAGGGGGCGGGGCGCCACCGGATCTCGGCTGAATGAAAATGGGGGTGGGAATGTCCGGGCGTATCGCGTCGTCCTCGAAGCGCACAATAATGCCGACCCTCAGGTTCCGCGCCAAGATCATTCTGGGCTTTGCCGCCGTGCTGGTGATCTCGGCCGGCAGCATGGCCTTCTCCTATTTTGGCTTCGAACGGGTCTCGTCCGGGGTCGGGTCCTACCGCAGCAGCGTCACCGAGGCCGATCTCGCCCGCAACATCGACCGGGAGCTGCTCGCCTATCGCTCGGCCGTCAAATATTTCGTCGTCACCGGCAAGGAGGACGACGCCAAGGCGGCGCTGGACGCGGAGACCGGCCTGAAGAGCGCCATCGACCAGGCCGTCAAGAGCGCCAAGAAGCCGGCGGGCCAGGAGAGCCTGGGCAAGCTCGGCAAGGAGTTTTCCAACTTCTCCGCGACCTTCGCAAAGGTCCTCCAGGCCAAGCGTGACAGCGCGCTGCTGGTGCAGAACCAGCTCACGCGCAACGCCAACCTCCTGAAATACAAGCTCGACGACATCGGTAACAACGCCTCCGATTCCGAGGCGCAGGCGATCGAGTTCGGGACCAAGCAGGTCAATGCTCAATTCCAGACCGCGAACGCGGCCGCGACCAATTTCGTGCTGACATCCGACCAGGCGATCGCGACCAGCGCGCTCGCGAGGCTGAAATTCGTCGAGAACTCGCTCAACGCGGTCTATTCCATGGACGACAAGATCGTCGCCGGCTTGAAGGACGCCAAGGAATTGCTCGGTGCCTATCGGGAATCGCTGGAGAAGCTGATCGCCAACGCCAAGATGGTCGATGCTCTCGTCACCGAGATGAGCGGCTCGGCCGGCGCGATCCTTCAGGGCGCCACCGCCATGAAGGCGGACCTCGTTGCCGAACAGCAGCGGTTGGAGTCCGAATCGGAAGCGACCATCGGGAAGACCGAGCAACTGGTGCTGATGCTGGCCGTCGGCGGCACGCTGCTCGGCGCGGTCCTCGCCTTCCTGCTCGGCACCGGCATTTCACGTCCGATGATCGCGATGTGCAAGGCGATGCGCGAGCTTGCCTCGGGCAATTTCGACGTCGTGCTGCCGGGCCTGGGCCGCAAGGACGAGATCGGCGAGATGGCCGGCGCCGTCGAAGAATTCAAGGTCCAGGCCGTGGCCAAGGCCGAGAGCGATGCTGCCGCCAACGAACTCCAGAACAGGGAGCAGGCCGCAAGCCGTCGTTCCGAGCTGATCCGTTTCGCCGACGATTTCGAGAGCGCGGTTGGCGCCATCGTCTCCAACGTCTCGGCCTCCGCCGTGCAGCTGGAATCGGCGGCCTCGACGCTGACCCGCACCGCCGAGACCACGCAGAGCCTGTCGAGCCAGGTCGCCGACGTCTCCGAGCAGGCCTCCAGCAACATGCAGTCGGTCGCGACCGCGACCGAAGAGCTTTCAGCCTCGGTCGAGGAGATCGGGCGCCAGGTGCGCGATTCCAGCCGCATTGCCGAAGCTGCCGTGGTGCAGGCAAAGGAGACCGACAATCGCATTGGCAAGCTTTCGCATGCCGCCCAGCAGATCGGCGAAGTCGTCAAGCTCATCACCGCGATCGCCGAGCAGACCAATCTTCTGGCGCTGAACGCGACCATCGAGGCGGCACGCGCCGGCGAAGCCGGCCGCGGCTTTGCAGTGGTCGCCAGCGAAGTGAAGTCGCTTGCGAGCCAGACCGCGAAGGCCACCGACGAGATCTCCTCGCACATCACGGGCATGCAGGGCGCCACCGCCGAGTCGGTTGCGGCGATCAAGGAGATCGGCGCGACCATCGGCCAGATCTCGTCGATCTCGACATCGATTGCGAGCGCAGTAGAGCAGCAAGGCGCGGCGACGCAGGAAATCGCACGCAGTGTCCAGACCGTCGCACAGGGTACTCAGACCGCCGCCACCGACATCGGTCAGGTCAACCGCGGCGCTGCCGAAACTGGCTCGGCCTCGGAAGAGGTGCTGCACTCGGCCAAGACACTGTCGTCCGAAAGCACCCGCCTGCGCGCCGAACTCGACCGCTTCATGGGGAATATCCGGGCAGCGTAAGCTCGAAGCGCGTCACGCACTCCGCCGTCGTCCTGGCGAAAGCCAGGACCCATGACCCCAAGGCGGAGTTGTCGGGCGAACTGCTAACTCCGAGTCATCGCCAAACTGCTCCCCGGGGTAACAGGTCCTGGATCAGCGCTTCGCTTGTCCAGGACGACCAGACCCTGCGTCACCTAACCGTCGGTTGCGGCGCCACAAATTTACCGCCGCTTATCCTTTGCCATTTACCGTGCTCACGCGTCAGGAAGCGGGCTGCTTCCGGGCTGCGCCTGGTTTTTCCGCGAATGGAATGGGGTGGGGGAATGCCCGTCAAGTCGAAGCCGACCACATCGAAGCTGCTCACCTTGCGTTTTCGCGCAAAAATCATCCTCGGCTTCGTGGCGGTGCTCGCCATCCTCGCCGTCAGCATGGCTTTCGCGTATTTCGGCTTCGAGCGGATTCAGGCCGCCGTGGCCTCCTACCGCACTAGCGTCGCCGAAGCGGACCTTGCGCGGACGGTCGATCGCGAGCTGATCGCTTACCAGGGGCTGGCGCGGGCCTACACGCTGACCGGCGCGGCCGATGATGAGACCGCTGCCAAAGCAGCCGAAGAGAATTTGAGGGCCGCGATCGCCAAGTCGGCGGCGGCCACCACGGGCGCGGCGCGCCGCGAGCAGGTCGGCAAGCTCGAGGCCGACTTCAAGAGCTTTACCAAGGTGTTCGGCGAGATCATCGGTTTGACGCGCGAGAACGGCAAGATCGCGACCGATGAGCTCAACAGCGTCGGCAACAAGATCCGGTTCAAGTTCGACGACCTCGCCGATACCGCGGCACTGGCGGGCCTGAATTCGGTTCAGAGCACGGCCAAGGACATCACATCGCAATATCTGGCGGTCTCCACCTCGGTCAGCGCCTTCGTCGCCAAGCCGGAGCCGAAGACCGCCGACGGCGTGATCGCCCGCATCAAATTCCTGGAGACCTTGCTGGTCTCGATCTATGCCAACGACCAGAAGATCACCGACCGCGTTACCGAGATCAGCAATCTCCTCAAGCAGTACCGCACCTCCTTTTCAAAGCTGACCGAGAACGTGAAGGTCATCGTCAAGCTGAACGGCGAGATGACCAAGACGGCCGCGTCCATTCTCAAGCTCTCGGGTGAGCTGCGGTCGGAGCTGACGGCGGATCAGCAGCGCATCGAAGTGAGCGCCAATGCCACCATTGGCGACACCGAGCGGACGATGCTGATGATGGCGCTCGGCGGCCTCGCCATTGGTGCCGCGTTGGCCTGGATGCTGGGCAATGGCATTTCACGTCCGATGATCGCGATGTGCAAGGCGATGCGCGAGCTTGCCTCGGGCAATTTCGACGTCGTGCTGCCGGGCCTGGGCCGCAAGGACGAGATCGGCGAGATGGCCGGCGCCGTCGAAGAATTCAAGGTCCAGGCCGTGGCCAAGGCCGAGAGCGATGCTGCCGCCAACGAACTCCAGAACAGGGAGCAGGCCGCAAGCCGTCGTTCCGAGCTGATCCGTTTCGCCGACGATTTCGAGAGCGCGGTTGGCGCCATCGTCTCCAACGTCTCGGCCTCCGCCGTGCAGCTGGAATCGGCGGCCTCGACGCTGACCCGCACCGCCGAGACCACGCAGAGCCTGTCGAGCCAGGTCGCCGACGTCTCCGAGCAGGCCTCCAGCAACATGCAGTCGGTCGCGACCGCGACCGAAGAGCTTTCAGCCTCGGTCGAGGAGATCGGGCGCCAGGTGCGCGATTCCAGCCGCATTGCCGAAGCTGCCGTGGTGCAGGCAAAGGAGACCGACAATCGCATTGGCAAGCTTTCGCATGCCGCCCAGCAGATCGGCGAAGTCGTCAAGCTCATCACCGCGATCGCCGAGCAGACCAATCTTCTGGCGCTGAACGCGACCATCGAGGCGGCACGCGCCGGCGAAGCCGGCCGCGGCTTTGCAGTGGTCGCCAGCGAAGTGAAGTCGCTTGCGAGCCAGACCGCGAAGGCCACCGACGAGATCTCCTCGCACATCACGGGCATGCAGGGCGCCACCGCCGAGTCGGTTGCGGCGATCAAGGAGATCGGCGCGACCATCGGCCAGATCTCGTCGATCTCGACATCGATTGCGAGCGCAGTAGAGCAGCAAGGCGCGGCGACGCAGGAAATCGCACGCAGTGTCCAGACCGTCGCACAGGGTACTCAGACCGCCGCCACCGACATCGGTCAGGTCAACCGCGGCGCTGCCGAAACTGGCTCGGCCTCGGAAGAGGTGCTGCATTCGGCCAAGACGCTGTCGTCCGAAAGCACCCGCCTGCGCGCTGAGCTCGACCGCTTCATGGGGAATATCCGGGCGGCGTAGGGGCAATCCCGCCAATGTCGTCCTGGCGAAAGCCAGGACCCATGACCCCAAGGCGGAGTTGTCGGGCGAACTGCCCACTCCGAGTCATCGCCCAACTGCTTCCTGGGGTCATGGGTCCTGGATCAGCGCTTCGCTTGTCCAGGACGACCTAGCGCTCACTCCCTCCCGAACGCCCGCTTCAGCTCCACCTTTGCCCGCTCCAGCAGCGTGCGCTGCGTCTGCGGCAGCGTCTTGCCGGCGCGGTTGATGTAGAACGTCAGCATCGACAGCGCTGAGCGGTAAGCGCCGGTCTTGCGGCGCGCGCTGTGCTCGGCCGAGCGCTTCAGCGAAGCCGCGATCTTCTTTGCGCTGGTCAGCTTGAACACGCCTTGTTTGAGGTCGAGCGCGTCGCTGTCCTTCGTCACGCGCTGTGACCAGCGCTTCGGTGCGGTGCGTTTGGTGCTCTTGCGCGCCGCTGTTCTGCGAGAATGTGTCGTCTTTCTGGCATGAGCCATGCGTCAACTCCTTGCGGCTCCGGCGAAAACCGGCGGCGCGAACAGTCGTTCCACGGGGAACCTGCCCTAACCGCAGACGTTGTCGCAGGTGGCAGGCGGAATGCCGCACCCCCTTGATCGGATCGCCCCCGTCCACGTCATGTGAACCGGGGCCATGTCCATTGGTCAGATGCAACAACGCGATGGAATTGCAGCGAAGCCCAGCGCCGAACGATGGACCTGTGGTCTCCAAGGCGGTCGCGAAGGCGGCCGCGGCCGATCGCATCATCGAAACCAGCATTCCCGCACGACTTGACGCGCTGCCGTGGAGCGGCTTTCACACCCGCGTCGTGCTCGCGCTCGGCATCACCTGGATTCTGGATGGCCTCGAGGTGACGCTGGCCGGCGCGCTCTCCGGCGCGCTGAAGCAGAGTCCCACCCTGCATTTCTCCAATCTCGATCTCGGCATTGCCAATTCCGCCTATCTTGCGGGCGCGGTGCTCGGCGCGCTCGGTTTCGGCTGGCTGACCGACCGCATCGGCCGCAAGAAGCTGTTCTTCATCACGCTGGCGCTCTATCTCTCGGCGACGGCCGCGACCGCTCTGTCATGGGATGTCGCGAGCTACGCGCTGTTTCGCTTTCTCACAGGTGCCGGCATTGGCGGCGAATATACCGCGATCAATTCGACCATCCAGGAACTGGTGCCCGCGCGCTATCGCGGCTGGACCGATCTCGTCATCAACGGCAGCTTCTGGATCGGTGCCGCGATGGGCGCGGTGGCGGCTATCGTGCTGCTCGATCCCGCGGTGATCGGCCCCGATCTCGGCTGGCGTCTCGCTTATCTCATCGGCGCGGCCATCGGCCTCGTCGTGCTCTTGATGCGGATGTGGATTCCGGAGAGTCCGCGCTGGCTGATGATCCACGGGCGTCCCGACCAGGCCCACGCCATCGTCGACGAGATCGAACGCTCGGTGATCGGACACGACCAGGATACGAGCGAGGCGCGCTTCGCCAAGATTCGCCTGAAAATGCGGAGTCACACGCCGATCCGCGAGGTCGTGCACACGCTGTTCTCGGTCTATCGACAGCGGGCGATGGTCGGCCTGGTGCTGATGATCGCACAGGCTTTCTTCTACAACGCTATCTTCTTCACCTTTGCGCTGGTGTTGACCGACTTTTACGGGATCAGCGCCGATCACGTCGGCTGGTATCTGCTCCCCTTCGCGGCCGGCAACTTCCTCGGTCCGCTGCTGCTCGGTCGCCTGTTCGATACGCTCGGCCGCCGTACCATGATCATGTTCACCTATGGGACGTCGGGCCTGTTGCTGGCGCTGTCGGGCTATCTGTTCTCGATCGGCGCCTTGAGCGCGCAGGGGCAGACCATCGCCTGGATGGTGATCTTCTTCTTCGCCTCGCCCGCTGCGAGCGCCGCCTATCTCACCGTCAGCGAGACCTTTCCCTTGGAAGTCCGCGCGCTCGCGATCGCCGTGTTCTATGCGGTCGGCACCGGCATCGGCGGCGTGATCGGCCCCGCGTTGTTCGGTGCGCTGATCGACACGGGATCACGCACGAGCGTGTTCGCAGGCTATCTGCTGGGGGCATTCCTGATGATCGCGGCCGCGATCGTGGCGTGGCGCTATGCCGTCTCGGCGGAACGCAGATCGCTCGAAGAAATCGCACGGCCGCTTGCTTCCATGGAGTAGACTATGAAATCGGAACTGGCTGAATTGGATCAAAAGCGCACCATGGTCGACGATGAAGCGCCCGATGCGGTGCCGGTGCCTCACGCGCTCGTGCCGCATCTCAATGAAACAGCGATCCTGCTCGACATCGACGGGACGCTGCTCGACCTGATGCCGACGCCGCGTGAGGTGTGGGTGCCGCCAGGCCTGTCGGAAACACTGAACCGGTTGACGGAGCGCACCTCGGGCGCGCTGGCGATGGTCAGCGGCCGTTCGCTCAATGACATCGATCTGATCTTCGCGCCCGATGTCTTTCGCGCCGTCGCCGGCCACGGCGCGGAAATGCGGCTTTCCATTGACAATGAAGCCGATGCCATCGGTGCGCCGCCGCTGGACAAGGAGCTGAAGCGGCGGCTCGCGGCGGTTGCCAAGCTCAGTCCCGGCATTCTGCTCGAAGACAAGGGCTATTCGCTGGCGCTGCACTACCGCCTTGCGCCGCATGCGGAGAAGGCGATCTATGAAGCCGTTTCGCTGATCCGCGCCGACCTGCCCAATGCGCCGATCGAGGTGCTGCCCGGCAAGTTCGTTTGCGAGATCAAGCATTCCGGTTTCACCAAGGCGACCGGGGTGCGCGAGTTGATGAAGCACGAGCCTTTTAAGGGACGCCGTCCGATCTTCATCGGCGACGACGTCACCGACGAAACCGTGTTCGCGATCATGCCCGACATGGACGGGCTCGCCTTCTCGGTCGGTCGCCGCGCCAGGGGTGTCAACGGGCACTTCGACGCGCCGAACGATGTGCGCGCGTTCCTTGCGCAGCTGCTCGACGACTCACGGTTGGAATAAGGCGCCGACATCGCGAAGCCACATTATCGCGCGCGCAATCCCCTGGCGCGCTCGCTTCGTGCTGCGCGCCGACGGTTCCGAAACCGAGTTTGTGCAGCGAAAACGTCAGGTTCCCTGGAGGTAAACCGGTTCCAACGCGCTCGCCCGATTTTGGTTTCAATTGGTGCAAAGGATGATCAGGAACCATATTGATGAACGGCAGTTAAATGGGGTGGAATGAAACAGGAGGGGACGACCTGTGAACTTAGTCGTCGTTTCGAATCGCGTCGCGCGCGGCAAACCCAACGAGCCCATGACGGGCGGTCTCGCGGCGGCCTTGTTACCTGTCGTAGAACATTCGGGCGCGATCTGGGTAGGTTCCTCGGGCCGTGTGCGTGACGGTCATCAAAAGGAGCCGTTCGCCGAGATCGAAGCACTGGGTTCGGGCGCGATCGCGACGTTGGATCTGCCGGCGGCGCACTATGGCGGCTATTACGAAGGCTTTGCCAATTCGGCTCTGTGGCCGGCGCTGCATTCGCGCAGCGATCTGATCCGCGTCTCGCGCGACGACTACGTCAGCTATCGCGAGGTCAACGCCTTCATGGCGCGCGCCTTGATGCGTTTCCGGAAAGCACAAACCGCGTTCTGGGTGCAGGATTATCATTTCCTCGCGCTCGGCGCGGAGCTGCGCGACCTCGGCGTCGACGATCCGATCGGCTTCTTCCTCCATACGCCATGGCCGGTCGCCGCGGTGATGCAGGGCGTGCCCAATCATCGCGAGCTGATCACGGCGATGCTGGCCTACGATCTGATCGGCTTCCAGACCCATGACGATTGCCAGAATTTTCTCGGCTATGTCGCGAGCGAACTCGGCCTCGCCGTCGAAGACGGTGTTGCGATCTCGCAGCATGGCCGAACGCGCTGCGAGGTGTTTCCGATCGGCATCGACGCCGAGAAGTTCGCGCAATACGCGGCGAAATCGGCGTCGCATCCGGACGTGTCGCGGCTGCGCCGCAGCCTCAACGGTGAGCGGCTCGCGATCGGCGTCGACCGGCTCGATTATTCCAAGGGCCTCGTCAACCGCATCAGCGCGTTCGATCGACTCTGGACCGATCATCCGCAATTTGCGCGCAGCATTTCGCTGTTGCAGATCGCAAATCCCTCGCGCGGTGCCATCGAAGCCTATGGCAATTTGCAGAACGAAGTCGCGCGGCTCGTGTCCGACGTCAACGGCCGCCACGGCGAGGCCGACTGGACACCGATCCGCTATCTCAACAAGGGTTTTAGCCAGGCCGTGCTGGCGGGTCTCTACCGCACCGCGCAGATCGGCGTCGTGACCCCGCTGCACGACGGCATGAACCTTGTCGCCAAGGAATACGTCGCCGCGCAAAACCCGGCCGATCCCGGCGTGCTGGTTCTGTCGAAATTCGCCGGCGCGGCCAACGAACTCGACGCCGCGCTGCTGGTCAATCCGCACGACATCGACGGCATGGCGCGCGCGATCGCGGTCGCTGCCGCGATGCCGCTCACCGAGCGCAAGATGCGCTGGGATGCGATGATGAAGAAGCTGCGCGGCCACACCATCCAGCAATGGTCTGCGGATTTCGTCGCTGAGCTGGAGAAGTGCCGGACCGAGAAGGCCGCGGTCGCGCCGCTCGCCAACCAGCCGCCGCAAGCGCTGCGCTGGCTCAAGTCGGCGATATCAGGTGTGCGGTTGATCTAGTCTTCTTCTCCCCGTTTTTTCGGGGAGGGCAGGGGCGAACACGAGAACCTCAATAGCAATACGACACGCCCTCCAGAATCGCGCACTGCCGCTTGTTCGGCGCGTTCGGATCGTCGAGCGGCACCATGCCCTTGCCTTGGCCGCCGAACACGCCTGGCCCGACATGCACCGACCTCTTGTTGCCGATGATGACGCTTTGATGCGGCGTCGAGCTCGAACGCGTGCCGTCCGGCCAGAGGATGGAGTCTCCCGAAAGCATCCCGCGCCGTCCGTCGTCGCAGCTGACGTCGAGCCCTTGCCGGGTGCAGACCTGTGCGGCGGCCGGTCCGGCGAAGGCGGCGGCAAGGGCCGAAATCAGGCTCAGCGCAGCGATGGTGTTGCGGATGGTCATGGTGCCCCCGGACGTGTTTGACGGTCTTGAGTGAATCGTCGCGCCAAACCCGCCACCGGTTCAGTTGGCGGGCGGTTCCGAGCGGTGGCGCCGCGCCTGATATTATCTATAAAATACAACATCTTACGGAAAAATCACCCGATTTCCCCGCGATCCCTTGCAAAATCATCGGCGCCCCTTCAAGAGAGTGCGCTCCGGAGAGATGGCCGAGTGGCTTAAGGCGCACGCTTGGAAAGCGTGTGTGCGGGAAACCGTACCGTGGGTTCGAATCCCACTCTCTCCGCCATCAGCCCAATCCGGCCAATCTATACCTTGCGTCCCTCTCGCCCGTCCGCAACACCCTTCCATCGGCGATCGCTGCTGACATGGCGATGCTATGCAGCTGCAGGCAAATGCTCCAATTGTCGCTGTCCAAATGGCGGCGTCAAAACCCGGGCGCGATGCGGCAATCTGGCGGCAGTTTATTCCATCATTCAACCAGTACATGCGTCGTTGGAAAAGAACCAAAGGTGCATGAGCGCTGCCGCGTGCTTCGGCCGCCACAATGCGTCGCGACGGCTCGCCATGCAGAAACGCGCCTGTACACGGTCGCGTGACCTCCATAACTTCCGCGGCGCAATGTGAGGAGATGCGACGTGGCGAATAAGACGGCGACCAGGCAGAAAACTGCTGCGAAGAAAGCAGCGAAGACCTCCACCAAGACAAGCGCCGTTCGCAAGGGCAAGGTTGCGAAGGCTGCAACGAAGCCGGTCAAGCAGGCAGCCCCGCGCAAATCGTCCGCACCGCGCCGCCCCTGGCAATGGTCGGCGGTCGAGACCGCAGCCGCAATCCGCTCCGGCGCCATCTCCGCGGTCGAGACCGTCGAGGCGCATCTCGATCGGATGCGTGCCGTCAACCCGAGGCTGAACGCCGTCGTCGTCGATCTCTCGGAGGAGGCGCTGGCTGCGGCGCATGCGGCCGACAAGCGGCGCGCGAAGGGCGGCGAGCTCGGCCTTCTGCATGGCGTACCGATCACGATCAAGGAGAATGTCGATTACGAAGGCCGTCCGAATTTCAACGGCGTGCCGGCGAACAAGGACCTCATCGCGCCGTCGGATTCGCCGGTGGTGCGCAACCTGAAGAGAGCTGGCGCGATTGTCATCGGCCTCACCAACACGCCGGAATTCTCCTTCCGCGGGTTCACCGACAATCCATTGCACGGGCTGACGCTCAATCCCTGGGATCCGGATATCACCTGCGGTGGCTCCTCGGGCGGTGCGGGTTCGGCGGTCGCCGCCGGCATCGGCACCATCGCGCACGGCAACGACATCGGCGGCTCGCTGCGCTGGCCGGCGCATTGCAACGGGGTTGCGACCATCAAGCCGACGCAGGGGCGTATCCCGGCGTTCAACGCAAGCGCAACCGCCGAACGGCCGATGCTGGCGCATCTGATGTCGGCGCAGGGGCCGCTCGCCCGCCACGTCGCCGACGTCAGGCTCGGGCTGGAGGTGATGAGCCAGCGCGATCCACGCGATCCCTGGTGGGTGCCGGCGCCGCTGGTCGGACCGAAGCCGAAGGGGCCGATCAAGGTCGCGCTCGCCAGGATTCCTGAAGACATGGACGTCGATCCGCACGTCGCGGCGGCGTTGCGCCAGGCCGCCGATCATCTGGAGCGTTCCGGCTATCGGGTCAGCGAGGTCGAGGTGCCCGACATCGACGGCGTCTGGCAGACCTGGTGCGACATCATCACCAACGAGACGATGGTGATGCAGGAAGCGGGCATGTTGAAGGTGACGTCCGAAGACTTTCACAAGGCGTGGGGCGGCATGAAAGCCAAGGCCAACGTGCTCGACCTCAAAGCCTGGATGCAGGCGACCGCCGCGCGCAACGGCCATATCCGCGCCTGGCAGCTGTTCTTCGAGGAGTATCCGGTGGTGCTGGCACCGACCACGGTGAAGCCGATTCCGGGCCCGCGCGAGGATACTGTCAGCCCCGAGCGCGTGCGCGAGATTTTCTGGGGCGAAATCCGCTTCATCTCCGCGATCAACGTGCTGGGCTTGCCCGGCGCCGTGGTGCCGGTGGCGCTGCACGACGGCAAGCCGATCGGCGTGCAGCTCATTGCCGGGCGCTATCGCGAGGACCTCGCGCTCGATGCGGCGACCGCGATCGAGAAACGCGCCGGCGTGCTCGCCCATCGGCTGTGGGAACAGATGGACTGACAGGGCAGCGAAGTTGTTTCCCTCTCCCCTTGTGGGAGAGGGTGGCTCGCCGCGCAGCGGCGAGACGGGTGAGGGGTCTCTCTCCGCTAACGCAAGCTTGGCCGTATGGATAGAGACCCCTCATCCGGCGCTTCGCGCCACCTTCTCCCACAAGGGGAGAAGGGAGTGCAGCGTGGTCGCTGCCTTCATTAACAATTTGACTTGAATTTTAGCCAATTCCCCAACAAGTGTTAGGGTTACTTCCTCGATCTCTAGACGAATTATTGTCCGCTTTACCACCCGCCTCTAACAGAGGGACGGCGGACAACGCACATGCCTCATACAGGCCAATAAGTGCGGCCCGCTCCACGCGGAGGTGGCACGATGCGCAACGAGACGATCGCTATTCACGCCGGCTACGAGCCCGAAGCCACCACGCACGCGGTTGCCGTGCCGATCTACCAGACCGCGGCCTACGCCTTCGATAGCGCCGATCACGGCGCGGCGCTCTTCAATCTCGAGACCGAAGGCTATCGCTATAGCCGCATCGCCAATCCGACCAGCGCGGTGCTGGAGAAACGTATCGCCGAGCTCGAGGGCGGCGTCGGCGCGCTTGCGGTCGCGACCGGGCAGGCCGCGCTGCATTTCGCCTTCGTCAATGTCGCCGATCACGGCGGCAACATCGTTTCCGTGCCGCAGCTCTACGGCACCACGCACACGCTGCTCTCGCACATCCTGCCGCGGCAGGGCATCACCGGCCGCTTCGCCGAGAGCGACAAGCCCGAGGCGATCGAAAAGCTGATCGACGAGAACACCCGCGCCGTGTTCGCCGAAACCATCGGCAATCCCGCCGGCAATGTCTGCGACATCGAAGCACTGGCGAAGATCGCGCATGCGCATGGCGTGCCGCTGATCGTCGACAATACCGTTGCAACCCCCATCCTGCTCAAGCCGTTCGATTACGGCGCCGACATCGCCGTGCATTCGCTGACCAAGTTTTTGGGCGGCCACGGCACCACGCTCGGCGGCGCCATCGTCGATTCCGGAAATTTCCCCTGGGCCAAGCACGCCGATCGCTTCCCGGGCTACAACAAGCCGGACGCCTCCTACCATGGCCTGGTCTATGCCGAGCGCTTCGGCAAGACGGCCTATATCGAACGCGCGCGCAGCATCTATCAGCGCACCATGGGTTCGGTGCTGTCGCCGTTCAACGCCTTCCTGCTGCTCCAGGGCATCGAGACCGTCGCGCTGCGCATGGAGCGCCACTGCGAGAATGCCCGCAAGGTCGCCGAATTCCTGCGCAAGGATCCGCGCGTCGCCTGGGTCAACTACACCGGTTTCCCGCATAGCCCCTATTATCCGCTGGTGCAGAAATATCTCGACGGCAACGCGTCGTCGCTGTTCACCTTCGGCATCAAGGGCGGCATGGAAGCCGGCAAGTCCTTCTATGATGCGCTGAAGCTGATCACGCGTCTCGTCAATATCGGCGATGCCAAGTCGCTGGCCTGCCATCCGGCCTCGACGACGCACCGGCAGATGTCGGCGGAGCAGCAGCGGGTCGCCGGTGTTTTGCCGGAAACGATCCGCTTGTCGATCGGTATCGAGCATTGCCAGGACATCATCGAGGACCTCGACCAGGCGCTGGAAAAGGCCTGCCCGTCCGCGCGCCTCCAGGCCGCGGAGTAGGCGGCCGCGCCGATGACGATCCTGATCGACAGGGATCAAGCCATATCGAGCCCGACGCTGGTGCCGCGAGCGGGTGATCTGGCGCGCGAGCCCGGCGGCACCGAGCTCACCATTGGCCTGATCAACAACATGCCGGATCCCGCGCTGAAGGCGACCGAGCGGCAGTTCATGAAGCTGCTGCAAGCCGCAGCAGGTCCGCGCCGCGTCCGCTTTCAATGCTTCTCGCTGCCCTCGGTCAAGCGCTCGCCGGAAGCGAGATGGCATGTCGAGAGCGAATATTCGGAACTCACCGAACTCAGGCGCCACAAGTTCGACGGTCTGATCGTGACCGGCGCCGAGCCGATCGCGCCCGAGCTCGACCAGGAACCGTACTGGCGCGACCTCACCGAGCTGATCGACTGGGCCAAGGTCAACACGCGCTCCACGATCTGGTCGTGCCTCGCTGCCCATGCCGCGGTGCTGCATCTCGACCGCATCGAAAGGCGGCCGCTGTCGGCCAAATGTCACGGCATTTTCGACTGCGAGGCCGTGACCAGCGATCCGCTGACGCGGGCCGCGCCTGCGCCGCTCAAGGTCCCGCATTCGCGTCTCAACGAGATCGCCGAGAGCGACCTCGCGCAGGCCGGCTACCAGGTGCTGACGCGCTCGGCAAAGGCCGGCGTCGACATCTTCGTCCGGCAATATGCCAGCCGCTTCGTGTTCTTCCAGGGCCATCCGGAATATGACGCGCTGTCGCTTCAGCGTGAATATCTGCGCGACGTCGGCCGTTACCTCGCGCGTGAGCGCGACAATTATCCGCATTTGCCCGTGAGCTATTTTGACGCTGCGAGCGAAGAGAAGCTGGTGCGCTTCGAGAAGCAGGCAAGGCACCAGCGCCACCCCGCGCTCAGCAACGAACTGCCGGCGCTGAATTTGCGTGCCGATATCGCCGCGGGCAGCGCCGCGGCGGCATTGTTCCGGAACTGGCTGCAATATCTCGGTGCGGAGACCGACGCGTCGGTGCTTGCACGATAGGTCAGGACGGCGGGGTCGATGTTAGGACTAACGAAGTGTGAAGCTTGCCTCGAGCAGCGCACGAATGCTTCAGTGAGGGGCGGGGCAGACAGGAAATGCGAGTCGTGTGGTCGGCACTCCAGGGACGCGTGAGCAATCGGCTGGCCCGGCATTTCCGCGCCGCGCCGCACCGGCTGCCCGCGCATGCGCCCATGGTGAGCTTTACCTTCGACGATGCCCCCGATAGCGCCGCAGGCGAGGGGGCCGGGCTTCTGGAGCAGCATGGCGGCCGCGGCACGTTCTATCTCGCCGGCAGCCTGGTCGATCGTCCCTCGGACCACTGGCACGGGCTGTCAAACGACGCCGTGGTGCGGCTTCACCGGGCCGGACACGAGATTGCCTGCCATACTTTCTCGCACCTGAGTGCGGTCAATCTCGACGAGGCCGCCATGGCCCGCGAGATCGAGCGAAACCGCAGCCATTTTCGCGCCATCGATTCCTCGATCACGCTGGAAAATTTCGCTTACCCCTATGGCATCGCGTCGGTGTGGCGCAAGCCGCAGCTCGCCAAGACCTTCCGCTCGGCGCGCGGCATCCTTCCCGGCGTCAATCGCGACGTCATCGATCTCCAGTTCCTGAGGGCCTCGCCCCTGGTCGATTGCGAGATCGATATTGCCGGTGTCGATCGCTATTTCGACGAGGCGGTCGAGAGCGGCGGATGGCTGATCTTCTACGGTCATGACGTCGCCAACGCGGCGAGCCCGTATGGCTGCACGCCGCACCTGATGCGCCATGCGCTGCAGGCCGCCGGGAAGCGCGACATGCCAATCGTGACGGTCGCGGAAGCGTTGCGAAGGATAGGGGCGTAGCGACTTCTTCCCTTCTCCCCTTGTGGGAGAAGGTGGCGCGAAGCGCCGGATGAGGGGTTGTTTCCGCGAATTCAACTGCAGCAGGCTCACGCGCGGAGAGGTACCCCTCACCCGTCTCGCCGCTACGCGACGAGCCACCCTCTCCCACAGGGGGAGAGGGGAAGACTCGCGTCTCGCTCCGCAAACAGTCTTGCCACGCCTGCGCGGTCATGCGACTGGCCTTGGGACGAATCCCAGGTCCGCCACTCCATGTCCCCTCCTTCCACCGCTCCGCTTCCTGCGCTCCAAAACGGCCGCGATGCGCTGTCGGTGCTGCGTTCGGTGTTCGGCCTGCCCGGGTTCCGCGGCGCGCAGGGCGAGATCATCCGGCACGTCACCGACGGCGGCAATTGCCTGGTGCTGATGCCGACCGGCGGAGGCAAGTCGCTGTGCTATCAACTGCCGGCGCTGCTGCGCGAAGGCTGCGGTGTCGTAGTGTCGCCCTTGATTGCACTGATGCGCGACCAGGTCGCCGCCATGCTCGAAGCAGGCGTCAACGCCGCCGCGCTGAACTCGTCGCTGACCCCGCAGGAAGCCTCCGATATCGAGCGGCGCCTGATCGCGGGTGATCTAGACCTGCTCTATGTCGCGCCGGAGAGACTGGTGACGCCGCGCTGCCTGGCGCTGCTGGCGCGGGCGAAGGTGGCGCTGTTCGCGATCGACGAGGCGCATTGCGTCTCGCAATGGGGGCATGATTTCCGCCCCGAATATGTCGGCCTGTCGATCATCGCCGAGCGCTTTCCCGACGTGCCGCGCATCGCGCTGACTGCGACGGCCGACGAGTTGACCCGCAAGGAAATCGTCGAGCGGCTTCAGCTTGCAGACAGTCCGCACTTCGTCTCCAGCTTCGATCGTCCCAACATCCGTTATGAGATCGTCGACAAGCGCAATGCGGTGTCGCAGCTCAAGGATTTCATTCGGGATCGTCACGCGGGCGATGCGGGCGTCGTCTATTGCCTGTCCCGCAAACGCGTGGAGGAGGTCGCTGCCGCGCTCGACGACGCCGGCATTGCGGCGTTGCCCTATCACGCCGGGCTCGACAGCAGCGTGCGCTCGCGCAACCAGGACCGCTTCCTCAACGAGGACGGCATTGTCATCGTCGCGACCATTGCCTTCGGCATGGGCATCGACAAGCCCGACGTGCGCTTCGTCGCGCATCTCGATCTGCCCAAGAGCATCGAGGCCTATTACCAGGAGACAGGACGCGCCGGCCGTGACGGCAAGCCGTCGGCGGCCTGGATGGCCTACGGTCTCTCGGACATCGTGCAGCAGCGCCGCATGATCGACGAGTCGAGCGGCTCCGAGGAATTCAAGCGGGTCTCGATCGGCAAGCTCGATGCGCTCGTTGGCCTTGCCGAAACGCCGCACTGCCGGCGTCGGCGGCTGCTCGCCTATTTCGGCGAGATCGTGATGGGCGAGGGCTGCGGCAATTGCGACAATTGCCTGACGCCGCCGAAAATGCGCGACGGCAAGGTGCTGGCGCAAAAACTGCTATCCTGTGCCTATCGCACCGGGCAGCGTTTCGGCGCGATGCATCTCATCGACGTGCTGATCGGACGCCTGACCGAGAAGGTGACGCAGTTCGGCCACGACAAGCTGACGGTGTTCGGCATTGGACGCGAGCTCAACGAGAAGCAGTGGCGCACGGTGCTGCGGCAGCTCGTGGCGATGGGACATTTGTTGAGTGACAGCGAAGCTTTCGGCGCGCTGAAGCTGACGGATTCGTCGCGCGGCGTGCTGCGAGGCGAAACGGAAGTGTGGCTGCGCGAGGAAGCGCCCGGCGCCCGGATCCGTTCGAGCCGCGCCAAGTCCCGCCGCGGTGATCTGGCGCCGGCGCCCGGCGCGCCGCAGGGCGATGTCGATCCTGAATTGCGCACGCGGCTACGAGCGTGGCGCTCGGACATTGCCCGCGAACGTGGCGTGCCGGCCTACGTCGTGCTGCATGACGCCACCATCGACGGCATCGTTCGCGCATGGCCGACCACGCTGGACGAGCTGCGCAACGTGCCCGGCATCGGCGACAAGAAGCTCGAGCATTACGGCGACGAGCTGCTGCAGATCGTCAGGACGCGGTAGGGCGCGGTGGCGGTTGTTAGCGCCCCAACTCTCTCCACATCGTCATCCCGGACAAGCGCAGCGAAGCGGAGCGCAGATCCGGGATCCATACCGCGTGATCTGTCTTGGGGCACGCGCGACGGCGCTCCTCGCCAAACTGCTCCCTGGGGTTATGGGTCCCGGCCCCGTGCGCAATTGCGCACTAGGCCGGGACGACAGCGGTAAATGAGGCGCGAGGCGGGCAACCTCACCCGTTCCGGAACGCATACCCATAGCCGTTCAGCGCCGGCGCGCCGCCGAGATGGGCGTAGAGGATCTTTGCGCCCTTCTCGAAATAGCCCTTCTGCGTGAGGTCGATCAGGCCCTGCATCGACTTGCCCTCGTAGACGGGATCGGTGATCATGGCTTCGAGACGCGCGGTGAGGCGGATCGCCTCCTTGGTCTCTTCCGACGGCACGCCATAGGCGGGATAGGCGTAATCCTCGATCAGCACGACGTCGTCGGCGACGAGATCCTTGCCGAGCTCGACGAGCTTGGCCGTGTTCTGTGCGATCGAGAGCACCTGCGCCTTGGTCTGCGCCGGGGTGAAGGACGCGTCGATGCCGATCACCTTTCGCGCGCGGCCATCGGCGGCGAAGCCGACCAGCATGCCGGCATGGGTCGAGCCGGTGACGGTGCAGACCACGATGTAGTCGAACTTGAAGCCGAGCTCGGCTTCCTGCTTGCGCACTTCCTCGGCGAAGCCGACATAGCCGAGCCCGCCAAATTTGTGCACGGAGGCGCCGGCGGGAATCGCATAAGGCTTGCCGCCCGCCGCCTTCACCTCCTCGATCGCCTCCTCCCAGCTCTTGCGGATGCCGATGTCGAAGCCGTCGTCGACCAGGCGCACGTCGGCGCCCATAATGCGCGACAGCATGATGTTGCCGACGCGGTCATAGACGGCGTCCTCGTGCGGCACCCAGGCCTCCTGCACCAGGCGGCACTTCATGCCGATCTTGGCCGCGACCGCCGCGATCATGCGGGTGTGGTTGGACTGCACGCCGCCGATCGAGACCAGCGTGTCGGCGTTCGAGGCGATCGCGTCGGGGATGATGTATTCGAGCTTGCGCAGCTTGTTGCCGCCATAGGCGAGGCCGGAATTGCAGTCCTCGCGCTTGGCATAGACCTCGACATTGCCGCCGAGATGCTTTGACAGCCGCTCCAGCTTCTCGATGGGTGTCGGACCAAAGGTAAGCGGATAGCGCGCGAATTTTTCGAGCATCGTCAGGTCATCCTGATTGGCGTTAATGTCTGCGAAAACGCTAGCATCAGGCTGCCAAAAGGTGCTTTCAAATATTGCGCCTCTATTGCGGCCGATCTTGCGATATTGAGGCCAATGCGTGCTATTCCTTTCGCAGTAGATGTCATTTACGGAAGCTTCTTCCATGTCCGCCCGTCTCGATCGTATCGACCTTAAGATGTTGCGATTGCTGCAAAATAACGGCCGGCTCAGCAATGCGGAGCTGGCCGAAACCGTCGCCATCAGTCCGGCCACCTGCCATCGCCGCACCCAGCGCTTGTTCGAGCACGGCTTCATCGCCGCCGTCCGCGCCATGGTCGCGCCGAAGAAGGTGGCAAAGGGCACGCTGGTGATGGTCGGCGTCGTGCTCGACCGTTCGACGCCGGAGAGCTTTGCGATCTTCGAGCAGGCGATCACCAGGCTGAAATTCGTGCTCGACTGTCACCTCGTCGCCGGCGACTTCGACTATTTCCTCAAGATCCGCGTCGGCGACATGGAGGATTTCAACCGTATCCACGGCGAGCAACTGATCGCGCTGCCCGGCGTGCGCCAGACCCGCACCTTCTTCGTGATGAAGGAAGTCGTCGACAACGCGCCGCTGGAGTTTTGAGCGGGAGCTATTGATGCGCGATCCGCATCATGAGAGATTCAGCTGATGCAGTCATTCCCCTTCCGCCACCTCAATCCGGCCGGGCCGGCCTATCGGCGCGGATGGGTCGACGAAGCCGTCGCCGCGATCGAGGCCGACCAGTGCCGCACGGCCGACACGCATCTGATCCGGCTGATCGTGCCGGCGCTATCGGGCATCGACATCTACCTGAAGGATGAGTCGACGCATCCGACCGGCAGCCTGAAGCACCGGCTCGCGCGCTCGCTCTTCCTTTACGCGCTCTGCAACGGCCACATCCGCGAAGGTACGCCTGTCGTCGAGGCCTCGTCGGGATCGACCGCGGTATCGGAAGCCTATTTCGCGCAGATGATCGGCGTGCCCTTCTATGCCGTGATGCCGCGCACGACCTCGGCGGAGAAGATCGCCGCGATCGAGCATTACGGCGGTAACTGCCATCTGATCGACGACGGCCGTGCGCTGTATGCCGAGGCCGGCGCGCTGGCCGAGCGGCTGGGCGGCCACTACATGGACCAGTTCACCTTCGCCGAGCGCGCCACCGACTGGCGCGGCAACAACAACATCGCCGAGTCCATCTTCACCCAATTGCAGGGAGAGCCGCGCCCGCTGCCGGACTGGATCGTGATGGGCGCGGGCACCGGCGGCACCTCGGCCACCATCGGACGCTATTTGCGCTATCGCCAATACCCGACACGGCTATGCGTCGCCGATGTCGAGCATTCCGCTTTCTTCGACTGCTTCAGCTCGCAGGACCGCTCCCATGTTTGCGACCGCCCCTCGCTGATTGAAGGTGTCGGCCGGCCGCGCTGCGAGCCCTCCTTCGTGCCGGGCGTGGTCGACCGCATGATGAAGATCCCCGATGCGGCGACGATCGCGGCGATGAACGTGCTGTCGCGCCGGCTGCGCCGCCCGGTGGGAGGCTCTACGGGCACCAATTTCCTGGCGCTGTGCCGGCTCGCCTCGGAGATGCGAAAGACGAATCAGACGGGGTCGCTGGTGACGCTGATCTGCGATTCCGGCGAGCGCTACCGGCAGACCTATTATGAGCCCGCCTGGCTGAAAGCGCGCGGTCTCGATCCAGAGCCGTTCGAGGCGGCCCTGTCGTCATTCCTCGATACAGCGGAGCCACTGGCGCTTGAGGTCGAAGACGTAACGAATCCGCAGAACTTGCGAAATCCTGAGGCCTTATAGCTGGCGCCTCCCTGCCATTTACAAAATTGCACGGCCGTCACGGCAACTTCACTTGCCTTGCGCCGTCGCGCGGGCGAGCCTCGCGCCTCTCAACGAGGAGACCTGCCGTGCGCCTTCCCATTCTCGATCCGAAAGACCTGAGTGCCGAACAGAAGCCGCTCTATGATGACATGCGAGCCGGCATCAAGGACCACTTCAAGGGCTTTGTGAACATGCGCGATGATGGCGCGCTGCTCGGTCCCTGGAATCCCTGGATCCGTGAGCCGCGCTTCGGCAAGCCCGTGTGGGAGCTGGTCAAGGCGATCGCGGCGAACCCGCTGCTGCCGGCGCCGGTGCGTGAGGTCGCGATACTCGTCACCGGCTCGCATTTCCGCTCCGGCTACGAACTCTATGCGCATGTGCTGGTCGCCGAGCAGCGCGGCCTCTCCGACGAGAAGCTCGCGACCATCGTCGCCGGACAGCGCCCGGTGGATCTCACAAAGCAGGAGGCCGTCGCCTACGACGTGGCGTCCGCATTGGTCAGCGGCGGCGTGCTGCCGGAACTGACTTATCGGGCCGCGGTCAAGGAATTCGGCGAGCACGGCGCGGCCGAACTGTCCTATCTCGTTGGCGTTTACTGCATGGTGTCGGTCACGCTGAACACGTTCGACGTGCCGGTGCCGGAATAGATCCGCGGTGCGATCACTCCGCCGCCTTGTTCATGGGCGGCGGGGGCGACCAGGCCATGCAGCGGTTGCGACCTTCGGCCTTCGCCTGGTAGAGCGCGTGATCGGCCGCACTCATCAAGGCGTCGATGCCGGACATGCTGACACTGGCTTCCGCAATGCCGATGCTCACGGTGACGCCGAACTGAACCTGATTGGCAACGATCTGCGAGCTCATTACGCGCTTGCGGATTCTCTCGGCGACGATCCTTGCACGCGACAGGCTGGTCTCCGGCAGCAGAATCGCGAACTCCTCGCCACCGAAGCGGCCGACGACGTCCGATTTGCGCTTGCCATCGAGGCATGCGGCCGACACGGCCTTGATCGCCTCGTCTCCGACCGCGTGACCATAGCGATCGTTGACCGACTTGAAATGGTCGATGTCGAGCATCAGGACCGAAACAGAGCGATAGTAGCGCTGGAAGCGGCTCCATTCGGCCTCGAGCGAGCCGAGCAAATGGCGGCGGTTATAGAGGCCCGTGAGCGGGTCGGTGGTGGCCAGACGCTCCAGCATGTTGGCCTTGTTGGTGAGATCGGTAATGTCGACATAGGTCAGCATGCGGCCGCCGTTCGACATCGTGGTGCAGTGGGCCCTGATCCGCCGAGCATCCGGTGTCTGGAGGTCGCGCACATGATCGCCCGCCTTGACCTCGGCGACGCGCTTGACGGGAAATTTCGCCAGTTCGTTAGCCGGCAGATCCGGCGCGCTCGCACGGTGCACCCGGCTCACCAACGATGCATAGGTCGGGCGGGCGGCGGCATCCTGTTCGCTTACCTCCCAGAATCGTCGCATGCGCCGGTTCATGAAGCTGGCATTGAGATCGCGGTCGAGCAGCAGCACGCCGTCCTCGACATTCTCGAGGGCGTCGCGCAGCAATTTCAGCTCGTCGGAATAGCGCACGATGTCGGTGACCGGCGTATAGGTCAGCATCCGCCCGCCGTCGGGCAGAGGCGTGCATTGCATCCGAACGACGTCGCCGCCGGTACGGCGCAGGTCGCGCGGAGACGCATCGCCTGCCTGTATTTGACGGACGCGCTCGGCGACATAAGCCTCCAGCTCGGCCGGCGGAATCTCGTAGGCGAGCGTATCGCGGCCATGATGCATCAGCGTCGCAAATGACGGGTTGCTGTTGGCGACTTCCTCCGGCAGGAGCCACATCTGCCGGAACGCCCGATTGATCAACTGCGCGCGGAGATTGGCGTCCAGCAGCACGATGCCCAGCGGAACGAAATCGAGAGCCGCGCGAAGCGCTAGCATCTGTCCGCGTATCAGCGAATCGGTTCGCCGCTCCTGCTCGTCGACGGCCTTCGGCTCGATATGATTTTCCGCTCCGAGCGCAACCCCGACCTGACGGTCCGACCGCCAGAGCACACGGCAGGAGAGGACCTCCTGGCCTGCGAGCCGGAGCTGGAACCGATCGGGCACGCCGAGGCTGCTCTGCATCTCCAGCATCGCGCCGTCTTCGGACATCCGGCGCACGACGCAATCGATCGTCGACTGGCCGAAGTTGAAGAAGATCTGGCCGGCGAGGAACGTTCGTTCCGATACCAAGCGGGGCATTCCCAACCTCCCAGGCGAAAGCGGCCCAGTTTGCCCGAAGCTTACTTGCAGAAGGGTAAGCTGGTGCGCGATTTTGCGAGAGGGCTAATAATTGGTTCACGCATTCGGCCGTCGTCTGATGAGGGGAGCGGCCGCTGTCGTGACAATCCGACGCGTCTGATGGCGGAACTGCCTGCTGGATTGTGATCGCCCGTGTGGTCACGCGGTGTCCGCAATCGGTGGACGGTGCGAATGCACGCAGGTACCTTGCCGTGACCGCACCGACACAGTCCCCCGCCAGAGTGCAGGCCGGACAATGGAGAACGACAGCCATGGACACGTCACGCCGCATCCTGCTCGCCGGACTGGCGGGACTCGCCGTTGCGCCGACCGCCGCAGGAGCCGCGCCGTCGGCCGCGTCCGACGATGTGACGGTCGCTGAAGAGCGCTTTGCGCGCATGATTGCGGCTGCGCATGCGCCCGACGTCACCTGCGCGCGACAGGCCGAGCGCTACGCGGACGCGCATTGGCCAAACTACGTCGCGGCAGCGCGTTCCGTCATCGAGGCGAGAGCGTGAGGCGTTCTCTTCCCTCTCCTGTCTTTGGAGATGGCAAAACGAGGTGCTTCACGTCCCCACCGCCCGCCTGACCTGCTCACCGATCTGCGACAGCACGAGCTGCGCCTGCGGCAGAATTGCGCCCATGGCGTGGAAATTGTGGACCATGCCCTCGTGGCAGACGTGCTCGACGGCAACGCCCGCGGCGAGCAGCTTGCGGGCATAGGCATTGCCCTCGTCGCGCATCGGGTCGAACTCGGCGGTGTGGATGATGGCGGTCGGCAGGCCCGCAAGCCGTGTCGCGCGCAAGGGCGAGATGCGGGGATCGGCGGCATCCAGGGCTTCGGGCAGATAGTCGGCGAGATCGGCTTCGATCGTGATACGATCGATCAGGTGGCCCTCGGCGAACGCCTCGCGCGAAGGTGAGGCCTCCTCGAAATCCAGCACCGGACAGATCAGGCATTGCGCGACGATGGAAAGGCCTGCGCTCTGCGCCGCCTCCTGGCACACGATCGCAGCGAGCGTTGCACCCGCGGAATCGCCGCCGAGCACCAGACGCCCGGCGTCGATGCCGAGCGATGCGGCCTCGCGCGCCACCCATTCGGTGGCTGCGATCGCATCGTCCACGGCGGCGGGGAATTTGTGCTCGGGCGCCAGCCGGTAATCGACCGAGACGAGACGGCAGCCGGTCGCATGTGCCAGCGCCGCCGCGATGCGGTCATGCGTGGCAATGCTGCCCGCAACGAGCCCGCCGCCGTGAAAGAACACGAAGCCGGGCGCGCGATCAGCCGCGCTTGCCGGTGAATAGAGGCGATAGGGCAGCGCGCCGCCGGGGCCAGGCAGCATGCCGTCGGACGTCGTCACGTCAGGCGCATCGGCGCGCGCAAACTGCATCAGCTTTGCCAATGATTGCCGCCGTGCCTCCACGCTGGGCCGGCTCCGTGCCTGCGGCGCAGCCGCAGCCATCATGGTCAACAAACGCTTTGCGAGCGGATCGAGCGGCATGGTGCTTCCTTTCCCCTTCCGGGAGGGTAACTCACCATTTTCCCGCAGGGAATCATTTAGAAATTGCGCCCAATAGTGGCGCTATAATGCGGCACCACGCCAAGGGGGAGGCCGGTCATGGCCGAGATCAAAAAGCCCATCGCATATTCGCCGAGCTGGACCTTCTTCGAGGGCAAATGGCATGACGGCAATGTGCCGATCATGGGTCCGCGCACGCATGCGGCCTGGCTCGGCTCGGTCGTGTTCGACGGCGCGCGTGCGTTCGAAGGCGTCGCGCCCGATCTCGACCGCCACGTCGCCCGCGCCAATCAATCCGCGATCAACTTTGGCCTGAAGCCGGTGGTCGATACCGGAACCTGGATGACGCTCGCAAACGAGGGCATCGCACGCTTCGCGCCGAATGCCGAGCTCTACGTCCGTCCGATGTACTGGGCGCGGAACGGCTCGGGCGGCGGCGTGCTGTTCGATCCCGAGACTACCGATTGGTGCCTGTGCATCTACGAGGCGCCGATGCCAAAACCCGTCGGCAGCGCGATCACGCTGTCGCCGTTCCGCAGGCCCACCGCCGAATGCGCCCCGGTCGAGGCCAAGGCCGCCTGTCTCTATCCGAACAATTCGCGCGCGCTTGCCGAGGCCGCCTCGCGCGGCTTCCAGAACGCGCTGATGCTCGACATGCTCGGCAACGTCGCGGAGTTCGGCAATTCCAACGTGTTCATGGCCAAGGACGGCCTGGTCTACACGCCGGTGCCGAACGGCACGTTCCTCAATGGCATCACCCGCCAGCGCGTCATCAGCCTGCTTCGCGCCGACGGCGTCACCGTGGTCGAGAAGACGCTACGCTATGCCGACTTCCTCGCCGCCGACGAGATCTTTTCGACCGGCAATTTCGCAAAAGTCGCGCCGGTGATCCGCATCGACGACCGCGAGCTGAAGCCGGGCCCGCTCTACATTCGCGCGCGCAAGCTCTATTGGGACTTTGCCCACGCGGTGAAGCTGGCGGCCTGATTCGCGCTGCCCTTAGCTGTGTCGCTTGAACCGGCTGAACTGAAACGCCTGCGTCGAATTCCACGGCGTGTGGTGCGCCTCGTTGCGCGTTTCGACCAGCTCGAACCCCGGCCCGAGCTCCGCCGCAAGACTCGCGCTGTCATGACGCTGCACCGGCAGGCCGCTGCATTTCTCGGGGCCGTCGAGTGCAAACGTCGCAATGATGACGTGGCCGCCGGGCGCAACCGCCGACCGCAGCCGCTCGATGTAAGCGGTCCTGTCGCCGGAATCGGTCAGGAAGTGAAACGCCGCGCGATCGTGCCATAGATCGTATGCCTTTGTCGGGCGCCATGTCGTGGCGTCGGCAACGATCCAGTCGACCCTCGAAGCGGCTGCGCCGATTCGCTTCTTTGCAGCATCAAGCGCATTGGCTGAGAGATCCAGCACGGCGACGTCGCGATATCCGTCCAGCAGGAGAGCATCGACAAGTCGCGATGCGCCGCCGCCGATGTCGATGATCGCGGCCGCGCGGTCCGGATTGGCCGCCCGGATCATCGCGAGCGAAGTCGCCGGACTGTTCTGAAACCAGCTGACCTCGGCTTCGCCCTTGGTGGCGTAAACATTGTCCCAATGGGTGCTTCGGTCGGACATGCGCGTCCTCCGGCTTGCCGGGAGCCGGCGCAGAGGGACGATCTACTCGTCCTTCTTCGACATCCGCTCGAGGCGTTCCTGCATGTCCTTCATCTGCTGGCGCAGATCGTCGATGTTGCTGTCCTTCGGCGCCTCGGCGGTCGCCTCCGGGGCCGGCTCCGCGGAGCCTGCGGGGCGTGCCGCGCCGGGCGCGAAAGGCTTGAACATCGAGAAGGTCTGCTGGAACAGCTCCATGTTGCGGCGGACCTGTTCCTCCAGCGGCGCAAACGGGGTTCCGGACAGGGAGGTGGCGATCTGCTTGCGGAACTTCTCCTGCTCCTGAGTGAGCGACGCGATGGCCTGCTCCAGATATTTCGGCACCACCATCTGCATGCTGTCGCCGTAGAAGCGGATGAGCTGGCGCAGGAAGGTGGTCGGGAGCAGGTTCTGGCCGGCCTTGTTCTCCTGCTCGAAGATGATCTGGGCAAGCACGGAGCGGGTGATGTCGTCGCCGGTCTTGGCGTCGTAGACCAGGAAATCTTCGCCGTCCTTGACCATGGCGGCGAGGTCTTCCAGCGTCACGTAAGTGCTCGTTCCGGTGTTATAGAGCCGGCGGTTCGCGTATTTCTTGATGGTGGTGGGTTGGTCTGATTTCGCCATGGGCTCTCACTTGCAAGACGCGGAGAACGGGAACCTGTCGGGCTATGCCGCAGGGCGGGAAGAGTACGCAACGCAACAAAATAAGCATTTTCAAAGGGGTCACGCTACCGTTTTGTGCGCCACGGTTAATCGGGCAGCAAAAACGTGCTTGCGAAAGCGCCAAGAACGCTATTTTGAATGCGCTGCGGGATGAATTCGGCCGCCGGCCGATTGACATGCCTCAACGACGTTAACAGGATGCCGTCCGAGACTGGCGAGCCGTTTCCCCAGCCCCGTCTGCCCCCATACAACCCAGGAGATGCCCATGTCAGACGATGTCGTCATCGTCAGCGCCGCCCGCACCCCGGTCGGAAGCTTCAACGGAGCGTTCGCAACCCTTCCCGCCCATGATCTCGGGGCCATCGCCATCAAGGCCGCGCTGGAGCGCGGCGGCATCGAGCCCGGCCGGGTCTCCGAAGTCATCATGGGCCAGATCCTGACCGCCGCCCAAGGCCAGAACCCGGCCCGTCAGGCTTCGATCAATGCCGGCATTCCGGTCGAGAGCCCGGCCTGGGGCGTCAACCAGCTCTGCGGCTCGGGTCTGCGCACCGTTGCGCTCGGCTATCAGGCGCTGCTCAACGGCGATTCCGAGATCGTGGTCGCCGGCGGGCAGGAATCCATGAGCATGGCTCCGCACGCCCAGTATCTGCGTGGCGGCGTCAAGATGGGTGCAGTCGAATTCATCGACACCATGATCAAGGACGGCCTGTGGGACGCCTTCAACGGCTATCACATGGGCAACACCGCCGAGAACGTCGCGCGGCAGTGGCAGATCACCCGCGCCCAGCAGGACGAGTTCGCGGTCGCCTCGCAGCAGAAGGCCGAGGCCGCGCAGAAGGCCGGAAAATTCAACGACGAAATCGTTCCCGTCACCATCAAGGGACGCAAGGGCGATGTCGTTGTCAGCGCCGACGAATATCCGCGCCATGGCGCAACGGTCGACGCGATGGCGAAGCTCCGTCCCGCCTTCGAGAAGGACGGCACGGTCACCGCGGGCTCTGCTTCCGGCATCAATGACGGCGCTGCCGCCGTGGTGCTGATGACCGCCAGGCAAGCCGCCAAAGAAGGCAAGAAGCCGCTCGCGCGCATCGTGTCCTGGGCGCAGGCGGGCGTCGATCCGAAGATCATGGGCTCGGGCCCGATCCCGGCCTCGCGCGCCGCGCTGAAGAAGGCCGGCTGGAATGTCGGCGATCTCGACCTGATCGAGGCCAACGAAGCCTTCGCGGCGCAGGCCTGTGCGGTCAACAAGGACCTCGGCTGGGATACTTCAAAGGTCAACGTCAACGGCGGCGCGATCGCGATCGGCCATCCGGTCGGCGCCTCCGGCGCGCGCGTGCTGGTGACGCTGCTGCACGAAATGCAGAAGCGCGATTCGAAGAAGGGTCTCGCCACGCTGTGCATCGGCGGCGGCATGGGTATCGCGATGTGTGTGGCGCGCGACTGAGATAGTTGACGCATCATTTGCGCGTGCGCTGCACGCGTTGCTGAGTGCGTTGCACGCGATTAAAAAGGCAGCGGTTGCAAATCAAATATTCTTCGCAACCGTACAAGCCTCGACTAAAGAGAAACGCCCGGCTCGACGCCGGGCGTTTTGTTCTTGATGTCCGTCAAACGTCCCCCATAATCCATACTTAAAAACGATCACTCAGAAACGTCCGAAGAGTCCAAGGGAAGGAAATACGATATGGCACGTGTTGCATTGGTGACGGGTGGTACGCGGGGCATCGGAGCTGCAATCAGCAAGGCGCTGAAGGCGGCTGGCTACAAGGTTGCGGCGAGCTATGCCGGCAACGATGCGGCGGCGGAGAAGTTCAAGGCCGAGACCGGCATCGCGGTCTACAAATGGGACGTCAGCAATTTCGATGCCTGCGCCGAGGGCGTGAAGAAGGTCGAGGCCGAGGTCGGCCCGATCGACGTGCTCGTCAACAATGCCGGCATCACCCGCGACACCGCCTTCCACAAGATGACCCTCGAGCAGTGGAACGCCGTCATCAATACCAACCTCGGTTCGCTGTTCAACATGACGCGTCCAATCATTGAAGGCATGCGTGCGCGCAAGTTCGGTCGCATCATCTCGATCTCGTCGATCAACGGCCAAAAGGGACAGTTCGGCCAGGTCAACTATTCCGCGGCGAAGGCCGGTGACATCGGCTTCACCAAGGCGCTCGCGCTCGAGAACGCCAAGGGCGGCATCACCGTCAACGCGATCTGTCCCGGCTACATCAACACCGAAATGGTGCAGGCCGTGCCAAAGGACGTCCTGGAAAAGAACGTGATCCCGCAGATCCCGGTGAACCGGCTCGGTGAACCGGAAGAGATCGCGCGCGCGGTCGTGTTCCTGGCGGCGGACGAGGCCGGCTTCATGACCGGCTCGACGCTGACCATCAACGGCGGCCAATACCAAGCCTGATGACGCCAATTCTCTCGGCTGGACGTCGCTGAGCCAAATGCCTGTAGCTTCAGGCGCGACAAGGCGATAGTGAAGACGAAAATGCCCGGCCTTGTGCCGGGCATAAACGTCCTCAGAGCCTTTTGATCGATGACTCCCCGCACGGCAACGCTGATCGGATTGACCGCGATCCTGATGTGGTCGCTGCTGTCAGTAATGACGGTGGCGACCGGAAAAATCCCGGCGTTCCAGCTGGCCGCGATGACGTTCGCGATCGGCGGTCTGGTCGGCCTGCTCACTTGGATCGGCCGCGGCGAGGCGGCCAAAAGCCTGCGTCAGCCGCTGGTCGTGTGGACCGTCGGCGTCGGCGGACTGTTCGGCTATCACGCGCTGTATTTCCTCGCGTTGCGCTTTGCGCCACCGGCTGAAGCCGGCCTGCTGAATTATCTGTGGCCACTCCTGATCGTGCTGTTCTCGTCGTTTCTGCCGGGCGAGCGGCTGGCCGCGCATCACATCGTCGGCGCCATGCTCGGCCTCTTCGGCACCGTGCTGCTGTTCGCCGGCAACACCTTGGGCTTCACGCCGGAGCAATTGCCGGGATTGGCCGCGGCCTTCATCGCAGCGTTCGTTTGGGCAACCTATTCGGTGCTGTCGCGGCGCTTGAAGGCAGTGCCGACCGATGCGGTCGCCGGATTCTGCCTCGCCACCGCGGTGCTTGCCGCGCTGATGCATGGTTTGCTTGAAACCACGGTATGGCCGGACACGACACTGCAATGGCTTTCCGTCATCGCGCTCGGCATCGGTCCCGTCGGTGCGGCGTTCTACGCCTGGGACATCGGCATGAAGCGCGGCGACATCCGCGTGCTCGGCGCCGCCTCCTATGCGACGCCGCTGCTCTCGACCGGCTTCCTCATCGCCGCTGGCTTTGCGAAGGCGAGTGCCAACATCACCATCGCCGCGATCCTGATCGCCGGCGGCGGCCTGATCGCCGCGAAGGACATGGTGCTGCGGAAGCGATAGCGTCATTGCCGGCGCAGGCTGGAACGAGGGTGCCTCACGGCTCCCAGCCCTTCGGCGCGAGCTCGAACTTGGCGAACTCGAAGGCGGGTGCCACGGTGCAGCCGACCAGGGTCCACTCGCCGGTGGTCTCCGCCGTCTGCCACGCATCGGCCGGCACGATCGCCTGTGGCCGCTCGCCGTTCAACAGATCCGTGCCGAGCCGCACCTCGTGCTGCGAGCAGCCGTCGTGCGCGATGCGCAGCGTCAGCGGGCTGCCGGCGTAATAGTGCCAGCTCTCGACAGCATCGATGCGATGCCAGTGCGAGCGCTCGCCGCGCGCCAGCAGGAAGTAGATGAGCGTCGAGCGCGCGCGGCCGTTGAGGTCCGTGGTTTGGTCGCGAAACGTCTCGCGGTAATGCCCGCCTTCGGGATGTGGGCGGAGTTCGAGGCGCGCGATGATCTCGGCTGCGGTCGGCATCGATTCCCGTCAGGATTTGTTCTTCAGGACTTGTTCTTCAAGATTTGTTCTTGCGCTCTCGCAGCTCGCCGAACACCGCGGTGGCATCCGCGCCCTTCATGTGCAGCCTGGCTGCGATCGACGGTTCGTCGGCGCGCAGGAACACGTTTGTCCGCTTCTCGTCGCCAAGCAGCGAGGGAATGGTCGGCTTGTTCTCGGCCCGCAGCTTCGCCACCTCCGCCGCGCGCGCCTGCAGCGCCGCATTGTCGGGGTCGACGGTCAACGCGAATTTGACGTTGGACGCCGTATATTCATGGCCGCAATAGAGATTGAAGTCGTCGGGCAGGGCACGCAGCTTCAGAAGCGAATCCCACATCATCGGATAGGTGCCCTCGAACACGCGGCCGCAGCCGATCGAGAACAGGGTGTCGGCGGCGAACAGCGCTTTCTCGGTGTCGAACACGTAGGAGATGTGGTCGAGCGTGTGGCCGGGCGTCTCCAGTACGCGTCCCAGCAAGCTGCCGACCTTGACGATTTCGGCATTGGCGACGCGCAGGTCGACGTCTGCGATCCTAGTCGTCTTGTCATGCGGCGCGACGACGCGGCAATTGTATTTCTGCTTGAGCTCGGCGACCCCGCCGACATGATCGCCATGATGATGGGTGATCAGGATGTCCGTGAGCTGCCAGCCCTCGCGCTCGAGCGCCTTCAGGATGGGGCCGGCCTCCGGCGCGTCGATCGACGCCGTCGCCTTGGTTTCCACATCGTGGATCAGATAGCCGAAATTGTCGTTTAAACAGGTGAAAGTACGAATTTCGGCGGCCATGTCATCTCCATCGCGCTCAGCTCCGTCAGACAAATATGGCGTTAACGTTGCGCAGGCAATGCAATATTCCGCGCGCGGGGGCCGCCTCGTGCATGTTACATTGCGATCATGACCATTGATGTCGTCGACCTCCGCGAGTTCTACTCCCGTCGCCTCGGGATTGTGGCGCGGCAAATGATCAATCGCGGCATTCGGGAGCGCTGGCCACGCGTCGACGGCCAGCGGGTGCTCGGCTTCGGTTATCCCACACCCTATCTCGGGTTGTTCCGCGAGGACGCGGAGCGCTGCATTGCCTTCATGCCGTCGGCCCAGGGCGTCCTGAAATGGCCGACGGGACGGCCGGCGCTCGCCTCGCTGGTGGATGAGTTCTCGCTGCCGCTTCCCGACGCCGCGGTCGATCGCATCCTGCTGGTCCATGCATTGGAAATGTCGGACGATCCCGCCGCGCTGCTGCGCGAGGTGTGGCGCGTGCTGTCGCCGTCCGGCCGCATGATTGCGGTCATCCCGAACCGGCGCGGGGTGTGGACCCGCACCGACAGCACGCCGTTCGGTCACGGCCGGCCCTATTCGCGCTCGCAGATCACCGACCTGTTGCGCCAGACCTGGTTCACCCCGACCACCTGGGGCGAGGCGCTGTTCATGCCGCCCTATGCCGGCGGCTGGGTGCTGAAATCCGCGCAGATGTGGGAGCGCGCCGGCGCCGCGCTGTCGCTGCCCTTTGCCGGCGTGCACATCGTCGAGGCGACCAAGCAGGTCTACCGCGCGATCCCCGCCAAGCGCGAGCGGGCGCGGCTGATTCCCTCGCTGGCGAAGCCGGTGCTGGTACCGTCCTCGACGACGGCGACGCGCAGCTAAAAACAAATCGTCCCGGACATGCCGGGACGATTCAGGTCAGGGTATCTGGCGCAAGAGAGCCTGTGCAAGTTAGCTTGCGAAAGCGTTGAGGCTTACTCGCCGGGGGCCACTTCGTCGCTCGAGGCGGCCGGAGCGGCTTCGCGCTCGGGGCGCGGGCCATTCGGCCGGCGGCGCCGCCGCGGAAAGCGCTCGCCACCACCACCCTCGAAGCCGGCCTGGCCGGGCGCGCCACCGCTCACCTGCGGTTGCGGGCCGGTGATGAAAGAGGGCAGCCGATCGACGCTGACAGCGTCGGCGACGACGGGCTGGGGCTGATTCAGCGGCAGCGGTTGCGGCTGGGGCTGATATTGCGGCTGCGGACGATGGTCGCGTTCGCGATGCTCGCGCGGCTGCTGGTTGTCGCGCTGATAGTGGTTGTCGCGGGGCTGATGATCACGCGGTTGATGATCGCGCGGGCCGTCGCGGTCGCGCGTGAAGGGCTGCGGCGGCGGCTGTGGGACAA
Source organism: Bradyrhizobium sp. RT6a (assembly GCF_040547675.1). Lineage (NCBI taxonomy): Bacteria > Pseudomonadati > Pseudomonadota > Alphaproteobacteria > Hyphomicrobiales > Nitrobacteraceae > Bradyrhizobium > Bradyrhizobium sp. RT6a. The sequence goes on from NZ_JBEPQC010000007.1 coordinate 105,562, forward strand.
AGCCCGGCTCCTGGCCGAAATTCGAGAAATTCTCGCCGTCGTCCTCGCCGTCGTCGCCGCTGCTATTGCTGATGGGCTCATCGCCGCGCGGCTGCTGGTTCTGCCGGAACTGTTCCTGAGCCGTCGCGATCAGGCGAAAATAATGCTCGGCATGCTGGTAGTAGTTCTCGGCCGCAACGGGGTCTCCGGAGGAGCGCGCGTCGCGCGCGAGCTGGAGATACTTTTCAGCAATATGCGAAGCCGTGCCGCGGATCTTGATGTCGGGTCCGTTGGACTCGTAGACCCGGGTCATCGGGTTCTGGCCGCGCCGGTTATTATTGTTGTTATTGTTATTATTATTGTTGCGGTTGCGCATCCGCTGCTTGTTCTGACCGTTTCTCATGTCCTGCCTTTAATTCCAGCCCTAAAGGTTGCACGCATTACTGATTGCCGAGAGTGACCTGGTGACAGCGGTTCACATCGCTTGCGCGCAACCGCACGCAAGAGCGGATTGATCCCTGCCGATGTTCGTCGACCGTCGCGTTCAACAAAAGACGCGTTCCCCACCGCCAGCATCCATCGCCAGCGAACCCATTCATATCGCCTGCCGAAACAAGCCCTGCTTTGTTGCGTAAGTCTTCAAGCGCAATATCAGGCTTTCGTTCACGTTGCGGTCGGTAAGCAGCGCAGCTCAAATGGCCATCGCGCTCAACAGGACCTGCGGCTTGGAACCATTATCAGTAAGCTCTCGCCCGAGAGCCCGGCTTTCGCCCGTAGGTCTACGGGGCCGGCACCGATGTGTTGATCGGAAGGTAGTCGTTCCCAAGGGATATTCCAAGAGGTTTTTTGCAGCCCAATCCGGCTTTTATGGGGGTATTTTCCGGGCCGAAACCGCCCGCGGGATGCCCGCCAGATCGGCCTTGGGCGGCTTGTCCACGACCAACGCGGCAGCCGTCATCAAGGTTTCAATATTCCGGGCCTGGCCCTGTCCGGCCTCGACGATCAGTGCTCCGCCGGGGGCGAGACGTTCTGCCGCCTGCGGGATCAGGGCCCGATAGGCGTCGTAACCGTCATTGCCGCCGTCGAGGGCCAGATGCGGATCGTGCTCGCGCACCTCGATGCTCAGTTTCGGAATCTCGGCCGACGGGATGTAGGGCGGGTTCGACACGATGAGATCGAACGGGCCGCGGAGCGCGGCTGCGTAGGAGCACGCGACGAAGCTGGCGCGGTCGGCGAGCCCCAGAGCCGCGGCGTTGTCTCTGGCGGTCTTGAGCGCGGTCAGACTGAGATCGGTGCCGACGCCGAAGGCGCCGGGAATTTCGTGCAGCAACGCGAGCAGGATGGCGCCGGATCCGGTGCCGATATCGGCGATGCGGATCTGATGGGAGGCTTGCCGCTCGCGAAAGATTTCGAGCGCGAGTTCGACCACGGTCTCGGTATCGGGACGCGGCACCAGCGTTGCTTCCGACAGACGAAACGGCAGGCCCCAGAATTCACGTGTGCCGAGAATGCGGGCGACCGGCTCGCCGGCGATGCGGCGCCCGCCATATTGCGCGAGCCGCGACGTCTCGACTTCCGCGAGCAGGCGGGCGGCCTGTGCGATGAGGCCTGTGAGATCGAGGCCGAGTGCCGCGCCGAGCAGGATACGCGCGTCGAGCTCGGCTTCTTCGAGCTGCGCCGATCTCAGTTGCGCGGCCAGCGCGCGCCGCGCGCTCTCAACGGATAATCCGGTGAAGGGATTGCTCACGCGCCGGTCACGCCGCCGCGCCCTGGGCGGCGAGCTGCGCGGCCTGGTGCTCGGTGGTCAGCGCGTCCGTCAGTTCGCCCAGCGCTTCGCCCGCCATCACCTGCGGCAGCTTGTAGAGCGTCAAATTGATGCGGTGATCGGTGACGCGTCCTTGCGGGAAATTATAGGTGCGGATGCGCTCGCTGCGATCGCCGGAGCCGACCTTCTCCTTGCGCTCGGCCGAGCGCGCCGCGTCGAGGCGCTGCTGCTCGGCGTCGTAGATGCGCGAACGCAGGATGTTCATGGCGGAAGCGCGATTCTTGTGCTGCGAGCGGCTGTCCTGCATCATCACCACGATGCCGGTCGGGATGTGGGTGATGCGGATCGCCGATTCCGTCTTGTTGACGTGCTGGCCGCCGGCGCCTCCGGCGCGCATCGTCTCGATACGCAAATCATCGTTCCTGATCTCGACGTCGACCTCCTCGACCTCGGGCATCACGGCGACGGTGGCGGCGGATGTGTGGATGCGCCCCTGCGTCTCGGTGTCCGGTACGCGCTGCACCCGGTGTACGCCGGACTCGAATTTCAGCTTCGAGAACGCGCCGCGGCCCTGCACCTCGGCGATGATTTCCTTATAGCCGCCGACGCTGCCCTCGCTCGCCGAGATCACCTCGACCTTCCAGCCCTGCAGGGCCGCGAAGCGCTCGTACATCCGGAACAAATCGCCGGCGAACAGCGAAGCCTCGTCGCCGCCGGTTCCGGCGCGGATTTCCAGCACCACGTTGCGGTCGTCCATGGCGTCCTTCGGCAGCAGCGCGACGCGGATCTTCTGGACCAGCTCCTCGATCTTGGGCGTCAGCTCGTCGCGCTCGGCTTCCGCCATGCCGCGCATCTCCGCATCGGTCGCGGGGTCGGCGATCAGCGCCTCGGTGTCGGCGAGCTCCTTGACGGCCGAGCGATAGGCTTTGACCGCTTCGATCAGCGGCGTGAGCTCGGCGAGCTCACGGGTGATCTGCACATAGCGTTCGGAGGCGAGCTGACCGAGCGATTCGGCCTCCAGCGAGGCGTGATGCGCGAGCAGGACGTCCAGTTTGGCTTCGGGGAGTGACGACATCGGTTCAGTCTCAAAAATGCGGAAAAGGGCGAGGCGGCGGGAAGGGGCGACAGGCCCGCTACAACGCCAGGCCTTCGGCCTCGGCAAATTCCGTCAGCTTCTGCCGGATCGAGACGCTGCCGGCGGGCGCGTCCAGCAACGGACCGAGCATCGCTTCGGCCTTCTTGGCGTCGAGATCGATCACCATCGCCTTGACCGGGCCGAGCGCGGTGGCCGAGAGCGACAGCGAGCGATAGCCCATCGCGATCAGGGCGAGTGCGCCGATCGGCTTCGAGGCCATCTCGCCGCAGAGCGACAGCGATTTCTTCGCGGCTTGCGTCTTGCGCGCAATGTCGCGAAGCGCGCGCAGGATCGGCGCCGACATGGTGTCAAAGCGCTCGGAGACTTTTGCGTTGCCGCGGTCGACCGCGAACAGGAACTGGAACAGATCGTTGGAGCCGACCGAGATGAAGTCGACCTTCTTCAGGAGCTCGTCGAGCTGATAAAGCAGCGCCGGCACCTCGACCATGGTGCCGATGTCGATTCTTTCCGGCAGCGTGTGGCCGTGCTGGCGCAGATAGGTCAGCTCGCGTTCGACCAGCGCCTTCGCCGAATCGAATTCACCCACCTCGGAGATCATCGGGAACATGATGCGCAGGGCGCGGCCGCCGCCGGCACGCAGCAATGCGCGGATCTGGCCGCGCAGCAGGCCGGGACGGTCGAGCCCGAGCCGGATCGCGCGCCATCCGAGCGCGGGATTCTCCTCGATCACCGCTTCCATATAAGGCAGCGCCTTGTCGCCGCCGATGTCGAGGGTGCGGAAGGTGACGGGCTTCGTGCCGGCGGCATCCAGCACGGTGCGATAAAGTGCGAGCTGGTCGCTGGTACGCGGCAGGCTCTGGCCGACCATGAATTGCAGCTCGGTGCGGAACAGGCCGATGCCGGCGCTGCCGGTGTCTTCGATGTGCGGCAGGTCGATCGCGAGACCCGCATTGATCATCAGCTCGACCTTCTGGCCGTCTTTGGTGACGCAGGGCAGGTCGCGCAGCGCCAGATACTGCGCCTGGCGGCGGGCGCGGAAGCGCACGCGCTCCGCAAAGGCCGCCTCGACCTCCTGCGATGGGCGCACATAGATCATGCCGGAGGTGCCGTCGACGATGACGGCGTCGCCGGGATCAGCAATACCAGGCGCGTTCGGGACCTCGCCGACCGCGGGAATGCCGAGCGCGCGCGCCACGATCGAGACGTGGGAGTTGGCGGTGCCTTCCTCCAAGATGATGCCGCGCAGGCGCTTGCGGTCATAGTCGAGCAGCGCCGCCGGGCCCATCGCGCGCGCGATGACGATGGCGTTGTCGGGCAATTGTTCGCGTGAAGGCGCGTGATCCTGGCCGACCAGCTGCCGCATCAGGCGATAGCCGAGATCCTCGAGATCATGCAGCCGGTCACGCAAATAGGGATCGGTCGAGCGCAGCATGCGCGCGCGGGTGTCGGATTGCACACGCTCGACGGCGGCTTCCGCCGTCAGGCCGGTGGCGACCGCCTCGTGCAGCTTGTGCGACCAGCCCTGGTCGTTGGCGAACATGCGGTAGGCTTCCAGCACCTCGCGATGCTCGCCGCCCTCGGCGACGTCGCCGCGCTCCAGCATGCGGTCGAGATCGGCGCGCAGCTTGGCGAGCGCGGTGTCGAGCCGCTTGATCTCCTTCGGCAGGTCCTCGGCGATGTAGTCCTTGATGACGACGCGCGGCTCGTGCAGCACGACATGGCCGAGCGCGATGCCTTCCGACAGGATGGCGCCGACCTTCTGGGCCGAATGACGCGCCGCGGGCTCATGGCCCGGCTGGGCCAGCGCGGACAGCTCGCCGGAGGCGATCAGCTCCGCCAGCACCATCGCGGTGGTCTGAAGCGCCTCGAGCTCCTCCTCGACATAGTTGCGCTTGGCGCGGTTCTGCACCACCAGCACGCCGAGCGTGTTGCCGGCGCGCAGGATCGGCACGCCGAGGAAGGAGTGATAGATCTCTTCGCCGGTCTCCGGGCGGAACGAGAAGGCCGGATGGCTCTGCGCATCGCTTAAGTTGAGAGGGGTTGCTTCGCTGGCGACCAGGCCGACAAGGCCCTCATGAGCGCTGAGCACGGTGTGATGCACCGCCTCGCGGTTGAGGCCTTCGGTGGCATAGAGTTCGAGCGTGTTGTCGACGCGCAGCACATAGACCGAGCACACCTCGGCCACCATGTTGGCCGCGATCAGCACCACGATCTTGTCGAGCCGCTCCTGGGCCGAGACCTGCTCCGCCATGGTTTCGCGGAGCCGTCTCAACAAGACGCGGGGACCTCCCGACGCGCTCCGCATGAACCGTCAATCTCCTCCGTCTGCCGGGGCCGAAAGGACCCGCGGCGGCTCGCCCAGAAATCCAGAAAAACAACAAATTTGCTCGTCCGGCCCCGGCCCCGGCGGTTGCCTGGGCCGAATCAGCGCCGCCTCAACTGGGGCACAGTTTCCGGCAGCCCACCCTGTTCGCCGTATAGCGAATTGGGGCTTGTTTTGCCAAGCAAAACGCCTGCCAAACGCGAAAGTGTGGAGACCTTAGCGTTTGCTGCGACCGCTAAGAGAAAATTAGCCTAAGCCTGATCGAGACCGTAGAGCGTGTGCAGCGTGCGCACCGCAAGCTCGGTATAGGCGGTGTCGATCAGAACCGAGAATTTAATCTCGGAGGTTGTAATGGCCCGGATGTTGATATTCCGTCCTGCGAGGGCCGAGAACGCCTGGGCGGCAACGCCGGCATGGCTGCGCATGCCGCTGCCGATCACCGAGATCTTGGCGACGTCGGTCGCGGTGTCGAGCCGGGCATAATTGATCTGGCTCTTGGCCGCGGTGATGGTCTCCTTGGCCCTGGTGTAGTCGGCGGCCGGGACCGTGAAGGTGAGGTCGGTGGTCTTGCCGTCCTCGGAGACGTTCTGCACGATCATGTCGACGTTGATGTTGGCATCCGCGAGCGGGCCGAAGATCGACGCCGCCACGCCGGGCTTGTCCTCGATTTGGCGTACCGAGATCTGGGCCTCGTCCTTCGAAAAGGCGATGCCGGTGACGACGTGGCTTTCCATGATCTCCTCCTCGCTGCAGATCAGCGTGCCGGGCGGCTGGTTGGCATGCGGGTCGATATCCTCGGGCTTGTCGAAGCTCGAGCGGACGAAAATCGGCATGTTGTGGACCATGCCGAGTTCCACCGAGCGGACCTGGAGCACCTTGGCGCCCTGGGAGGCCAGCTCCAGCATGTCTTCGAACGCGATCTTGTCGAGCCGGCGCGCCTTCGGCACGATTCGCGGATCGGTGGTGTAGACACCGTCGACGTCGGTGTAGATGTCGCAGCGGTCCGCCTTGACGGCGGCGGCGATCGCCACGGCCGAGGTGTCGGAGCCGCCGCGGCCGAGCGTGGTGATGCGGTTGGTCTCGGGGTTGATGCCCTGGAAGCCGGCGATCACGGCGACTTCCTTGCGCTCCCTGAAGCGCTTGATGATCTCGCTGCCGTCGATGCCCTCGATCCGGGCCGAGGCATGGGCGTCGCTGGTCTTGATCGGGATCTGCCAGCCCTGCCAGGAGCGGGCCTGGATGCCCATGCCCTGAAGCACGATGGCAAGCAGGCCGGACGTCACCTGTTCGCCCGAGGCGACGACGGCGTCGTATTCGCGCGCGTCGTGCATCGGCGAGGCCTCGGTGCACCAGGCCACCAGCTCGTTGGTTTTCCCCGACATCGCCGAGACGACCACGGCCACTTCATGGCCGGCGTCGACCTCACGCTTCACATGGCGTGCGACGTTGCGGATACGTTCGATGTTGGCGACGGATGTGCCGCCGAATTTCATCACGAGGCGGCTCATGACGACGCGTGCATTCCCTCATAAGGATAAGTATGGTGACCCGCGCTGGACGGGTGCCTGCGATACCGACCGCGCGTATACAGACGGGCGGGGCCGGGGGCAAGCGGGTTCCTGCGCAGGCCAATCCGGGCAATGGGTTAATCGAGGTCATGGCGCGTTATATCGACGAGATCCTGCAACCGGGCGAGCGGGTGCTGTATTCGACCAATGCGCACTGGATCTTCTATTTGCCGGCGATCCTGGCCTGGATCGTGGCGCTGGCCCTGTTCGTCCTGTCCCGGCAAACCATCGTCGAGGGGCTCGTGCTGCTCTGCCTCGTCGCGGCCGGCCTGGTGGCTCTGGCGGCGCTGTACTGGACCGTGAAGGGCTGGTTCCATCGCTTTACCACCGAGACCGACGTGACCAATTTGCGGATCGTGCACAAGACCGGCTTCATCAAGCGCCGCACCTTCGAGATGGCGCTGGACAAGGTCGAGAGCGTCGATGTGAATCAGACCATTCTTGGACGTATTCTCAACTATGGCGACGTCACCATCAATGGCGTGGGGGAAGGCCGCGAAACCATCCGGACCATCGCCTCGCCGCTCGCCTTCCGCAGTTCGATCACCACGCGGTAGGACCGCGCGCAACCCATGAGCATGCAGCAAAATACTTCCGGCACCGCAAGCCCGCAGCCGGGCTCGACCGTCGACGCCGCCGAGATCGCAAAGTTCTCAAAACTTTCGGCCGAGTGGTGGGACCCCAACGGCAAGATGGCGCCGCTGCACCGGATCAACCCGCTGCGGCTCGGCTATATCCGCGATGCCGCCTGCCGCAAGTTCGAGCGCAATGTGCGCAGCCTCAACTGCCTCGGCGGTCTGCGCGTGCTCGACATCGGCTGCGGCGCCGGCCTGCTCTGCGAGCCGCTGTCGCGCCTGGGCGCGCAAGTCATCGGCGTCGATCCGTCGGTCAGCAACATCGCGGCCGCGAAGCTGCATGCCGACAAGGCGCATCTCGCGATCGACTATCGCTGCACGACGGTTGAGGAGATCGACCCGCGCGAGCGTTTCGACATCGTGCTGGCGATGGAGGTGGTCGAGCACGTCGTCGACGTCGGCGTTTTCCTGAAGCGCTGCGCCGCGATGCTGAAGCCGAACGGGTTGATGGTGGTCTCGACCCTGAACAGGAATTGGAAGAGCTTTGCGCTCGCCATCGTCGGCGCCGAATACGTCCTGCGCTGGCTGCCGCGCGGCACTCACGAATGGAACAAGTTCGTCACCCCCGACGAGCTGACGAAATACCTGCTCGACAACCGCCTCGTCATCACCGAGCAGACCGGCGTCGTCTACAGCCCCTTCGCCGACAAATGGACCCTCTCGTCAGACATGGACGTGAACTACATGGTGGTGGCGGAAGGCATGGTGTGAGGGGGAGTAAAGTGCGAGCTCGTGCCCTTCGAACGGTGTCGTCCCTGCGAACGCAGGGACCCATAACCACAGGCTGAGCCGTTAGCCAAGACAGGCGTTCCGAGCATGTATTACGTCTACATCCTCGCCAGCGGTCATCACGGAACACTCTATATCGGGATCACCAACTCGCTCCAGAGGCGCTTGGAAGAGCACCGGAGCGGCAAGGGCTCGAAATTCGTCAAGCGCTACGGGGTGCACCGGCTCGTCTACACCGAGACCTTTGAGCGGGCAGAAGACGCGATCGCCCGTGAAAAGCAGTTGAAGCGCTGGAAGCGCGACTGGAAGATCGAGTTGATAGAGCGCGAAAACCTGGAATGGCGCGATCTGAGCGATCTCCTGATTTGAAGGGAAGGACGCGGTCAAGCCTCCCACTGTCGTCCCTGCGAACGCAGGGACCCATACAGCGGAATCTATCGGAGGAGGATGGTGTTAGATGCGCGGGTTGTCACCTTTCGCAAAACTGCTCCCTGGGGTTATGGGTCCCTGCGTTCGCAGGGACGACAGGGTGCTTGTTGCGAGAGCATCGCACCCATGACATCCGCGTGATTGACCTGCTTGAGCGCGAGCGGCACGTTGACATCAACGTCCTCTTCCTCCCACTGCCATCCCACCCATGTTCACCATCGCCAGCCTCTGGATTCCCTTCACCGTCATTGCCGCGCTCGGCCAGGTCGCGCGCAATGCGATGCAGCGGTCGCTGACAAAGCCGCTGGGGACCTGGGGCGCGACCAATATCCGCTTTCTGTTCGGCTTTCCGTTCTCGCTTCTTTTCCTGGCGGTGGTGCTGGTCGCCACCGGCGATCATCTCGGCATGCCGCCTGGCGTGTTCTGGCCGTGGCTGCTGCTCGGCGCGCTCAGCCAGATCGTCGCGACTGGTCTGATGCTGCTCGCCATGAACGACCGCTCCTTCGTGGTGACGACGGCCTATTTGAAAACCGAGGCGATCCAGACCGCCATCTTCGGCTTCGTCTTCCTCGGCGATCATCTGACATGGCTCAAGGTGCTGGCGATCGTGATCGCGACAATCGGCGTCGTCATCACCGCGCTGCGGCCCGGCGGCGAGAAGAGCTTTGCCGAACTGAAGCCGACCATCACCGGTCTGGTCGCGGCGGCAGCGTTCGCTTTGTCAGCGGTCGGCTTCCGCGGCGCCATCATCAACGTGCCTGATGTCTCGTTCGTGACGGCGGCATCATTCACGCTGGTGCTCGGCCTGTTCGTGCAGACGCTGATCCTGACGATCTATCTGCTCTGGCGCGCGCCGAAGGTGCTTCAGGCGATCCTGGGCCTTTGGAAGCCATCGCTGCTCGCCGGCTTCATGGGCGCCTTCGCCTCGCAGTTCTGGTTCCTGGCGTTCGCGCTGACGGCCGCCGCCAATGTCCGCACGCTCGCCTTGATCGAGGTGCTGTTCGCGCAAGGCGTGGCGTATTACTCGTTCAAGCAGCCGATCGCGCCGCGAGAGATTATTGGCATCGCGCTGATCGTGATCGGCGTGGCGGTGCTGGTGGGAGTTTAATTCCGATCTTCCGGCAGCGTCGGGAGCGGAGACACTTCGATGCCTTCGTCGATCAGCGACTTGGCCTCGTCGGGCGAGGCCTCGCCGTAGATCGGACGGTGCTCCTTGTCGCCGTAATGCATCGCGCGGGCTTCATTGGCGAATCGCTCACCGACATTGTCGGCGTTCTTCACGATGTGGTCGCGCAGCTCTTTGAGCTTGGCGCGCAGCTCCCGCTCCTGCGCCATCAACAGCGATGTCGGTGCGGATTGTGCAGCCTCGGGTGCGGTCGTCGTGGCGGTGGGCTCGGGCGGCGGCGTGGCGCGTCCGCGGCCCTTCTTGCCGACGATGCGCGGCGCCATGATCGCCTTGTCGACCTTGGCCGAGCCGCAGATCGGACAGGTCACCAGCTTGCGCTTCACCTGCTGGTCGTACGCGGCCGAGCTCTGGAACCAACTTTCGAAGTCGTGGCTCCGGTCGCAGCGGAGCGCGTAGCGGATCATGCCGATCCCCGCACCAGGTGCAGGTGGTCCGGCCCCGCCTTGGGGTCGGCGACGCCGAAGCGCCGGCCGTGCTGGAGCGAGGGGATCGCGCGGCGCGCGGTCTCGACCTTGGCTGGATCGATCTTGGCCATGATGATCCCCGGCTCGACATCGCCTTCGGCGAGGATCTCGCCCCAGGGATCGATGATCAGCGAATGGCCATAGGTCTCGCGCTTGTTCTCATGCAGGCCTGCCTGCGCCGCGGCGAAGATGAAGCAACCGGTCTCGATCGCGCGCGCACGCAACAGCACGTGCCAATGTGCCTCGCCGGTCTTGCGGGTGAAAGCCGAGGGCACCGTGATAAAGTACGCGCCGCTTTCGGCCAGCGCGCGGTAGAGTGCAGGGAAGCGCACGTCATAGCAGATCGTCAGCCCGACGCGGCCCCAGGGCAGGTCGGAGATCACGGCCGTCTCGCCCGGCTGGTAATTGGCGGATTCGCGATAGCTCTCGCCGTCCGGCAGCTCGATGTCGAACATGTGGATCTTGTCGTAGCTGGCGAGCACATTGCCCTCGGGCCCGATCAGGAACGAGCGGTTGACCGCTTTCTCGTCCGAAAAGCGCAGCGCCAGCGAGCCGACATGGATGTGGATCTTCAGTTCGGCCGCGAGCGCCCGGTACGCCCTCAGCGAGTTGTCGTCGTCCTGGCTCTGGAGGTGCTCGAACAGAGCCTTGCGGTTGAGCTGCATCATGTTGCTGACTTCGGGCGTCTGCACGTAGTCGGCGCCATTGGCCGCAGCCTGGCGGATCAGCCTGGTGGCCTGCTCGAGGCTCGGCTCGGGCATCAGGCCGGTGCGCATCTGCACCATCGCCGCAGTGAAGGTCCTGGTGTCGCTCATGACTCCGCCTTGACGCTTTCGAGCATGCCGTCGAGCTTGCCTTCGCGATCGAGTGCGTAGAGCTCGTCGCAGCCCCCGACATGGGTTCCGCCGATCCAGATCTGCGGGAAGGTCGAGCCGTCGCCGGCGCGATCGTACATCTCCTGGCGCCAGGACGGGTTCTTCGCGATATCGAACTCCGTGAAGGTCGCCTTCTTGCGGGTCAGCAGCGACTTGGCGGCGGAACAATAGCCGCAGCCCGGCCTCGTGTAGATCTCGACAGCAGCGGTCATCTTGCCTGGCGCTTTCATGTCATGAATTCATTGAATTATATGGGACTTCACCGGCTCTCGACAACCCGGGCAAACACCAGCACGTCCACTTGCGCCGCCTTGGCCCGGAGCAGGGCCCGCGCACAGGCATCCAGCGTCGCACCCGACGTCAGGACGTCGTCGATGAGGACAATGCGCCGACCCTGGACGTCCGCCTGACGGTCCGGGGATACCTGGAATACGCCCTGCACATTGGTGGCGCGCTGGGCCCGCGACAGGCCGATCTGCTGCTCGGTCGCGCGTACCCGGCGCAGCGCCTCAGCCTTCACTTTCACCCCGCTCTGCCGCTCGATGACCCGCGCCAGCGCCCCAGACTGGTTGTAGCGGCGGCGCCAGGCCCTTCGCCAGTGCAGGGGAACGGGCACCAGCATGTCGGCCTCGGTGAGCAGCTCGCCGCCCGCGCGCGCCATCCAGCGACCCATGGCGGGCGCCAAATCCGTGCGGTCCTGGTATTTCAGCGCATGCACCAGGGTGCGCGCGACGTCGTCATAACGCACTGCGGCCCGCGCCCGCTGGTAGGCCGGCGGGCTCGCGATCGCCTCCATCGACAGCATGTCGGGGCCGGGATCGTACACAAAAGGAATGCCGAGCCGCGGGCAGTAGGGCCGTTCGATGAACGACAGCCGCGCCCAGCACGCCGCGCACACGCCCTCGCCGTCGACCGGCTCGCGGCAGGACACGCACAGCGTCGGCAGCGCGATGTCGAGCGCGAGCCGTGCCGCACGTGACAGCACATGGCGGCCAGCCGTCCATGCGGCACGCAGGGGGGCGGCGAAGGAACGAGGAGGGACGTTGCCGGCTTCCATGGGACGAGGCTAGCGTTCCGCGATTGTCGGCTCAAGCAGGACTCTCGTGCCCCGGACGCAGCGGAGCGCGTAGCGGTGCGCTGCTGAGCCGGGGCCCAGGAGCTGTGTTCGCAGAAGCATTGATCCCGGCCCTGCGGAGCGTCACTGCGTGCCGCACCGCGTCCGGGACACGAGAGAGGAGATTGCAATAACCAACATGATCGGCGTAACCAGCGGCATGGCTCAACACCCGCAAACCCCGCCCGCTTTGTTCGATCGTGCTTTGCTGCACGGGCGACAGCGCCGTGCGCAGGCGCAAGGTGCCGTGAGCTTCCTGCTGGATCGGGTCACCGAGGACATGTCCGACCGGCTGGCCGCGGTGATGCGGGAGTTTCACACAGCGGCCGATCTCTGGACGCCCGGCGAGGGTCTCGCGGTGCTGCGCGCGCGACTGCCCTCGATCAAGCGCATTGAGCTCGATGCGTCCGGTGCGGAGAAGCTGCCCTTTGCGCCCGAAAGCCTCGACCTCGTGGTTTCGGCGCTGGCGCTGCAATTCGTCAACGATCTGCCGGGGGTGCTTGCGCAAATCCGTCGCGCGCTGAGGCCGGACGGCCTGCTGCTGGCGGCGATGATCGGCGGCGACAGCCTGACCGAGCTGCGCCAGGCCTTTGCCGCGGCGGAGGCCGAATGCGAGGGCGGTGTTTCGCCGCGCGTCGCACCGTTTGCCGATCTGCGCGACGTTGGCGCGCTGTTGCAGCGAGCAGGATTTGCGCTGCCGGTCACCGATGTCGACCGCGTCGTGGTGCGCTACGCCAACGCGTTCGCGCTGATGCAGGATATCAGGCGCATGGGTGCCGCCAATGTGCTGACCGAACGGCGGCGCACGCCGAGCCGGCGATCGACGCTGCTGCGGATGGCTGAAATCTACGCGGAACGCTTTGCCGATGCCGACGGCCGCATCCGTGCGACATTCGATATCATCTGGCTCTCCGGTTGGGCCCCGCATGCGAGCCAGCAGCAGCCGCTGAAGCCGGGGTCGGCAAAAGCCAGTTTGGCGGAGGCGGTGCAGAAGGCGCGCAAAGAGTGACGTGTCCCGGACGCGCTGCAGCGCCCTTGCGCTGCTGCGCAGAGCTGGGACCCAGCTCTGTGGCCTCTGGGCCCCGGCTCTGCAGCGCACCGCAAGAGCGCTGCGCTGCGTCCGGGGCACGCGCAACTCACATCAACAAATCAATCAAATGCGGGATCAGCGGAATGTCCGCGGGCGGCATGGGGTAGTCGCGCAGCTTGTTGGCGCGGACCCAGGCCAGGGTCTGGCCTTCGCGCGGCATGACCTGTCCCTCCCAGCGCCGGCAGATGTAGAGCGGCATCAGGAGGTGAAAGGTCTCGTAGCCGTAGCTCGCGAACGTCAGCGGCGCCAGGCACGGCTCGGCGACGGTGATGCCGAGTTCTTCGTGAAGTTCGCGGATCAGGCTTTGCTCCGGCCGCTCTCCGGGCTCACACTTGCCGCCGGGAAATTCCCAGAGGCCGGCCAGCGTCTTGCCCTCGGGGCGCTGCGCGATCAAGACGCGCTTGTCGGCGTCGACCAGCGCGCAGGCCACCACGAGCGTCAGTTTGAGATCAGCCATGTCTGAATGTCGCTCGCTGAAAGATCATCCGCAACGGTTGGTTAACCCTGTTAGGGCTCGTGTTTCCGAGGTCACCATAAGTCATATTTAATCCACGGATCCTAGGGTGGAAACGCTGAAACCATTCCGGGCCAGATCCATGCGCGCTGAGTTTCGTACCGTCTTCCGCCGCTTCCGTCGCGACCGGCGCGGCAATGTTGCGGTGATCTTCGCAATCTGCTGCGTTCCCCTGATCACGTTTGTCGGCAGTGCGATCGACTACTCCCGCGCGACGCAGGTCCGGGCGAAGCTTCAGGGCGCGGCCGACGCGGCCAGCGTCGGTGCGATCGCCAAAGCCTCGCCGGGGTTTGCTGCCGCGGGCTCGATGACCACGGATGGTTCGATCACGGTGGGCGTCACCGATGCCCAGAAAATCTTCGATGCCAATCGCGCCAACCTGACCGGCTATACGCTCAACAGCGTCACCCCGACAGTCGTCAAGACCGGCTCGACCATCAACTCGACCGTCTCGTTCACCGCCACCATCAACACCATGTTTCTCGGCCTGATCGGCAAGACCACACTGACCATGAGCGGCACGTCGGCGTCGACGGCCAACATGCCGCTCTATGTCGACTTCTATCTCCTGCTGGACAATTCTCCGTCGATGGGTGTCGCAGCGACACCGGCCGACATAACGAGTTTGCAGGGAAAGACGGGTGGATGTGCATTCGCCTGTCACGACACCACCAAGGCGGCCGGCACAAGCAACTACGACATCGCCAAAGCAAATGGCATCACGACCCGAATTGACGTGGTGCGCCAGGCGAGCGCGAACTTGATGGACACAGCCCAGAGCACGCAGACCTATTCGAACCAGTTCAGAATGGCGATCTACGATTTCGGCGCTTCGTCAGCGACGATCGGATTGAGAAATCTGTTCGCGCTCTCGTCGAGCTTGAGCTCCGCCAAGACGGCGGCGGGAAACATCGACCTGATGGCGGTTGCCGGTCAGAATGACGTGTATACTATCGACAAAGATACTCCCTTCACCACTATTTTTCCCGCAATCAATACCGCAATCGCCGCGCCTGGAGCAGGTACGTCCGCGTCACCGCTGAAGTATCTGTTCTTTGTATCCGATGGAGTCGCTGACGAAGCCAACTCGGGCATGACGATGTGTAGTGTCTCGTCTTCCTCGTATCCTCTCGCGTCATCGAACCGCTGTCAGTCGCCGATCAATCCGGCGCTCTGCACGACCATCAAGAACCGCGGGATCAAGATCGCGGTGCTGTACACGACATACCAGCCGCCTACTGACGGCTGGTACAACACATGGATATCGCCCTTTAACCCCGGGCCGTGGGGGCCGTCTCCGAACAGCAAGATCGCGCAGAACATGCAGAGCTGCGCTTCGCCGGGATTCTATTTCGAGGTGAGCCCCACCCAGGGCATTTCGGAAGCGATGAACGCGCTGTTCAAGAAGGCAATCGCGGACGCGCGGATTGCGGGTTGAGTTGGACCAAAGCTCTTTCACCGTCACCCTGAGGGGGCCGCTTCTTCAGCGGCCCTCGAAGGCCGGCGGCCCGGCTATCGGTGGTCCTAAACACTACGACCTGTAGTCCCCGTTGATCGCGACATACTCCTTGGTGAGGTCGCAGGTCAGCACGCGGTCGCGGCCCTTGCCGAGGCCGAGCGAGACCTTGATCGCGATCTCCGGCGCCTTCATCGCCTCCGACACCTGCGCCTCGTCATAGGACGGGTCGCGCGCGCCGCTCTTGGCGACGCGGATGCCGTTGAACGAGATCGAGAGCTTGTCGCGGTCAGCCGGCTCGCCGGCCTTGCCGACCGCCATCACCACGCGGCCCCAATTGGCGTCCTCGCCGGCGATTGCGGTCTTCACCAGCGGCGAGTTCGCGATCGACATCGCGATCTTGCGCGCCGAGGCCTTGGTCTTGGCGCCCTCGACGGTGATCTCGACCAGCTTGCGCGCGCCTTCGCCGTCGCGGGCCACCTGCTCGGAAAGATTGGCGAGCACCTGGTTGAAGGCCTTGACGAAGGCTTTCAGGCGCGGGTCGCTGGCGCGGCTGATCCTTGGCGCACCGTGCTCTGCAGCAGCGCCGGTGGCAAAGGCCAGCAGCGTATCCGAGGTCGAGGTGTCGCCGTCGATCGTGACCGCGTTGAACGTGTCCTCGACGCCGCTCTTGAGCAAAGCCTGCAGCGCGGCAGGCGCGATCGGTGCGTCGGTGAAGATGAAGGACAGCATCGTCGCCATATCGGGCGCGATCATGCCGGCACCCTTGGCCATGCCGTTGATGGTGACCTTGGCCTTGCCGAGCTTCACGGTCGCGGTCGCGACCTTCGGGAAGGTGTCGGTGGTCATGATCGCCTTGGCGGCGGCCAGATAATCGCCGGCCTCGGCGGTTTGCGCGAGCCGACCGAGCACGCCGTCGAACTTGGTCGCATCCAGCGGCTCGCCGATCACGCCGGTCGAGGCCAGGAAGATCTCACCCTCGGTGCATCCGACGGCCTTGGCCGCGATCTTGGCGGTCAGCGCGGTGGAGCTGCGACCGGTCTTGCCGGTGAAGGCATTGGCGTTGCCGGAATTGACCACCAGCGCGCGCGCCTTGCCGCCCTTGAGCTTGGCGCGGCACCATTCCACCGGCGCGGAGGGGCATTTCGACTTGGTGAAGACGCCGGCGACCGCGGTGCCCTTGTCCATCACTGCCAGCAGCACGTCGGTGCGGTTCTTATAGCGGATGCCGGCCTCGGCCGTCGCGAGACGGACCCCCGCAATGGTGGGCATGTCGGGGACGGATTTCGGTGCGAGGGGAGAGACGGTGGAGGACATCGTGGCGCGCCTTGGTGGGGTCTGGATATGCAGATGCCCGGCGCGGGGGCCGGGCATCACAGAGGCTTAGATACTCTTCACGTCACCGAAGTGACAGCGAATTCTTACTTCTTCGCGGGCGGCGCCATCTTGCTGTCAGAAGGCTTGGCCGCATCGGCCGGCTTGGCGTCCTTTGCCGCGTCCGCCGGCTGGTCCATCCGCTCGACCTTGGCTTCCGCGCGCAGCTTGGCGACATAATCGGCCTGGGCCTTGCGGGTGACATACTGCTCGATCTGCGCCTTGACCTGCTCGAAGTCCGGCGCCTTGCGGCTGCGCTTTTCCTCGACCTTGATGATGTGCCAGCCGAACTGCGACTTCACGGGGTCGGAAATCTTGCCCGGCTCGAGCGCGAAGGCGATTGCCGAGAATTCCGGCACCATCTGCTCCTTGGTGAAGAAGCCGAGGTCGCCGCCGTCGGCCGAGCCCGGATCCTTGGACTTCTTCTTGGCGAGCTCGGCGAAATCGGCGCCCTTGTCGAGCTCGGCCTTCACCGCCTTGGCCTCGTCCTCGGTCTCGACCAGGATGTGGCGGGCGTGGACTTCCTGCTCGCCGGTGATCTGCTTGGAGGCCTCCTCATAGACCTTCTTCATGGCATCCGGGGTGGTGGCGGCCTTGCCCTCGCCTGCAAGCAGGCTGTCCATCAGGAGGCGGTTGCGGGCGAACGCCAGGCGCTTTTTGAACTCCTCGCCGTCGGCGAGCTTCTTGTCCTCGGCGGCCTTGCCGACGATCTTCATGTCGATCAGGAAGGACAGGACGTTCTCGTCCTTGGTCGCCGGGTCCATCTGGGCGAGGCTCGGCCCGAGTTCCTCTTCGGCCATGGCGACGTCGCTCTTCTTGATTTCAGCGCCATTGACCTTCGCCAGCACCGGATCGTCGGCAGCCCGGCCGGGACCCGCGATCAGCGCCAGCGCAAGGCAGCCCACCAGGGCGGTGGCGAGGCCGAAGCGCAGGCCGGTTTTGGTTACCGGGAACGAGGTGGTCATGGAAAATCCTTTTGTTGAAGCAGGGGGCTGCTCGAGCGGGGCGGACACTCGCCCAATTCAGGGGGCCTTGGCAACGCGAAAAGTCTGTCAAAATGATGAATTAGCCGCAATGCACCCGCCGTTGACAAGGCCCTGACCGGGCCATATCTCTGCCCGGTCGCGTCCATGCGATGGCGTTTATTTTGCTGCGTTTTTGGCCGTTGAACCCAGACTTGCCCAACTCCCACCCATATGGCGGATGGACCCCCCGCAGTCCGGGCTCCGGCGCCCAGCAGGCGTCACGGTGAGTTGATAGGCAGGCGGGTGACAACCTTTTGGCTGCAACGCGAACGCGGTTGAATCGCGAACACAGGAACTAAGCATGATCGGCGCGCTCGCCCGCAAGTTTTTCGGCTCCGCCAACGACCGGCGGGTGAAGGGATATCAGTCCCGCGTCAACGCGATCAACGCGCTGGAGCCCGAGGTCTCGAAACTCTCCGACGAGGCCCTCAAGGCCCGCACTGTCGAATTCAGGAAGCAGCTCGCCGAGGGCAAGACCCTGGACGACCTGCTGGTCCCCGCTTTCGCCACGGTCCGCGAAGCCGCCAAGCGCACGCTCGGCCAGCGCCATTTCGATGTCCAGCTGATCGGTGGCATGGTGCTGCACGAGGGCGACATCGCCGAGATGAAGACCGGCGAAGGCAAGACCCTGGTCGCAACGCTTGCGGTCTACCTCAACGCGCTCGCCGGCAAGGGCGTCCACGTCGTCACCGTCAACGACTACCTCGCCCGCCGCGACTCCGGCTGGATGGGCCAGATCTACGGCTTCCTCGGCCTGACCACCGGCGTGATCGTGCACGGCCTCGACGATTCCGAGCGCAAGACGGCCTATGCCTGCGACATCACCTACGGCACCAACAACGAATACGGCTTCGACTATCTGCGCGACAACATGAAGTACCGGCTCGAGGACATGGTCCAGCGGCCGCACTTCTACGCCATCGTCGACGAAGTCGACTCCATCCTGATCGACGAAGCGCGCACGCCGCTGATCATCTCCGGCCCTCTCGACGACCGCTCCGACTTCTACAACACCATCGACGGTTTCCTGCCCAAGCTCGACAAGTCCGACTACGACGTCGACGAGAAGCAGCGCACGGTGACGCTGACCGAAGCCGGCATGGAGAAGATCGAGACGCTGCTGCGCGATGCCGGCCAGCTCAAGGGCGAGTCGCTCTACGACGTCGAGAACGTCTCCGTCGTGCACCACATCAACCAGGCGCTGCGCGCCCACACGCTGTTCACGCGCGATAAGGACTACATCGTCCGCGACGACGAGGTCGTCATCATCGACGAGTTCACCGGTCGCATGATGCAGGGCCGCCGCTATTCGGAAGGCCTGCATCAGGCGCTGGAAGCCAAGGAGCACGTGCAGGTCCAGCCGGAAAACCAGACGCTGGCCTCGATCACCTTCCAGAACTATTTCCGGATGTACGAAAAGCTCGCCGGCATGACCGGCACGGCGCTGACCGAAGCCGACGAACTGTTCGACATCTACAAGCTCGAGGTCGTGGAAATCCCGACCAATTTGCCGGTCGCCCGTCTCGACGAGGACGACGAGGTCTATCGCACCCAGAACGAGAAATACGCCGCGATCCTGGCCGAGATCGAGCGCGCCAATGCGCGGCTGCAGCCGGTGCTGGTCGGCACCGCCTCGATCGAAAAATCGGAAGTGATCGCCGAATATCTCAAGAAGCACGGCTATCGGCAGATCGATTTCGGCAGCGAACATTCGATGCAGAAGCTGTACGCCGCGGCCCGCGCCGGCAAGCCGGCAAAGCTGTTCGCGGTGCTGAACGCGCGCTTCCACGAGCAGGAAGCCTACATCGTCGCGGAAGCCGGCGTCCCCGGCGCGATCACGATCGCGACCAACATGGCCGGCCGCGGCACCGACATCAAGCTAGGCGGCTCGCTGGAAATGCGCATCCAGCAGGAGGCCGCTTCGATCGAGGACGAGGCCGAGAAGGCCAGGAAGATCGAGCAGATCAAGGCCGACATCGAGCACTTCCGCGACATCGTGCTGAAGGCCGAGGAAGAGGTCGAGATCGAGCCGGCGAAGGGTTCGAAGCCCGCCAAGACCGTGAAGAAGCCCGGCGGCCTCTACATCATGGGCTCGGAACGCCACGAATCCCGCCGCATCGACAACCAGCTCCGCGGCCGTTCCGGCCGTCAGGGCGACCCCGGCCGCTCGAAATTCTTCCTGTCGCTGGAAGACGATCTGATGCGCATCTTCGGCTCGGATCGCCTCGACAGCATGCTGCAGCGTCTCGGCCTGCAGGAGGGCGAGGCCATCATCCATCCCTGGATCAACAAGGCGCTCGAGAAGGCGCAGCAGAAGGTCGAGGCGCGCAACTTCGACATCCGCAAGAATTTGCTCAAGTTCGACAACGTCCAGAACGACCAGCGCAAGGTGATCTTCGACCAGCGCGTCGACCTGATGAAGGACGACGGCGTCGCCGAGACCGTCGCCGACATGCGCCACGCCTTCATCGACGACCTCGTCGCCAAGCACGTGCCCGAGCATGCCTATGCCGAGCAGTGGGACGTCGCGGGGCTGAAGGAAGAGCTCAAGCGCGTGCTCGATCTCGACTTGCCGGTTGAGGACTGGGCCAAGGAAGAAGGCATCGCCGACGAGGAGCTGCTCACGCGGATCGAGACCCGCGCCGACGAGCACATGGCCGCAAAGGTCGCGCAATGGGGTCCCGACGTGATGCGTTACGTCGAGAAGACCATTCTGCTGCAGACTCTCGACCATCTCTGGCGCGAGCATCTGATCATGCTCGACCATCTGCGCCAGGTCATCGGCCTGCGCGGCTACGGCCAGCGTGATCCGTTGCAGGAGTACAAGACCGAAGCGTTCAACCTCTTCCAGGAGATGAGCGCGCATCTGCGCGAGGCCGTCACGGCGCAGCTGATGCGGGTCGAGATCGTGCCGCCGGAGCAGGAAGCCCCGGTGCTGCCGCCGATGGAAGCCCACAAGTTCGACCCGAACACCGGCGAGGACGAAATGGCGCTCGCCAGCGTCACCCTCGGAGCGCAGGCCACCGACGCCGCGTTGCGCGATCCCAAGAACCCGGCAAGCTGGGGCAAGATCGGCCGCAACGAGGATTGTCCGTGCGGCTCAGGCAAGAAGTACAAGCACTGCCACGGGCGGTATGCGTAGGGACGTGGTGAGGCGCGACGATCGCGTCTCACATTCCGCTGTCGTCGCCCGGTTTAGCCGGGCGACCCAGTACGCCGCGGCTTCTCGATCCAAAAATCAGTCTCTGGAATACTGGATCGCCCGATTAAATCGGGCGATGACAGCGAGTATGTGGCGCGCAGCTCCATCTCCATCGCCGGGACGACCGTGTTAAGGGAGCGCGCTAAACGCATCCTCAATTCGAACTGTCGATCAAGCTCTCCAGCAGCCGCTTCAATTCGCTCGTCGACTTGTCGCCGTAGCTCTCCAGGATGTGTTCCTCCTGGTCGACCGCGAGCGAGTTGAGCTTCTTGCTCAGCACCTTGCCGCGGTCGGAGATGAACATCAGGACTTTGCGGCGATCGTTCGGGTCCTGCACGCGGTAGACCAGCGTGTCAGAGACCATGCGGTCGATCATCTTGGTCAGCGTTGGGTGGTTGAGCAGCACGGCGTCCGCGAGCTCGCCCATCGAATGGCCGTTGCCATCCGACAGCACTTTCAGGATGCGCCACTGCTCGACGGGGACGCCTTCCTTGCTCAACCGCAGTTCGAGCTGCCGGTTGATCTCCCGGTTGGCTTGCGCGAGCAGGTAGGCGAGGTGTTCGGTGATCGGGGTGTTCGGTTTTGCCACGGCTAAGACTTTGTCTTGACCCAAATGAGTGAATGTCTTGCAATCGATGCTGCATCTATATGCACTTCAATTCTTGAATATTCAATATTTTCAAAATAGGATATTGCCCAACAATAGGGCGGGTGCCGCGGCCGCCTGCTGAATGAGCTTTCAAGTCTGGTGTCAGACAGGAGTTGGCGTGCGCGCGACGGTAAACTTCCCGGCTCACGGCGGTCCGGCCTTGCCGCCGTCCTTGCTGTTCAGGAATCTGTCGCCCGCGGCAGCGGATTTCGACCTGTCGCCGGTTGATGCGCATTTCATGAAGCGCCGCGGTGCACACAACAAGCTCCGCATCGGCGGCTTCATGTGCTGCACCGGCTCGCCCGGCGTTTGGGGCCCGTGCGCGACGAGCAGCGCGCAGCTCGCGGTCGCCGAGATCAACAAGCGCGGCGGCATCCTCGGGCGCGAGATCGAGCTTTCGATCTATGACGCCGGCGGTCCACTCGACGAGATTCTGAGCCGCGCTGAGCAGGCGATCGCTTCGGATGAGATCGACCTCATCGTCGGACTGCATACCAGCGCGGTGCGCGTGGCGCTGCGCAAGGTCACCACCCGCCACCGCATCCCCTATATCTACACGCCCGTCTACGAGGGCGGCGAGCAGACACCGGGCGTCATGGCGATCGGCGAGACGCCGCGCTGGCAGAGCCGTCCTTCCATTCACTGGCTCGCCGACGTCAAGAAGGCGGCGCGCTGGTACCTGATCGGCAGCGACTATGTCTGGCCATGGCAGTCGCACCGCGCGGTGAAGCGCTACATCAAGGAGGCCGGCGGCCATGTCGTCGGCGAAGAGTTCGTTCCCCTCGGCGAAGACAACCATGAGCCGCATCTGGAGCGCATCCGTGCCGCGAGGCCGGACGTCGTGCTGATCTCGTTGATCGGCACCGACAGCATCACGTTCAATCGCGCGTTCGGCGAATGCGGCCTGGGCGCCACGACGCTGCGGCTGGCCGGGGCGATGGACGAGACCGTGTTGCTCGGAATCGGCGCCGACAACAGCGAGAACCTGTTCTGCGCCTCCGGCTATTTCCCCGGCATCGGATCGCGGGCCAATGATGACTTCCAGAGCCGCTATCGCGCGATGTTCGGGCCGAACGGGCCTCCGATCGGCTCGCTCGGTCAATCCAGCTATGAGGGACTGCGCTTCCTCGAAGCCGTCGCGAACAAGGCGGGCACGTTGGCGATGGGCCCGATGCTCGCGGCCGGCCGCAACATCGTCTATGGCGGCGCGCGCGGCCCCGTCACCGTCAGGAACGGTCACACCCGGATGCAAATGTATCTGGCCGGGGCGGATGGCCTAGACTTCAAGCTGATCAAACCGATCTGATGCCGGCGCGGCCATCTGCAAACGCCCGAGTCCAAAATAATACTTGAAAAGGAAAATATTTCCGTCTGTAATATCGAAGTGAAGCCGATTGGCGCGCGCCGCACACGTGCGCCTATGAGGCTCCAATGCCAGGGATTCCAATTCCAGGGATCAAGAAGCCTTTGAGGAGAGCGCCGTGACAGTTGTCCTTCCCACGCCAGCCCAACTTCGCAGTGTCGCCGACCAGTGCGGCCTTTCGCTATCCGACGACGATGTCGCCTCGTTCCGCGGCCTGATGCAGGGCTCGATCGAAGCCTACAATCTCGTCGGCGCCATGCCGGACGAGGTGCCGGAGGTCAAATATCCGCGCACGCCGGGCTATCGGCCCTCGCCGGAAGAGAACCCGCGCAACGCCTGGTATCGCAAGTCGACCGTCAAGGGTGCGGCGAGCGGCAAGCTCAAGGGCAAGACGGTCGCTCTCAAAGACAACATCATGCTCGCCGGCGTTCCCATGATGAACGGCTCGGCGACGCTGGAAGGCTACGTCCCCGATTTCGACGCCACCATCGTCACGCGCATGCTCGATGCCGGCGCCGAGATCGCCGGCAAAGTCCATTGCGAATCCTTCTGCATGTCCGGCGGCAGCCACACCAATGCGGTCGGCGCCGTCCACAATCCGCACAAGATGGGCTATTCGGCCGGCGGCTCCTCGTCAGGCTCAGGCGTCGTCGTCGCGCTCGGCGAGGTCGACATGGCGATCGGCGGCGACCAGGGCGGTTCGATCCGCATGCCCTCCTCGTTCTGCGGCACCTACGGCATGAAGCCGACCTGGGGCCTCGTGCCCTACACCGGCATCATGCCGATCGAGGTGTTCGTCGATCACACCGGCCCGATGACGGCGACTGTCGCCGACAACGCGCTGCTGCTCGAAGTGCTCGCCGGCGACGACGGCTACGATCCCCGCATCAAGGCGCCCAAGGTCGAGGAGTACACCAAGGCGCTCGGCCAGGGCGTCAAGGGCATGAAGGTCGGCATCCTCAAGGAAGGTTTTGAGCAGGCGAATGCGGAAGCCGCCGTGAACGAGAGCGTGCGGGAGGCCGCAAAGCGTTTTAGGGATCTCGGCGCCACGGTCGAGACGGTTTCGATCCCGATGCATCTCATGGGCCCCGCGATCTGGACGCCGATCGGCACCGAGGGCATGACCCAGACCATGATGTATGGCGACGGCTATGGCCTGTCCCGCTCCGACCTCTATTCGACCACGCTGATGGACTTCCATCGCGGCTGGCGGCGGCAGGCGGATTCACTGTCCGAGACCACAAAGCTGTTCCTGCTGCTCGGCACCTACATCAACAATACTTTCGGTCCCCGTTATTACGGCAAGGCGCTCAACATCTCCCGCCGCCTGACCGCGGCCTACGACAAGGCCTTCAAAGATTACGATCTGCTGCTGCTGCCGACCACGCCGATGAAGGCGACGAAGCTGCCGGAGCCCACGGCCAGCCGCGAGGACTATGTCGCGCGTGCGCTGGAAATGATCTCCAACACCGCGCCGTTCGACATCACCCATCATCCCGCGATGTCGCTGCCCTGCGGCATGGTCGACGGCCTGCCCGTCGGTCTGATGCTGGTCGGACGCATGTTCGAGGAAACCACCATCTACCGCGCCGCGCATGCGTTCGAGCAGATCGGCGACTGGAAGAAGATGTGAGCGAGGGACTTATGCAGACGGACGGACCAGAGCGTTTTCAAGCTAAGTGGATACCGGTTCGCGTCAAGAAAACGCGTCAAAACAAGAACCCATCATATGGCTAACGCGTTCGTCGCGGCGTTCGAAATCCTGAGCTTTGGCGCGATCATCGTCCTGATCGTGCTGGGGCTCGGGATCATCGCCAGCATGATGGGCATCTTCAACTTCGCGCAGGGCGAGTTCGTCCTGCTCGGGGCCTACATTACCTATCTCGCCTACGCCAAGGGCCTGCCGATCTGGGCCGGCATGGTCGCCGCGCCCTTCGTCGTCGGCGCCCTCGGCTTCGTACTGGAGGCGCTGATCATCCGACGCTTCTACGCAGCCCCCATCGTTGCCATGCTCGGCACCTACGCGCTCGGCCTGATCATCCGCGAATCCGTGCGCGGCCTGATCGGCGGCTTCTATCTCACCGTGCCGGAGCCGATCGGCGGCTCGATCGACATCGGCGCCATGCACATTTCGGCCTGGCGCTTCACCATCATCGTCATCACGGCACTGGTGATGGGCGGCTGCTATCTGCTGCTGGCGCGCACCAGCTTCGGCCTGCGCGTGCGCGCCACGCTCGAGAATCCCTCGCTGGCGCGCGCCTCCGGAATCTCCACCCCGCTGATCTACGGCGCCACCTTTGCGTTCGGTGCGGCACTTGCCGGCCTTGCCGGCGCTCTGATCGTGCCGGTGTTCAGCCTGTTCGCCGATCTCGGCCTGCGCTTCCTGATCCAGGGCTTTGTCGCGGTCATGGTCGGCGGCGTTGGCTCCTTCATCGGGCCGGTCGCGGGCGCCGGGCTCATCGGCACGCTCAGTGCCGCGCTGCCCTGGGTGATGGCGCCCGTCGTGGCCGATGTCCTCGTTTTCGTTCTCGCCATCGTCTTCATCAAATTCCGGCCGCAGGGCCTCATCGCTGGAAAAGGGGTTTAGTCACATGTCCGATCGCACTCAGCTCTCTCGTCGCCGCTTCCTCTCGAATTTCGCCTTTGCCTCCGGGGCGGTCGCAACCGGCGTCGGCAGTTGGGTGATTCCGGCGCCCTGGGCCAATGCGGCCGAAGCCCCGATCAAGGTCGGCATCGCCACCGACCTCACCGGGCCGATCGCCTACGCCGGCAATGCCGACGCCAACGTCGCGAAGATGGTGATCAAGGAGATCAACGCCGGCGGCGGTCTGCTCGGCCGCCCGCTCGAGCTCTATATCGAGGACACCGCCTCGAACGAATCCGTCGCGGTTGGCAATGTCCGCAAGCTGATCCAGCGCGACAAGGTCGATATGGTGCTGGGCGGCATCACCTCGTCGATGCGCAACGCGATCAAGGACCCGATCGTCGCGCGCGGCAAGACGCTCTACATCTATCCGCAGCTCTACGAAGGCAAGGAGTGCACGCCCTATCTGTTCTGCACTGGGCCGACGCCCGCGCAGCAATGCGACGAGTTCATTCCCTGGCTGATCAAGAACGGCGGCAAGAAGTTCGCGCTGCCGAGCGCCAACTACGTCTGGCCGCACACGCTCAACGTCTACGCCCGCAAGGTGATCGAGGCCAACGGCGGCGAGGTCGTGTTCGAGGAATATTATCCGCTCGACCAGGTCGACTTCTCCTCGACCGTCAACCGCATCATCTCCAACAAGGTCGACGTCGTCTTCAACACCGTCATCCCGCCCGGCGTCGGCCCGTTCTTCAAGCAGCTCTATGAAGCCGGCTTCCTCAAGAACGGCGGGCGGCTGGCCTGCGTCTACTATGACGAGAACACGCTCAACATCAACCAGGCGGCCGAGATCGAGGGTCTCGCCAGCTGTCTCGATTATTTCAAGGTGCTGACCAAGGAGAACCCGTTCGACGCGAAAATCCAGGCGGCCTATGAGAAGGATTTCCCGGGCAACTTCCTGTTTGCCGCCGGCAGCGCCGCCACGGGCACCTATCGCGGCCTAAAGCTGTGGGAAGCCGCCGTCAAGGAAGCCGGCAAGATCGACCGGGAGTCGGTCGCCGCTGCGCTCGATCACGCCAAGATCGCCGAGGGTCCGGGCGGACCGGCCGAGATGGTGCCGGGCAAGCGGCACTGCAAGATGAAGATGTATACCGCGGTCGCCAAGGGCGGGAATTACGAGATCGTCGGACGCAGCGACGGGCTCGTCGATCCCAAGGAGTGTTAAGGCGGAATGCTGAAGTCGATGGGCGCAGTGAAACAGGCGATCCCCGCCGACATCGGCGGGGAGGCGGTCGTCGCGATGACTGAGCACGGACCAACGAAGCAAGCCGCTCCGGGACGAAAGGTCCTGCCGATCGTGGAGGGTATCGTGCTGGTCGCGGCGCTCCTCGCACCGCTGGTGCTGCAGGACTACCTCACGGTGTTCGCAACGCGGGTGATCATTCTCGCGCTGTTCGCGCTGTCGTTCGACCTGGTGTGGGGCTATGCCGGCATCATGAGCTTCGGCCAGGCGCTGTTTTTCGGCTCGGCCGGCTATGGCGTGGCGCTGCTCGCGCGCGACCTCGACATCACCAATATCTTCCTGGTGCTGCCTGCGGGCACCATCATCGGCCTCACCTTCGCGCTGCTGCTCGGCGGCTTCCTGCTGCTGGGACGGCATCCCTCCAGCGTGATCTTCGTCTCGCTGGGCACGCTGACCGGCTCCTACGCCGCCGACCGGCTGGCGCGCGGCTGGTACTATCTCGGTGGCCAGAACGGCATCCCTTCGATCGCGCCGATGACGCTCGGCAGTTACGAATTCTCGGAAGGGCCGCCGTTCTATTATCTCGTGCTTGGCCTTCTCGTCGTGGTCTATCTGCTTTGCCGTTTTCTGGTGCGCTCGCAGTTCGGGTTGGCGCTGGCCGGCCTGCGCGAGAACGAGCAGCGCATCGCCTTCTTCGGCTACAAGGCACAGCACCTGAAGGCGATCATCTTCGCGATCGGCGGCGCGGTGGCGGGTCTTGCCGGCAGCCTCTACGCCTTCCACGAAGGTTTCGTCTGGCCCAACATGGTCGGCGTCGTGGTCTCGACGCAAGTCGTGCTCTACGTGCTGTTCGGCGGCTCCGGGACGCTGATCGGCGCCGTCATCGGCGCTGTCATCGTCGAGGGCGTCAGCTTCTGGCTCTCGGACAATTATCGCGAGGTCTGGCCGATCATCCTCGGCGTGCTGCTGTTGCTCGTGATCCTGTTCCGGCCGCTCGGCCTGATCAGCTTCGTGCTCGGCGAACGCGAGCGGGTCGGCAGCTTTGGTGGCAGATCCAGGAAGACCGGGAAGGAGAAGCGCGATGCCGCTCCTTGAAGCCACCGACGTCAAGAAAATCTTCGGGAAGCTCACCGCGCTCGATGGCGCCGCGCTCACTGTCGGCGAGAACGAGTTCCACGGCCTGATCGGCCCGAACGGCTCCGGCAAGAGCACGCTGATGAAGTGCATTGCCGGCGCCGAGGTGCCGACGCAGGGCAAGGTCTCCTTCGTCAACACCGACATCACCGCGTTCACGCCGACCGAGCGTGCCCGCGCCGGCATGAGCCTGAAATTCCAGATCACCAGCGTGCTGCCGACGCTGACGCTCTACGACAACATCCTGCTCGCGCTGCAGGCGCAGTCCTCGCTGTTCGACCTCGTGTTCTCGCGCACGCGCGGGCTCCTGCACGATCAGGTCATGACCATGCTGACGCAGTTCCGCCTCGCTGATCGCGCGTTCGACGCGGCGGCGGCGCTGTCGCACGGTCAGCAGCAATGGCTGGAGATCGCAATGGCGCTTGCCGGCAAGCCGAAGCTGCTGCTGCTGGACGAGCCGACGGGCGGCATGAGCCTTGAGGAGCGCCGCGTCACCGGCGAATTGCTGCAGCCGATCAAAAAACATTGCTCTCTGGTCATCGTCGAGCACGATCTCGATTTCATCCGCGACATCTGCGATCGCCTCACCGTGCTCGACCAGGGCAAGGTGCTGGCATCTGGCACGGTGTCGGAGATCCAGGCCAACAAGGCCGTCCAGGAGATCTATTTGCGCCGTGCCTGAATTTTTGGACATCAAGCATCTCAACGCCGGCTATGGCCGCAGCCAGGTCCTGTTCGACGTCAACCTCGGCATTCCCTGGCGCGGCGGTGTTGCCGTGCTCGGCCGCAACGGCGCCGGCAAGACCACGCTGATGAAGACCATCGTCGGCGAGCTGCCGGCGTGGAAGGGCGAAGTCGCCTTCGATGGGCGCGACATCAGCCGCCGCGCGACCCAGGAGCGCGTGCGCGCCGGCATCGGCTACGTGCCGCAGGAGCATTCGGTGTTCGCGCGCCTGTCGGTGCGCGACAATCTCGCGGTCGGCTCGCTCGCGAGCAGGAAGGCCGACGCGGTCGACCACGTGCTGACCATCTTCCCAAAGCTCGGTCAGCGCCTCGACCAGCCTGCCGGCACGCTTTCCGGCGGCGAGCGCAAGATGCTCGCCATCGGCCGCGCCATGCTGGGCGATCCCAAGCTGCTTCTGCTCGACGAGCCGACCGAAGGCGTCTGGATCGGTGTGATCGAGGAAATCACCGAGCGCCTGATCGAGCTCGCGAAAACCATCGCCGTCATCATCGTCGAGCAGCACCTCGACCTCGCGCTCCGCGTCGCCGATTACGCCTACGTGCTCGACCGCGGCCGCGTCGCGCTGCAAGGCGAGGCAGCCGAGGTGAGGGGCAATCCGGAGCTGCTGCGGTATCTGGCGCCGTAGGAGAGCCCTGGCAGTCCGTCATCCCCGCGCAATGGCGAAGCCATTGTCGCTGGAGGCACTCGCGTAGCGAGCCTCGAAGGATGCACGGCCGGGCTATCAGCGGGGCCGTCGCCCTTCGAGGGCGGCTGAAGAAGCGGCCACCTCAGGGTGACGGCGAAGTGCTTCCGAAAAATGGATTGACGATGGACAGCCCACCGATGCTGCGGCCGTGCTGCATGTCCTCGCTATACAGCGTCTCGCAGCCAGCCTCGATTGCGGCCGCTACGATCAGAGCATCGTAGAAGGCAAGCGTATGGTCGCGCGCAAGCGCAAGCGCCGTAGCGTGCGTGTCGGCGGTGAGCGGTGCGATATCCGGAAACCGAAATCGGATGGCTTGCACCGCGGCCTCGATAACGGACCAGTCCTGTCTTTGCTTCTTGCGCAGTACGTTGGTGAACTCGTTCAGCACCTGCGCACTGATGACGCCGCCGCCAGCAATTGTGGTCAGCGCGCGCTCGCGCCGGATGTCGGCCGAAAAGGCATAGACCAAGATGTTGCTGTCGAAGAACGAACTCATCTCTCGTTCGCTTCGTCGCGGTCGAATTTGTAACCCTCGGGCAGGGGAATCCGGAACTGCTCGGCTTGCTTGAGAAATTCCGCTCGTCTGTCGACCTTCTCTACGGCGATCTGGCCTGTCGAAGCCTCTACGACGTTGAGCTCGTCACCGGGGGAGAGGTTCAAGGCCTCAACGAGTGCCTTAGGCAGACGGACTGCGAGGCAGTTACCCCATTTGGAGACCAGCATGGAATGCTCCATGATATACAAGATTACTGTATATCATGGATAGGATATCATCGCAATTCAAGGGCTTCAGGTCCTGGAATGCCGCTGATCATCCAGGACGGCCGTCAGCTTGGTAAGAATCGGGAAGGGGCAAGAGGTTCCCGCCCGTTTACTTCACCGCCCCAAACCGGCTGTCGAACGAATTCGACTGCACCACTGGCGCGGCTCCCATGATCTGGGTTGCTTCACCCGCGCCATCCGACACCGACGGCTTGAGCGCAGGGCGGGTTGCGGCGAGACGGGTGTCGGGCTTCGCAGGTTCGGCAGGCTTGGCGGCGGCAATCGCTGGCTTCGGCGCGTCCTTGGACGTGTCGCGACCCGGCACGAACCGGGTTACCGCGGCCTTCAGCCGGGACGCTGCGGTCGGTGGCGTCGTCGTCGTCGCCGCCGGAGCGACAGATGCCGTGGCCTGCGGCGGAGGCGTGGTTGCCGTGGCGTCGGCGTTGCCCATGCCCATCTTGCGGCCGAGATTCGAGAAGAAGCCGGATTTCTCAGGTGCAGCTGCGGTGGCGACGCGGGTGTTGGCGGCGGGCGCGCTGACGGCGACGACCGGCTCTTCCTGCGGCGAGGACGCGGCTGCATCGAGATTGGGCTTCGGCGGATTGACGTGTCCAGGAATCGTGCCCGGCGCCTTCGCCATCGCCAGCATCTGCAAGGTGGTGCCTTCGGCGCCCTCCGACAGGCCGGTCGAGCCTTCCGGAATCTTCGCGGCGAAGATCTTGTTCATGCCGCCGTCGATGCCGGTGTTCATGCGCGCAACGGGCGTGCCGCGCGAAACCAGCTTGCTGTACTCCGCCTGGTCGCGCGCATCCTTCTCGCGCACGGCGCTGGCGATCTCGTCGGGGATCACATAGGCCGGGCACTTTGCGGACGCGTCGAACACCGGATCGCGCTTGGCGTCGGGCGGCTTGGCGGCGTCGAAGACGTACTTCTTCTCGCAGAAATCGACCTTCGGCTCCTGTCGCGTCACCTCGAAATGATCATAGCCTTCCTTGATCATCTTCCAGAACGGCATGTTCGGATTGTTCCGGTGCTTGGCCATGTTCACCGGCGTCATCTTGAACGGATAGGCCTGCAGCTGAAACGCCTTCTGGCCGCCGAAGAAGGACTCGCGCCCGAGCGAATAGATCTCGGCGATCTGCTCGTCCGTCATCGCGTAGCAACCGCGCGACGAACAATCGCCATGCACCATCAGCTGCGAGCCGCTGCGGCCCAAAGCCTTGTCGAACGCGTTCGGATAGCCCGTGTTGAACGACAAATAGTACGCCGATTGCGGATTCATCTGGCCCGGATTGATCGAGTAGAATCCTTCCGGCGCCTGGCGGTCGCCTTCGCGCACCTTCGGACCGAGGTCGCCCGACCAGCGACAGATCGGATAGGTCTTGAGCAGCGCGAACTGGCCGTTGCGGGTCTGCTTCCAGACCTCGAGCTCGGCCTCCTGCTTGAACAGGCGCACCAGGATCGGCGATTGCAGATCCATGTTCTTCTCGACCATCGCGGCGAGAAGCTTTGGCGGCACCGGCTGGTTGGCCTTGGCATTGGTCGCAAGCGAAACCTGGTCGGTGTCGCAGCCGGCCAGCACAAAGCTGGCGGCAAGCGCCACCGAAACCAAAAACGCGCGAGCAAGCGAACGAGAAATCAAGATGGACCCCACACCGTCCAGGGCATCGCGCGCAAACCCCAATCTTGAAGCATGATCCGACCGGAGACCCGGACCCGTCGCGACGGGCTTTTCGCAATCACGCTCCAGCGCTTATGCCCTGAAGCCATTGATTAAAATTCTAACCTCTGGGTCATGTGGTCGCAACCCGAACGGGGATCACGAGCCCGTTGGCCCAAAGGCGTGGTCAACGAAGACTTAAACTGGGCCGTAACTTGGGCCTCGCGGCCAAACCGGTACAGAGATCGCTGATTTGGGCAAAAAAAGGGTTAACGCGGGGTTACCGGGGCCTACGGCGCGGTTTGGCCGGCCTCAAACTCAGTGTCGTCCTGGCGAAAGCCAGGACCCATTACCCCAGGGAGGGTGACGCGGCCGACGGGCCCCAAACCCGCCCGAATCAGCCCAGTTTCCGGCCAATATCGAGGAATTTCTGCCGCCGATGCTTGCGGATGGCGTCGCCGTCGAGGCCCCGGAGTTCGTCGAAGGCCTTGGCGATGGCATCGCCCGTGGTGGCGATCATGGCGGCGGGGTCGCGATGGGCGCCGCCGACCGGCTCCTTCAGAATGCTGTCGATCACGCCGAAGCGGAGCATGTCCTGGGCTGTGATCTTCATGTTGTTGGCGGCTTCCTGCGCCTTGGAGCCGTCGCGCCAGAGGATCGAGGACGCTGCCTCGGGCGAGATCACGCTGTAGATCGCGTGCTCCAGCATCAGGACCTTGTTGGCGGTGGTGATGGCGATGGCGCCGCCGGACATGCCCTCGCCGGTGATGATGGCGACGTTCGGCACGGTCAAAGCCATGCAGGCATCGGTCGAACGCGCGATCGCCTCGGCCTGGCCGCGCTCTTCCGCGCCGATGCCGGGATAGGCGCCGGCGGAATCGGCGAGCGACAGCACCGGCAGGCCGAACCGCTCCGCCATCTCCATCAGCCGTACGCATTTGCGATAGCCCTCGGGCCGCGCCATGCCGAAATTATGCTTGATGCGGCTCTCGGTGGAATCGCCCTTTTCCTGGCCCATCACGCAGATGGCCTCGCCGCGGAAACGGCCGAAGCCTGCCACCAGCGCCTCATCCTCGCCGAACTTGCGATCGCCGGCGAGCGGGGTGAACTCGGTGATCAGGCCCTTGATGAAGTCGTTGAAATGCGGCCGCTGCGGATGTCGCGCGACCAGCGTCTTCTGCCACGGCGTCAGGTTCAGATAGAGGTCGGCCATCGCCTGCGCCGCCTTGTCCTCGATCCGCCCGATCTCCTCGGCGATGTCGCTGCCGGAGGCCGCAAGCGTCCGCAATTCGTCGAGCTTGGAATCGAGCTCGGCGACGGGCTTTTCGAAATCGAGATAGCTGCGCATCTGGTCTGGCATCAACTCAATATAGGGACGACGGGGCGAGGCGGCGAAGCGGATTCGATGTCACGGAAAGAAATGTAGGTTCGTCAATGAGTTGGCCTGTGTGCTCGCAGGGAGCGGCGGCCAAATCATCGTGAGGCCCCGGCTCTTTCTGCGGAGATGTGGCCGAAGTCAAGGCGGTTTCGGGCTGTGGCCTGTAGCCGGGCTACCGGAGACTCATTTCTCCGCCAGCGGGTGCAGGTCGCGGACCAGGCTCTTCAGCCGCTCCTCGACCACGTGGGTGTAGATCTGAGTCGTCGAGATGTCGGTGTGGCCGAGCAGCGTCTGTACGATGCGCAAATCGGCCCCGTTGTGCAGCAGGTGGCTGGCAAAGGCGTGGCGCAGCACGTGGGGGGAAACCAGCCGGGCCTGGAGGCCCGAAGCGACCGCGAGCTCCTTCAAGTCGCGGGCAAAATGCTGCCGCGTCAGATGCCCGCTCTCGCCGAACGAGGGGAACAACCATTTCGAGGCAGCCACGCTGTTCTTCTTCTCGGTCTTGTTGTTGTCCTTGGCCGCCTCCGTCGCCGCGAGATAATCGGCCATCGCCTGGCGCGAGGCCTCGTTGAGCGGCACCAGCCGTTCCTTGTTGCCCTTGCCGCGCACCACGATCATGCGGGCGTCGCGCTTCGCGGCCGTGCGCGGCAGCGCCACCAGCTCGGAGACGCGCAGGCCGGTGGCGTAGAGCACCTCGAGCAGGCAATAGAGCCTCAGGGCGCGCAGCCGTTTCGACGGCGAGGCATCCTCCGCCTCGCTCAATTCCTTGGCGCGGCGGAGCATGCGGTCGACATCCGCGATCGACAGCACCTTCGGCAGCCCGCGGCCGCGCTTCGGGCCGGACAGGATCGCCGCGGGATCATCGGTTCTGATTCGTTCGTTCAGGAGGAAGCGATAGAGATGCCGCATCGCCGACAGCCGCCGCGCGACGCTGGTGGACTTGAAGCCGCGCGTGTCGAGATCGGCGAGATAGTCGCGCAGCGTCTGTGTTTCCGCATCCGCAAATGCATGGCCGACGCGGCCGAGAAACTCAGAGAAGTCGGTGAGGTCGCGGCGGTAGGCATCGAGCGTGTTGGGGCCGGCGCCCTGTTCCGCCGCGAGCATGTCGAGGAACAGGCCGGTGAGCTTGGCGTCTGAGGGCTTGTTTTCGGAAGATCTGGCACGCATGCCCGGCAGCCTAGCTGCTATTTCTTGAGAAACTTATCCGGCGGGATCGTCACCGTCATTTCCCGCGGCTTCGGATTGACGAAGTTCGCCAGCGCGAAGACCACGCCATAGACGATGCCGGCGATCACGGCGACGACCGTCAGGAGGCGGAACAGGCTGGGCATCGGCAGGATCTCGGAGAGGGTCTCGGTCAGGGGCTCGGCGGGCAAATTAACCAATGAAATCATCCAACACGTTCGCCGTTTCGTGGCAAGAGTCCTCTGGCGAGGCCCCCTGCGGGGTCGTATAGGTGGCCGAAGGATGCCGCCTTTGGCGGCAGATCGAGCGAGACCCAATCGAGCGAGACAAATGCCCGACGCCGCGTTGCCGATCCAAGCTTCGCCCGAGGCCGACATCCTGTCGGCGCTGGGGACGCGCTCGATCGTGCTCGTTGGCATGATGGGGGTGGGCAAATCCACCATCGGCCGCCGCATGGCTCTCCGGCTCAAGCTGCCCTTCGTCGATGCCGACACCGAGATCGAGGCGGCGGCCGGCATGACCATACCGGAAATCTTCGAACGCCACGGCGAGCCGCATTTCCGCGACGGCGAGGCCCGCGTGATCTCGCGTCTGCTCGATGGCGGTCCCATCGTGCTGGCGACCGGCGGCGGCGCCTTCATGCGCGAGGAGACCCGGGGCCGTATCGCGGCAAAGGCGATCTCGATCTGGCTCAAGGCCGATCATGACGTCATCATGCGCCGCGTGCGCCGGCGCGCCGACCGTCCGCTGCTCCAGACCGCCGATCCCGAAGGAACCGTGACGCGCCTGCTCACCGAGCGCGAGCCGGTTTACGGCCATGCCGACCTCACCGTCGCCTCGCGCGACGTGCCGCACGACAAGATCGTCGATGAGACCATCGAGACGCTGCGCGCGCATCTTTGCGGCGAACAGGCGTCCCCGCCACCAGCCGACGTCGCGAGTGCCGCACGATGACCGCGCCCTTGAAACATTCCGATCCTGTCAATGTCGAGGTCGCGCTGGAGAATCGCGCCTATGACATCGTCATCGGCCGCGGCGTGCTGGCCTCGCTCGGCGAACGGGTCGCGCGTCTGCGTCCCGGCGTGCGCACCGCGATCGTGACGGATCGCACGGTCGCGAAATACTGGCTCGAGCCCGCCGAGGCATCGCTCGCAGCCGCGGGCATCCCGACATCGCGCATCGTCATCGAGGAAGGCGAGATCTCCAAGACCTATGACGGCCTCGAAAAGGTCAGCGAGGCCCTGATCGCCGCGAAGATCGAGCGCAACGATCTGGTCATCGCGCTCGGCGGCGGCGTGGTCGGCGATCTCGCCGGCTTTGCGGCGGCCATCCTGCGCCGCGGTGTCGACTTCGTGCAGGTGCCGACCTCGCTGCTGGCGCAGGTCGATTCCTCCGTCGGCGGCAAGACCGGCATCAACTCGCCGCAGGGCAAGAATCTGCTCGGCGCCTTCCATCAGCCGGTGCTGGTGATCGCCGACACCGCCGTGCTCGACACGCTGTCGCCGCGGCAATTCCGCGCCGGCTATGCCGAGGTCGCCAAATACGGCGTGCTCGGCGACGAGGCCTTCTTCGCTTGGCTCGAGAAGAACCATTCCGACATCTCCAAAGGCGGTTCGGCGCGCGAGCATGCGATCGCGACCTCCTGCCGCGCCAAGGCCGGCGTCGTCTCGCGCGACGAGCGCGAGACCGGCGAGCGCGCGCTGCTCAATCTCGGCCATACGTTTGGCCATGCGCTGGAAGCCGCGACCGGTTTTTCCGACCGCCTGTTCCACGGCGAGGGCGTTTCGATCGGCATGACGCTGGCGGCGCAGCTCTCGGCCAGGCTCGGCATGATCGGCGAAGCCGATGCGACGCGAGTCGAGCGTCACCTCATTGAAGCCGGCTTGCCGACGCGCTTGCAGGACATCGCCGGTTTCGCGCAGGAGGGGCTTGCCGATGCCGACGCGCTGATGGCGCTGATGGCGCAGGACAAGAAGGTCGAGCGCGGCAGGCTCACCTTCATCCTGCTGGAGGCGGTGGGGCGCGCAATCGTCGTGAAGAACGTCGAGCCGGCTCCGGTGCGCGACTTCCTCAAGGACAAGCTCGCCCAGAAGGCGTGACACGCGGCTGAACGGCGTTAAAGCGTTTTCGAGCGAAGTGGGTACCGGTTCGCGTCAAGAAAACGCGTCAAAACAAGAAACCAGAGTGGTTCATGGATTGGCTCGGATTCACCATCGTCATTCTCTGCCTGCTCGTCTCCGGCTTCTTCGCCGCGAGCGAGACCGCACTGACCGGCGCCTCGCGCGCCAGCATGCTGCGGCTCTCCAAGCAGGGTAATCGCGACGCCGACGTGGTCTCGCAGCTGCTCGACATGCGCGAGCGCCTGATCGGTGCGCTGCTGCTCGGCAACAACATCGCCAATATCAGTGCATCCGCGCTGGCCACCAGCATCTTCACGGCCTGGTTCGGCGACGTCGGCGTGCTCTATGCCACCGGCTTGATGACCGCACTGGTCGTGATCTTCGCCGAGGTGCTGCCCAAGACCATCGCAATCAACGCGCCCGACCGCATGGCGCTCGCGGTCGCGCGCCCGATGCGGCTGACGATGTACGTGCTGGGGCCGTTGCTGCGGATCGTGGAAGTCATCGTGCGGCTGTTGATGCGCCTGTTTGGCCTTGCCGGCGAGCACCAGGCGATCCTGTCGCCGACCGAGCGCCTCCGCGGCGCGGTCGACCTGCTGCATCATGAAGGCAAGTTCGAGAAGCTGGACCGCGACATGCTCGGCGGGCTGCTCGATCTGCGCGAGCTCCAGGTCTCCGACGTCATGATCCATCGCACCGAGATGACGATGATCAACGCCGATCTGCCGCCGGAGGATCTGGTGCGCGAGGTGCTGGCGGCCGAATACACCCGCATCCCGCTGTGGCGCGAGAAGCCGGAAAACATCATCGGCGTGCTCCACGCCAAGGATCTGCTGCGCGCGATCCGCGCGGCCGACGGCGAGACCTCGCGCATCGACGTCTCCACCATCGCGCTACCGCCCTGGTTCGTGCCGGAGATGCGGCCCGTCTCCGAGCAGCTCAAGGCGTTCCGCCGCCGCAAGACCCATTTCGCCCTGGTCGTCGACGAGTACGGCGAAGTGGAAGGTCTCGTGACGCTGGAAGACATTCTGGAAGAGATCGTTGGCGACATTTCCGACGAGCATGACGTCGTGGTCGCGGGCGTGCGCGCCCAGCCGGACGGCTCGGTCGTCGTCGACGGCTCGGTGCCGATCCGCGACCTCAACCGCGCCATGGACTGGCACCTGCCTGACGAAGAGGCAACGACGGTCGCCGGCCTCGTCATTCACGAGGCGCGCTCGATCCCCGACCGCGGCCAGAGTTTCACCTTCCACGGCTTCCGCTTCCGCGTCCTCCGCCGTGAACGCAACCGCATCACCGCACTCCGTATTTCACCGGTGCCGCGCGAGACGGAAATGGAAGAAGCCAAGCGGCGGCGGGCCGGGACGTCGTTTTGATTCCTCGGTCATTCCGGGGCGATGCGAAGCATCGAACTATGGTGCGCAATTGCGCACCTGAGAATCTCGAGATTCCGGGTTCGGCTCTTCGAGCCGCCCCGGAATGACCAAGCTAATTTTCTCCCGGCGCTTGCGCGTGGATCGCCAGCGCGTGCACGCTGCCTGCGAGTTCCGCGGCCAGTGCCGAATTTATCATGCGGTGGCGATCGACCCGGCTCTTCCCTTTGAAGCCCTGAGACACGATATATACGCGGAAGTGCGTCTCGCCGCTCGGCCGATGGCCGGCGTGGCCCTCATGCAAATGTGACTCGTCGACGACTTGCAGGCTTTCCGGCGTGAAAGCTTCCTGCAACTTGTTGCTGATAGTGTCTCTCATAGCCATGGGTGTGCCTTAAGGTGCGCGACCGCACTCCGTCAATTGCGTAGGCTGCCCTTGGGTAGCCGTTCTTCAGGACGCCGAGGCGAAGCTTCGGCTATGTGTTTTCAGCTAATTGCAATGTCAAGACTTGAAGGTTTTTGCATTGCGTAGTCAAAGTCAGCCATGCCGATTGATTCATCAAAGTTCTTCGACTCCATCCGGGTCAAGCCGAAAGGCAAGCAGCCGGAAGTGAAGCCGCGCGACGCCGTGGTCAATTGCGAATGGACCGGGTGTCAGAACAAGGGCGCGCATCGTGCGCCCAAGGGTCGCGACAATCAGCGTGAGTACTGGCACTTCTGCCTGAACCACGTGCGCGAGTACAACCAGAACTACAATTTCTTTTCCGGCATGAATGCCGACGCTGTCGCGCGCTATCAGAAGGATGCACTGACCGGTCATCGTCCGACCTGGAAGATGGGCGCCAATGGCGGCGTCAAGAAAGGCGCGGAAGCCGAGATCGACGGCGCCTTCGATCCGTTCAGCATGTTCCAGGAGCTCAACGGCCGCACCGGCTGGCGCGCCGGGCCGCAGGCCGCGCCCAAGGCCGAGACGCGCAAGATCATGAATGCCGAGCGCAAGGCGCTCCAGGTGATGGGCCTCGGCCCCGAGTCCACGCTCGCCGACGTCAAGTCCAAGTACAAGGCGCTGGTGAAGCAGCACCACCCCGACGCCAACGGCGGCGACCGCTCCACCGAGGACCGCCTGATCGAGATCATCAAGGCGTATAATTACCTGAAGACCGTGGTGCGCGAGGCCTGAGGCCGCGCCACTGTCTTCCCTTCTCCCCTTGTGGGAGAAGGTGGCGCGAAGCGCCGGATGAGGGGTTGCTTCCTCAAATTCCAATGCAAGGGATTGTGCGGGGAGAGAACCCCTCACCCGTCTCGCCGCTGCGCGGCGAGCCACCCTCTCCCACAAGGGGAGAGGGAAAGAACGCCGTTCCATCCAGGCTACGTTTCATCACGCCTCCGGCATCGCCCCCACATATGACGAGCTCGGCCGGATCAGCCGTCCCGTCCGCTGCTGCTCGCGCGCATGCGCCGTCCACCCGGCTGCGCGCGCCACCGCGAAGATCGGCGTGAAGGCCTGCCTCGGGATCGCCAGCGCATCGAGCAGGATCGCGGTGAAGAACTCCACATTGGTCTCCAGCGGCCGGTCCGGGTTCTTCTTGCGCAGCGCGCTGCGGATATAGGCTTCGACCTCGCCGGCAAACGGCAGGTCGGCGCCGTCCGAGGCCAGCGCCTCGATCGCGGTCTTGAGCACGTCGGCGCGGGGATCGCGCACGCGATAGACGCGGTGGCCGAAACCCATCATCCGCTCGCCGCGGGCGAGTGCCGCGTCCACCCAGGGCTGGATGCGCTCGCGCGAGCCGATCGCGTCGAGCATTTCCAGCACCGGCTCCGGCGCGCCGCCATGCAGCGGACCCGTCAGCGCGCAATAGCCGGCGGTGACGGCGGCAAACAGATCTGCCTGCGTTGAGGCCACCACGCGGGCGGTGAAGGTCGAGGCGTTCATGCCGTGGTCGCTCGCGGTGACGAGGTAGGCGTCCAGCGCCGTGACCTCGCGTGGTTCAGGCGCGCGCCCGTGCAGCATGCGAAGCGTATCGGCAGCATGGCTCACGTTCGGATCGGGCGCCACGGGATCGAGACCCCTAGCGCGGCGGACGAGCGCGCCCGCAATCACCGGGAATGCGCCGACGATCGTCGCCTCATGAGCGAGGCCGTGCTCGGCGCGAAGTCCCGCGACCGCCGCGCGAAACCCGTCGATAATGCCCATGCCGCGCGTTGCCGGCAGCAACTCATCCAGCCGCGCGAAGGCGCGCTCGCGTGCGGCGCCCAGGCTCGCGCGCACATTGGCTTCGTTCAGCGTGGTCGTGCTGGCGCCGTTCCAGAGCCGGGCGGTGACGCCCTCAAAGCTCGACTGGCTCGCCAGTCGGCCAACATGCTCGCCTGCGATGATCAACTCGCCGCGCTCGCCGTCGACATGGCTCAGCACGGTTTCGGCCGCGGGAACGCCGTCCAGCCCGATCTGGCTTTTGGTGAGGTGGATGTTCATGGCCCAAATCTCCTTTGCACCAGCCAAGGTCAGGCCTCTCGACAGATTGATCAATCTTGATTACATAAATCAATATGAAAAATTCCGAGGAGCTCTACCTGTCGGCCAGGGAAGCCGCCGCCGAGCTCGCGATCTCGCCGGCCACGCTCTACGCCTATGTCAGTCGCGGCCTGGTTCGCTCCGAGCCGACGCCGGACTCGCGCAAGAACCGCTATCGCGCCGAGGACGTCCGGGCGCTGAAGGAGCGCCGGGTGCCGTCGCCGGAGCCGCGCGGTCTGCGCAGCTTCGATGCCGATCTGCCGGTTATGGACACGGAGATCTCCACCATCACCGAGGACGGCGCGATCTATCGCGGCGTCAATTGCGTCGATCTCGCCGAGCACGACACGCTGGAGCACACCGCAACGCTTCTGTGGGACGTCTCCGGCGTCGATCCCTTTGCGCCGGATAATCAGCCCGCGGTGTCCGATGAGATGCGCCTGATCGCGCAGGCGGCGCACCGCGCCGCGCCGATCGATCGCGCCATTGCCGTGCTGGCGCTCGCATCGAGCGCCGATCCCCGCGCCTTCACCCGCGCGCATGACGGACGCGCGATGGTCGGTGCGCGCATCGTCCGGCTCCTGGTCGCGACCATGCTCAATACGGAGCCGTCCGCCGAGCCGCTGCACCAGCAGATCGCGAGGGCCTGGGCGCCCGACAACAAGCACGCGGCAGATCTCATCCGCCGCGCGCTGGTTCTGCTCGCCGAGCATGAATTGAACGCGTCCACCTTCACCGCGCGCTGCGCAGCCTCGACCGGCCTCAATCTTTATGACTCCGTCATCGCCGGCCTCGCCGCCCTGAAGGGGCCGAAGCACGGCGGCGCCGGCGTGCTCGCCTCGCAGCTCGTCAAGACGCTGGTGGATCGTGACGTCGAGCCAATGGTCCGCGAACGCGTCGCGCTCGGCGAACGCTTTGCCGGCTTCGGTCACGGCGTCTACAAGCGGGGCGATCGGCGCGCGCAGTCGCTGCTGAATGCCCTGGCCCGCGCCGGCGCACCGCGCAAATTCACCAAGGAGGTGCCGGAGCGGATCGCGGAGGCGACCGGCGAACTCGTCAATATCGACTACGCGCTCGCGGTGCTCGTGCACGCGCTGCGCCTGCCTGGAGGCAGCGAGCTGGCTTTGTTCGCCATGGCCCGCAGCGTCGGCTGGATCGCCCATGCCAGCGAGCAATTGCAGTTCGGCAAGCTGATCAGGCCAAGGGCGCGTTATGTTGGGCCTGCACCGGGGCGACGGGCAGGGGGGCCGGACGCAAAGGCCTAGATCATACGTGCGGGCATGCGTGTCAGCTCAGACTCCCCGCAAAGCGCTCCGCGAGCTTGTTCTTCTTGAATGCATCCGCCACCCAGTCCACGAAGGCTCTCGTCTTTGCCGGCACCAGCTTGCGCGAGGCATGGTAGATCGAGATCGCGCCGGCGTCGCAGTACCAGCGCGGCACGAGGCGCAGCAGCGAACCATTTTCGAGCGCGGGCAGGGTGTCGGCGGTTGCGAGCATGGCGACCCCGAGGCCCAATAATGCCGCCTCACGCATCGCAGCGGGATCGTTGACCACGATCGCCTCGGAGAGCGAGGCCTGAATTTCCCGACCTGAAACGTCGCGCATCGACCAGTGCCGAATGCGCCCGGTCTGCAGCGAGCGCATGACGATGCCGTCCAGTGTCGCCAATTCGTCCGGCTTGGTCGGAAATGTTCGTCCCGACATATAGGCTGGAGACGCCACGGCGACGATGTGTGCCGGCGCAAGTGTTCGGCTCACGAGACCGGGGGACAACTCGAATCCGCCTCCGATTGCGGCGTCGTAGCCTTCACCGACGAGATCGACTTGGCGATTCTCGAAGTGCCACTCGGCGCGTACCCGCGGATAACGGGCCAGGAAACCGGGAAGCAGCGGCAGGATATGGCCTATGCCGAATGTCGGCGGCAGGCTCACCTTGAGAAGGCCAGCCGGCTCATTGCTCCCCGTCGATATCCCAGTAATTGCTGCCTGCAGTCCCTCCAAATTGTCGGCGATCGCTGCGCGGAACGTCTCCCCGGCCTCCGTCAGAGTCAGCTTTCGCGTGGATCGATGAAACAGCCGGACGCCCAGATTGCGCTCCAGCATCGCGACATTGCGGCTGACAGCAGCCGGCGTCACCGAGAGACGCCGACCTGCCTCGGAAAAGCTGCCGCATTCCGCGCTGCGGAGGAAGGATTCCAGATTAGCCAGCGTTTCCATCAGCTCATTCGAAAGTTATCGTTGAAAATCTTACTACCAAGTCCCCTCTAATCAAGGGGGAATGGTTGCGCCATTTTGAGGTCACTGATCAGTCGATCTGATCTCCATACATCTCGGGAGCATTTTCCATGTCCACCATCGGCATTATCGGCGCGGGCAATATCGGCCGCGCCATCGCCCGGGCGTTCGCGCGTAAGGGCATCGCCACGACCTTGTCTAACAGCCGCGGTCCCGAGAGCTTGGCGACGGCTGTGGCCGACATCGGTCGGCTCGTGACCGCCGGCACTCGCGAGGAGGCGGCCGCCAAGGATATCGTGTTCGTCGCGGTCAACTGGTCGAAGCTGCCTGGCGCGCTTGCGGGCCTGCCGCCGTTCGGCGGCCGCATCGTGGTTGATGCCAACAATCCGATCGAGGCGCCGCTATTCAAGCCGGCTGAACTCGGTGGTCGCGCCTCGTCGGAGGTCTTCGCCGATCTGGTGCCCGGAGCGCGGGTAGTGAAGGCATTCAATCATCTGCTGTCAGAACTCCTCGCAGCTGACCCGACCACCGATGGGGGCAAGCGCGTGCTGTTCTACTCGGGAGATGATGCCGGAGCTAAGACCGCCATCGGCGCGCTGATCGAACAACTCGGATTCTTCGGCATCGATCTTGGCTCGCTCGCGATCGGCGGAACGTTGACCCAGTTTCCGGGTGGCCCGCTTCCCGCGTTGAACCTGGTCAAGTTCGATTGATCATCCGTCGCGGATATTCGCCGACAAATGATGTGAAGAAAGGCTGCAACATGACAACCGGCAATATCGAATTCGACCATCTGCTTCGTTCAAATCTGGAGCGCGTGTTCAACGAGCGCGACGAGGACAAGCGGCGAGCGGCCATAGCCGAGTTGTTCGTCGATGAGCCCGTCATGTACGAGCCGATGAATATCGTCCGCGGGCGGGCAGAAATATCGAGGATCGCGGGAGATCTTTTGAAGCAGTTCGGGCCGACTTTCAGGTTCGTGCCCGATGGCGCGGCTGTCGGGCATCACGGCTTGGGCCATCTAGCCTGGCACGCCGGGCCCGAGCACGGCCCGACCACCGTGACAGGGGCCGACGTGGCTGAAGTCGAAAATGGTAGAATCTCGCGGCTGTGGGTACTTCTCAATACGCCTTGAGAGAAGGTCGCGACGCTGGCGCTAGATCTGCGGCTTCGCCGCGGCGACAGCGCTGCCGTTCCGCCGGCGATAGATCCAGACCGCCAG
The DNA here is from genome assembly GCF_040547675.1 of Bradyrhizobium sp. RT6a. Classification (NCBI taxonomy): domain Bacteria; kingdom Pseudomonadati; phylum Pseudomonadota; class Alphaproteobacteria; order Hyphomicrobiales; family Nitrobacteraceae; genus Bradyrhizobium; species Bradyrhizobium sp. RT6a. Next base: position 149,236 of record NZ_JBEPQC010000007.1, read on the forward strand.
GCTCAGAACGATCGCGACGCCGATCACGGTCAGGATCCAGATGTGCTTGCCGATATGCCCGTGATGCGGCAGCCCGGCGTATTCGTGCAGGGCCGACACTGCCAAAACACCCGGCAGCACATGCGCGGGTGCCCAGACCAGGATTGCCGGGATGTTGATGGCGTAGAAGCGGGCCGGGGGCATGCCCAGCGCGCCCGCCGTGACCGGGACGAAGGCACGGATCGGCGGCACGAAGCGGGCGAAGAACACCGCCCAGGTGCCGAAGCGGTGGAAGAAAGTCTCGCTCTGTTCGACCACGCGCGGATAATTGGTCAGCGGCCAGGTGTTGAGGATCTCCCGTTGCTGCCGGTGCCCGATCCAGTAAGCCGAACCGTCGCCGAGCACTGCGCCGAGCGCCGCCGCCAGCAACACCCATTGCAGCCTGAGCTCGCCGCCCGGGATCAGGGCGCTCAGCGCCAGGATGATGGTCGAGCCGGGGATCACCGACCCCACCACTGGAACCGCCTCCAGCAGGGCCGCCAGGAACAGGGTCAGATAGGCCAGCCACGCATGGGCCGAGACGAATGAAATGAGGGGATCGAGAAAGGACGTCACATCGTCTCTATGGTGGGATTGGGTCTCGGGGTTCGGACCCTGCATTCGGACCCTACATAAGTAACGAGCGGCGGTAAAAGTGCCACCCGCGTGGGCAGGACGTGCCTTCCGCACGAAATTCAGGCGTGATTCGCAGGGCAGCCTTCCAAAAATCGCGTTCCTTGCCTATCTAAATGAAAAGACAACGGAACTTTGATTGGGGGGCGGGCTTCTGCCCGCACGTTGTCTCTGATAGGTTCGCAACAGCACCCAGCCGCAGCCAACGTGCAATAACTGGTCTCGGGATCGCCCGGGACCTCGGAGGATTGATGACGACCGCCGCGATGTCCAAAGTTGAGGAAGTTTCCGGTTTGCCCGACATGAAGGTGTCGGTGCGCCAGGTGTTCGGGATCGACAGCGATCTCGAAGTCCCCGCTTATTCCGAAGTCGATCCTCACGTCCCCGAAGTCGATTCCGATTACCGCTTCGATCGCGCCACCACGCTCGCCATTCTGGCCGGCTTCGCCCACAACCGCCGCGTCATGGTCACGGGCTATCACGGCACCGGCAAATCCACCCATATCGAGCAGGTCGCCGCGCGGCTGAACTGGCCCTGCGTGCGCGTCAACCTCGACAGCCACATCAGCCGTATCGACCTCGTCGGCAAGGACTCGATCGTGGTCCGCGACGGCAAGCAGGTCACCGAATTCCGCGACGGCATCCTGCCCTGGGCGCTCCAGCATAATGTCGCGCTGGTGTTCGATGAATACGACGCCGGCCGTCCGGACGTGATGTTCGTGATCCAGCGCGTGCTGGAAGTCTCCGGCCGCCTGACGCTGCTCGACCAGAACAAGGTGATCAAGCCGCATCCGGCATTCCGCATGTTCTCGACCGCCAACACCGTCGGCCTCGGCGACACCTCGGGCCTCTATCATGGTACCCAGCAGATCAACCAGGGCCAGATGGACCGCTGGTCGATCGTCACCACGCTGAACTATCTCAGCCATGACGAGGAAGTGGAGATCGTGCTGGCCAAGGCCAAGCACTATCGCACCACGGAGGGCCGCGACATCGTCAACAAGATGGTTCGCCTCGCCGATCTCACCCGCAACGCCTTCGCCAATGGCGATCTGTCGACGGTGATGAGCCCGCGCACGGTGATCACCTGGGCCGAGAACGCCGACATCTTCGGCGACATCGGATTTGCGTTCCGGGTCACCTTCCTCAACAAGTGCGACGAGCTCGAACGTCCCCTCGTCGCCGAGTTCTACCAGCGCTGCTTCAACGCGGAGCTGCCGGAATCGGCGGTGAACGTGGCGCTCAGCTGATTACTCTCGGTGTGCCGTCCCGGCCGAGTGCGCAATTGCGCACGGGGGCCGGGACCCATACCGCGTGATGTCTCGAGTGAAGCGACGCTGCTAATTTCTCCTGACGCAATGATCGCCGGTGGTTATGGGTCCCGGCCCCCATGCGCAATTGCGCACTAGGCCGGGACGACGGGTAAGGGCGAGATGAGCACCACCTCCAACTCCAAATTCCGCAACACCAAGGAAGCTCCGACCGAGCCGTTCAAGCGCTCGGTGGCCTCCTGCCTGAAGGCGATCGCCAAGGCGCCCGAGCTCGATGTCAGCTTCGCCGCCGAGCGCCCCGGGCTCGCACCGGGCAAGGCGCGGCTGCCCGAACCCGCGCGAAAAATGACCAGGCGTGACGCCGCGATCGTGCGCGGCCATGCCGACTCGATCGCGCTCAAGCTCGCCTGTCATGATCCAAAAGTGCATCGCAAGCTGATGCCCGGCAATCCGCAGGCGCGCGGCGTATTCGAGGCGGTGGAGCAGGCCCGTGTCGAGGCGATCGGCGCGCGGCGCATGGCGGGCGTTGCGAAAAACCTCACCGCGATGCTCGACGACCATTTCCATCGCGGCAAGTTCGACGAGATCACGGATCGCGCCGACGCGCCGCTTGCCGACGCGCTGGCGATGCTTGTGCGCGAACGCCTGACCGGCATGGCGCCGCCGACGGCCGCGAAGAAGATGGTCGATCTCTGGCGTCCTATCCTCGAAGACAAGATCGGCAGGCGCCTCGACCGGCTCGACACCGTGGTCGAGGACCAGACCAGGTTCGGCGATGCCGTGCATGATCTCCTGACGGCGCTCGAGATTGGCGACGAGCGCAGCGCCGACAGCGAAGACAATGACGAGAACGACGAGAACCAGGACGGCGACAACGATCAGTCCGGCGCCGAGGGCTCGCCCGATTCCGATGCCGCGCAGGAGATGAGCGCCGACCAGGCCCAGGCATCGAGCGAGGAGATGAGCGAGAGCGCGATGGAAAGCGCGCAGGCTTCGACCTCCGACACCTTCGACGACGGCGAGCTCGGTGACGACGAGACGCCGGGCGAGGCGACGCGGCCGAATTCGCACGGCAAGAACGAGCCGCGCGGGCCGGAATATCACGCCTTCGCGCCGAAATTCGACGAGGTCATCGCCGCCGAAGACCTCTGCGATCATGACGAGCTGGAGCGCCTGCGCGCCTATCTCGACAAGCAGCTCGCCCATCTGCAGGGCATCGTCGCCCGGCTCGCCAACCGCCTCCAGAGGCGCTTGATGGCGCAGCAGAACCGCGCCTGGGAGTTCGATCTCGAAGAGGGCATTCTCGACCCCGCGCGCCTGTCGCGCGTGGTGACCGATCCCTATCACCCGCTGTCCTTCATGCACGAGAAGGAGGCGACGTTCCGCGACACCGTGGTGACGCTGCTGCTCGACAATTCCGGCTCGATGCGCGGGCGCCCGATCACGGTCGCTGCGACCTGCGCCGACATCCTCGCCCGCACGCTGGAGCGTTGCGGCGTCAAGGTCGAGATTCTCGGCTTCACCACGCGCGCCTGGAAGGGCGGGCAATCGCGCGAGGCGTGGCTTGCCGCCGGCAAGCCGGCCAGTCCCGGCCGCCTCAACGATCTCCGCCACATCATCTACAAGTCGGCGGATGCCCCGTGGCGTCGCGCGCGTAAGAATCTCGGCCTGATGATGCGCGAGGGGCTGCTGAAAGAGAACATCGACGGCGAGGCGCTGGATTGGGCGCACAAGCGCCTGCTCGGCCGGCCCGAGCAGCGCAAGATCCTGATGATGATCTCGGACGGCGCGCCGGTCGACGATTCCACGCTGTCGGTCAATCCCGGCAACTACCTCGAGCGGCACCTGCGCCACATCATCGAGGAGATCGAGACCCGCTCGCCGGTCGAGCTGATCGCGATCGGCATCGGCCATGACGTGACGCGCTATTATCGCCGCGCGGTGACGATCGTGGACGCCGAAGAGCTCGGCGGCGCCATCACCGAAAAACTCGCCGAACTCTTCAGCGAGACCAATACCGCGCCGACGCAGCCGGCCGGTCGCCCGCGACGCAAACTGCATTCGTGAGCAACCATCGATCCCGCCGCAGCTTTATCGGCCACGCGGCGGCGGGATTTTCCACTCTCGCACTGTCTCGCCTGGCGCAGGCACAGCCCGCGCCGAAGCCGGCGCTGATCGAGCACGCCGTCGCAGCCCCCGTCGGCATCGAGGTCAACGCGCGGCCGATCCCAAATTTCGAGCCGCGCGACCGCGCGCGCACGCGCTTTGGTTCGCTGGACTATCGCGGCGGCCTGGTGCTGACCTCGCCGCATCGCGGCTTCGGCGGCCTGTCCGGCTTCCGCTTCCTCGACAGCAAAGGCGAGCGCTTCCTCGCGATGTCCGACCAGGGCACCTGGTTCACCGGTCGCATCCGCTATTCCGGGCGGAGCATGACGGGTCTCGACGACGTCGAGGCCGCGCCGGTGCTCAATGCGCAGGGGCGGCCGATCACGGAGAAGCGGCTGTGGTACGATACCGAGGCGCTCGCGCGTGACGGCGACCTCGTCCATGTCGGGCTCGAGCGCGTCAACCAGATCATGCGGTTCGATTTCTCGAAGGGCGGCACAAGCGCCCGCGGCGAGGTGCTGCCGACGCCGCCGGGCTTGCGGAAACTGCCCTACAACAAGGGGCTGGAGGCGCTGGTGTTCGTCCCCAAGGGGCAGCCGCTCGCGGGGACCTTGATCGCGCTGTCGGAAGGCGGCTTCGATGCCGACGGCAATCTGATCGGATTTCTGATCGGCGGCCCCACACCCGGCCAGTTCAGCATTCGCCGCACCGACCAGCAGCTCATCAGCGACGCCGTGCTGCTGCCCTCGGGCGATCTCCTGATTCTCGAACGTAAATTCTCCTGGTTCACCGGCGTCGATATCCGCATCCGCGCGATCCCCCTGAAATCGATCGCGCCGGGCGCAGTGGTCGACGGCCCCGTGCTGTTCAAGGCCGATCTCGGCCACGAGATCGACAACATGGAAGGCATCGACGCCCACGTCACGCCCGAGGGGGAGACCGTGCTGACGCTGGTGTCGGACGACAATTTCTCGATGCTCCAGCGCACGCTGCTGCTGCAGTTCGCGCTGGTGGAATAGCCGCAATGCATCCCCCGCGAGCCGCCATTCCCGCCGCGCGGCTGGCAATTGGCGCATCGCCCACTACACTCTCCCCAACTCCCGCCCCTCCATCCCTTTCGGAACTCCCCCGCATGAGCGCCCTGTTTTCCCCGATCAAGCTGCGCGGCCTGACCTTGAAGAACCGCATCGTGGTGTCGCCGATGTGCCAATATTCGGCCGAGGACGGCGTTCCCACCGACTGGCACTTCACCCACATCAACAATCTCAGCCTGTCGGGCGCGGCGATGTTCTGCATCGAGGCGACCCATGTCGAGGCGATCGGCCGCATCACGCCGGGCTGCCTCGGGCTCTACAGCGATGCCGCCGAGGCCGCGCTGAAGCAGATCCTCACCTCGGTGCGGAAACATTCCTCGACCGCGGTCGCGATGCAGCTCGCGCATGCGGGCCGCAAAGCCAGCAGCGCGCGGCCCTGGGACGGCGGCCAGCTGATCCCGCAGAGCGAGGGCGGCTGGCAAACTGTGGCGCCGTCGGCGCTGCCGCACAAGGAGGGCGAAGCTGCGCCGCTGGCACTCGACGCCGCCGGCCTCAAGCGCATCCGCGATGCCTTCGTCGATGCGGCGAAACGCGCCGACCGGATCGGCATCGATGCCATCGAGCTGCACGGCGCGCACGGCTATCTCCTGCATCAGTTTCTGTCGCCGATCTCGAACAAGCGCACCGACGAGTGTGGCGGCTCGCTCGAGAACCGCATGCGCTTCCCGCTGGAGGTCTACGACGCGGTCCGCGCGGTGTTTCCGCACGACAAGCCGGTCGGCATGCGGGTGTCGTCGACCGACTGGGTCGAGGGCGGTTGGGATCTGGCGCAGACGATTGAGTTCGCCAAGGCGCTGAAGGCGCGCGGTGTCGACTGGATCGATGCCTCCTCCGGCGGCGTCTCGCCGCTGCAGAAGATCGCGCTCGGCCCCGGCTACCAGGTGCAGTTTGCAGAGGCCATCAAGCGCGAGACGGGTTTGCCCACCATCGCCGTCGGCCTGATCACCGAGCCGAAGCAGGCCGAAGACATCGTCGCATCCGGCAAGGCCGACATGATCGCGCTCGCCCGTGGATTGCTCTACGACCCCCGCTGGGGCTGGCACGCCGCAGCGGAGCTCGGCGGCGAGGTCGAAGCCCCGCCGCAATATTGGCGCTCGCAGCCCTCGACGCAAAAGGCGCTGTTCGGCAAAACCACGTTCGGCGCGCGGTGAGGGGCGCGAGTGTGGCGCGAGGACCGCGCCGCATTTACAGTGTCGTCCCGGCGAAGGCCGGGACCCATACCGCGTGATCTAACGACGAGGCGTGGTGGGAGTTGTCAGTGTGCAACTAAACTCTGAGTCTTCGTAAAACATCTCCCTGGGGTTATTGGTCCCGGCCTTCGCCGGGACGACGCGAGAGTGGGGCTTGGGTCGTCACGTCCCACTCCACCCCACCTCACGCATCCGTAGATCCCCTCAGCTTCCACCTCCGCCAAATCTGGCTTAACCTCACGCGCGTTCAACGCCTCACGGAGGCCCGCCATGCGGTTTCGTATCCGGAAAGCTGCCCACGTCATCGAGCGCGTGGGGCTTGCGATGGCGGGCGCGGCGTGCGGGTTGTTCGTCGGCGCTTATGTGGGATCCGCTATACCCGCGCTCACCACCGAGGGCTTCCTGCTGCTGATGATGGTGCTGGGCTTCGTCGGCTTCTATCTCGGCATCGACACGCCGCAGCTGCCGTTCGACGAGGCCCACGGTGACATCGACGCCGCGGAGCTGTTGAGCTCCGCCGGCACGCTCTGCGCCACGTTCACCGCGCTTGCCTCCGTCGCCATCATCGTGCTCCGCCTCGAGCCGCATATCGCCTGGAGCTGGTTCGCCCTGTTTGGATGGATCGCAGGCGTCGCGATGCAGATCGTCGCGGGCGCGAAGGCGCGGATGCGGACGTAGGCTTCTTCCTTCTCCCCTTGTGGGAGAAGGTGGCGCGGAGCGCCGGATGAGGGGTCTCTCTCCGCAGATCCAACTGTGGGAGATGTACCCGCGGAGAGAGACCCCTCACCCGTCTCGCCGCTCTGCGGCGAGCCACCCTCTCCCACAAGGGGAGAGGGTGATTAAGCTGACGTCTCGCTCCCTCTAAAACACCACGCCCACCTTCGTGCCGCGCTTCCACGCCACGCGGCAGCGTTTCTTGGTGTTGACGTGCAGCAGCTCGAACCGATCGGGAATCTTCACCTGCCCGCCGAGATCGACGCAGGCGCCACCGGGCGAATAATCGATCAGCGTGCAGGGAATCACCGGCGCGCGCGGGTCGGTGATGATCTTGGCCTGGCGGGACACGAGGCCCGCGGGTTTGACGCGGGCATGTCGTCGCGGATGCATTGGCACTCTCCTCCAATTTCCGCGGATGGCGCGGGTGGTTTTGGGAGATGATGCAGAGGAGTTGATGCGATCCGGCTAAGGCGGGGCGGAGAATTTTAATGAAATGTGTCGGTGAATGGAGAAAGCGGCGGTAGCGGGGTGGGGCGGCTTTCCCCTCTCCCCTTGTGGGAGAGGGTGGATCGCCACGAAGTGGCGAGACGGGTGAGGGGTCTCGCACGGCATACGAAGCTTTCGCGTTCGCGGCGACAACCCCTCATCCGGCGCTTCGCGCCACCTTCTCCCACAGGGGGAGAAGGGAAGGCGCTCACCCCACCACGATCTCCCCCGCCTCCGCCGCCATGCCCACATGCGGCGGCAGCGGCATCGGCACCGTCACATAATCCTTCGGCAGATTCACCGGCCGGTACTCCGGCTCCACCGCCATCCGCTTCACCACGCTCTCATGCACATGCGCGCCTTCGGCGATGGGGCGCGGTTCGCAATCGGGGATGTAGAACCCGAAAAACACCTTCCGCTCCGGCCATTCCTTGTAGGTCGCGCTCTTCGGCAGATACTCCAGCACGCGCCACACCGCCGTCATCGAATTGTGCAGCTCGCCCGTCTTGCCGGTGTAAGCCGGCGGCACGTATTGGAAACGGCGAGTTCTTGCGCTGGATGCCCCAGGCGAGCTGGTTCACCGTGCGCGGGTTGAAGTTCAGCCCCGCCTTGGCCGCCTCCTCGATCATCCAGAGCAGCGGATATTTGGACTCGCCGCTCTCGGCTTCCGGATAGCCGCCGCCGACGTCGCAATGCACGCCGGCGAACCACACCTGCAGGATGTCCTGCGCCTCCTTCTTTTCGTCGGGCACGTAGCGATGGCGCCAATACTCCTGCGGCTCCTCATACGCCTTGAGGCGGAACATGCGGCGCTGCTCGTCGATCGCGATCGCCTGGCGAAAGATGTTGACGCTGGGATTGCGCAGCGTGAAGGCGAGCTCCTCCAGGCTGAAGACGAGGAAGAAGACGTCGCGCCGCGGCACGATCACGCTCGCCACCGTGTCCCAGACGCCGATGAAGTGGATGGTCGGCCAGCGCGTCGAGGTGATGCGCGCGAATTGCGCGGCGAGGTCGAATTGGTCCTTCGGCAGCGGCCCCTGATCGTCGACGGCGATGTCCTTGAGGTCCTCAATGTCGTTGCCGCGTCCGGTGCCGGAATATTGCTTGTAGGCGACGAGGCCGGAGCCTGCGAGGTTGGCCTGCTCTGGCGAGATCAGGCCGATCTTGTGGATCAGCCCTGCCAGCACCCGCACGGTGTAGGCGCCGCGCGAGAAGCCGAACAGATAGATCTTGTCGCCGGGCGCGTAGTGCTCGATCAGGAAGCAATAGGCCGAGAGCACGTTGTCATCGAGCCCGTAGCCGGTGGCGAGCCCGAGCACCAGATTGACGTTGGCTTTCCAGCGGTGCCACGTCGACGGCTCCGTCACCGTGCCGACCCCGGGATCGTAGAACACCATCTGCCGCGGCTTCGTCTTGTCGGTCTTGCGCAGGCAGCGATAGAGCTTCAGGACGTTGGAGATATTCTCCGAGATCTCGTTGCCGGTGCCGTCACAGCAGATGACGAGATTCTTCGGCTCGGATGTGTGGTCGGCGTTGCGCTCGTGCTCCACGGTACTCCCCTCCCGCTGATGCTACCCGGGCGAGTATAGCGGAAAAGGGCGGGGAGAAGGAGATGGTGGTGACTCCCGCGCGGCGCCAGTGTTTTTGGGGTGATTGGGCCGCGGACTCCGCTGCACCTCTCCCGCCTGCGGGAGAGGTCGACGCGCCTCGGGCGATGCGAAGCATCGTCCCGAGCGCGGCGGGTGAGGGCTCTCTCCTCTTGGGGGTTCTCGCTTGCGGAGACACCCCCACCCCAACCCTCCCCCGCAAGCGGGAGAGGGGGCGCACCTCATTCGCGGTCGGCGTTGTCGCCCCGCTACTTCTTCTTCTGACCAATCTCCGGCTGCCAGGCCGCATCCTTGCGGCTGGGCGCTGCGGCGCTGATCTTGATCTTGTCTTTCTTCGGCTTCTTGGTTTCGCGGTTGCTGCGTTGCTGTCCCTTGGCCATGACGTCGTCTCCTCCTGGGTTTCGAATTCGTCCGCGTGCGAGATCGGCGCTGCAACGGTCGCTGGGCATGACGACGAGACGCGTCCACCCGAGCCATTGAAGATCGCCGCCGCGCACACGAGGCGCGAAAGATGCAGCGCAACATCGACGCGCGGCAATTGCGTGAGCTGCGCTGACGTGGTCGAGCGTACGCCCGCGCCATGCCGATGGCGAGGACTAAAACGCCGCGCGCGCGTGTCGCGCTTGCCGCTTAAGTCCCGGCCCGCGCTGACATAAAGCTGGCTATTGCCGGGTAACAAGCGCATGGTCCGCCACAGCTGGCGTCGGTTGGGGCCCCTTCTTTGCGAAAGGCAGGCGCGCATGACCATCCGCTCGCGGCGAGAAACCATTACCTTCAAGCATCCATTCCACATCCGCGGTGTCGCGCGCGAATTGCCGGCCGGCGCCTATGAGGTCGTCACCGACGAGGAGATGATCGAGGGCCTGTCCTTCGCGTCCTATCGTCGCGTCGCCACCATGATCACGGTGCCCTCCGAAGGCGTGCGCGGTGCGACGGAGATGCTGTCGATCGGCTCGGTCGATCTTGCGGATGCCCAACGCATCGACGCGAGTACCTGAAATGACTGACATCCCGGTCGATCTCGACAGCCACCGCGGCATGGCCGCCCAGAAGGCAACCGATCTGCGCCGCGCGCTGGCCGACGTCGAGGCCCAGGTCAGGGAGCTGCGTGAGCGCGAGGCCGAGCTCGAAAACCGCATGATGTCGGTGCCCGCCACGTCCTGGCCGGAGGCCGCCGTGAAGGCCCGCCATCTGCTCAACCTCTATGCCGCGAGCCTGCCCGCCGAGGACACCCGTCACCGCGCGCTGGTGGCCGCGCTGTTCGACGATTTCGCAAGGCTCAACGGCGACGGCTGACGGTAAGCCAACTCCGGCGTCGTCCTGGCGAAAGCCAGGACCCATAACCACCGAAGTGCATTGTTTTGTACGCTTGTGCCACAGCGTGCTTCGCTGACCGGCTCCCCCCGTGCGCCATCGCGCACAAGCCCGGCACGACGCGCGGCCGCAAAAGGAACACCCCATGACGCTCACCAGCAGCCGCTTCATCGCCCACGACCAGGACCGCGGCATCGTCCAGTTCTCGATGCAGGACGGCGCAAAGGAGATCGCCTGCGCGATCTCGACCTCCGCCATGGACGACCTCGAGCGCGGCCCGCGCGCCAGGCCCAGCGAGCGCGAAGAGCAGTTCACGCGCCTGCGCGAGCGCATCGAAGCCTGCACCGGACGCAAATATCAGGCGACGGAGTTCGAAGGCACGCCGCCGGGGATCGTGCTGCGGAGCATTGATTTTCGGGGGTAGGGCGCGCAAAGCAGCGATCCCGCGTCTCACGCGGCCCGGTCGAGTTCCTTCTCGTAGGCCTTCAGGCTTCCCTTCAAGGTCTCTTCGAGTTTGGCCGTGCGTGATCCTATCGCCGCATTGGCCGCTCGCACGGCGGCCGCTTCGATCGCCTCGTCGCGGCTGAGCTTGTCGTGATGAAACAGCCATTTTGCGACCGTCGCCCAATCCCACAGCGGACTGTCGGACGTCACGCGGGCGACCGGCGCGGGAAAATCCTTGGCGCGCTGACCCTTGGAATATTGCGTCATCGCCGCACGCGTCATTCCGGTTCGGGTGGCGATATCGGAGAGGCTGACGAACGGGTCGGGCTCAACGCGATCGACGTGGGCGCCGGCGGCCTGCACGTTTTGCACCGCCGTGACGATGGCCTCGCTGACTGATTTCGCCTCCCGGGTGAAGTCGACGATGATGTGGCCCTTCTGGAAGGCGATCGCCGCATCGTCGCAGCCGGCATCGTAGAAGCGCTGCTCGAAATCCTCCGCCGCAGGATCGAGGCCGGACGCAATAATGCTGAACTCGAACTTCTTCACTTGTCTTCCTCCTTTCCGTGCGGGCACCGGCCGATCGCCCGCATCACCTGCCGAGCATGGTCTTCCGGATTCTTCGGCGTACCGTTCACGCCGACCTGGCAGCCGTCACGTCCGGCATGCGCGCAGAACAGCCGCCCCCAATGCCCCATCTTGCGCCACCGCCATCCGATCGACTCGGCGTGCGCGACGACGGCCTCAATCTCCTTATGCGGGTGCCTCGGCCGATCAGCCATGAGGAGACCTGAATATAAGGCAAGTGTTAACAAATGTCAACACTATTGAGCAGCGACCGTCGGGGACTGCGATCAGTGCTTTGATCACGCGCTTTTCCTCGACGCTTACGCGACCTCGTCGCGTCCAGAATGCACGACCAGGTCAAATTGCCCGTGACCGAGGAGCAGGTCGTTTCTCGTTGCGTCAGCCAGTTTCGCTGGCTCTCTAATAAAGCTTGGCGATCTTTCGAGATTCTCAGCGCTTGTTGATAGGTGCGTCCCATGAACGCATCCCATTGAGCTAAGGTGACGTCGCCGCATATAGCGCGATCCACGGGTGACTTAACAACTCGACAGTCAAAGCTTGGGTTGGGCTGACTCGCCGGCGTCTGTTGTGAGGGGATTGTTGATCGGACTTCCGGAAGGATGCCGGTCTCTAAGCAGTCAACACGTTGGTTGACGTCTGCAATCGCTAGACAGTGACGTGCGATTGCATTTTGATCTTGCGAAATAGCACTAGTGTTGAGCGCGGTCAGGAGCGCCGCTCCCCCGATAACTGAACACACAATTGCGTGGTGTCGCAGTCTGCTCGTAGCCCGCCCCCCGCCTAGCAACTTTTGCTTGTAGTTTGTTCTACCTTATCCAAAAGGATGGGGCGCGAAACAGCCTACTTTCGTACCTCCAAAACAAAACGGCCGGATCTTCCGATCCGGCCGTCACGTAAAACTTGATCCGGCTAAGCTACGCCTCGCGACGCAAGCCCTCGCCCAATCCGAAAATTATTAGCTCGCCTTCTTCTCCGGCGCCGGGGTCGGGCCGACCTTCTTCTGGATGGCGCGCTTCAGCTCGAGGGCGCGCGGCGACAGCACGGCGGCCTTGGCCTTGAGCAGGAAGGGATCGAGGCCGCCATTGTGGTCGACGCTCTTGATCGCGTTGGTGGAGACGCGCAGGCGCACGTTGCGGCCCAGCGCTTCGCTGATGAAGGTCACGTTGACCAGGTTCGGCAGGAAGCGGCGCTTGGTCTTGATGTTGGAGTGGCTGACCGTGTGGCCGACCTGGGGGCCCTTGGCCGTCAATTCGCAGCGGCGAGACATGGCAAAATCCTCAATCTTTCCCAACGATGTGCGGCCGCCATTCGGGGCGCCACGGGCAAATTCTCTGTCCTTGCAGGGAGCGGGCGGACGTATAGGGGGGAAGCGGCGGGACGTCAAGGCGACGGGCCGTTTTTGGCCCGTCGTTCCCCCATTGCGCGCTTGCGCAATGTGGGCGCGCGAGAGCGCGAAACCGGGATCTCGAGCGGCATAAAGCGGTGTCATCGCCCGGCTTGCCGCCTTCGCTGAAGCTTCGGCGGGCCGAGCACCCGTGTAGGCCTCGGCGTAGCCTTGGCGGAGCCGGGACCGGGCGATCCAGTACGCCGAGACGGTACGGCTGACCAGAGGGGCCGCGGCGTGCTGGATGCCCCGGTCAAGCCGGGGCATGACGGCGGTGGAGGTGGCGGGGTGAGGTGCGGGCTTCTGACCCGGCCCGATCACCAAAACGGCAATGATTATCGCGCCTTACCATCACATAAAGGGCGTATTCGCGCCCGAAGTATCAGGTGGAGTTCCGGACGCGGATAGGCCCGGACACATTGCTTGGCGCGGTTTTTGGCTTAAGTAACAACCGTTCGCGCCCCGATTGGATTGTTTCGTGCTCACAACGCCTCATCTTGCGCCAAGTCTGCGTCCAAATGAGCTGCGCCCAAATGAGCTGCGCTCAGCGGAGCGGCGCGCAAGTGATCCGCGCTCTGCCGGCCGCTGGGTCATGGCGGCCCTTTTCGGGCTGGTTTTGGCGTGGGCAGCGGAGCCCGCGGCGGCGCAGGGCAAGCTCGAGGCGCAATACGAGGCGACGCTGGCGGGCATTCCGGTCGGCAAGGGCGCCTGGAACATCGACATCCAGGACGACGTGTTCGCGGCCGCGGCCTCCGGCGGCACCTCGGGGCTTTTGAAATCGTTCGCGGGCGGGTCCGGCACCGGCGCCTCGCAGGGCCGTGTGGTCAACGGTGCGCTGGTCGCGACCGGCTACCAGGCCTCCACCACCACCTCGAAGAAGACCGAAGAGATCCGCATCACGCTCGACAAGGGCAATGTGAAGGATTTTGCCATCCTGCCGGAGCCGCCGGTCGATCCCGACCGCATCGTCGTCACCGACGCGCATCGCCGCGGCGTCTGGGACCCGATGACGGCCTCGCTGGTGCGCGTATCCGGCACCGGCGATGTGCTGTCGGCGGACGCCTGCCACGGCAGCGCCGCCGTGTTCGACGGCCGCATGCGCTACGAGCTCAAGCTCGATTTCAAGCGCATGGAGAACGTCAAGGCGGAGAAGGGCTATCACGGCCAGGTCGTGGTCTGCTCGCTGTATTTCGTCCCCATCGCCGGCTACATCCCCGACCGTCCCGTGATCAAATATCTCGCCGCCCAGCGCAACATCGAGGTCGCGTTCGCGCCGATCGCCGGCACGCGCATCCTGGTCCCGTTCTGGCTGAAAGTGCCGACCCCGCTCGGGCCGGCCATGCTGGAAGCGACCTCCTTCATCACCACGGCCCAGCCGCCCAGGGTGGCGAAGACGCAGTAGGGCTGGCGTCCCGCGCTGAACCTCCCTTTTTGGTGAGAATAAACGCAAGCGATTTCAATGACATGCCTACTGTGCATGGGGTTGTTTTCGCGCTTTTGTTTTGGAGGGGGTCCAGGAGCGGGAATCCATTTGACTCCTCCCCGATTCTGATTCGACTCCGCGTCGTCCCCAGCTTTAACGATTCCGCCATTGAAACGTCGCTTGTGCGGCGGGCCAAAACTCCATCTAGTGCGAACCAATAGGCCTCCCGCGACATCTTGCGAGAACGGAACAGGACTCAAGGGGGAGTCAGCGATTCGGCCGCGATTCGTTCTCAACTCGTTCCGAAGCTTAAAGCCAACGGGAAAAGCGTCGCAAAGTGAGACAGTTGCGCGGGATCTGGGGAGGGGCGCCGCATTCTCCGCTGTCATGCCCCGGCTTGACCGGAGCATCCAGTACGCCGCGCCCTCTCGGTCTGATCTGCGCCGCCTCTGGAATACTGGATCGCCCGGTCGAGCCGGGCGATGACAGCAGTGTGTGAGGCCAGCCCTTCGCGCCGCCGCCCCAAAACAGCACTGACATTCGCCCCAATCGCCATTACCTAATCCCCCAGATGCCTTTTTCCTCCTCCCCCTTCGCTTCCGATCGGCTTCCCGGCGCCGGCGTCACTGCGGTGCTTGGTCCCACCAACACCGGCAAGACCCATCTCGCCATCGAGCGGATGCTCGCGCATCCCTCCGGCATGATCGGGCTGCCGCTGCGCCTGCTGGCGCGCGAGGTCTACAACAAGATCGCCGCGCGGGTCGGCAGCGATGCCGTCGCGCTTGTGACCGGCGAGGAGAAGATCAAGCCGAAATCGCCGCGCTACTGGGTCTCGACCGTCGAGGCGATGCCGCGGGATCTCGACGTCTCGTTCCTCGCCGTCGACGAGCTGCAGATCGCGTCTGATCTCGAACGCGGCCACGTCTTCACCGACCGCATCCTCAACCGCCGCGGCCGCGACGAGACGCTGCTGCTGGGCGCTGCGACGATGCGTCCGATCATCGAGCGGCTGCTGCCCGGCGTCTCCATGATCACGCGGCCGCGCCTGTCGCAGCTGGAATTCGCGGGCGATCGCAAGATCACGCGGCAGCCGCGCCGCACCGCCATCGTCGCCTTCTCGGCCGACGAGGTCTACGCCATCGCCGAGCTGATCCGCCGCCAGCATGGCGGCGCCGCCGTGGTGCTGGGCTCGCTCTCGCCGCGCACCCGCAATGCGCAGGTCGCGATGTTCCAGAACGGCGAGGTCGATTACCTCGTCGCCACCGACGCCGTCGGCATGGGCCTCAATCTCGACGTCGACCACGTCGCCTTCGCCTCCGACCGCAAGTTCGACGGCTACCAGTTCCGCCGCCTGACGCCGTCCGAATTCGGCCAGATCGCCGGCCGCGCCGGCCGCGCCACCCGCAACGGCACCTTCGGCACCACCGGCCGCTGCGCGCCGTTCGAGCCCGAGCTCGTCAATGCGCTGCAGAACCACACCTTCGATCCCGTGAAGGTTTTGCAATGGCGCAATTCGAAGCTGGATTTTGCTTCCCTCGGCGCGCTCCAGGTGTCGCTGAACCTGGCCCCGGGCCACGAGGCGCTGACGCGCGCGCCCATCGCCGAGGACATGCGCGTGCTCGACCACGCCGCCCGCGACGCCGAGGTGCGCGATGTCGCGCATGGCAAGGACGCGGTGGAACGGCTGTGGGAGGCCTGCCAGGTCCCGGATTATCGAAAGCTGTCACCGGCCGCCCATGCCGAGCTGGTCACGACGCTGTACGGCTTCCTGATGCGGAAGGGATGCATCCCCGACGCCTGGTTCAGGACCCAGATCGACCAGGCCGACCGCGTCGACGGCGATATCGACACGCTGTCGGCCCGGATCGCGCAGATTCGCACCTGGACCTTCGTCGCCAACCGTCCCGACTGGCTGAAAGACCCGGAACGCTGGCAGGGGATCGCCCGCGAGGTCGAAAATAAATTATCGGATGCGCTCCATGAACGCTTGACTGAGCGTTTCGTTGATCGCCGGACCAGTGTATTGATGCGCCGCCTGCGGGAGAACACGAGCTTGAATACGGAAATCGGCAAGACCGGCGAAGTCATCGTCGAAGGCCATGTCATCGGCCGCCTCGATGGCTTCACCTTTGCACCGGATGCGGCGGAAGCCGGCTCCGATGCGAAAGCGTTGCAGGCTGCAGCGCAGGCCGTGCTCGCCGGCGAGATCAATGCGCGCGCCGAAAAACTGGGCAATGCGCCGGACGAGCAGTTCGTGCTGACCTCGGAAGGCATCATCCGCTGGACCGGCGACGCCGTGGCGCGGCTGTCTGCCGCAGAGGACGCGTTGCATCCGCGCATCCGCATCATCTCCGACGAACGCCTCACGGGCGCCCCCCGCGACAAGGTGCAGGCCCGGCTCGACCTCTGGCTCAAGACGCATATCGAAAAGCTGCTCGGGCCGCTGTTCGAGCTCAGTAAGGCCGAGGACGTCACCGGCATCGCCCGCGGCATCGCCTATCAGCTAGTCGAGGCGCTCGGCGTGCTGGAGCGCCCGAAGATCGCCAACGAGCTGAAGGACCTCGACCAGCCCTCGCGCGCGACCTTGCGCAAATACGGCGTCCGCTTCGGCGCCTATCACCTCTATTTCCCCGGCCTGCTCAAGCCGGCCGGGCGTGCGCTGGCCGCGCTGCTCTGGGCGCTGAAGCAGGACAATGTCGATCCCTCGGCGCTGTCGGGCGCGCAGCATCTGGCAAGCTCCGGCCGCACCTCGTTCCCGGTCGACAAGCAGCTGCCGCGCGATGCCTATCGCGTGCTCGGCTACAAGCAGGCCGGCGAGCGCGCTGTGCGCGTCGACATCCTGGAGCGCCTGGCCGATCTGATCCGTCCGGCGCTGGCCTGGCGCGAGAACGCGTCCGGCGAAAAGCCCGCCGGTGCATTCGACGGCCGCAGTTTTGTGGTGACGCAGGCGATGACCTCGCTCACCGGTTCGGCCGGCGAAGATTTTGCCTCGGTGCTGCGTGCGCTCGGCTATCGCATGGACAAGCGTCCGCCGCTGCCGGCGAAGCCGGTTGTTGCGGAAACGCCGGCTGCGGAAGCAAGCACCGAAGCTCCGGCAGAGACGCCGGTCGAGGACGCCGCAGCGCCTGCGGATGCCTCGATCGAAGCCGCCGCCGAGCCTGTGACCGTCGAAGATGCGCCAGGGATGGAGCAGCACGACGAGCCCGCGCAGGATGAGCCGGTGCTTGAGGCTTCCGTCACGCCGGAAGACGCTCCCGGCATCGCGCCACCGGAGGAAGAAGCTGCAGTCTCCGCTGAGGCTGCCGCTCCTGCTGAAGCCGCTCCCGCCGAAACCGCATCTGCCGAGACTGCTGCAGCCGAAGCCGCGGCATCGGCCGATGCGGCAGCACCCGTGGAGGCCGCGGCCACGCCCGCCGAGCCCGAGCTCATCGAGGTCTGGCGTCCCGCCGGCCGTCACGACGATCGCAAACCGCGCCACGAGCGCCATCGCAACCAGCGCCATCACCAGCCGCGTCCGCAGGCGACTGCGGAAGCCGGCACTGCTCCTGCCGAAGGCGAAGCCGCGCCGGCCGCCGACGGCGAGAAGCGCGGTGAGCGTCATCGCCATGGCGGCGGTCATCGTCGCGATGGTGGCAGAGACTTCCGCAAGCCGCGCGAAGGCGGCGCCGAAGGCGCGCCACGTCCCGAGGGGCGCGACGACAAGAACCGTCGCTTCGAAGGCAAGAATGGCGGCAACAAGGACCGCGACAACAAGGATCGCAACAAGGGCAAGTTCGGCGGCGATCGCGACAAGGGCCGCGACAACCGCGGCCGCGACCGCGACAAGGGCCGCGACCGCCAGGGCGGACCGTCGCTGCGCCCCTACGCATCGAGCGCCACCCCGCGCGAACGCGATCGTCCGGTCGATCCGAACTCGCCCTTCGCGAAGCTCGCCGCGCTGAAAGAACAGCTGTCCGGGCGCAAGGAGTAGCGTAGCGTTTTCAAGCGAAGTGCGGAGCGGTTCGCGTGAAGAAAACGCGTCAGAAGGAATAGAGTCACGACCGAGCGGCAGCGCATCGACAAATGGCTGTGGCACGCGCGGGTGGTGAAGGCGCGCACCTCCGCTGCCGAGCTTGTCGAGTCCGGCCATGTTCGCGTCAACGGCGCACGCGAGAAATCGCCGGGGCATGCGATCAAGATCGGCGACGTGCTCACCGTCGCGCTCGATCGCACCGTGCGCGTCTTGAGAGTCGTCGCCTTTAACGAGCGCCGCGGCGATGCTGCCTCGGCTCGTGTGCTCTACGAAGAGCTGAGCGAAGGCCATCCGAATTCTCAGCGCAATTAATTGCGCTTTGAATTCATTTCTTGGTCGATCAAGCGCATAAAGCCGTCATGATCGGCCGTTCCTGAGCTTGCGGCGCCGGGCCATCCGCGCTACGCAAGCCGCGACTTTTAAAAGAGCTTTTCGGAGCGTTGGATGACTTACGTCGTCACTGAAGCGTGCATCAAGTGCAAGTACACCGACTGCGTCGAGGTCTGCCCGGTCGATTGTTTCTACGAGGGCGAGAACATGCTCGTCATCCATCCTGACGAGTGCATCGACTGCGGCGTGTGCGAGCCGGAATGCCCCGCCGATGCCATCAAGCCGGACACGGAACCGGGCCTGGAAAAGTGGCTCACGGTCAACGCCGACTACGCCAAGAGCTGGCCGAACATCACCCAGAAGAAAGAATCACCCGTCGACGCCAAGGATTTCGACGGCATGGAGGGCAAGTTCGACAAGTATTTCTCGCCGAACCCCGGCTCCGGCGACTAATTCGGGTCAAACTTAACCCTATTAGCGGCGTAACCGCCGAAAACCAGCCCTTAAGACCCCTAAATCATTGATTTTTGCGGGAAATGTGCTATATTGGGCACATTGAGCCGAACCCTGGTTAGCCCCGTCGGCCCCGTTGGGTTCCCGTGAAACCAAATGTCGAACAGGGGCGTGGCAGTTTCCGCGCGCAGGCTGTGTCACAGAAAACGCGTAAAAAGAGTACTTCAGCGAAGGCTTCCCATAAGGACGCCAAGAAAGTCGCCGCGGCCAGCCGTAGCGCATCCAAGGGTCGGACCGCGACGAAGGCGCCGGCTGCAAAGTCCTCGAAGAACAAAAGAAGCGCAATGCCTCACAAGACTGCCAAGCCGGCCGCGAAAGCGACCGTTGCCAAGCCTGTTGCCGCCAAGCCTGCCGCCAAGCCCGCTGTAACCAAGGCACCCGCTGCCAAGGCTCCCGCTGCCAAGCCCGCCGCGCCGAAGGCTCCTGTTGCGGCTGCTCCTGCCAAGGCTCCTGTCGCTGTCGCCAAGCCGGCCGTGAAGCCCGCGGCTGCTGCGCCGAAGGTCGAGGAAAAGAAGGTCGTGACCCAGCGCCAGGGCTTCAAGGCCAACGAATTCGTCGTCTATCCCGCTCACGGCGTCGGCCAGATTCTGGCCATCGAGGAGCAGGAGATCGCCGGTGCGAAGCTCGAGCTGTTCGTCATCAACTTCATCAAGGACAAGATGACGCTGCGCGTGCCGACCGCCAAGGTCGCCAATGTCGGCATGCGCAAGCTGTCGGAGCCCGCGCTGGTGAAGCGTGCGCTCGAGACACTGAAGGGCCGTGCCCGCGTCAAGCGCACCATGTGGTCGCGCCGCGCCCAGGAATACGAAGCGAAGATCAATTCGGGCGACATCGTCGCGATCGCGGAAGTCGTGCGCGACCTCTATCGCTCCGAGTCGCAGCCCGAGCAGTCCTACAGCGAACGCCAGCTCTATGAAGCCGCGCTCGACCGTCTCTCCCGCGAGATCGCGGTGGTGCAGCACTCGACCGAGACCGAAGCGGTCAAGGAGATCGAGGCCCAACTCGCCAAGAGCCCGCGCCGCACCGGCGCCAAGTCTGAAGCCGCCGAAGGCGAGGCCGATGCGGACGCCGAGGGCGATAGCGACGAGACCGATGGCGGCGCCACGGTCGCCGACGAGGCCGCGTAAGCGTCTCGCGCGTTCATCACAACCAAGCAAAAGCCCGGCCGCTTGGCCGGGCTTTTTGTTTTGGGCGCCGGATGATCTTGCTCGGTCCGTAGGGTGGGCTAGCCGAAGGCGTAACCCACCATGCTGCCGCAAAGAAGTGGTGGGTTACGCTTCGCTAACCCACCCTACAAAGTTGACCAACCTCACTTCACCGGCCGCTTCTCGAGCTTCCGCGCCAGCGTCCGACGGTGCATCCCGAGCCGTCTTGCCGCTTCCGAGATGTTGAAATCGGTCTCGATCAGGGTCTGGTGGATGCGTTCCCATTCCAGCGTTTTGATCGATGTCGGCCGGGCGTCGAGCGCGACCTCGGCATTGCCTGCAGCCTTGTTGAAGGCGGCCTCGATGTCGTCGGTGTTCGACGGCTTTGCCAGATAGTGGCATGCGCCGAGCTTGATGGCCTCGACGGCGGTGGAGATGCTGGCAAAGCCCGTCAGCACCACGATCAGCATCTCCGGATCGTGCGTGTGCAACAGCTCGACGCAGGCCAGCCCCGAGGCGCCGCCGAGCTTGAGGTCGACGACGGCATAGCCGAACGATCGCTCCTCCAGGACCTTCCGCACGTCCTCGATCGAGGCGGCGAGCACGACCTCGTAGTCGCGGCGCTCGAACGAACGCTTCAGGGTGCGGGCGAAGCCGGCATCGTCCTCGACGACGATGAGCGAACGGTCAGGCGTCAAAACTGCCTCCGATCGCGAGCGTGGCGAGCGGCAGCGTAAGGCGGACCGTGGCGCCGCGTTTCCTGTGGTTCTCGGCGGTCACGCTGCCCCCTAACTTGCGCACGACGTTTACCACCAGGAACAGGCCGAGCCCGCCGCCGGCGCGGCCCTTGCTCGACTGATAGGGCTTTCCGATCTGTGCCAGCATCTCCGGCGCAAAGCCGGGGCCGCGATCGCTGATCGACAGCACGAGATGATCGCCCTCGCGCCCGGCAACGAGCTCGACCCAGTCGCGCGAGACCTCGTAGGCGTTGTCGAGCACGTTGAAGATCACCTGCTTCAGCGCGACGTCCGAGACGATCGCTACGTCCTCGCCGAAGGTGTTGACGAAATATAGCGTGCGCGCCGAGCGCGCGTCGCGCCACTCTTCCACCAGCGCGGTGACGAAAGCCGCCACCGTCGTCGGCGACGATCCTTCGCCGCGGGCTTCGCCCGCCGACACCAGGATGCCTGTCACGATCGACTTGCAACGTTGCAGCGAGGTCTCCATCTCCGCCAGGTCCTCAGCCAGCTCCTGATCGGCGGCGAGGTCGGGCATGCGGCGCCAGTCGCCGAGGATGACCGAGAGCGAGGCGAGCGGCGTGCCGAGCTCGTGAGCCGCGCCGGAGGCGAGCAGACCCATGCGCACGATATGATCCTGCTCGGCGGCATGCTGGCGCAGCGCCGCCAGATGCGCGTCGCGCTCGCGCAAATTCCTGTTGATGCGGGTGACGAACACCACCAGCAGCACGGCATTGAGCACGAAACCCAGCAGCATGCCGGCCACCGTGAGCGTGTAGGTCTCGCTCAGCGGGTTCGGCGGCAGATCGAGCGGCCGGTAGGCGACGGTCAGCCAGACGAAGCTCGCGCAGGTCAACGCGACCAGCGACCAGGTCGAGCGGCCATCGAGCAGCACCGCGCCCAGCGTCACCTGGAGCAGGAACAGCGAGGTGAAAGGATTGGTAGCGCCGCCGCTGAGGTAAAGCTGCGCGGTCAGCGCGGCGACGTCCAGCATCAGGGCGACCAGCAGCTCGTTGTTGGTGATCGCGGCGCGATGGCGCACCCAGACGAGGCTGGAGATGTTGAGAAATATCAGTGCGCCGATCACCGCGCCCATGCGGGTGAGGGGCAGGGGAATGCCGAGCCAGACATGCACGCCGCCGATGGTCACGATCTGGCCGACCACTGCAGTCCAGCGCAGCTGGATCAGCAGCGCCATGTTCTTGCGGTTGGTCTCGTCGTCGGTCGGCGCAGCGCCGATCAGCTCGCTGCGCGCGTCCGCCTGCGATTGCAGCGTGACGGCGCCATGCGTTCTTCCGTCGTCAGGTGGGCTCGACGATCGTTCCAGCATCTGATCCCGTCCTGCGGGCGACAGCATCGGAGCCGCGGGCCGCTTCGTGGACGAAGCCGCTCCAGGGCTTCTTGCGGCGGAACAGCCCGCCGCCGAACGTGACGATAAGTCTGCCGGCCAGCATGAAAGCCAGGGCAAACCACGTCACCGCGTAGATCAGGTGGTTATTGGGAAAGCTGATCACGGTCAATCCGCCGATTGGGCCGCTGCCGGATTGTGATCGAGCGTCGGCATCGATGAAAAAGGGCGCGAAATGGTCGAGGCCGCGTGCCGCCGCAATCGCGGCGACATCCCGCGAGTACCACCGATTGTGTTCAGGCACGTTGGTTCTGAGGAATCCGCCCTTTGGCTCCGTCACGCGAAAGAGGCCGGTGATCTCGACCGGGCCTTGCGGATTGCCGTCCCGGCGCGTCGAGGCGTCGCGCCGGTCGGAGGGCACGAAGCCGCGGTTGACCAGGATCAGCGTGCCGTCGTCGCGCCTGAGCGGTGTCAACACCCAATAGCCCGGGCCTTCTTCGGTGACGGCCTGAACCAGCGTCTCGCGGTCATGCAGGAAACGGCCGCTGACGCTGACGTGCCTGTATTCGTCGCTTGCGGCGGAGACGGTCGGCCATGCCGCCGGCGAGGGGATCGGCTGGGCCTGAGCATGAACGCGCTGCTCGACGCGATCGATCAGCGCCAGCTTCCAGGCTCGGCGCTCGATCTGCCAGACGCCGAGCGCGATCAGAAGCGCAATAGCCGCGAGCGAGAGGACCGCGAGCCACCAGGACGGGCGCGCGGCCTTTCCGCGAGCCCCGTCTGTCTTGCTTGCCACGGCCCTAGTCTCGTTCATTTCATCCCGGTCATCTGGTGGATCGGCATCATGTTGCTGTTGAGGTGGTTCATCACCCACAGCGAACCGGACAGCGCGATCACCACCATGACGATGGTGAAGATCAGCGCCATCATGCTCCAGCCGTTTTCGGACGTCGTGTTCATGTGCAGGAAGTAGATCATGTGCACGACGATCTGCACCACCGCGAAGGCCATGATGACGAGCGCGGTGATCTGCTTGCTCGGAAGCGCGCCGCTCATCACCAGCCAGAACGGGATCGCGGTGAGCACGACCGAGAGCACGAAGCCGAGCATGTAGGTCGAGAACGAGCCGTGAGCGTGGCCATCGCCATGGTGGTGATCGTCCGCGTGGGCGGCGTGAGTAACGGTGTTCATCGCAGAACTCCCAGGAGATAGACGAAGGTGAAGACGCCGATCCAGACCACGTCCAGGAAGTGCCAGAACATCGACAGGCACATCAGGCGGCGGCGGTTGGCCTCGATCAGGCCGAACTTCCAGACCTGAACCATCAGGGTCACCAGCCAGATCAGGCCGCAGGAGACGTGCAGGCCGTGGGTGCCGACCAGGGTGAAGAAGGCGGACAGGAAGGCGCTGCGCTGCGGCGTCGCGCCTTCATGGATCATGTGGGCGAACTCCGACAGCTCGATGCCGATGAAGGCGGCGCCGAACAGCCCGGTGATCGCCAGCCACATCTGGGTCTGCGCGACCTTGTTCTGCTGCATCGTCAGCATCGCAAAGCCATACGTGATCGACGACAGCAGCAGCATCGAGGTGTTCACCGCGACCAGCGGCAGCTCGAACAGATCTTTCGGCGCCGGCCCGGCGGCGTAATTGCCGCCGAGCACGCCGAAGGTGGCGAACAGGATCGCGAAGATGAGACAGTCGCTCATCAGATAGATCCAGAAGCCCAGCGAGGTGCTGTAGCCTTCCGGATGCGGGTGTTCGTCGGCGAGGTAGAACACCGGTTCGCCGGTTTGCGTGGGATTGACAGCGACAGTCATTTACTTGGCTCCGGCGAGCAGTTTGGTGCGCGCGTCTTCGGCCCGGATGACGTCGTGGGCCGGAATGTCGAAATCGCGGTGATAGTTGAAGGTGTGACCGATGCCGACGGCGAGCATCGCGATGAAGCTCGCGGCCGCCAGCCACCAGATGTACCAAATCAGGCCGAAGCCCATCGCGGTGGCAAGGCCGGCAAGGATGATGCCGGTGCCGGTGCTGCTGGGCATGTGGATCGGCTTGAACCCAAGGAGCGGGCGCTGATAGCCGCGCTTCTTCATGTCCCACCACGCGTCATTGTCGTGAACGACGGGGGTGAAGGCGAAGTTGTAGGCCGGCGGCGGCGAGGAAGTCGCCCATTCCAGCGTGCGCGCATCCCAGGGATCGCCGGTGACGTCCTTGAGCTGATCGCGCCTGAGGAAGCTGACCGCGAACTGCATCAGCATCGAGAGGATGCCGAGGAAGACCAGGAAAGCGCCGATGCCGGCCACGATGAACCAGATCTGCAGGCTCGGGTCGTCGAACACACGGAGCCGGCGGGTCACGCCCATCAGGCCGAGCACATAGAGCGGCATGAAGGCGAGGTAGAAGCCCGTGACCCAGAACCAGAATGACAGCTTGCCCCAGAACGGGTCGAGCTTGAAGCCGAACGCCTTCGGGAACCAGTAGCCGATGCCGGCGAACGCGCCGAACACGACGCCGCCGATGATCACGTTGTGGAAGTGCGCGATCAGGAACAGGCTGTTGTGCAGGACGAAGTCGGCCGGCGGCACCGCGAGCAGCACGCCGGTCATGCCGCCGAGCACGAAGGTCAGCATGAACGCGATCGTCCACATCATCGGCAGCTCGAAGCGGATGCGGCCGCGATACATCGTGAACAGCCAGTTGAACATCTTCGCGCCCGTCGGGATCGAGATGATCATCGTGGTGATGCCGAAGAAGGAGTTGACGCTGGCGCCCGACCCCATCGTGAAGAAGTGGTGCAGCCAGACCAGGTACGACAGGATGGTGATGACCACCGTGGCGTAGACCATCGAGGTGTAGCCGAACAGCCGCTTGCCCGAGAAGGTCGAGGTCACTTCCGAGAAGATGCCGAAGGCGGGGAGAACCAGGATGTAGACCTCGGGATGACCCCAGATCCAGATCAGGTTCACGTACATCATCGGGCTGCCGCCGAAATCGTTCGTGAAGAAGTTGGTGCCGACGTAGCGGTCGAGCGAGAGCAGCGCGAGCACGACGGTCAGAACCGGGAAGGAGGCGACGATCAGCACGTTGGTGCAGAGCGCGGTCCAGGTGAACACCGGCATCCGCATCATGGTCATGCCGGGGCACCGCAGCTTGACGATGGTGCAGATCAGGTTGATGCCGGACAGCGTCGTTCCGACGCCCGCGACCTGCAATCCCCATATGTAATAGTCGACGCCGACATCCGGACTGTAGCCGATGTTCGATAGTGGCGGATAAGCCAGCCAGCCGGTACGGGCGAATTCGCCGATGAACAGCGAGGCCATCACCAGCACAGCGCCGCCGACCGTCATCCAGAAGCTGAAATTGTTCAGGAATGGGAACGACACGTCGCGCGCACCGATCTGGAGCGGCACGACGAAGTTCATCAGGCCGGTGACCAGCGGCATCGCCACGAAGAAGATCATGATCACGCCGTGGGCGGTGAAGACCTGGTCGTAGTGATGCGAGTTGAGATAGCCCTCCGAGCCGCCGAAGGCGAGCGCCTGCTGCAACCGCATCATCAGCGCGTCGGCGAAGCCGCGCAGCAGCATCACGATGCCGAGGATCATGTACATGATGCCGATGCGCTTGTGGTCGACGCTGGTGAACCACTCGCTCCAGAGATAACCCCAGACGCGGAAATAGGTCAGGCCGGCGACCATGATGAGGCCGCCGGTCGCGACCACGGCAAAGGTGCCGACGACGATCGGCTCGTGCAGCGGCAGCGATTCGAAGGTGAGCCGGCCGAAGATGAGCTTGAGAAGATCAGGAGACATGCGGGATCTCTTTACGAATCTGACTTCGGACGTTGTCCGAGGAAGAAGGACGAGGACTTCAGCGGCGTGAAAGTCGGCCGCTTCAGGCCGGCGCCGAGCAGCGGCGCGGTGTCGACAGGTGCCGTGATGGAGGCGGTGGTCCTGCCCTGCGGCGCCTCGGGCGTGCAGGTGCCGGCGACGAAGGTCGGCTCCGGCCCAAGCGCCGTGCCGCGGCGGGCGTACTTGTCGTAGGCCAGCGGCAGCGTGTTGTTCAGGCCCTCATGGCCGAGGCCCCCCTTGGCGTCGATCGCCATCATCTCGCTCTGGCACATCTTGCCGGTCTCGACGCACATGTTGAGGATCAGGCGGTAGAGATCGGAATCGATCGTGCCGTAGCGCCGCACCGGCTCGTTCTGGCTGGGCTTTTCGAGCTGGAGATATTCGGCGCGGCCGAGCGAACCGCCGCCGGACTTGGCGCTGGCGATCCAGGCGTCAAAGCCCTTGTCGTCGAGGCCCTGGAAGTTGAAGTGCATGCCGGAGAAGCCGGCCCCGCTGTAGTTCGCCGAAAAGCCCCGGTAGGTGCCGGCGTGGTTCACGACGGCGTGGAGCTTGGTCTCCATGCCGGGCATCGCGTAGATCTGGCCGGCCAGCGCGGGGATGTAGAACGAGTTCATCACCGAGGACGCGGTGATGCGGAAGTTGATGGGACGATCGACCGGAGCTGCCAGATCGTTGACGGTGGCGATGCCGTAGTCCGGATAGATAAAGAGCCACTTCCAGTCGAGCGCCACGACGTCGACCTCGAGCGGGGCCTTGGACTGGTCCACGGCGCGGTCGGCATGGATGCGGCCGAGCGTGCGATAGGGGTCGAGCAGATGCGTGCCCATCCAGGTCAGCGCGCCCAGGCAGACGATGATCAAGAGCGGCGCCGACCAGATCACCAGCTCGAGGCTGGTCGAGTGGTCCCATTCCGGCTCGTACCGGGCGTCGGTGTTGGACTGGCGGTAGCGCCAGGCGAACAGCACCGTCAGCGCCATCACGGGCACGACAATCAAGAGCATCAGGACGGTGGAGATGATGACGAGGTCGCGCTGTTGCGCCGCGATATCGCCGGCCGGCGCCAGCACGACGTAGTTGCAGCCGCTGAGCGCAACCGCCAGGGGTAGCAGCGCCAGAATCTTGAAACGGGACACGGGCCGAGCCTTATGAGAATGAGTTTCCTTTGCGGGCCCAAGGGGTAGCTGCGGCGCAGCAATCCGGACATTGGACAATTTGTCCAATGTTGCAGTGCGGGATGTTGCGCCAGACAGGCTTGGATTGCCTGGCGCCTCGCCGGGCGGTCGGCTTTGGTTTTCAGGACGTTAAGGGCGCACGAATGGCGATGGCACAGACCCCCGCAATGGCAGACCACTCGGGCGAGCACGGCCACGACCAGGCCAGTCCCGGCGAGATCGCCATCGGCGTCATCATCGGCCGCACCTCGGAATTCTTCGACTTCTTCGTCTTCGCGATCGCCTCGGTGATCGTCTTCCCGCGCCTGGTATTTCCGTTCACGAGCGAACTGACCGGCACCCTTTATTCCTTCATGATCTTCGCGCTGGCCTTCATGGCCCGGCCGATCGGCACCGTGATTTTCATGACGGTCGATCGCGAGTACGGCAAGACGGCCAAGCTGATCTCGGCGCTGTTCCTGCTCGGCACCGCCACTGTCGCGATCGCGTTCCTGCCCGGCTATCACGAGATCGGCGTTGCCGCGATCTGGCTGCTGGCGCTGGCGCGCATCGCACAGGGTCTGGCCTGGGGCGGCGCCTGGGACGGCATGGCCTCGCTGCTGGCGCTGAACGCGCCGCCTTCGAAGCGCGGCTGGTACGCGATGGTGCCGCAGCTTGGCGCGCCGCTCGGTCTGATCGTGGCGAGCGGGCTGTTCGCCTATTTCGCCGGGAATCTTTCGGCCGACGATTTCTTCGATTGGGGCTGGCGCTATCCGTTCTTCGTCGCCTTTGCCATCAACGTCGTGGCGCTGTTCGCGCGGCTGCGCATGGTGACGACGGAAGAATATGCCTCGCTGTTCGAGACCCGCGAATTGCAGCCCTCGCGCATCTCCGAGACCGTGGCGCGCGAAGGCCAGAACATCATGCTCGGTGCGTTTGCGCCGCTGGCAAGCTTCGCTCTGTTCCACATGGTCACGGTGTTTCCGCTGTCCTGGGTGTTCCTGTTCACCCGCGAAAGCCCGGTGCGCTTCCTGATCATCGAGATCGTCGCCGCCGTGTTCGGCGTCGGCGCGATCGTGCTCTCCGGTGTCATCGCCGACCGCGTCGGCCGCAAGTCGCTGCTGATGGGGTCGGCGATCGCGATCGCGATCTACAGCGGCTTTGCCCCGCAGCTGCTCGATGCCGGCGCGTTCGGAGAGACCATCTACATGGTGATCGGCTTCATCCTGCTCGGTCTGTCGTTCGGCCAGTCGTCGGGTGCGATCGCCTCGAATTTCAAGCAGGCGTATCGCTACACGGCCTCGGCGCTGACCTCCGACATGGCCTGGCTGTTCGGCGCCGGCTTTGCACCGCTCGTCGCCCTGTTGCTTGCGACCAATCTCGGCGTCATTGCCTCGGGTGCGTACCTGCTGTCGGGCGCGTTCTGGACCTTGCTCGCGCTCTGGCTCAGCGGCCAGCGCGAGGCCGGCGATATGGACGCGGGGCGCTGATCGGGCGGAGCTTGTAGGGTGGGCAAAGGCGCGTAAGCGCCGTGCCCACCATCTTTCAACAATCCTGATCGGGAATGGTGGGCACGCTTCGCTTTGCCCACCCTACGGCAGTTTAGCGTACATCAATCCGCCACAACCTTCACGCGATCGCGCACCTTTACCTGTGCGTTGCGATCGAGGCCGTTGAGGACGCGAAAACGCTCGGCCGGGTGATCGACGCCTGCCATGCGGTGGGAGAGCGATTCCACGGTGTCGCCGGGCTGCACGGTGATGACCTTGATGCGCAGCGGGCGCGCGGCCTGGATCTCGTCGAGCGTCAGGCGGCGGAATGAACCGACGGTCTCGCGCGCATTGCGCTCGCTCTCGGT
Organism: Bradyrhizobium sp. RT6a; assembly: GCF_040547675.1. NCBI lineage: Bacteria > Pseudomonadati > Pseudomonadota > Alphaproteobacteria > Hyphomicrobiales > Nitrobacteraceae > Bradyrhizobium > Bradyrhizobium sp. RT6a. Next base: position 178,459 of record NZ_JBEPQC010000007.1, read on the forward strand.
CGACTTCTGGCGCGCCGCGAAGATGAAGCGGTAGACGTCGCTGCCGAAGCGCAGCGCATAGACCTTGAACTGCCACTGGTCGCCCTTGGCGGTGGCGGACGCAGCCGGAAAACCGTTGATGGTGATGTCCTCGGTGGAGGCCTTCTCGACACCCTCCATCCAGCCGGAATTCAGGTAATCGCCGAGCGACTGTTCGGCCGGCACCCGCACGACGTCGAAACGCATCGCCTGCGAGCCGCCGTCGCGCACGCCGATCACGGCCTGCGCAGTATTGTCCAGCGTAAAATTGTCCGGCGCCTGGAAGGTGAAGCCGAGCTTCGGATGCAGGAAGCGCCGGCCGCGGACAAAACCTTCGCTGGGATCTTCGCCGTAGACGAGGTTGTCGATCGCGGCGAGATAGGTCTCGCGGTCGCGCTCGCCGCCCTCTGGCGCGGCGTATTGCCGCGCGATGGTCTGCGCGTTCTGCACGCGCTCGGGCGTTGCCGGATGCGACGAGGTGAAATCCTGCGCGCGCGGATCGAGCGAGGTCTTGCCGACCTTCAGCTCGGCATTGCGCTCCATCGCCGAGAGAAAGCGTGCGGCACCATAAGGGTCGAAACGGGCCTTGGCGGAAATCCCGACGCCGACACCGTCGGCCTCGAACTCCTGATTGCGCGAAAAGCTCGCCATGGTCAGCTTGGTCTTGGCGAGCGCGAGCGCGGTGAGATCGGGATCGTTGCTCATGTCGGTGACGACGCGGGTGACGATCGCGGCCTGGCGGGCCTGGTCCTCACGCATCGCGGCGTGCTTGGACAGCACATGCGCCATCTCGTGGCTGAGCACGGAGGACAATTCCGACGTGTCGCTTGCGAGCGCAAGCAGACCGCGCGTGACATAGAGCTGGCCGTTCGGCAGCGCGAAGGCGTTCACCGCGCCGGAATTGAGAATCGTGACCCTGTAACCCTGGTCGGGGCGGTCGGACGCCGCGACCAGCCGGTCGACGGTCTTGCTGACGAGCGATTCGAGCCTTGGGTCGTCATAGGTGCCGCCATAGCTCGCCAGGATGCGCTCGTGCTCCTTCTCGGTGGCGGGGGTCTGCGCGACGGCGGGCTTCGGCTTGGGCATCGCGACGGTCGGCGGCGCCGCCGCGGTCTGGAAGCGGCCCATATCGCCGCAACCGGCAAGGGCTGAACCCAGCACGAGGCATAGCGCAGCCGGCGCTGCCCGCAGGCGGCGGCGTTCACCTTGTCCGTGCCGTCCTAGCACCCCATTCACGTCGCTTAACCCGTGCCTGGCCCCTTTTAGGGCCTTACCCCTGTCGGCTCGTTTGCGCCCAGCAACTCGATCTGTCCCACGAGGCGTACAGCGATACGCGGCCCCGTATTCCCCTCAGCCCAGCCCCGGACACGAATACGTTTATTTTCCAGAGACTTAAGAGCTATCCCGGCGCCTTCGAACGCGGGTACCATGCGCTTTGAAATAGTCACGGCGAAGCCGCGTGTCCAGTTTCGTCCGAAGTTGAGGTAGGTCATCGCCCCAGCTTGCCGGACCGACAGGACTTTGCCCTCGACCACCACAAAACGCCCGATCCCCGCCAAAATATCGTCCCGACTTTCCGCGTTTTTTAAGGCCAACGGGTCAGCCCAGTTGCCCTTTTTTTGGCGCCTCGCCTCGGCCTCCGACGCCATCAAGGCGGCTGCGCAGTCCTTATCGGCGATCTCGGCGGAGACGATGGCGTCGCCCTGGGCGAGGAGCGTCGCCTGCACGGATACGTCACTCTCGCCGACAAAGACCAGCGCGCCCTGGCGGCCATAGCGGTCCGGCGTGTCGTCGGCGCTGCGCAGGATCACGTCGCGCCCGACGAGCAGCGCGGTCAGCGCCTGCCTCGTGGTCGCGGTCGGCTCGATGCCGGTCAGGCGGATTTCCCGGCCGTCATCGAGCCGCAGACTGCGCGCATCGATCGCGGTGACGCGGCCTTCGCCTTGGGACTCGAACTGGCACGGGCTCGCGAATGCGCTCTGACTCGCGACGAGAAGGATTGCGATCAGGCGAAGCCGTTGCGTCACGTTGCCCGGTGAGGTTGCGTTGCGTGCCAGTCTTAACTCAAGCGTGGCGTGTCGCGAAGAGGCTTCGTCAGGCTCCGTCATTGCGAGCGCAGCGAAGCAACGAGGTGGAAGCAGTTGTCTGTACTTCGCCATTCCGCTTTGCGGAAAACATGCGCGCCAATCATGTCCTCGTAGCGTAGCTTCGCTTGCTGCGCTCTTGTGCATGCGGCATGATTGCGGCAACAGCTTTAACCAAGAGCAACAACCAAGCCGCCATCAGAGTACGGCGCGATAAGGGAGGTCTTTTTCGATGAAGCATGTTTTGTCGGGCATTTTTGCTGCTGCGCTGGCGCTGAGCGCAAGCGCCGTGCAGGCTCAGGACAAGCCGCCACTCAAGATCGGCGGCATCCTCGACATGTCGAGCCTGTATGCCGACATCACCGGCCCCGGCAGCGAGACCGCGGCCAAGATGGCCGTGGAGGACTTTGGCGGTGAGGTGCTCGGCCGCAAGGTCCAGGTGCTGGCCGCCGACCATCAGAACAAGGCCGATCTCTCCGCCAACATCGCCCGCGACATGCTCGACAATCAGGGCGTCGAGATGATCTACGACGTCGCGGCCTCCGCGACCGCGCTCGCCGCCGGAGAGATCGCGAAAGCGCGCAACAAGATCATCATGTTCAACGGCCCGGGCTCGATCCGTCTCACCAACGAGGCCTGCGGTCCCTATACCATTCACTACGTGTTCGACACCTACGGCCAAGCCAACGTGACCGGCCTTGCGGCCGTGAAGTCAGGCCTCGACACCTGGTACTTTCTCACTGCCGACTACGCCTTCGGCCAGGATCTGGAGAAGGACACCAGCGCCGTCGTGACCAAGACCGGCGGCAAGGTGCTCGGCAGCGTGCGCCATCCGCTAAACACGTCGGATTTCTCGTCGTTCCTGCTCCAGGCGCAGGCTTCGAAAGCCAAGGTGATCGGGCTTGCGAACGCCGGCGGCGATACCGTCAACGCCATCAAGCAGGCGGCCGAGTTCGGCATCACCAAGGGCGGCCAGAAGGTCTCGCCGCTGCTCGCCTTCGTGACTGACATCGACTCGATCGGGCTCGAGACCGCGCAGGGCCTGTTGCTTGCGGAGGCCTTCTACTGGGATCTCAACGACGACACCCGCGCGTTCTCGAAGCGCTTCCAGGAACGCATGAAGCGGCCGCCGACCTCGGCGCAGGCTGGCGTCTATTCGTCCGTGACGCACTACCTGAAAGCGGTGAAGGCGGCCGGCACGACCGACGCTGCGACGGTGATGAAAGTGATGAAGGAGACGCCGATCAACGACTTCTTCGCCAAGAACGGCAAGATCCGCGAGGACGGCCGCATGCTGCACGACATGTACCTGTTCGAGGTCAAGAAGCCGTCGGAATCCAAGGGCCGCTGGGATGACTACAAGCTGCTCGCCACCGTGCCCGGCAGCGAGGCGTTCCAGTCGCTGGAGCAGTCGCGCTGTCCGCTGGTGAAGAAGTGACGGCGTGACGTCAGTCACGACGTCATCCCGGGGCGCGAAGCGAACCCGGGATCTCGAGGTTCCGGGTTCGCTTCGCGAGCCCCGGAACGACGGAGATACAAAACAACAACAAGGGAGACGCCCCATGAGTAACGACATGGTCCTGCAAAAGCTCGAAGGCGGGCTGCTCACCATCACCATGAACCGGCCCGAGCGGAAGAACGCGCTCAACCCGGACATGGTCGCCGGGCTGGTCGTGGCGGCGCGGCGCGCGGCGGATGATCCGGAGGTGCGCGCGGTCTTGTTCAAGGGCGCGGGTGGCAGCTTCTGCGTCGGCGGCGACGTCAAGTCGATGGCGGAGGGCCGGGCGCCGCTTCCGTTCGAAGTGAAGATGGCGAACCTGCGCCGCGGCATGGAGGTGTCGCGCATCCTGCACCAGATGCCAAAGCCTGTGGTGGCACAGCTCGACGGCGCGGCCGCCGGCGCGGGTCTGTCGATGGCGCTGTCGTGTGACCTCCGCGTCGCCTCCGAATCCTGCAAGATCACCACCGCCTTCGCAAAAGTCGGCTTCTCCGGCGATTACGGCGGCACCTATTTTCTCACCCAACTCCTCGGTAGCGCGCGGGCGCGCGAGCTCTATCTGACCTCGCCGGTGCTTTCCGCGAAGGAAGCGCATGCGATCGGCATGGTGACGAAGGTCGTCCCCGACGCCGAGATCGATGCGGCCGCGCACGAGCTCGCGCTGTCGCTGGCGCAGGGGCCGTCGATCGCGCTCGGCTTCATCAAGCGCAACATCAACAATGCCGAGCATCTGGCGCTGGAGGATTGCTTCGATGGCGAGGCGATCCACCATACCCGCTGCAGCGATACCGAGGATCACAAGGAGGCCGCAAAGGCGTTCGTCGAGAAGCGCAAGCCGACCTTCAAGGGCGCATGACGATGGCGCCCTATATGCGGTTGCGACAGATCTGCCTGGTCGCGCCGCAGCTCGCGCCCGTGATCACTGACATCGCTGATATCATGGGCCTCGCTGTCTGCTACCGCGACGGCAACGTCGCGAAATACGGCCTGGAGAACGCGCTGCTGCCGGTCGACACGATCATGCTGGAGGTGGTTGCGCCGTTCAAGGACGGCACCACCGCCGGCCGCTTCATCGAGAAGAGCGGCGGGCGCGGCGGCTACATGGCGATCTTCTGCTGCAACGATCCCGACGAGCGCGGTCGCAATGCCAACGCGCTCGGCGTGCGCACCGCCAACGTCATCGACCACGCGCCCTATCACGGCGTGCAGCTCCATCCCCGCGACTGCCGCGGCGCCTTCATCGAGTTCAACCACACCGAAGGCAGCGACGACATTTTAGGGCCTTATCCGCCGGCGGGGCCGGACTGGCAGAAATTCATCCGCAAGGACGTGACGCAGGCGTTGACGAGCGTGGAAATGCAGAGCCCGGACCCGAAAGGGCTGGCCGAGCATTGGGGCAAGCTCATCGGCGTTGCGCCGAGTGGCGATGCTGAACTGGCGCTGCCCAACGCGACCTTCCGTTTCGTGAAGGGCGCCAGCGAAATCATGAGCGCGCTGGAGTTTCGGGTGGCGGATACGGCGCGCGTGTTGCACGCCGCCAGGGCAAAGGGTCTTGCGGTCGCGGGCGATGAGTTCCTGCTGGGCGGGGTGACGTTCCGGCTTGTTGCTTGATCGCTTGGTGGGGCGGAAGTAGTTGTCACAATCAACGCCGTCGTCCCGGCCTAGTGCGCAATTGCGCACGGGGGCCGGGACCCATACCGCGTGATCTATCGAGGGAGCACAGTGTTCATACCGAAGAACGACTAAGAGTCTTCGCCAAACTCTCCCTCCGGCCAAAGTTGAAAGCTACCGCCCCCTGAAATTCGCCACCCGCCGTTCTTCCGTGGCCTTCACGCCTTCCTTGAAATCTTCCGTCGCGCGCAGCCGGGTCTGCTCCTCGAGTTCGTGATTGGTCGCGGCCATCACGCGGTCGGCCAACCCGGCGCGCATCGTGGCGCGGGTGGAGACGAGGCCGAGCGGGGAGCATTCGGCGATTTCGCCGGCGAGCTTCAGTGCGGCCGCCTTGACCTGATCCTGCGGCACCAACTCGTTAGCGAGGCCCCATTTGAAGGCCTCTTCGCCGGTGACGCGGCGGCTGGTGTAGAACATCAGCTCGGCGTTGTTTTTTCCGATCAGCTCGGGCAGCGTCACGGTCAGGCCGAAGCCGGGATGGAAGCCGAGCTTGGTAAAGTTCGCGGAGAAGCGCGCTTCGGGGCAGGTGACCCGGAAGTCCGCCGAGACCGCGAGGCCCAATCCGCCGCCGATGGCAGCGCCCTGCACGGCCGCGACGATCGGCTTCTTGGCGCGGAAGATGCGCACGGCCTGAATGTAGAGGTGATTGATCGCCCCGAGACTGTCGGCCGGATCGCCCTTGGCCGTCTTGTCGGCTTCGCGCGCCTCTTGGGCCTGGCGGGCCGGGTCCTGGAAATTCGCGCCGGCGCAGAATGCCTTGCCCTGCGCCGACAGCACCGAGGCGCGAATCTCGATGTCGCGGTCGAACTCGTCGAGCGCATCCGCGATCTGGTTGATCAGCGAAATGTCGAAGAAGTTGAGCGGCGGGCGGCGGATCTCGATGGTGCCGACGTGACCAACTTTTTCGACGCCGATATCTTTATAAGTGCTCATGATGTCCTCGAATGATTAGCGCAAACCAAGGCCGCGGGCGATGATGCCGCGCAGCACCTCGGTGGTGCCGCCCTGGATGGTGAGTTTCGGCGCGGTCTTGATGGCGAAGTCGAGCTGCCGCTCCAGCGTCTCGCGATTGGTCGCAGTCTCCTCGACGAAGGCGGCGAGATCGCGCACGCGGTGCGGCAGCTGCTGCTCCCACACCGTGCCGATGTCCTTGACGATGGACGCTTCGACGACCGGCTCCTTGCCCGCCTGCAGCATGCCCGCGACCGAGACCGACATGCGCCGCATGGTGTGAAGCTGCGCCACCAGCCGGCCGACCCCTTCGGCACTGCGGGTATCAGGATTGGGACCAACCGCGCGAACCAGCTCGGTCAGCACGTAATAGGTCTCCAGAAAGCGCTCGGGGCCCGAACGTTCATAAGCGAGCTCGCTGGTCGCCTGCTTCCAGGCGCCGTCGACTTCGCCGAGCACGTGATCGTCGGGCACGAAGAAATCGGTGAAGACGACCTCGTTGAACTCGTACTGGCCGGTGATCTGGCCGATCGGGTTCACCTGGATGCCCGGCTGCTTCATCTTGACTAGGAACTGCGTCAGGCCGTGACGGCGGTTCTCCTTGGTCGGCTGCGACGTCCGAAAGATCGCGATCATGTAGTCGGCGATATGCGCTGACGAGGTCCAGATCTTGGTGCCGTTGATGAGATAGCCGCCGTCGGTCTTGGTCGCGCGGGTCTTCGCGGCGAACAGGTCCGAGCCGGAGTTCGGCTCGCTCATGCCGATCGCGAAGCATATCTCGCCGCGGCAGATACGCGGTAGGATGTCCATCTTGATGTGCTCGGGCGCGTACTTGATCAGCACCGGTCCGCTCTGGCGGTCGGCGACGAAGAACCGCCGCGTCGGCGCGTTGGCGACGCGCATCTCCTCCGTCACCACGTAACGTTCGAGGAACGAGCGCTCCTGGCCGCCATATTTCTTCGGCCATGTCATGCCGAGCCAACCCTTGGCGCCGACCCGGCGGGAAAATTCCGGCGCGTCGGTGTCTTCGCGGTTGGGCTTGTGCGGATCGAAGGTGCCGGCGGCGATTTCCTCCGCGAGGAAGGCGCGCACTTCCTTGCGCAGTTGCTCGCATTTCTCGGGCAGGCGGATCGGATCGAAACGGAGGGCAGCGGTCATTGTTGTCTCGTCCCTGATCAGCGCGAAGCCACGAGCGGCCACAATTCGTCGGCGCCGCGGTTTGCAACCAGCTTGCCGAGCTCGACGGCCCAGTGGCTTTCCGAACCGAAATCGTCGCGCCAGGCCAGCGCCCGCAGCGAATAGCGGTGCAGGATATGCTCCAGGGTGAAGCCGATCGCGCCATGGACCTGATGCGCGATGGCCCCGCCCTTTTCCGCGGCTTCCGCACAGCGGATCTTTGCGGAGGCGGCTTCGAGGTAGACCGCGTCATCGAAGGACTTTGCGTTGGCGATGGCATCGGCCGCGGAGGTCGCCGCGGCAAGGGCAGCAGCCGACTCGCCGGCGAGGCGGGCGAGATTGTGCTGCACCGCCTGGAATTTGGAGATCTTCTTCTCGAAGGCGACGCGCTCGTTGGAATAGCGCACGGAGATGTCGAGCATCGCTTCCAGCGCGCCCGCGATCTGAAGGCTGCGCGCGACGCCGCCCATCAGCATCATTGTGGTCTGGTCAAAGCCGCTCGGGGCGGGCTTGACGGTGATGGGCTGGACCTTGTCGAGCGTGACGGTGTCGCTGTGGTCGTAGCCGACATTGAGCCCGGTCTCGATCCGACCCTTGCTCGCGTCGACCAGCGCGATCGAGGCGCCGTCCTTGCCGTGGACCAGCACTGCGAAGTGCTTTGCCGCCTTCGCGAAGGGCACGCCGCGGGCGCGGCCGGAGAGCGCACCATCGGCATCGCGCGTGATCCGATCCTTCGGGGATGCCGGCAGCAGCGTCATCTCGCCCTCGGGAGATGCGATCTTCGCCTGCGCCAGCAGCCAGCCCGCCAGCATGGTTTCGGCCAGGGGAACCGCGACTGCGAAACGGCCGGCGGCGTTCAGCAGCGCAAAGCCGTCGGCAAGGCTCGCACCAGAGCCGCCGAGATCGTCGGGCACCCAGGACAATGGCAAGCCGGCTTCGCTCAGCGCCTGCCATAGCGGCGCCTGCCACGTATCCTTCTTGTCGTTGTTGACGGTCTGCGGATCGGCGAGATCGGCGAAGATTTTCTCCGCAGTCTCGACGACGATATTGTCACTCTCCGCCACAGCGTTCCCCGTGTTTTGCCATTGGCGCGTCCGGCCCCGTGGGCGGGCGCGCAGGTTCTTCTTGCGCCCGATGATCCAAAAAAGCCATGGCCCTGACAAGCGTTGATCGCAGGTCAACCTGCGGCGCGGGCATGGGCGATGAGCTAATTCCGCTTAGCGGAGTTTGCTCGATTTGCAGGGCGCGGCAAACTCGCTAAACAGAACGTCGATAGTCAATCAAGGGGAAGGAAATCCGGATGGCAAAGGACAGTTTGTGCGCAATCGTGACGGGGTCCGCCTCCGGCTTGGGTGCTGCGACCGCGGAAATTCTCGCACGGAGCGGGGCGCGGCTCGTCATCAACTATTCCTCGAGCCAGAAGGAAGCCGAGGCGACCGCGGAGCTTTGCCGCAAGGCGGGCTCACCGGAAGTTCTGGTCGCGCAGGGCGACGTCTCGAAAGATGACGATTGCCGCAAGATCGTTGCGGCAGCTGGTGGCTGGGACCGGCTCGACATGCTCGTCAACAATGCCGGCACCACCAAGCATGTCGCCCATGCCGATCTCGACGGATTGTCGGCGGAAGATTTCCAGCGCCTGTACGGCGTCAACACCATCGGCCCATTCCAGATGGTGCGCGCGGCGCGCAGCCTGCTGGAGGCCGGCGCCAAGGCCTCTGGGCGGCCGTCCGCCGTGGTCAACATCTCCTCGGTCGCCGGCATCAGTGGCGTCGGATCGTCGATCGCGTACGCCGCGAGCAAGGGCGCGCTCAACACCATGACGCTGTCGCTGTCGCGCGCGCTGGCGCCGCTGATCCGCGTCAACACGGTGTGTCCCGGCTATATCGATACGCCCTGGTTCACCAAGGGCCGCGGCGAGGCCGGCGCCAAGCAGGTGCGCGACAGCGTCGTGGCGAAGGTGCCGCTGAAGGTCGCATCATCGGCGGAAGACATCGCGCAGCTCGTCTGCTTCCTGGCGATGCCGGCCTCCAGCAACATGACCGGCGAGGTCGTGCGCATGGATGCGGGCATGCATTTGGTGACGTGAGGTCGCCAAACTCTCTCCACGTCATGGCCGGGCTTGACCCGGCCATCCACGCGTTCCCGCGCGGATCAAAAGACGTGGATGCCCGGGTCAAGCCCGGGCATGACGATGAGGTGGCGGTGTGCCGCTTTCGACGCTTTGAAGCGTCACCCCTTGATCACGCCGCTCGCCACCAGACGGTGCCAGATGAACAGCACCACCACGGCGCCGATCGTGGCCATGATGAATCCCGCGCCCTGGTCGGGACTGTAGTGCCCGATGGCCTGGCCGATGAAGGTCGCGAGAAATGCGCCGGCGATGCCGAGGATGGTGGTGAGGATGAAGCCGCTCGGATTGTTCGGTCCCGGCGCCAGCCAACGCGCGATGAGGCCGGCGACGAAGCCGACGACGATGATCCACAACAAACCGCCCATGCTCATGTCCGTGCTTCCCTCGCTTTGACTAACTGAATCAGACTCTGCCCGCGATCTCTTGCTCGGTCGGCAGCCGTCCGTCCGGCGTCAGATGGTCAACCACCTGCGGCAGATACTGGCTGAGGCCCGAGAGCAGCTCGTCACGCGACAGGCCGCTCTGGGCGGACAGGCTCTCGATCTGGTCGGCGCCGAGCGCATTGGCGAGATCGCCTGGTGCGATCGCCTTGTTCTCGCCCTTGCCGACCCAGGTATTGGCGGCGTCGCCATGGCCGCTCTGCTGGAGCTGGTTGAGGAGATCGCCGAGCCCGCCGCTGAGCACGCTGCCGGCCGCGCCGCCCGCGAGCAGGCCGCCAAGGCCACCCTTCAACAGGTCACCGAGGCCGCCGCCAGCGCCCGCATTCACCGGTGGGGGGAGATGCGTCGGCGTCGGTGCCGGGGACGGCTGCGGCGCGCTGCCGGTCTGGTTGCCGCTCAAATGCTTGAATGCCTTCCAGGCGAGCAGGCCAAGGAGCGCCATGGTCATGGGCGACATGCCGCCGCTGGATGAGGATTGTGAACTCGGCGTGCTTGGGCCGCGCGGGCCGTTCTGCATGCCGTTGAGGACGTCGAGCAAACCCATGGCGTTCTCCTTTGGCGCTTTCTTGCCGTAACAAGCCCCGCTCGAAAACATATGAGGCTGTCATGATGGTTACAAGGCGATTGCGCCGCAACTGCGGGAATGGGCAGCAGGCACAGCCTCTGCTATCGAGGGCAGATCGTTGAGGGGGCAAGCCAAGGTGGTTACGGATCGACCGATCGTGGTGGCCGGCGCAGGCGCCATCGGATGTTTCGTCGGCGGCACCCTGGCCGCTGCCGGCCGCCGCGTCGCGCTCCTGGTGCGGCCGCGGGTGAAGTCCGAGATCGAGCGGTTCGACCTGCTTCTGACCGATTTCGACGGCTCGGAGAAGAAGCTCAGCGCGGGCCAACTCGCGCTGTCGGACGATCCCGCGATCTTCCACAGCGCCGGCATCGTGCTGGTCACAGTGAAGAGCGCCGACACGGCCGCTGTCGCGGATCAGATCGCGCAGCATGCGCCGCAGGACGCCGTCATCGTCTCGCTGCAAAACGGCGTCGGCAATGTCGCGGTGCTGCGCGAGCGCCTCGGCGACCGCCGTGTGCTCGCCGGCATGGTGCCTTTCAACGTGGTCGGGATGGGCGAGGGCCGCTTTCACCGCTCGACCTCCGGCGACATTCATGTTGGCGAAGACGATGCGAACACGGCCGCAGCGCTGTCGGTGCCGGGGCTCACTATGCGCGCGAGCGGCGACATCACCGGCGTGCAATGGGGCAAGCTGATCATCAATTTGAATAACGCGCTCAGCGCCTTGTCCGACATGCCGCTCGCCGCGCAATTGGCGAACCGCGACTGGCGAAGGCTGTTCGCCGACCAGATGGCGGAGGGGCTGGCGGCGATGAGGGCCGCCGGCATCACGCCGGTTTCGGCGACGCCGATCCCGTCGTCCTGGACGCCCACCTTGCTGAGGCTGCCTGATCCGATTTTCAAGCTGATCCTGGGAAGGACCATGAAGATCGATCCCGAGGCGCGTTCCTCGATGTGGCAGGATTTGAAGCAGGGCCGCAAGACCGAGATCGATTATCTCCAGGGCGCGATCATCGCGCTCGCCGAACAAAACAATGTCGACGTGCCGCTGTCGCGCCGCATTGTTGCGCTGATCAAGGAGGCTGAGGCCGCGGGCAAAGGTCCACCGCGGCTGACGCCGCAGCAGGTTCGCGGGTAACGCATGAGTTCAGGCTGGGCGAAGCGAGGAGCAACGATGAAGCGTCGTCTGATGATCGGGTTCGCGCTGTCTTTGCTCTGCGTTGCGTCCTCGGTCGCGGAGGCCCGGCCGCCGACGGTCATGAACTCTCCCGGCTATGACAGGCGATTGCAGGAGAGCAGGTCGCAATTAGGTAGTTCACCGACAACAACGGCCCCGGCGACCGCGCCGGTAGCTCAACCGAAGCGCAGCAAGAAGAAGCCTCCGAACTGAGGTGCAGGCGGCGCCACATCCTCCGCCGTCGTCCCGGACAAGCGCGCCCGAAGCGCGCGCCGATCCGGGACCCATAACCACAGGGAGTTGTTGTGCGAAGACTCGCGGTTACGAGTCTCGTGCCAAACTACTTCCTGTGGTTATGGGTCCCGGCCTTCGCCGGGACGACGGCGGAGGGTGTAGCTCTGCCGGAATGACACCAAAGAAGCTCAGCCCTTCTTCGCCGGCTTGCTCGGCGTAGGGCTGAACAGCTTCTTGATATCGTTCAATCCATCCGACAGCCGCGGCCATTCGCAGGAGAACGAGCCCTTGGTGCAGGGCGCGCTCTTCGGCCGCGGCCGCGCGTCGCCGATGGCGGCCTGCTGGACTTTCGGCCGCTCGACCGGCACGGGCACGCGCTCGACCTCGGTTCGCAACGCGACCTGCTGGAGCTGCTGCACCTGTTGTTCCTGCTGCTCGCGCTGCTGACGCGCGGTGGCCTGAGCGGCTTCATTGCTGCGGCGCTGATTGGCGAGATAGGCGGTGTAGGCTTCGTCGATCTTCTTCTGCTCCTCCGGCGTCGGATTGGGGCCGGCGATGTCGAAGGTGCGGTCCTGGAGGAAGTCGTAATAGGAATAGCCGCCGCCTGCCTTGCGCCGGCCGGCGAATTTGGCGTTGCAGTCGGCAAGCGCAGCCGTCTTCTCGGACTTGGTCGTGGCTTTCTCGGCGGCATCGGCGCAGGCCTCGAAGTCAACAGGGGCGCGCTTCCACCATTGTGCCTGGACATGCGACGGCGCCAGCAGGAAAAATCCTGCTGCGGCTACGACAAGCGCCGCACGACGCCATGCAACTACGTTCGACATTCTACGAGAGCATTCCTTGCAAAACTCAACCCGAACTGAGTCGGGCTGATTTTTGCCCCTTTATGGCCGGCTTGTCACCCATGGAACTCGGGAAATTCATGGCTGCGATGCTGACATTTTTTGCTTGACGTGGCGCAGGAGTCACAGCGTCACTTCATCCTGCGCTCGCCTCGTCGGCGACGCCAAGAAAACGAAGTGGAAACGCCTGATGCTGCTGCCCCTGTCCGACGTGCCGCGCTGGTACGCCGAGCGCAAACCGCAAGGCACGATCGCCGTCCGTCACGGGCAGGATACGCTGACATGGGACGCGCTCGAACGCGGCGCCAATCGGCGAGCGCGGGCGTTCGTGGCCAAGGGCGTCAAGCCCGGCGACTTCGTCGCGATCGGTTTGCCCAACGGCAATGCGTTCTTCGAGACTTCCTTTGCGGTGTGGAAATGCGGGGCGACGCCGACCTCGCTGTCATGGCGGCTGCCGCGCGGCGAAGCCGCCGCGGTGCTCGACATCCTGAAGCCGGCGCTGGTGGTCGGCGGCGAAGCCGATTGGAACGCGCCGAACCGTCTGCCCGCGGATTTCGTGCCGGAAGGGTTTTCGGACGAGCCGCTCACCGCACCGGTAGCGCGTTATTGGAAGGCGATGACCAGCGGCGGTTCGACCGGCCGCCCGAAGGTGATCCTCGATCACCAGCCGGCAGTGATCGACACGGTCGCCACGCCGCCGCTCAATATCCCCTTCGGGGTCTCGCTGCTCAATCCCGGGCCGCTCTATCACAACGCGCCGTTCATCGTGTCGCACTACGCGCTGTTCACCGGCGGCCAGCTCACCGGCCTCGTCAAGTTCGACGCCGAGGAGGCGCTGCGGCAGATCGCGCGCGAGCGCGTGCAATGGGTCAATTTCGTGCCCACCATGATGCACCGGATCTGGGCGCTTCCGGAGCACGTGCGCAACGCCTATGACGTGTCGAGCCTGCAGACCGTCTTCCACATGGCCGCTCCGATGCCACCCTGGCTGAAGGAGAACTGGATCGCCTGGCTCGGGCCTGAGCGGATCTGGGAGCTCTATGGCGGCACCGAGAGACAAGGCTCCTGCATCATCTCCGGCACGGAATGGCTGACGCACAAGGGCTCGGTCGGCAAGATCGGCGAGATGGCGCGTTTGCGCATCATCGGCGAGGACGGCAACGACGTCGCGCCGGGCGAGACCGGCGAGATCTATTTCCTCAACAATGACGGCAAGGATGCCACCTATCACTATCTCGGCGCCGAGCCGAAGCGCCGCGCCGACGGCTGGGAATCGCTCGGCGATATCGGCAGGCTGGATGCGGACGGCTACCTTTATCTCGGTGACCGCCTCGCCGACATGGTGCTGCGCGGCGGCGCCAACATCTATCCCGCCGAGGTCGAAGCCGCCGTCTCCGCCTGTCCGGGCGTGCGCTCCTGCGTGGTGGTGGGATTGCCCGATCCGGAGCTGGGCCAGCGCGTCCACGCCATCATCGAGCCGGAGGGCGATGCGGACGGTCAGGCCATCGCCGACGGCATGGCGGATTTTTTGAAGGACCGGCTCAGCCGCTACAAGCATCCGGAGAGTTTCGAGGTCGTCGCTGCCCCGCCGCGCGATGATTCCGGTAAAGTTCGCCGCACGCTGTTGCGCGATGAGCGCGCAACATGGATGAAGGAGGGGCGCGCCTTCCGGATTTGGCCGGCGAAGGCGAGGGCGGGCGCAGAGTAAAGGGCGCACGCCGATTAAGAGAATTCACGGGAAGGACTGAGATTATGACCATCACCATTGCTGCGAACGCTGTGCCGAAGCCACAGGCCGAGATCATCGAGGGCTTTCGCGGTGCGCCGACCTCGGTCATTTCGGACAATCTCGGCCGGCTGCCGGGTGCGGTGGGGCTCAAGCCGTATCACCGCGGCACCAAGCTGGTGGGCACGGCCTTCACGGTCCGCACTCGTCCCGGCGACAATCTCGCCATCCACCGCGCGCTCGAGCTGGTGGGCCCCGGCGACGTCATCGTGGTCGATGGCGGCGGCGATGAGACCCGCGCGCTCGTCGGCGAGATCATGAAGAACATCGCGCAGTGGCGCAAAGCCGAAGGCTACGTCATCGACGGCGCGATCCGCGACGTAGCGGCGTTCGCGGCCGATGATTTTCCATGTTATGCCCGCGCAGTGATCCACCGCGGCCCCTACAAGAACGGCCCCGGCGAGATCAACGTGCCTGTGACCATCGGCGGCAGCGTGATCTCGCCCGGCGACATCGTCGTCGGCGACGAGGACGGCGTGGTGTCGTTTGCCGCCGCAGGCGCTGCAGCGCTGCTGGACGCCGTGCGCGCCCAGGTCGCGCGCGAGGAGGAGACGCTGAAGGCGATCCGCGAGGGCCGTTATCAGGGCTCGTATGGCAAATCCTGAACAGCGCGAGGCTTAGGTCAAAGCAATGGTCGAATCGATCGCACGTCGACGTTGGCCATTGCCTCTTTCGAAAGTGATTTCACAACTTTGTTTCGGTCAGACTTCCTTCGTGCTTTTTGCTGCTGGGGATACTTCAAGTGACGAGGAATTACGCGATCGTCCTGCCTAGCTTCTTCGTTCTGTTGGTCTCTGGAAGCAACGAGGTTGGTTCGCAGAACATGCCGCCTTTTGGCTCCGGCCGCGGGGCAGCGCCCATTTTCAATCGCGATCGCGTCACTGATAGTCATCTGGCAGTCAAGGCCGCTTCGACCGATACAGAGCGACGACTAACTGAAGGGGTTTACGCAAAAGCCAACGGTCTCCCTCCAGGTGAGGTAAAAAAGCGCTTTGCGGCAAGTGGAGTCCTGCGATGTCCTGGTGGAGATAGCAGCGCTCAAGTGACTGGTGTGCGCGACGTGATTACCACGGCGGCTCACGCGTTTCGGGACCTTTGCAAACCCCATACGGCACCTGACAAGTGTATATTCGAGTACTATCTCGGAGCCGAGAGGCGTACCATTCCTCTGTCAGCAACCCTATGGATGGGCACATGCGTTGAGAGTGCGCCCAAGGCGATTGTCAGCGATTGGGCAGTCGCAAAGCTCGAATCTGCCGCGGAAGTGACGCCTTACGAGATCAATGAGCGGACTGAAAGTGTGGTCGAGTTGGAGCGTGTCCTGGCGGTTGTCGGTTACGACATCGAAGCCACGGGAAAGAGGGACAGGTACGGCCCCTTCAACAAGACGATTCAGGAGTGCCAGATACGCGACGTAAGGGACTGGTCGATATTCGAAACGAGCTGCGAGTTCACAGTAGGGGCATCAGGTAGCGCTTTGTTTCGTCTGTTGGACGGTCGAACGGCTCTGTTCTGCGTCCTCAATGGAGACTATCACGACAAAGAATATTGCCCACGAGGCAGCTGCGAGTTCAAGAGCCGGCATTGGTCGAGCGTGTATGTTACCGTGAAGGGTGAGTTCAAGGACCGCCTTCTGGCCGCCGTGAGCCAGTCTGCTGCAAAATAAAGCGTAAAAGGGAGGATGGCGTGAGCCAGAAGGACGAATTCCACAATCTCGACGACACAGCCGACGGATTGTTTCGCGAGCTCGCGGCAGGCGTGACCACGCGCATCTTCTCAGGCGAGCAGGCGATGCTGTCGGTGGTGACGCTGGCGCCGCATGCGCAAGGCACGCTGCATCATCATCCCGAGGAGCAATGGGGCGTGCTGCTCGACGGCTCCGCCATCCGTGTCCAGGGTGATGAGGAGATTCCCGTAAAGAAGGGCGATTTCTGGCGTACGCCGGGTAATGTGCCGCACACCATGCGCGCCGGCCCCGACGGCGCCCGCGTGCTGGACATCTTCAGTCCGCCGCGGCCAGAATACAGAAAAGCGGGATCCGGTTTCGGAACGACTTAAAGCGCCAAGAGCAAAAGCAGAGCGCGAGAAAACAGGGAGGGATAACATGACGATCACACGACGCACGCTGCTGGCAGCGCCGGCTATTCTCGCAATGACGCCGGCGTTGGCGCAGGCTTCAAAAATCACGCTGGTGGTGCCGTTTCCGCCGGGCGGATCGACCGATGCGATGGCGCGGCTGCTCCAGAGCCATCTGCAGGCCAAGCTCAACCGCATCGTCATTGTCGAGAACAAGTCGGGCGCCGCCGGCGCGCTGGGCGCGGCGCAGGTCGCCAAGAGCCCGCCTGATGGCTCGACGTTCCTGGTCACCTTCGATTCCCACGCGGTGATCCCCTCCATCCTCGACAAGCCGCCCGTCGATGTCGAGCGCGAGCTGATGCCGGTGTTGCTGGTCGGCACCGCGCCATATGTGATCGCGGCCGGTGCGGGCCGTCCCTACAAGAGCTTCGCCGACGTGGTGGCTGCCTGCAAGGTGACGCCCGGCGCGGTGAAATATGCCTCCGTCGGCATCGGCACGCTCGGCCATCTCGCCATGACCGTGCTCGGCAACAAGGCGGGCGTCGAGATCATGCACGTGCCCTATCGCGGCGGCGGCCCCGCGATGAACGACGTGCTCGGCGGCCATGTCGATCTGATCGCGGGATCGGCGGCCCTGGTCGCAGCCCAGCTCGGCACCAACATGCTGCGTCCGATCCTGCAGCTCGGCCGCGAGCGGCTGCCCGGCCTGCCGGATACGCCGACCGCGATCGAGGCGGGCTTCCCGGATTTCGAGACGCTGGCCTGGTGGGGCATCTTCGCGCCCACGGGCACGCCGCCGGACATCGTCGCAGGCCTCGCGACGGCGTCCAAGGAGATCCTGAGCGAGCCCGCCACCGCCGCCCAGCTCAAGGAGACGCAGCAGATGACGCTGCTGCTCGAGGACGCTCCCGCCTTCAAGACCTTCTTCGACAAGCAGGTCGCCACTTGGGGCAAGGTGGTGAAGGACAACAATATCCGGGCGTGAGATGACCGGCAGCCCTCCGCATTGAGCAATGCGGAGGGCTTCCGATCCCGCCTCCGCTTTGATATGAAGCCCCGGTAACCCGCTCTGCGGGTTCCGCGGTCCCGTAGCTCAGCCGGATAGAGCGACGGTTTCCTAAACCGTAGGTCGGAAGTTCGAGTCTTCCCGGGATCGCCAGTTTTTCAGTGAGCTAAGCGCCGCGACGGCCAGCGGTGCTGGTAGCCCCTCCAATTGCTTTCTATCGTGACGTGTGCCGATCGCCGGCTAGTATACGGCGGGTGCAGGGGGCGTTCGCATGGCGGATTCGTGGTTCTACGCGGAAGGTGGGCAGAAACGCGGTCCGATGCCGATATCGGAGCTCCTTCCGCTACTGGCTCGCATCGCAGATTCACCGCGCGTGCTGGTCCGGCGGGAGGGCTGGGAGAGCTGGAAGCCGGTCGCGGAGGTGCGTGAGATCACGGAGCACCTCTTTCGAACGCAGTCGTCGATGCCGGCACTGCCGCCGGTCGACGCCACGCGGGAGCCGTCCGTTCCCGCAGAAGACGCTGCTGCCTTCAAGGACGTCCAACCCGAGATGACCGGTATTAGCGGTTGGCTCGCGCTACTCGCGTTCGGCCAAGTGATGGGCATTCTGCGCCTGATCTTCAACGTCGGACAATACGTGCAGTCGATCACCGACGAAATCTGGACTTACTTTCCGACGGTGATCTGGAGCGAAATGCTGATAAATGCCGCCATGATAGGCTTCTCGATCTGGACAACGGTGCTCCTGTTCAGACACTCCCACAGATTTCCCGCCTTTTTCATCGTGCAAATGATCTGCGCTGTGCTGATGCCGCTCGTCGATCTCTTCTGCGTCGCATCGGTTTTTTCCGCCGCGCTGAACCGACCTTTCAGCGATTTTTTCATCATTGAAATGCGACAGATCGGACAAACGGTTGTCGGTGTGATGAGTGCCGCGGTTTGGATAACGTACGTGCTTCGCTCCCGCAGAGTCGCGAATACGTTCACGAAATAAGCCGCGTTTGTGGTCCGCGTTGCGTGGGGCCTGATCCCGACCGCGATGCTGAGCTCGATGTTCGGCCGCATGATGCCGGATGCATTGGAGCGGCTGAAGGATCAGGCGCCGCGCGCGGATCGCAAGTCCAACGGGCACGGACCGCGGCCGATTTGCTTCGGCGGCGCGAAAATTGCTACAGGGGTGACCAGGCTGGAACTCTGCCTTCCTGGTTTGTTTCCCGCCTCGCTGCCATATCCGGAGACGATGATGCCCTTCGACTTGATCCTGCGCGGCGGCCGTGTGGTCGACCCGTCCCAGAAGCTCGATGCCGTGACCGATGTCGCCTTTGCCGGCGGCAAGGTCGCTGCGATCGGCGCCGGGCTCAAGGCTGATCCGGGCACTGACGTGCGCGACGTCTCGCAGTTCATCGTGACGCCGGGACTGATCGATCTCCACACCCATGTCTATTGGGGCGGCACGTCGCTCGGCATCGACGCCGAGGAATTCTGCCGCCTCTCCGGCGTCACCACTGCGGTCGATACCGGCAGTGCGGGGCCTGGCAATTTCGCGGGCTTCCGCAAGCACGTGATTGAGCCGAGCCAGGTCCGCATTCTCGCTTATCTGCACGTCTCGCACGCCGGCATCTTCGGCTTCTCGCACCGGATCATGGTCGGCGAGAGCGAGGAGTTGCGGCTGATGAATCCGATCGAGGCGGCCAAGGTGGCCGATGCCAACCGCGATCTCATCGTCGGCATCAAGGTGCGCGTGGGGCTGCACTCCTCGGGCACGTCGGGGATCGTGCCGCTCGACATCGCGCTCGAGGTCGCGAACGAGGTCGGCATGCCCCTGATGGCGCATATCGATCATCCGCCGCCGAGCTACGAGGAGGTACTGGGGCGCCTGCGCCCCGGCGACGTGCTCACCCATGCGTTCCGGCCTTTCCCCAACACGCCCGCGACCGCGCAGGGCACGGTGAAGCGGGCGGTGCTCGACGCTCGCGAGCGCGGCGTGCTGTTCGACATCGGTCACGGCAAGGGCTCGTTCGCTTTCAAGACCGCGCGCGCCATGCTCGCCAACGGCTTCTATCCGGACACCATCTCGTCCGACATTCATCAGCTCTGCATCGACGGCCCGGCCTTCGATCAGGTGACGACCCTGTCGAAATTCCTGTGCATGGGCATGCCGCTGTCCGACGTCATCGCAACCTCGACTGTCAACGCCGCGATGGCGCTGCGCCGGCCCGAGCTCGGCAGCCTCAAGCCGGGCAGCGTCGGCGACGCCACGCTGATCTCGGTGAGGGAAGGCCAGTTCGACTATGAGGACGTCGTCGGCGAGCACCTGATCGGAGATCGCAAGATCGTCTCCGAGGGTGTCGTCATCGGCGGCCGCTGGTGGCATCCGAATTGAGTGGCAGGCCGCTCACGCCGACCTGATTACAGCGACTTGATTACAGCGATCTGGCGATCAACAGCTTCATGATCTCGTTGGTCCCGCCATAGATCTTCTGGATGCGGGAATCGATGAAGATGCGCGAGATCGGATATTCCTGCATGTAGCCGTAGCCGCCGAACAGCTGAAGGCATTCGTCGGCGGTCTCGACCTGCTTCTCCGAGCACCAGTATTTCGCCATCGATGCCGTGACGGTGTCGAGGTCCTTGGCGACCAGCCGCTCGATGCACCAGTCGACGAACACGCGCGCGATCATCGCTTCGGTCTTGCGCTCGGCGAGCTTGAAGGCGGTGTTCTGAAAATCCATCAGCGGCTTGCCGAACGCTTTCCGCTCCTTGGTGTAGTCGGTGGTGAGCTTTATCGCGCGCTCCATCGCGGCGACCGCGCCGACCGCGAGCGCGAGGCGCTCCTGCGGCAGTTGCTGCATCAGCTGCACGAAGCCCTGGCCTTCCTCGCCGCCGAGCAAATTGTCCGGCGGAACCGTGACGTTGTCGAAGAACAGCTCGGACGTGTCGGAGGCATGCAGGCCGATCTTGTCGAGGTTGCGCCCGCGCTTGTATCCATCCGCGCCTGAGGTTTCGACCACGATCAGCGAAATGCCCTTGGCGCCGACATCTCCGGTGCGCGCGACCACGATGACGAGATCGGCGGCCTGGCCGTTGGTGATGAAGGTCTTCTGTCCGTTGATGACGTAGGAATTACCCTGCTTCCTGGCGGTGGTCTTGACGGCCTGCAAATCCGAGCCGGTGCCGGGCTCGGTCATGGCGATGGCGCCGACCATCTCGCCTGAGGCCATCTTCGGCAGCCAGCGCTTCTTCTGCTCCTCGGAGCCGTAGTTGAGGATGTAGTGCGCGACGATGGCGCTGTGCACGGACACACCGGTCGTCAGCTCCGGCACCGTGCTTTCGAGATCGTCGAGCACGGCGGCATCATAGGCGAAGGTCGCACCGAGGCCGCCGTATTCCTCCGGCACGCTCGCCAGCAGCGCGCCCATCTCACCGAGCCCGCGCCAGGCAAAGCGTTCGACCATCTTCTGCTCGCGCCATTTTTCGGCATGCGGGGCCAGATCCTTGGCGAGATATTTCCGGAACTGGTCGCGGAAGATTTCGAGCTCTTCGGTCATCCAGGAGGAACGGTAGGACATGGTCACCTCGGTCAATGCGGCGTTCCGGCTTAGTAGGCCAGGGTTTGGCGGCAATTATTGTGTTTTCAGGCTGCGCCGGTGACGCTACCAAGGCGGCCGGAGCAGCGTCTATCGGGATCGTTGATTGTGGCTGTCAAAACTCAAGAGCTCAAGCTCGACATCGCGCGCATCGGCACGGTCTCCGCGATCCTGATGCAGTCGGATGATGCGCGCGCCTGCTACGTTCTGGCGCACGGTGCCGGCGCAGGGATGCGGCACGTATCGATGGACAAGATTGCGGAGGGGCTCGCTGCTCGCGGCATCGCGACCTTCCGATTCAATTTTCCCTACATGGAAAACAAGCAGGGCCGTCCCGACCAGCCGGCGGTCGCCCACGCCACGATCCGTGCGGCAGTCGAGCAAGCCGCGCGGCTCTGCCCCGGTGTGATGCTCGTTGCGGGTGGAAAATCCTTCGGCGGGCGCATGACGTCGCAGGCGCAGTCCAAGACTCCACTGCCTAATGTCAAAGGGCTCGCCTTCCTTAGTTTTCCCCTGCACGCCGACAAGAAGCCGTCGACGGAGCGCGCCGAGCATCTCGCCCATGTCGAGATCCCGATGCTGTTCCTGCAAGGTACCCGCGACGGGCTCGCCGATCTCGGCCTCCTCAAGCAGGTCATCGCCGCTCTTGCCCCGAAGGCGACGCTGCATGAGGTCGAAGGCGGCGATCACTCCTTCGCGGTGCTGAAGAAGTCCGGTCGCAGCAATGAAGAGGCGCTTGCGGAGGTACTTGATGTGCTCGCGGCCTGGATCGACAAACTCGCCTGAAACCTCACGCCGAATATAGCCCCTTGTCGCGCGCCTTCTGGATCGCGAGTGCGGCAATGAGATCGAGCGTCGGCGTCGACAGGCCGGCGGTGCGCGCGAAGGCCTGGGGCGCCTTCACCAGGACGTCGATCTCCATGGCGCGGCCGAGCTCGTAATCCTGCAGCAGCGACGGCTTGTGGTTGGGGGCGGGGCCGCTGCGTGACACGCGCTTGACCTCGGGGATGAAGTGCTGGGCGATCTCGTTGGCCTCGTTCAGCATCCGCGGAATGACCTCGGCGAATGCAGGATCGTCGCGGACGCCGCGCGCGGTCTGGCCGGTAAGCAGGCACAGCACCGACAGAGACATGTTGGTCAGCAGCTTTGACCAGATCGCCTCGCGGATCTCGGCGACCGGCGGCGATTCCAGCCGCGCGTCGGTGAAGACGCCGCGGAGCGTCGTGATGCGCT
Organism: Bradyrhizobium sp. RT6a; assembly: GCF_040547675.1. Taxonomy (NCBI): domain Bacteria; kingdom Pseudomonadati; phylum Pseudomonadota; class Alphaproteobacteria; order Hyphomicrobiales; family Nitrobacteraceae; genus Bradyrhizobium; species Bradyrhizobium sp. RT6a. The sequence continues at coordinate 200,931 of NZ_JBEPQC010000007.1, forward strand.
CGCAATTGCGATCGTCGCATTCGCCGATCAGCAGGCGGTTGCGGTCCGGCGTCAGGTTCTGCACCACGCCGGGAGCGATCACCTCGTTGGAGGAGAAGACCACGCCGCCGACGATCCGTTCCTTCGGGATGCAGGCGCGCAAGCGCCCGCCCGGGTCGAGGAAGGAGATGTCGGGTGGTGTCGGGTGTCGCGGCGGCAGGCCGATCCCGTACCACCAGGGAATGCCGTTCTGCGCGAACACGATGGCGGTGTCGTCCTGCAGCAGTGGCTTGAGACTGGAGACCAGCCCGGTCAACGCGGTTGCCTTCAAGGTGCTGATCACGACGTCCTGGGGGCCGAGCTGGGCTGGATCGCCGGAGGCGTTCACCTTGGCGGAGACCTCGGAATCGCCGACGCGCAGCTTGAGGCCGTTGGCGCGGACCGCCTCCAGATGGGCGCCGCGCATCACGCACGAGACCTCGTGGCCGGCGCGGGCCAGCCTAACCGCAATATGGCTGCCGACGGCGCCCGCGCCGAAAATGCAGATGCGCATGTGATGTCTGTCCCTGATCCCTTGATGCCGCCCCGCGGCAGCATGACACAAGCCGCCATGCGATGGACGCGGCCGCCCTACGCTCGAAAGATATGGATCAGGGCGCGGAGCCTCGGTCATAGTGCGCGCCAAACAAACGAGCGGAGGAACACCGATGACCGACAGCCCCGTCCTGTGGACCCTGGATGCGCGTGGGGTTGCGACCGTCACGTTGAACCGGCCGGAGGTCAACAACGCCTATGACGGCGCATTGATCGCGGGCGTGCTGGCGGCCATGGACGATCTCGGCAGCAAGCCCAACCTGCGCGTCGTGGTGCTCAAGGGCAACGGCAAGCATTTCCAGGCCGGCGCCGATCTCAAATGGATCAACGGCGTGCGGCCACAATCGACTGATGCGAACGAGGCGGCGTCGCGGGCGACGTTCGAGGCCGTGCAGCGGCTCAACACGCTGCCCATTCCGACGGTCGCGCTGGTGCAGGGCGGCTGCTTTGGCGGCGGCACCGGCGTGATCGCGGCCTGCGACGTCGTCATTGCCGCCGACAACGCCCTGTTCTCGATCACCGAAGTGCGTTGGGGCCTGACGGCCGCGATCATCATCCCGCAGCTTTGCGATGCCATCGGTGTACGGCAAGTCCGCCGCTACGCGCTGACAGGTGAACGTTTCGGCGCCGAGGACGCCCGTCGCATCGGCCTCGTCCACGAGGTGGTGCCGCTCGCCGATCTCGACGCCGCAGGCAGCAGGGTGGTCGAGCAGTTGCTCGCCAACGGACCGGAGGCGATGGCCGAGACCAAGCGACTGGCGCTGGAGAGCTCGTTCGGCGCAATGGCGGTGGACGATGCGGCTTATGACCGCCTCGTGCAGCTGCATTCGCTGAAGCGACAGAGCGCGGAAGCCGCGGAGGGTCTGGCGTCGTTCGCGGAGAAGCGTGCGGCGAATTGGGGAGGTGCTAAAAGCTGAACGCGAGTAGCCCGGATGGAGCGAAGCGCAATCCGGGAACGGACCAACCGAACCTCCCGATTGCGCCGCGTGGCACGAACCCGGATGACGCTTGCGCTCCGTCCGGGCTACGGGCCTTTACAGCGACGCCGCGAGTGACGTTTTCAGCAGTGTGAGCAGCGCCTGCACCGCGGCCGCATTGCGCCGCCGCTCGGGGATAGCGGCCTTCACCCACAATTCCGGAATCGGAAAGTCGCGCAGCACCGGCTTGAGCGTGCCGTCGCGCAAGGCATCGGCGACGAGATAATGCGAGATCAAAGCAATGCCGTTGCCGGCGATGGCGCTGCGCGCCAGCACATGTCCCTCGTTGGAGGAGAGCAGCGGGCTGACCTGGATGCTGATGCGGCCGCGCGGCCCGTCAAAGATCCATTCGGGGCCGGTCGGCAGAAAACTAAGGCAGCGGTGCTCGACGAGATCGCGCGGATGCTTCGGCGTGCCGTGTTTCTTCAGATAAGCGGGTGAAGCGCAGAGCAATCGCTTCAACGCGCAGAGCGGCTCGTCGACCACGCCGCCGAAGGAATGCGGGAAGGCGCCGATGGCGATGTCAAAGCCTTCGGCCACGGGATCGACGGGGCGGTCGATCAGCACGATCTCGAGCTTGAGCCGCGGGTTCTGCGTTTGGAACGCGCTGAAGGCGTCCGCAAGCCGCGCCACCGTCAGCGAGGTCGGCGCCTTGATGCGCAGGTGATCGACGAGATCATGGCCCTTCTCTCCCATGCGCGAGAGCAGGTCGGTGGCGTCGGTGACGACGCCGCGGGCGCGATGCACGTAGCGCTGGCCGGCTTCCGTCAGCCGCAATTGCCGCGTCGAGCGGTGAAACAGCGACGTCCCGATGCGTGCCTCCAATTGCGTCACGCGCTTGGCCACGACCGAGGTCGAGACATTGAGTTTTCGCGCGGCGGCGGAGAAGCCCGCCGCATCCGCGGTGGCGAGGAAGGCCTGGAGGTTCACGAGGACGTCCATGTCGACCTTTCTCGATTCGTGAAAGCTGATCGCATATTTTGGTGGATTGTAGCTCGGCGCGCGTTAATTCATAGTCCGGTCCAAGCAAGAGATTTGGGAGCAGGACGCGCCATGCAGGCCACCACGATCGAAGAACCGGCGCGCCAGGTGCCGCTCTACGGCGAATATGAAGTCGTCGTGCTCGGCGGCGGACCGGCCGGCATCGTGGCGGCGGCCTCAAGCGCGCGCGCTGGGCGGAAGACGCTTCTGATCGAGCGCTACGGCTTCCTTGGCGGCATGGGGACCGCTGCCGGCGTCACTAATTTCTGCGGCCTGCACGGGAATGTGTACGGCGAGGCCCACCGGCTGGTGCAGGGCATGGCGTCCGAGCTGCTGGCGCGGATCGACCATTTGAACGGCCTCAACGCGCCGCATCTCATTCTCGGCAAGGTCTTTGCCCAGGCCTACGACACCGCCGCCTACAAGATCGCGGCCGACCAACTGCTCGCCAGTCACAAGGTGCACATCCTTTTCCACGCGCTTGGTGCCGGCGTCGTGATGGGCGATAACAGCCGCATCGATGCGCTGATGGTCGAGACCAAGGCCGGCCGGCAGGCGGTGCGATCGGAGATTTTCATCGATTGCTCCGGCGACGGCGATCTTGCGGTCTGGGCCGGCGTGCCGTTCGAATTGGGCGACGAGCACGGCCATCCGATGTATCCCTCGATGATGCTCCGTCTCAACGGCATCGATCCGGCGAAGGCGGGCGAGGCCTGGCGCACCATCCCGCAATTGATGGAGCAAGCCATCGCCGCCGGCACCCACACATTCCCACGCAAGAGCGCGATCGTGCGGCCGCAGAAGTCCGGCATCGAATGGCGGGTGAACTTTACGCAAGTGGCGCGCGAGGACGGCCATGCCATCAACGGCATCGAGCCTGACGATCTCACCCGCGGCGAGATCGAGGGCCGCAAGCAGGCGCTCGCCGCGTTCGAATTCCTGCGCACCGTGCCGGGCTTTGAAAGATCCTACATCGTCGACCTGCCGCCGCAGCTCGGCATCCGCGAGACCCGCCGCATCACGGGCGGCTACCAGCTCAGCGGCGAGGACGTGCTCGGCTGCGCCTCGTTCGAGGATTCCATCGGGGTCAATGGCTGGCCGATCGAGGCCCATGTCCCTGGCGACGTCGTGTTCACCTTCCCCCCGATCCCGGAATCGCGCGGCTATAACGAGCTGCCTTACCGCATGCTGGTGCCCGAACGCGTCGACAATCTGCTGGTCGCGGGCCGCTGCGCCTCGATGACCCATGAGGGCCAGTCGGCGGCCCGGGTCTCCGGTGCCTGTTTCGTGATGGGGGAGGCCGCCGGTTCCGCCGCCGCGCTGGCGCTCTCCGGAAACCGCATTCCACGCGACATCCCCATTGAAAAATTGCAGGAAACGTTGAAACAACAGGGCGCCTTCGTCGGACGGGACCAGCCCGTGCCCGAGGGCCTGTAACGACTGCATGATAACGACGCCGGAGGGAAACGAAATGATCGGGACTGTGCGGCTCGCGCTAGCTGGCCTGATGGCGATCACGGCGATGGGCACGGCCCGAGCCGAGGACGCGCCGAAGGCCAAGATCGGCGTGCTCAGGCTATCCTCCTCCGCGCCCGTCTTCATCGCGCAGGACAAGGGCTATTTCCGCGAGGCCGGCCTCGACGTCGAGCTGAAATTCTTCGATGCGGCGCAGCCGATCGCGGTGGCCACCACCTCCGGCGATGTCGATTTCGGCGTCACCGCCTTTACCGCGGGCCTCTACAATCTCGCCGGCAAGGGCGTGCTCAAGGTGATCGGCGGCATGAGCCGCGAGAAGGCCGGCTATCCCCTGATCGGCTATTTTGCCAGCAACAACGCCTATGCGAGCGGTCTGAAGACGCCGAAGGATCTCGCGGGCAAGCGCGTGGCGATGACGCAGGTCGGCTCCTCCTTTCACTACTCGCTCGGCCTGCTTGCCGACAAATACGGCTTCAAGCTCGCCGACGTGAAGATCGTGCCCCTGCAATCGCTGTCGAATGCGGCGGCCGCGCTGAAGGGTGAAACCGTGGATGCGGCGCTGCTGCCGATCTCCACCGCGCGAAAGCTGATGGACGACGGCGGTGCGAAGTTTCTCGGCTGGGTCGGCGACGAGACACCCTGGCAATTGGGCGCGGTGTTCGCCTCGCCGAAGACGCTGACCAACAAGGTGCTGGTGACGAAACTGCTCGGCGCTTTGGCAAAGGCCGACCGCGAATATCACGACATCATCCTTGCCGCGATGAAGGACGGCGTCGCGCCGATCAATGACAAGACAAAGCCGCTGCTGGAGATCATCGCAAAATATACCAACCTCCCGGTCGAGCAGGTGGTCGGCAATTGCGCCTATATCGATCCCGACGGCAAACTGGATGTGAAGAACGTCGACAACCAGATCAAATGGCTCCAGGAGCAGGGTTTTGCCGACAAGGGCTTCGACGCGAATGCGATCATCGCAAAGGAATTTGTGAAGGCGGATTGATGCTGCGCGCTCCTCTCCATCTCCGTCATCCCCGCGCAACGGCAAAGCCGTTGTCGCTGGAGGTGCTCGCGAAGCGAGCCTCGAAGGATGCACGGCCCGGATGCAGCAGGGCCGTTACTGTTGCCAAGCCCTCAGTGTCGTCCCGGCGAAGGCCGGGACCCATACGCCGAGTGGAAGTTGTGGCGCAGAGTAGTCATTGCCTGTCTTCGCCAAATTCAATTCGGTGGTTATGGGTCCCGGCGTTCGCCGGGACGACACTGAGGCCATGACATGGACCTGATCGCCAACCACATCACCCATCGCTTCGGCGAACTCGCCGTGCTCGACGACGTCTCGTTCACCGTCGGCGCGGGCGAGGTGGTGGCGATCGTGGGCCCCTCGGGATGCGGCAAGAGCACGTTGCTGTCGATCCTCGGTGGCCTATTGCTGCCGACCTCGGGCGCGCCCGAGCTGCGTGGATCGCCGCCGGCGGACAGTCTCAATCCGCTCACCTTCGTGTTCCAGGATTTCGCGCTGCTGCCCTGGGCCAATGTCGAGGAGAACGTCGAATTCCCGCTGCTGCACACCCAGCTCTCGGCCGTGCAGCGCCGCGCGCTGGTCGACGATGCCTTGCGCCGCACCGGCCTGACCGATTTTCGCAAGACCTATCCAAAGCAGCTTTCCGGCGGCATGCGCCAGCGCGTCGGCATTTCGCGCGCGCTCGCGGTCAGGCCGGCCATTCTCCTGATGGACGAGCCGCTGTCGGCGCTGGATTCGCAGACCCGCGAACTGCTGATGGAGGATTTCGTCCGGCTGCTCGCCGATGGCGGCATGGGCGCGGTCTATGTCACGCATAATCTCGAAGAGGCGGCGCGGCTTGCCGACCGCATCGTGGTGCTGTCGCGGCGTCCTGGCCGCATTCGCGAAGTCGTGAACGTGCCGATGACGCGCACTGAGCGCGGTGACATTGCAGCCCGTGAAAAGCTGCTCGCGCTCCAGAACCAGATCTGGTCGCTGATCCGCAACGAGGCGATCGATGCCGAGCGCGAGGTTCAGCATGCTTGATCGCGCTCCGGCGGGAACATCTGCGAAGGATGAAGCGGTCCGGCGCGTCCTCTTTCGCGGCGCCGGCTTCGTGCCGGCGAGCAGCCGTTTCGGCGGCTGGATCGCACTCGCGCTGGTCATTGCGATCTGGCAGGCGGCCGGCAGCACCGGCCTGGTCAATCCGCTGTTCCTGCCGCCGCCCTCGGCGATCGCGCGGGCGATCTACCAGCTCGCGATCTCGGGCGCGCTGTGGCAGCACCTTTCCGCGTCACTCCTGCGTATCGGTGTCGGCTGGCTGCTCGGCACGGCGGCGGGTGTCGCGGTCGGCTTTGCCATCGGCCTGTCGCGGCTGGCGCGCAGCGTCGGCATCACCTTCATCTCGGCGCTGTTCCCGATTCCGAAGATCGCGCTGCTGCCGCTGTTGATCCTCTGGCTCGGCATCGGTGAAGAGCCGAAGATCGCGACCATTGCGCTCGGGGTGTTCTTCTCGACCGCGATCTCGGTCTATAGCGGCGTCGACGCGGTGCCGCGCAATCTCATCCGCATGGCGCAGAGCTTCAATGTGCCGTTCGCCACCATCGTCCGCAAGGTGGTGTGGCCGGGCGCGCTGCCCGCGATCCTCGCTGGCTTCCGCATCACGTCGTCGGTGGCGCTGCTGCTCGTCGTCAGCGCCGAGATGATCGGCGCGCAATACGGCATCGGCGCGTTCGTGTTGCAGGCCGGCAATTTGATGCAGACGGATCAGCTGCTCGCGGGCGTGGTGATTTTATCGGTGTTCGGGTTGATGGTGGGGCGGGTGATCAACTGGCTGGAGATACGGCTGCTGCACTGGCGGTGAGGCTTACCCCGCCGTCGTCCCGGCGAAGGCCGGGACCCATACCGCGTGATCTATCGAGGGAGCGCGGTGTTCGTACCGAAGAACAACTATAAGAGTCTTCGCCAAACATCTCCCTGTGGTTATGGGTCCCGGCCTTCGCCGGGACGACGGCGGAGAGTGCGGCTAACATTCGCACCTCACGCATTCCCGCGATCCTCCCGGAACAAATCCAGCTTCTGCTGCACGGGTCGATCCGAGAAGCTGAACAGCACCGCATCCATGTCAGCCTCGTGCGTGACCCATTGCCAGCTCGGCACCACGAACAGGTCACGCGGACCCCATTCGAAGGTCGCTTCCCCGATGCGGGTACGGCCGTGGCCTTCGATCGGACAGAACACCGTCGCGTCCGTCGCGCGATAGCGTGCGGTCTTGAAGCCCTTCGGCAGCAACTGGATGAACGTGCCGATGGTCGGCATCGCAAAGTCGCCGGTCTCGGGGTTGCTGAATTTCAGCTTCAGCCCGTGACAGGCGTCCCACTCCTGGCTCGCGCGGGCTTTCTCCAGTGCCTCGCGCGTGTAGGCATAGGGGTAGCTGAAGATCGGCGACGTCTTCGAGCTCCGCTTCACGTCGACCGGTAGCAGATTGTGGCCGTAGCGCGCGAAGCTGTCGCCGGCCGGCCTTGTAATCTTCTGCTGGTCCTCGTTGGAGCTTTCCGCGAAGGAGCAGTCGAAGAACTGCACCAGCGGAATGTCGAGACCGTCGAGCCAGAACATCGGCTGGTCGGTCTCGTTGGAGTGATCGTGCCAGGTCATCGACGGCGTGATGATGAAGTCGCCGGGCTCCATCGCGGTGCGCTCGCCGTCGACCGCGGTGTGGGCGCCCTTGCCTTCGAGCACGAAGCGCAGCGCCGATTGGCTGTGCCGGTGGGCGGGCGCGACGTCGCCGGGCACCACCATCTGCACGCCGGCATAGAGCGACGTGGTGATTTTCGACTGCCCGCGCAGGCCGGGATTTTCCAGCACCAGCACGCGCCGCTCGGCTTCTTTCGCCGTGATCAGCTTGCCGGCTTCGGTCATGTAGTCGCGGATGATGTCGAACTTCCACAGATGCGGCCGGCAGGCGCTCTTCGGCTCCGGCGTGATCAAATCGCTCATGACCGTCCAGAGCGCGGTGAGATTCTCGCCGTCGATCTTCTTGTAGAACGCCTCGCGTTCCGGCGTCTTGGTCACGGCTTCCATGGTGCGGCTCCCGTCGTTTTGCTGATTGACAGTATACTTACGATCTAGGTAGCGTCAACGTGGCGAATGACAGTCCAGGTCGTCATTCCGGGGCGCGAAGGGCGAACCCGGAATCTCGAGATTCCGGGTTCGATGCTAACGCATCGCCCTGGAATGACAGACAAAAGGGAGGGTTCCGATGAAGCTGCACGGTTATTTCCGCTCCAGCGCCGCCTACCGGGTACGGATCGCGCTGAACCTCAAGGGCCTCGGTGCCGAGCACCTGCCGCATCACCTTCGCAAAGGCGAGCAATGCGCGCCCGCCTATCTCGCCATCAATCCGCAGGGCCTGGTGCCCGCGCTGGAGGACGATGCGGGCGCAGTGCTGACCCAATCGGTCGCCATCATCGAATGGCTCGACGAAACCCATCCCAACCCGCCGCTGCTGCCGAAGGATAGTTTGCAGCGTGCCAAGGTGAGGGCATTCGCGCTGGCGATCGCCTGCGACACTCACCCCGTGCAGAATCTGAAGGTGCTGGCGCGGCTACGCGAGCTCGGGCTTGCCGAGGACAAGGTTCAGGACTGGGCGGCCTGGGTCAACCGCGAGGGGCTCGCAGCCTGCGAAATCCTGATCAGGGCCGAGCCGGGCCCGTTCTGCTTCGGTGAAGCACCGACGCTCGCCGATCTCTGCCTGGTGCCGCAACTCGCCAATGCCCGCCGCTTCGGCGTCGACGTCTCCGCCTATCCGCGTCTGCTTAAGGCGGAAGCCGCCGCCAAGGCGTTGCCGGCGTTCGTCAACGCCGCGCCAGAGAACCAGCCCGATGCCGAGTAAGCCGCCTCCGATCACGATCGACGCGGTCTATGCCGCGCCGGGCTATCTGTTCCGGCGCATGCAGCAGATCGCGGTCTCGATCTTCATGGAGGAATGCAAGGCGTTCGACCTTACGCCGGTGCAATACGCGGCGCTGATCGCGATCCATACCCATCCCGGCATCGACGCGACGCGGCTGTCCGCGGTGATCGCCTTCGACCGCTCCACGCTCGGCAGCGTAATCGAGCGGCTTCAGGCCAAGGATTTCGTCGAGCGCAGGCCGGCGCCGGAAGACAAGCGAATCAAGCTGCTCTATTTGACCAAGTCGGGCGCGGCGATCCTGCGTGACATCATACCCGCCGTCGAACGTGCCCAGATGCGGATGCTGGAGCCCCTCAAGCCGGCGGATCGCAAGGCGCTGATGGGGCTCCTGGTGCAGCTCGTCGATCTCAACAACGAGGCGTCGCGGGTGCCGCTCCGGGCGGAGGACGCGCTGGAGCATATGGGGAAGGCGGGGTGAGCGCGAGTTTGTGACGATAGCGGCGCCTCATCCTCGGTGTCGTCCCGGCGAAGGCCGGGACCCATACGCCGAGGCACCTGTGATAGCGCGAGAAGGTCAGTGCCTGTCTTCGCCAAACCAAACTCGGTGGTTATGGGTCCCGGCCTTCGCCGGGACGACAGCGAATATGAAGCTGCCTTGTTGCCCTCACATCCGCAGCAGCGCCTGCCGGTCGATCTTCCCCGTGCCTGTCTTCGGCAGCTCGTCGATGAAGATCACCTCGCGCGGATATTTGTAGGGAAGCAGCTTGCCCTTCACGTAATCCTGCAGCCGGCGGGTCGCTTCGCTTTGATCAGCCGCGCGGCTGTTCATCACCACGACCGCCTTCAGCGTCATGCGCCGGTCCGGCAGCTCGGCGGCGAACACCGCGCATTCGCGGATGTCGGGGTGGTCGGCGAGGCACAGCTCGACCTCGAGCGGATAGACCCACTGGCCTGAGATCTTGATGAGATCGTCGGCGCGGCCACGGAAGAAGTGAAAGCCGTCGGCATCGCGGACGAAGCGGTCGCCGGTATAGATCCAGCCGCCCTCGCGAATGGTTTCGGCGGATTTGTACGGCCGGTTCCAGTATAGCGGCGTGTTGGAATCGCCGCGCACCCACAAGATGCCTTCCTCGTCGTCGGCGACATCGCGGCCGTCCTTGTCGCGCAGCGCGACCTCGTAGCCGGGCACGCGCAGGCCGGCGGCGCCGAGCTTCTTCCGCTCGGGGCGATTGGAGAGATAGATGTGCAGCACCTCGGTCGAGCCGAGGCCTTCGACGATCTCGAGACCGGTGAGCGTCTTCCAGCCGTTGAAGACGTCGGCCGAGAGCACCTCGGCGGCCGAGAGCGCCATGCGCAGCGACGAGAAGTCGGTCCTGTCGGCACCCTCGGCCTTGGTCAGTGATGTATAGAGCGTCGGCAGGCCGAAAAAGACCGTCGGCTTGTACTGCTCGATCGCCGTGAAGATCGCCGCGGGCTTCGGCTGGCCCGGCAACAGCAGCGTCGTCGCGCCTGCCGAGAACGGGAAGGTGATCGCGTTGCCAAAGCCATAGGCGAAGAAGATTTTCGGCACCGAGAAGCAGATGTCGCCGGGCGCCAGCTTCAGCACGTTCCGGGCGAAGGCGAGCTCGCTGTAGGCCATGTCGTGCTGGAGATGCACGATGCCCTTGGGACGGCCGGTCGATCCGGAAGAGTACATCCAGAACGCCATCTCGTTGCGATGCGTATCGGCTTCCGCGAGTTCGGCCGGAAATTGCGGGAGCCAGCCGGCGGCAGAAACGGCGTTCGGTGCGGCGTGATCGCCCACAGCGCCGTTGACGACGACCAGGGTGTGCAGGGCCGTGTCCTTGCAGGCCGCGGCGTTGAAACGTGCACAGAACTCGGCGTCCGCCACCGCAACAGAAGCGCCGGAATCGGCGAGATAGAATTGCAGCAGATCCGGCGGCGTCAGCGTGTTGATCAGCAGCGGCACGAAGCCGGCACGCCCCGCGCCGAAGAACGCGGCCGGATAGGCCGGGGTATCGTCGAGGAACAGCAGCACGCGATCGCCGCGCTTGAGGCCGAGCGAGGCGAAGCCGTTGCCCCAGCGTCCGGCGTCCGCGCAGAGCTCGGCATAGGTGCGCGTGCCCGCGGGGCCAATGAGCGCGAGCTTGTCGCCACGGCCTTTGCCGAGATTGTCGAACAGCACGTGGCTGGCATTGTAGACCTGCGGAACGGAAAAGCCGATCTCGCGCGCGCCCGCGCAGTCGGCGGGCACCTGGTCGTGAATCTGGGCGCTCATGCCTCGTCCCCACCGTTCTTGGCGGCTTCGTAGCGCGCCATGAAGGCCGGCGACATCGCGCGCAGGCGGGAATCGTCGATGCGGCCTGAACGGGTGATGTAGCTGTAGGCAAAGTCCATCAGGCCCTGCTGCATGTGCTGGGCAAAGTGTTCGTACCAGAAAGCGCTCGTCCGCGCGGCGTTGACGAGCTTCTGCACCACCGGTTTTCGTGCGGCCTGGTAGCGATGCAGCGCGGTCGAGAGATGGGCATCCGATTCCAGCGCCTTGACCAGCGCAATGGCGTCCTCGATCGCGAGCCGCGTGCCCGAGCCGATCGAGAAATGCGCCGAGTGCAGCGCGTCGCCGAGCAGCACCATGTTCTTGAACGACCAGTGCTCGTTCCAGACCCAGGGGAAGTTGCGCCAGACCGATTTGTTGGAGACCAGCGAGCGGCCGCCGAGCGTGTCGGCGAACACCTCCTCGCAGACACCCTTGGACTGCTCCACGTCCTTGTAGGCGAAGCCATAGGCCTGCCACGTCGCATGATCGCATTCGACCAGGAACGTGCTCATGGTCGGCGAATAGCGGTAGTGATGGGCGTTGAAGGCGCCGCGGTCGGTCTTCACGAAGGTCTGCGACAGCGTGTCGAAACGCTTTGAGGTGCCGTACCAGACGAACTTGTTGGAGGAGTAAGACAGCGAGGTGCCGAAATCGCCCTCGAAGGCGCGGCGCACCAGCGAGTTCAGCCCGTCGGCGGCGACAATCAGATCGTGGCCGTTGAGCTGATCGATCGCATGAATTGGCGTGTCGAAGCGCGGGGTGACGCCGGCATCGAGCGCGCGCTGCTGCAGGAATCGCAAGAGCTCGAGCCGGCCGATCGAGGAGAAGCCGACGCCGTCGATGGCGACGCTGTCGCCGCTCAGGTTCAGCGTGATGTTCTCCCAGCTCTCCATGTGCGGCGCGATCGCGTCGACCGTCTCGGGGTCGTCGGCACGCAGGAATTCGAGCGCCTGGTCAGAAAACACCACGCCAAAGCCCCAGGTCGCGTCGGCCGGGTTCTGTTCGAACAGGTCGACCTGATCCTCGGGGTGACGCTTCTTCCAGAGATAGGCGAAGTAGAGCCCACCGGGCCCCCCGCCAATCACGGCGATCCGCAACGTCTGCCCTCCCTGATTGACAGTATACTTACTATCTAGGGGTAGACTAATGTGCTCCGGCTTCTTGCGCTAGCGGAATTATCGGCAAAGCGCGCGGCACGCCGAAGCTCGTGCCCGGATGCGCGTTTGGCGCGTGTCCGAAGCAGTGGCGTGCGAAGCATAGCCAAACCGCGCCGGCTTGGCCATCCGCACGTCAGACACAGCGCTTCACCCAGACACCATTTACAAGCACGGTGCAGCAGACCGCCGGATGGCTCGCTTCTCTAGCGTGCAGCGAACGGCGCCAGCACGTCCTTGCAGGCGGGCGACAGCGAAGCGGCATTGTTGGCAACGCATTGGATGATGCGACCGCCGCCTGGCGCCACGCTGCCGCATAGCGTGCGGACATCCTCGCGACATGCGGACTGGACGATGAACAGCTCTTCGCGCGGCCGCAGCGGGCGCAGCACGATCACGGCAGGTGCGGCTGCCGGTGCGGTTGCCGCCGCAGGAGCAGCGCCCGCAGGTGCCGCCGTTGCTGCCGCGCCACCGCCGCCTGCCGCGGCGCTCACGGCCTTCTCGCAGGCCGGCGAAACCTTTGCCCTGTTCTTCTCCAGGCATTCGAGTGCGGGCGCGCCGCCCGGCGGCACGCTGGCACACACCTTGGGATAATCGGCACGGCACGCGCTCTTGACGGCAGCGACCTGCGCGCTGCTCGGCTGTTTCGCTGCAGTGGGGGCTGCAGCGGCCTTGGGCGCGGCTGCGGCGGCCGGCTTTGCGGCGGGAGCGGTTTCAGCCTTCGGCGCGGCAGGCGCGGACTCCGCCTTGGGTGCAGCCGCCTTGGGTGCAGCCTCGGTCTTCGGCGCGGCTTCGGTCTTCGGCGCCGCAGCAGGCTCGACGGCGCGAACCGCGGTTTGGCACCCCGAGGACAGGCCGGACATGTTCTTCTGCAGGCATTGATAGGCTTCCACGCCGCCGGGCGTGACGCTCGCGCAGTGCGCCATGAAGTCCGAGCGGCATGCGGAGCGGATCGCGCTCTTCTGCGCCTCGGTCGGTGCTTGCGCGAATGCGCCTGCTGCAGTTGCGAAGAGAGCCGCCGCCAGCAACGCCCCGCGTGCCGACGCATGTTTCAACGTGTTGAACATCTGAGTGAATTCCTGCCCTGTCGGTAACGCCGAAGTTTTACAAATCTGATGCAAACGCAATCATCGCGAGTGATGCCTCGCGAGCGATATCTTTGGCCGCTTTGGCTGCCACCGCAAGTAGATATGCCCGCGAAATTGCGACGTAACTACGTCGTCAGAGCTTGACCATGCGCTTGCCGCGGTTCTCGCCCGCGAGCAATCCGATCAGCGCCTTCGGCGTGTTCTCGAGGCCGTCAATGATGTCCTCCTGCACCTTCAGCTTGCCGGATGTGACCCAGGCCTGGAGGTCGGCGAGCGCACGCTGGCTTTCCTTCATGTAGTCCATCACGATGAAGCCCTGCATGACGAGCCGCTTCACCACGATCAGGCCGGGCACGCCGCGCGGGCCGTGTGCCGACGGCGCGCCGTCATATTGCGAGATCGCGCCGCAGCAGGCGATGCGGCCGTAATTGTTCATCTGCGGCAGGCAGGCTTCGAGAATGTCGCCGCCGACATTGTCGAAATAGACGTCGATGCCCTTCGGCGCCGCCGCGCGCAACGCCTTGAACACCGCGCCGTCCTTGTAGTCGACGGCGGCATCGAAGCCGAGCTCGGAGGTCAGCCAGCTGCACTTGTCGGCGCCGCCGGCGATGCCGATGACGCGGCATCCTTTGATCTTTGCGATCTGCCCGACGATCGAGCCGACCGAGCCCGCGGCCGCGGAGACCACGACCGTCTCGCCCCCCTTGGGCTTGCCGATCTCCAGCAGGCCGAAATAGGCGGTGAGGCCGGCGATGCCGAAAACGCTGAGCAGATGCGTCATCGGCTCGAGCTTCGGCATCTTGGTGAGATGCTTGGCGGGCACTGCCGCCAACTCCTGCCAGCCAGTGTCGCCGAACACGATGTCGCCCGGCGCAAGCCCCGGCGCCTTTGAGCTGATGACCTCGGCGATGGCGCCGCCGGCCATCACGCTGTTGGCTTCGACTGCTGAACGATAGGTCGCGCCGTGCATCCAGGCGCGGTTGGCGGCGTCGAGCGAGATGTATCGTACGCGCAGCAAGGCCTCGCCGTCCTTCGGCTCAGGCATCGCACCTTCGACCATCTTGAAGTGCTCGGGGCCGAGCTTGCCGCTGGGCTTTTCCACCAGAAGAATCTGACGATTGACGCTGCCGCTCATGATGTTTCCCCTAGGTCGTTTGACGATTATTGATGCAGCTGCCGCAAGAAAAACGTGCAAGCCGCATTCGTTGTGCGCTGCATGAAGCTAGATCGCGGGCGCCAGCTTCGCAACGGGAACATCCGCCCCGGCGACCGCACGCCAAGCGTGTTGCGCAGTCGTCATATCTGCGACATCATGAAGCGGTCGGTGTAGCGGGGGTGTTCAATGTCGAACAGGTTTACGCAATTCATTCTGGTGGCGATGGTGCTCGGCATCATCATGGGCGCGGCGATCTACAATTTCCTGCCCGACACACGGAGCGATTGGGCCTCGTCCATCAACCTGATCGCCGTGATTTTCCTGCGCCTGATCAAGATGATCATCGCGCCGCTGGTGTTTGCGACCCTGGTCGGCGGCATTGCTCATATGGGCTCGGGCTCCAAGCTCGGCCGCATCTTCGCCAAGACCATGGGCTGGTTCGTCAGCGCCTCTTTCGTCTCGCTGATGCTCGGCCTCGTGATGGTCAATCTGCTCCAGCCCGGCGCGAATTTCCCCGGTACGCTGCCTGACAAGGCGCAGTCGACCGGCCTGCCGGTTTCCGCCTTCTCGATCGAAAAATTCCTGACCCATCTGATCCCGACCTCGATCGCGGATGCGATGGCGCAGAACGAGATCCTGCAGATCGTGATCTTCGCCGTGTTCTTCTCGGTGGCGATGGGCTCGATGCCCGAGCGCTCCAAGCCGATCCTGGCGCTGATCGACGACATCGGCCACATCATGCTCAAGGTCACCGGCTATGTGATGCTGTTCGCGCCGTTCGCTGTCTGGGCCGCCATCACCGCGACGGTGGCCAAGAACGGCTTGCTGGTGCTCTGGAAGCTCATCGTCTTCATGGGCGGCTTCTATCTCTCGCTCGCGATCCTGTGGGGCATCCTGGTGGTCGTGGGCTTCATCGTGATCGGGCCGCGCTACGCCCATCTGCTGAAGCTCATCCGCGAGCCGCTGATGATCGCGTTCTCCACCGCGAGCTCCGAAGCGGCCTATCCGAAGACGCTGGAGGGGCTGAACAAGTTCGGCGCCTCGTCGCGGATATCGAGCTTCGTGCTGCCGCTCGGCTATTCCTTCAATCTCGACGGCACGATGATGTACTGCACCTTCGCGAGCGTCTTCATCGCGCAGAGCTACCACATCGACATGCCGCTCGGCACCCAGCTCGCGATGCTGGCGACCCTGATGATCACCTCCAAGGGCGTTGCCGGCGTGCCGCGCGCCTCCCTCGTGGTCATCGCCTCGACGCTGTCGCAGTTCGGCATCCCCGAGGCGGGGCTGTTGATGATCATGGGCATCGATACCTTCCTCGACATGGGCCGCAGCGCCACCAACGTGATCGGCAACACGCTCGCGACCTCGGTGGTGGCCAAGTGGGAAGGCGAGCTCGGGCCCGAGCACGAGCTTGGACCGGGCGATGCCGTGCCGGGGGACATGATCCCCGGCGAAGTGCCCGCGATGGCTGGCCATTGATCGGAGTGCATCATGCGCCTTTCAATGGCGATACCGGGCGGCCTGCTGCTGGCAGCGTGCCTGCTGGCAACGGGTGCCTCCGCCCAGACCGGTGGCAGCGAAGGGCTTAGCCCGACACTGTCAGCGATCAAGACCGCGCACACCGTACGGCTCGGCTATCGCGAGAGCTCGCCGCCGTTCTCCTTCCTCGACCAGGCCAACCGGCCGATCGGCTACAGCCTCGAACTCTGCGAGGCTATCGTCGAGGAGATCGGCGTCGAGGTCGACGATCCCAATCTGAAGATTGCCTACGTCAAGGTCACCTCGGATGACCGCATCGACGCCGTGCTCCAGAACAAGATCGACCTGGAATGCGGCTCGACCACGGCCAATGCCGAGCGCGGCAAGCGCGTTGCCTTCTCGCCGCTGATGTTCGTCGCCGGCACCAAGCTGATGGTGCCGAAGGCGTCCAGCGTCCAGTCACTGACTGATCTGAAGGGTAAGACTATCGTGGTGACGAAGGGCACCACCAACGAGCAGGCGATCCAGGCGGCCGACAAGAAGTCCTCGCTGGGACTGACCATCGTTGTCGGCGCAGATCACGAGCAGTCGTACCAGATGCTCGTCGACGGCAAGGCCGACGCGTTCGCGACCGACGATATCCTGCTGTCCAGCCTGATCGTGCGCCACAAGGCACAGGACAAATTCCGCGTCACCGGCGATTACCTGTCCTACGACCCCTACGGCATCATGTTCCGCAAGGGCGAGCTGCAACTGGCGGCGGTGGTCGATCGCACCTTCCGCAAGCTCGGCTCCAACCACGACCTCGTTCCGCTCTACAACAAATGGTTCACCGCACGGCTTCCGACCGGCGAACGGCTGAACGTGCCGATCTCGCTGCAGCTGGAGGAAGCCTTCAAGGCGATGGACGATTCCGCGAGCGCGAATAACTAGCGCCTATGCGACGAGCGAAAGTTCGCCCTCTCCCCTAGAAGGGGAGAGGGTCTAGCAACGATCAGTGCGCGCTCACGCGCCCGCGGGGACCTGGTCCAGAAATCCCGTGATGCTCCTGATGCGGCCGTCCTTCAGCACGGCGAAATCCGTCCCCTTGATCGGGCTGTCGATGCCATCAGGACCAAGACCCCAACTGAAGCGGACATGGTCGCCGTAGCCGTTGGGCTCGCCGATCAGCTTGAACTTGAAGTCGGGAAAGCGTTGCTGCACGCCTGCAATCAGCGCGTCGACGCCGTCATGGCCGTCACCCTTCATCAGGGGATCGACATAGCTCGCATCCGCTGTCCAGTTCTGGCTCAGCAGTTCGCGACGGCGGCCCGCTGCACGCTCGTTCCAGAGATCGATATAGCGGCGGGCGATGGTGATGGGGTCGGTCATTGTCGTCTCCTTCGATGGCGCCGTGTCGTTCGGCTGACCTGACTATCGAAGGTTCACGCGCGCTGATCGATTACCTCTGAGGTCATCAGCGCGCGTGAATTTTCCGCAGTTACTTCGCCGCCGTGACCATGATTTCGACGGTGTATTGTGCTGCGGCGAGCTTGGCTTCGACGGTGGCGCGTGCCGGCGTGTTGCCGGGCGAGACCCAGGCGTCCCACACCGCGTTCATCTCGCCAAACGTCTTCATGTCGGTAATGTAGATCGTGGCCGAGAGCAGTTTCGACTTGTCGGTGCCGGCCTTGGCGAGATGGCTGTCGATGGTCGCCAGGATGTCCTGGGTCTGCTTCGTCACGCTTTCGCCGGCGGCGTTGTTGGCGACGACACCGGCGAGATAGACGGTGTTGCCGTGCACGACGACCTGGCTCATGCGCGGGCCGGTTTCAAGACGCTGAATGCTCATTGGGGGTCTCCTTTGAATGGCGGCCCTGTCTAGCGCAGCGGCTTGTCCCGTGCCACCCCAGGCACGCATGCGTTGCCAGGCACGCATGCGTCGTCGGCCATGCATGCGTCGCACTTCAAGGAAACTGGCCGAAGAACGTCCAGATCGTCTCGGCGGCGTCGATGTCGCCGTTCTGCGATCCGAGCAAGCTGGCGGCGACCTTCGGGAAGCGGGCATCCGGAGAAAATCCGGGCATGCGGTGACCGCCTTGATTGATGCGATAAAGCACGACGTCGTGCCCCTCAGGGCAGCGCGAGGAGATCCGTGTCACCGTGGACTGGTCTGTGGGCGCCCTGTCGGGCAGATCGGTCATATCGGAATTGTCGGTCTCGCAGCCGTTGAGCTTGCGCCAGAACGCAAGCGTCTCGTCGGTGGACCAGAAACCGTCTGCGGCATAATAGCTCGATCCGCGACCGCCCTCGTAGGGGACCAGCGGATCGGCCGTGCCGTTCATCAGCAGCATCGGCAGCGGCCGCGACGGATGGCACGTGACCGCGGCCTCATCGGTGAGATTCATGCTCACGCTCGCACCGGCAGCGAACAGATCGGCGCGGGCGCAGACCAGTGTCATCGCCATGGCGCCGCCATTGGAGATCCCGGCGACATAGACGCGGCGAGGATCGGCGGTGCCGTTCGCCACCAGCTTCTCGACGAGTTTTGCGATGAAAGCGACGTCGTCGGTGCCCGCGGGCGGGCCACGGAGCGCCGGTCCCGCCTTGGTCCTCGCATCGGCCCATGCGTGGTTGAGGCCATCAGGAAAGACCACGGCGAACCCTTCGCGCTTTGCGACCTGAGGCCACGCCGTCCGAGTCATCATGTCGGCGCCGCGCTGGGTCTTGCCATGCAGCACGACCACGAGTGGCACGAGCCGCTTCGCCGGCAATTGCACAGCGTAGGACCGCTTCACGCCGTCGATGTCGATCGTATCGGCGGACGCAGCCGGGGCGGCGGCCAATGCCGCAACAAACGCCGCGATGCGCATCCGCCCCCGCATGGTCTAGCCCACGGCCTGCGCCGCGGCGCGGCCCGCATTGCGGCCCGAGAACAGGCAGCCGCCGAGGAACGTGCCTTCCAGCGAGCGATAGCCGTGCACGCCACCGCCGCCGAAGCCGGCGGCTTCGCCCACTGCATAGAGGCCGGGGATGACGCTGCCCTCATCGCCGAACACACGCGAAGAGAGGTCGGTCTCGAAACCGCCCAGCGTCTTGCGGGTGAGGATGTTGAGCTTGACCGCGATCAGCGGCCCTTGCGCGGGATCGAGGATGCGGTGAGGGGAGGCGGTGCGGATCAGCCTGTCGCCGATATAGCGCCGCGCATTGTGGATGTTCATCACCTGCGCATCCTTGACGTAAGGATTGGCGATTTCACGGTCGCGCGCCTCGATCTGCATCTTGATATGCTCGAGCTTGAGGAGGTCGCTACCGGCCAGCTTGTTCATGGCCGCAACGAGATCCTCGATCTTGTCGCGCACGATGAAGTCGACACCATGGCTTTTGAACGCTTCCACTGGCGCCGGCGCGCCCTTGTTGGTGGCGCGCTTGATCGTCATGCGCCAGCTTTTGCCGGTGAGATCGGGATTCTGCTCCGAGCCCGACAGCGCGAACTCCTTCTTGATGATGCTCTGGGTCAGGATGAACCAGGAATATTCGTACCCGGTGGACATGATGTATTGGAGCTGGCCGAGGGTGTCGGAGCCGGGAAACAACGGCGCCGGCAAGCGCGTGCCGGTGGCGTCGAACCACATCGAGGAGGGGCCGGGCAGGATGCGGATGCCGTGGCGCGGCCAGATCGGTGACCAGTTCTGGATGCCTTCGACATAATGCCACATGCGGTCGCGGTTGATCAGCCGCGCGCCCGATGTCTCGGTGATGCCGATCATGCGGCCGTCGACATGCTCGGGCACGCCGGAGATCATGAATTTCGGCGGCGCGCCGAGCCGCTTCGGCCAGTTCTGCCGCACCAACTCGTGATTGCCGCCAATGCCGCCCGAGGCGACGATCACGGCTTGCGCCTTCAACGCAAACTCGCCGACGACGTTGCGCGATGAGCTCTTGCCGCGCTCGACATTGTCGGGGGCGAGAATGGCGCCGCCGACGCCATCCACCGTGCCGTTGGTGATCGAGAGCGCATCGACGCGATGGCGGAACCGAAAGGTCAGCCGACCGCTTTTGACGGCCTCGCGCGCGCGGCGCTCGAACGGCTCGACGATGCCGGGCCCGGTGCCCCAGGTGACATGAAAGCGCGGCACTGAATTGCCGTGGCCCATCGCGTCATAGCCGCCGCGCTCGGCCCATCCGACCACGGGAAAGATGCGATGGCCCATCGCGCGCAGCCAGGCACGCTTCTCGCCGGCCGCGAACGCCACATAGGCCTCGGCCCATTGCCGCGGCCAGAAATCCTCGTCACGGTCGAAGCCGGCGGTGCCGAGCCAGTCCTGCATCGCAAGGTCGAAGGAGTCCTTGATGCCGAGCCGGCGCTGCTCCGGCGAATCGACCAGGAACAAACCGCCGAACGACCAGAACGCCTGGCCGCCGAGCGACTGCTCGCCCTCCTGGTCGACCACGATCACGCGCTTGCCGGCATCCGCAATCTCGGTTGCGGCCACGAGGCCCGACAGTCCGGCGCCGACAACGATGACGTCAGTCTCTTCAGTCATTCGTTCGGCCATGTGTTTTCCCCTGCATGTGTTTCCCCCTCCACAGGTTCCCCCCTGTAGTTGCCCGGATTGAAGCCGGCGGTTGCAACTGAGATCAAGAGTGTGGCGCGTAAGACATCGTTAACTTGTTCCACTTCGGGAAAAAGAGCGCCCGAGTGCAGCGCCGGCGCAACACTGGATTTGAATTTGTTTTGAACGAGCCGGCATGCCTAGACAAAACCGCGGTTACGACAGACCCTAGCAGGGCATCACCACCTGACACACAGATTCGAATTCGACTGGGGCGGGGGCCAATGAAGTTTCTGACGGGGTTGCTTGCGGCGGTTCTCCTGATCGCGAGCATGGGCGCTTCTCAGGCAGTGGTTCGGATCGCGGATGACCGCGGCGGCCGGATCGGAACCTACGTCGACAAATACCAGGACCTGCGACAGTCGGGCGATACGGTCATCATCGACGGTCTCTGCGCCTCTGCCTGCACCATCGTCCTCGGCGCCATCCCGCCTGACCGCATTTGCGTGACCTCACACGCGACACTGGGTTTCCACGCAGCGTGGGATTTCGGCAGCAACGGCCGCGCCGTCACCAATACCGAAGCGACCCAGATGCTCTATGCGATGTATCCCTCGCAGGTGAAGCGCTGGATCAATCAGCGCGGCGGCCTCACCCCGCATATGCTCTTTCTGAAGGGCAGGCAGCTCCAGGCCATGTACAAGCCCTGCTACCTCGACGCGCAGGCCTCGGCCAACAAGCCGTCGCCAAGATAGACCGCGGCAGGCGCTCGCTTCGTCTAACCTGAATTTTCGTGATGGCCGGGCCTGTCCCGGCCATCCACGTTTTTGGGCCGGCGAGAAGTGCCTGGATGCCCGGGATAAGCCCGGGCATGACGGAGATCCTCCCCACCATACGACCGCCCGCCCACCGCGCTTGCCCGGCCCCGCCCCAGCGCCTATTTGAACGGCAGGGAACCCTTCACCCGATCGTTGTCATGGCTCAACCACTGCACCCCGCCCATCCCGTATCGGACAATTCGCCCACTGCCGGCCGGATGCCGGTCGTGCTGCTGTTGGCGGGGGCTGGCGTCGGCGGCCTGGTCGTGCTCGGCGCCCTCGCGCTCTGGTTCCACTACGGCAGCCAGGTGTTCTTCGAAATGATCAGGACCGGTTTCGCCGCCTGCTTCTGACCCGCGACAGGAAGTTTTTCGCCCATGAGCTCCGCCGCCCGTCCGCTGGTGATCGCGACCGCCTTCGCCGCAAGCCTCGTCCTCGGCCTCCTGATCGTATTCTGGGCCATGGGCGGGGTCGGCAAGGTGGTGCAGCCGGCCGCGATCGGCGGCCCGTTCCAGCTGACCGACCAGAACGGCAAGGCCGTCACCGACAAGAACCTCAAGGGCAAGCCGACCCTGATCTTCTTCGGCTACACCCATTGCCCCGACGTCTGCCCGACCTCGTTGTTCGAGATCTCGGAAGTGCTGCGCGCGATGGGCAGGGACGCCGACAAGGTCAATGCCGTCTTCATCTCGGTCGATCCCGAGCGCGATACGCCAGCGGCGATGAAGGATTATCTGTCGAGCTTCGACCCGCACCTCGAAGGCCTCAGCGGCGATCCTGCCGAGACCGCCAAGGTGATCACCTCCTACCGGGTCTATGCCAAGAAGGTCCCGACCAAGGACGGCGACTACACCATGGACCACACCGCGCTGATCTATCTGATGGACCGCGACGGCCGCTTCGTCTCGCCGTTCAACCTGAAGCGCACGCCGGAAGAGGCCGCGGTGGAGTTGAAGCGGTATCTGTAGGCTCCCCTATTAGCTGCAATCCGCGCTCGCGTTCCCGGCCGGATGGGCTATAAGGCCCTCCGATCCCAACGAAATTCGTTCATTTTCAGCCGATGGCTCCATCGCAACAGGCGAAATCGTCCAAATCCGCCCGTGGCTTGCTGACCGGGCTGGTCGCCGGCGTCTGCCTGCTCGCTGCTGCGCCATGCGCGCAGGCGCAGGCCCCGGCCAAGCAGCCCCCAGCGGCGCCGCAAGCCTCACCTCAGGTCGCGCCCCAGGCGGCGCCGCAGGCCGTGCCGGGCTTCTGGGACCCGCGGCGGCGGCCGGAGCGGCCGGATTTGTCGCGCCTGACCGTGATCCGTTTCCTGACCGAGACCGACTATCCGCCGTTCAACTATACCGGCGCCGACGGCAATCCCGCCGGCTTCAACGTCGACTTCGCCCGCGCTCTCTGCGAGGAGATCAAGGTCACCTGCACGGTGCAAATGCGCCGCTTCGAGACGCTGGTGGATGCACTCGCCTCCAACCGCGGCGACGCCATCATCGCCTCGATGGCGGTGAGCCCGCAGCTCCGCGCCCGGGTCGACTTCACCGATCCCTATTATCGCGTGCCGGCGCGCTTCGCTTCGCGCAAGGACGCAGTGATGCCGGAGATCAGGCCCGAATATCTCGAAGGCAAGAAGGTCGGCGTCATCGCCGGCTCCGCGCATGAAGCCTATCTCAAGGCGATGTTCACGGACGCCGAACTGCACTCCTATCCCAACGACGATGCCGTGCGCGCCGCCTTGCGCAAGGGCGAGGTCGATTTCATCTTCGGCGATGCCATCGCGCTCGCGTTCTGGATCAACGGCACCGATTCCGGCGATTGCTGCGCCTTCTCCGGCGGTCCCTTCGTCGAGAGCCGTTTCTTCGGCGAAGGCATCGGCATCGCCGTGCGCAAGGGCAACGACGTGCTGCGTCAGGCCCTGAACTGGGCGATGTTTCGCGTCTGGGAAAAGGGCCGCTACACGGATTTGTGGCTGCGGTATTTCTCGGTGAGCCCGTTTTAGCTTCGCTGGCTCCTCGTCGTCATTGCGAGGAGCGCAGCGACGAAGCAATCCAGGCTGTTTCTGCGGAAAGATTCTGGATTGCTTCGCGGAGCCTGTCATCGGGCCGCGCTTTGCGCGGACCCGGTGGCTCGCAATGACGGTGGGTGCGGTTGCCCGCCCCGCAAAATTGCATTCTGCCCGGAAATCGCTATTTTCCGCGGCCCGGAGGCCCCTTAGATGTCCGTTATCGATCTTGCCGCGAACCCGAGCGATCTGCGTGCGCTCGCCGAACAATCCAACGCCTGGCCGTTCGAGCAGGCGAAGGCCATTGTCGCGCGGCTGAAGAAAAGCCCGAAGGACGAGGTGCTGTTCGAGACCGGCTACGGGCCATCAGGCCTGCCGCATATCGGCACCTTCGGCGAGGTGGCGCGCACCTCGATGGTGCGGCACGCTTTTCATGTGCTGACCGAGAACAAGATCAAGACGCGCCTGCTCGCGTTCTCCGACGACATGGACGGGTTTCGGAAAGTGCCCGACAACGTGCCGAACAAGGAGATGCTGGCCGCGCATCTCGGCAAGCCGCTGACGCGCGTGCCGGATCCGTTCTCCAACGAGTACCCGTCGTTCGGGCACCACAACAATGCGCGGCTGCGCGCCTTCCTCGATCATTTCGGCTTCGACTACGAATTCGCGAGCTCGACCGACTATTATACGTCCGGCCGTTTCGACGCGACGCTGCTCAAGATGTTAGCTGCCTACGACAAGGTGATGGCGATCATCCTGCCCACGCTCGGACCCGACCGCCGCGCGACCTATTCGCCGTTTCTGCCGATCAGCAAGACCACGGGTGTCGTGCTCCAGGTGCCGATGATCCGCCGCGACGTTGCAGCCGGCACGGTGACCTATCTCGATCCCGATACCAACCAGGAAGTCGAGACGCCCGTCACCGGCGGCAACGTCAAGTGCCAATGGAAGGCCGACTGGGCGATGCGCTGGGTCGCGCTCGGCGTCGATTACGAGATGGCCGGCAAGGATCTGATCGACTCGGTCAAACTCTCCGGCGCGATCGCGAGGGCGCTCGGCGCCACGCCGCCGGAAGGTTTCAACTACGAGCTCTTCCTCGACGACAAGGGCCAGAAGATCTCGAAGTCGAAGGGCAACGGCCTCACCATCGACGAATGGCTGCGTTACGCCTCGCCGGAATCGCTGTCGCTGTTCATGTATCGCGAGCCGAAGGCGGCCAAGCGGCTGTATTTCGACGTCATCCCGCGCAACGTCGACGACTACCAGCAGTTCATCGACGGTTTTGCCAAGCAGGACGCCAAGCAGCAGCTCGGCAATCCGGTCTGGCACGTCCATAGCGGCCATCCGCCGAAGTTCGACATGCCCGTCACGTTCCAGCTCTTGCTGACGCTGGTGTCGTCGTCGAATGCGGAGAATGCCGAGACGCTGTGGGGTTTCATTGGCCGCTATCGGCCCGGCGTGAGCCCGCAGACGCATCCCAAGCTCGACGCAATGGTCGGCTATGCCATCAATTATTATCGCGACTTCGTCGCGCCGACGAAGACCTTCCGCGAACCGACCGAGACCGAGCGCGCGGCGCTGCAGGATTTGCGGGATGCATTATCGCAGCTTCCGCAGGACGCTTCGGCCGAGGACATCCAGAACGTCGTCTACGAGATCGGCCGCCGCGAGCCGTTCCTCGATCAGGTCAAGAAGGGCAAGGACGGCCGTCCCGGCGTGACACTCGACTGGTTCAACATGCTCTACCAGGTGCTGCTCGGCCAGGAAAAGGGCCCGCGCTTCGGCTCCTTCGTCGCGGTGTATGGCGTGCAGAATGCGGTGAACATGATCGACGGCGCGCTGGCCCGGAGTGCGTAGCGGTGTTGTAGGAACGGGATGTTTCTACCACGTCGTCCCGGCGAAGGCCGGGACCCATACCGCGTGATCTGTCGGGTAGCGACGGTCGTCGTACCGAAGCGCAACTTCGATCCTCCGCCCAACTTCTCCCTGTGGTTATGGGTCCCGGCCTTCGCCGGGACGACAATTTGGTTGGGTTCGGACCTTCAGCCCCCGCTCAGATCGAGCGCAGCACGTAGCGGCGGTTGTCCTTCTGCACCGGGCGCGCGTTCATCGGATAGAGCTTTGCGAACGCGGCGACGTCGGTGGCCGACACCTGGATCGGGTTGGTCAGCAGCAGCCATTCGACCACTTCCGAACAGGGCGGCGTCGTCAGCGAGCCGGGATAGCGGAAGTAGCTGAGCCTCGTGGGCAGCATGGCGTGGGGATCGATGGTCGTATCCGCCTTCACGGCGGGGCCTTCCGCGGCCGGCATGGTCTTGACGATCTTGCCGAAGGCCGGGTTCGGCTTGCCCTCGGCCATCAGCACGCCGACCACGGCGAGCCCGCCGGCCTCGTTGCGGTGGACGAAATGCGCCTCCATCGGAAAATTCTTGCCGCCGATCATGTGCTCGCTCGGGCGGTGGAAATGCACCTGGAGCAACTTGTATTTGACGTCGCCCAGCGTGAGCGTGCTGCCCTCGCTGAAGTTGAGCTGGATCGTGTGCCCGTTGTTGACGATGGTGTCGGCGCTCTTGCCCCAGTTCAGCTTCAGCGCGGGCAATTGCGATTTGACCGTCGCCTCGATGTCGATCGGCGATTGTTGCAGGCCGACCGCGCAGGCCTTGTTGGCCGCGTCGAGCTCGCCCCATTTGGCGCCGGCGCCTTCATAGCTCCAATGCGCACCTTCGGCGGCGAAGGCCGGCTTGCAGAGCGGACAAAGCGCAAGACCCGCGAGGGCCTTCAATGCGTGACGGCGATTCATCATATTCCCCCTAACATGAATTTGCTCGGCAATGAGTGGCGGCAACCTATGCGAGAGAGATGCTGAGTCGCAAGGCTGCCAGGCGAGACGCGATCACTGGCTTGCCCACACGATCCGCGCGATCCAGCCGACCTCGCTCGCTGCCATCGTCCGCTCGGTCTGGGAGGTATCGAGCGGCTGCAAATCCAGAGCCTTTGCCGTGCGGCGCTTCAGCGTCGCCACCGTCACCTCGCCCGCCCTAGTCTTCACCACTACGCGATCCCCTTTGTGGATCGGCGCGCCGGGCGCGACCAGGATGATGTCGCCGTCGCGATAGGCGGGTGCAAGCGCTTCGCCGGTAATCTGCAGCGCGAAGTTGTGGTTGCCCTCGGCGGCGGGAAGGGCAAATTCGGTCCAGCCCTTGCCGACGGGAAAGCCGGACTCGTCGAAGGCGCCGCTCGCGCCTGCCAGCGCGAAGCCGAGCAGCGGCACCGAGCGGCCGCCGCCGGCGTCGTCGCCGACCAGCCTGGCAAAGGTGTTGATCGAGGAATCTGCCGCCGCCAGCGCTTTCGCGATCGATTCGGTCGACGGCCAGCGCTCGCGGCCGTCGGAGGTGACGCGCTTGGACTTGTTGAAGGTGGTGGGATCGAGCCCGGCGCGCTTGGCTAGGCCGGACGGCGACAGCCCGGCACGCTCCGCCAGCCGATCCAGTGCACCCCAGATCTGGTCGTGGGTGAGCATCCTCTGCGCTTTGGCCTGCTTGACCATGGAAGGTCCAGCCCGTCGCAACTCAGGAAAACTATCCTCAAATCAACCGGTTTTCCGCTTTTCGTGCAAGAGGCGGCGTCTAAGTCTTGAGTTCGGCAGGGGTGGCCTTTACGGTCCCGCCCGGGATTTAAAGACCCACGAGAGACGAAAATCCCCAAGAGACTCAAAGAGCTGTCTCCACGGGCAAACAGGGCTGCGTAAGCGGTGGTCAAGATCTACAAAATCTGTCCGGCCTCGGCCTGGCGCGAGGCGGAACGGCAGGGTGTCTACCGCGGCAGCGCGGACGATTCGCGCGACGGATTCATCCATTTCTCCACCGCTGCCCAGGTTCCCGAGACCCTGCAGAAGCATTATGTCGGGCAGCGCGCGCTGTTCCTGGTCGAGGTCGACGGCGATGCGCTCGGCAGCGCATTGCGCTGGGAGCGTTCGCGCAATGAGGAGCTGTTTCCGCATCTCTATGGCGAGCTCGATCTCGGCGCGGTGATTGCCGTGATGAACCTCAACACGCGCTCCGACGGCGGCCACGACGTTCCGGAGCTTGCCCCGTGATCCGCGCCTTCGACGCTCTCTCACTGCCGGTGTTGCGCTGGCTCGATCCCGAGGATGCGCATCGCCTCGCGATCCAGGGCCTGCGCTTCCTGCCGCCGGGCAAGCCGCACGCTGATGATCCCAAGCTTGCGGTGCGTGCGTTCGGGCTCAACTTCCCCAATCCGATCGGCATGGCCGCGGGTTTCGACAAGAGTGCCGAAGTGCCGGATGCGCTGCTGCGGCTCGGCTTCGGCTTCGTCGAGATCGGCTCGGTGACGCCGAAGCCGCAAAGCGGCAATCCGCGACCGCGGCTGTTTCGCCTCGAGCGCGACGAGGCCGTGATCAACCGCATGGGCTTCAACAATGACGGCGCGGAGACAGCCCTGCGCCGGCTCGCGGCGCGCGCGCAGCACGGCGGCATCGTCGGCGTCAATGTCGGCGCCAACAAGGATTCGCCCGATCGGGTCAATGATTACGTTAAGCTGATCGAGACCTTTGCGCCGGTCGCGAGCTATTTCACCGTCAACGTGTCCTCGCCGAACACGCCGGGCCTGCGTAATCTGCAGGAAGGCGCGCTGCTCGACGATCTCCTCGCCAGGGTGATCGACGCGCGCGAGCGGGTGCGCGAGAGCGCCGGCGATACGCCGGTGCTGCTCAAGATCGCGCCGGATTTGAGCCTCGCCCAGCTCGATGACGTCGTGCAGGTCGCGCGCTCGCGCCGGGTCGACGGCATGATCGTGTCGAACACGACGATCGCGCGGCCGAGCACGCTGCGCGAGGAGATGCGCGCGAAGGAGCAGGGCGGCCTGTCCGGCCGGCCGCTGTTCCGGCTGTCGACGCGGATGGTCGCCGAGACCTATGTGCGCGTCGAGGGCGCATTCCCCCTGATCGGCGTCGGCGGCGTGGATTCGGGCGGCGCCGCGCTGACGAAAATCCGCGCCGGCGCGAGCCTGATCCAGCTCTATTCGTCGCTCGTCTACAAGGGCCTCGGCCTCGTCGACGAAATCAAGCGCGACCTCACCTCGACCCTATTGCGCACCGGGCGGGATTCTCTCTCCGAGATCGTCGGCTCTGACGCAGCCACTTTGACGGCGGAAGCCTGGCCGGGGATGTAGCTCTTCGCGCGTAGCCCGGATGGAGCGAAGCGCAAGCCGGGATTCTATCCGCGGACGCGAAGGCCCCGGATTACGCTTTCGCTCCATCCGGGCTACGAGTTACAGCGACTGCTTCAAAAACGTCTTCCTGTACAGCGCCGGATAGCGCGCGGCCTGCAAGCCGCCGCGCGAGACGTAGGAGGCGATCAGCGCGCTCCACAGCCCGGCATTGCCAAACGATTGCAGCGCCCACCATGTGGCGAGGAAGATCGCGAGCGAGGCCAGCATCAGATTGCGCATCTCGCGCGCCCAGGTCGCACCGATATAGATGCCGTCGAAGCCGAAGGCGAACACGCCGGGAATGGGCGCGAGCACGACGAACGGCAGGAATTCCCGCGCGCCGCGACGGACGGCTTCGCTCGCCGTCATGAAATCGATCAAGTTCGGCCCAAACAGCGCGAACAGCGCGGACACGACCAGCGCGAAGCCCAGCCCCCATAGCAGCACCAGCCGGGTCGAATCCGCAAATCCCCTGGCGTCGCGGGCGCCGAGCGTACGGCCGCAAAGCTGCTGGGCTGCGTTGGCAAGACCATCGAGGAAGAAGGCGCTGACCAGCAGAAAATTGTTGAGCACGGAATTGGCGGCCAGCGTGACGTCGCCGGCCCGCGCGCCCTTGGCGGTGAAAAACAGAAACACGGCGATCAGCGCCGCGGTGCGGATCAGGATGTCGGAATTCACCGCCAAGAGCCGCATCAGCTTGGCCCGGTCGAACAGCTCTGCGTATGGCACCGCGAACCCGCCGTCCGCATAACGGCGGCAGACCATCACGCCGAGCCCGAATCCGGCCGCTTCAGACAGCAGCGCCGCGATCGCAGCGCCCGCGATGCCGGTGTCGTAGACCAGCACCAGCAGGATCGTCGCCGCCGCGTTGACGAGATTGATGACAACCTGGAGCGCGAGCGCCGGATTGGCGCGCGCCTGGCCGACCAGCCAGCCGAGGATGACGTAATTGGCGAGCGCCAGCGGCGCCGACCAGATCCGAATCACGAAGTAGGTTTTTGCCGCGCGCGTGACGCCTTCGCTGCCGCCCATCAGGTCGAACAGCACGGCGGCCAGCGGCAGTTGGAGCGCGATCAGGGCCATGCCGATCAGGCCGGCGACGATGAAGCCGCGCACCAGGATCGCGGTCAGCTCGCGCGTCTCGCCGGCGCCGAGCGCCTGCGCCGTGAAAGCGAGTGTGCTCATGCGCAGGAAGCCGAACAGCCAGAACAGGCAATCGAAGATGACGGACGCGATGGCGACACCGCCGAGCAGAGCGGCGTCGTCCAGCCGTCCGATCGCGGTGGTCGAGACCACGCCGATCAGCGGCGTGGTGAGGTTCGCGACCATCGCGGGGCCTGCGATGGCGAAGACCTGACGGGAACCGATCTTCAAGTGAACGGGTGCGTGCATGTCAGAACACGAGCACCATGCCGTCTTCGGCGGCGAGATGGGCGATGTCGTCGAGGCGCGACAGCACGTCTTCGCTCATATGGGTGAGGACGAGGCGTTTCGCGCCGATTTCGGGAAGATGCTGTTCCAAGGTCTTCAGGCCGAGGTGATTCTTGACCACCTTCTCGTACATATAGGCTTCGGCGATGAAAAGGTCGGTGCCATGCGCCAGCGGAATGAGCGTCTCCGTCCATTCGGTATCGGCGCTGTAGGCCAGCGTGCGGCCTTCCGCTTCGATGCGATAGGCGAGGAACGGTCCGCCGGATTCACCGTGCACGACGGGGTAGGGCGTCACCGTCACCGCGCCGAAGCTTTGGCTCTGCTCCGGCGCGAGCTCGACGACCGACAGCTCGAAACGCTGTTCCGTCTTGGATGAATGCTCGAACAGAGCCTCCATCACCGCACGCAGCCGGGTCTCGATGCCTTTGGGGCCGGCGATCGTGAGCGGCCGCGTTCGCCGCGAGAATTGCGCGTCGAGCAGGACAAACGGCAGCCCGGCAAAATGGTCGCCGTGGAAATGCGTGATCAGGATGAGATCGATCTCATTGCAGTCGATCTCGAGCCGCTTCAGCGCCGGCAAAGCCGACGCGCCGCAATCGATCAGGAAGTTGGCCTCGCGCCCCGAGACGTGGAAGCAGGTGTTGAGCCTGCCGCCGGATCCGAAGGCGTCGCCGCAGCCGACAAAGCGCAATTGCATCGGCCGCCAGCTCCCTAGAGCATGATCCGGAAAAGTGTGAAGCGGTTTTCCGACAAGATCATGCTCAAAAGTAACGACTTACCTGCGGGGCGCGCCGAAAACGCGCATCAGCAGCCAGATCGGAATCACGATGACAGCGCCGAGCAGGAAGTAGCGCCACAGCCAGTTCACGGTGTCGAAGCCGAGATCCCACAGCCGCTGAAACAAGAGACGAATGCTGTAGAGAATATTCCAGGGATCGAAGCCGATCGCCGCCAGCACGACGCCGACGAGGATCGAGAGCAGCACCAGGCGAAACGCGACCGCCAGCGGCGAGCCGCCGAGAAAGCGGTTCAGGCCGTCAGTGCGGCCGGCCGGCAAATCTCTGACGTCGTGGGCCATCTCAAACTCCTCAGCGGATTCGACCCTATCATAGGGCAAGGCGGGGGACATGGGGAACCCGCAGCGGCGCGTCAATCGGCTTACGGGATTTTAATGCGGGCAAGCGCATGCCCAAGGCTTCTTAAGCCTCAATCTCCGCCGCCTCCGCTTTCAGCATCTTTTCCAGCGTTTCCAGCCGGTCGGCCTCCCGCGGCGGCTTGTCCCAGCGCAGCCGGCTGATCCGGGGAAAGCGCATCGCGACGCCGGATTTGTGCCGCGGCGAGCGCTGCAGCCCCTCGAAGGCGACCTCCAGCACCAGCCCCTTATCGCCCTCGTGCACGACGTGGCGGACGGGGCCGAATTTTTCGGTGGTATTGCGACGCACGAAGCGGTCGATCTGGAGCAGCTCCTCGTCAGTGAAGCCGAAATAGGCTTTTCCGACCGGCACCAGCTCGTCGCCGTTGTCGCCTTCAGTCCAGACGCCAAAGGTGTAGTCGGAATAGAAGGACGAGCGCTTGCCATGGCCGCGCTGCGCGTACATCAGCACGGCGTCGATGATGTGCGGATCGCGCTTCCACTTCCACCACTGTCCCTTCGGCCGTCCCGGCAGATAGGGGGCATCGCGCCGCTTCAGCATCA
This sequence comes from Bradyrhizobium sp. RT6a, assembly GCF_040547675.1. NCBI lineage: Bacteria > Pseudomonadati > Pseudomonadota > Alphaproteobacteria > Hyphomicrobiales > Nitrobacteraceae > Bradyrhizobium > Bradyrhizobium sp. RT6a. Next base: position 232,753 of record NZ_JBEPQC010000007.1, read on the forward strand.
CGCCTTCGACGGCGTCCGCGTCTTCGCCCGCACCGGCGCTGGCAGGATCGGCGCGTGCGGCGGTCAAGGCCTCCCAGGTTGCGAAGGGCACGGTGGGCGAGAGATCGATGCGGGGATCATCAAGCTTGCCGATGAAAATCTCCAGCCGCTCGCGACGCTCCGCGAACGGCAATTCGCGCAGATCGTTCTCCTCGTCGCCGAGCAGATCGTAGGCGCGCAGGTGAATCGGAAACTCTTTGATCAGCTTCGGAGACACGACCTTGCGGTTGAGCCGCTGTTGCAGAACGTTGAAACTCTGCACACGCCCTTCGCGCAGAATCAGGAGCTCGCCGTCGATGGCGCCGAGTAGCCGCAACGATGGCACGAGGTCCGGAAAGCTTCCCGTGATGTCCTCGCCGGTGCGCGAATAGAGCCGCGCGGTGATGTGGCCATGCTCATCGCGGCCGGCCACCGCCTGCACGCGGATGCCGTCCCATTTCCATTCGGCGATGTAGTCGGCAGGATCGAGCGCGGCGAAATCGGTGTCCTCGATCGCGTGCGCCAGCATGACGGGACGGAACGGCGCGGGATCGCGATTGACCGGCTTGTCGCCGCGACCTTCCAGCCAGGCGAACAGGTCCAGATAGGGCGGCGCGAGACCGGGCCAGATCAGCTCGACCTCATGCGGGTCCTTGTCGCCGAGTGCTGCGGCCGCGGTCTTTGCAAGGCGCGCGGAGATGCCGATGCGCAACGCCCCGGTGACGAGCTTCAACAGCGCCCAGCGGCCGGTCTCATCCAGCTCGTCGAGCCAGCGCTCGAGCTGCTTCGGCAGATCGGTCTTGCCGAGCGTGCGCAGCGTGGTGACGACCTCGGTGAGGGTTGGGGGAGGTGGGTTGTTGTGGTTGCTCGGATGGAGAGCATCGCTGGCATCTCGCCCGCGGTACCCCCCTCCCTGACCCTCCCCCACAAGGGGGGAGGGAACGGAGAGAGCCGTGCGTCCATCACTTTGGAAATGGCTGTCAGTTGTCGCGCTCACTGACAGCGGCGCGCGCAACTGGGCTCCCTCCCCCCTTGTGGGGGAGGGCGGGGGAGAGGGGTGGCTCGGAAAAGACTCGTCGTTGCTTGCGCTCCGCTTCGGCCACATCAGCGCCACCGTCTCCGAGAGATCGCCAACATAGTCGTACGACAGCCCGAACAGCACCGGATCGGTGCGCGAGGCGATGAGGTCGCGGATCAGCGCGGGCTTGGCGTGCTTGAAGCTCAGCGCGCCGGTCAGCGCGGCCAGCGCGTAGCCGCGGTCGGGATCGGCGACCTCGCGAAAATAGCTGGTGATCAGGCGCAGCTTGTTGTTGCGGCCGGGCTCGTAGGCGAGGCGGTCGAGCAGTTCGGCGAAGCGGTTCATGCTTCGGCCTCGTCAGCGAGCGGGGTCTCGGTCTCCTCCTCGTCGCCATAGCCGACCAGATCGAGCGGCCGGGCCTGCAAACCCTTGCTTTGGCACCAATGCACCAGCGCGTCTTCCTGGCCGTGGGTGACCCAGATCTCGCCGGCACCGGTCGCCGCGATCGTGGCGGTGAGGCCGTCCCAATCGGCGTGATCCGAGATCACCAGCGGCAGCTCGATGCCGCGTTGCCGCGCGCGGGCGCGCACCCGCATCCAGCCGGAGGCGAAGGCCGTGACGGGATCGGGAAACCGGCGGGTCCAGAGATCGGATGTCGCAGAGGGCGGCGCCAGCGTGATGGTGCCGGCGAGCGCCGCCTTCTTCACACCCTTCACCGGCCGCAACTCGCCGAGCTCGATCCCGCGGCTCTGATAGTAATGCGTGATCTTCTCCATCGCGCCATGCAGATAGATCGGCGCGTCGTAACCGGCTTGGCGCAGCAGCGCGATCACGCGCTGCGCCTTGCCGAGCGAATAGGCCCCGACGAGATGCGCGCGCTCCGGAAACAGCGCCACCGACGCCAGCAGCTTCTTGACCTCGTCGGCCGCGCCGCCATGGCGAAACACCGGCAGGCCGAACGTCGCCTCGGTGATGAAGACGTCGCAGGGCACGAGCTCGAACGGCGTGCAGGTCGGGTCGGGCGCATCCTTGTAGTCGCCGGAGGCGACGATGCAGGTGTCCTTGCAGGTGACCGCGACCTGCGCCGAACCGAGCACATGGCCGGCCGGATGAAACTTCACGCGGACATCGCCGAGCCGGATCTCCTCGCCATAGCGGATCGCCTGCGTCGAGCCGGCAAAATTCTCGCCATAGCGCAGCCGCATCATGTCGAGCGTTTCCTGCGTCGCCAGCACCGCGCCGTGGCCGGCGCGGGCATGGTCGGAATGGCCGTGGGTGATCACGGCCCGCTCGACCGGGCGGACAGGGTCGATATGGAAGCCGCCCGGCTTGCAGCATAGGCCGGCGGCAACTGGCAGCAGGATGTCTTGCGGACGCATGCCTGTTATATAGGTTGCGACCCCGCATCTTCGAGTCATCATCGCTTCGTTCCCTGGTTCCCCACAATGCCCCTGCGCCTGTTCCTGACCTCCGGCGATCTCATGGCCGACCGCCGCTTCGAGTTCGCGCGCGATCTCCAGCTCAAGGGCGATCTGGCGGCCGCCGCCGACCTGCTGGAGCAGACCATCGAGCTTGCGCCGAATTTCACCTCGGCCTGGTTCACGCTCGGCGAAATCCGCGCGCAACTCGGCGAGCGCGACAAGGCCATTGCGGCCTTTCGCAAATCGCGCGAGGCCGACCCGAGCGATCAGCATGGCGCCCATTTGCATCTGATACGCCTCGGCGACGCGCAATTGTCCGAGATGCCCAAGGCCTATGTGCAGGCCTTGTTCGATCAATACGCGCCGCGCTTCGAGCACGTGCTGATCAACGATCTCGGCTATCGAGCGCCGTCGTTGATCTTCAAGGCGGTGGTGGCTGCCCGCGTCGCCGCGAAAAAGCCCGCCCTGTTCAAGCGCGCCATCGATCTCGGCTGCGGTACGGGGCTGGCGGCCGCCGCCTTCGCAAAACAGGTCGACCAGTTCATCGGCATCGATCTGTCGCCCGGCATGGTCAAGGAGGCGCGCGCAACCGGCCTCTATGCCGAGCTCGAAGTCGCCGACATGATCGAAGGCCTGCGCAGCAGGAGCGATGCGAGCGCAAACCTTGTCGTTGCTGCCGATGCGTTCGTTTATCTCCCCGATCTCACGCCGGTGCTCGGCGAAGCCGGGCGCGTGCTCGCGCCCGGTGGCGTTCTTGCGTTCACGCTGGAGACCCATAACGGCAGCGGCATCGTTCTCGGCGAAGGCCTGCGCTATGCCCATTCGGCGGAATATGTGCGCGATGCGATGGCACAGGCCGGCCTCAAGCTCCTCACGTTGGAGCAGGCCTCGCCACGCATCGAGAACAACGAGCCGGTGCGCGGCCTCGTCGTTGTCGCCGAGAAAACTTGAGTTTAGGCGCTATACGCGGCGCATTAAGCGTCATTGCGTCGCAAAGCGGCGACTTCCCACTTGCGACACGTGCCGCGATGCCAGCACAATGTCCTGGCTAGGGAGAAACAAACAATGACCAGGAATCCATCGCGGCGCGATTTCAGCGCCGCCGCGCTCGCGACCATCGCGGCATCCACCTTGCCCGCGCCCTCCGTCTGGGCCGCGGAGAAGAAATACGATGCCGGCGCCAGCGACACCGAGATCAAGATCGGGCAGACCGTGCCGCATTCCGGCCCCGGCTCGCTCTACGGCGTGCTCGGGCGCGTCGGCGAAGCCTATTTCCAGATGCTGAACGAAAAGGGCGGCATCAACGGACGCAAGGTCAAATTCCTCACCATGGACGATGCCTACAGCGCGCCGAAATGCGTCGAGGCGACGCGGCGCCTGGTCGAGCAGGAGGAAGTGCTCGCGCTCTATGGCTCGCTCGGCACCGCGCCGCAGACCGCCGTGCACAAATACCTGAACTCCAAGGGCGTGCCGCAGCTGCTGCTCAACACCGGCGCGTCGAAGTGGAATAACCCGAAAGAGTTCAAATGGACGATGGCGGGCCTGCCGCTCTATCCGACCGAGGCGCGCATCCTGGCGCGGCACGTCGTCAGCGTGAAGCCGAACGCGAAGGTCGGCATCCTCTACCAGAATGACGATTTCGGCCGCGACTTCCTCGGCCCCTTCAAGAAGGTTCTGGAAGATTCCGGCGGCACCGCAAAGGTGATCATGGAGCAGACCTACGATCTGACCGATCCGACGGTCGATTCCCAGCTCATCAACCTCTCGAAGTCGGGTGCGGACGTCTTCTACAACATCTCCACCGGCAAGGCGTCGTCGCAGTCGATCCGGAAAGTGGCCGAGCTCGGCTGGAAGCCGCTGCAGCTGTTGTCGGCCGGCTCGACCGGCCGCTCGATCCTCAATGCCGCGGGCCTGGAGAATGCCGCCGGCATCGTCGCGATCCGCTACAACAAGGAGGTCGGCCTGCCCAAATGGGAGAAGGACCCCGACGTGATGGCGTTCGAGGAGCTGCGCAAGAAGTACACTCCCGCGATCGATCAGGACAACACCATCGCCTTCGCCGGCTACGGCCAGGCCGTCACCATGGGCGAGATCCTGCGCCGCTGCGGCGACGAGCTCACCCGCGCCAACGTGCTGAAGCAGGCCTCCAACCTCAAGGGCTTCCACTCGCCCTATTTCCTGGACGGCGTCACATACGACTACACGCCGGACGACTACACGCCGATGAAGACGCTCTTCATCTCCACCTTCACCGGCAAGGACTGGGACATCTCCGACAAGCCGATGTCGGAGTAGGGTCGCTTTCGTCCTTCTCCCCTTGTGGGAGAAGGTGGCGCGAAGCGCCGGATGAGGGGTCCTTCTCCGCGTACTCGAACGATGCTCTTTCGCGGAGAGATACCCCTCACCCGTCTCGCCGCTTCGCGGCGATCCACCCTCTCCCACAAGGGGAGAGGGAACGGCGGTATCTCGCTCATCGTTCGCGTAACCCCCTCGACGAACCCACCCCCACGGCTTACCTGTGATGCCGTGCCGCCCCGCATCCGCAAAATCCCGGCCACGCCTGCCGCGCTGCTGCCCGACCACTTCCAGGCGTGGTTCGCGGCCCGCGGCTGGTCGCCGCGCGCGCATCAATTGGCGCTGCTGGAGAAGGCGCGCGAGGACCGTTCCGCATTGCTGATCGCGCCCACCGGCGCCGGCAAGACGCTGGCGGGATTTCTGCCGACGCTGGTGGAGCTGAGTTCTGCGCCCAAAGCTTCGGCTGAATCCGTGATCTCCACCGGCCGCAGCCTGCAACGCACCGGTGGCCTGCACACCCTCTACATCTCGCCGCTCAAGGCGCTCGCGGTCGATATCGCGCGCAACCTCGAGCGTCCCGTCGCCGAGATGGCGCTGCCGATCAAGATCGAGACCCGCACCGGCGATACACCAACATCGCGGCGGCAGCGGCAGCGGCGCTATCCGCCGGACATTTTGCTGACGACGCCGGAACAACTCGCGCTGCTGCTGTCCTCCGACGACGCGCCGTTCCTGTTCTCGTCGCTGAAGCGCATCGTGCTCGACGAGCTGCATGCGCTGGTGACGTCCAAGCGCGGCGATCTTCTCTCCCTTGGGCTCGCGCGGCTGTGGCGATTGGCGCCGCAGATGCGCGCCATCGGCCTGTCGGCGACCGTGGCCGAGCCTGAATCGCTGGCGCGCTTCCTGGTGCCGCAGCCCGGCGGCAAGGAAGCGGCGGCCGACATCGTCATTGCCGGCGGTGCCGCGCCGCCGCTGGTCGAAATGATGGACACGCGCGAGCGCCTGCCTTGGGCCGGCCACAGTGCGCGCCATGCGCTTCCCGAGATCTACGAGCTGATCAAGGCGAACAAGACCACGCTTGTTTTCGTCAACACCCGCAGTCAGGCCGAGATGCTGTTCCAGAGCCTCTGGAGCATGAACGACGACAATCTTGCCATCGCGCTGCATCATGGCTCGCTCGACGTCGCACAACGCCGCAAGGTCGAGGACGCGATGTCGGCGGGCAAACTGCGCGGCGTGGTCTGCACCTCCTCGCTCGACCTCGGCGTCGACTGGGGCGACGTCGACCTCGTCGTCAATATCGGCGCGCCCAAGGGCTCCTCGCGCCTGATGCAACGCATCGGCCGCGCCAATCACCGCCTCGACGAGGCCTCGCGCGCGGTGCTGGTGCCGGCAAACCGCTTCGAGGTGCTGGAGTGCCGCGTCGCGATCGACGCCATCGCGGAGAATGCGCAGGACACGCCGCCGCTGCGGATCGGTGCACTCGACGTGCTGGCCCAGCACGTGCTCGGCTGCGCCTGCGGCGAGCCGTTTTTTTCCGACGAGCTCTACGACGAAGTGCGCACCGCCGCGCCCTACGCCGACCTCACGCGGCAGGATTTCGACGACGTGGTCGATTTCGTCGCCTCCGGCGGCTACGCGCTGAAGACCTATGAGCGCTTCGCGCGCATCAAGCAGGACCAGGAAGGGCGCTGGCGCGTCGCCAATCCGAAGGTGCGGCAGAGCTACCGCATGAATGTCGGCACCATCGTCGAGGACGACATGCTGAAGGTGCGGCTGGTTCGCTCGCGCGGCGGTGGTCAAGGAAAAGCAGGCGGGTCGACAGGCGTGATCGCGCGCGGTGGCAGGCTGCTCGGCGAGATCGAGGAAGCCTTCATCGAGGGCCTCTCGCCCGGCGACACCTTCGTGTTCTCAGGCGAGGTGGTGCGCTACGAAACCCTGGTCGAGGACCAGGTCTACGTCTCGCGCGCCAACGACAAGGACCCGAAAGTGCCGTCCTATATGGGCGGCAAGTTTCCGCTCTCGACCTATCTTGCCGAACGGGTCCGCCGCCTGCTCGATGACGGGCGCGCGTGGGTCGCCCTCCCGGAGCAGGTTCGCGACTGGCTGTCGCTGCAAAAGGACGTCTCGCGCGTACCGGCCGTGCGCGAGCTGCTGGTCGAGAGTTTTCCGCGGGCCAACAAGCATTACATCGTCTGCTATCCCTTCGAAGGTCGCCTCGCGCATCAGACGCTCGGCATGCTGTTGACGCGCCGGCTGGAGCGTGCCCGCGCCCGGCCGCTCGGCTTCGTCGCCAACGAATATGCGATCGCGGTCTGGGCGCTCGGCGACCTGTCCTTCATGATCCGGGATGGTAGGATCGACCTCGACACGCTGTTCGATCCCGACATGCTCGGCGACGATCTCGAAGCTTGGCTTGCCGAATCCGCGCTGATGAAGCGCACGTTCCGCAATTGCGCGATCATCTCCGGCCTGATCGCGCGCCGGCACACCGGCGAGGAGAAGAGCCGCCGGCAGGTGCTGTTCTCGACCGATCTGGTCTACGACGTCCTGCGAAAACACCAGGCCGACCACGTGCTGTTGCGTGCCGCGCGGGCCGATGCCGCCACCGGCCTGCTCGATCTGCGCCGTCTCAGCGACATGCTCACCCGCATCCAAGGCCGCATCACGCATCGGGAACTCGACCGCGTCTCGCCGCTCGCCGTTCCCGTGATGCTGGAAATCGGCCGCGAGTCAGTCTATGGCGAAGCGGGAGACGAGCTGTTGGCGGAGGCCGCCGACGAGCTCGTCAAAGAGGCGATGGGATAACAGCAGGTTTTGACGTGACGGCAGGCGCGCTGGTTTCAGAGGATATCGAGGACGTGCGCGTTTCGAATGTCAGCATCAGCAGCGTGACGTTCGCGGCCGATCTCTCCGGCGCCCTGTTCTGGGACGAGCAACGCCTCCTCGTCGTCTCCGACCTGCATCTGGAAAAAGGTTCCAGCTTCGCCATGCGTGGCGTGCTGCTGCCGCCTTACGACACCATCGCGACGCTTGGTCGGCTCGCTGCTGTCATCTCCCGCCATAATCCGCGCGTGGTCATCGCGCTCGGCGACAGTTTTCATGATCGCACGGCGCATGGACGCCTCTCGGCGGAGGATCGCGACGCAGTCGCCGCCTTGCAGGCCGGCCGCGACTGGATATGGATCTCGGGCAATCACGATCCGGCGCTGCCGCGTGATCTCGGCGGCACCGTCGCCGACGAAGTCGCGATCGGTCCGATCACGTTCCGCCATGAGCCGACCGGCGCGGGCGGCGAGATCGCCGGCCATCTGCATCCCAAGGCCCGCGTCTCCGCGCGCGGCCGTTCGATGGAGCGCCGCTGTTTCGCCTGTGACGGCGAGCGCGCCGTGATGCCCGCCTTCGGCGCCTATGCCGGCGGCCTCAGCATCCGCGATGTTGCGTTTGCAAAGATCTTTCCAAAGAACGGTTTTGTCGCGCACCTGCTCGGCGACCGCCGCGTCCATGCGATTGCAGCGTCGCGGTGTTATTAGGGCTCACGCTTCGTAGGGTGGGTTAGCGAAGCGTAACCCACCTCTTTAATTTCCGCTAAGGCAGAAGCGGTGGATTACGCCTTCGGCTAATCCACCCTACGCATCCGGCAAGATCACGCCGCCTTCGCCTGCACGTCGTCGCAAAACTCCGCCAACCGATCGGCGAGCCGCACCGTCGCGGGACTTGCGCCCGGCGCGGCCATCAATGCCACCTCGGTCCGGTTGATCGGCGCAAAGCCGTCCTTCGCGGTCAGCACGCGGTGATCGGCCTGGATCGCCATCTCCGACAGGATGCTCAAGCCCATGCCGGCCGCGACCGCGGCCTGGATGCCGGCGAGGCTCGATGACGTATAGGACATGTGCCAAGGCCGGCCCGCGCTTTCCAGCGCGTGGATGGCGCCGGCGCGGTAGAGGCAGCCGAGCGGAAAGCCGATCAGCGGGACCGAAGCGACATCGGCGTGGATCGGATGGCTTTTGCTGGTCACCCAGTGCACCTGCTCCGGCCACACCGCAATTGCGCCCTTCTCACCGGCCGCGCGCTTGAACAATGCGAGGTCGAGCTCGCCGCGATCGAGGTCGCGGGCGAGATGCTTGCTCTGGTCGGCGCGCACATCGAGCCGCAGGCCCGGATGCGAGCGCGAGAAGGCGCCGAGCAGTTTCGCCAGCCGGTACGCCGCGAAATCCTCGGGGATGCCGAGCCGGATCGCGCCTTCGCCGTCGGGCTGGCGCAGCACGTCACGCGCCTCCTCCGCGAGCGACAACAGCCGCCGCGCATAGGACAGCAGCCGCTCGCCGGCTTCGGTCGGGCGAACATCCTTGCCGTCGCGATGTAGCAGCACCTGGCCGACATCCTCCTCCAGCCGCTTGATCTGCTGGCTGACGGTCGATTGGGTGCGATGGACGCGCTCGCCCGCGCGGGTGAAGCCGCCGGCATCGACCACCGAGACGAAGCTGCGCAGGAGCTCCAGATCGAGCATGGGCTTCTCCATTCGAAAATCCACTGATTAGAAGTTAATCATTTAATTTCCAAATGACAAGCCGGCTCCCTAGATCGAGGGCTCAGGAGAATGCCCTCATGTCGCTCGCCCCCTCGCTTGCCGTTCCGCGCAGCCGCTTCAACACGCTTCCGCTTGCGATCGGCCTGTTCTGCCTGCTCTGGAGCTACGCCTTCGTCGCCGGCAAGATCGGCGTGACCCATTGCCCGCCGCTGATCCTGCTCGCCGCGCGCTTCTCGCTCGCCGGCATCTTGATCCTCGGTGCCACGCTGGTCCGCGGTGACGACTGGTCGCTGTCGTGGCGCGATGCCGCGATCTTCGCCATGCTCGGCGTCGCCAACAACGCGCTCTATCTCGGGCTTGGCTACACCGGTCTGCAATCGGTCTCCGCCGGCCTCGGCGGCCTGATCGTATCGGCCAATCCGGTGTTCACGGCGGGCCTCGCCGCGCTGCTGCTCGGCGAAGGCATGACGTGGCGCAAGGCGAGCGGCCTCCTGCTCGGCATCATCGGCGTGACCTTGATCGTCTGGCACCGGCTGTCGGTCGGCACCGACTCGCTGCACGGTATCGTGTTCACGCTGGTCTCGCTCGCCTCCCTCGTCGCCGGCACCATTTTGTTCAAGTTGCTCGCCCCGAAAGGCTCGCTGTGGATCGGCAATGGCGTGCAGAATCTCGCCGCCGGCATCGTGCTGACGCCTGTGGCGCTGACCTTCGCCGATTTTCATGCCATCGACTTCACGCCGGGCCTGGTCGGCGCCTTCGCCTTCCTCGTGCTCGGCGGCTCGATCATGGCGTACTGGCTCTGGTTTCATCTCCTGAAAGTGTGTGGCGCGACGGCTGCCAGTGCCTATCATTTTCTGATGCCGCCGCTCGGCATGCTGTTCGCGTACCTCGTGCTCGGCGAGCATGTCGAGGCGCGCGATCTGCTCGGCATCATCCCGGTCGCACTCGGCATCTATCTGGTGACGCGGCCCGCCAAATCTGTCTCGTAACAGGAGTCCATCATGCCCATTTCCATCACCCTGATCGGCGGTCCCACTGCGCTGATCGAGATCGATGGCTTTCGCCTGCTCACCGACCCGACCTTCGATGCGCCGGGCGCCTATCAACTGCCGCACGTAAAGCTGGAGAAGACGATTGGACCCGCGCTGAAGGCCGATGCGATCGGCCCGGTCGATGCGGTCCTGCTCAGCCATGACCAGCATTCGGACAATCTCGACAATTCCGGCCGCGACTATCTGCTCAAAGCGAAGCGCGCGCTGACGACTGAGGCCGGCGCCAAGCGCCTGGGCGGCCACGTCGAGGGCCTTGCGCCCTGGGGCACGGCGCATCTGAAAGATCGTGACGGCAACTCGCTGACGATCACCGCCACGCCCGCGCGTCACGGCCCGGCCGGCATCGAGCCGCTGTCAGGCGACGTCATCGGCTTCGTGGTGTCGTCGAGCCGTAAGGATACAACCTCGGTCTATATCAGCGGCGACACCACCTGGTTCGACGGCGTCGCCGAGGTCGCGCGCCGCTTCAAATGCGGCGTGGTGATGCCGTTCGCCGGCGCCGCGCAAACGCGCGGGCCGTTCCATCTCACCATGGACACCAACGACACCATCGAGACCGCACGCGCCTTCCCCGATGCGATGATCGTGCCGGTGCATACGGAAGGTTGGGCACATTTCCGCCAGAACAGCGAGGACCTGCGCAAGACATTTGATGTGCTCGGCTTCGGGACCCGGTTGCGATTGCTGGAGCCCGGCGTGCCGACGGTGGTGCAGGCGCCGTAGCCCCAACTGTCATGCCCCGGCTTGACCGGGGCATCCAGTACGCCGCGGCGGTAATTGTGAGAGCGAGCTGCCTAACGCAGGCCTCTGGAATACTGGGTCGCCCGGTCAAGCCGGGCGACGACGAGAGGAGAGGGCGTAGCCCCCTCAATCCTTCCGAAACACGATCGAGGCCATCCAGCCCGTCATCAGCGCCATCGCGGCGGTGACGAGGCCGTAGATCAGCCCGTTCTGCCGCGCCGTCGTCGCGACGAACTGCTCGAAGCCGACCTTGACGATCTCGAACGCGGTCTCGGTCTTGCCGATGAACGCGCCGTCGGCAAACAGCTTGATCTCCACCTCATAGGTGCCGATCGGCACCTCCGCCGGCAGTGGAATGCCGGTGCGGAACAATGTCGGTGTCAGGAACGTCACCGCGCTCGGATCCTCGCGGTAGAGACCGCGCTGGGTGCGCAGGCGGATGAAGGCGGAGCGGAACGCGTCGTTCGGGACCACGTCGGCATAGTCGCCGCTGACACGCTGGGTCAGCAGCACGTTGTTGAGCCCGATCTGCTGGCGCCGCGCGATCTCGGGCGAGGTGATCGCCGAGAAAGAGCGGTTGGCGAACAGCGCGAGATAGCTCGGCACCTCCAGGAACTGGCGGTAATCGGTGTTGATCCAGATCCCGAAAGTGCGCTCCTTGCGTCGCGTCACCATGTCGGCGCGCGGGCCCATCACGGTGACGACGAGATCGTAGGTCTTGCGCTCGACGGGCGTGGAGCCGTCCTTCTCGACCGAGCCGAACAGCACCAGCTCCTCGCCGGAATAGTTCGGCGTCACCGTGACGCGGTGGTTGGAGACCGACACGATCAGCCGCTCGGCGCGTGCGACGGAGCCGAGCAGCAGGACGATCAGGATTGCGAGAGCTGTGCGCATCATCCGTTCACCCCCAGCTCGCGGATGGTGAAGAGGTCTTCGGGCCTGATCACCAGCTCAATCGCGAAGCGAACACCGACTGACAGGATCAAGAGGCCGAGCAGCAGCCGCAACTGCTCGCCGCGGATCTTCTGGCCGGCGCGGGCGCCGAATTGGGCGCCGGTGACGCCGCCGACCATCAGGATCAGCGCCAGCACGGCGTCGACCAAATGATTGGTCACCGCATGCAGCAAGGTCGCAAACAGCATCGTGACCAGCGTCAGGACCATGGAGGTGCCGATCACGGTCGAGGTCGGCACCCGCAGCAGATAGATCATGATCGGCACCAGGATGAAGCCGCCGCCGATGCCCATGATGGCGCCGATGAAGCCGATCAGGATGCCGACGATCACGACCGGAATGACCGAGAGATAGATCTTCGAACGCTTGAACCGCATCTTCAGCGGCAGGCCATGGATCCAGTTATGGGTACGTCGTGGCGGCACCGCGCCGCGCCGGGTCCGCATCAGGGCGCGCAGGCCCTCGGAGAACATCAGGCTGCCGACGGTGGTGAGCAGCACGACGTAGGACAGTGCGATCATCAGATCGAGCTGACCGAGCGCGCGTAGCTGCGTGAAGGTCCACACGCCCAGCGCCGTCCCGGTCACGCCGCCGCACAACAGCACGCTCGCCAGCGCCGGGTCGATCGCGCGTCGCCGCCAATAGGCGAGCGCGCCGGAAAAGGACGAGGCGGCGATGTGGCTCGCGACCGAGGCGACCGCGACCGCCGGCGTGATGCCGATGAAGATCAAAAGCGGCGTCATCAGGAAGCCGCCGCCGATCCCGAACATGCCGGAGACGAAGCCGACCGCCGCGCCCATCGCCAGCACGAGGAAGACGTTGACCGGAAGATCGGCGATCGGGAGATAGAGCTGCATCGAGGGACCACGATTCCGGCGAGACGGATCGATTGCGCGGAATGCTCGCAGGAGGGCAGAACGATTGCCGCGCCTCTCAATAGCGGAATTCGGTGGCGGGCGGGACCAGGAATTTCGGGCGTGGTGAATGGGCAAGAGAGATCAGATCACGGCTTCGCTGCGAGCCGAGCATTCCGCCACCTTCTCCGCCGTCATGCCCCGGCTTGACCGGGGCATCCAGTACGCCGCAGCTTCTCCGTATCCAACCGGCGTCTCTGGAATACTGGGTCGCCCGGTCAAGCCGGGCGACGACAAGAGGAGAAAGCGTACTAAACCGCTCAGCGCACCGCCGACGCCGCGCGCTTGGCGGCGACCGGCTTCGGCGCGGGCTTCGCGTTGGCCTGCGGCGCGCTGTCCCAGCCGCCGTTCGGGGCCGCAACATTGACGGCGTCGTCGGGCTGCGGCTCGGCGCTGAAGGTCTGGATCGCGAGCTTGGCGGCGGCGAGCGATTGCGGGTCGAGCCGTTTGGCGACGTCGTCGCGCTTGGTTGCGGCGTCCGCATCACCCTGGGCGGCGGCGAGGGTGAACCATTTGTAGGACTCGGCGAGATTCTGCTCCACGCCGATGCCGCGGGCATAGAGGATGCCGAGGTTGAACTGGCTGTCGGCGACGCCGCGATCGGCGGCCTTCCGGAACCACAGTGCCGCGCTCTTGTAGTTGGCGCCGCGTCCGCCGCCGTCGGCGTCGAGCACCGCGAGATTGTGCATCGCCTTGGCGTTGCCGCGCTCGGCTGCTTGCGTGTAGTAGCGGCGGGCGATATCCGCGTCCTTCTTCACGCCGAGACCCTTCTCGTAGAGTGTCCCGAGGCGGAAGGTCGCGGGCACCACACCGGCCTGCGCCGCGCGGTCGTACCATTTGGCGGCTTCGTCGTAATTCGCGGCCACGCCCTTGCCCTCGGCAAAGCGCACACCGATCTCGTAGGCCGCGGTCGCATCGCCCTTCATCGCGGCGGAGCGCAAGCCGGGGCCACCGATGCCGTCAGGCAGCTTTTCGCTCGGCGGCACCTGGATTGTCGCGAGTTTCGCGCGGCTCGTGCCCGACAGCGCGCCGGTGACGTCGCTGGAGGCCGCAGGCGGGGTTGGCGCCGCGGTTTGCGGGATTTCGACCGAAGCGGTGCCGCTCGGGCCCGTCACGGACCCCGGCGCGGCATTGTTCTGCGACTGCTTTCCGATCGGCGTCGGCGAGGTCATCGAGGGCGTGACCTGCTCTGGCGCGGCGGGCTTGTTCTCAACCGGCGGCGGGGCTCGCGGCGCGGGCTCGCTCGACGTATTCTCCATCGCCTGCGGCGCCGGCGGCGCGCTGCTGCCATCGAGCAGGTTCATCGCCATTTTGAAGGTGCCGAGCACGATCACGACCACGCTCGCGCCAACCAGCAGCGAGCGGATCTTCGAGGTGATGGTCGAGCCACCTTCCTGGCCCTTGTCCTTGGCGCGAGCGATTGCAGCCTTGGCACCACGGGCCGGCTTCTCAGGCGGCTGCGCGGCGGCGGCCTGGGCGGCGCGGCGAGCGGCAGCAATGAAGCTCGACGACGACACCGGCTCCTTGGGCGCGGCCGGGATCTCGCTGATTGCACTTTCGGACGCAGCAATGCGCTCGGACGGCGTGGCGATACGTGCACCCGGCCTTGTGCCCGGCTCGAGCGGATGATCCGGCGGCAGTTCGGGCGCAAGCGCGGCGCGCGTGGACGCCGTATGCGGCTCCAGGATTTCGCTGATCGCGCGTGGCGGAACCGGCGGTGCCATCGGCATCGGCATCGGCGGCGGCGCTGCGGGCGCGGCGGCATGGAATTCGCGCGGCGCGGCGGCGAAGGCGGCTTGCGCCGCCTGCGCGGCGGCCGGATTGGGCAACTCGGGCTTCGGATCGTATTTCGGGTGCTGCTGTTGCTGCGGCCGCGGCTCGTGCGCCATCGGCGCGGGAGCCATGGGAGCGGCCATCGGCATCGGCATCGGCTGCGGCGCGGGGGCGGGCGGCGCGGTGCGCACATTGCGAAGATCGCCCTCGATCATCGAGAGACGATCGACGACGTGGCCAAGTGCGTTGTGGACGGCCTCCAGCGAATCCTGGGTGGTCCGGTTGGTCTCGGCCTGGCTGAAGCGGATGTCGGAGAGCTCGCGCTTGACGAGATCGACCATGCCGGACTCGGCGGGCGGCGTGGAGTTGCGGCTCTCGGCCAGCGCGGAATAGGTCGCCTGCTGCCGCTCCAGGTGCCGCAGAATGTCGTGCAACCCGTCCTCGACGCGGCTGAAATTGCCGTTGCGCGGATCGGAGGCGGCCTCGAGCCGCTCCAGCAGATACGAGACCCGCTGTTCAAGATGAGCAAAGGTCGAAGCCGAGTCGTTGCCGACCTGCATGCGATCGAAACGGTCGGACAGGGCGCGGATCGCGCTTTCGAGATGCTCGCTGCTTTCGGATGGCTGGGGGCGCTCGCGCGTCTCCAAAGCCGCGGTGAGCGCCGCGATGCGCTGCTCCAGCACCGCAAAACTGTCGCCTTGGCCGGACGCACGGGTAACCTGGTCGACCTTGGACGAGAGCAGCTGCACATCGTCCGAGAGCCGTGCCAGCGCTTCGTTGGAGGCGACGTTGGAGACGATGCCGCGTAGCGCCGAGATCGCGCCCTCGAGCTGGCGGACCGTCGAGGGATCGTCATTGGCGCGCAGGATCAGATCGAGCTTGGCGCCGAGATTGCGGATCGCCTCGTCATAGCCGGTGAGCTGCTCGGCCGGCGTCAGCGTGCGGAGCACCTGCTTGATTTCGGACAGCGCGTGCTCGATGCCGGACAGGACCTGACCGTCGGTGCCGTTGGAGCGGGTCTCGTCGATGCGCCGATGCAGCGAGCGGATCTCGTTCTCGATCGATTCGATCGCGCGGCGCGGCATCGCCTCGGTGATGGCGTTGCGGATCTCCGCAAGCTCGCTGCGGAAGGTGTTGATCGCCTGCTCGGTATTGTCGGGGCGCTGGAGCGATTCGATCTGGCTCGTGATCTTGAGCAGATGGCGCTCGAGCGCAGAGAAATCCGGCCCCGGCTGCGGTGACGGCGGAGCGTAGGCAGGCGCGGGCGGCGCCATCGGGGGCGCGTAAGGAGCTGCCGCAGGCGCGATCGGCGGCGCGGCGCGCGGCGGCATCTGCCTGGGCGTAAAGCCGTCGAGCTCGCTCTGCCGTGCCGTGATCTCGGCGACTGCGACGTCGAACGAAGCGGGGCTCAGGGGCGGTGAGCTGCGATAGACCTGTGCTGCCGCGCGCT
This sequence comes from Bradyrhizobium sp. RT6a, assembly GCF_040547675.1. Lineage (NCBI taxonomy): Bacteria > Pseudomonadati > Pseudomonadota > Alphaproteobacteria > Hyphomicrobiales > Nitrobacteraceae > Bradyrhizobium > Bradyrhizobium sp. RT6a. Next base: position 248,920 of record NZ_JBEPQC010000007.1, read on the forward strand.
CGACCGCATCGGCCTGGCGCTGGCGCGTTTCGACGGGGGCCTGTCGCGGTGCCGGAGCCTGCTGCGGCTTCGAAATCTGCGACAGCCTTGCATCGAGCCGCGAGATCGCGTCGTTGAGCTGGCGCGCAACGCCCTGCTCGCGCGAGACGTCTTGCCGCGGAGCATCCTGTCGCGAAGAATCTTGCCGTGGCGCGGGCTTTGAAATTCGTTCGATCTGCTGGGTGATGGCGTCGAGCCGCTGGTGGATGTCGGCGACTTCGCGGCTTTCCTGGCTCGACACGTGACTTGGTACGTGACTCGGGACTTGGCTCGGAACGTGCTGGGCTTGCGGACGCTGGTCGTAAAGTCCGCGAAAGTTCGGCGGGGCGGTCTCGCCGAGCGTGGAGTTCAGCCAATCGTTGAGTGACATGCCGGCGCGACGCGCAGCAGCTTCGGCCCGCTCCCGGACGGATGGATCGATGCCGTCAACACTCCACGATACGCGCGAATTCATGACTCTGTCCGGTTCCGACTCCGGCGCCCCACCCGGCGCCTCCAGTCTTCCCTCGCGTGCCGGTTGCAAAGACAATCGGATTTGGCGCGGGTCGTCTGCCTCGAAAACCGACTTTTGTCTGTTACGGTAAATAACGGGTTAAGGAACCCGTTGAGGGTGTCTTAAAGTTGGGCGGCCTTCCAGGACGAGAGCAGGTGCGCTCCCTCCCCGCTTGCGGGGGAGGGTTGGGGAGAGGGTGCTTCCACAATCGAGAACCCCCGAGATGAGAGAGCCCTCACCCGCGCCTTCGGCGCGACCTCTCCCGCAAGCGGGAGAGGCGACGAGCACCGCCGAAGCCGGTCTAGCCCTTGCCCTCGCGCTTGCCGTCCTCAAGCGGCACCACGGTGCCGCTTGAGCTCATCGCCGACAGGGCCTCGAGCGCCTCTTCGCAGAAATCGGCTACCATCTGCTCGTGCCGGGCGCCGAGCTGAAGCAGCAGCAGGTTACCGAGGTCGAGCACGCCGGACGCCGCCCCTTCCGGAAAGCGCTTCTTCAGGATGCGCTCGTAGTTCTCGTGGCGGTCGCGGTGGTGCTCGAGCCGGGCCATCAGGTCGGTGCGCATCGGCTCGAGGCCGATGCTGTCCAGCGCATGCAGCCGCACCAGGAGGTCGTCCTTGATGGAGGGGGGCGTGCTTGGCCGCGCGGCCCAGTGCCGCAGCGCTGTTCGGCCCTCCGGAGTGAGCGTATAGATCAGTTTATTGGGTTTGCCTGACTGCACGACCTCGCGGCCCTGGATGTAGCCGCGGTCGCGCAGCTTGGACAGCTCGCGGTAGATCTGCTGGTGGTCGGCCTTCCAAAAGAAGCCGATCGAGGAATCGAATGTCTTGGCGAGCTCGTAGCCCGTCATCGGACGTTCCGTCAGGCATGCGAGGATTGCGTCGCCCAAGGCCATGACCGGTCCTCCTGTTCTCGACCTTAACCAATTGGCTTGACTTTATGCGCATCGGCGCATATGCGTCAATGTGCATATGAGGTAATCCAAGAACGAGGGCAAACACCGCCCCAAAAACCCCATGGAATCAACCTTCGCGCTACTGTGCATGGGGTTGTTTTCGCGCTTTTTGTAGAAAGCCTTTAGTTGCCCTGGCCTTTAGGGAGGCACCCGAGAATGACCGGCCTCGATTCCTGGTACGGCTACATGAAGTCGCATGACCGGGCAGCGCTCTGGGACCTGCTGCATCCCGACGCCATCTTCGAAAGCCCCGTCGTGCACTCGCCGCAGCGTGGACGCGACATCACCTTCAAATATCTGGCCAGCGCCGAGAAGGTGCTCGGCGGTCCCGGCTTCACCTACGTAGGCGAATGGAAGAGTGAGAGCGGCGCCGTGCTCGAATTCAAGACCATCATCGACGGCATCGAGATCAACGGCGTCGACATCATCAGTTTCGACGGCGACGGACGCATCACGCATTTCAAGGTGATGGTGCGGCCGCTCAAGGCGATCAACATGCTGCATCGCCTGATGGCGGAACAGCTTGCCGCCGCTCAATCCTAAGCCAGCATCATCACTTCAAGGCCTGCCGGGAGACCACCATGCCGATCTACAAAGCCCCCGTCGAAGACGTGAACTTCCTGCTCAACGACGTCTTCCAGATCGACCGCTATGACAATCTGGCCGGCTTCTCCGATGCGTCGAGCGACGTGCGCGAAGCCATTCTCGGCGAAGCTGCCAAGCTTGCCGAAGAAGTGCTCCAGCCGCTCAATCGCGTCGGCGATCTCGAAGGTTGCAAGCGCGCCGATGACGGCAGCGTCACCACGCCGAAGGGCTTCAAGGACGCGTTCAAGCAGGTCGCCGAAGGCGGCTGGCTCGGCCTGTCGGCGCCGACCGAGTTCGGCGGCCAGGGTCTGCCGGTGACGCTGAGCCAGGCCGTCAATGAATTCCAGATTTCCGCCAACATGGCGTTCTCGATGTATGGTGGCCTCACCATGGGCGCGACCGCGGCGCTGATCGTCCACGGCACGCCGGAGCAGAAGCAGACCTACGTGCCGAAGATGGTGGCGGGCGAGTGGACCGGCACCATGAACCTGACCGAGCCGCATTGCGGCACCGACCTCGGCATGCTCCGCACCAAGGCGGTGCGCCAGGCCGACGGCAGCTTCAAGATCACGGGCACGAAGATCTTCATCTCGGCCGGCGAGCATGACCTCGCGCCCAACATCATCCACCTCGTGCTGGCCCGCATCGAGGGCGCGCCCGCCGGCATCAAGGGCGTGTCGCTGTTCGTGGTGCCGAAATTCCTGGTCAATCCCGACGGTTCGGTCGGCGCACGCAACGGCGTGGTCTGCGGCTCGATCGAGCACAAGATGGGCATCCACGGCAATTCCACCTGCGTGATGAACTACGACAACGCCGTGGGCTGGCTGATCGGCGAAGAGAACAAGGGCATGCAGGGCATGTTCGTGATGATGAACGAGGCCCGCCTCGGCGTCGCCGTGCAGGGTCTCGCGCAGTCGGAAGTGGCCTATCAGAACGCGGTCGCCTATGCCCGGGATCGCATCCAGGGCCGCTCCCTCACCGGTGCCAAGGCGCCGGACAAGCCGGCCGATCCAATCATCGTCCATCCCGACGTGCGCCGCACGCTGCTGTCGATCCGCGCCTTCAACGAGGCCGCGCGCGCCTTCGTGATGTGGACCGCGCTGAAGAGCGATGTCGCCCATCGCTCCGAGGATCCCAAGGATCGCCAGGCCGCCGACGATCACATGGGCCTCATGACGCCCGTGCTGAAAGGCTTTCTCACCGATTACGGCTTCGCCAACGCGGTGCAGGCGCAGCAGATGTATGGCGGCCACGGCTACATCGCCGAGCAGGGCATGGAGCAGTTCGTGCGCGATGCCCGCATCGCCATGATCTACGAAGGCGCCAACGGCATCCAGGCGCTCGACCTCGTCGGCCGCAAGCTGCCCCGCGACGGCGGCCGCGCCATCATGGCGTTCTTCGGCGAGGTCATGGCCTTCGCCAAGGAGAACGGCGGCGACGAAGCGATGAAGCCCTACATCACTCCGCTGTCGGCTTCGCTTGGCCATCTCCAGCAGGCCACGACGTGGCTGATGCAGAACGCGATGGCGAAGCCCGACAATGCCGGTGCCGCCGCGACCGATTACCTGAATCTCTTCGGTTTCGTCGCGCTCGGCTACATGTGGGCGAAGATGGCGAAAGTGACGCAGGTGAAGATTGCCGAGAGCGGGGCAACCCCCTATCTCTCGACCAAGCTCGTCACCGGCCGCTTCTTCATGGAGCGGATGCTGCCGGAGACCGCCGCCAATCTTGCGCGCATCCAGGCCGGCTGCGCCACCATCATGGAACTGCCGGCGGAAGCGTTCTGAGGATTCCGCCCCACCAATAATAGCGACCGCGCGGCGGTCGCGACCAATAACCGCAATCAGGAGGCTCCCATGGCAGATGCCTATATTTACGACCACGTCCGCACCCCGCGCGGCCGCGGCAAGGCGGACGGCGCGCTGCACGAAGTCACCGCGCTCGCGCTCGCGACCGTGCCGCTCAAGGCGCTCAAGGACCGCAATAACCTGCCGGAAGATTCGGTCGATGACGTCATTCTCGGCGTGGTCGATCCCGTCGGCGAAGCCGGTTCCGACATCGCGCGCTTTGCCGCGCTGAAGGCGGGCCTCGGCGAAGCGGTGCCGGGCGTGCAGATCAGCCGCTTCTGCGCCTCCGGCCTCGATGCCGTGAATTTTGCCGCAGCCCAGGTGATGAGCGGCCAGCACGAGCTCGTGATCGGCGGCGGCGCCGAATCGATGAGCCGCGTCGGCATCGGCGCCTCCGGCGGCGCCTGGCCGATGGACCCGTCGATGGCGGTGCCGGCCTATTTCATGCCGCAGGGTGTCTCGGCCGATCTGATCGCGACCAAATACGGCTTCTCGCGCGACGACGTCGACGCCTATGCGGTGCAGAGCCAGCAGCGAGCGGCGAAGTCCTGGGAAGAAGGCCGCTTTGACAAGTCGGTCGTCCCGGTAAAGGACATCAACGGCCTCACCATTCTCGCCAAGGACGAGCATATGCGCCCTTCGACGACGATGCAGTCGCTGGCGCAGCTGCAGCCGGCGTTCACGATGATGGCGCAGATGGGCGGCTTCGACGGCGTCGCGGTGCAGTCGCATCCGGAAATCGAGCGCGTCAATTACGTGCACCACGCCGGCAATTCGTCGGGCATCGTCGATGGTGCCGGCGCCGTTCTGCTCGGCAGCAAGGAAGCCGGCGGCAAGTACGGCCTGAAGCCGCGCGCAAAGATCCGCGCCTTCGCCAATATCGGCTCCGAGCCCGCGATGATGCTGACCGGCCCGGTCGACGTCACCGAAAAGCTGTTCGCGCGCTCCGGCATGAAGAAGTCCGACATCGACCTGTTCGAGCTCAACGAGGCCTTCGCCTCCGTCGTGCTGCGCTACATCCAGGCATTCGACATCGACAATGCCAAGATCAACGTCAATGGCGGTGCGATCGCGCTCGGCCATCCGCTGGGCGCAACCGGCGCGATGATCCTCGGCACCGTGCTCGACGAACTCGAGCGCACCAACAAGTCGACCGCATTGGTAACGCTGTGCATCGGCGGCGGCATGGGCACCGCGACCATCATCGAACGCGTCTAAGGGTAGGGAGCAACCAGCATGGCTTACAAGAACTTCAAGGTTGAGACCGATTCCGACGGCATCGCGCTGGTCACCTGGGACATTCCGGGCCGTTCGATGAACGTGCTCGACGAGACCTCGACCAGCGAGCTCGATGCGATCGTCAAGGCGACCACGGCCGACGCCGCGGTGAAGGGTGTCGTCATCACCTCTGCCAAGGAGGCGTTCTGCGCCGGCGCGGACCTGTCCATGCTCGAGGGCATGAACCAGGCCTACGCAAAAGTGTTCAAGGAACAGGGCGAGACCGCGGCGAACCAGATGCTGTTCGAGCAGAGCCGGCGCTTCTCGCAGGTGCTGCGCTCGATCGAGACCTCCGGCAAGCCGTGGGCTGCGGCGATCAACGGCCTCGCGCTCGGCGGCGGTTTCGAGATCACGCTGTGCTGCCACTATCGCGTGGCGGCGGAGAATCCGAAGACCCGCCTCGGCCTGCCCGAGGTCAAGGTCGGCCTGTTCCCCGGCGCTGGCGGAACGCAGCGCGTGCCGCGCCTGGTGCCGCCGCAGGACGCGATGACGATCCTGCTCAAGGGCGATCCGGTCACGGTCGAGAAAGCCAAGGCGCTGAATCTGATTCACGCCGTCGTTCCCGCCGCCGATCTCATCAAGGCGGCAAAGGACTGGATCAAGGGCGGCGGCAAGGCTGTCGCGCCTTGGGACGAGAAGGGCTTCAAGCTGCCGGGCGGTCCGGTGTTCTCCAAGGCCGGCATGATGATGTTCCCGGCCGGCAATGCGATCTATCGCCGCGAGACCTACGACAATTATCCGGCCGCGCGCGCGATCATGAGCTGCGTCTACGAGGGCCTGCAGTTGCCGATCGACGCCGCGCTGCGCGTGGAATCGCGCTACTTCACCTCGGTACTGCGCTCGAAGGAAGCGGCCGCGATGATCCGCAGCCTGTTCCTGTCGATGCAGGAGCTCAACAAGGGCGCGCGCCGTCCGAAGGACGTGCCGCCGACCAAGGTGAAGAAGATCGCCGTGATCGGCGCCGGCTTCATGGGCGCTAGCGTCGGCTATGTTTCGGCCCGTGCCGGCCTCGACGTCGTCCTGATCGATCGCGACCAGGAGAGCGCCGACAAGGGCAAGGCGCATGCGCAAAAGGTGATCGAGGAGCAGATCAAGAAGGGCCGCGCCAAGCCCGGCGACGCAGAAGCCCTGCTCGCGCGCATCACGCCGACCGCGGACTATTCCGCGCTGAAGGACGTCGATCTCGTCATCGAGGCCGTGTTCGAGGACCGCAAGGTCAAGGCTGATACCTTTGCCAAGGCGCAGGAGCATATGAAGCCGGACGTGATCTTCGCGTCCAACACCTCGACGCTTCCGATCACCTCGCTGGCGGAATCCTTCAAGGACCAGGGCCGGTTCGTCGGCATCCACTTCTTCTCGCCGGTCGAGAAGATGATGCTGGTCGAGATCATTCAGGGCAAGAACACCGGCGATCTCGCGATCGCGACCGCGCTCGACTACGTCAGGCAGATCGGCAAGACGCCGATCGTCGTCAACGACAGCCGCGGCTTCTTCGCCAATCGCTGCGTCGGCCGCTACGTCGCCGAAGGCAACGAGATGTTCCTCGAAGGCGTGCCGCCCGCGATGATCGAGAATTGCGCCAAGATGGCCGGCATGCCGGTCGGCCCGCTCTCGCTATCGGACGAGGTCGCGCTCGACCTCGGGCTCAAGATCATGAAGGCGACGGAAGCCGACCTTGGCCCCAACGCCATCAATCCCGATCAGAAGAAGCTGATGGTGGAAATGGTCGAGAAGCAGGGCCGTCTGGGCCGCAAGAACAGCAAAGGCTTCTACGACTATCCCGAGAAGGGCAAGGGTCAGAAGAGCCTGTGGCCGGGCTTGTCCGCGCTGCAGCCCAAGCAGCTCGACCCTGATACGCTCGACGTCGAGGAGTTGAAGCAGCGCTTCCTGGTGGTGCAGGCGGTGGAAGCCGCGCGCACGGTGGAGGACCACGTCATCACCGATCCGCGTGAAGCAGACGTCGGCTCGATCCTCGGCTTCGGCTTTGCGCCGTTCACCGGTGGCACGCTGTCCTATATCGACTTCATGGGCCCCAAGAAGTTCGTCGAACTTTGCCACAAGCTGGAAGCGAAATACGGCTCGCGCTTCACCCCGCCGAAACTCCTCGAGGAGATGGCCGCGAAGGGAGAAACCTTCTACGGCCGCTTCGCTCCGAAGAAGGCGGCGGCGTGATTCTCTGAATCGTAGCCGGGATGAAAGATACGAAAGGCCGGATTCTCGATCCGGCCTTTCGCATGTGCGCCTCCTCAGGCGGCCTGAATCAGCCCTTCCTTCTTCATCGCTTCCTGCACCTGCGGCCGCGCCGCGACGCGGGTTTTGTAGGCGGCAAGGTTCGGCATCGCCGAGAGGTCGAACTTCATCCGGTCGCCCCAGGTCAGCATCGTGAAGAGATAACCGTCAGCGACCGTGAACTGTTTGCCCATGAGGTAGTCGCGGCCGGCGAGCTGGCTGTCGATGTATTTCAGCTTGCCCATGACGCGGTCCTTGAAGAAGGCCTTGGCCTCGTCGTTCAGCGCCGGCGCGAACATCGGGCCGAAGCTCTTGTGGACCTCCGAGGTGAGGAAGTTCAGCCATTCGAGCAGCTTGTAGCGCTCGAAGCTGCCGTGGGCCGGCGCCAGCGCCTTGGCTGAGGCCTGATCGGCGATCATCTGGACAATCACCGGGCCTTCGGTCACGATCTCTCCGCTATCGAGGCCCAGCGCAGGGACCTGGCCCTTGGGGTTCAGCTTCAGATAATCCTCACCGTTTTCGAGCTTCTTGGCCCGGATATCGACCTTGACCAGTTCATAGGGCAGGCCGGCTTCCAGGAGCGCGATATGGGGGGATAGCGAGCAGGCACCGGGCGAATAATACAATTTCATGGAATTTCCTCCTCTTGTTGCTTGGTTCAGGCGAAAGAACGACTACATGCATCTGCTTGAAATAGTCAAGATTGATGCAGGTGCATCGAATAGGGTAAGAGGCGGGCGACGAGCTTGAGCGGGACCATGAAACGCAAACCATCGACCGAGGCGACTTCCGCCTGGATCCGCTTGATGCGGGTGCAGAGCCGCGTGCTCAATTGTGTCGAGCAGGACCTGAAGAAGGCCGGCTTCCCGCCGCTTGCATGGTATGACGCGCTGCTCGAACTGTCACGGGCGCCTTCGGGCGAACTCCGGCCGGTCGAGCTCGAACGGCAGATGCTGATCCCGCAATATTCGACGTCGCGGCTGATCGACCGCCTGGTCGACGAAGGCCTCGCCTCGCGGCGTGAATGCAAGATCGACAAGCGCGGCCAGTTCGTGGAGATCACGGAAGCCGGCCGCGAATTGCAGAAGCGGATGTGGGGCGCCTATTCGGCCGCGATCGAGAAATATGTCGGTTCGAAACTGTCCGATGCGGATGCCGTCAAGCTCAGCGGTCTGCTCGACCGTCTGGGCTGCTCGTGCGGCGAGATGAAACTGCCGCCCGTCGTCCACGCCAACGAAACCACGCCGTCGCGATGAGCGCGCGGCACACCAGCTCGTCCGTGCACCCGATGGGTTCGCGGACCATCCCGTCACCCGCGCGCGTTCGGTCGAAGCGCCTTTTGATTAGAGTTTGATATGGCGCGAGACCAGATCGATATGACGCCGTTGCAATCGCGCGACGAGCTCGTCAAGTGGTTCGAGGAAGGCTGCAAGGACCCGTCCGAATTCCGCATGGGCACCGAGCATGAGAAGACGCCCTTCACGCTCGAAGGCCACCGCCCGGTGCCCTACGAAGGCCCGCGCGGTATCGGCGCGCTGCTCGAAGGCATGAAGCTCCTGCTCGGCTGGGAGCCGATCATGGAGAAGGGCAACATCATCGGCCTCTACGACGTCACCGGCGGCGGCGCGATCTCGCTCGAGCCCGGCGGGCAGTTCGAGCTTTCGGGTGCTCCCGTCGAGAACGTGCACCAGACCCAGAGCGAGCTGATGGCGCATCTGGCGCAGGTGCGCGAGATCGCAACGCCGCTCGGCATCGGCTTCCTCGGGCTCGGCATGACCCCGTCCTGGTCGCGCGCCGACATCCCGGTGATGCCCAAGGGCCGCTACAAGATCATGACCAATTACATGCCGAAGGTCGGCCAGTACGGCCTCGACATGATGTACCGGACCTGCACGGTACAGACCAATCTCGACTTCTCCTCCGAAGCCGACATGGTCAAGAAGCTGCGTGTCTCGCTCGCGCTCCAGCCGGTCGCAACCGCCTTGTTCGCCAACTCGCCGTTTACCGAGGGCAAGCCGAACGGCTTCCTCTCCTTCCGGTCCGAGATCTGGCGCGACACCGACAACGCGCGCGCCGGCATGATGCCGTGGGCATTCGAGGACGGCATGGGCTTCGAGCGCTATGTCGACTATGCGCTCGACGTGCCCATGTATTTCGTTAAGCGCGACGAGGATTACATCGACGTCTCCGGCTCCTCGTTCCGCGCCTTCTTCGATGGCCGCAACAACAATTTGCCCGGCGAACGTCCGACGCTGTCGGACTGGGCCAACCATCTTTCGACGATTTTCCCGGAGGTGCGGCTCAAGCGCTATCTCGAGATGCGCGGCTCCGATGGTGGACCGTGGGGTCGATTGCCGGCGCTATCGGCGTTCTGGGCCGGGCTGCTCTACGACGATGTGTCGCTGGATTCCGCCTGGGACCTTGTGAAGCACTGGAGCGCGCATGAGCGTCAGGCCCTGCGCGACGACGTGCCGCGCTTCGGCTTCAAGTCGCGGATCAAGGACCGCTATCTGTTCGAGATCGCCAAGGAGTGCCTCGTTCTGGCACATGCCGGCTTGCGCCGGCGCGGCCGGATCGACCAGCTCGGCCGCGACGAGACCAGGCATCTTGAGCCGCTCGATCGCATCATCGATTCCGGCCGCACGCCGGCCGAGGAGATGCTCGACAAGTTCAACGGTCCCTGGAACGGCTCGGTGGAACCAGCCTACGCGGAATACGCGTTCTAGACCCAAGGCCCAACGATCGGGACTCGAGCCGTTCATCGCCCGTACAGGTTTGCGGCGATCAAATGGCCGGCTGAAAAACCCGAGCGTCGTCAATAACTCGAAAGCTGTTCCGATGGGGAAGGGCCGCCTGGCCGTCATGGCACGCGTCCTGGCAAGCATCGTGGCCTGCGCCGCGCTGCTTTCGCTCGCGTTTGCGAGCTGGCCTGCGCGCGCCCAGACGGCGTTCGACCGGCCTGGTGGAGACTATTTCAGCACCCCGGTCACGTCGGGCGATCCCGAGGATTGCGCGCTGCTGTGCGAGCGCGACCGCCGTTGCCGCTCGTGGAGCTTCAGCTATCCGGACGTCGAAGGCGGCTCGGCGGTGTGCTGGCTGAAGAACACGGTGCCTGCGCGCGTGCCGGGAAGCTGCTGCATCTCCGGGGTGCGCGGCGCTGGCGTGATCGAGCCGCGTGTCGAAGGCGTGGAGACCTCGATCGACCGCCCCGGCGGCGATTTGCGCAATTTCGAGATGAAGGACGGCGAAGGCGAAGAAGCCTGCAAGGCCGCCTGCACCGCCGACAACAAATGCCGCGCCTTCACCTATGCGCGCCCCGGCTACACCGGACGCGAAGCGCGCTGCTTCCTGAAAAAGGAAATCAAGCCGCCGCGGCGGAAGGCAGGGTTCACGTCGGGCGTCGTGAGATAGCATGCAGCTCTCACCACCGTCATTGCGAGCGTAGCGAAGCAATTCATAATTGCTTCCGCGGCGGCAGTCTGGATTGCTTCGTCGCTTCGCTCCTCGCAATGACGAGGAGGGTAAAGCCGGCATCTCACTCGGCCGCGATCACCGTGATCTCGGGCCACAGCGTCTTCGAGCGTGCCGCCTTCGCCGCGTAACTGGCGGCGGAAAAATTCGGCCCCCGATTGGGTCGCACGATCAGCTTCGCGACATCGTCGAACCCGTGTGGCGCATAAACGTCGAAACCGTCGTCCGTGCGCCGCACGCCCACTTGCGTGTTCTGTGTGAGGAAACGGTCGATACCGTCAGTCGAGCACGACAGCGGCGGATAGGGCAGGCCGTGCTTGGCCGGGTACCACAGATGCACGCGTGCCTGGTTGCGGGTCTCGATCTTGACGCCGAGATGATCGAGGCGCGCTTGAAGCTTGCGGATCACGACGTCCTCCGCGTCCCAGGAGGTGTCAGGGTCGAAGTAGAAGACGTCGTAATCGGCAATGCCGTGATCGATCGCGCGGCCGGTGAGCACGTTCCAGACCAATTGCACGAGACATCCCGAGACCAGCCACGCATCGGGCAGGGCGAGCTGGTGGAGCTCATCGAGGATCGCGACGTTGATCGGGTTCTTCAGCGCCAGCGCGAGGAAGCGGGCCTCATCCATGGCAGTCTTCACGCGCTCACGCGTGCATCATAATCCGCTCGCGCCGCCTTCGAAGCCAGCGTGCGCCAACGCCGCCGCAGCAGCGGCTCCACGATCGCGCGCTTTGCCTTGGACAGGCGGATCAGCACTATCGGATAATCGGCGTAGTGATCGCTGAAATAGAAGGTTTCCGGCTGGCTCTCGACCAGCATCGCGCGCTCGTCGATCGGGACGTCCGGCATCACCAGGCTGTCGCCATCTTCCTTCAGACGCGCCAGCATCTTCTTCCGCACCTTCAGTGCAGGCGTGCCGTAGGAGGTGCCGTCCTCGACCTCCGGCCACGTCAGTGCGAATTTTCTGACGTCGTCGAAGGTCATGAGATCGGTTCAATGCACGGCGGTGAAAAACCGCGCCATGCGAAATCCGGACAGCCAGGTCCACACCGGCTGGCCCCGGATGCCGAGATCCCAGGATCCGAGCACGGCATCCGCGCGGCCGACCAGATTGTCGATCGGCAACATGCCAACGCCGCCGGAGCGCAACGGCACGCGGCTGTCGGCGGAGTTGTCGCGGTTGTCGCCGAGCACGAAGAGATGGCCCGCCGGCACCGTCACTTCCTGCGTGTTGTCGAGCGGACCGTTGTCGCGCATCTTGAAGATCAGATGCGACACGCCGTTCGGTAGCGTCTCGACATAGCGATAGGCGGGTTCGCTGCCGCCATTGTCGTCCTCGGCGGCGCCAACGCCGTCCGGCTTCAGCTCGGCGGGGCGGTCGTTGACGAAGAGCTGGCCCTGGCGCAACTGGATGCGGTCGCCGGGCAGACCGACGACGCGCTTGACCCAGGCCTGCGAGCGGTCGCCGGGCCAGCGGAACACCACGACGTCGCCCTGCTTCGGCGTCTCCGCGAACACGCGGCCGCTCTCGGGCAGGTTGATCTGGATCGGCAGCGACGAGGTGCCGTAGCCGTAGGGAAATTTCGAGGCGATCAATGCGTCGCCGATTAACAGCGTCGGCTCCATCGAGCCGGATGGCACGTAGAACGGCTCGGCCAGCGCGCCCTTGGCGATGAACACCGCCGCGACGATGCCGGCGAGCTGCATCAGCTGGCCAGCCCAGCCGCTGCTCTTCCGCTTGGTGGTGACAGTTATCTTCTCGACGCTCATCCGCCTGTTCCACCCACCGTAATGCGTTCCATCAACAGCGACGGCTGGCCGACGCCGACCGGCACGCCCTGACCGTTCTTGCCGCAGGTACCGATGCCGGTATCGAGCGCGAGGTCGTTGCCGATCATGCGGATGCGATGCAGGTCGGTCGGCCCGTTGCCGATCAGCATGGCGCCCTTCAGGGGCGCACCGATCTTGCCGTTCTCGATCTTGTAGGCCTCGGTGCACTGAAACACGTATTTGCCCGAGGTGATGTCGACCTGGCCGCCACCGAAATTCGCGGCGAAGACGCCGTTCTTCACCGAGGCGAGGATCTCGGCCGGATCGCGGTCGCCCGCGAGCATGTAGGTGTTGGTCATGCGCGGCATCGGCACGTGGGCATAGCCCTGGCGGCGGCCGTTGCCGGTCGGCTTCATGTTCATCAGGCGCGCATTCTGACGGTCCTGCATGTAGCCGACCAAGACGCCGTCCTCGATCAGCACGGTGCGGTTGGTCGGCGTGCCCTCGTCGTCGATCGACAGCGAACCGCGGCGCGAGACAATGGTGCCGTCGTCGACTACGGTCACGCCCTTTGCCGCGACCTGCTGGCCCATCAGGCCGGCAAATGCCGACGTCTTCTTGCGGTTGAAGTCACCCTCGAGCCCATGGCCGACCGCCTCATGCAGCATTACGCCAGGCCAGCCGGCCCCGAGCACGACGTCCATCTCGCCGGCGGGGGCGGGAATCGATTCCAGATTGACGAGGGCCTCGCGCAGCGCGCCGTCGGCGGCGTCGCGCCAGGACTTAGCTTCGATGAATTCGGCGTAGCCGGCGCGGCCGCCATAGCCCTTGCTGCCGCTCTCCTGGCGGTCGCCCTGACCGGCGACGACGGAGACGTTGACGCGCACGAGCGGGCGGATGTCGCGATAGCTTTCGCCGTCGGGCCGCAGGATCTCGACCACCTGCCAGGTCGCGCCCAGACTGACGCTGACCTGCCGCACCCGCGGATCCTTGTCGCGCAGATAGGCGTCGATCTCGGCGAGCAGTTTGACCTTGGTCTCGAAGCCGGGGGCATCGAGCGGATTGTCGTCGGCGTAGAGCCGTACATTGGTATGCGGCGGAGGCGCCGCTAAGCTGCCGGAATAACCGCCGCGCACGGCCGCGACCGCGTCCGCCGCGCGAATCAGCGCCGGCAGCGACACGTCGGAGGAATGCGCGTAGCCGACCGCGTCGTCCTTGACGGCGCGCAGGCCAAAGCCCTGCGAGGTGTCGTAGGTCGCCTGCTTCAGCCGCCCATTGTCGAACATCAGCGCTTCGGTCTGGCTGTATTCCAGGAACAATTCGCCGTCGTCGGCACCGGCAAGCCCGCGCGCGAGCTCGTTGCGAACTTGGTCGCGGTCGAGATTGGCGCGGTCGAGCAGGGAAGTTGTGGCAGGGTTGGTCATGCGTCCGTCCATTATCGGGGGATGTGAGGCAAGATAATGGTTTCCCGGCGGTTCCGCGAGGGCGCCAAGTCTCACATTACGGAAACAATAGGGCTCGCGGGTCTGACCGCCTACGGCAGCTTGTCATAACCCTCGCCGAGCCCGTTCAGGCTGAGCGGGAAGCCAATGCCTTCTTCCGGGGTTTCGAAGATGATGAAGGTCGCGGTCTTGGCGGTGCGGAGCTGGCCGAGCAGCTTGTCGTCCATGACGACCTCGGCGACGCAGCCATTGGGCAGGCAGCGAACAAAGCCGGCACGGCCGACATCCTGGTTGTCGAGCTTGAGGCCGAGCCCGGAGGGCAGGAGAACGCCGAGGGGGGCAACGACCCGCATCAGGCGGCTCTTCTGGTCGGCGGTCTTGAGAACGATCACGGTCAGGCCGGCGTTGGAGCGGTCTTCGGCCACCACGCTCTGGATCAGGGCACATTGCTCGGACTGGGCGCCCGGCGGGGTATCGCAGCGGATCTGCCAGTCGCCATGGACGGAGCGCACCGCGCCCTGCGCATGGGCGAGGCCCGGAAGCGCTAGGACGACGAGGGCCGCCAGCAGGGCAGCCAGCATCGTGAGGCCGCCAGCCTGGCTTCTAGCCCGCCTTGCCATGGATCTCGAAAACCCCATCGGGTCGGTCCCTCTGCTCGCCTGGGTCGCTCGCACCCGGCGGACTGATACGGGAATGACGGCGTCTTGAAGGCGATTCGCAAGCAAATTCCACGCCGCCACGGTCGCCGTCGCCCGCACGAATCAGGTTCCGGTGCGGCTGTCCGCCAGTGCCTACCGCGGGCAATTCCGCTGTCAAGGCGCAGCATCCCGGGAAACGGTATTTTTGTTTGATGTTACTAGGAAATATCTTGCGGGTGATGGCTGACAGGCGAGGCTCAAGACTGCATTGCGATAGATCAAGAATTATGGTTTGAGAGGCTTGATTTCGGCGTTCTAGCGATCTGGCCCCAATTCCTCTTAGAGGTATTCTTGCGCGGCGGTTTGTCAGACGGGGGGATCGAATAAAGCGTTTCCCGAAAATACGGGAATGCACTTGGGGTGATTTCGTTAGGGGAGCGCGAACGGCATGAAGATGTCGATGGGCCCGGTGGGCCGGCACTTGCTGGGATTGGCCGTGGCGGGTCTGACGCTGGCGACGGGCGGTGCGGCATTTGCCGAGCTCGGGCAACCGGCTGCGTGGGAGTGGACGCTTCAGCAGTCCGCTTCCCCGGTGATGGACAACATCGTCTGGTTCCACAATTTCCTGTTCGTGCTGATCACGCTGATCACGCTGTTCGTTCTGGCGCTGCTCGTGATCGTGGTCGTCAAGTTCAACGCGAGGGCCAACCCGGTGCCGTCGCGGACCACGCACAACACGCTGATCGAGGTGGCGTGGACGCTGGTTCCGGTGCTGATTCTGGTCGGAATCTCGGTGCCGTCGTTCCGCCTCCTGTTCCTCGAGCTCGACGTGCCGAAGGCGGATCTGACCATCAAGGCCACCGGCAAGCAGTGGTACTGGTCCTACGCCTACCCGGATAACGGCAAGTTCGAGTTCGACTCGCTGATGGCCCAGGACAAGCAGCCCCGCCTGCTCGGCGTCGACAACGAGATGGTGGTGCCCGTCAACAAGGTGGTCCGGGTTCAGGTGACCGGCGCCGACGTGATTCATGCCTTTGCGCTGCCGGCCTTTGGCGTCAAGATCGACGCCATTCCGGGCCGCCTGAACGAGACCTGGTTCAAGGCCACCACGACCGGCATGTTCTACGGCCAGTGCTCGGAATTGTGCGGCAAGGACCACGCCTTCATGCCGATCGCCATCCGCGTGGTGAACGATCAGGAGTTCGCCTCCTGGGTCGAGACGGCGAAGAAGAAATACGCGAGCGGCGGCACCAGCACCTACGCCTCCACGGCCGGCCCGACGCAGTGAGCGCCGGGCGAAGGGTTCGAGGAAACTGAAAGCGACATAAGGCGGGACCTCCAGAGGTCCGATCGGGACGCAAGGCAGGATTAGAAAATGGCAACGAGCGCAGCGACACACGGCGATCACGCGCAAGACCACGGACATGACGAGCATGCCCATCCGACCGGATGGCGGCGCTACGTCTATTCGACCAACCACAAGGACATCGGCACGATGTACCTGATCTTCGCGGTGATCGCCGGCGTCATCGGCGCCGCGATGTCGATCGCGATCCGCGCCGAGTTGATGTATCCGGGCGTGCAGATCTTCCACGAGACGCACACCTACAATGTGTTCGTGACCTCCCACGGCCTGATCATGATCTTCTTCATGGTCATGCCCGCGATGATCGGCGGCTTCGGCAACTGGTTCGTGCCGCTGATGATCGGCGCGCCCGACATGGCGTTCCCGCGCATGAACAACATCTCGTTCTGGCTGCTGCCGGCCTCCTTCGCGCTGCTGCTGATGTCGACCTTCGTCGAGGGCGAGCCGGGCGCCAACGGGGTCGGCGCCGGCTGGACCATGTACGTGCCGCTGTCGAGCTCCGGCCATCCGGGTCCGGCCGTCGACTTCGCGATCCTGTCGCTGCATCTGGCGGGCGCCTCCTCGATCCTCGGCGCCATCAACTTCATCACCACCATCTTCAACATGCGCGCGCCGGGCATGACCCTGCACAAGATGCCGCTGTTCGTGTGGTCGATCCTGGTGACGGTGTTCCTGCTGCTGTTGTCGCTGCCGGTGCTCGCCGGTGCGATCACGATGCTGCTCACCGACCGCAATTTCGGCACGACGTTCTTCAACCCTGAAGGCGGCGGCGATCCCGTGCTATTCCAGCATCTGTTCTGGTTCTTCGGTCACCCCGAAGTGTACATCCTGATCCTGCCCGCCTTCGGCATGGTCAGCCAGATCGTCTCGACCTTCTCGCGCAAGCCCGTGTTCGGCTATCTCGGCATGGCCTACGCCATGGTCGCGATCGGCGGCATCGGCTTCGTGGTGTGGGCGCACCATATGTACACGGTCGGCATGTCCTCGGCGACGCAGGCTTATTTCGTCGCCGCTACGATGGTCATCGCGGTCCCGACCGGCGTGAAGATCTTCTCATGGATCGCCACGATGTGGGGCGGCTCGATCGAGTTCCGCGCGCCGATGATCTGGGCGGTGGGATTCATCTTCCTGTTCACCGTCGGCGGCGTCACCGGTGTGGTGCTGGCGAATGCTGGCGTCGATCGCGTGCTCCAGGAGACCTACTACGTCGTCGCGCACTTCCACTACGTGCTGTCGCTCGGTGCGGTGTTCGGAATCTTCGCCGGCTGGTACTACTGGTTCCCCAAGATGTCGGGCTACATGTACAATGAAGGGCTTGCCAAGGCGCACTTCTGGGTCACCTTCATCGGCGTGAACCTGGTGTTCTTCCCGCAGCACTTCCTGGGCCTGTCGGGCATGCCGCGCCGCTACGTCGATTACCCCGACGCGTTCGCTGGCTGGAATTTGGTCTCGTCGGTCGGCTCCTACATCTCCGGCTTCGGCGTGCTGATCTTCCTCTACTGCGTGATCGACGCCTTCGCGAAGAAGGTGCCGGCTGGCGACAATCCGTGGGGTGCAGGTGCGACCACGCTGGAATGGACGCTGCCCTCGCCCCCGCCGTTCCACCAGTTCGAAGTGCTGCCCCGCGTGCAGTAAGCCAATGCTCGCGGCGCCCGTGACGGGCGCCGCGGCTCGACAACGAAGCGAGTCAGTCTAGTGTCCGTCCTCGACCACAACGCCATCGACATCAATCCCCGTATCTCCGAAGCGGAGGTTGGCGATTACATCGCGCTCCTGAAGCCGCGGGTGATGTCGCTGGTGATCTTCACCGCGCTGGTCGGAATGGCGTTGGCGCCCGGGCATTTCCACCCGGTGCTGGCCATCACCTCGCTGCTCTGCATCGCCGTCGGCGCCGGCGCGTCGGGCGCGCTCAACATGGCGCTGGAAGGCGACATCGACGCCAAGATGTCGCGCACGGCGAACCGGCCGATTCCGCGCGGGCGCATCACCCGCCCCGAGGCGATGACCTTCGGCATGACGCTCGCCTTCTTCTCGGTGATGACGCTCGGCATCCTCGTCAACTGGATCGCGGGCGCGCTGCTCGCCTTCACCATCTTCTTCTACGTCGTGATCTACACGATCGGCCTGAAGCGCTGGACCGCGCAGAATATCGTGATCGGCGGTGCCGCCGGCGCGCTGCCGCCGGTGGTGGCCTGGGCCGCGGTCACAGGCACGGTCGACGTCGAGCCGCTGCTGCTGTTCGCCATCATCTTCTTCTGGACGCCGCCGCACTTCTGGGCGCTGGCGCTGTTCCGCTCCGACGATTACGCCCGCGCCGGCATTCCGATGCTGCCCAACGTCGCCGGTCCCGACGCGACGCGGCTTCAGATCCTGCTCTACACCATCGTGCTGATCGCGGTCGCAGCTGCGCCCTGGGCGCTCGGCTATTTCGACGCCATCTACGGCATCGTCTCGCTGATCCTCGGCGCCGGCATGCTGGCGTTCGCCGTCAACGTCTATATCCGCCGCGAGCGAAGCCAATCGCTGCGCGCGACCCGCAAGCTGTTTGCGTTCTCCATCCTTTATCTGTTCACGCTGTTTGCGACGTTGCTGGCCGAGGTCGTGTTCCGGGCGCTTGCGCCGATGGTAGGGGGCGCATGATCACAGGGATGGCCGACAAAC
Source organism: Bradyrhizobium sp. RT6a (assembly GCF_040547675.1). Classification (NCBI taxonomy): domain Bacteria; kingdom Pseudomonadati; phylum Pseudomonadota; class Alphaproteobacteria; order Hyphomicrobiales; family Nitrobacteraceae; genus Bradyrhizobium; species Bradyrhizobium sp. RT6a. The sequence continues at coordinate 267,694 of NZ_JBEPQC010000007.1, forward strand.
CCGAGATAGATGGAATCGTCCTCACCGAGGCGCAGAAGAAGAGCCGTCGGCAGCGCTCGGTCGCGATCGCACTCGCGCTCGGCGTGCTCGTGGTGCTGTTCTTCGCCGTGACCATGGTCAAGGGGCCGGCCGTGCTCGTCCGGCCGATGTAGGAAACATGGATCAGAAGCCGACCATATCGCGGGATCAGAGCCGGACGGCCACCAAGGCGCATAAGCCTTCCAAGGGGCTTGGCCGCGACGTGGTGGTCGCCTCGATCTGCGGCGGCGTGGTCGCGCTGATGGTCGGCGCCTCCTACGCGGCGGTGCCGTTCTACAACTGGTTCTGCCGCGCCACCGGATTCAACGGCACGACCCAGGTCGCGACCTCGGCGCCGGCCAGCGGCCCGATCGCACGCAAGATCGCGGTGCGCTTCGATTCCAACGTCGCGCCCGGCCTGCCCTGGAAGTTCGAGCCCGAGCAGAGCGAGATCGAGGTCAATATCGGCCAGGTCGTGACCGTCTTTTACACGGTGACCAACCAGGCCGCGCGGACCACCGCAGGCCAGGCCGCCTACAATGTCGCGCCGCTGACGGTCGGATCCTATTTCCAGAAGATCAACTGCTTCTGCTTCACCGAGCAGACCATGGCGCCCGGCGAGAAGCGCGAGATGCCGGTCGTGTTCTACGTCGATCCGTCGATCGCCGACGACCACGAGAACGACGGGCTGAACACCATCACGCTATCCTACACGTTCTATCCGGTGAAGGATCCGGTGGTGAAGCCGCTGGCATCTGGTGAGAACGACAAACGCAAGGGAAATCTCTGACCGCCGGGCTCACGTCCGGGGGGTTGGAAACAAGGGGATAAGTGCCGGACAGGCACGGGATTGAGGAGCGAGACCGCAAATGGCAACGGCGCACACCAAGCATCACGACTACCACCTGGTCGATCCCTCGCCATGGCCCGTCGTCGGCTCCATCTCGGCCTTCATCATGGCGGTCGGCGCGATCACCTGGATGCACCACATGTTCTCGGCTGCGCCGATCATCTTCGGTGTCGGCACCGTCGGTGTGCTCTACACCATGGCGAGCTGGTGGGCCGACGTGATCAGGGAAGCCCAGTACAAGGGCGACCACACCCGCGTCGTGCAGCTGCATCACCGCTACGGCATGATCCTGTTCATCGCCTCGGAGGTGATGTTCTTCGTCGCCTGGTTCTGGGCCTATTTCAACGCGGCGCTATTCCCCGCCGACGCCGTCCACGCCACCCGCGATGCGGTGTTCGGCTGTGGTCTCGGGACCGCGGCCGGCGCCTGCGCCGTGCCGGGCACCTGGCCGCCGCACGGCATCGAGACCTTCGATCCCTGGCATCTGCCGCTCTTGAACACGCTGATCCTGCTCACCTCCGGCACCACGGTGACCTGGGCCCACCATGCGCTGCTCGAGAACGATCGCCAGGGCCTGAAGTATGGCCTGATCCTGACCGTCGTGCTCGGCGCGCTGTTCACCTGCGTGCAGGCCTATGAGTACAGCCACGCGGCATTCTCCTTCGGCGGCAACGTCTACGGCGCAACCTTCTTCATGGCGACCGGCTTCCACGGCTTCCATGTGCTGGTCGGCACCATCTTCCTGCTGGTGTGCCTGTTCCGCGCCTATGCCGGCCACTTCACGCCGACCCAGCATCTCGGCTTCGAGTTTGCCGCCTGGTACTGGCACTTCGTCGACGTGGTCTGGCTGTTCCTGTTCCTCTGCATCTATGTCTGGGGACACGGCGCCGAGACCATGGCCCACGGCGCGCACTGAGCGGGCTGACTTCGGATCGAGAAAGGGCGGCCCCGGGGCCGCCCTTTTGCTTTTTTGCGCGCAGGGGTTTCGGCAGAAACTGTGATAGACCCTGTCATCATGAACAAAGCCGACGACACGTCCGAGTCGCAAGCCACCGTCCTGCAAAGCGCGCTGCGCGGGCTGGCCTGCAAATGCCCGCGCTGCGGTCAGGGCAAGCTCTATGCGGGCTTCCTGACGCTTGCGCCGTCCTGCGACCGTTGCGGCCTCGACTACGCCTTCATCGATTCCGGTGACGGTCCGGCGATCTTCATCATCATGCTGGCCGGCGCGATCGTGGTCGGCTGCGCGCTCGTCGTCGAGGTCAAGTACCAGCCGCCGTATTGGCTGCACGCGGTGTTGTGGCTGCCGCTGATTCTCGCGACCACCCTGCTGCCGTTGCGCACCATGAAGTCGCTGCTGATAGCGCTGCAATTCCACCATAAGGCGGCGCCGGGCCGGCTGGTCGACCGCGCGAAATGAACGAGACCGCGCGCAAGCCCCGCGTGGCCGGCTTCGCGCTGTTCACGCTATTGCTGACCGCGGTCTGTGTCGTGCTCGGTGTCTGGCAATTGCAGCGCCGCCTCGCCAAGCACGAGCTGATCGCCGCACTCACCGAGCGTCTCGCGGAGGCACCGGTCGCTCTGCCGCCGCCGGCACGATGGGCCGCGCTAAGCCCCGCGCGCGATGAATTCCGCCGTGTCAGCTTTACCGCGACCTATGCGCCATTGCCCGACGCGATGGTCTATTCCCCCGGATCCGCCGTGCGCAAGGACGCGTCGGGCCCCGGCACCTGGGCATTCCTGCCGGCACGGCTGCCGAGCGGCGAGACGGTGGCGATCGATGCGGGCTTCGTCGAAAACACCATGCAGGACCGCAGCGTCGAGGATCGCGCGGTCAAGAAGCTCGTCACGGGGCAGATGGTCTCGTTCACCGGCTATCTGCGCTTCCCCGAGGCACCTGGCTGGCTGACCCCGGGGGAGAACCGCGACAAGCGGCTGTGGTTCGTGCGCGATCACGTGGCGATCGCGAGCACGCTGGGCTGGGGTGCGGTTGCGCCGTTCTATGTCGACCTCGAGCAGCCGGTGCCCGAGAACGGCATTCCGCGGCCGGGGCCGCTCGACGTGCATCTCAAGGACGATCACCTGCAATACGCCATCACCTGGTTCACGCTTGCAGGCGCCGTGCTCATCGCCTTCGCCGTATGGGCAAGAGGGCGGCGGCGGAGCTGAGCTGCTTAGATCCCTCCCGGGAACCCGGTATCGCCCGGGGTTTACCATTCAGCGCACATTCACGAGTGTGGTCCTAAGCCGCCATCGTTTTTCCGCAGCAGACAGGATTGCAGCGTGAGCGATTTCGACCAGATGGGAATTGTCGTCGACTGGGTCGATGCCTGCAGGAAGGGCGACCTCGCGACGCTCCTCGATCTCTATGCAGACGACGCCCAGGTCGAATGCACGTGCAACGGCGCGCAGCGCTATCGCGGCCGGAGTGAGCTCGAAGCCTATTGGCAGCCGCGGCTCAGCGCTTTCTCGTCGGCAGGTTTCGGGCTGGAGGAAATCCATCCTGCGCCCCACGGCGTCGATCTCGAATATTCCGTCGGCGGCGCGCTGCGCATTCGCGCCTCGTTTTGCTTCAGCCTGGACGGCAAGATCCGCACCACGCTGTGCGAGCCGGCGCGACAGAACGCGCAGCTTGGCTGTGCGTGCTAATCGTCGATGAGCGCCTCGCGTGCCGGTGCGGCGGGAAGGCGGCAGCGCACATAGGTCCTGTCGTCCACGCGCAGCAGTGACAGCGATCCGCTGAGTGCGCGCACGCGCTCATGCATGCCGGTCAGGCCGCGGCCGAACACATTGCCTTCGGGAAAGCCGCCGCCGTCGTCGGAAACCTCGATGACGACCGTCTCGCTGGCGAAGGTCGCCTGCACATGGGCATTGCTGGCGCCGGCGTGGCGCAGCACGTTGGTCAGCGCCTCCTGAATCACGCGATAGACGGTCTGAGCCAGCGGCCCGTCGATCCCGTTGAGATCCGGATCAACCGTGTCCGTCAGGTTGACGGACGGCGCCTGCTTGCGAAAATTCCGGAGCAGCGTCTGCACACTGGTCTCCAGGCCCAATTCCTCGATGTAGAGCGGTCGCAACCGGTCGAGGATGCGGCGGTTGGTCTGCTGGAGCGCCTCGACCGATTGCAACACATCCTGCGCCGAACTGCCGGGATTTCCCGCCGGGGGCGAGGCGTCGGCCAATGCGATCGTGCCGGCGCGGATGCTGAACAGCAGCGGACCGAGTTCGTCGTGCAGTTCGCGCGCGAGATCGCGCCGCTCGTCGTCCTGGAGCGACACCAGGCGGTGCAGCAGGTCGCGATTGTCCTGGCTCAACTGCGCCAGCGTTTCGGCCAGCGCGTTGGCCTCCTCGCAGCTTTGCCGGATTTCCGGCGGTCCTCCGACCGGGATCGGCGTTGCGTAGTCGCCGCGCCGCATCCGCGTGAGCCCTTCGCCGAGATCTTGCAGCGGGCGCAGGGCCGATCCCGCGAAAACATAGGCAATGGTACCGGTGAGCACCATCAGCGCGGCAACGAGGATGGTCAGCGCGAGAAAGCCGATCCACTTCTCGAACAGATCGGCCGACAGGTCCGGCAGGAAGACGAGATCGCCGACACGCTGGCCGTCGATCGTCACCGGCGCTGCCGCGTCCATGACCGGAACGGTGAGCAGGTCGACAAACCATTGCGGTACGCCATGCGGCTTGCGCAGGCTGCCCCTCGCTGAGGACGCGGGACCCGTCTCCACGGCACGGAATTGGATATCGGAGGAAGTGTCCAGAGAATGGACAAAGGCGTCGAGCGTCTGCCGCGGATTGTTCGAGGTGCGCAGGGTGTTGTTGAGCGCGGCGGCAACGGTCTGGATCAAACGCCGCCCCGGCTCGTTCTCGTCCGCCAATTGGTCGGTCGCGAAGGTTTGGAGCAGCACGCCGCCCATGATCAGCGCGGCGAGGAAGCTGATGCCGAGCGGCAGAAACAGTTGGGTCCTGAACGAGAAGCGTTGCCACATTAGGTCAATTCTAACGCGCATCGGTCCGATTTGCTCTTTCCATTTGTTCCCGTCGGTTTATGAGTCGAAAAACTAGAGAATTGCGATGCAAGATACTGCCAAGCCGGCGACCCGCGTCCTGATTGTCGACGACCATCCCGTGGTGCTGTCCGGTTGCCGCACCCTGTTCGCCTCCGACCATTCGATCCGGATCGACGAGGCGACCGACGCCAAATCCGGGCATCGCGCCTATGTCAGCAAGCGACCCGACGTCACTGTGATCGACATCAGCCTGCCGGACGTCTCCGGCTTTGAACTGATGCGACGCATTCGCAAGGACGATCCCGACGCCAAGATCATCATGTTCAGCATGAACGACGATCCGGCCTTCGTGGTGCGGGCGGTCGAGCTTGGGGCGCAGGGCTACGTCTCCAAGGGCGATGATCCCCGGATCCTGCTCAAGGCGGTGCGCAAGGTGGTTGCGGGCGACAATTTCATCTCACCGCAGCTCGCCGAAGCCGTGACGTTTTCCGGCGCGGCGATCAAGGCCAATCCCGCCTCGCAGATGACTCCGCGGGAGCTCGAGATTCTTCGCCTGCTGGGGCGAGGCGACAAGATCGTCGAGGTCGCCGAGGCGCTCGGTATCTCCTACAAGACCGTCGCCAACACCACTTCCCTGCTCAAGCAGAAGCTCGGTGCCAAGAACCATTCCGACCTGATCCGGATCGCGGTGGAAATCGGGATGAACTGACGCCCCGGGCGCCGAACCAGCTGCTCCAGGATGCTGCCGGTCCGGCGGGCGGACCGGTCTCGGCGCTCAGCCGGGCAATGCATGGAAAGCGCCGACACCATCCGCCGACACAATGGGCTGAGCCGTCGTTCGTTCCCGAACTGTCCGGCCGTCCGGGAATTAATGGCAATGCGTGATGCGAGACCGCTCAAGAACGTTTGCTAGCGCCGAAACGTGTCGGGAAAAATAGGAACATTTTCTCGCGCATCCAGTTTTGACCTTGACGATCGCGTGACAGGCGATGAAAGCTTGCGCGAACAGTTTTTGCGGGTCGGTGACCCCAAAGAGGCAAAACCGGTCTGCACACAACGACAGACCTTCCAAGAGAGGGCTGCGGCATTGCCGCAGCCCTTTTCGTTGGCAGCGCATTTCGTTGGCAGTGCTTTTCGTTCAATGGCCCAAGTTGCGAAGCGGTTTCCCGATGCCGCAAAACACTTTATGGTGGCTCAAAGCCTCTGGCTGTTAACAAGTAATTTCGTAAAATCAAAGGCTTGCGGATCGAGCTTAGGCTCGGCCGGCCTTTGGAGGGCAGTTTGACTCGTTATATCTCGACCCGGGGCGAGGCCCCCGAACTCGGCTTCTGCGACGTGATGCTGACCGGGCTCGCCCGCGACGGCGGCCTGTATGTGCCGGCCATCTGGCCGCAACTCTCGACTGACGCCATCGCCGCCTTCTTCGGTCGCCCCTATTGGGAGGTCGCGGTCGAGGTGATCCGCCCCTTCGTCGCCGGCGAGATCTCGGACGCCGAGCTCGGCCGCATGGCGAACGAGGCCTACGCCACCTTCCGCCATCCGGCGGTGGTGCCGCTGCGCCAGATGGCGCCGCATCAGTTCGTGCTGGAGCTGTTCCACGGTCCGACGCTCGCCTTCAAGGACGTGGCGATGCAGCTGATCTCGCGGCTGATGGACCACGTTCTCGCCAAGCGCGGCCAGCGCACCACGATCGTGGTCGCGACCTCGGGCGACACCGGCGGTGCTGCGGTCGACGCGTTCGCAGGGCTCGAAAATGTCGATCTCATCGTGCTGTTCCCGCATGGCCGCATCTCCGAGGTGCAGCGGCGGATGATGACGACGACAGGCGCGGCCAACGTCCATGCGCTCGCCGTCGAGGGCAATTTCGACGATTGCCAGGCCATCGTGAAGGCGATGTTCAACAACCACCGCTTCCGCGATGCGACGTCGCTGTCCGGCGTCAATTCCATCAATTGGGCGCGCATCGTCGCCCAAGTGGTCTACTATTTCACCTCCGCGGTTGCCGCTGGCGCACCCGCGCGCGCGGTGGACTTCGTCGTGCCGACCGGCAATTTCGGCGACATCTTTGCCGGCTATGTCGCCAAGCGCATGGGTCTTCCCGTGCGGACCCTGGGCATCGCCGCCAACGTCAACGACATCCTGGCGCGCACGCTGAAGACCGGGATCTACGAGGTGCGCGAGGTCCACGCGACGGCGTCGCCGTCGATGGACATCCAGATCTCCTCGAATTTCGAGCGGCTGCTGTTCGAGGCTGGCGGGCGCGATGCCGCCGGCGTGCGCCGTCTGATGGATTCGCTGAAGCAGTCGGGGCGCTTCGTGCTGCCCGATGCGACGCTGGCCGCGATCCGCGAGGGATTCGATGCAGGCCGGGCCGACGAGACCGAGACCGCCGCCGCGATCCGCGCCGCCTGGCGCGAGGCGGGCGAGCTGGTCGATCCCCACACCGCGGTCGCGCTCGCGGTCGCCGACCGCGACACCACGGACAGGACGGTCCCCAGCATCGTGCTGTCCACTGCCCATCCGGCCAAATTCCCCGATGCGGTCGAAGCGGCCTGCGGCCAGCGGCCGCAACTGCCGGCCTGGCTCGATGGTCTGATGACCAAATCCGAACACATGAAGGTGATGAAGAACGACCAGGCCGAGGTCGAGCGGTTCGTGCTGTCGGTCAGCCGCGCCGCGAAACAGGGAGTTGCCGGATGAGCGTCGAGATTTCCAAGCTTGCGTCCGGCCTGACTGTCGTCACCGACAAGATGCCCCATCTCGAGACCGCGGCGCTCGGCGTCTGGGCCGGCGTCGGCGGGCGCGACGAGAAGCCCAACGAGCACGGGATCTCGCATCTTCTGGAACATATGGCGTTCAAGGGCACGACGAAGCGCTCCTCGCGCGAGATCGTCGAGGAGATCGAGGCGGTCGGCGGCGACCTCAACGCCGGCACCTCGACCGAGACCACGTCCTATTATGCGCGGGTGCTGAAGGCCGACGTGCCGCTCGCGCTCGACGTGCTCGCCGACATCCTGGCCAACCCGGCCTTCGAGCCCGACGAGCTCGAGCGCGAGAAGAACGTCATCGTGCAGGAGATCGGCGCGGCGCAGGACACGCCTGACGACGTCGTGTTCGAGCATCTCAACGAGCTCTGCTATCCCGACCAGCCGATGGGCCGCTCGCTACTCGGCACCGCGAAGACCTTGCGTGCCTTCAGCCGCGACTCGCTGCGCGACTATCTGTCGACGCATTACCGCGGGCCGGACATGGTGGTGGCGGCAGCCGGGGCGGTCGATCACAAGCAGGTGGTCGCCGAGGTCGAGCAGCGCTTTGCGAGTTTTGAAGGGACAGCGGGTCCCAAGCCGCAACCCGCACAGTTCGGCAAGGGCGGCACCAAAGTGGTGCATCGCGAGCTCGAGCAGGCCCATCTGACGCTGGCGCTGGAGGGCGTGCCGCAGACCGATCTGTCGCTGTTCTCGCTCCAGGTCTTCACCAACATCCTCGGCGGCGGGATGTCGTCGCGGCTGTTCCAGGAGGTGCGCGAGAAGCGCGGCCTCTGTTACTCGATCTACTCGTTCCACGCCCCCTATACCGACACCGGCTTCTTCGGCCTCTACACCGGCACCGATCCGGCCGATGCGCCCGAGATGATGGAGGTCGTGGTCGACATCATGAATGATTCGGTCGAGACCCTGACCGAGGTCGAGATCGCGCGGGCCAAGGCGCAGATGAAGGCGGGGCTGCTGATGGCGCTGGAGAGCTGCTCGTCCCGCGCCGAGCAACTCGCCCGCCACGTGCTGGCCTATGGCCGGCCCCAGACGGCCGAGGAGCTGGTGGCCCGGATCGACGCCGTCAGCGTCGAATCGACCCGTGATGCGGCGCGTGCGCTGCTTTCGCGCAGCCGCCCTGCGGTTGTCGCATTGGGCAGTGGCAGGGGTCTGGACACGGCGGTGTCTTTTGCGGAAGGATTGACCCGGGCACGCGCCAAGGCGCGGCTGCATTAGGAGCCGCGCACGGGTTGAACCGCCCCGGGAAGCATCACCATGGCCCTCTTTCGCCTGCCATCCAGTGGACCCGCCGCTCTCGCGCCGCGCGGCAACGGCCTGTTGCTACGCGCGCCGCAGATGTCGGACTTCCTGCAGTGGGCCCATCTGCGCGAGTCCAGCCGCGATTACCTGACGCCCTGGGAGCCGATCTGGCCGTCGGACGATCTCACCCGCTCCGGCTTCCGCCGTCGCCTGCGCCGCTATTCCGAAGACATCGCCGCGGACCGGTCCTATCCCTTTCTGATCTTCCGGGAGCTCGACGGCGCCCTGGTCGGCGGCATCACGCTCGCCAATGTCCGTCGCGGCATCGTCCAGGCCGGCACCATCGGCTATTGGGTCGGGAAGCCTCACGCCCAGCGCGGCTACATGACGGCCGCGCTGCGGGTGCTGCTGCCGACGCTGTTCGGCGAGCTCAATCTGCACCGGGTCGAGGCCGCCTGCATCCCGACCAATGCGCCCTCGATCCGGGTGCTGGAGAAGTGCGGTTTCTCCCGCGAGGGCCTGGCGCGCCGCTATCTCTGCATCAACGGGGTCTGGCAGGACCATTTGCTGTTCGGCCTGCTGCACGAGGATTTCCGCGGCTGAGCCCGTTCATTCATGTGACCAAAGTCTCCTGTGTGCCTGCCTTGGGTTCGCCGGTTTTGACGATATAACGGCGCAACCCGGCCGGTGATCGGCCGTGATGTCGTCATGGAGTATGGGTGTTGATGGTGCAGGAGCTTCGGTCATCGCGGACTACGTTGCGGCGGGGGGCAGCGGCCGCGCTGGCGTTGTCAGTTGCGCTCGTCTCCGTCTCGCCGGTCGCGGCGCAGTCGCTGACCGATCGATTCAAGGGCCTGTTCGGCGGCAAGTCGGACGAGCCGGCCCAACCCAAGCCGGCGCCTGCACCAGGCCAGCCGGCGGCTGATGACGATCTTGATTGCCCGCAGGTCACGGTGCGTGCCGGAGCCTCCACCTATGCGGTCGGTGCCACCGGCAAGCCGGCCGTCGGCAATGAGATCCGTTTCCAGGCCACCATCACCAAGATGGCGCGCGAATGCGCCCGCAATGGCGGCGATATCACGGCCCGGATCGGCATCCAGGGCCGCGTCATTGCCGGCCCCGCCGGCGCGCCTGCGACCGTCGAGGTGCCGCTGCGCGTCGCCGTGGTGCAGGGCGGCGTCGGCGAGAAGGTGATCGCTTCCAAGGCCTACCGGACCACGGTCGGAATGTCGGAGGGCGGCAGCGTGCCGTTCACCTTCGTGGCCGAGGATCTGGTCTATCCGATGCCTTCGGCCAAGGACGCCGATAGCTACATCTTCTATGTCGGCTTCGATCCGCAGGCGCTGTCACCCGAGCCGAAGTCGCGCGCGAAGAAGAAGTAGCGAATGATTTTGCAAGTGACCGTCATGCCCGGGCTTGTCCTGGGCATCCACGTCCTTCGCTCCGCCTGAATAGAACGTGGATGGCCGGGACAAGCCCGGCCATGACGACGAGAAAGCAAACTATCAAACAAAAAAGCCGGCGCTGATCGCGCCGGCTTTTTGATGGGTGAAGGCGAGACCCCTCAGTTCAGCTTCTGCCGAACCTCGGTGATGCCCTTGGCGAGCAGATCGTCGGCGACCTGGCCCCTGACCGACTGCGACAGGATCGTGGAGGCGGCCTGGACGGCGGCTTCCGCGGCTGCGGCGCGAACATCGGCGACCGCCTGGGCCTCTGCGAGCGCGATCTTGCCTTCCGCGGTCTTGGTGCGGCGAGCGACGAAATCTTCCACCTTGGCCTTGGCCTCGATTGCGATGCGTTCGGCTTCGCTCTTCGCGTTGGCGATGATGTCGGCGGCCTCGCGTTCGGCCGAGGCGGTGCGCGCCTTGTAGTCGGCGAGCACCTTGGCGGCTTCCTGCTTGAGGCGCGTCGCGTCGTCGAGCTCGGCCTTGATGCGATCGGCGCGATGGTCGAGCGCAGTCATGGCCTTCTTGAAGACCCCGAGATAGCCGAACACGACCATCAGGATCACGAAGGCGATGGCGACCCAGGTTTCAGGATCGAAGAACATATCGATTAACCCTTCAAGGACGCATCAACGGCGGCATTGACCAATGCCGCGTCCGGAACCACACCGGTGAGCTGCTGCACGATGGTGCCTGCCGCATCGGCCGCGATGCCGCGGACGTTGCTCATGGCGGTCGCACGGGTCGAGGCGATGGTCTTCTCCGCCTCGGCAAGCTTGGCCGCCAATTGCTCTTCCAGCGCCTTGCGCTCGGCGTCCGCCTGCGCATTCGCCTTGTCGCGGGATTCGTTGCCGATGGCCTGCGCGCGCGAGCGTGCCGAAGCAAGCTCGCTTTCATAGGCTTTCAACGCCGCTTCGGACTGGTCCTTCAGCTTCTGCGCTTCGGCGAGGTCGCCCTCGATCTTGTTCTGGCGCGCCTCGATCGCACCGCCGACGCGCGGCAAAGCGAGCTTGGACACGATCACGTAAAGCGCGACGAAGAAGATCGCGAGCGACACCAGCTGCGAAGCATAGGTGCCGCTCTCGAACGGCGGAAAACCGCCACCGTGTCCGCCTTCGGACCCGGTGTGGGCGCCCGCCGCCGGACTTTTCGCCCCGCCATGACTTTCAGCCATGGATTACTCCTGTTGCAGCCATGCGCGTCGCTTCGGTCGAAGCGGCGCGAAAAATCGTCCTCAGAGCGGAACGAACAGCAGCAGCAGCGCAATCAGCAGCGAGAAAATGCCGAGCGCTTCGGTCACGGCGAAGCCGAAGATCAGATTGCCGAACTGGCCCTGAGCGGCCGAGGGGTTGCGAACGGCTGCGGCGAGGTAGTTGCCGAAGATCACGCCGACGCCGACGCCCGCGCCGCCCATGCCGATGCATGCGATGCCCGCGCCGATAAGTTTTGCTGCTGCCGGATCCATTTTAGACTCCTTGGAAGAAAGATTGGGTTTTGGGTGGAAATTCCCCGGACCGCTCAGTGTCCCGGATGAATGGCGTCGTTGAGGTAGATGCAGGTCAGGATCGCAAACACATAGGCTTGCAGGAACGCGACCAGAATCTCGAGAGCGTACAGCGCGACCGTGAGCGCCAGCGGCAGCACGCCGCCGACCCAGCCGAGGGCGCCGAGCGAGAAGCCGAGCATGGCGACGAAGCCCGCGAACACCTTCAGCGCGATGTGGCCGGCCAGCATGTTGGCGAACAGACGGACGCTGTGGGAGACCGGCCGCAGGAAGAACGACAGGATCTCGATGAACATCACCAGCGGCAGGATGTAGCCGGGGACGCCGTGGGGCACGAAGATCGAGAAGAATTTCATGCCGTTCTTGGCAATGCCGTAGATCAGGACCGTGAAGAAGACCAGCAGCGCGAGCGCGGCGGTGACGATCAGATGGCTCGAGATCGTGAAGGTGTAGGGGATGATGCCGACCAGGTTCGAAACGCAGATGAACATGAACAGCGAGAAGATCAGCGGGAAGAACTTCATGCCTTCCGCGCCGGCCGTCGAGCGGATCGTCGAGGCCACGAACTCGTAGGAAATCTCGGCGACCGACTGCAGGCGTCCGGGAACCAACTGCGTGCCGCTGGCGAGCATCAGGATCGAGATGATCGCGACCGCCACCAGCATGTAGAGCGACGAATTGGTGAAGGCGATCGTGTGGTTGCCGATATGGCCCAGGGTGAAGAGAGGCTCGATGTTGAACTGGTGGATCGGATCGATTTTCATCAGCGCGGCATCTCTTGGTCTGCCGGGCGATGCCGGCGGGTCTCGGTCTGCCGGTCGGGCCCGGCCCGTACCGGCGCGAGCCGGCACGATCATTCCTCTCCTGGAGTGGATCGCTTAAGAACCACCGCGCCTGTTCTGACCCGCGCCTGCCGTTCTCACCACATTCACCACGCCGGCGACGAAGCCCAGGAGCAGGAACACGATAAATCCGAAAGGCGACGTCGACAGCAAGCGGTCGAAACCCCAGCCAATCCCCGCTCCGACAACGACCCCGGCGACCAACTCGGAGGATAACCGGAAACCAAGCGCCATCGCCGAGGCTCTGGCCGCTCTGTCTTCACCGTCACCTGCGGGTTGCTCGGTCTTGATGTGGCGGCCGCGAAATTCGGACAACCGCTGATCAAGATTTCCGAGCCGTTCGGAAAGCGCAGCTTCCTCGGGCGATCTATCGCGATCTCCATTCTCGCCGTGTCCCGTGCCCTGTGTCATGCAACGAAGACCCGAAACGCCGCGGCTGAATGGAAATTGCGCCCGCCACCCTCAAAAGCCGCGCGGACCATACTGATGGCCCATAATCAAGTCAAGCCAAGTCACGATTGCGTCCATTCCCGTTATGTATCTGATTTATTTGAAAATATCGACGCGAGCGGCAGCGCTGCACACAGCGTGACGCCGCACCGCAGCAGGTCTCCGCTTGATCGGCGGATGCAGTCGCCATTTCACCCGGCTGCCGGGATCAAAGGGGGTGCCGCGATCGTTCATGTCAAAGGCGCGTTTTGGGCGGCGGATCGCCTCGCCGGGGTGTAGAATTTGCGAGAAATGCCACCTTTATGAGCGCCATGTTTGGAAGTGCTACGGGCGCCTCGTGGCGGAGAACGCGATGAGACCAGCGAATTCATCTACAGCATCATCCACAGCATCATGGCTTGCAGCGGCGGCGTTCGCCGCGGCGATGGCGGTCAGCGCTGGCGGCCTCGCCGCGCAATCCGCGCCCGACAGCGAAAACGGCCGCTACAGCATGACCCCCATCCCCGAGGGCGTGCTGCGGCTCGACAGCCGCACCGGCACGGTGTCGACCTGCACCCGGAGCGGCGCCGGCTGGGCCTGCTACGCGGTGCCCGATGAACGTGCCGCGCTCGACGCCGAGATCGGCAGGCTCCAGGCCGAAGTCGAGACGCTGAAGGGACGACTTGCGGCGGGGCCGACCGTGTCGGGCAAAATCGACGAGGCGCTGCCGAAATCCGACCCGTTCAAGAAGGCGGAGCCGCAAGCACGAGAACCAAAGGCCGCCGAGGGTGATCGCAGGATCGAGATCCCGCTGCCGAGCGACCAGGACGTCGATCGCGTGATGTCGTTCCTGGAAAAGGCCTGGCGTCGGCTGATCGACATGGCCAACCGCGTGCAGAAGGACGTGTCGGGGAAGATTTAGCGCATGGCGAGGTGCCGTAGGGTGGGCAAAGGCGCGACGCGTGCCCACCAATCTTCCAACTATGCAGGGCGAATGGTGGGCACGCTTCGCTTTGCCCACCCTACGGCAGCTTTCGATCAGGCGAGACTTTCATGACGTCAGGCAAATCCATTTCACGCTCGGCCCTATCGTCGGTGCAGGCCACCACCTTTGCATCGTCGCTGCTGACCGTGCAGACGCCGGGCCGCGGCTTCACCGATCTCACCGGCGAAGCTGCGAAGTTCGTCGCCGAGGCAGGCGCGCGAGACGGCGCGTTGACGCTGTTCGTTCGTCACACCTCGGCATCGCTGACGATCCAGGAGAACGCCGATCCTTCCGTGCTCGTGGATCTCACCACGGCGCTGTCCCGGCTCGCACCGGAGAACGCCGGCTGGACGCATGATGCCGAGGGACCCGACGACATGCCGGCGCACGTCAAGACCATGCTGACCCAGACTTCGATTCATGTGCCGGTCCTGAGCGGCAAGCTCGCGCTCGGCACCTGGCAGGCGATCTACCTGATCGAGCACCGCAAGCGCCCGCACCGGCGCGAAATCGTGCTGCAATTCGTCGGCGGCAATCAGTAGAGCGGTTTCTAGCGAAGTGGATAAAACAAAACCGGCCGCGGAGACCGCGGCCGGTTGGTGTTGATCCGGATCTGCCGTCGATCAGTTCGACTTGATATCGACGTCCTTGGTCTCCGGCAGGAAGAACAAGCCGATCACAACGGTAATCGATGCGAAGATGACCGGATACCAGAGGCCCGCATAGATATCGCCGGTCGAGGCCACGATGGCGAAGGCGGTCGCCGGCAGCAGGCCGCCAAACCAGCCGTTACCGATGTGGTAGGGCAGCGACATCGAGGTGTAGCGGATGCGGGTCGGGAACAGTTCGACCAGCATCGCGGCGATCGGGCCGTAGACCATGGTGACGAAGAGCACCAGGACGAATAGCAGCCCGACAACCGCAGCGACCTGCGGACGGAAGATGTCGAACGGATGCGCCATCTTCACGATGCCTGCATCGCCGGGCTTCGGATAGCCGGCCGCCTGCGCGGCAGCGAGGAGCGCCGGATTGCCGTCCTTGGCGTTGGCGTAGGGAACTTCCTTGCCGTTGACCACCACCTTCACGCCGGAGCCCGCCGCACCCGGCGTGGTCGAGTACTTGACCGACGACTGCGACAGGTAGGCACGCGCGGTGTCGCAAGGCGACGTGAAGACGCGGGTGCCGACCGGGTTGAACAGGTCGCCGCAACCTGCGGGATCCGCCACCACGTCGACCTTGACCGACTCGATCGCCTTTTCCAGCGCCGGGTTGGCGTTGGTGGTGATCATCTTGAAGATCGGGAAGAAGGTCAGCGCCGCGATCAGACAGCCGCCGAGGATGATCGGCTTGCGGCCGATCTTGTCGGAGAGCATGCCGAACACGATGAAGAAGCCGGTCCCGAGCAGGAGCGACCAGGCGATCAGCAGGTTGGCGGTGTAGCCGTCGACCTTGAGGATCGATTGCAGGAAGAACAGCGCGTAGAACTGGCCGGTGTACCAGACCACGCCCTGGCCCATCACGCCGCCAAGCAGCGCCAGCAGCACGAGCTTGCCGTTCTGCCAGTTGCCGAAGGCTTCCGTCAGCGGGGCCTTCGAGCTCTTCCCCTCGTCCTTCATCTTCTGGAAGATCGGGGATTCGTTGAGGCGAAGCCGGATCCAGACCGAGACGCCGAGCAGCAGCACGGAGACCAGGAACGGAATGCGCCAGCCCCAGGCCGCGAAGTCGGGTTCACCGAGCGCGGAGCGCGTGAACAGGATCACCAGCAGCGACAGGAACAGTCCGAGCGTCGCCGTGGTCTGGATGAAGGAGGTGTAGTAGCCGCGCTTGCCGTTCGGGGCATGCTCCGCGACGTAGGTCGCCGCACCGCCATACTCACCGCCGAGCGCGAGGCCCTGGGCGAGACGCAGCGCGATCAGGATGATCGGGGCCGCGATGCCGATGGTCGCAGCGTTGGGCAGCAGGCCGACGATGAAGGTCGACAGACCCATGATCAGGATGGTGACGAGGAAGGTGTATTTGCGACCGACGATGTCGCCGACACGGCCGAACACGATCGCGCCGAAGGGGCGCACCAGGAAGCCCGCGGCGAAGGCCAGCAGCGCGAAGATGTCGCGGGTTGCCGGCGGATAGGCCGAGAAGAACTGCGCGCCGATGATGCCGGCCAGCGAACCGTAGAGATAGAAATCGTACCACTCGAAAACGGTACCGAGCGAGGAGGCGAGAATGACGAACCGTTCGTCCTTCGTCATCCCTCCCGCGCCTGCTTGAGACACAGCCATTGTCGACATGTTGAGTCGCTCCCCGAAAAATCGTTTCCTCGCGCCCTGGATGCCCGGCCCTGCCGGATCAACCCAAGCCTTACCCCCAAGGTAACATTGGCGTGAAACCCGCCCCAATACGACTTTCGGCCTTTCGCACTGACGCTCACCTGACGCCGCGGGCGTTCCATTCGGCAACATAGTGCCGGCCTGTGGATTAACCCCGTTGGCGCAAAGGGATAATGTCCACTTGCATGCCACGGCTGGTCGGGAAAGAATTGACCAAGGCCCTGCGCCGGCTTACTGGCCCGGTGCGACTGCCAGCAAGAGAACGATGAACGCTCCCTCCACCCATCTCGTCATTGCCGATGACCACCCGCTGTTCCGCGACGCGCTGCGGCAGGCGGTGGCGGGCGTCCTGAGCTCGGCCAGGATCGACGAGGCTGGATCGTTCGAGGATCTGACCAAGCTTTTGGAACAGACCTCCGACGTCGACCTGATCCTGCTCGACCTCTCGATGCCCGGGATCTCCGGCTTTTCAGGCCTGATCTATCTGCGCGCGCAATATCCGGCGATCCCGGTGGTGATCGTCTCCGCCTCCGACGACAGCGCCACGATTCGCCGTTCGCTGGATTTCGGCGCTTCCGGTTTCATTCCGAAGCGCTTCGGCGTCGAGACCCTGCGCGACGCCATCCTCAAGGTCATGGAGGGCGAGGTCTGGGTTCCCGCCGACACTGATCTGTCGGCGGTCGCGGACCCCGACATGACGCGCCTGCGCGACCGGCTGGTGACGCTGACGCCGCAGCAGGTCCGGGTTCTGATGATGCTGTCGGAGGGATTGCTCAACAAGCAGATCGCCTACGAGCTCGGCGTCTCCGAGGCCACCATCAAGGCGCATGTCTCGGCGATCCTGCAGAAGCTCGGCGTCGAAAGCCGGACCCAAGCCGTGATCGCCGCCGCAAAGATCGCCGGCGGCCAGTGGAAGCAGGGCACCCCAACGGTGTGAGGCGCAGCGGTCTGCGCTGCGCGCCCCTTGAAGGACTGTCAGCATCGGGCGGGAATTTTGGATCAGCCGCCCCGCCGCAAATCCTTCGTCCTGTGCGGTTTGCACAGTGAAGTCCTTTTGCTACAACCTTGGCGTGGTCGATTGCAAGGATACTCTCGGGGCATGGATCTGAGGTTAGAACGGACCGCGCAAGATCTCGTCCGCTGTGTCCCGCCCCCCGACTGGATTGATCACCAGCCCTACCAAAGCGCGATACCTGACACGGAGGTTTCCTGCGTTTCCGGCGGCCTTTGCCGACTGCTCTATGATTCACAGATTGATCTGCGCAGTTCCGAGCAGGCTTGGTGCCACCGCACCGTCCAGCGGGTCCTGACGCGGGAGGGCGCCGAACGCGCCGCGCATGTGGTCGTCGAATTCGATCCCGGCTATCAGCGCGTCGACGTACACCATGTGCGAGTCCTGCGTGGTGTCGAGGTCGCCGAGCATGCCAATGCCGATGCTTTCCAATTGCTCCGGCGCGAGACCAATCTGGAACGGCTCGTCTTCGACGGGCGCTTGACCGCGTCGCTGCTGATTCCGGATGTGCGGATCGGCGATATCGTCGATCTCGCGGTCACCGTCTATGGCAACGTTCCGGTCCTGAAGCGGCGACACACGGCCTGGGTGGTCTTCGATTCTTTCAATCCGTGGTTCGAGCACCGGCACAGGCTTTTGCGGCCGCTCGGGCGGAATATTGTCGCCAAGGCCTACAACGATCCGCCTGCGCCACTCGTTGCCATCGCCGGACAAACGGAGGATGTTCGCTGGCAGGTGACCGGGCAGGAGCGTCGCACCGTCGAGGGGCTGACGCCCTCTTGGGTGCTGCTCCGGCCAACACTACAGTTCAGCGAGTTCGACAGCTGGAACGATGTCGCGACTCTTCTTACGCCGTACTATGAGGGGGGTGAACTTCCGCGTGCGCTTGCTGAGGAGGTCGACCGCCTTGCGGCGGCGTATTCACAACCTGATCAGCGTGCCGTCGAGTGGCTGCGGTTTGTGCAACGGGAACTGCGCTATTTTGCCTTTTCTCTGGGTGAGGGAGGACTGACGCCGCGCACCCTGGATACGATCTGGAGCACGCGCTTCGGTGACTGCAAGGATGCGGCAATCCTTTATGTTGCCGGGGCCCGGCGGATGGGGCTGGACGCTTGCGCCGCGCTGGTTTCGACGACGCATGGTAACTCGCTGAACCGGTTTCTCCCGAGCTCGGCCGTGTTCGATCACTGCATCGTTCGAGTGCGATTTGATGAAAGGAGCTATTGGCTCGACCCAACAGCCAGCGTGCAGTCGGGCAGTCTTAAGCACGTCTTCCAGACCCATATCGGATGGGGGCTCGTGTTGTCGCAGGAGACGGTCGGGCTGGAAGAACTCGGGGGCGGCGCAGCTCTCCACATCCTGCATTGGGAGGACGAGGTCACGGTCGGACCGAAAGTGACCTCGCCGGCGATCATGAGGCGGAAGATCGATTATTCCTTCTGGGCCGCCGACGCGATACGGAGCCGCTTCGCCAACGATGGTCCAAGCGTATTTGCCCAGGCAATGCTGCGGGAGTTGCAGAACGTTTGGCCCGGCGCCGTCGAGACCGCTCCAATGGTGGTTCAGGACGACAAAGATCGCAACACGATCACGTTGAGTTTGAACTATCAGGTTCGCGACTGCTGGAAGGCCGACGATGACAAATCTCAGCTGAAGCTTGTGGTTGCCCGTGGGGTGAGTGGGGAGTTGCAGCCTCTTCCGGGCGAACGCCGTGAGACCGACATCGGGCTCGGCCGCCCTCGCAAGATGACAGGATTCCTCCAGTTGAACATGCCGAGCCGTTGGCGCGGCAATGGCTGGTTGTATCGCCTCCAAGCATCCGGTGTCAGTTTCGTCGACCGATCGTTGGTCAATGGCCGAACGGTCACGGCATCCCAGGAACTGGTGATCGATGCTTGGTCGCTCGCCGCCGCCGAGCGACAGGCCTACAACGACATCGCGAAGAAGCTTCAGGAAAACCTGTTCATCCTCACAGGTCGCCAGCAGTTCGGCAGAATTCGTCAATGGTTGAATTGGAAAGCGCGTTTCCTGTCGGCTCTGCGCGTCATTTGGTATGCCGCGTGGGGTGGTTGGGTGCTGATCTTCCTGATCAGCATCTTGTTTGCGCGGCGGTGATCGTTGGATGCAGTTACGCGTCGTGAGAAGGGCTGCTCAACAACCAGATCGCCTATGAGCTCGGCGTCTCCGAGGCCACTATCAAGGCGCATGTCTCGACGATCCTGCAGAAGCTCGGCGTCGAAAGCCGGACCCAAGCCGTGACCGCCGCCGCAAAGATCGCCGGCGGCCAGTGGAAGCAGGGCACCCCAACGGGGTGAGTCCGTAGCGAGCGAGCTACGCGACCGCGCCTGTGTCGCCCCTCTGTCAATCCGCGCGCGCAAAAATATTCCACTTTACCGAAATTCGGAGATGGCGTATGTGTCGCTCATCCCGGCTCATTCTTGAGGGGCGATCTTGTGGTCGTCACGTTCGCGAGCCGGGCTTGCGGGGGACGCGGCAGCGTTCGGGTGCGAGAGGCGTGGGCAGGGCGGATTGCTCTCCGTGAGCCCAAGGCTTCGTTCCGACGAGCGGCGCTGTCAGGCTTCGTCTCGTCATCAGGTCGGCGGCAACGTGCACAACGTCGTCGAAACCGGTGGCGAAATGGCGAGCCGTGCGTACGGCAAAACCGTGTGGTCCTGGCCGTCGTTGCTACGGTCAAGCTCTTGCGGATGCGGCATGCGCGTCAACCGGCGCGATGTCGGCAACTTCTGTGAGAGTGAGGGAGGCCAGCAGGAACTCGGCTCCCGGGAGAGCACGGCATAAGCCGTCCAACCATCGCGCAGGGAAGGCCGAGTGATTGGCTACACCTGTATGCTGCTGTGCGGTTTTTCTGCGTGTGCTTTTCGCGCAGCGGACCGCGGGTGCCAGCCGGCACCCGGCCTTCCCTGTGCCCTCTTGGATAAGAGGGTGGAGCGACGCAGCAAAGCTCGGGCGAAACGCGCCGCGAGGATGCGAAGGCGTGTCTGCAACTTGAAATCTGCATTGGAGGATGGTGATGCTGGCCCTTGCTCCGTCATTGCGAGCGCAGCGAAGCAATCCAGTCTGTCGCCGCGGAAAGATTCTGGATTGCTTCGCTACGCTCGCAATGACGATGTGGAGAGAATGTGCGCCACACTCCGTTCTCGTGTCCCGGCGATTGGGCCGCAGATGCTGGAACCGGAACCTCACAACTTCTCACAACTCCAAACGGGTGTCTCGCGGTCGCCGCTGCTAGTCAGTGCAGGACCGATCAACGAGGAAGCAACACCATGAAACAGATCATCGATCAGCACCGGCGCCAGTTTTTTGGCGTCGCCGCGGGAACTGTCGCCGCGGGCCTCGGCGTGATTGGCCTCGCCCGCGCCGAATCGGAAGCGCCGCGCTCCTCCGCGGCGAACGCGTCGTTCGGCGCGATCAAGCAGATCGATGCCGGCGTCCTCAACGTCGGCTACGTGGAGGCCGGTCCTGCGAACGGTCCCGTCGCGATCCTGCTGCACGGCTGGCCCTACGACATTCACGCCTTCGTCGACGTCGCGCCGATCCTGGCAAAGGCCGGCTATCGCGTCATCATCCCTTACCTGCGTGGCTACGGCTCGACGCACTTCCTCTCCGCCGAAACGCCGCGCAACGGCGAGCCGGCAGCAATGGCCGCCGACATCATCGCGCTGATGGACAAGCTCGACATCAAGAAGGCGGTCGTCGCCGGTTTCGATTGGGGCGCGCGCACCGCCGACATCATCGCTGCGCTGTGGCCGGAGCGCTGCCGCGCGCTGGTGTCGGTCAGCGGCTATCTGATATCCAGTCAGGCCGCGGGCAATGCACCGCTGCCGCCGTCGGCCGAGCTGCTCTGGTGGTACCAGTTCTATTTCTCGACCGAGCGCGGCCGCGCCGGATACGAGAAGTACACGCATGATTTCGCAAAACTGATCTGGAAGCTGGCCTCGCCGCAGTGGAAGTTCGACGACGCCACCTTCGACCGCAGCGCGGCGGCGCTGGACAACAAGGATCACGTCGCGATCACCATTCACAATTACCGCTGGCGGCTCGGGCTTGCCCAGGGCGAAGTGAAGTACGAACATCTCGAAAAGAAGCTCGCCGCGGGTCCGGTCATCGACGTGCCGACCATCACGATGGAAGGCGACGCCAACGGCGCCCCGCATCCCGACCCGAGCGCCTATGCCAAAAAGTTCTCGGGCCGCTACGAGTTTCGCCTGATTACCGGGGGTGTCGGTCACAATCTGCCGCAGGAAGCACCGCAAGCCTTTGCCAAGGCCGTCATCGACGCCGACGGCGGCGCCTGACCCGCTACTCCGCCGCAACCATCTGCTGCGTGCGCCACTGACCGAGGAGGGCGCGGAGCGAAGCCGGCTTGACCGGCTTGTTGAGCACCGCGACCTTTTCGTCGCGCGCAGCCATTTGCACGGCGGGGCTGCGGTCGGCGGTGATCAGGATCGCAGGGATGCCGTCACCGAAGCGGCGGCGGATGTCGCGGATTGCAGCGATGCCGTTGCCGCGGTCGAGATGGTAGTCGACCAGCAGGCCGGTGACGCGGCGGCCGGCAGTTTCGATCGCGGCGATCGCGCCCTCGGGATCGGCGACCGCGATCACCTCGGCGTCCCAAGCCTTCAGCAGCGTGCGCATGCCGTCGAGAATCGCGGCGTCGTTCTCGATGCAGACGATCAGGGTCCCCGAGATCGAGGTGCGTGCGAGCGGGGTCGCGCTGGTCACGGCCGCGGTGTGGGTGATCGCTTTCGCCGTCGGCACCGTCACGGAAAACACCGAGCCGCCGCCGACATTGGAATCGATGGCGATGCCGTGGTTGAGCACGCGCGCCAACCGCTCCACGATCGACAGGCCAAGGCCGAGGCCGCGGGCGATCCGCGCGCCCTGCTCGAGGCGGTGGAATTCCTTGAAGATCTCGCCGCGCTTGACCGTCGGGATGCCGACGCCGGTGTCGTAGACGCAGATTTTGAGCGAGGCGCCGCGGCGGCGGCAGCCGACCAGCACGCGCCCGCGCGGGGTATATTTGATCGCGTTGGAGATCAGGTTCTGCAGCAGCCGGCGCAGCAGGAGCCGATCCGATTCGACGGGCAGCGAGCACGGCACGAACACGAGCGCCAGATTCTTGGCGCGTGCGATCGGCGCGAACTCGATCTCCAGCGAGCGCATCAGATCGGCCATCTTGAAGCTCGAGATCGAAGTCGTCATCGCGCCGGCGTCGAGCCTGGAAATGTCGAGCAGCGCGCCGAGGATCTCCTCGATCGCCTGGAGCGATTCGTCGATGTTCTCGACCAGCCGTGTCTCCTCGCCGCTGTGCTGGCGCTCGACCAGGCTCGTGACATAGAGCCGCGCCGCGTTCAGCGGCTGGAGAATGTCGTGGCTGGCGGCGGCGAGAAAGCGCGTCTTGGAGATGCTGGCGTCTTCGGCCGCGCTCTTGGCCAGTGCCAGCTCGGAATTCAGCCGGGTCAGCTCCTCGGTGCGGTCGCGCACCCGCTTTTCCAGCGTCGCATTGGCGCGTTCCAGCGCTTCGGCCGCCTCGAAACTGGGCGTGACGTCGGTGAAGGTGATGACGAAGCCGCCGCCGGGCATGCGGTTGGTCAAGATCTCGATCACCATGTGGCGGTCGGGCAGGCGCTCGAGATAAGGCTCGCCGTCGGTGGTGTAAGCCACCAGCCGGCGCTCCAGCATGGCCTCGCGCTCGATCGGATCGGCCGGCTCGCTCACGCCCATGAATTCCAGGATTTCACGCAGCGGCGTGCCGAACTGGATGAAATGCGGGGGAACGTTGAGGAGATCGCCGAACTGCCGGTTGGAGCAGATCAGTTGCAGATCGGCATCGAACACCGCGATGCCCTGGCGCACATGGTTGAGCGCGGTCTGGAGGATCTCGCGGTTGAAATGCAGCGCCGCATGGGAATCGTCGAGCAGTTTTAGCGCAGCCTTGGCGGAGACCGTCCGCTTGCGCAGCAGCAGCGACATCACGAGACGCGAGGAGGCCGCGCCGATCGAGGAGGCGATCAGGTGCTCGGCGTGCTGCAGCAGCTCGAAATCGGCGGGCGCCCCGGACTCCAGCCGCACGTTGCGCCGCGCGGAGAATGCCTCGAACGAATGTCGCGCGCGGTCAGGCCCGAGATATTGCGCCACCGTGGTCTGGATGTCCTGCACCGTGACGGTGGTGCGCCAGCGGCGGAAGTTCGGGGAGATCGGCGCCAGCGTGTTGGGGACGAACAGATCGGCCTGCACCAGCTCGATCGACGACGGCCGGCGCGCCAGCGACAGCAGCACGTAGGTGAGGATGTTGAGCGCCAGCGACCAGACGACGCCATGCATCAGCGGCGGCAAATCGGCGCCGAACAACGCCTGCGGCCGCAGCGCCTCGATCCCGAACGGGCCGTGCTGGAGCAGCAGGATGCCCGCCGTCGAAGTGTCCATGAAGCTCGGGATGAACAGCGTGTAGAGCCACACCGCGAAGCCGACCAGCATGCCGCCGATCGCGCCGCGCGCGGTCGCGCGCCGCCACAGCAGTCCACCGAAGAAGCTTGGTGCAAGCTGGGCGATGGCGGCAAAAGAGAGCAGGCCGATCGCCGCGAGCTGGGTGTTGCCGAGCGCGCGGTAGTAGAAATAGGCCATCACCATGATGGCGAAGATCGCGAGCCGGCGCGAGCGCAACAGGAAGTCGCTGAAATCGGCGCCGCCGGTTCGCCCTTCGGGCCGTCGTTGCAGCACCAGGGGCACCACGAGATCGTTCGAGACCATGATGGAGAGCGCGACGCATTCGACGATTACCATCGCGGTCGCCGCCGACAGGCCACCGACGAAGACGGCGACGCTGAGCAGATCCGCGCCGCCCTCCATCGGCAGCGCCAGCACGTACATATCCGGATCGGCGGCGCCGAACGGGAAGCTGACGAGGCCGGCGAGCGCGATCGGGATCACGAACAGATTGATGGCGACGAGATAGAGCGGGAACAGCCAGCGCGCGCGGCCGACCTCGGCGTCCGAGGAATTCTCCACCACGCTGACGTGGAACTGGCGCGGCAGCAGCATGATCGCGCACAGCGACAGCAGCGTCATGGTCAGGAAGTTGCCGATCGAGGGCGAATAGTTGATGGCGCGCACCGCCTCCGGCGTCTTCATCGCGCGCTCGATCAGCTCGTGCGGCGAGAACATCCAGAACGTGACGAAGATGCCCGCGGCGAGGAAGGCGACCAGCTTGATGATCGATTCGGTCGCGACCGCCAGCATCAGGCCGTGCTGGTGCTCGGTGGCGTCCGTCTGCCGCGTGCCGAACAGCACCGCGAAGGCCGCCATCGCCAGCGTCACCATCAGCGCCACGTCGCCGACGATCGGGATGTGGGAGAAGGCCTGGTCTTCGCTCAGGATGGTTTCGAGCGAGGAGGCGACCGCCTTGAGCTGGAGCGCGATGTAGGGCACCGAGCCGATGATCGCGATCAGCGCGACGGTTGCCGCCACCGCCTGGCTCTTGCCGTAGCGCGCGCCGATGAAGTCGGCGATCGAGGTGATGTTGTGGGCCTTGGCGAGCTGGATCACGCGGCGGAGAACGCCGGCCCCTAACCCGATCATCAGGATCGGGCCGACATAGATCGCGAGGAAGTCGGTGGAGGTGCGGGTGGCGAAGCCGACCGAGCCGAAGAAGGTCCAGGAAGTGCAGTAGATCGCCAGCGACAGCGGATAGATCAGCCCCGAGGCGCGGCCGCGCCCAGCCGGCGAGCGGCGGTCGCCATGGCTCGCCACCAGGAACAGAAAGCCGATATAGCCGAAGGCGGCGGCGATCACGCCCCAATCGTGCAGCATGGCGAGCGTGCTTCTCCCGGGGCGCGCGCTGGCCGCGCCCGATCTCATTTTCCCTGTAAATCTAGCGCGTTGGACCGTCGCAGGCGACAGCGAAATGCCGTGTGGGCGCGGGAACTGTGGTTGTCGTTACCCGGTGTGCTGCCCCAAATGCTGCGCTGCGTCGGGCTCACCGAGAGAGCCCCCCGTGGTACCCCCCTCCCTGACCCTCCCCCACAAGGGGGGAGGGAACGGACAGAGCGTCCGCGTTGCAGGAAATCGAGACCGACCCTTACACTGTGCGGCTCCCGACGTAAGGGAGGCGAAACTCTCTCGCTCCCTCCCCCCTTGTGGGGGAGGGTGGGGAGGGGGGTAGCTCCGGGGACGGTGAAACTTAGATCGAAGAGAAGGCGAAGAAGCCTACTCCGCCGCCAGCGACTTCTCGCGAAGCGGCAGACCGAGGCGGTCCCACACTTGCAGCAGGGCTTCGGCGAGCTGATCGATCAGGCCGTCGTCGTGATAGGGCGAGGGCGTGATGCGCAGGCGTTCGGAGCCCTTGGCGACCGTCGGATAGTTGATCGGCTGGATGTAGATGCCGTGCTGTTCAAGCAGAAGGTCGGAGGCCTGCTTGCACTTCTCGGCATCGCCGATGAACAACGGGACAATGTGGGTGTCGCTCGACATCACCGGCAGGCCGGCGGCGTTGAGTATCGCCTTGACCCGGGCGGCGCGGTCCTGGTGACGCTCGCGCTCCCAGCTCGAGGTCTTCAGATGCTTGATGGCGGCGGTCGCGGCCGAGCAGATCGCCGGCGGCAGCGCGGTGGTGAAGATGAAGCCCGGCGCA
This sequence comes from Bradyrhizobium sp. RT6a, assembly GCF_040547675.1. NCBI lineage: Bacteria > Pseudomonadati > Pseudomonadota > Alphaproteobacteria > Hyphomicrobiales > Nitrobacteraceae > Bradyrhizobium > Bradyrhizobium sp. RT6a. Next base: position 293,770 of record NZ_JBEPQC010000007.1, read on the forward strand.
TAGGAGCGCACGGCGTCGATGATCTGGCCGTTGGCGGCGATGTAGCCGCCGAGGCAGCCGAACGCCTTGGCGAGCGTGCCTTCGAGTATGTCGATGCGATGCATCACGCCGTCGCGCTCGGCGATGCCGCCGCCGCGCGGGCCGTACATGCCGACGGCATGGACCTCGTCGACATAGGTCATCGCGCCGTATCTCTCGGCGAGGTCGCAGATCTTGGCGAGCGGGGCGATGTCGCCGTCCATCGAATAAAGGCTCTCGCAGGCGATCAGCTTGGGTCGGCTCGGGCCCGCAGCCTTCAACAGCGCTTCGAGATCGGCGAGGTCGTTGTGGCGGAACACGACCCGCTCGCAGCCGGACTGGCGGATGCCCTCGATCATCGAATTGTGGTTGAGCTCGTCGGACAGGATGAGGCAGTTCGGGATCAGCTTCGCGATGGTCGCGATGCCGGTCTGGTTCGAGACGTAGCCGGACGTGAAGAGCAGCGAGGCTTCTTTGCCGTGGAGATCGGCGAGCTCGGCCTCTAGCTGTACCAGCGGATGATGCGTGCCGGCGATGTTGCGGGTGCCGCCGGCGCCGGTGCCGACGCGGGTCGCGGTCTCGACCATCGCGCCCACCACCTTCGGGTGCTGGCCCATGCCGAGATAATCGTTGGAGCACCAGATCACGACGTCGCGCTTGCCCTTGGGCGAGTGCCAGAGCGCATGCGGGAACCGGCCGGCAATGCGCTCGAGATCGGCGAACACGCGGTAGCGCCGCTCGGTGTGGAGACGATCAAGAGCGGAATTGAAGAACTGGGCGTAATCCATCGTCAAACCTGCAGCGGAACCGACCAAAGACCCGCATATCCTTAGAGCTATTCCAGCTCCAATGTCTATGCGCTATCCCACATTTGGACCTGCGGGGCATTTGGGCAAAATGCCCTATCGTGCGATTTGAAACTTGATCCCGATCAAGTTGGCGCGAGACGTAATGTTGCTCTGCACCATTGCGCCCGGGCTATCTGCGCGCCCCGATCGCCTGATGTGCGTGCGCGGCGGACTTGCGCACATGTCCGTCGTCATCGTTCAGCAGCGGGGTCAGCGCGGGTAGGACGTCCGGATCGCCGAAAGTCTCGGCGATCTCGCAGGCCCACAATCGATGCCGGGGAAGCTCATCCCTGGAAAAAGCATCGAACAGCAGCCGCCAATTGCCCGCGGCGGCGCCTCGCCGCAAGGTCCGCGAGGCTTCCTTCCGAACTCCGATTTCCGGATCGCGCCTGTAGAGATCAAAGATCGAATGGAAATCCGCCTCATGCCAGATCGCCGCGAGAGCGCGAAGCGCGCACTCCCGCGTCGATGCTTCGGGCGCCCTCAAAAGGGCAGCACGAGATCATGAGCTTCGGCAAGCTTCCATTGCTCGACGATGCCGCAGGCGGTGCGCCTGACGTAATCTGACGTGTCGGAAAAGGCAGCGGCAATAATCGTGCGGAGTTCATGCCCCCGCTTGTGTTGTCCGATGACCTCGATTGCGGTTCGCCGCACAAAGGCATCGCTCGCCGTTGACAGTGTCCGAAGCTCGCCCAGCGCTTCGTCGTCGTCCCGTGCTAGCAGGTTGCGGATGGCCTCATGGGTCATCGGCGGCCCCTGAAACTCACGTCGTCCTGAACTGAAGCACGCCGTCTTTCATCTCCGCCGTCAGCCGGCCCTCGACGATCATGTAGTTGACGTGGGCGACCAGTTCGCCGGCGGCGAAACCCATCTGGTGTTCGTCCAGCACGTGCTTGTTGAACACCACGGGCACCAATGCGCGCGAGGTCTGCGGTACCTCGCGGCAGGCTTCCGCGATCAGGCGGCAGCGCTCCTCGTGGTGATCGGCGAGCTGCTTGATGCGGGTCTTCAGCCCGTAGAACGGCACGCCGTGGCCCGGCAGTACCAGCACGTCATAGGGGAGAGTCGTGGTGAGGCTGGCGAGCGAGGCCAGATATTCGCCGAGCGAGTTCTGGTCGGGTTCGACCGCCCACACGCTGACGTTCGGCGAGATCTTGCTCAGCACCTGGTCGGCCGAGAGGAACAGCTTGTCGTCGGCGCAATACAGCATCACCTGGTCGAGCGCGTGACCGCCGCCGGTGATCACCTTGAAGCGGCGGGTGCCGATCACGACGTCCTCGCCATGCGAGATGCGGCGGTAGGACGGCGGCAGCACCGAGACGCGCTTGAGATAGTCCTGGCCGCGGCCGAGCAGCTTTTCCGTGAGCGACTCGTCCATGCCGTGGCGGCGGAAGAACAGCCGCTGCGCCTCCTGCCGCTCCTCCGTGCCGCGGTTCTGGTGATAGACCGATTGCAGATATTCGACCTGCGACATCACCAGCGGGCAGTTGAACCGCTCGACGATCCACCCGGCCAGACCGACATGATCGGGATGGGAATGGGTCACGATCAGGCGCGTGATGTTGACGCCCTTCAGCGGCCCGTCGAACAACTTCGTCCAGGCCTCGATCGTCTCCTCATTGCCGAAGCCGGCATCGATCATGGCATAGCCGTCGCCATCGGCGAGCAGGTAGATGTTCACATGGTTGAGGCGGAACGGCAGCGTCAGCCGCGCCCACAACACGCCGGGCTTCACCTCGACGACCTGTTCGGGGCCGGGATGCTGTTCCCAGGGATAGCGCAGGGCGTCGGCGGAGGACTGCACGGTGTCGGTCTTTGCGTTCATGCTACCGGCTTAAACCCGCTCGTCACGGCGCGCCAGCCGAAAAAGAACGCTGGCGCGGCCCGCATAGCGGTCATTCCGGGTTACGGAACGGCGCCTACGCCGCCCGCATGTTGTTGAGGAACGCGTCGATCTCTCCGCGCAGCATGTCGGCCTCGCGGCGGAGCGCGTCGGAGGCGCCGAGCACTTCGTTCGCCGCTGCGCCGGCTTCCGCCGAAGCCGTGGAGACGCCGACGATGTTGCTGGAGACCTCGCTGGTGCCGCCGGCTGCATGCTGGATGTTGCGGGCGATCTCGCGTGTCGCCGCGCCCTGTTCCTCGACCGCGGCGGCGATCGTCGTGGTGACGTCGTTGATCTCGCCGATGATCCGGCCGATGCCCTGGATGGCGCCGACCGCCGAAGTCGTCACTGACTGCATGCTGGCGATCTGGCTGCGGATCTCCTCCGTCGCTTTGGCGGTCTGGCTCGCGAGGCTCTTCACCTCGGAGGCGACCACCGCGAAGCCGCGGCCGGCTTCGCCCGCGCGCGCCGCCTCGATGGTGGCGTTGAGCGCCAGCAGATTGGTTTGCGAGGCAATGGTCTGGATCAGGTCGACCACCACGCTGATGCGGCTCGCGCTGTCGGCGAGGCTCTGCACCGTAGCGTCGGTCGCGCCGGCTTCGTCGACCGCCTTCCTGGCGATCGCGGCCGAGGTGACGACCTGCTTGCTGATCTCCTCGATCGAGGACGAGAGCTGCTCGGTGCCTGACGATACGGTCTGCACGTTGACCGAGGTCTCTTCGGCTGCGGATGCAACTGCGTTCACCAGCGCATTGGACTGGTCTGCCGTGTTCGACATGCTCTGCGCGGTCGATTGCATCGAATTGGCTGACTGCGCGAGATTGTCGAGTGCGGAGCGGACCGCGCCCTCGAAGTCTGCAATCTTCGCCTCCATCTGCGCCGCACGCTCGGCCTTGGCAACACGATCCCTGTCCTGCTCGCTCGCAAGCGCCCGGGCTTCGATCATGCTGTCGCGGAACACCGTCAGCGTTTCCTTCATCGCGCCGATCTCGTCGTTCTGCCGGGAGCGGACGATCTCGGTGTCGAGGTCGCCGGCAGAGAGCAACTGCATGGCGCGTTGAAGCTCGCGAATGCGGCGCAGGATGTTGCGGCCGACATAGAGCCAGACGAACAGCGCCGAGCCGACCAGCATCAGTGCGCCGAGCGCCAGCATCGCGGTGGTCGCGAGCGAGATCTCATGCCGCGCCTGGAAGGTGGACGCATTGGTCTCCTTCTGCACACCCTCGACCAGCTGCTGCACGCTGATGCCGAGGCCGACATTGAGCTTGCGGGTCTCGTCCAGGATGGTCTGGCCGTAGTCGATGGCGTCGAGCTCCTTCTGGCGGATCTTGAACACGCCGGTCTTGCCCTCACCGAAGGCGAACAGCTTTTGCACGGTGTCGCGCACCGCTTGCATCGAGGCCATGTTCGGCAGGTCCTCGAGGTTCGACTTGACGCGGTCGCGCGTCGTCTTGAACTCCTTCTCGATCGCCTCCAGCGTATCGCTGTTGTTGGCCGACAGCGCCGCCATCATGTCGGCGGCCATCAGATTGCCATTGGCGGAGATGGTCGCGACCTGGGAGACGGTGCGGGCGGCTTCGGTGGCATCGTCGGCGGAAACTTCCGCCGCGCCGAGGATCGCGTTCAGGCGCGTTTGCGCATCCAGCATGGCAGGACCGGCCGCACCGACGAAGGTGAGCTGCGCCTTGCGGAGTGCTTCATATTGCTTGTCATGCAGCGCGCCGGTATCGAGCCGCTCTCGCGCGGCCGACACCAGGCTCTGCGTCGCCTCGTCGATGCTCTTGGCGGTGTCGCGCAACGCGGTTGCGATCTGCTTGTCGGCGCCGAGCTCGATGATCTCGCCGAGCTTGGCCATGGCGAGCTGCTGGATCTCCTGCACCTTCTTGGTGCGTTCGTTCAGCGCCTCGTCGGACGGCGACGCCAGGAGGCCCGGCCCCTGTGCCGCGAGCGTTGCGCTTTGCGATGCGAGTTGAAGGCTGGCGGAAAGACGCGGGATGTCGCGGCCGCTCAGGTCCATCATGGTGCTGCCGAGATGGTTGAAGACGAAGCCGGCGCCAGCTGCAATCACGAGGCCCATGCCCGCGATGACTGCGAAGGCCGTGAACAGGCTGCCGCGCACGCCCCATGTCGGCATTTTGAAACGAGGCCGGATACGACCAAGCAGACGGCCAAGGCCCAGACGGATCGCCATCGAAATTCCCCCACGCGTGATCTTTATGTTTTCGCCGCGCAGTATCCTCGGGCCAGGTTAAAAAATCGCAAGTTGCTCAATCGGTTGAGTGCGTTCCGCACAGCGAAAAAAGAAGGGCCGGCAACGATGCCGGCCCTTCCATCACGATAAGGTCTTGGTAACCGTTCAGTAGCGCGCAACCGCCGAGTTGGCCCAGTTGAAGCGGTAGTTGACGCCCGCCTTGATGGTGTGGTCGTCGGTGGTGAAGTTGCCGGTTCCCGCCAGCGGGCCCGCGGTGAAGTGCGCGTCGCCGAAATTGTAGTACTGGTACTCGGCCTTGGCCGACCAGTTCGGCGCGAACATGTATTCGAGGCCGGCGCCGACGGTGTAGCCGTTGCGGTGGTCACCGCTGATGATGAAGCCGGTCGGCACGCCGCCGACGGTCACCTTCTCGTTGTTGTCCGAATAGGCGTAGCCGCCCTTCACGTAGAGCAGGCCCGGACCCCAGGTGTAGCCGACGCGGCCGGTGATCGAGCCGAGACCGCGCTGGTCGTTGGTGTAGGCGACGCCGCCCGGGAACACCGCGCCGACGCTGCCGGAGAGCCAGGAATACTGGCCTTCGACGCCGACCACGAAGTTCGGGTTGAACTGCCAGTCCGCACCGGCCTGCAGGCCGCCGAGGAAACGGCCGTTGCCGTTATTGCCGGTGGAGAGGCCGCTGAAATTGTTGTCGCTGGAGAACGCGCCGCCGACATGGCCGCCGATATAGAAGCCGGTCCAGTTGTAGATCGGCGCGGCATAGGCGGGCGCGGGCGTCTTGTAGTAGTTGCGGTTACCGAGATCGGCACCGACCGCCGGCGCGGCAGCGCCCACCACGAGCAGCGCGACGGTCGCAAACAGAATCTTCTTCATCGTCCAAACTCCAGCACTTAGGTCCCCGGCAGGCGCGCTTTCCGCGCCGTCGTTGGTTTTGCAGATAGCTCGCTTTTGACGAAAATGCTGTCACATCCGTGGCACAGCGGCAGCCAACCTAACTTATTGGGCTGTAAATGATTTTCGTGCTTAATGTCGGCTTAAGAAGTGGTGAAGGAAGGCTTAACTCGGCGCTATCAGGGTAACTTGCGCGCGCATCCCATTAACCAAGACGGCGCCGCGCCTCATCGCGCATCTGTTCGCGGAATGCAGCGCGCTTCGCGGGCCGGTCTTCCTCGCGAACGTCATGACGATCGAAGACGTCGAACTTCTCCAGGATCGGATAGCGCTCGCTCGCCATCGCGAGCACGCGTAGCACCTTGGTCGCGGACGGTGTCGGGCCGCTCACTTCCCAGCGCCGGATGGTGTCGGCGCCGCCCTTCTCCGGCAATCCGCAAAGCCGGGCCATGTCGGCCGCGGTGAGCTTGCGCTCGAGGACGTCCGAGAGATCGTTGCGGAGTTGCTTCAGTTCGGGACCGGTCATGTCGCCTCAATACGCGAAGTCGATGAGGTGAATGCATTAGAGCTGATTCGGGTCCATCCGAAGGCGAGGCACGCGTAGCGGGCGGGCGTGCTAGTCTCGCGCCCGCCGGGCTCAGCCAGGAAAGGATAACCGCATGCCGGTGTTCAAGCTGCCACTGTCGGGGGACGTCGTGCAATCCATCAACCCGATCACGTCGTTCTTCAGTCCGGCCGGCGGCCAGTTCGGTCTCGTGAACATCACGGTGGGCCAATCCTCGGCGCCCGACGTCGAGAAGGACCTGCTGTCGGATGTCGGCAGTTACGGCAAGCAGATCGGCCAGGTCGCGGATGCGCTGCTCGTGGTCATTGAGCATCTGGAAGCGCTCGGTGACAGCGCACTCGGCGACGACAAGGCCATCGCGGCTTTCAAGGAGCTGATGCACTCGGTCGCGACCGTCAAGGAGCGCCACAACCGCAAAGCCTGTCGTCCGCGGCGGCGCTGATCATGCCGTGCGACCGCTCCGCGGCACCTTCGCCCGCGCACGGAGTTATGAACGGGTGCCTATGGAAATCCGCCGTTGAATGAACAGATGCCAAGGGGGCCGCAGAATGAAGGGATCTGTCATGAGCATCAAATCCGCCGTTGCCGCCCTTGTCACCATCGGGCTGCTTGCCGCGCCGTTCGCGGCTGAAGCAAAAAAGCACCGGTCAAACCGATCCTACAGCACCGGCGTGGTCGCTCCGGGCTATGGAAGCGCAGGATCGTTGGCAGCGCAGCCCAGAGCCTACGGGTCGTCTGGACAGTCGGTCGGGACGGTCACGGCGCCGTCGATCGGCGCGTATAATTGGCCGTCGGTCGGCGTGACCAACGCAGTCCCGACCTGGAGCAACACCAACCCGCCCGTCAGGTAGGCGCGCCTGTACTGCGTGCCAATGCCGGTCACCCTGTGCCGGTCGCAACGCCAGCAGATAGAGCGCGACCAGCAATGGTCATGGTGGCGGACCAGGCATTTCGGATCGTTCAGGGACAGCGCGCGCGCGATCCTAAATTCCCCGGCCGGCCTGTTGGCCGATCACGCAGCGCCATCCGGCGAGGCGCTCGGCTGGATGCTGGTTCATCCATTCGGCGAGCTGCGGCGCACCCATCAGGCACGATTGCATCGAGACGTCGGCGAAGTCGGATGTGGTGACGGTTTGCTCATGACAGTTCGCTGGAGAGGCGAGGTTGCAGAGCACGGCGATGATCTTGATCACGCGAGGTTGCCTCCGTCGCTGCGATGCGCAGAGGCTCCGCCCGATCGTTCGCTCACCGGATCAGCCGGCGGGAAGATGCTGTCGTAGATCGCGCGCGCTTCCTGGATGAGGCGAATGCGCTCGCGCTCGGATTTCGAGACAAACTGAATAATCTGGCCCATGTCGGCTCCCATAGATCCTCGATCCATCATCACATGATGGGAATCATTCCATGCGGATGTGGGGTGCCGGCTTCGGCTTTGCAGCCCCGCGGGCGGTCACGAGGGATAAAAAGCCCGTGAGTATTCCGTTCCTGAGGTGGAGCGTGATACCTTCAGCGATACGCCGACTTACGGCGCATCCGTTCGGCCGGACCCGCTTCGCAGCATCGTGATGAAGTGTTGAGCCCGGCGGCGTGATGGCATTGCGGCACATTTTCTCGCGCATCGAGTTGTAAGGTCACTCAGTGCACGGGCGCCTGACAAGCGGCATTGCGATCGAAGGACCGCGCCCGAAAGGATCAGCCATGACAACAACGAAACGCTCCACTGCCGCACTTATCGCTCTCGGATTGGCCGCAGCGCCACTCGCTGTAAACGCTCAAACGTCGGGGACAAAGACACCAAGCGGCACGAGCGGACGCTCCGGAGCACCGGTACAGCAAGGGACTATTGGAAGTTCCGGGCAGACTGTCGGGACCGTGACAGCGCCGTCGGTCGGGACCTCCAACCAGCCCTCCGTCGGCGTAACAAACTCAGTCCCCACCTGGAACAACACGAATCCTCGAACGAAGTAGCCGCGATCGGGTGACCTACGCCGCCGGTGCGCGCTCTCTCTGCCCCGGCACCGCCGCGAGTAGCTCGCGCGTATAGGCATGCTCGGGCGCGGCGAACAGCTGCGCGGTGGGCTTCAGCTCGACGATGGCGCCGCGCTGCATCACGGCGATGCGGTCGCAGATTTGCGCCGCAACCCGCAGATCGTGGGTGATGAACAGCATCGAGAGGCCGAGGCGAGCCTTGAGGTCTTCGAGCAACCTCAGGACCTGCGCCTGCACGGAGACGTCGAGCGCGGAGACGGCCTCGTCCGCGACGATGATCTCGGGCTCGAGCGCGAGCGCGCGCGCAATGCCGATGCGCTGGCGCTGGCCGCCGGAGAATTCATGCGGATAGCGCTCGAGCGCGCCGGCATCGAGCCCGACCATCTTGAGGAGATCGCGAGCGCGGTCCAACGCGACTTTGGGATCGGTGCCGGCCGCGATCGGGCCGTCGGCAATGATGTGACCGACCTTGCGGCGCGGATTGAGCGAAGCGAACGGATCCTGGAAGATCATCTGGATGCGATGGCGCTCGGCGCGTAGCGCCTTGCCTGCGAGCTTTGTGAGATCGGTCTCGCCGATCCGCACGGTGCCGCGGTCGGCCTCGATCAGCCGCATCACCAGCCGGGCCACCGACGATTTGCCGGAACCGGATTCGCCGACCAGGCCGAGCGTCTCGCCCTTGAGAATCGTGAAGTTGACTTCGCGCGCGGCATCGACGCGGCGGTCCTCGCGAAACCAGCCGCCCGAGGTGACGTAGGTCTTGTCCAGTCCGATCACCTCGACCGCCTTGGCCTGGTCGTCGAGGGGGCTGCGAGCGGGCGGGTCCATCGAGGGCACGGCGGCGAGCAGTGCCTTGGTGTAGTCGTGCTGCGGCGCGTTGAAGACGGCCGAGGCGGGGCCTTCCTCGACCACCTTGCCATGGCGCAACACGACGACCTGGTCGGCGATGTCGGCGACGACGCCGAAATCATGGGTGATGAACATCACCGCCATGTTGCGATTGCGCTGGAGGTTGCGGATCAGCTTCAGGATCTGCGCTTGCGTGGTGACGTCGAGCGCGGTGGTCGGCTCGTCCGCGACCAGCACCGCCGGTTCGAGCGCGAGCGCCATCGCGATCATGGCGCGCTGGCGCTGGCCGCCGGATAGCTGGTGCGGATAGGCGCGCACGATGCGCTCGGGGTCGGGGAGGCCGACCTCGCGCGCCAGCGACAGCGCCTTGGCGCGCCGCTCCTTCGGCGTGAGCAGCCCGTGCGCCTCGAACATCTCTCCCATCTGATCGCCGATCCGCATCAACGGATTGAGCGCGGTCATCGGCTCCTGAAAGATCATCGCGAGCCGGCGGCCGCGCAGATCGCGCCAGCCATCGTCGTCGAGTTTGAGCACGTCGCGGCCTTCGAACTGGATCTCGCCGGAGGTGACGGTGACCGTGTCAGGCAACAGTCCCATCAGCGCATGCGCGCACATCGATTTGCCGGAGCCGGATTCGCCGACGACGCAGACGATCTTGCCGGGCCGCAAATCGAGCGAGACGCCGTCGACCGCGAACGGCCGTTCCGCCCCCTTGGGCAGCGCGATCCGCAGATTCTTGATGGAGACGGCGGGCGGGGCGGTCATGATCAGCGGCCCTCCCGCGACAGCCGCGGATTGAGCGCGTCGTTGAGGCCTTCGCCGATCAAATTGAGGCCGAGCACCGAAATCAGGATCGCGACGCCGGGAAACACGGTAATCCACCAGGCCTGGCGGATCACGGTGCGGCCGGCGCCGACCATGTAACCCCAGGAGATCAGATTGGGATCGCCGAGGCCGAGGAACGCCAGCGAGGATTCCAGCAGGATCGCGGTCGCGACCATCAGCGAGGCCAGCACGATCACCGGCGACAGCGTGTTCGGCAGGATTTCGCGCAGGATGATCCAGGTGTTGCTCTGGCCCGTGACCACCGCGGCCTGGACGTACTCCCGCGTGCGCAACGACAGCACCTCGCCGCGGACGAGGCGCGCTACCGGCGGCCAGCTCACCAACGCGATCGAGGCGACGATCGAATAGATCGAGGGCTGCAGGATCGCGACCAGCACGATCGCGAGCGCAAAGCTCGGAATGGTCTGGAAGAACTCGGTGAAGCGCATCAGCGCGTCGTCGACCCTGCCGCCGAAATAGCCGGCCATGGCGCCGATCGGCACGCCCACGACCAGCGCCACCAGGGTGGAGACCATGCCGACGAGCAGCGAGACGCGTGCGCCAAAGATCATGCCGGCGAACACGTCGCGGCCGAGCGCGTCGGTGCCGAGCGGTACGGTTGCGAGCGTGAACGGCGGCAGGAACGGCCGCTGCACCATGCGCCAGGGCGAGTTCGGGAACAGCATCGGACCGAACAGGGCGACCGAGATAGCAAGCAACAGGATGATCAGCCCGATGACGCCGCTCGGGCTCCTCAGCATCGATTTCCAGAACTGTTTCATGTGGTGAATTCGATGCGCGGGTCGACCAGGCGATAGACCAGGTCGGTGATAAGGTTGAAGGTCAGGACCATGGCGGAACAGATCACGAAGACGCCGAGCAGCAGATTGTAGTCGCGCTGGAGCAGGGCGTCGTACATCAGGCGTCCGATGCCGGGCCAGGCGAACACGGTCTCGGTGATGACGGCGCCGCCGATCAGGGTGCCGGAGTGGACGCCGGCGAGCGTCACGACTGGCAGGAGCGCGTTGCGCAGGACGTGTCGGCGCTGGATCACGGCATCGGACAGGCCTTTGGCGCGCGCTGTCTTGACGAAGTCGAGACGTTTCACCTCCAGCATCGAGGCGCGCGTCATGCGGGTGTAGGTCGCCATGAAGAACAGGCCGAGCGTCATCGCTGGCATGATCAGGTGCCTTGCGACGTCGACCACATGGGCAGGGCCGAAGAGGTTGGCGCCGACCGTCTCGTAGCCGAAGCTCGGCAGCCAATCGACAGTGACCGAGAACAACAGGATGCCCATCAGCGCCACCCAGAAGATCGGCATGGCGTAGAAGATCAGCGCGAAGATCGTGATGGCGGTGTCGAGCCAAGTCCCCGCGAAGCGCGCCGCGAAGGTGCCGAACAGGATGCCGAGCACTAGTGAGATCGCGAACGCCGTCAGCGTGAGTAGAAGCGTCGCCGGCAGCCGTTCCAGGATCAGCTTCGACACCGGCGCCTGCTGGCGGAAGGAGAAGCCGAGGTCGAGCGTCACGACGCCCTTGACGTAGACGAAGAGCTGCTCGGGCAGCGGCTTGTCCAGGCCGAACTTCTCCCGGAGCTGCTGGACGAAGATCTGGTCGCTGGCGCCGGCCTCGCCCGCCATCACGACCGCGGGATCGCCGGGCGCGAGCCGGATCAGGAAGAAATTGAGGACGACGATCGCAAGCAGGACGATCACGCCCTTCATGATACGCTGAGCGACGAAAGAGAGCATCTAGAGGGTCATATCTTGTAGCGTGACCTGAATCCACCGAGGCAGTGTGCTCCCTCGCCCCGCTCTTGCGGGGAGAGGGTTGGGGTGAGGGGCCTCTTTCCACGCGCGAGAATGCCGATGGATCTGTACCCCCTCACCCGCCGCGCTCTGCGAGCGCGTCGACCTCTCCCTGCAAGCGGGGAGAGGTGAAGGAAGGCGCGCCCTCACTTGTCGAGCCATGCGTCCTTGAAGCCGTCATTCACCCCGATCCCGGTGGTGATCAGGTTCTTGACCTTGCAGCGCATGATGGTCGGGAATTGCAGCTCGAGCATCCAGGCCACCGGCACGTCCTCGACCAGGATTTTCTGCGCCTTCTCGTAGATCTCCTTGCGCTTGGAGTCGGGCGTCGCCACCGCGCCGTCGGCGAACAGCTTGTCGATTTCCGGGTTGGAGTAACCCTCGACGTTGTTGAACACCTGGCCCTTGGCGATGGCGCTGGAAACGTAGTTGCGGCCGACGCCGAGGGCCGGATCGCCGTACTGGTAGAGGTAGGTGAAGGCGATGTCGTAGTCCCAGTCGCCGATCTTCTGGTTGCCGCCGGCAACGTCGGTGGCGATGGTCTCGATGTTCATGCCGACATCCTGGAGGTTCTGCTTCACGGCTTCACCCCAGCGCTGCCAGGTCTCGCCATAGGCGAGCGGCAGAAGGCGGATCTTCTCGCCCTTGTAGCCGGCTTCCTTCAACAGCGCCTTGGCCTTGGCGGGATCGTAAGGGTATTTCGGCACGTCGGCGGTGTAGTACTTGATGGTCGATGCGGACGGGCCGGTCGCGACCTTGCCGAGCCCGTTCCAGATCACGTCCTTGGCGAAGTCGCGGTCGATCGCAAACATGACCGCCTGCCGCACCCGCTTGTCGGCGAGCGGACCCTGGCGGTTGTTGAGCCACAGCCAGGCCAGCGGCGAGAAGAACTCCCAGCCGGCGCCGGTGACGCAGGTGTCCTTCAGCTTGGAGAGCCGCGGCACGTCGAAATTCTCGACCGAGCCGCCGGGCAGCACATCGACCTTGCCGGTCTCATATGCCACCGAGCGGGCCGCGGCATCGGGAATGATCTGCCAGTAGATCTCGTCGAGATAGGGCTTGCCCTTCTCGTAATAGTTCGGGTTCTTGACCAGGCGGATGAAAGAGCCCTTCTGCCATTCCTTGAACATGAAGGGGCCGGTGCCGACCGGGGCGTTGTTGTAGGGATTGGTCTTCCAGTCGGTGCCTTCATAGAGATGCTTCGGTACCATCGGCATCGAGCCGACCTCGAAGATGCCGAGGAACGGGCCGAACGGCTGCTTCAGCGTGAACACCACGGTGTAGTCGTCGGGCGCCTCGACCTTGTCGACCTGCGCGAGATTGTTGCGAGCGCGCGCATGCGTCTGCTTCAACATATCCAGCGAGAATAGCACGTCGGCGGCGGTGAAGGGCTTGCCGTCGTGCCAGGTCACGCCCTTCCTGAGCTTGAATGTGTAGGTTTTTGCGTCCTCGCTGACGCTCCAGCTCTCGGCGAGCTCCGGCTGTGGTTCGAGCTTGGGGTTGTAGCGAAGCAGGCCTTCGAAAATGTTGCCCGACACCATCTGCACCGGGCCGTTCTGGACCATCGCCAGCATCAGGCCGGGCGGCTCGGGCTGAATCACGGCATTGATCGCTCCACCCGCTTTCGGCTCTTGCGCCAGCGCCGGGGCCGCGAGGCCGCAAGCCAGGAGGACGCCAAGCAACACTCGTTTTGACATGTCGTATCTTTCTCAAGCGAGACCAGCCGCAAACGCTTCGCACGTGGCGCGCAAAGCTATGGCCAGCCCATCCCAGTCCCCATCCGGGATCGAGGCTCACACAGTCTCGTTCGGCGCCGCAAGATGAAAGTCTCGACAGTGTTCGCCCAAAAAATGTACAGCGCGTCCCGTGATGGCGTTTGGCGGCCTAGCCAGCGCCACCGCGCCACACGGCTTCAGGAGGGCCGCAGCACCCGTTGCAACTCGGCAATCGCATCCGCGAGTTGCTCCCGGTGCGCGATGTCGTCCTTGGGGATGGCCGCGACACTGTCCGCGAGCTCGCGCAGGATCCCGGCGAGCAGGCCGAAATTGAGGTGCAGGTGCACCGATTTGCGTTCGTCCGCCGTGCCCGGTTGCTGCAGCACCAGCGCAACGCCGCTGCCGTCGAGTCGCGCCTCGAAACGCGATGAATGCCCGAAGGTGCCGACATAGAACTTGTCGGGATATTCGAGCGCGATCTCTGCCTTGTCGGGAACCGGCTTGGACATGTGAGCCTCATTTGTGCGGGGCTATTCTGGCCGGGAATAAACTCGGCCGACTTGAGATAGGTCAGGGGCGGGCTCGTTCTGGATTTGATCGGGATCAAAGCCGGGCTGCCCCTTCTGCGATCTGATGGCAGGACACGGTGAGGCTCCGCGTGACCGGTCAAATGCGAGTGCATCGACGATGAACGTCCATTCTACCCCACCCGAAGCGGATTCAGACGATATCGCCATCTCACTCGCGGATGAGGCGTCGGCACGTTGCGCGCAATTGCTCGGCGACGCCGACCTCAGGCTGACGCGCCACCGCCTGGCGCTCGGCCAAATACTGTTCCTCTGCCCCCATCGTCATGTGACAGCGGAGGGGCTTTATGAAGAAGCGACGGCTGCCAATCTGCGGCTGTCGCTTGCGACCGTCTACAACACGCTGAACCAGTTCACCGAAGCCGGCCTGTTGCGCCGGATCGCAGCCGACGGCATCAAATCGTTCTTCGACACCGACACGTCCGTGCATCCGCATTTCTACCTCGAAGGCGAGGATGTGCTGGTCGACGTCACCGACGGCCTGACCTTCACCAGGATGCCCGAGGCGCTTCCGGGCCATGAGATCGCGCGGCTCGACGTCGTCGTCCATCTGCGCCGCAAACGCGACGCAGACCCGGCGTGACGATCGTCTAGCGCAAGCCCGCTCGCCGGAATCCTTCCAGATAGTGCTCGCGGTCGGCCTCGTTGGCCCATGGCAATTGTGTCCCGATCCAGTGCAGCGAGATGTTGGGCTGGGTGCGGCGGAGCTCGCCCAGCGCCATCTCCGCAAGCACGCCATCGCCGGTCATGCCGGCAGAAACCGCCAGCACGCGGTAGGCGCCGGTGAGATCGCCGCGGTGGCGGATCGCCTCGCGCGCGAGCGCGATGGCTTCGCCATAGCGCCGCTCGGTGAAGCGGGCATAGCCGGCGATGCCGTGATAGATCGCCAGGGATGGATCGCGCGGCGAGAGCCGCATTGCCCTCTGCGCTGCCTCGAATGAATCCTTCGGCCGCCCGGCGTAGGACAGTGCCAGTGCGTAATAGCCCTGCGCCAGCGAGAAGTTCGGATTGAGCGCGAGCGCCTGTTCGAACTCGGACAGTGCATCCGCCAGCCTTCGCGTGGAGAAGTAGACGCTGCCGAGCGCGGCGTGCGCCCAGGCATCCTCATGGTCGCAGCGCACCGCGGCGAGCGCGGCGGCTTCAGCCACCGGCGCCACCACGGCCAGCTCGGCCCAGCCGAGATGCACGCCGAACATGTGGTTCGCCGCGAGCACCGACAGCGCCTGGCCGTAGTTCGGGTCGATGCCGACCGCGCGTTCCAGCAGCGTCCGTGCGGTCTCGTGATCCCGCCTCGTCACGCGCCAGTAATGTGACAGCGCCCGCATCAGGAGATCCCAGGCATCCAGGCTAGCAGGCGGCTTGCGATGGGCGCGAAAACTTTCCGCCGCATGAATCTGCGGCTCGATCGCCGCGGCGATCGCGTTGGTGATTTCGTCCTGCACGGCGAACACGTCGATCAGCTCGCGGTCGTAGCGCTCGGCCCAGAGATGGCTGCCGGTTGTGGCGTCGTTGAGCTGTGCGGTGATTCGCACCCTGTTGTCCGACTTGCGCACGCTGCCTTCGACGATGTAGCGGACGCCGAGTTCCTCGGCGATCTGCCGGATGTGGACCGCGCGTCCCTTGTAAGTGAAGGACGAGTTGCGGGCGATCACCATGAACCAGCGCTGCTTCGACAGCGCGGTGAGGATGTCCTCGCTGATGCCGTCGCCGAAATAGTCCTGTGCGGGATCGCCGCTCATGTTCTCGAAAGCGAGCACCGCGACCGCCGGACGGTCCGCCAGGGCGCGCGGCAGGGCAGCGACGGGTTGCGTGGGGGCGGTCGCGGCTGCCACTTCTTCCCGGACCTCGCCGACGAAACGAAAGCCCTTGCGCGGAATGGTCTTGATCAGCCGCTGGCTCGCACCGTCGTCGCCGAGCGCCTTGCGGGCGGCGTTGATCCGGCTGTTCAGGGCGGAATCCGAGATGATCCGATCGCTCCAGATCTGGCTGATCAGGTCATCCTTGCTGACCACACGCGTGCGCTGCGCCACCAGATAAAGCAGGAGATCGAACACCTGCGGCTGCAACGGCACGGCTGCCCCGCTGCAGGTGAGTTCCCGCAGGTCGCCGTCGAGCACGTTGTTTTCAAAGCGAAATCGCACGTTTCTTTCGTCTCAAGCAAAAATCAAAGTCGTCTCAGGCGAAAATCAACCGTCCGCGAAAGTCTTGGGACCTCCGGTGCGGCATGGTGCAGCGACCAATGAAGTGCCGGCGTTTTGGCACAACGGAGCTGTTTATGACCCAAATTGATCATCAGGTTCATCCTATCGGCCCGGTTGCGGGCTCACGCATTTTCAAGTTCATCGCATTTCTGTACGGAATTGCGGCGTATCTCGTGTTTTTCGTCACCATTCTCTACGCCATCGGCTTCGTCATGGGGCTGGTGGTGCCGAAGACCATCGACACCGGGACCGACACGCCCGTCGCCGAGGCCGTCATCATCAATCTGCTCCTGATGGCCCTGTTTGCGGTCCAGCACAGCGTGATGGCGCGCCGGCAGTTCAAGGTATGGTGGACGCAGTACGTCCCCAAGCCGGTCGAGCGCAGCACCTATGTGCTGTTTGCGAGCCTGTCATTGCTCCTCCTGTTCTGGCAGTGGCGTCCGCTGCCCACGGTCATATGGGAGGTCGCGAACCCGGATCTTGCTGTGACGATCGTCACGCTGTCGTTGGTGGGCTGGGTCCTGGTGTTCACCTCGACCTTCATCATCAATCATTTCGAGTTGTTCGGATTGCATCAGGTCACCAATCATCTCGTCGGCAAGGAAGCGTCGCCGCCGCGCTTCAAGACGCCGCTGCTCTACAAGTTCGTCCGTCATCCGATCTATCTCGGCTTCATCATCGCGTTCTGGGCGGCGCCGGTCATGACCGCTGGCCATCTGCTGTTCGCCGCCGTGACCACGCTCTACATCTTCGTCGGCATCGCGCTGGAGGAGCACGACCTCATCGATCTCTTCGGCGACGAGTACCGGCAGTACAAACAACGGGTCTCGATGCTTATTCCCTGGCGCAAGTCGGTATAGCTTGCGCGTCTTTCCGTCGCGTCCGCCGAAAGGAGGACGCGCGGCGGCGCCGAGCCGCGTATCGGAGCTTGCCGACCCGGCCTGCAACGTATCTCGGGGTGAATCCCCCTCACCCCGACGCTATCCTTGCGAGCGAAGCTCGTCGCGCCCCCGAATCCGTTTTGCCGAGCTATCGGCAAACGGGCGCAGGGAGAGAGAAATTCAAACCTTCATCAACGGAGACGACCCAATGAAACATGTCGGAAACTGCTTCTGTGGCGCGGTCACGATCGAGGCCACAGGCGCGCCGGAGGCGATGGGCTATTGCCATTGCCGCTCGTGCCGCTCGTGGTCGGGCGGTCCGGTGAACGCGTTCAGCCTGTGGAAGCCCGAAGCCGTGCGCATCACCGAAGGTGCAGAGAATGTCGAGACCTTTACCAAGACGCCGCTCAGCCAGCGCAAATATTGCAAGAAGTGCGGTGGCCATCTCATGACCAACCATCCGCCGCTTGGCCTGGTCGACGTCTTCACCGCCACCATCCCCACGCTCGCCTTCGCGCCCGGCGTCCACGTCAATTACGCCGAGACGGTGCTGCCGATGCGCGATGGCCTGCCCAAGCTCAAGGATTTTCCGGCGGAGTTCGGCGGCAGCGGCGAGATGATGCAGGAGTAGCGACCCTCTTCTCCTCTCCCGCAAGCGGGAGATGAGAAATTCGCTATCTCATCCCCGCGCGCCGCAATCCCTCGAGGTAATGCTCGCGATCCTCGTCCCGCAGCATCGGCAGCTCGCGCGTGATCCAAGCGAGCGAGATGCCCGGTTGGGCGCGGCGCAAGCCTTCCAGGGCGCAAGCCGCGCGCGCGGGATCCCCCGACATGCCGGCGGCGGCGGTCAGCACGCGATGCGCGCCGACGAAATCGGCGCGCTGCCGCATCGACTCGCGCGCCATCTGTGCGGCTCCTTCGTAATCGCGGCCGATGAACCGGGCATAGGCCGCGACGCCGCAATAGATCGCCGCGAGCGGGTCGCGGGGGCTCAGCCGTAGCGCGCGGCGCGCGGCGACATCGCCGTTCTGCCATCGTCCGGCGTAGCACAGCGTCACGCCGTAGAAGGCGTGCGCCATCGCGAAGTTCGGATTGAGGTTCAGCGCCAGTTCGAATTCCGCCAACGCATCGTCGAAGCGGCGGCGGAATAGATAGGTATAAGCGAGGCCATGATGGGCCCAGGCATCCTCCCGATCGGCCTCCACGGCCGCGAGCGCGGCGCGCTCGGCGACCGGCACGGTCGGGGCCATGTCGGACCAGCCCATATGCGCGCCGAAGATGTGGCTGGTCGCGAGCAGGCCGAGCGCCTTGCCATAGGCGGGATCGAGCGCGACGGCCTTTTCGAGCAGTCCCTGCGCGGCGGCGTTGTCGTCGCGGGTGATGCGCCAGTAATGCGACAATGCGCGCATTACGAGGTCCCAGGCATCCAGGCTTCCCGGCGGCTTCTGCTGGGCGCGAAAACTCTCGGCGGTATAGAGCTGCGGCTCGATCGCGGCGACGATCGCCTCGGTGATCTCGTCCTGCACAGCGAAGATGTCGGCAAGCTCGCGGTCGTAGCGTTCAGCCCAGAGATGGCTGCCGGTCGAGACGTCGTTGAGCTGTGCGGAGATACGCACGCGATCGCCGCTCCGCCGCACGCTGCCTTCGAGCACGTAGCGCACGCCGAGCTCTCGCGCGACCTCGTTCATGAGCACCGCGCGGCCCTTGTAGACGAAGGAGGAGTTGCGCGCGACGACGAAGAACCAGCGCAGCTTCGACAGCGCGGTGATGATGTCTTCGCTGATCCCGTCGGAGAAATAATCCTGCTCGCGGTCGCCGCTCATGTTGGTGAAGGGCAGCACCGCGATCGCCGGCCGGTCCGGTAGCGGCAGCGGGGCCTGCAGAAGCTTCGCTCCAAAACCGGATTCCGGCGCGGTCGCCCCACGCTTGGTCTCGACGTCGCCGACAAAACGAAAACCCTTGCGCGAGATGGTGCGGATCAGCGCCTGGCTCGCGCCGCTGTCGCCGACCGCCTTGCGTGCCGCATTGATCCGGCTGGTCAGGGTGGATTCGGAGACGCTGCGCCCGTGCCAGATCTTGTCGATCAGCTCGTCCTTGCTGACCACCCGGTCGCGGTTCTCCATGAGGTGGACGACGAGATCGAAAACCTGCGGCTCCACGGCAACGGGAACCTGCTCGCGGCTCAGCTCGCGCAAGTCGGTATCGAGTAGGTGATCCCGGAACAGAAACTGCACGTCGAAACTCAGGCCTCAAGACGACATCGGGCAATGATGAAATCAAAATGGATTTCGGCTGATCTCTATAAGTCCGCCGAGAGGCCTGTCCGGTTCACCACGATCGCGTGATGGCAGCCATGCGATTTACGGGGAGGAATGCAACCTGGGTTAGAATGTGGCGGTTTCGGCCGGATTGTCGCGGTCTCCTCACGTCATTGCGAGCGCAGCGAGGCAATCCAGCCTGTCGCCGCGGAGACAGCGTGGATTGCTTCGTCGCGAGGGCTCCTCGCAATGACGGTGTTGAGGCAATGGCGTGCGGCAGCTTCCCACGTTGTCATGGCCTTCGCGACGGCATCGAATGTGTGATGAGCGGTGAATGTCCATTTGCCGAACAGCTCCGTGTGCGTAAGCTGCGACCTTCACACGACACAAACCACGAAGAAACGCCCATGCCCGCTTTTCATGCCTCGACCACCGTGCTCGATTCCATGCTGTTCCGCGATGCCTTCGGCACGCCGCAGATGCGGGAGGTATTTTCCGATGTCGCGACTGTCGCGCGCTATGCCGAGGTCGAGGTGGCATTGGCGAAGGCGGAAGCGAAGTGCGGGGTGATTCCGCAGGATGCCGCCGATCAGATCGCGGCGCGGACCGACGTTGCCGCGCTCGATTTCGATCTGTTACGGCAGGAGACTGATGTCGTCGGCTATCCGATCCTGCCGCTCGTGCATCAGATGGTGAAGCAATGCGGCGATGCCGGCCGCTATGTGCATTGGGGTGCGACCACGCAGGACATCATGGACACCGCCGTGGTGCTGCAACTGCGCGCCGGGCTCGAGATTGTCGAGCAGGACATCGCCGCACTGCGCGGGGTTCTCGCCGACCTCTCCAGGCGCTACCGCGAAACGCCGATGGCGGGCCGCACCCATCTCCAGCAGGCGCTGCCGGTCACCTTCGGCTACAAGACCGCGATCTGGCTCGCGATGTTCGACCGCCACGCCGAGCGGATCAGTGAGTTGAAGCCGCGCGTCCTGGTCGGCCAGTTCGCCGGCGCCGCCGGCACGCTGGCCTCGCTCGGCAACAAGGGCTTCGAGGTGCAGGAGGCGCTCTGCGCCGAACTGAGGCTCGGCGTTCCCGCCTCGACCTGGCACGTCGCACGCGACGGTTTTGCCGAGGCCGTGAATTTCCTGGCGCTCGTCACCGGCTCGCTCGGCAAGATCGCGCTCGACATCATGATCATGGCCTCGACCGAATTCGCCGAGGTCTACGAGCCCTTCGTCAAGGGACGCGGCGCTTCCTCGACCATGCCTCAGAAGCGCAACCCGATCTCCTCGGAACTGATGCTCGCGGCGTCCAAGGCGGTGCGCCAGCACGCCGGCCTCATGCTGGATGCCATGGTGCAGGATTTCGAGCGCGCCACCGGGCCCTGGCACGCCGAATGGATGGCGATCCCCGAGAGCTTCGTGCTGACCGCCGGCGCGTTGCACCAGGCGAAGTTCGCGCTCGCCGGCCTTATCGTCGACGAAAGCAAGATGAACGAGAATCTCGCCGTCAGCCGCGGTCTGATCGTGGCCGAAGCCGTTATGATGGGGCTCGCGCCGCAGATCGGGCGGCAGGAGGCGCACGACGTGGTCTATGACGCCTGCCGGCTCGCCAATGAGAATGGTCTTACACTGGCGGACGCGCTGTCGTCTGACGCCCGCGTCTCTGCCAGAATCGACCGCGCCACGATCGAGGCGCTGACATCACCGAAAAATTACCTCGGCCTTGCTCCCGCCATGGTCGACCGGGTGCTGAAATCGGCAACACGTTGAAAACCAAAATGCGTGAAACTCCGTATCTTTGGGGTGTCGCAAGGCACTCGCGCACTTGTGTCTCGCGATGCTAGACTTAAATTGAGCGAAAGACGTTCGGCAGAGGATCCGGCATGACTGATCAACGCATCACCTCCACTCCCATCGATCCCGTGAAGCTCGACCGGCTGGCCGAGGTGGCGGTGAAGGTGGGCCTGGGCTTGCGGCCGGGCCAGGATCTGCTCTTGACGGCACCTGCGATCGCGTTGCCGCTGGTGCGGCGGATCGCCGTGCATGCCTACAAGGCCGGCGCCGGCATCGTGACGCCCATTCTCTCCGACGAAGAGATGACGCTGGCGCGCTACCGCCACGGCCACGACGACAGCTTCGATCGTGCCGCTAACTGGCTCTACGAGGGCATGGCCAAGGCGTTCTCGAACAACACCGCCCGTCTTGCCATCGTCGGCGACAATCCGATGCTGCTGTCGGGCGAAGATGCTTCCAAGGTCGCGCGCGCCAGCAAGGCCAATTCCATGGCCTATCAGCCGGCGCTGGAAAAGATCGTCAATTTCGACACCAACTGGAACATCATTGCCTATCCGAGCCCGTCCTGGGCGAAGCAAGTCTTTCCGAACGATCCTGAAGAGGTCGCGATCGGCAAGCTCGCGGACGCGATCTTCGCGGCGTCCCGCGTCGATCGCGACGACTCGCCGGCCAATTGGGCGAGCCACAACGCGGTGCTGCGCGAGCGCACCAACTGGCTCAACGGCCAGCGTTTCCGCGCGCTCCAGTATTCAGGGCCGGGGACCGACCTCACGATCGGGCTTGCCGACGGCCATGAATGGGAGGGAGGCGCCTCGCTATCCAAGAACGGCATCAGCTGCAACGCCAATATCCCGACCGAAGAGGTCTTCACCACGCCGCATTGCCGGCGGGTCTACGGCCATGTCGTGAGCTCGAAGCCGCTGTCCTATCAGGGCACGCTGATCGACAACATCGCAGTGCGTTTCGAGGACGGCAGGATCGTCGACGCCAAGGCCTCGCGCGGCGCGGAGGTGCTGAACAAGGTGCTGGATACCGACGAGGGCGCGCGGCGTCTCGGCGAAGTGGCGCTGGTGCCGCATTCCTCGCCAATCTCGCAGAGCGGGCTGTTGTTCTACAACACGCTGTTCGACGAGAACGCTGCGTCGCACATCGCTCTCGGCCAGTGCTATTCGAAGTGCTTCGTCAACGGCGCGCAGCTCACGCCGCAGCAGATCGCAGCGCAAGGCGGCAACCAGAGCCTGATCCATATCGACTGGATGATCGGCTCGGCCGAGACCGACATCGACGGCATTCTGGCCGACGGCAGCAAAGTGCCGGTGTTTCGCAAGGGCGAATGGGCGAAGTAACTACGCCGCCGCGTTGCGCAGCATCGGGCTGTTGTCGATGCTGAAGCGGTTGAACAGCGTCGTGAACGGGCTGCCGTCGGTGGCTCGCACGATGGCGTCGGAGGCCGCAACCGCGTCGTAGAGCGCACCGACCGGATCATTCGCCTCGGACAGGTCGAGACCCCCGCGGATTTCCTCGCGTGCCTCGTTGACGTCGTCCTCGTCCTCGAGTGTCGCCTCCAGCGCGTCGGCCGCCCGCCGCATCTCATGGAGGTCACCGCCGGCGGAAAATTTCAGGATGTCGAGCCAGTAGGGGCGCGCCACGACGAGCCTGACGAAGGCCTCGAAACTCTCCGCGATAATTCCCGCGCGGCCTTCCGATGAGACGTAGAGCACATTCTGAGAAGGCAGCAGCACGAACGCGCCGCCGGAGCCGTCACTGCCGATCTGCCGGGGGCTCTCGATGCCGTCGACGGTGAACCAGGGCTCCTCGTCGGTTGCGAAGGAGACATCGAGACTGCCGAGCCAGGCGACGACCTCGCCTTGGGTTGCGAGAACCTCCGGGGTGAGGGGCATCGGCATGACTCCTTTCAGGTGCTTCGCGCACTTTGTCGCACCCCGGAAAAGAAGGGTTCATGTGCGCGAAATCGCAGGGAAATTGGGACGTTAACCGTTTCGCGTCTGCAACTTGCGGCTGATTGTCTGGCCCCGCGTAAGAAAGAATTAAAAACCGGCTACTAGCGTTCCCGCCATCTTTGAACAATCCGGGCCGAGACCCGGGCAGGCCATATTTTATCCCCTAAGGAAACAGATGTCGCGCACATTGATTGAAATCAGTAGTTGCAATGTAGAGCTTGAGCTGCGGCCGATCGAGCCGTCCTGGATTATCGAAGGCAATCCGGTGTCGCGCTCGCACATCCTGTCCACCAGCGCCGACGGCACCGCTTCGACCATCATCTGGGCTTGCACCGAAGGGCGCTTCAACTGGTACTACGATATCGACGAGACGATCATGATCATGGAAGGATCGATCGTGCTCGAAAGCGACGGCATGCCGCCGAAGCGCTACGGCCCGGGCGACGTCATCTTCTTCCGCGACGGCGCGCATGCCAAATGGCATGTCGAAGGCCACGTCAAGAAGATCGCCTTCTGCCGCAAGACCAATCCCGTGATGATCGGCTTCCTGATCCGGGTCGTCAACAAGCTCAAGAAGATCTTCGTCTCCACCGGCGAGCGCCGTCCGGCCTCGCTGATGGGGGCCGGTTAGAGTTCAATCAGTTTCAAGGACGCTTCCCAGCGGTCACGATGGAACAGGGGCCGGGATCAACATCCCGGCCCCTGTTCTCGTCATGACGGCATTCGAGCCGGTAGACATCGGTCGCGGTCTGCGAGAACAACGCCGTTTTCTCGGTCTCGCTCAACGGCGCCGCGATACGCTTGAAGGCGTTGAAGATCACCTGGTAGCTGCACTGGCCTTTGTCCGGCGGGAAATTGCTCTCGAACATCGCGCGCTTGGGTCCAAACGCCTCGATGCAGGTTTCGACATAAGGCCGCCAGGCCGCGGCAAGCTCCTCGGATGAAGGCGGCCTCTCGCGCAAATGGAAGTCGTAGCCGAGCAGGCACATCGCAAGCCCGCCGAGCTTCACCACCACGTTCTCGCATTTGGCGATCTCCTGGATCGAGGCGCGCCATTGCGGAAACACCTCCTCGCGTCGCCCGGCAAAGCGGCCGATTCCGGCCGGGCCGCCGCAATGGTCGAGCACGATCCTGGTGCCGGGAAATGCGCGGGCGAGCTCGGTCAGCTCCCCGATCTGCGGATGGAACAGCCAGGCGTCGAAGCTCAGGTTCAGCGGCGCCAGACAGGCGAAGCCTTTGCGGAAGGTCGGGTCCTGCAGCAATCCCTGCGGTCGGCTCGCATACATGCCGGCGACAGCAGGATCCTGGTCCCAGGCCGACGAATGCCGGATGCCGCGGAAGCGACCGTTGCCTGCCGCGATCTCGGCCTCCAGCACCGGTTTTGCGGCATCGCCGAGCAGCAGATTGACGTGGCTGACGATGCCGGCGCAGATCGCGGCCTTGCCGTAACCGCCGCTCGCGCTCATCGCAGCGACGCCATTGGCGAACTCGACCTCGCCGACCGGCCGGAACGCCTCGGGCCCGTGCGCACGATACATCGAGCGGCAGTCGACATAGACGGTGGCGGTGACGTTGTGGCCGGAGGCGATATCGGCCGCCATCTCCTCGATCAGATAGCGGTGCCCGCGATTCCAGAGATGGTGATGGGGATCGACGATCGGCCGTAAGGGATCGATGATCTCCTCCTGATGCAACGCGAGCCAGTCCTCGCGCGGCTCGGCGAATAGCCCGCTCGTGTTGGCGAGCAGACCGCTTGCAGCCATCGACGTGCGCTCCCCTCATTGGCTTTGGTGCAAGGAGCTTAGCACCGGTTGTCACACGCAGCAGCGCGTTCCGTGCAACGCGCTTCCCGAAGCCACGCGCGCGGCTTGGAACTTCTACTCCGGCTTGAAACCCGAGGCCCTGATCACGGGGCTCCACAAGTCGGAGTCGGATTTTTGGATCCGCGAGAATTCCTGAGCCGAAGTGCCGGTGGGCTGGATCCCAAGAGGCGTTAGCCCCTTGCTAAACTCTGGAGAACGTACAGCTTCGACCACCGCTCCATTCAGCCGTGCGATGACCTCAGGGGGCGTCCTTGAAGGTGCATAGATGCCGTACCAGCCCTCCCCTCGGATGCTATATCCGCTTTCCGAAAACGTAGGCACGTCGGGCAGGGCCGTCGAACGTGCGCGGCCGGACGTAGCGAGAACAGTGATGCGCCCGGCCTTGTGAGCCTCGACGAGATCTTGCGTCGAAGTGAAGAACATCGGCAAGTGACCTCCAATCAAATCGGTGATCGCTTGCGGATTGCCCTTGTAGACGACGTGACGAAGATCGAGGCCGGTGTGGCCTGCAAACAGCAGGGCAAAGAAGTGCGGCAATGATCCTGCGGCCGGAGTTCCGTAGGCGGCTTGATCAGGATGCCCCCTCAACCACTGAACCAGCTCCTTGAGACTTTTGGCAGGCACGTTCGCGCCAATCGCTATGGCGAGATCATAAGTCGCGACCTGGGAGACAGGCTCGAAATCCCGCTCGGGATCGTAAGCGAGCTGGTCATAAACGTGAGGGAAAATGGCCATTGGTGCAATCGGCGTGAACAGCAGGACGCTACCGTCGGCAGGAGCATTTTTGACCAATTGCACGCCGAGGCGCCCCGCCGCGCCCGGCTTGTTCTCAACGATCACCGGCCGATTGAGCCGTGTGCGCATGGACTCGGCGATCATCCTTGCGGCTGCGTCGCCCACGCCTCCGGCCGGATACGGCAAGACAATCTTGATTGTGGACTCACCGTTTTGCGCGTTGGCATTGGGCAGGATCAGGCTGAGAGCTGCTGCCAATGCAATTTGGACTACACGCATGGAGTGCCACCGGTTGATGGAGATGCTGGCTTGGTGCCTTGCCCCATAGACCGTCCGCCAGAATGGTGCATAAATGAACTCTGGTTCTCCTTATGACGCAATAAAATCTATTGATGGGGGTCTTGCGTGGACCGGACCACCGACAAGCGGATCAAGCTGCGGGACCTTCACGTGTTTCAGGCGGCTGCCGAGACCGGCAGCATGGCCAAGGCGGCCGCGCATCTGGCGATAACCCAGCCTGCGGTTTCGTACGCGATTTCGGAACTCGAGCATGTTGTCGGCGTGCCGCTGCTGGATCGGTCTTCGCAAGGTGTGACGCCGACGGTCTACGGCCGGGCGCTGCTCGAGCGCAGCGCCGTCGTGTTCAACGAGCTGCGGCACGGCATAAGCGAGATCGCATCACTCGCAGATCCCGAAGTGGGTGAGTTGCGGATCGGCACGACGCCGCCGATGTCGGCAGTTGCATCCGCCGTGTTTAACCGGCTCGTGCAGCGCTATCCTCGCATGAGATTCGAGCTGACGGTCGGCCCGACCGACGTTCTGCTACGCCAACTGCGCCAGCGCGATGTAGAGATCGTCATCAGCCGGCTCGCATCGATGGTCGGCAACGACGATCTCAGGGTTGAAACGCTGTTCCACGACGAGCTGGTTGTCCTCTGCAGCAAACGCAGCAAATGGGCTCGGCGGCGCAACGTTGCCTTGGCCGATCTCATCCACGAACCGTGGGTGTTTCCGCCCCCGGCGGGCTTTCTCACCGGAATCATGCGCAGTGCCTTCGAGGAGCAAGGCCTGGAGTTTCCGCGGGCGACTGTGACGACGGCGTGCACCTATTCACTGAGCGTCCTCGTCGGCAACGGCAATTTTCTCGGCATTCATCCCGGCGCGATGTTGACGACACCGAACGAGCACCCGCAATTGACCGCCGTTGATGTCCGGCTGCCGACCACGCGCGGCGCAATCGGCCTGATCGCTCTGAAGGATCGGTCGCTCAGTCCGGTGGCCCAGCTGTTCGCACAGTCGGTTGCGCCTGTTGTGCAGAGCATCAAGCCCAATCGAGTATCGCGGTCCGTTCGCAAGTAGTCCGCCGTTTCGCTCTCACGTCCACCACCAGCCGCCAATCGGTTGCGGTGGCCGGCTTGACCTCGCCGAGCCAGTGGAAGAAATCCTCGGTGATCTCCGTAAAACTCCAGCGCGTCAGGTCGCCGGCTTCGGTCGTGCCTTCCTGCACGATGTCGGCATCGCGTGGACGGCCGATCTGCTGGCGGAATATGCAGCGGCCGGGATCGAACCAGGAAATCCGCCATGCATCGATGGTCGGATCGTAGACCCGCAGCGTCGTGCCGTACCAATTGCCAGCGATCGGCAAGGCCGGGCTGCCGGCCGGGCGCGGAATGATCCAGACGTCCTGCACGGCGCGGCCCTCCAGCACCCAGCCGAAATGGATTTCGCCGGGCGCGGAGTGTTTCGTTCCATCGGGTTCATGGGCGGTGATCTCGGCATCCCAATCGCCGACGAAGCGGCCATAAAGCTGGAGCGCCGCCGCGTGCTCGGGGTTCGGTCCGTCCGCGTGCAATAATCTCGCAAAGTCGGTCATGTCGATCTCCTATGCTCAGGAGATCAGCACGACCGGGCGGCAGCCGACTTGGAGAAAATTGCGCGTCACACCCCGTCGAGGATGATCACGGTCGGCTTCGACGGCAACGCATCCCGGGACATCCGGAAACTTCGCTCTATGCGCTGGTCGATCTCGAACTGCTGGCCAATGAGGCGCATGAACTCGTCGAGCGGGGTGGCGAAGCGGTGCATCGGCAGCACGACCGAGGCCCGCAGCCGCTTGGTGATCTCGGAGACACCGTCGAGCGACATGGTGTAGGTGCCGTCGATCGGTACCATCACGATGTCGAGCCGCCCGATCTGGGCAAAGTGGCTGTCGTCGAGCTTGTGGTGAAGATGGCCGAGATGGCCGATGCAGAGACCCGCGACCTCGAAGATGAAGATAGAGTTGCCGTCACGGATCATGTCGGAGCCGGAATCGTCGCCGAAATAGCGGCGGATGTCGGTGGTGACGTTTCGGATGAAGGTGTCGCCGATGCGCTCCGACACGATCGCCGGCTTGCCGTCCTCGCCCCAGCCATGCAGCACACGAGGAATGCGCTTGTCGGGATATAAAGAGTAATGCGTGCTATGGGCCCGGTTCATGGTGACAACATCGGGCAGCCGTCCCACCTGGTAGGCCCCGCTATAGTCGGTGGCGATGCGCAAGCCGCCGGGCGTGTCGATGAAATAGGTCGAATGGCCCGCATAGGTAATCTGGACTTCAGCCGGGGCTGCGGCCTGCCGGAACGCCACCGCCGTCACGCGGGGTGCCGCATTCGCCATCGCTAGGCATTCGCTGCGCTGGGGCTGCTGGGCGAGAGCAGGTGAGAGGAATGCGCCGAACAGCGCCAGAACCGCCGAAACCAGTCGCCGCATGTATCCATCCCCGATGAATTTCAGGGGAAAGTCTAGCGTGCAATGCAGCGCGTGGCCAACAGCGCGCGATCAACAGCGCGCCAGTGTCGCACCCTCACGCCGCCCATTCTTACTCCCGCCGCGGGCTGAACTTCCAGGTGATGGCGACGAGGCTCGCGGTGATCAGGCCGCTGACGAGACCGACGATGGGGAGCGTGAGCACCAGCGCGGCGCTGGCAGCCCAGCCGATCGAGGAGAACGCCTCGGCGACGGTCGCAAGCCGCGACGAGGTCTGGCGGCGGCGGAATTGGCTGCGCCGGGCCTGCACCCGGAACCAGAGCTGGATGGCGGTGGCGGAGGCCGCGCTGACGATGACCGCACCGGCGCTGACCGCGGCCTGGAACAGCGAGGCGAACGCGAGCGCCGCGATCAGCGGGCAGAAGATGACGGCGATCGCGATCAGCACCACCTCGATCTTGGCGCGGATGACGCTGGACGGCGTCAGCGGCGCGGTTGCAACCAGGTCGGGCGCGTCCTCGCCCGAGATCGTCAGCCAGGCAAGCCCGCCGGCGAGTTGACCCGCCGCCATGACGATGACCGGCGTGATCAGCGTCAGCGCCGCGGAGCTGTCGGCAAAGTTGCGCCAGAGCAGCAGCGCCGGCGGCACCAGATAGAGCAGCTGCATCAGCGTCTGCGAGATCAGCCAGGGATCGCGCCAGAGCAGCGAAAATTCCTTGCGCCGCAGGGCATGCTGCCGCGATCCGCCGCGGAACGGGCGCTCCTTCGCGCTGCGACGGCCGGACGTGCCATAGGCGGCGGCATCGATCGCCGTATCTGCAAAGCGGCCCGAGAAGATCGCCATGACGCTTCCGAGCAGCACGAGCCCGAGCGCCAGGAGCAGCATCAGTGCTTCGGCGTCCCCCATCGCCGCCCGCGCCGGCCACCACCAGATGCTGTCGGCATCGGGCGCATAAGTGGCCAAGCTACCCGAGGTCAGGATGGTGAAGCGCGACAGCGTCCCATAGGACATGATCGCCGCGACCTGGAGCGCGATCACGAAGCCGGCGCCGATGATCGCGGCGAGGATCTGTGCGACGAACCGTGTCCGCGCCGGACCGATCAAGCGAAACAGCAGGATCGTGACGGCGATCGCGATCGCTGCGGCCGACAGGCCCATGGCAACGACGACGCCGAACGCTGCAAGCCAGCGCGCGCCGCCCCCGAACACCAGCACGTCGATGAAGGGTGTCGAGAACAGCAGCGCCATCACCGTGACGGTGAGCGCGATCGCGGCGATGCGCACCGAGAACAGATTGGCCAGCGTCGCAGGTGAGGACATGATGAGGTCGAGATCGGCGCGTGCGTAAAACACCCGCGTCACCGATTCGATCGCCTGTGACAGCATCAACGTCCAGGCGAGAAAAATCGTCGCCGAAATCACGATCAGCGAGGATTTGTCGAGCGGCAATTGCAGGTCGGCGAAGCGGCCGATCACCGCCCAGGCCGGTACGTGCAGCAGCGCCGCGAAACACAGCAGGCCGATCACCGCGGCGCGCGTTCGTTTGCGCCGCCCACCGGTCATCATGGCGAGCCATTCGCGCCAGGCGAGCCGGAGCTCGTGGCGGGCGAACCAGGACAGCGCAGTGGCCGAGCTCATGCGGCTTCCTGCAGCGTCACCAGCGCGATGAACAGATCTTCCAGGCTGGTATCGGCGTGCCCGTTTTGCTGGCGCAGCTCGGTCAACGTGCCTTCGGCAACCAGGCGGCCGGCTGCGATCACGCCGATGCGGTCGGCCATGCGTTCGGCGACCTCGAGGATATGCGTGGTCATGATGACGGTGCAGCCGGCGCGGACGCGCTCGCTCAGGAGTCCCTTGACATGGCGGGCGGAGACGGCGTCCAGTCCCGTCAGCGGCTCGTCGAGGATGATGAGGCGGGGATCGTGCACCAGTGCGCCGGCGAGCGCGACCTTCTGGCGCATGCCCTTGGAAAAACCCTCGCAGCGTTCGTGCCGGTGCGGCTCGAGCCCGAGCGAGTTCAGGAGCTCGGCGGCGACCGGTTCCGAGGCCGATGGTGCGATGCCCCACAGACCGGCCACGAATTCGAGATATTCGAGCGGCGTGAGCTTGTCGTAGATCATGGGCTCGTCGGAGACCCACGCCATCACCTGCTTGGCGGCGACGGGGTTTTCGAGCGCATCGATGCCGAAGATGGAGACCGCGCCGGCATCGGGCCGCAAAAGGCCTGCAACCATGCGCAAAGTGGTGGTCTTGCCGGCGCCGTTGGGGCCGACCAGCGCATAGAATTCGCCGGCATGGATGGTGAGATCGAGGTTATCGACCGCCAGACGGTCAAAACGCTTCGTTAACCCCATGACTTCGAGCGCCGAGTCGTCCCGCTTCATCACGGCCACACCTTGCGGTTTTGCATCGCTCGCGACCATGCCCCGAAGATGTTTCGGCACGGTGAATCGCGCTGCCGCAAATTCCGTCATCCGGATTGGACTAATGGCAAGTCACCGTTTGTTGACAGCGCTTGGCGGTTCAGGCTGAATTGGCGAAGGGACGAATAGCGCGAACGCAGCGAAACGACTGCGTAGCGACTGAACACAAGATGCGGCAAGGCGGTCTGGAAGAACCGCCGGTTGTATCGGGAGGATGCGCGACGATGCTGGATTTCGTTCAGCAGCTGGTCAGCGGTGTTGCGCTCGGCTGCGTCTACGGCCTGATCGCGCTCGGCTTCGTACTCGTCTACAAGGCCACCGAGGTCGTCAATTTCGCCCAGGGCGATTTGATGATGCTGGGCGGCTTCTTTGCCTTCACCTTCATCGGCATGATGGGGCTGAACTACTGGGTCGGCTTTGCCGGCGCGGTGGCGGCGATGGCGCTGTTCGGCATGCTGGCCGAGCGCGTGGTGGTGCGGCCGATCCTCGGCTATCCGCAATTCTCCATCATCATGGCCACCATCGGGCTCGGCTATTTCCTGCGCTCGGTCTCCGGCATGATCTGGGGCACCGACGATTTCAAGATCGACACGCCATTCAGTCAGGGCGTGCTGCGGATCGGTTCGCTGGTGCTCGCCCATGACAAGCTCTCGGTGATCGCGGCGACGGTCATCCTCTGCGCGTTGCTCTGGCTGTTCTTCAACAAGACCACGCTCGGCACCGCGATGCGCGCCAGTTCCGAGAACATGCTGGCGGCCTATTACATGGGCATCCCGGTCAAGCGCGTGGTCTCGATCGTCTGGGCGATCAGCGCGGCGGTTGCGACCTGCGCCGGCGTGCTGCTGGCGCCGATCACCTTCATCCATTCCAATGTCGGTCTGGTGCTTGGGCTGAAAGCGTTTCCGGCCGCCGTACTCGGCGGCTTCGGCTCGATCCCCGGTGCCGTCGTCGGCGGCGTCCTGATCGGCGTCATCGAGAGCATGGCCGGCTTCTATCTGGCCGAGGGCTGGAAGGACGTCGCGCCCTACATCGTGCTGCTCGCCGTGCTCTTGCTCAAGCCCGAAGGCCTGTTCGGCCTTCACGTCCGCAAGAAGGTCTGAACGCATGCGCTTCCTGTTCAAGACCGACTACGAGGACGACATCCGGCTGTTTCCGCATTCGGGCTATTACGTCTCATACGGTCTTCTGCTGGCCGTGCTGCTGATCGCGCCCTATGTGCTCTCCAGCTATCTGATGAGCCAGCTCGTCTTCGTCTGCATCTACGCGACCGTCGGCGTGGCGCTGCTGATCTTGACGGGTTTCACCGGGCAGGCCTCGCTCGGGCATGCGGCGTTTCTCGCGATCGGTGCGTATACGGCGGCCTATTTGCAGAAATATGGTGTGCCGTTCCCGGTCTACTTTCTCGCCGCCGGGCTCCTGACCGGGCTGATCGGTGCGCTGGTCGGCTTCCCCGCGCTGCGGCTGCAAGGCATTTATCTCGTCATCGCCACCATCTCCTTCGCCTTCATCGTCGAGGAGATCCTGGCGCGATGGGAGAGCGTCACCAACGGCAACGAGGGCATGCGGGTCAAGGCGGTGTCGCTGTTTGGGGTCGCAGTCTCGCGCGACAGCCCCACTTTCTATTTCCTCTGCCTCGCGGTGCTGGTGCTGACTATCGTCGGCACGCTCAACCTGCTGCGCTCGCCGACCGGGCGCGCCTTCGTCGCGATCCGCGACAGCGAGACCGCGGCGCGCAGCATGGGCGTCAATGTCGCGCTGTACAAGGTGAAGTCCTTTGCGATCTCCGCGGCGATCACCGGCTTCGCCGGCGTGTTGTTCGCCCACAAGCTCTCCTTCATCTCGCCGGAGATGTTCACGCTCCAGCTCTCGATCGAGTTCATCATCGTGATCCTGATCGGCGGCACCTTCAGCCTGCACGGCGCGGTGCTGGGGGCGATCTTCATTGTGATGATCGATCCGTTCCTGACCTACCTCAAGGACGATATGCCCGGCATCATCGCCGGCATTGCAGCGACCTTCGGAGCGGGCACGCAAGCCGCCGCCAACGTCCAGTCCAAGGTTGCGGCTTTTGCCTCGCTCAACGGCCTGAAAGGCGCGATCTACGGCATCATCATCGTATTGTTCGTACTTTTCGAGCCGCTCGGGCTTTACGGCCGCTGGCTGAAGATCAAACTCTTCTTCCAGCTGTTCCCGCTCTACAAGCGCGCTACCTTCAAGCGGCAGAAGATCTACGTGAAGTCGGAGCGCAACCGATGAGCTATTTTCGCGCCGAGAGCTTGTCGCTGCATTTCGGCGGGTTGAAGGCCGTCGATGCGGTGTCGTTCGCGGTCGAAAAGGGCGAGATCCTCTCGATCATCGGGCCCAACGGCGCCGGCAAGAGCTCGATTTTCAACCTGATTTCGCGGATCTACCGGCCGACCTCGGGTCGCATCTTTTTCGAGGATCAGGACATCACGGAGCAGCCGCCCCATGACATCGCAAGGCTCGGCATCGCCCGCACGTTCCAGAACATCGAGCTGTTCGAGAATGCGACGGTGTTGTCGAACCTGTTGGTCGGCCGCCACCGGCATTCGACAACGCAGCTTTGGCAGGAGCTGTTGTTCCTGCCGGGCGTACGGGCCGACGAGAAGGTGCATCGCCGCAGGGTCGAGCAGGTCATCGAATTCCTCGATCTCGAGCCCTACCGCGACAAGCTGATCTCGGGTCTGCCCTACGGCGTGCGCAAGGTGATCGAGCTGGCGCGCGCACTATGCTCGGAGCCGAAGCTGATCCTGCTCGATGAGCCGTCCTCGGGCCTCAACGTGGAGGAGACCGACGACATGTCGTTCTGGATCCGCGACTTGAAGAGCGAGCTCGGCGTCACCGTGCTCATGGTCGAGCACGACATGGCGCTGGTCAACCGCGTCTCCGACCGCGTCATTGCCCTGAACTACGGCCGGGTGCTGGCCATGGGCTCGCCCGCCGAAGTGCAAGAGCATCCCGATGTTGTCGCCGCCTATCTGGGAGCCTGACGCAATGGATGCCGTGGCGACACCAGACATCATCCTGAAACTCTCCAACATCGAGAGCTATTACGGGCCGATCATGGCGATCCGCGGCATCTCGCTCGAAGTGCCGCGCGGCCGCATCGTCACGCTGCTGGGCGCCAACGGCGCCGGCAAGACCACGGTGCTGAAGACGATCTCGGGCATTCTCGATCCGCAGAAGGGCGCCATCGAGTTCATGGGCAAGTCGATCCAGCGCATGGAGGCGGACAGGATCGTGCGGCTGGGCCTCAGCCATGTGCCGGAGGGACGCGAGGTGTTCCCGTTCCTCTCCGTGCGCGAGAACCTGATGATGGGGGCCTATCCGCGCAACGATCGTAACGGCATCGCGGAAGATCTGGAGCGCGTCTACGGCTATTTCCCGCGGCTGAAGGAGCGCATCAACCAGCCGGCCGGACAGCTCTCCGGCGGCGAGCAGCAGATGCTCGCGATCGGCCGCGCGCTGATGAACCGGCCGACGCTGTTGCTGCTGGACGAGCCCTCGCTCGGGCTGTCGCCGATCCTGGTGAAGGAGATCTTCGCCATCATTCGTCGCGTCAATGAGGAGCAGGGCATGTCGATTCTGCTGGTCGAGCAGAACGCCAAGGTGGCGTTGGAGACGGCCCACTATGGCTATGTGCTGGAGATCGGCCGGATCGTGATGAACGACAGCTGCGACCGCTTGATGCATTCGAAGGACATCCAGGAATTCTACCTTGGCGCCAAGGAAGCGGGCGCACGAGGCGAGCGGCGCTGGAAAAAGAAGAAGACCTGGCGTTAGGAGACTTGGCGTTAGAAGACTTGGCGTTAAGATTTGGCGTCAGAGGAAGCCTTAAATACCAGAGTCCATCCGCCAAATAGACCGCCGGCAAGGCAGGCAGCGGAGGGGAACGCGACAAGGAGGAGACGTGCATGGCCCGACCGGCGGTGCTGACGGTCGCTGACACGATCGCGAAAAGCTTTTTGCGCGCCGCGGAAACGCGGGGCGACAGGCCGGCTATACGCGAGAAGAAATTCGGGATCTGGCAGCCGACCAGCTGGCGCGAATGGCTGGAGATCTCGAAGGAGGTCGCCTACGCGCTGCACGCCATCGACTTCAGGCCCGGCGACGTCGCTTCCATCATCGCGAACGCCGTGCCGGAATGGGTCCATGTCGACATGGGCATTCTGTGCGCCGGCGGTGTCTCTTCCGGCATCTATCCGACCGATGCCTCATCCCAGGTCGAATATCTCGTCAACGATTCCCGGACGAAAGTGATCTTCGCCGAGGACGAGGAGCAACTCGACAAGATCCTGGCCTGCCGCGCGCGCTGTCCGTCTCTGCGAAAGGTCATCGTGTTCGACATGGAGGGCCTCAGCGGCTTCTCCGACGACATGGTGATGTCGCTCGACGAGTTCCGTGCGCTCGGGCGCAACCACATGGCCGGTCGTGAGGCGCTGTGGCAGGAGATGGTCGACAGTCGCGGCGCGAGCGATCTCGCTGTCCTCGTCTATACATCCGGCACCACGGGCCCGCCCAAGGGCGCCATGCACGCCAATCGCAGCGTCACGCACCAGATGCGGCACGCCAACGATTTCATTCCGGCGCGCGAGGATGAGGACCGGCTCATCTTCCTGCCGCTCTGCCATGTCGCCGAACGGATCGGCGGCTATTACATCTCGGTCGCGCTCGGCTCGGTGATGAACTTTGCCGAGAGTCCGGAGACCGTGCCGGACAACCTGCGCGAGGTGCAGCCGACCATCTTCCTTGCGGTGCCGCGCATCTGGGAAAAATTCTATTCCGCCATCACCATCGCGCTGAAGGACGCGACCCCGCTGCAGCGATGGGTCTACCGGCGCGCCATCGATATCGGCTATCGGATGGTCGATTGCAGGATCGAAGGGAAACCGCCGCCGCTGTCGTTGCGTATCGCGAACGGCATCGCTTATCGGCTCGCATTCCGCAACATTCGCCGCATGATCGGGCTCGACCGTTGCAGCATCGCCTTCACCGGCGCGGCGCCGATCGCACCGGAGCTGATCCGCTGGTTTCTCGCGCTCGGCATCGACATTCACGAGGTCTACGGCCAGACCGAAAATTGCGGTGTCGCCACCATGATGCCGGCGGAGCGGATCAAGCTCGGCTCGGTCGGCAAGGCGGTGTCGTGGGGTGAAGTGGCGCTGTCGCCCGACGGGGAGATCCTGATCAGGGGCGACTTCCTGTTCATGGGCTATCTGAACCAGCCGGAGAGGACAGCTGAGACCATCGACCATCGCGGCTGGCTGCATACCGGCGACGTCGGCACCATCGACAATGAAGGCTTCGTCCGCATCACCGACCGGATGAAGGATATCATCATCACCTCCGGCGGCAAGAACGTCACGCCGTCCGAGATCGAAAACCAGCTGAAATTCTCGCCCTACATCTCGGATTCCGTGGTGATCGGTGACAAGCGGCCATACCTCACCTGCCTCGTGATGATCGACCAGGAGAACGTCGAGAAATTCGCGCAGGACCACGACATTCCCTTCACCAATTATGCCAGCCTGTGCCGCGCGACGGAGATCCAGGACCTGATCTGGCGCGAGATCGAAGCGGTGAATGCCAATTTCGCCCGCGTCGAGACCATCAAGAGGTTCTATCTGATCGAACGCCAGCTCACTCCGGAGGACGAGGAGCTGACGCCGACCATGAAGCTGAAGCGCGGCTTCGTGAACAAGCGTTATGCCGCCGAGATCGACGCGATGTATCCGACGCGGGCGGTGGCTTGAAAAATCTTGTTTGAATAACAGCGAAGGAGTGATGGCCCCACCCTTCGCATCATAGGGGCCCCAAGAGAGGAGACGTCAATGTCGAGATCGTTGAGAACGTTCGGCTTTGCGGCAGGCGCGGTGGTGCTCACCTGTTTGCCCGCCTCGGCGCAGACCAAGGTCACCAATGAGGGCATCTCGGCCTCCGAGATCGTCATCGGCACCCATCAGGATCTGTCGGGGCCGATCAAGGGCTGGGGCGTGCCAGTCTCGAACGGCATGAAGATGGCGGTCGAGGAGATCAACGCCGCCGGCGGCGTCCAGGGACGAAAGATTCGGCTTGTCGTCGAGGACAGCGGCTACGATCCGAAGAAGGCCGTGCTCGCATCGCAGAAGCTGATCGAGCGCGACAAGATCTTCGCGATGGTGGGGGCAATGGGCTCGCCGACTGTCCTGGCGGCGCAGGATATCCTGCTCGACGCCGGCGTGCTTCAGCTCTTCCCGCTGACGGCGGCGGAGTTCACGTTCAAGTTCGACCCCGCCAAGCCGCAGGAGCGGCTGAAGTTCAACAATCTGCTGCCCTATGTCGAGAGCACGCGGGCGGCGCTGAAATACATGATGGAGTGGAAGAACTTCAAGAAGCCCTGCATCATGCATCAGGATGACGAGTACGGGAAGAACGTGCTCGACGGCTTCAACCAGCAGCTCACTGCCATGAAGGTCCAGCCGGCCTCGATCACGAGCTACAAGCGCGGTGCGTCCGACTTCAGCGCGCAGATCGCCAAGATGAAGTCCGACAGCTGCGACCTCGTCGTGCTCGGCGCTGTGCTCCGTGAGCCCATCGGCGCGATGACGGAAGCCAAGAAGCTCGGCTGGGACGTCACCTTCCTCGGCGCCACGCCGACCAACGTGATGGAGGTGCCCATGCTCGGCAAGGAAGCCGTGGAAGGCCTCTATGCCGCCGCTCTGTTCGAGATTCCTTACGAGGACACCGCCAAAGGAAAGGTCAAGGACTGGCTCGCCACCTACAAGAAGATGTTCGGCACGGACGCCAACACTCAGGCCATCATCGGCTACAACGCGGTCATGACCTTCGCCTTCTATGCGCAGAAGGCGGGAAATGATCTGACCGGTCAGAAGATGCTCGACGCGCTGGAATCCGGAGACAAGTTCGTCGACATCTTCAACTCGCCTCCGACGAAGTTCTCCAAGACCGACCACCTCGCCAGCACCATCACCCAGGTGCAGCAGGTCAAGGGCGGCCGCTGGGTTCTGGTGAAGGACAATCTGATGTTTTGATTTCTTCGCCTCGCCCCGCTTGCGGGGAGAGGCCGGAATATGCGCAGCAAATTCCGGGTGAGGGGGCTCTCCGCGAGTCTAACTATCACCGGATTCGCTGAAGCAGCCCCTCACCCCAACCCTCTCCCCATAAGAACGGGAAGCGGGAGAGGACACAGCCCTACGATCCCCCGCCCGCGGTGCCTGAATTCACCGGAGCCAGTTCATCTTCCCGGCAGCGCCAGCCATCGGCGGCTTTCACAAACGCAAATGTGCGCTGGATCCTGAGGCGGCGTGTGACGTTGAAGGAGTCTGCGGAGCGCTCCTTGTTGCCGACGCCAGGCTGCGGACGACCCGTTCTGGCGTCCCAGCAGGTGCCCGTGCACGTCGTGGCGACCTTGCTGCAGGTGGCGAAGGGCGCCAGAACGGCCATCTCGATTTCGCCCGTGACTTGCGCCTCCTGCTCGCCCACCTGGCTGTCGAGCGCGTAGACGCGGTTGATGCGGAGGAAGTTGCCGCAGGAATTGGCCGCGTGGATTCGCGCGGCGCAGAAGTCGACGGCATCGGTGTCGGGCGCGCGGGCTGCGACCTGCCGGCCAAACACCTTCTTCGGATCGCCTTTCGCCGCGCCAATCTCGTCGGCCTTGTGCTTCAGATAGCCGGCGAGACAGTCCTCCGCGGACTCGAGCTCCCCAAGCGGCACGTTCTCCTTGCCGACCAGATCGCATCTGCGATCGCGCTCCCGCGTCCACCGGCCATATTCGGCGAAGGCAAAGCGCGCCGCGGTCGGATCAAGCTTGCCGATCAGGCCGAGGACATGGCTGTTCAACTCGGTCTCGGCAAGCGCCAGCGACGGGTCCGCACAGATCAGCGCGCCCGCAGCGGTGTTGGCGGCGAGACAGTCGAAATCCGGATCGCGTACGATCGCTGCGCGCTCATCGGTCACCTTGAGAAGACATGCCTTCACCCGGTCGAAATCGTCTGCGCGGATCGCGGTCTGGCCGACGATACCGCAACCGAGGTTGCGTTGGCGGATCCAGATCGCGTTCTCCTCGATCCCGGGCAGGCGATCGGGCAGGCGGGCAAGCCGCGCCTCGATTCCCGTGCTCAGCTTCTCGGCGGCGGCGGCAAGCTCGGTATCACCGCAGAACAATTGATTGCCGGGATCGCGGATCTGCTGGCAGTTGTTCCTGGCGAACAGCGGCAGCCTGTCGGCGACGGAGCGGTCGGACGGGCCGGATTGCGCGAAGCCTGGAGCCGCCGGCAAGGCCAGCAGCGCAAGCACAGTCAGCACGATGAACCGCATTCCAGTCGCCCCCGCATAGCCGCGGCCATGCTAGCGTCCCGGATCGCACTGTGGAATGGCTTTGTGGGTAAGCGTACTTTGTGCTGGTAGCCTGGATGGAGCGCAGCGCAACCCGGGATTCGTGCGACAGGCGGCAGCGGCCCGGATTTCGCGGAGCCTGTCATCGGGCGGCGCTGTGCGCCGACCCGGTGGCTCCATCCGGGCTACAAGAAAATCAATGCGCGTCGACGGCGATCATCGAGAACCGTACGGGTTCGTCGACATATTTCATCACGGCCGACCGGTAGAGCACGAACAGCGGCTGGTAGCTCCGTGCAGCGTCGTCCTCGACCATTGCCATGCGGCGGTTGTCGAGCATCAGCCAGTGACCGTCGAGCCGTGCGGCAACAACCGCATGCTCTTCGCCGGCCCTGACGTCGCGCACCACGACGATGCGGAGATCTTCGGTGGCGACGCCCGCGAGCTTAAGGGCGGCGAGCTTGGCAATGGCATAGTCCTCGCAATCCCCGGCGCCGCGCGCGAAAGTCGCGAGCGGCGAGCTCCAGACGTCCTCAGAACCGTCATCGGCGGCACGGATGGCGAGGTTGATGGCGCGATTGGTTTCGCCCAACAGAGCGCGGCCGTCACGGCTGCGGGCCTGGTCGACGATGGCGAGCAGTTTCAGCGCAGCGGGCGAGGCGCAATTGTCCCGGTCGCCGTCGCACAGCGCGAGTTGCACCATGTCATCGTCGAGCCTGGACCTCAGCGCGAGCCATTTCTGTTGCAGGCTGCCGGCGGAGATGGCGAAGGCGAACACGCCGAACGGCTCGGCGGATTTGCGCACGAGGACGCCGGCTCCCGGCGACAGCAGCGTGCCAGCGCGAAGCTCGGCGGCCGATCCGAGCAGGATCAATCCGCACAGCACAAGGATTACGCGCCAAGCGCGCGAACGAGCAGCGGTCTCCATCTGACATCCCCTTCCAGCTTCGCCAGGTCCCCCTCGACCTGTACGTGCCGGGCTTTGTTGCTTTCGGGGAGATAGTGCGAGGCAGGCGGTTTTGTTCTGCTTAACGCGCCCGGCTGGGATCCCAAAACCGGGCAACAGGCTGAAACGGGCCTGCTCAAATAGCGTAAAATTTTACGATTCGCCGGCTAGGAGGGCGGCGGTTGCCGCGAAGAGGGACCAATTGCATGCATAAGTTGTCGTGGAACTGATTCTGCGCCTTATGGCTAACGGCCCCGCTATTTCACGAGTTCTGTTACTTGGATCACAGATTTGGCTCGGTATTTGCCGCAGGGTGGTCCGGGGTACCACGAACAAAAGATGACAAAAGTATCTATTGTAGGATTTCTACAATGGAATACATAGGGTGACTGGAAATGAGCGGAAATAAACGCTGCTTTACTTATGAGTATTTCAAAAATTACTTTGCTTCTCTGCGGATGCCTGGCCGCCTGAGAGCATCGACCGCTTGGTGATGCTAAATCACACAAGCAATAGGTGGTTTCGCTAAGGACTTGGTAATGATATGCAAGTTTAGGCGAGCGATACTTACTTAGATTTTAACTCCTTTTTTGGTGCCCGGATTGAATTACGCTGGCAAATTTGACGCCGCGATTTCCTTGGACGGCTTGGGTTCCCGATCGCCCGCCGATGGCCATGTCGATTCCTTTACCGCGAAGGCACACGGCCACGTGCCTGATGGCGCATTCGTGGTTCCCGACCCGAACCTGATCTTCAACGGCGATTTCAAGCGCGCCGGTCTCGATCTCGTGCTGTCCCATGATGGGCACGATTTCGTCGTTCACGATTATTTCAGGGGCGACAAGCGCGCGGCGATCGCCTCGCCCGATGGTGCGCACCTCACCGGGGACGTCATCAACGCACTCACCGGTCATGTGCAATATGCGCAGGCCGCTTCCGGCATTGCCGCCGCTCAGGTCATCGGCCACGTCACCAAGCTCTCCGGCAGCGCGACCGCGGTCCGTAACGGCGTCTCCGTCATCCTGAACAACGGCGACAACGTCGAGAAGGGCGACGTGGTCTCGACCGGTGGCGACTCGACGCTCGGCATCACGTTCATCGACGGCACGGTGTTCGGCCTGTCCTCCAATGCGCGGATGGTGCTGAACGAGATGGTCTACGACCCCAACGGGTCGAGCAACTCCTCGCTGCTGAGCTTGATCGCCGGCACCATCACCTTCGTCGCCGGCGAGACCGCCAAGCACGGCGACATGAAGATCGACACGCCGGTCGCCACCATGGGCATCCGCGGCACGGCGGTGCTGACCCAGATCAACTTCGTTGTTCCCGCCGGCGGCGGCGATCCGCAGCCGCAGGCGAGCTTCCAGGTGCTGGTCGAGCCGAACGGCACGACGGGCTCCTACATCCTGTTCGACAAGGTCACGCTGCTGCCGATCGCGACGGTCAACCAGGCCGGCCAGATGATCCAGATCAGCGGCGGCAACGTCTCGATCTCCAATGCCCTGATGTCACCGGACATCCAGAAGCTGATCACGGACGTGTTCACGCTGAAGTTCACGGACAACAACAGCAACACCAAGCTGACGCAGAACTTCACCGACTCGATCACGCAGACCGGCAACATTGTCTTCATCAAGACGGACACCGGTGCCACCGCGACCGCGACCTTCACGCATCTCCCTGAGCCGACATCGCCGGCGTCCGGCCATGATCCGTCGACCAGCACCCGCATTCCCGGCCCGCCTGTTCGTCAAAGCCTCGATCTCAACGGCAATGTGAAGACGGCGTTCGAGCTGATCGAGCGCGCGGACACGACCGGCGACACAACTCATTCCGACACGATCTCCGGCCTGATCACCTTCGTCGACCAGAACCTGGGCGACCGGCCGACGGTGAGCATAGACCTCGGCGATGCGCCGAACTTTGTCTACAAGAACGCCGGCCAGCAGGATGTCACCGGCGCGCTCTCTGCACTCCAGAAGCAGGACATCGCGGCAACGCAGATCCAGATCAGCGTCGCCGCAGCCGCCGGTAACAACAACAACGGCTCGGCGGTCTGGACCTACACGATTCCCGACCACGTCTTCGACTTCCTCGCGGCGGGCGAAACTTTGACGCTGACCTACAAGGTCCGTGTCAACAATAATTTCTCGGTCAATCCCGAAACGTCGTTCATCGACATCACCATCACGATCACGGGCACCAACGACAAGCCGGTGATCACCACCAGCGTTCCGGTCATCATCTTCGAAGGCGGCACCAGCGTGCCGGGTGGCCCGCTCACCAGCGATGTTCCGACGACGGGCACGCTGAGCTTCGACGACGTCGATCTCACCGACAAGCATACGGTGTCGGTGGCGTTGACCAGCGCGACCCTGCCGGATGGCACCGTTCCGCCGGGGCCGCTCGCGGCGTTCCAGAGCGCGATGTCAGTCGCGATCGCGGCGGGCGCCGACAGCACCGGGGACGGTACCGGCACCATCAACTGGTCGCTGGCTGACCTGCCGGTCTATCTCGCCGACTTCATCCCCAAGGGTGAGGTGCTGACGCTGGTCTACACCGTGACGCTCAGGGACGCGCAAGGCGCCACCTCGCAGCAGACCATCACCGTTACGATCACCGGCACCGATGCTCCCGCCGTGGTGTGGATCGCGACCGACAAGCCCGGCGCTCCCTCCGGCGGCTTCTGGAAGGACGCCGCGAACTGGGCGACCGGCACGGTCCCGACCATCAATGACGACGTCATCGTCATCACCGATCAGTTGCACGGGCTGACGCCGTCCTATCCGGTGACGATCGACACCGCGGCCTACGCCAAGTCGATCACGATGAACGACTACGACACCACGGTCGGCCACACGGCGCCGGAAGTCATCAACAAGAGTGCGTTGACGATTGCGGGCGAGGTCAGCCTCAAGGCCGATTCGAAGCTCACAAATTTCACGGCAAGTACGATCTCGGTTGGTGGCAAGGCCGAGTTCCTGGACAGTAGCGTCCTCGCCAATGCCGGCTATCTGACGCTCAAGGGCGGCGGCGATTTCGCCAGCGGTACCACGATAACCAATTCCGGCACGATCGAGCTGTTCGGCGGCACGCTGACGACGCTCGCCACGATCCACAATGCCGGCGGCACGCTGAAGGCCGATGCCGGCACGACGCTGATTGTCGACAGCGCGACGGTCGACGGTGGCACCGTGACGATTCTCGGCACGCTGGAGCTCGACGGCACCAGCCTGATCGAGAACGGCACGCTGAACAATTCAGGGGCAGTCAACGTCAAGGGCACAGCGGAGTTCGCCCACGAGACCGTCTCCAACGCCTCCGGCGGCACGATCAAGGTGCTGGCGAATGGCTGGCTGACGATCGACCAGGGCTCGACAGTCGCCAACAGCGGCAACGTCACGGTCGATGCGACCGGCAAGCTGACGGTGAACGGGGCCACGATCAGCGGCGGCGGCACGGTCACCGATAACGGCGAGATTGATCTCACCGGCGCTGCGGTGCTGAGTGGCGGCACTCTGAACAACAATGCGGCCTTCAAGGTCAGCGGCACCGGCAACGCGCTGGACCATGAGACCATCACGAATGCGACGACCGGCACGATCGAAGTGCTGGCGAACGGCGCGCTGACGATCGACCAGGGTTCGACCGTCGCGAATGCCGGCAACGTCACGGTCGATGCCAGCGGCAAGCTGACGGTCAACGGCGCCACCATCAGCGGTGCTGGGACCGTCACCGGCAACGGCGAGATCGACCTGACTGGCGCTGCGGTGCTGAGCGGCGGCATCCTGAACAACAATGCAGTGTTCAAGGTCAGCGGCACCGGCAACGCGCTCCACCACGAGACGATCACGAATGCGACCACTGGCACGATCGAAGTGCTGGCAAACGGCGCGCTGACGATCGACCAGAGTTCGACCGTTGCCAACACCGGCAACATCACGGTCGATGCCAACGGCAAGCTG
Source organism: Bradyrhizobium sp. RT6a (assembly GCF_040547675.1). Taxonomy (NCBI): domain Bacteria; kingdom Pseudomonadati; phylum Pseudomonadota; class Alphaproteobacteria; order Hyphomicrobiales; family Nitrobacteraceae; genus Bradyrhizobium; species Bradyrhizobium sp. RT6a. The sequence goes on from NZ_JBEPQC010000007.1 coordinate 338,045, forward strand.
ACGGTGAACGGGGCCACGATCAACGGTGCCGGGACTGTCACCGGCAATGGCGAGATCGACCTCACCGGCGCTGCGGTGCTGAGTGGCGGCACCCTGAACAACAATGCGGCTTTCAAGGTCAGTGGCACCGGCAATGCGCTGGACGGCGAGACTATCACCAATACCGGCACGATCGAGGTGCTTGCCAATGGCGCCTTGACGATCGATCAGGGCTCGACAGTCGATAATTCCGGCGGCAACCTCATCGTCGATGGCAATGCCGCACTGAGGCTGGACGACGCCACGATCAGCGGCGGTGCCGTCAAGGGCGGCGGCACGATCGATGTTACCGGCGCCAGCAAAATCGACGGGGGAGCTATCCTCAGCGTCGCCGCCGTCACCGCCGACGCCGAGTTGACTCTGGATGGCGTCACCGTCTCCGGCACGGTCATCACTGACAAGTCCAGTATTGCGCTCGATAACACCGTCAAACTCAAGGACGGCGCCACGATCAAGGGTGCCTCGACGGCATCCAAGGGCGCGATCACCAACAACGGCATGCTCGAGATCGCGGGTGCCGCGACGCTGCTCAACGACGTCCTCACCAACACCGGCCACATCGTCAAGATCGACGCCGGCCAGACGCTGACGCTGTCTGGCACCGAGGTATCAGGCGGCACCATCAATAACCACAGCGGTACGATCGACGTCACGGGCGACAGCAAGATCGGCGGCAATGCCACGCTGAACCAGGGCGCTGTGACGGTCGGGAGCGGCGTCACGCTGACGCTCGACGATACGACAGTTGCGGGAGCCACGATCAGCAATGGTGGCACCGTCAAGGTAGATGCGAGCAAAAACCTGACCCTGTCGGGCGCGACCATCGACGGCGGTACGGTGACGATCGCGGGCACGCTGGAATCGACCGGCACGAGCGTTGTCGACAGCGCGGATGTCACCAACAGCGGCACGATCTCCGTCACCAGCGGCGCGCTGACGATCGATCCCGGCATTCTCCACGCCATCACCAATCACGGCCTGATCGAGGCGGTGACCGGCGGCGCGTTGAAGCTGACGACCGCCACAGTCACCAACACCGGCGCAACGATCGCGGTCGACGGCACATCGAAGCTTTATCTGTCGGATGTCTCGATCAACGGCGGCAGCCTGAGCAATTTGGGTAACCTCTACAGCGTCTCCGGCCTCAATACGATCACGGCTGGCGTCACCAACACCGGCGCTATCGAAGTCCAGACCGGCACGCTCAACCTCGCCGGTGGCCTCAGTGGTGTCGGCTCGGTGATCATCGACGATGGTGCGACGCTTGAGCTCGCGGGGGCGACGGCGCAGACCATTGCCTTCGCCGGTGGCGTCGACACGCTGCAACTCGACAAGGTGGCGGGCCAGAGCTTCACCGGCACCATTGCCGGTCAGTCGACGAAAGCCGGCACGTTCACGATCAAGGGCGCGGCCGATATCACGACAGCGAGCGGCGATGCACTCGACTTCACTGCATCGGGCGGCACATCGGCAACGCCCGCCGACATCGTTCTCACGCCCACCGGCGCACTGACTGGCGCGGCCAACGGCGTCGCGGTCACCCAGAACGGTACCGGCGATATCTCGTTCACGGCGACCGGCGACATCAAGGGCCTCGCCGGCCACGGCATGTGGCTGCGCGACAGCGCGACCGGCGCGGGCGATATCACCGTCAACAATCTCACCGGCAAGGCGACCGGCACCGGCGCGAATTCGGTCGGCGTTCTTGTCGAGAATTTGAACAGCGCCAGCGCCGGCGGCATTTCGATCACCCAGCTCGGCGGCGCTGTTGGTGGCGCATACGGCATCGACGCGGTTACGCAGGGCGGCGGCGACATCACGATCAACGCCGGCGGCGTGATCACCGGCAGCTCGATCTATGGTATCCGGTCGCGCAGTTACGGCGCCGGTGACCAGACCGTCACGACCAAGGTCGGCAGCGTCGTCACCTCGGGCAGTTCCGGGATCGTCGCCGTCAACCGATCAAACGTGCTCGGCGCGGCATCCGCCAGCACCATCACCGTCAATGCCTACGGCACGATCAATTCCGGCAGCAGCCTGAATCTCGGCGGCAATCCGCCAGGCGGCATCGAGGCCGGCTACACCGGTGCCACCAATGGCACTAACGCCAACACCGCGGTCAACGGCACGGTCGTTGTCAACAACCATGCCAACATCACCGCGTTGGCCGGTCACGGCATCAACGCCTATAATTACGGGAACGGCGACGTCACGGTGATCAGCTTTGCCGGGACGACGATCTCTGTGTCGGGTTCCGAGAGCGTCGGCATCAACGCCGCGGCATTGAGCGGCGGCATCGGCGACGTGACGGTCGTGCTCGGCCAGAATGTCACGATCTCGGGTGCGACGAGCTACGGCATCAGGGCCTACAGCATCGATGCGGGCGACATCAGCGTCACCATGGCGAACGGCGACAGTATCACGTCTGGCAGCACCGGTATCGTGGCGGTCAACTACGCCACTGCGGTCGCTGCCGGGATCGGGAGCACGATCTCCGTCGAGGCGCATGGCACGATCCACTCCGGCTCGACCTCGAACAACGACGGCACCATTCCGGGCGGGATCATCGCCGGCTATAAGCCGGGCGGCACCGGCGTGTTCTCAAGCGCGGTCAAGGGCGACGTCACCGTCACGAGCGATGCAACGATTATCGCCGATGCGGGCTATGGCATCGAGGCATTCACCTGGGCCGCCGGCAACATCACGGTCACGACCGGCGCGACATCCTCGATTGCCGCCGCGGGTACGGCGATCGGCGCCTTCGATCACGGTGGCGGCGACGTCAGCGTCACCAATAATGGCTCCGCTACCGGCGCGGTCGGCGTGTCTGCCATCGCCAACGGCAGCGGCGACGTCACCATCGTCAATCACGGTGCTATCACCAGCACGAGCCTCGCCGGCATCAGCGTGACGCAGAACGAAGTCGGTGCGACCGGCTCGACCCATATCATCAATACCGGATCGATCGTGGCCCCGAGCGCCCATGCGGCGATCTTCATCCAGGAGAACGCGACCGGCATCGCGCAGATCGACAATTCTGCCAGCGGAACGATCGGGTCCGCCGTCGCCTCGACCGTGACCGCCGCGACCTACGCCATCGTCGAGACCGGCGGCGCCATCACGATTAACAATGCCGGTCACATCAACGGCAATATCTCGGTCGCCACCGCGACGTTCAACAATGAGCTGGGCGGCACCTGGACCGTCGCCGGCACGGGCGTCTTCGGCAATGCGTCGTCCATCGTCAACCACGGCGCCATCGATCTGCATGGCGCGTCGATCTCAGGGACCGGGCTGAGCGTCGAGAATTGCGCGACCATCGACAGCTGGGGCACGGCGTCGATCACGGGCACCATCGCCAATGCCGGCAGCATCGAGGTCCATAATGGGGCGCTGACGCTGTTCGGCTCGCTGTCCGGTGCCGGCTCGGTCACCGTCGATGTCGGCGCGTGGCTGAAGCTCGAGGGCACGGTGACGGCCACGCAAACGATCACGCTCGACGGCGACGGCGCCCATCTTCAGATCGATGCGTCGACCTTCGGCGGATCGATCGCGGCGTTGTCCGCGAACGACACAATCGACCTGTCGACCATCAAATATGGGCTCGGCACCAGCGCGGTCTATGTCGCCAATTCCAATCCTGCGACCGGCGGCGTGCTGACGGTAACCGATGCGGACGGCAATCACATCAGCCTGGACCTGGCCGGCGCCGACTACAGCAATGCCCATTTCGCCGGGAGTGACGACGGCACCGGCCACACGCTGATCACGATGACCGATGACCACGCGCCGGCCTTCACCGCCGGCGGCGTGCTGGCGGGGGGCGTGTCCGAGCAGGCGGATGCCACCGGCGACTTCGCCACGTCCGATACGTCAACGTCCGCGACCGGCGCGATCGACTTCACCGACATCGACCTGACCGACCTTCCGACGGCACAGATCACCGGCCAAGTCGTGACCTCGCTTGGCGCCGATCACAGCACTAATCTCACCTCGTCGCTCACGCTTGACGAGATCGCGGCGCTCAAGAGCGGACTGACGCTTCTGCCGCAGGCCGGGCTGAACAATGGCACCGTCACCTGGAGCTATTCGATCGCCGACGGAGCGCTGGACTTCCTCGCCAAGGACCAGACCGCGAAGGTCGTTTCCACCATCACAATCACGGACGATTACGGCGAGACCGCCACAACCGACGTCACGATCACGGTCACCGGCAAGAACGACGCACCGACCCTGGCCGCGGTCACCACGGATCCGCTCGTCGATACGGCGATCGCCGACAGCTTCTCGGACATCACGGGAACGTTGGTCGGAACCGACGCCGACCATGGCGAGACGGCGGGGCTGACCTATGCCGTTCTGAACGCGGATAGTCACGGGACGACGGCTGGCCTGTACGGCTCGCTGACGGTCAACGAAAACGGCACCTACACCTACGTTCCCGACGCGGCTTCGATCAACGCGCTTTCGGAAGGCAATCATATCGATACGTTCACGGTGAAGACCACGGACGCGCAAGGCGCCGTCGGCACGGCGACGTTCGAGGTGAACGTAACAGGCGCCAACGACGCGCCGGTGATCACGGCCGCAAGCGGCGACAGCGCCGTCGCCACCGTGAGCGAGACCGATGCGGGGCTGGACAAGACCGGCACGCTGACGCTGTCCGATCTCGACACCGCCGATCACGTCAGCGTCGCGCGCAATGACCATGTCGACGTTTATCTCCAGGGCGATCTAAAGGCGGACGGGTTCGAAGGGTTGTGGGCCTCGGACCTGCTGAACTATTTCACCGTGCCCTCTGGCGAAATCCTGAATGGCACGGCCAACCACGCCCAGTTCACGTGGGAATTCAATTCGGGCAGCCATGCCTTCGACTTCCTCGCGGCCGGCCAGACACTCTCGCTGCAATACACGATCGTGCCGAGCGACGGGCACACGGCGACCGGCACCGGCAACGGCGTCGTCACCATTAACATAAACGGCACCAACGACGCGCCGACGCTCGACAGCACGACGCTGGCCTCGGTTACGGGCAACGAGAGCAATCCGGGCGGAGCTACGATCGTCAGCCTGTTCACGGACAAATTCCACGACGTCGACACCGGTGCAAGCTTCACCGCGGTCGCGGTGACGTCGGACACGGCCTCTGCTGCGCAGGGCGTCTGGCAGTACGAGCTCCACGGCACCGATCAATGGGTCGACATCGGTTTGGTCAGCGACACGAGCGCACTGGTGCTGAGCACGGATACGCTGATCAGGTTCGTGCCAGCCGATGGCTTCACCGGGACGCCGGATGCGTTGGGCGTGCATGCCCTCGACGACACCTATATCGGTGCAATCACCGATTCCTCGTCGCCCGCGACGATCGATCTCACGGCGACGGGCACCGGCGGCACGACGCCTGTCTCGCACGACCTCACCACTATCGATACCGAAGTGACGGCGCCTCCCGACAATGGCCCGGTCATCAACACCGATCACTTCCAGGTCTCGCACAGCAACGAGCTGAACACCGACTCCATCACCGGTCTCTCGGTCGTCGACACCGATTCCGGTGCCGCGACGGACGACTTCAAGATGACGGCCGTAACCGGGCATGACCCGGACAGCAGTGTCGATCCGGGGGCGGCTTGCGGCAACCTCGACGATATCAACTCCGCCCTCGCCGATGGGGTCACCTACATTCCAGGAGCCACCCCGCCCGCGACCGACCAGATCACACTGACGGTGACGGACAAGACCACGGGCCTGTTCGACACCGTCCACTTCATCTTCAACGAGGCCGGCGACACCAGCCAGGGCGTCAGCCTGCAAGGCACCAGCGGCAAGGACGTCATCTTCGGCACCGATACGAACGACACGCTGACCGGCGGCGACGCCAAGGATCAGTTCGTGTTCGCACCGGGCGTGCTGTACGACGAGAACGGGCAACCCGTCACCGACTTCTCGCACACCATCACGGACTTCACCGAGGGCCTCGACAAGATCGACCTGCGGCAGTTTTCGGGTGTCAGCTCCGTCAACAATCTCACCATCATCCAGCAGCAGGACTCCGACGACACGCTGGTCACCTGGCAGCAGCAGGTTAACCCCCTGGAGGGGGCGCTGATCACCGAGCACGAGTCGCTGCTGCTGAAGAGCGTGATTGCCGCCAACCTCAAGGGCAGCGATTTCATCTTCCACATCACCTGATCTTCGACCGGGTCTTGCCTGAGGCGGGCGCCCGGCTTGACCGCGGCAAAAAATCCATAATCCTCAGCATTCAGGAATGGCCAATCGCGGGCCGGCGCTCCATGATCGGCGCACGGCATGATGCGAGGCAGGAAGTCCTACTGAAATGAAACGTCTCAAGATCCTGCGGCGGTGGTTTGCGCGCAAGTTGGGGTTTGCGCGGCTGATGTGCCTTGCGCTGCTGGTCGTATTTGCCGGCGCTCGCCTCTGGGATCCGCCGCCGATCCAGGAACTGCGGCTGCGCACCTTCGACATGTTTCAGCTGATCGATCCTCGTCACAAGACGGCGCGGCCGGTCACCATCGTCGACATCGACGACAAGAGCCTCGCCAAGCTCGGCCAGTGGCCGTGGCCACGGACGCGGATCGCCGACCTGATCCAGAATCTCACCAGTCACGGCGCGGTGGCGATCGGCTTCGACATCGTGTTCTCGGAGGCCGACCGGCTCAATCCGGATCTGGTCGCGAGCCAGATGCGCTACCTGGACGACGCCACCCGCGCCAAGCTGCGCGAGCTGCCGAGCAACGACCAGATACTCTCCGAAGCGATCAAGCGCTCGCGCGTGATCTTGGGCGAGACCGGGCAGCGGGCGATTTCGTCCGAGGTCGACAAGTCGCTGCCCTTTACTGGCGTCGCAACGGTCGGCGAAGAGGGTGCTGAGCGCTTCCTGTTCGAGTTTCCCGGGCTGTTGCGCAACGTGCCCGAGATCGAGAAGGTCGCGGCCGGCCGCGGTCTGTTCTCGATAAAGACCGAGCGCGACGGCCTGATCCGGCGCGTGCCGATGATCATGCGCGCCCAAGGCATGGTCATGCCCTCGCTCAGCCTCGAGATTTTGCGCGTCGTCACGGGCACGCCAACGCTGCTGGTTCGGACCGACAAGACCGGCGTGCGGGCCGTGCGTCTCAAGGGCGCGGAGATCCCAACCGACAGGAACGGTCAGCTCTGGGTGCATTATGCGCGGCAGGATCCCTCGATCTACGTCTCGGCGGCCGACGTGCTCGACAACACCGTTGCGCCGAACAAGATCGCCGGCAAGCTGGTGCTGGTCGGCACCTCCGCGGTCGGGCTCAACGACATCAAGACCACGCCGGTGTCCTCGACCATGCCAGGCGTCGAGATCCACGCCCAGGTGCTGGAGAGTGTGCTGAGCGGCGCGGTGATCTCCCAGCCGAATTATGCGCTCGGCGTCGAGCTGCTCGCCGCGCTCGTCATCGGCTTGCTCGTCATCATCTTCACGCCGAACCTCGGACCGGTCCGCCTCGTGCTTGCCGGCGCGACCTTCGCCGCGATCCTGATCGGAGTGTCCTGGTTCTTCTATGCGCAGCACCGCTATCTGATCGACTTCACTTATCCTCTGCTCTCGACCACGGCGATCTATCTGACGCTGATCTTTGCCAGCTTCGTGCGCGAGCAGCGGCAGCGCGTGCAGATCCGCGGCATGTTCGCGCAGTACATGTCGCCGGTGCTGGTCGAGCAGCTCGCGCAGTCGCCGGAAAAGCTGGTGCTCGGCGGCGAGGAGCGCGAGATGACGATCATGTTCTCCGACGTGCGCGGCTTCACCACCATATCGGAAACCTACAAGCACGATCCGCAGGGCCTGATCGCGCTGATGAACCGCTTCCTGACCCCGCTGACCGACGTGATCATCGATCAGAAGGGCTATATCGACAAATATATGGGCGACGCCATCATGGCGTTCTGGAACGCGCCGCTCGACGATGCCGAGCACGAGGTCAACGCCTGTGAAGCGGCGATCCAGATGTTGGAGAAGATCGACGCGGTGAACAAGGACCGCGAGCAGGAAGCCATTGATGGCGGCCACGTCTACATCCCGCTCAATGTCGGTATCGGTCTCAACACCGGCATCGGCGTCGTCGGCAACATGGGCTCCGACCTGAAGAAGAACTATTCGGTGCTCGGCGACAGCGTGAACCTGGCCTCGCGCCTGGAAGGCCAGTCGAAGGAGTACGGCTTTCCCATTATCGTCGGCTCGAGGACCGCGCTCGCCGCCAAGGACAAGTTCGCGATCCTCGAACTCGACTTCATCATGGTCAAGGGCAAGACCGAGCCGGAAGTGATCTACGCCATCGCCGGCCGCGCGGACGTGATGCATTCCGGCGCTTTCCAGCGCCTGCGCAACGTCACCATCGAAATGCTCGCCTGCTATCGCAGCCGCGACTGGCAGGGCGCGCTGGACGCGATCGAACGCGGGCGCAGGAGCGAGGATGCCGACACGCTGGAAAAGCTGTTCAAGCTCTATGAAGTGCGCATCAAGGAATTCCAGGTCAATCCGCCGCCGGAGGGTTGGACCGGAGCCTATGCGCTGCTGACGAAGTGAGGGGGCGTTTGCTAATTGCTAAACCCTCCGTGGGGGGGGGGGGGGGGGGGGGGGGGGGGGGGCGGCGGGGGCGGGGGGGGGGCGGGGGGGGGGGGGCGGGGCGGGGGGGGGGGGGGGGGGGTGGGGGTTGTGTGTGGGTGTCGGGGGGTGGGGGGGAGT
>NZ_JBEPQC010000008.1:0-333956 GCF_040547675.1 Bradyrhizobium sp. RT6a
TGTAAAAACCTGCTCTCGTTTTGGTTGGCGGGGTGTTTCTGGGGGGTGGGGGTGTGTGTGGGGGGGGGCCCCCCCCCCCCCCCCCGGCCCCCCCCCGCCCCCCCCCCCCCCCCACGGCGTTACTCCATCACCGCATGTTCCGGCCCGGCCGCCTGCTTGCGCAGGGTGGCCTTGGTCGAGCCGATCAGCAGGGCGAGCGGGATGGTGCAGAGGATGAAGAACATCACCAGCTCGTAGTCGTGCGCGAAGGCGATGATCTGCGCCTGCACGCTGACCATGCGATCGGCCATGGCACGGCCGGCGTCGGTGGAGAGATTGATCATGCCGCTGACGCTGGGCATCTGGAGTGCATGGTTGAACGGATTGATGTGCTCGGACAGGATCGCGTAGGTCCGCCGCGTGCCCTGTGTCAGCTGGGCGATGACGACCGAAATGCCCACCGAGCTCGCGACGTTGCGCATCAAGGTCAGCATCGCGGTGCCGTCGGTGCGCAGCTCATTCGACAAGGTCAGAAACGCCACCGTCGATAGCGGCACGAAGACCAGGCCGAAGCCGAAGCCCTGGATGACGCTGACGGTCACGATCTCCGGCACCTGGGTCAAATCGGTCCAGCCGGTCATCTGGAACAGCGAGGCCGCGGTCAGCGTCAGGCCTGTGATGATCAGCGTGCGCGCCTCGATGTAACGCATCATGCGGCCGACCAGCATCATGGCGAAGAAGGTGCCGAAGCCGCGGCTCGCCAGCAGCAGGCCTGCGGTGATGATGGGATAGCCGATCACGTTCTGCATATAGGGCGAGGCCAGCGCCATGGTCGAGAACAGCACGAGCCCCATCACGACCATGAACATGCAGCCGGTGACGAAGTTGCGATCCCTGAAGAGCGCGAAGCGGATGAACGGCGTCGAGGTCGTGAAGGAATGCGCGATGAAGAAGTAGAAGGCGACGGCCGAGACGATGAACTCCGCAAGGATCTCACCCGATTCGAGCCAGCCCAATTGCTCGCCGCGGTCGAGCGCGAGCTGAAGCGAGCCGATCGCGACCGCCAGCGCAGCGAAGCCGAACCAGTCGAACTTGAGGCTGAGATCCTTCCGGGTCTCGTCCATGAAGATGATCAGCCCGATCACGGTGATGGCGCCGAACGGCAAATTGACGAAGAACACCCAGTGCCAGGAATAGGTCTCGGTCAGCCAGGCGCCGAGCGATGGACCCATGATCGGCCCCATCATCACCCCCATGCCCCAGATCGACATCGCCTTGGCGCGTTCCTGCAGCGTGTAATAGTCGAGCATCACCGATTGCGACAACGGCACCAGGGCCGCGCCGAACACGCCCTGCAGCAGGCGGAACAGCACCATCTGGTTGATGTCCTGCGCAAGCCCGCACAGCACCGACGCCATGGTGAAGCCGGCCGAGCAGATGATGAAGATGCGCTTGCGGCCGAAGCGGTTGGCGATCCAGCCTACCGGGGCCGTCATGATCGCGGCGGCGACGATGTAGGAGGTCAGCACCCAGTTGATCTGGTCCTGTGAAGCCGACAGCGTGCCCTGCATGTAGGGCAGGGCGACGTTGGCGATGGTGGTGTCCAGCGCCTGCATGATGGTTGCCGTCATGGCGCAGATCGTCACCATGTTCCGGCGCAGGCCGGGAACCATCAAATGGGCATTGGGGCCGGACATCGGATCAGTCCTTGTCTCAGTCTTTGTCCGGATCTTTGTCCTGGCTCGCGGTCGCCGACAGGCCGAGCAGGCTGGCGAGCGAGCGCTTGTGGCCGGTGTCGATGGTGGCGTAGACGCTCATGCCGGCCTTCAGCTTGCGCACGTATTTGTCGGTCTCATCGAAATAGATGCGGATCGGCACGCGCTGCACCACCTTGACGAAATTGCCGCTGGCGTTCTGCGGCGGCAGGATCGCGAATTGCGCGCCGGTGCCGGGCGAGAGCGAGCCGATCTTGCCCTTGAAGATATGGTTCGGGAACGCGTCGACCTCGAGCGTGACCGCCTGTCCTTCGGTGACGTAGGTGAGGTCGCTCTCCTTCGGATTGGCGTCGACCCAGGGATGGGCGACGTCGATGATGGAGAACACCGGCGTGCCGGCGGCGACGTAGCGGCCGAGCTGGATCTGCTCCACCTGTGTTGCCACGCCATCCATCGGCGCGCGGAGCACGGTGTGGTCGAGGTTGCGCTGGGCATCGTCCAGCTTGGCTTTCGCCTGCGCGTAGGCGGGGAATTGCTCCAGCGGCAACTCGGGATTGCCGAGCAATTGCGTCCTGGCATTGGAGAGTTGCTGCTTGATGTATTGCGCCTGCGCGCCGGCGGTCACCAGTGCGTTCGAGGCGTTGTCGAGATCGAGCTGCGAGCCGTAATTGTTCTTCACCAGCGACTGCTTGCGCTCGACGTCGCGCTGTTTCAGGTCCATGCCCTGCTGGGCGAGATTGAGCATGTCGCCGTAGATCTTGATGTTGGCAACGAGATTGTCATAGGTGATGCGGGCTTGGGCGAGTTGCGCTTTGGCTTCTTCCAACGCATGACGAAACGGAGCGGGGTCGATCTCGAACAGCTCGTCGCCGTGCTTGACGATCTGGCCTTCCTTGACGACGACCTTCTGGATTTTGCCGGAGATATCGGGCGTCACCAGCACCTTTTGCGCGCCCACATAAGCATCGTCGGTGCCGACATAGCGGCCGCCATTGAGATAGAAAGTGAAGCCGGCGACCGCGACGACGACCGGCAGCACGACCAGGAGCAGCACGCGGCGATAGCGGCGCAGGCCCGCCAACAGGCGGCGGCGCGGATTGGTGCCGGCTTTCTTGGTGGGCTTGCCGCCGTCGATTTTCTGCTCGGGCTGGAACTTGAGAACCTGATCAGCCATAGCGCTGCTCCTTACGTGCTTGTTCCGCTCCGCTGGTCTGGATCGCGGACCGCACGTTTTCCTTGATTGTTTCGAGTTGGGTGAGGAGGCGATGGGCGTCCGCCGGAGTGATGCCGTCGAGCGCGTTCGCCGTGAGCTCGGACTTCAGCCCGCTCATCCGCCCGAGCAACTGCCGCCCGGCCTTCTTCAGGTACAGCCGCTTGACGCGGCGATCCGAAGGATCGTTGCGTCGCTCGATCCAGTCGCTGTCACAGAGTTTGTCGATCAGGCGCGTCAGCGTGATCGGCTGCACTTCGAGAAGCTCGGCGAGTTCCGACTGCTTCATGCCTTCGCTGCGCTCGACCTTGGCGAGCACCGCCCATTGTGCGCGGGTGATGCCGAAGCGCGAGGCTTCCTTGTCGGCATAGACCCGGAGCAGGCGATAGAGCTCGGCGAGCGTAAACAGGAAATTCTGGTCCACGGGGCCTGGGCTCATGAGCTTGGTCTCCAATAAGCTTGGAATATAATAAGCAAGCTTATGATTATTTCATGGCGGGTTTGCGGGATACTGTCCCGCAGCAAGAGCATGGCTGATCGCCGCATAGCCGGTCCTGCTTTGGGTTCCCCTTTCGAAATGCTAGAACGCCGGTCGCATGACGCTCGCAAAACCTGCATTTCCTGCGCCCGACCACGATCACGGCCGCTGCACCGCGGATGCGCTGGCGCATGCCGAGGCCGTCTGCGGAGAGCGCGCGCAGAAATTCACGCCGATACGCCGCCATGTATTGGGGGCGCTGCTCTCGAGCCACCGCCCGCTCGGCGCCTATGAGGTGATCGACGAGCTGGCGAAATCGATGCCGCGGCCGGCGCCGATTACGGTGTATCGTGCTCTCGATTTTCTGATGGCCAACGGCCTTGTGCACCGCATCGAAAGCCGCAACGCGTATCTCGCCTGCGCCGCTCACGACCACGATGCGACCTCGGCGGTGACGTTCCTGATCTGCGAGCGCTGTGGCTTGGTCGGTGAGATTCCGTCGGCTTCCTTCGCCAAGGACCTCAACGCCGCCGCGCGCAGCTCAGGCTTCGCTCCCAAATTGTCCGTGGTGGAAATCACGGGCGTTTGTGCGCATTGTCAGAAAGCTGCATAGAGCAACAACGGCGCAAAGCCGGTTTTTCAGGAAGAAATGTCCTCACCTCAAGCCATACCGTCCGCCGGTCGTCCCCTCAGTGCCGGCGCCATTGCCCTGATGCTCATGCTGTGCCTGACCTGGGGGTTCAACCAGATCGCGGTGAAGCTGGTGCTGCCGGACATTCCGCCGATGCTTCAGGCCACGTTCCGCTCGATGGGCGCGCTGCCGGTGCTGTTCATCATCGGCAGCTTGCGCGGGGTTAAATTCTTCGAGCGCGACGGCACCTGGAAGCCGGGCGTCATCGCCGGCCTGATGTTCGGCATCGAGTTCGTGCTGATCTTCCAGGGCCTGCGCTTCACGCCGGCGTCGCGGGCGGTCGTGTTCCTCTACACCGCGCCGTTCTTCGTCGCGCTCGGCTCCTACCAGATGCTCGGCGAGCGACTTGGCGGGACGCAATGGCTGGGGCTCGCCATCAGCTTTGCAGGCGTCGCACTCGCGATCGGCGTGCCGCAGCCCAATGTCGATTCGCATGTTCTGCTCGGCGATCTCATGATCGTCGGCGGCGCCGCGCTGTGGGCGGCGACCACGCTGGTTGCCAAGGGCACGCGGCTGCGTTTCGCCGCGCCCGAGAAGGCGCTGGGTTACCAGGTCGCGACGTCGATCCCGATCCTCGGGCTGGCCGCCTGGCTGTTCGGGGAGACCATCCCCCACACCCCGTCGCCGCTGTCGCTGGGCCTGATGGCCTTCCAGGCGATCTGGGTCGTGGGAACCACGTTCACGCTTTGGTTCGCGCTGGTGAAGACCTATTCGGCCAGCAAATTGTCGGCTTTTACCTTCATCACCCCTTTGTTTGGCGTGGTGGGTAGCTATTTCATCATGCACGACACGCTGAACCTGACATTCGGGGCTGCCGCCGTCCTTGTCATTGCTGGGCTTTTTCTGGTTAACCGTCCCAGTCAATCCGCTGCGGCGCCGCGCGATACATTGCTGAACGTCACCAAAACCTGATATTTGGACGCCATGAACAAGCTCGAAAACACCATCGATTCCGACGTTGCGGGCCCCGCGCCCCGGCACAGGACCACCCAGGTCAAGGTCGGCGACGTCGCCGTCGGCGGCGGTGCGCCGATCGTCGTGCAGTCGATGACCAACACCGACACCGCCGATATCGACGGCACCATTGCCCAGGTCGCAGCGCTCGCCCGCGCCGGCTCCGAAATGGTCCGCATCACGGTGGACCGTGAGGAGGCCGCCGCCGCCGTCCCGCACATCCGCGACGGCCTGCTCAAACGCGGCATCACCACGCCGCTGATCGGCGACTTTCACTATATCGGCCACAAGCTGCTCGCGGCCTATCCGGCCTGCGCCGAGGCGCTCGCCAAATATCGCATCAATCCCGGCAATGTCGGCTTCAAGGACAAGCGCGACACCCAGTTCGGCGACATCATCGAGATCGCCAACAAGAACAACAAGCCGGTGCGCATCGGCGCCAATTGGGGTTCGCTCGACCAGGAGCTGCTGACCAGGCTGATGGATGAGAACACCGCCTCGGCCAATCCGCGCGATGCGCGCGCGGTGATGCGCGAAGCCATGGTGCAGTCGGCGCTGCTCTCGGCGGCGCGCGCCGAAGAGCTCGGCATGCCCAAGAACCGCATCATCCTGTCGGCCAAGGTCTCGGCGGTGCAGGATCTGATCGCGGTCTACGAGGTTCTCGCCAGCCGTTCCGACTACGCGATCCATCTCGGCCTGACCGAGGCCGGCATGGGCACCAAGGGCATCGTGGCGTCCTCGGCCGCGCTTGGCATCCTGTTGCAGCAGGGCATCGGCGACACCATCCGGATCTCGCTGACGCCGGAGCCCGGCGGCGACCGCACCCGCGAGGTGCAGGTCGGTCAGGAGCTCTTGCAGACGATGGGCTTCCGCACCTTCGTGCCGCTGGTTGCGGCGTGCCCCGGCTGTGGCCGCACGACTTCGACCACATTCCAGGAGCTGGCCAGCTCGATCCAGGGTTTCATCCGCGACGAGATGCCGACGTGGAAGACGAAATATCCCGGCGTGGAAGAGCTCAACGTCGCGGTGATGGGCTGCATCGTCAACGGCCCCGGCGAATCCAAGCACGCCAATATCGGCATCTCGCTGCCGGGTACGGGCGAGGCGCCGGCTGCCCCGGTGTTCGTCGACGGCAAGAAGTTCCGCACCCTGCGCGGCCCGACCATCTCCGCCGACTTCAAGGCGCTCGTGATCGAGTACATCGAGCAGCGCTACGGCCAGGGCGCCAAGGTGCCGGTGACCGCGGCGGAGTAGGCTTACTTCGCTCGCGCCTCGTACTGAGCTGTCGTCCCGGCGGAGGCCGGGACCCATAACCACAGGATTGGTGGTTAGAACGAGCTGTCACTCCGGGTTTTCGCAAACCAGCTCCTGTGGTTATGGGTCCCGGATCTGCGCTTCGCTTGTCCGGGACGACGAGCAGTGTTTGCGATGCAGATTGCACATCCCCAACCGCGCGCTACCATGCCCCCAATCAAGAGCGATCGGGAGACACGCCATGAGCTCACTCGCCGGCAAACAGGGCCCGCGCTATCGGCATACGGCGGATGACGGGGCGCCGTATGAAACCATCGCGGTCGAAAAGCTCACCCCGATCATCGGCGCGGAAATCTCCGGCGCCGACATCGGCAAGCTCGTCTCGGACGATGCGCGGTCCAACCGGCAGATGGACGAGGTCCACCGCGCGCTTGCCGAAAACCTCGTCATCTTCTTCCGCGACCAGCACATCACGCCACAACAGCATCTCGCCTTCGGCCGCAAGTTCGGTGAACTGCATTTTCATCCCGCCGCGCCGCACGAGGATGAAGACCCGGCGCTGATGAAGATCTATGCGGATGCGAACTCGCCGCGCGCCAACGGCGAGGGTTGGCATTCCGACGTGTCCTGCGATCTCGAGCCGCCGATGGGTTCGATCCTCTACATCACGCAGTGCCCGCCGCGCGGCGGCGACACGCTGTTCGCCAACATGTACGCGGCCTACGAGGCGCTGTCGGATCGCATGAAGGCCTATCTCGACGGCCTGACTGCGCTGCATGACGGCGAGCCGATCTATCGCGGGCTCTACGCCAATTACGGCGTCGCCGACCGTCCGTCCTATCCGAGTGCCGAGCATCCCGTGGTGCGCACGCATCCGGTCACCGGCAGGAAGGCGCTCTACGTCAACCGCGGCTTCACCCGCCACATCAACGGCATCCCGCGCGACGAGAGCGATGCGATGCTCGCCTATCTCTACCAGCACGCGGAGAACCCGCTGTTCCAGTGCCGCTTCCGCTGGACCGAGAATGCCATCGCGTTCTGGGACAACCGCTGCACCCAGCACCGCGCGATGTGGGACTACTGGCCGCACACGCGCTCCGGCACGCGCGTGACGGTGAAGGGGGAGCGGCCGGTTTAAGCCGCCTGCGCACCGCGTTCCGCGTTGACGTCCTCCCGCGTCCGCGCCAATCTTGCCGAAAACAAAGACCGTCGGGAGGATCCGCCATGCTCCGCGCCGAGGACAACAAATTCCTGACCGAGTCCGGCCCCGGAACGGGCATGGGCGAATTGTTGCGCCGGTTCTGGATTCCCGTGCTTCTTTCCGAAGAACTCCCCGAGCCCAACGGCGAGCCGAAGAAGATCATCGTTCTCGGCGAGGAGCTGCTCGCCTTCCGCGATACGCGCGGCGTCGTCGGACTCATCGATCAATACTGCCCGCATCGCGGCGCCAATCTCTGGCTCGGGCGCAATGAGGAATGCGGCATCCGCTGCGTCTATCACGGCTGGAAGTTCGACACCGACGGCCGCTGCGTCGACATGCCGACCTCCTATCCCGACCTCAACGCCAAAGACCTGATCCGGATCAAATCCTATCCGGCGCGCGAATGGGGCGAGATGATCTGGGCCTATATGGGCCCGGCTGACGCGATGCCCGAGCTGCCCGATCTCGAAATGGCACTGCTGCCGGCCTCGCACCGCTATGTCAGCAAGAAATGGCAGGACTGCAACTGGGTGCAGGCGCTGGAAGGCTCGATCGATACCGCGCATTTCACCTTCGCCCATCTCTCCTTCGACAAGGAGGAGGACGAGATTCTGGACATCAAGAAGCATTTCGTGAATCCGATCGCGCGGATGTCGAGCGATCACATGCGCTGGATCGCGGAGGATCCGCGCCCTGTGATCAAGATCGCGCCACACGCGGCGGGCCTCACCATCGCCGGTGGACGGCTCACCGGGGGCGACAACATCTACTGGCGCATCGCACAGTTCCTGATGCCGTTCCACGCCTATGCCCCGAGCGCGATGCCGGGTGAGAACATCTTTGGCCAGACATTCGTGCCCGTCACCGATACCAAATGCTGGATCTACACTTATGCCTGGAATCCAGAGCGGCCGCTGACGCAAGCCGAGCGCGACGCCTTTGACCGCGGCAACGGCGTGATCGCGGAGGTCGGCGACGATTACGTGCCGCTGCGCCACAAGGGCAACGACTATCTGATCGACCGCAAGCTCCAGAAGACCAGGAGCTACACCGGCATCAAGGGCGTCTCCGAGCAGGATGCGGCCGTGCAGGACAGCCAGGGCCCGATTGCCGACCGCACCCGCGAGCATCTCGGTCCGACCGATCTCGGCATCATGCATTTCCGGAAAGTCGTGATGGAGCTGGCACGAGGGCTTCAGCAGGGCGAGCCGCCGCCGCAGGCCGCGCATCAGGATCGCTACGCCGTGCGCTCGGGCGCCTGCGTTACCAGCAAGGCCAAGGACCTTTCCGCGGTAATGCTGGAGCGTTTCGGTGACGTTACAGGCTTTGTCGGCCGGCCGCGAATCGCGGCAGCGGAGTAGCGCTTGGGGCAGCCGCGCAACATCGTCGCAAGTCTCGTCTCGACGCTGGTCGCGTCGATCTTGCTATGGTCGCTGGCGCCTGCAGGCACGGGTCATGCTGCTATCGCGCGGAAACTCGTGAAACCCAAGCCGCCGCACGCGCCGGTCAAATGTGAGATGCCGAAATTTCGGATCGTCGTGGATGTCGGGCACACTCCGGACTCCTACGGCGCGTTGAGCGCACGCAACGACACGGAGTTCGGCTTCAACTTCCGGCTCGCAAGTCTGATCACGGCGAGGCTCAAGGCCGAAGGCTTTGCCGCGGCCCGCCTGCTCGTCACGGACGGCAAGGCGCGGTCGAGCCTGCTCAAACGCGTCGGTACCGCGAATGACGCCCGGGCCGATCTCTTCCTGTCGATCCATCACGATTCGGTGCCGGACAAGCTGATCGAGACCTGGGAGTTCGACGGGGCGAACAGCTATTTCAGCGACCGCTTTTCGGGTCACTCTCTGTTCGTGTCGCAGCGGAATCCGCACTACGCCACGAGCCTGATGCTGGCCCGGATGATCGGCCGGCAGCTGAAGGATCAGGACCTGCATTATGCCGGCCAATATGCCCTGCCGGTGATGGGTCGCTACCGGCGCCAGTTGCTCGATAAGGATGTCGGCGTCTACCGCTATGACGGGCTCGTCGTGCTCTCGCAAACCCGCAGCGCCGCAGTGCTGCTCGAAGCGGGCTCCATCATCAACCGCGACGAAGAGATGGCGATGAACTCCCCGGAGCGGCAGGAGATCATTGCGCGCGCCGTGGCGGTGGCGATGAAGGAATTTTGCGAGAGGCGGTAGTTTGCGCCGCCAGCAATGACGGGAATCTATAGCGGCCCTCCGCGATACTCGCGGTTCGCCAAACTCGCCTCCTCGAGATCCAGATCGCGCTCGATCCGCCGGCGCGTCTCGTCGGTGATCTGGCCGTCGCGCAGCAGCTCGTGGATGAATTTGCGCTCGGCGGCGATCAGGTCGCGGGTCAGCGCGGTGCCGGCGGCGGAGACGTCGTGGTGGGTGGGATCGAGCGAATCCGGTAGCTGGTTGACCCGGATCTCGTGGCGGGCGCGCAGGAGTCGCATCACCTCGTCCGATACGTCCTTCTCCTCGGTCAGCGCGTCGAGCGACTTCAGGGCGGCATCGAGGGCCTGGCGCCGTGCCGCGATCTCGGACTCGTGCTCGGCGGCATGCTCGCTGCGACCGGCTTCCGCGACGCCGAGCCAACGCACCACCGGAGGCAGCGTGAGGCCGACGCCGATCAGAGTGATGAAGATGACGCCGAAGGCGACGAACAGGATCAGGTCGCGAAACGGAAAGGCCTCGCCGCCGGGCAGCGTGAACGGCAGCGCCAGCGCTGCTGCCAGCGACACCGCGCCGCGCACGCCGGTGAACGCAAGCACGAACGGCCATTGCCATGGTGGTGACGGATCGCGCGCGCGCAGCGACTTGCTGAGGATTCGTGGCAGATAGGTCGCGGGATAGAGCCAGGCGAAGCGCGCGATCACGACGACCGCCAGCACCACGGCGGTCGCGATCATGATGTCGTCGAGCGGAAACGCCTTCGACTTCTCGTAGAGCGCGCGCATCTGGAATCCCGTGAGCAGGAACAGCAGGCCCTCGATCAGGTAGATCACGAGGTCCCAGAAGAAGATGCCTTGCAGGCGCGTCGATGCCGAGATCAGCAGCGGGCCGTTCCAGCTCACATAGAGGCCGCAGGCGACGGTTGCGATCACGCCGGAGCCGCCGAGATGCTCGGGCAGCCAATAGGACACGTAGGGCGTGATCAGCGAAAGTGTCAGCTCGACCTGCGGATCCCCCGACCATTTGCGGAATCGCAGGGAGAGCCAGCCGACCCCGATGCCGAAAGCGATCTCGCCGGCGACGATGAGCAAGAACTCGCCGCCTGCCAGAGGCAGCGAGAAATGCCCGAGCATGATTGCGGCGAGCGCGAATCGATAAAGGATCAGCGCGGTGGCATCATTCGCGAGCCCTTCGCCTTCGAGGATGACCATGAGCCTGCGCGGCAAATGCAGCCGGCGTGCGATCGCGAGTGGCGCCACCACGTCGGGCGGCGCCACAATGGCGCCGAGCAGGAAGCCGATGGTCCAGGGCAGGCCGATGAAGTAATGCGTGGCGGTTGCGACCAACGCCGCGGTGAAGATCACGGCGCCGACCGCGAGCAGCACGATCGGGCGAAGATTCTTTTTGAATTCGCGCCAGCTCATCGCGACGCTCGCCGAGTAGATCAGCGGCGGCAGCACCATCAGCAGCACCAGTTCCGGCGGCAGCTCGACCGGCGGCATGCCCGGCACGAAGGCGAGGCCGACGCCGGAGAGCATCAGCAGAATGGCAGGCGCCATGTTGAAGCGGCGGGCGACAAGCGCGGTGCCTGCCAGCACGGCGAGCAGGATGAGAAAGGTCTGAAATTTCGCTTCCATGATGATCTCTCTTCACCCGGAAGCGGTCGCAAGGTCAATGTGTGCGGCTTACGCCAGCCGCTCGGCCACCATGCGGCCGATGCGTGCGAACGCGGTTTCGATCTGCGCCGCACTCGGCGTGCCGCCCTGGGTGTAGGCGGCGATCAGGATCGGCGCATCCGGCTTCGTATCGGGTTTGGGCCAGGCCACTGCGATGTCGCCGGAGGCGTCCTTGCCGTTGTTGCCGGTCTTGTCGCCGATCTTCCAGCTCGCGGGGAGCCCGGCACGCAGCCGGTTCGCGCCGGTCTTGCAACCCACCAGCCACTCCGTGAGCTGCGCGCGCGAGGTGGTCGACAGCGCCTCGCCCGTCACCAGCCGGCGCAGATTGCCGGCCATCGCCGCCGGCGTGGTGGTGTCGCGGGGATCGCCGGGCGGTGAGCGGTTGAGCTCGGGCTCGTTGTGGTCGAGCCGCGAGGTGGTGTCGCCGAGCGACCGCCAGAACGCGGTGAGTGCGGCGGGACCGCCGATCCGCGCCAGCAGCAAATTGGCGCAGGTGTTGTCGCTGAGCTCGACGATCGCCTTGCACATCTCGGTGATCGACATTGCGCCGGCGGCAATGTTCTGCTTGGCGACCGGTGCGTACTCCAGCAGGTCGGCCTCCCCGTACGGAATCATGGCCCCAAGCTGATCCTCGCCACGATCGACCCGCGCCAGTACGCAAGCCGCCAGCGAAGCCTTGAATGTCGAGCACATGACGAACCGTTCGTCGGCGCGCCATGCGAGCCTTGCGCCAGTCGCGAGGTTCTCGGCATAGACCCCGATCCGGCCGCCACTCTCGCGCTCATAGGTTTCGAGCTCAGGCAACGCGTCTGCGGCGCGCGCGGGGGAGGCAGCAATCCAGCACAGCGAGGCGAGCAGCGAACGGCGGTCGAGAAGCATGGGGGACCTTGAGCGAGACGGGGGCGGGGCGGAGATGCGGCATGCACTCCATCCGGATCGTCATTGCGAGCGCAGCGAAGCAATCCAGTCTGCCTCCGCGGAAAGACTCTGGAGCTTCGCTTCGCTCGCAATGACGGAGGATGTGGGACGAGTGCGCCCGATTTCGGGCAGCGGAAGATTAGGCCCCCCTCACTCCCGCAGGTCGTACCGATAAGACTTCGACACGATCTGCCAGCCATCGGCGAGCTTCATCGCCACGAGATAGTCGGTGAAAAAACGCGGCGGCAGTTGGCACCGGACCTTGATGAAGGCGGTCTTGTCGTCGGAACGGTCGATGGTGACGATGAAATCCTCGCGCGGCTTGCCTTCGGCCTTGCCGGAGGGACGCTTGCGCACGCGGTCGAGCCAGTCCGGCACGGTCAGCACCTGCAGTTCACCCTTCTCGACCCAGCGCAAATCGGCGGAGGGGTGGAAGATGGCGCCGAGTTTTTCGGCATCGCCCTCGTAAAGTCCGTCGAAATAGGATTGCACGACGGCTTCGACGCTCGAACGGTTCTGGCTCATGGGTCATCCCTTTGAATGATGGCTCAGGGTGAACTTAGTCGTACACGTCAAAATGCGCTATGGGAGGGCGTGCCATTTGCGCAAGGACACTGTGATGACCGGATCAGAGAATACGAACGCTTCCTTCCTGATCGGCGAATGCTACTGCCGCGCCGTGCGCTACGAGGTGGCGGACGCGTTCTCCTATGCGATGAATTGCCACTGCTCGAACTGCCGCCGCACCACCGGCGCCGCCTTCAAGCCGTTCGCCGGCATCGAGCAGAGCAAGCTCCGCATCCTCAGCGGCGAGGACCAGCGCACCATCTACGGTGACGACACCACCCATGACGCCCACTGCGCCCGCTGTGGCTCGCTGCTTTATTCCCGGGTGCGCGACGGAAAATGGGTCCATGTCGCCATGGGAACCCTGGTCGATGCCCCCTCGATCCGACCGAGCGCCCACATTTTCGTGGGCTCGAAAGCGCCCTGGCACGAGATTACGGACCATCTGCCTCAATATCGGAGCCACATCGGGGATGCCTGAGGGAACCTGCTGTGGGACTGTTTCTCGGCGAACCGCGCCCGGACTGGCGCGACAAACAAAAGGGGCCTTTCGGCCTGCCGCCGGCGCCAGCTTCGTGACCTCCGTCACAAGCGCCCGCGGCGGATCCTGCTAATAAAGCCGTCTCAAAGGGGCTTGAAATGCCCTGAACCCGGAAGTCGTGTCATGCGCAAATTGCTCAGACTTTGCCCCCTTCTCCTTGCGGTCGCGCTGCTATTCGGCGCCGGGCCCGCTTTCGCCGGGAAGCGCGTCGCGCTGGTGATCGCCAACTCTGCCTACCAGCACGCGCCGTCGCTTACGAATCCCGTCAATGACGGTTCGGTGATGGCCAGGACGCTGAAGGAGGCCGGGTTCGACATCGTCGATTCCCGGCACGACCTGACGGCGCAGGAAACCCGGCGTGTGCTGCGCGAATTCGCCGACGGGACCCGCGATGCCGATATCGCCGTGGTCTACTATGCCGGCCACGGCATCGAGGTCGAAGGCTCGAACTATCTGATCCCTGTCGACGCCAAGCTGGAGCGTGACACCGACGTTTTTGACGAGGCGCTCTCCCTCGACCGCGTCCTGGTCGCGGTCGAACCGGCCAAGCAGCTTCGCCTGGTGATCCTGGATGCCTGCCGCGACAATCCGTTCGGCAAGACCATGAAGCGCACGGTTGCCTCGCGCGGTATCGGCCGCGGTCTCGCCCAGGTCGAGCCGACCAGCTCCAACACGCTGATCGCCTATTCGGCCAAGGCCGGCTTCACCGCGCAGGATGGCGATGGTGCCAACAGCCCCTTTACCGTGGCGCTGTCGAAGCATCTGACGACGCCCGGCCTCGACGTCCGCCGCGCCTTCGGCTTCGTGCGCGACGACGTGCTCAAGTCGACGGGTAACAAGCAGGAGCCGTTCGTCTATGGCTCGCTCGGCGGCGAAGACGTGCCGCTGGTGCCGGTGAAGGTGACCGCCGCAGCTGCCGCGGCCACGGCGAATCCTCAGGCCGACATCCGCCGCGATTACGAGCTCGCGCTCCAGGTCGGCAACAGGCCGGCATGGCAGGCGTTCCTGGCCCAGCATTCCGACGGCTTCTATGCGAGCCTCGCCAAACTTCAGCTCGAAAAAATCGGCGCTGAGCAGGCCCATGCGGCGGCCACCGAGAAGGCCAAACAGGCCGAGGCCGAGCGCGATCGTCTTGCCGCACTTGGCGCGCAGAAAGATACGCAGGCCAAGGCAGCCGCCGATGCGAAGGCCGCAGAGCAGGTACAGCTTGCGGCGCAAAAGGCCAAGGAGCAGGCGCAGCAGCAGGCGGCCGCCGCCGAGCAGCAGCGCGTCAATCTCGCCGCCGCAGCCCCGAGTGCAGCGCCCGCCAGCACGGCGAGCCCCGCCGGCACCAACGTCGCGTCGCTGACGCCGGCCACCGCTCCGGCCGATCTCAGCCGCTCGGTGCAGACCGAGCTCGGCCGCGTCGGCTGCTTCTCCGGCGCCGCCGACGGCAACTGGACCACGTCCGCGCAGCGCTCGTTGTCGCAGTTCAACCGTTACGCCGGCACCAAGCTCGACGTGAAGGTGGCGAGCACCGATGCGCTCGACACGGTCAAGTCGAAACAGTCGCGCGTCTGTCCGCTGGTTTGCGAGCACGGCTTCAAGGCCGACGGCGACAAGTGCACCAAGATCGTCTGCCGTGATGGCTTTGCGATCAACGACGACAACGAATGCGAGAAGCAGCGTGCCGCCAAGTCAGCCAAGCCTGCGACCGCCAAGCCTGCGACCGCAAAGCGTGATGATGGCGACGAGCGTCCCGCACGGCAGCGTCGTCAAGCCGGCGGTGAGGCTGCCGGAGCGGCGGGCGGCTTTGGTGGCGCTGCGGGCATCGCTGCTGCCGCTGGCACTAGCCGCCGCTCGAGTGGCGGACAGCTGTTCTGCAATAACAGCGGCTGTCGTGCGGTCAACCGCGGCTGTCATCTCGAATATCGCGGCGGCGGAGGCCCCGGCAACGATGCCAATGCCGAGGTCTGTAACTAGGATTGCGGAGTGAGTTCAGGCCGAGATCGCGCTCGCCGCAATGTTGACCGTCAGCGCCAGCAAGGCCGTGTTGTAGATGAATGAGATGATGCCGTGCGCGGTGGCGGTGCGGCGGATGGTCTTGTCGGATATGCCGACGTCGGAGACCTGCGCAGTCATGCCGATCACGAACGAGAAGTAGACGAAGTCCCAATAATCGGCGTGGTCTTCCTTGTCGCCACTGGGAAACTCAAGGCCACCCGGCGTTGGGTGACGATAATAATCATGCGCGTAATGCAGCGCGAAAGTTGTATGCACCGCGGCCCAGGACAGCGCGATGGTGGTGATCGCGATGGTCAGCTCCGCGGCGCCGCGGTGGGCGCCGAGTTCGGCCACAATAGCGGCGATGCTGGCGAACGCGCCGGTCGCCGTCACCAGCAGGATCACGAAGCGGCCGTCGTCCTGCATCGCAGCGGCGCGGCGGATGTGCTGGTGGTCGTTGCACAGCATCATCGCATAGACCAGCACGAGATAGACCGCGATCAGCGCATCCCAGCCGAGCACAAGCCGCGTCGTCAGCCGGGGTGAGCCCGGCAAAAGCAGGCAGACGAGGATACCGACACCAAGGGAGATGAACGTCCGCGGCCGCGCATAAATCAGCCGCATCGGCCGCGACATCTTGCGAAAGCGGGCGAGGGCCGGGTCTTCCTTGCTGCCGCCCGTCATCGCACGGCTAGTTCTTGCGTTCGGCGACGAACCGCGCAGCCGCTTGCAGCACGGCGGCCCGTTCGCCGAAGATCGACACGGCGCTGTCGGCTCGCGCGAGCAGGTCGCGGACGCGCTGCTTGGCGCCTTCAATTCCGAGCTGGGTGACGAAGGTGGTCTTGCCGAGCGCCGCATCGGCGCCGGCAGGCTTGCCGAGCGCGGCGGCGTCGCCTTCGACGTCGAGCAGGTCGTCGGCGATCTGGAAGGCTTCGCCGAGCGCGCGGCCGTAATCGTCGAGCGCCTGATATTCCTTTTGCGAGGCTTGGCCGAGGATCGCGCCGGCGATGCAGCCGTAGCGCAGCAACGCACCGGTCTTCATCTGCTGAATACGGGCGACGTCGATCGGTTCGTTGCCGCCAAAGCGGCCTTCGCCGGCGAGATCGAGGATCTGGCCGCCGACCATGCCGCCGATGCCGGCGCAGCGCGCGAGCGCGCGCGTCAGCAAAAGCCTCACATTGGCGTCGCGATGGATCTCGTCGCGGGTAATGATGTCGAAGGCGAGCGTCAACAGGCCGTCGCCCGCGAGGATCGCGGTCGCGTCGTCGGTCTTCTTGTGCAGGGTCGGGCGGCCGCGGCGCAGGTCCGAATTGTCCATCGCGGGCAGATCGTCGTGGATCAGCGAATAGCAGTGGATGCATTCGAGCGCCGCACCCGCGAGCAGCGCGGCTTCGCGCGGCACGCCGAACACGGCCGCGCTCTCGACCACCAGGAACGGCCGCAGGCGCTTGCCGCCGTTGAGGCTCGAATAGCGCATTGCGTCCATCAGTCGCTTGGGCCGGGCGATCTCATCGGGCAGGATGTCGTCCGACAGCAGGCGCCCGAGCAGGGCCTCGGTGTCATCAGCGGTCTTGTCCAGACGTTTGGCGAAATCGGACGGGGACGTGCCGGTCATCAAGAAGGGCTCCAGAACTAAAATTCGGCGGGACAATCCTTTATGCGCCCGCCTCAGTCAATCGTTTGGAAGGCCTAAAAAGTGCTGGAAAACGCCCGAATTATCACAGACTTAATGCCGGGCCCGTGGCCGCGTTTCGTTCTGCGCCGGAAAGGTTGATTTGCGCGTCGTCAAAACCCTTCTCCTGGTGCTCGCGGTCGCGGTTCTCGCGCCCTACGTCATCGCGCCGTTCTACCGTGCCGGCCATCCCGTTTCGACGCTGATGGTCTGGCGCTCGCTTCGGGGTGCGCCGATGCAGCGGGAATGGATCGATCTGGCGGCGATGTCGCCCTCGCTGCCACGCTCGGTGGTGGCGGCCGAGGACGCTCATTTCTGCAAGCATCACGGCATCGACTGGGGCGCGTTGCGTGAGGCGATCGACGATGCCAAGGAGGACGGCACCCCGTTCCGGGGCGCTTCCACCATCACCCAGCAAGTGGCGAAAAACCTGTTCCTCTGGCAGGGGCGGGACTTCGTCCGCAAGGCGCTGGAATTCCCGCTGGCGCTGTGGATCGATCTCGTCCTGCCCAAGGCACGAATCCTGGAGATTTACCTCAACATCGCCGAACTGGGACCGCAGGGCCAGTTTGGGGCCGAGGCGGCCAGCGCCTATGCCTTCGGCAAGTCGGCGGCGAACCTCTCCCCCCGAGAGGCGGCGCTTCTGGCCTCGATCCTGCCGAATCCGGTCAAACGCAGCGCCAGGACGCCGGGACCGGGCGTCCGGCGGCTGGCCGGGACCTATGTGGCGAGAGCGCAGGCCAGCTCGCTTTCGACCTGCTGGCGGGAGAATCGCTGATTTCGGGCCCTTTTCGGGCGCATTTTCCGGCCCAGAGCCCTAGATTTAAGGCAAGCCTTCCTCTATAAGCCCGGCCTTGACCGGCATTCAGCTCGCCTCGGTTTGCGGGTGCTGAGCCGTCCCCTCGCGGACGATGCCCTGATGACACCAATCCCTAGAGGATACTGAAATGGCCGTTCCGAGAAGAAAAACCTCGCCGTCGCGCCGCGGCATGCGCCGCTCGGCTGACGCCATCAAGAAGCCGACCTATGTGGAAGACAAGGACTCCGGCGAGCTCCGTCGTCCGCATCATCTCGACCTCAAGACCGGCATGTACAAGGGCCGTCAGGTCCTGAAGAAGAAAGAGTCCTGAATTCGGGACCTTTCCCCAGGCAGGATGATTTCGCCTGCCTGATTTCGGCCAACCCATGAGATATGACAGTGACGGCGGCGGAGCTAATGCTTCGCCGCCGCATTGTCCTGTCTGGATATCTTGATCGAGAAGGCATTTCGCCGATGGTCGGTTTCCCGCTGCTCCTGATCCCGCTCGCGGTCTACAACATCATCGCCTTCCTGATGCCGAGCGTGTCCTTTACGGACGTGCTGTTCAAGGTGCCGATGATCACGGGCGAGGCCTGGCCGGTCACGCTCTCCGACGTGATGCTCGCGCTAGGCGTCGTGCTGCTGCTGCTCGAGGTGGTCAAGGGCGCGCGGCCCGGCTCGAAATTCCTGATGGATCATTTGCTGTCGCTGATCGTGTTCGGCGCGGCTGCGGCCGAATTCGTGATGTGGCCCAAATTCGGCAACTCCACCTATTTCCTTCTGGTGCTGCTCGCGATGGCGGATTTCCTCGGCGGCATCGCCCAGCGCACGCGCCGCCGCGTGGCTTATGTCGCCGAAACGGCACCAGCGCCGCGTAAGGCCAAGCGCCAAGCGGAAGTGCCAGTCGATGAAGCGGTGGTCGAGCCCAAGTTCGAGCCAGTCGTTGCGCCGCCCGCATCCGCACCTTCCGCGCAGTCGGTCGCCGAATCCGTGCTGATGGATCATCCCGCGCCGAAGCCGGTCCAGAGCACGCCCTCGCCGGAAATCCCCTCGCCGCATTTGCAGCCGGGCAACGGCACCCAGCCGTCTCCCGACGCGCCGCGCTGATTCAAGCCACCTGCCGCGTGCGCGCGGTGACGCTTGGAAGCGGGTGCTTGCTGCCATAGGCGACCTGTGCATCCTCGGAAGACACGCGGCGGAGCCGGCTCGCCTGGGGCAGGTGCTCGGCATTGGCGATGAGCTGGGCGACGAAGCTGGGATCGGGGCGCGGCAGCGGTGCCTTGTGGACCCGCTGCAAAACCGGCATCAGCGGCACCACAGCCGAGCCTGTGCCGTTGTCCGCCACGTCTGCTTGATCGGTACTCAACATCGCAATCACCGTTGACCCGGCCAAGATTGTCGCGTTTCGAGACGCTGGCGCCGGTGCGTGTCATGTACTCGCAAGGCCTATGCCGGGCGGGCCGGTTTGGTTCCTGCGAGTGAGGAAACGTGGTTTCCAAATTGTTTATCAACTTTGCCTAGGGTCAATGGCGAATCTGGCTTTATCCTGTGCCGACTCAGGACTCCCCGCTGTCCCGAAACGAGGCGATTTTGACCCCCGCATTGCCGCAAGCCTCCGACATCCTGGCCGCCCTCGGCCAGGCCGTGTTCGCCTGGGAAATCGCCAGCGATGCCATTGTCTGGGGTGAGCAGGTCGGCGCCATCTTTCCCGGAATTCCCGCCGAACGGCTGGCCACCGGCGCCGAATTCGCCAGGCTGATCGAGCCCGCGCAATCGCTGCGGAGCGCCGCGCTGGCCCAGACCTCAGCCGTGCATGGCGCCGACGGCACGCCCTACCGGGTCGAGTACGGCGTGCGCATGAGCGCCGCGGATCCCGTAGTTTGGATCGAGGAGACCGGCCGCTGGTTCGCTGGCCCCGACGGCCGGCCGGTGCGTGCGATCGGCTCCGTCCGCATCAACAATGAACGCCATGCCCGGGACGAGGAACTGACCAAGCTCGCCCGGCTCGATCCGCTGACCGGCGAGCTCAATCGCTCGCATCTGATCGCCGCGCTGGCCGAAGCCATCGAGGAGACGACCCGTTTCCGCTCGACCGCGGCCTTCATGCTGGTCGGCATCGATCATCTCGCGCGTGTCAATGAAGCCTTCGGCTTCGACGTTGCCGACGCTGTGATCCTCGACGTCGCCACGCGCATTCGCGCGCGCTTGCGCGGCGGCGACGTGCTTGGCCGCTTCTCCGGCAACAAGTTCGGCCTGATCCTGAAGAACTGCACCGTCGACGACATGAACGTCGCTGCCGAGCGCTTCCTCGCCGGCATCCGCGACGAGGTGGTGCCGACCAAATCCGGCCCGGTGTCGGTCACCGCCTCGATCGGCGCGGTCAGCGTGCCGCGCTATGCCCGCAACACCGATGAAGCCGTCAATCGCGCCCACGAGACGCTGGACACCGCGAAACAACGCCGCGTCGGCTCGTTCGCAGCCTGGCGCCCGGATGCCGCGCGCGACGCCCAGCGCCGCGTCAACATCCGCGTCACCGACGAGATTGTCACCGCACTGAATGAGCGCCGTATCAAGCTCGCCTACGAGCCGGTGGTTGCCGCCCTTTCGCGCGAATGCGCCTTTCACGAATGCCTGGTGCGGATGGACCAGGGCGACGGCCAGGTGCTGCTCGCGCCCGACATCGTGCCGGTCGCGGAACGGCTCGGCCTGATCCGCCTGGTCGATCACCGCGTGCTCGAGCTCGTGGTCGCCGAGCTCGCGGCCGCGCCCGGCATCTGCCTCAGCCTCAATATCTCGCCGGACACCACCATGGATCCGGATTGGTGGGCGGGAATCGAATCGCTCATGCGCGCCCATCCCGGCGTCGCCGAGCGGCTGATCGTCGAGATCACCGAAACCGTCGCGATCCAGGACATCGACGACGTGCGTGGCTTCGTCACCCGGCTGAAGAACTTCGGCAGTCGCATCGCCATCGACGATTTCGGCGCCGGCTACACTTCGTTCCGCAATCTGCGCAAGCTGGGCGTCGACATCGTGAAGATCGACGGTGCCTTCGTGCAGAACATCACTCGTTCCGCCGACGACCGCGCCTTTGTGCAAACCTTGATCGACCTCGCCCGCCGCCTCGACATCAAGACGGTGGCCGAATGGGTGCAGGACGAAGGAGCTGCCAACATGCTGCGCGACTGGGGTTGCGACTACATCCAGGGCCGCCTGATCGGGCTCGCCTCATCCGAGCGGCCGTGGGGCGCGCCGCCGCCGGACAGCGCGTTGCCCGCAGCAGGCTGAGACACCCTACCAAGCCCTCACGCCCCCTCATCCAGCGCCACGAGTTCGCGCTTCTTGCGCAACGCGGGTAATAGCGGCGCCATCAGCAGCACCAGCGCGAGCGTAAGACACGCTGCCGAGATCGGCCGCTGCACGAAAGTCCAGAGGTCGCCCTGCGAGAGGATCAGCGACTTGCGCAGATTGTTCTCCATCATCGGCCCCAGCACGAACGCCAGCACCAGCGGCGCGGGCTCGAAGCCGAGCTTGCGCATGAAATAACCGATGATGCCGAATGCGATCATCACATAGACGTCGAACACGTTGTTGCTCGAGCAGTAGACGCCAAGGATCGTGAACAGGATGATCAATGGAAACAGGATGTTGTAGGGCAGCTTGAGTAGCTGCACCCACATGCCGATCAGCGGCAAATTGAGGATCAGCAGCATGACGTTGCCGATATACATGCTGGCGACGATGCCCCAGAACAGGCCGGGGTTTTGCGTGATCAGCAGCGGCCCCGGTTGCAGGCCGTGGATGACGAAGGCGCCGAGCAGCAGCGCCATCACCACGTTCGGGGGAATGCCCAGGGTCATCAGCGGAATGAACGCGCCGCCGGCCGCCGCGTTGTTGGCGGATTCGGGACCCGCTACGCCTTCGATTGCGCCATGGCCGAAGCGCTCCGGCGTTTTCGACAGCCGCTTCTCCAGCGCATAGGACGCGAATGAGGCTACCACGGCGCCGCCGCCCGGGAGAATGCCGAGCAGGAAACCGAGTAACGTGCCACGCGCTACCGGGCCGGCGCTCGCTTGCCAATCGGCCTTGTTGGGCAACAGCTGCGTGATCTTGGCGTTGATGATGTCGCGCTTGATCGCCTGCTCGGTATTGAGCAGCACCTCCGCGACGCCGAACAGGCCCATCACCACGGGCACGAGTCCGATGCCGTCGATCAGCTCCATGCGGCCGAAGGTCAGCCGCGGCTGCGCCGTAATGCTGTCGAGGCCGATCAGTCCGAGCACGACGCCGATACATGCCATCAGGAGCGCCTTCGGCATCGATCCCTGGGTGAGGAAGGTGAGTACGATGAGGCCGAGCACCATCAGGCTGAAATATTCGGCAGGGCCGAACGCGATGGCGATGTTGGCGAGCCGAGGCGCCACCAGCATCAGTGCAACGAGTGAAAATGTGCCGGCGATGAACGAGCCGAAGGCTGAGATGCCCAGCGCAGGGCCGGCACGGCCCTGCTTCGCCATCTGGTGTCCGTCGATGCACGTGACGACCGAAGCAGCTTCGCCGGGGATGTTGACCAGGATTGAGGTCGTCGAGCCGCCATACATCGACCCGTAATAGATCCCCGCCATCATGATGATGCCGGATTCCGGCGTTCCCGACAGTGTCACCGGAAGCAACAGCGACATCGCCGAGATCGGCCCGATGCCTGGCAGCACGCCGACCAACGTACCGATGAAGACGCCGATGAAGCAGTAGAGCAGGTTGACCGGCAGCAGCGCGACGCCGAACCCATGCGCGACGTTGACAAGCGTATCCATGCGATCAACCGATCCCGAACAGGCCCGAGGGTAGCTGGATCAGCAGCAGCCGCTTGAGCACCCACCACATGCCGAGCGGCACCAGCGCGGCGATTGGGATCGCCAGCGTCCAGCGCACGGGATCGATCAAGCGCAACAAAAGCAGCATGAGCGGGATCGACGACAGCAGGAATCCCAGCGGCTCGAGAGCAAAGGAGAACGCGGTGAGGCAGACGATGACGAGAAGCGGCTTGCTCCAGCTCACATTGTCCCAGCGCGAGGCCAGCGTCGGGCCGCCCTCCGCAATAGCCGAGATGATAATGCTGACCGCGAACACGCACATCAGGATGCCCGTGTAGAACAGCACGTAGCCGGAGCCGGGGTCATTGATGGTGCCGAGCTTGAGCTTCACGCCCTGCCAGATTACGAATCCGCCGAGCGCGAGCCCGATCAAGCCGCCCCAGAGTTCGGAGTTGTTGAGGCGGAGTTTGACGGAGGTTTGGTCGTTCATCGATACCCTCTCGGCCGTGCTCCGGATGCTACGCAGCGCGAAGCGGCGCCCTGCAGATCCGGGACACGGAAGTGGCTCAATCCTACTTCTTCGCAAGCCCGAGCGTGTCGATCACCTTGCGCTCTGACTCCGTGACCTCGAGGACGAACTTCTTGTAGTCCTCGGTATTCTTGTAGCTCGGCACCATGTCGTATTTGGCGAGCGTGGCGATTACCGCGGGGTCCTCGACCGCCTTTTTGAAGGCGTCGTGCAGCTTGGCGACGATCTTGGGATCCATGCCCTTGGGCCCTCCAATGCCGAACGGGGAATCGTAGACCATGGGATAGCCGAGTTCCTTCAGCGTCGGCACGTCAGGATAGTTCGGCGATCGCGCGCCGGTCCACACCATGAGAAGCTTCAGCTTGCCGGCATCGACCAAGGGCCGCCAACCGGTGGAGTCGGCCTGCAGCATGGTGTGCTGGCCGAGTACCGCGGCGTTGGTCTCCGCCCCGCCCTTGAACGGCACCTGTGTGAGCTTGATGCCGGACATCGCGGCGATCTGCTCCATGCCGATATGAAGCGAGGTGCCGGTGCCCGGCGTCGCGTAGGTCACCTTGCCTGGATTTGCCTTTGCGAACTCGACCACGTCCTTCCAGGACTTGAACTGCGACTCCGCGCTGGTGGTTACGCCGAACGTATAGCCGGTGAGATGAACGATATAGGTGAAATCCTTCGCCGGATCCCACGACACCTCCTGCATCAGGGGCAGGCGGAAGACGGTGATCGGAAGCTGTGAAATGGTGTAGCCGTCCGGCTTCGCGGCCGCGGCCATGGTGGCAGGTCCAACCGTGCCGCCGCCGCCGGCCTTGTTGTCGATCACGATCGGCTGCCCCAGGACCTTGGAGGCGCTGTCGGCGATCGCGCGCATCGAGATGTCGGTCGATCCGCCGGCCGGCCATGGCACGATCAGCGTGACCGGTTTGGTGGGATAGTCCTGCGCACCGGCGGCAGTCGCGAGCAACGCGCCCACGACATGCATGGTGGCAAAGGCGATTGTCTTCAGCCCGTA
Organism: Bradyrhizobium sp. RT6a; assembly: GCF_040547675.1. NCBI lineage: Bacteria > Pseudomonadati > Pseudomonadota > Alphaproteobacteria > Hyphomicrobiales > Nitrobacteraceae > Bradyrhizobium > Bradyrhizobium sp. RT6a. Next base: position 24,174 of record NZ_JBEPQC010000008.1, read on the forward strand.
TCGCGACATCGAACTCCTCCCAAGCAGTGGCCACGTTCGGGCCGCCGTTTCTCATTGTTATGACGGGATTGTCCCCGAAATCATGGGAGATGAAAAGCGCATTGCGAGGGCGCGATACGGTGATCCCGCCGAAAAGCGCACGTGCGACAATTGGTCGTTTGGAGGCGTGCCGAGATACGGAATTTGCCTTTCGGCTGAGCCCTTACGCGACGCGGCGGACTGCGCTCAGCGTCTCGATCATGCGTCCGACCTCCGCGGCCGGGGAGGGCTTGCCGAAATAATATCCCTGCACGGCGGTGCAGCCGCATTCGCGGACGAAGTCGAGTTGTTCGATCGTCTCCACACCTTCTGCCGTGGTCTCGACGCCGAGCACCGAGCCGAGGCTGGCGATGGTGCGGACGATCGCCACACTCTCCGGGCTTTCGCCGAGCGTGCCGACAAAGGAGCGGTCGATCTTGATGCGGTCGAACGGAAACTTGCGCAAATAGCTCAGAGAAGAATAGCCGACGCCGAAATCGTCGAGGCTGACGCGCACCCCCAACGCGCGCAGCTGGTGCAGGATCCCGATCGTCGCCTCGCTGTCGTCGAGCAGCGCCGTCTCCGTGACCTCGAGCTCGAGCCGATGCGGTGGCAAGCCGGCCTCCGCAAGCGCGCTCGTGACCATTGTCACCAGCCCGCGCGAGCGGAACTGCACCGGCGACAAATTCACCGCGATGGTGAGATCGGGCCAGGTCGCGGCGGTCGCGCAGGCCAAGCGCAGCACCCACTCTCCGATCGGAACGATCAGCCCGTTCTCTTCCGCGATGGGAATGAATTCGGCCGGCGAGACGAGGCCACGCGTGGGATGTTTCCAGCGCAGCAACGCCTCGAAGCCGGTAAGTTCGGTGGTGTCGAGCCGCACCTGCGGCTGGAACGCCAGGTGGAATTCACGGGCCTCGAGTGCGCCGCGCAGATCGCGCTCCAGCGCGTGCCGGCTGCGAGCCTCTTCTTCCATTTGGGGCTCGAACAGCCGATAAGCGCCGCGCCCCTTCGCCTTGGCCTGGTACAGCGCAAGGTCGGCGCATTTCATCAGCTCGTCGGCATCGAGCCCGTGATCGGGCGCGATTGCGATGCCGACGGAGACGCCGACATGGATCGACTGGTTCTCCAGCGGCGGGGGGTGACCGATGATCTCCACCAGGCGGCGTGCGAGCCTTTCCGCCGATTGCGGCTGCGGTCCGCGCTGGAGAACCGCGAATTCGTCGCCACCGAGCCGCGCGACGGTGTCGTGCTCGCCGACATTCTCCTTCAGCCGCGCCGCGACCCAGCGCAACAGCCGGTCGCCGGCCGCGTGGCCGAGGCGGTCGTTGACGGTCTTGAAATTGTCGAGGTCGAAGCACAGCACGGCCATCGCGCCGCCGGCGATCGCGACCTGGTTCAGCCCCTCGCCCATCTTCTCGCGGAACAGTGTGCGGTTGGGCAGGTCGGTGAGCGAATCGTGCCGCGCCATGTGCGCCACGCGGGCCTGGGCCTTGTGACGCTCGGTGACGTCCTCATAGGTGACGACCCAGCCGCCATGCTCCATTCGCTTGTGATTGAGCTTGATGATGCGGCCGTCGCCCAAATAGCGGTGCAGCGTGTGCTCACCCTCGCGCAGCCTCTCGACATAGTCGGCATAAAGCTGCGCGGCGGTGGTGTTTGGATGGATGCCGAGCTCGCAGCTGTGCTCCATGATCTCGCGCATCGACACGCCCGGCTTCACCAATTCGGGCGACAGTCCGTACATCTCGATATAGCGCCGATTGCAGACGATGACGCGCAAGCTCGAATCGAGCATGCACAGACCCTGGCTCATGTTGTTCAGGGCCGCGTCGAAGCGCCGATACTGCTCGCTCAACTCCTCGACTGCGTGCTCGCGCTCGGTGATGTCCTCGTAGGTGGCCACAAAACCACCCTCGGCCAGGGCGCAATAGCGAACCGAGATCGTGGTATCATTCGACATCCGCCGGCGTATCGGCGAGGAGTTGCGGTTGGCAATCCTTGCGCTGGCGGCTTCCAGGAGTTGTTGCGGACTATACTCGGACGAGAACGCGCCGTTTGCCATCGAGCGTTCGATCAGTTCGCCGAGATGCGTGCCCGGCTTGGCTTCTTCCGGCGACAGCCGATAGATCTTCCGGTAGGTGGTGTTGCAGACGCGCAGGCGCATGTCGCTGTCGTAGAAGGCGAGCCCGTGCGCCATGTTCTCCAGCGCCGCATCGAGCATGAAGTTCTGCTGCCTCAGCATCTCCTCGTATTGCAGCCGCTCGGTAACGTCTTCGTGCACCGTCACCCAGCCGCCGTCGGGCAGGAAACGGGAGATCGCCTGCACCATCCGTCCGTCATAGCGCATCACCAGCAGGGTTTTCGCCTTCCTGGTGCGCACGTCCTCCAGCCTGGTGCCGTGGAATTCCTCGCCCGGCATGCCCGGCAGGTTGCCGCGCGACATCCAATGCTCGATCACCGTACAATGCGAGACGCCCGGCTTCACGATTTCAGGGTCGAGATTGTAGAGGTTCAAGAAGCGATCGTTGCAGACGACGACGCGGCTGTCGGCGCCGTACATGATCAATCCGTGCGACATGTTGGCGAGCGCGTGCTGGCTGCGCTCGGTCTGCACGCGCAGTTCCGCCTCGACCCGGGCGAGGCGGCTGACGTCGTCGCAGATCGTCATCCAGCCGCCGCCGGGAAGCGGCTTCAGCTCGAGCGCCATGACGAGGCCGCTCGCGAGCGTCTGTTGAGTCCGGAACGGCTGGCCGGTGGCGATCCGCGCCATGCGCTCGGCATAGAGTGTGTCGACTTCCCCCGCGGGGATGTTGCCGAGGGCCACGCTGTGGGCGAGCACGTCGCGGTAGCTCGTGCCGACCCGCACTTTCTCGGCCGACATGTTGAACAAGCTGAGATAGCGCTGATTGACCAGCACGATCCGGTTGCCGGCGTCGTAGACGCAGACGCCTTGCTCCATGTGGTCGAGCGCAAGCTGGCTCAGCCCGACCAGGGCCTTCGGGCCGTGATCGCGGCGTGCATCAAGCTCGTTGTCGCGGATCGACGTCATGGGGCGGCGGGGTCTCGGCGGGCAATAGACCTAACGCAAGGTAATTCAGTCGCCGAGGCTAGCGAAGAGGCGGGAAAATTCCCTTAAGCGCCGTAGTTTACGGAGGGTGACCAGGAGATGCAGGAATGCGTCGAATGTGGAGGGGCGTGCAAGGCGGCCTGCGTAATTGCGCGCTGGGCCCGGATGACATCTGGTTCAAAACACGAACTACGGCCCATACAGCACGAGTTCCGTATCCGTGAGGTCGGCGAGCTGCGGCCGGTGCGGGCCCTTGAAATATTTGCGGCCGCGACGCTCGGTGTAGATGCCGACGAGGCCGGGAACCGGGCCGTTGGAATCGACGGCGACCGCGATCTTGCCGAGCCGCAGCAGCAGCCGGCCGATGCGGCCCGCGCATTCGGTGTATTCGGCCGCGTTGCGGCAGTAGATCAGCTTCATCGCGGGCGGCGCAATGATGCCACGCCGGATGCGCACCGGTTGCAGGATGAAGGGGAACGTTCCATTTGGCGTGCGGCAGACGAGGCTGAGGCAATTGTAGCGCGCATGCCGCGTCAAGAGATCAGTCTCGGCATCGGAAAGCCCGTCGATCGTTTTGGCGTGCTGCGAGATGACCTCGATCTTGCTCCAGCGCGGGACCCGCGCCAGAGCAGGCACCGAGAAGAATATCCCCCTGCAATAGGCGCGAAAGCCCTGCGTCTCGATAATCGGCCAGGTCCACGGCGCCGGGCTGATGTTGAGATAGGTGACGTCCTTGTGCCGCTGCGCGATCTTGGTCAGGAGCGGGGCGTAGTTCCTGTAGGCCGGATCGACGTACCAGCTCGACAAATTGCACTGGATGGCGGTCTCATCGCCGTCCCTCCGCGCCGTGTAGATCAGCAGCAGCACGCCGACCGGCGTACCATCATTGTCGAGCATGTAGCCGAAGCGCGGGAAGCCGTCCGGTACCGGCCGGAAGGCTTGCCGGCGCAGGCCCTGAATCCAGTAGCCGCGCGAGCGGCCGACGAAGCCGCGCGTCAGCAAGTCCGCGACCGCATCGACGTCGGACTCGGTGATCTCGCGGCATCGGACCTTGGTATGGATCACGCTCGTCTTTCCCGTGGAAATGACCGGCCTCGTTCCGTTAGCGCCAGCCTTCGCCGTGGGCATCGGCCGCGATCTGCGGCTGCAGGCCCATGATCTCCCGCACCTTGGCGGGCCAAGCGGAAGGGTCGGTGCCGTGGGTGTGGAACATGGCGACGGCCAGGCGGTCCATGCCGAAGGCGACGCAGCCGGTATGGGCCGGCTCGCCATTGGCGTCCTGGATGTCCCAGGTCGTGCCGAAATGCTCGCGGTGATAATTGAAGCTCATGCAGGCGGTCGGCTGCTCTTCCGAGCGCAGCGGGATCAGCAGTTCGAACTTGAGCTGCTGCTGCTTCTGGCTCACGGCCTTCATCTGACCGACGCGGCCGAAGAACGGATCGCTGGCATAGTCGACGCGGAAGCTGAGACCGAGATCGGTCGCAATCGCTTGCGCGCGCACCATCCAGCGCTCGCGGAAATCAGCGACGTCATCGGGGCTGCCGATGCAGACATATTCCCGCATCCGGAACGATTGCAGCCGGTCGAGATGTTTTGACGGTTCACGGCGGAAGCAGTCGGCGGCGACGTCGAAACGCAGGCCACCCTTCGGCAACTGGCCGCGGCTCGCCGCGATCGGATAGACGGGGTAGCAGGCCGCCGGCGACAGCACGAGGTCTGCCGGCGAGAGCGAGCTGGTCCAGTCGCCGCCGGCATCAAAGCGGCTGACCGCGGCGTTGATCTCGCGCTCGGTGCCGTGCAGGCCGCAGACGCAGCCGAGCAGGTTCGGAAAGCTCTTGAGGTAGCCGGACTTCTCGAGCTGTGAACGGCTCATCACCGGTGGGAATCGCATCACCTCGGTGCCGGCTTCACGATGGCTCGTGATCAGTGCGGCGAGCCGCTCGACGATGCCCTCGTAAAGCGCGGTGCGGGCGTAGACGCCGTCCGAGCCCATGGGGTGGAACAGCTTGTCGGCGAGATGATCGAGCGGGTCCGCGATTTGCGGGGCGATCTCGGGCGAATTGGGGAGGACGGCAATGTTCATGGTTCGATGTCCTGCTATCTCAAAATTGTTCTTGTTGGTCTAGTCGTGAAGGCACGTCAGTCGTGAAGGCTCAAGGGTACGCCGCTCATCAGGGTCGACGTCGCGGCATTGGCCAGAATGCGGTCGTTGTTGATCATGATCGGCGACGACAGCACGTCGCGAAGATGGCGGCCCATGGTGAACTCACCGTCGTTGCGGTAGCCGGAAAGGCCTGCGGTGCGCATCGCATGCATCACGGTCTCGACCGCGAGCTCCGAGGCCTGCACCTTCAGAAGCGTGATCGAAGACTGGAAGTCGAGCGAGCCGAGCGCGCGTTCGTCGTGCTCGGCGCGAGCAAAGGCGTCGATATTGGCCGATATCAGCGCCCGCAGCTTGGCCAGCGACATCTTGGCGGCGGTGAAATGCGCGGCTGCCGGGGGCATCTGGCCGCCTGAGGTGCGGGCCGCCTTGCGGACGAAGGCCTGCGCACGTGTGACCGCGGCTGCAGCGATACCCGCCCAGGCCGAGGACCAGCACAGATGCGCGAACGGCGTCATGGTCTGGGCGTGGATCTTGTCGTAGGCTTCCGGAAAGACGCGGTCGGTCGGGCAGTCGACCTTCAGCTCGAAACCGGTCGAGCAGGTGCCGCGCATGCCGAGGGTTTCCCAGCCCAGCGTCCGCTTCAGCGAATAATCGTCCCTGGCGAGCGCCAGCAGCACCTGGTCGGACGCGGAAGCATCGGTGGCGCGGCGGGCGATGGTGACGAGGCCGTCGGCCTCGGCGCCGTAGGAGATCACGGTGGCGTCGCGCAGCAGCGAGACGGTGTCGCCTGCGACGTCGACGGCGGCTGCGCTGGCGCGGATGTTGCCGCCGTTCTGGCCTTCGGTGGTGGAGGAGGCGAGCAGCCACTGGTCGCGCGCGACCCGGCGCATCATGGTTTCCATCCAGGGGATGCCGTGGCCGTGCCTGACGACGCAGGCGACCTTTGTCGTGTGCATGGCGTAGATCATCGCCGTGGAGGCGCAGGCCCGTCCGAGCGTGTAGCAGACGTCGGTGACGTCGTGGATCGAGGCACCGAAGCCGCCGAACTCGGCCGGGATCATGACGCCGAGCAGCTTCTGCTCACGCGCGACATCGAAGGCCTTGTGGGGGAAGCGGGCATCGCGATCGACCCCCTCTGCGTCGGCAGCCGCCGTGGCAGCGGTTCGAGCGGCGCGTTCGACTAGGGAGGGACCCTGCTCGAGAAAGCTCGTCTGCGTCTCGTCGACAGTGAGGACTGCTTCACGCACGTTCATACTCGTCCGCCTCCGGTTTGCCGTTCAGGATCGCCGGCATCATTCGCGATGCCGCTTGAGCGATCCTTCGACCATCTTTGCTTATGAGATGAGGCTACGGATTTAATTCAAATTCGTCGATGAAATAGAAGGTAAACAAAGCCCAATTCCGAACGAACAGTTAAGTTCGGGTTGTTTGCATCGTCCGGATTCCCGCGATCGCATTAGGGATATGTAAGAAGCCATAAATCCAGACAATCTGAGTCATCGTTTACTAAGAAACGCGAAGTAATGGTGGTGTCCATTGCGGGATCGGCCTGCCGTGCCCATCGTAGCCGGCAACCGGTCCGACCTTTGTCGACAGATGGGAATTTACCGATGCAGGCTTTCGATACCGAATTGCGCAATCGCATCATCAAGCTGGTGAAGGGCATCCTCGCCCAGAACGCGCTCTCCGCCGACGTCACGCCGCAGGCCAAGCTTGTCGACGTCGGCCTGACCTCGATGGACATGGTCAATCTGATGCTCGGTGTCGAAGCCGAGTTCGACTTCACGATTCCCCAGGCCGAGATCACACCGGAGAACTTCCAGTCCGTCGAGACGCTGGAGCGCATGGTCTCGGCTCAGCTGCAGTCGGCGGCCGCGGCTTAGTCAGGCGCGCTGGCGCGCGTCCTCCTGACGGCACTTCCCGCCCCATCACCCGTTCCAAAACCCACATAAAACTGGCATAGCTTCTCCACGGAATCGCGAAGGCGCGAACGGGGTGGAGCAAGCATGACGCAGGCGGTATTGGGCATCATCGGCGGTTCCGGCATCTACGATCTGCCGGGGCTGAAGGATGCTCGCGAAGAGGTGATCAACAGCCCCTGGGGTGAGCCGTCGGCGCCCCTGCGGCGCGGCTCCATTGCCGGCCTGCCGATCGTGTTCCTGCCGCGCCACGACAAGGGCCACCGGCTCTCGCCCTCCGACATCAATTATCGCGCCAATATCGACGTCCTCAAGCGCGCCGGCGTCACCGACCTGATCTCGCTGTCGGCCTGTGGCTCGTTCAGGGAGGAGCTGCCGCCGGGAACCTTCGTTCTCGTCGACCAGTTCGTCGATCGCACCCACAAGCGCGAGAGCTCGTTTTTCGGGAGGGGATGCGTCGCGCATGTGTCGATGGCGCACCCGGTCTCGCCGCGGCTGCGCATCCATCTTGCCACGGCGGCCGAAGCCGAGGGCATCGCGTTTGCGCGCGGCGGCACCTATGTCTGCATGGAGGGACCGCAATTCTCGACCTATGCGGAAAGCACGACCTACAAGACGCTGGGCTATTCCGTGATCGGCATGACCAACATGCCCGAAGCGAAGCTCGCGCGTGAGGCCGAGCTTTGCTACGCAACCGTTGCGATGGTGACGGATTTCGATTGCTGGCATCCCGATCACGACGCCGTCACCGTGCAGGACATCATCCGCGTTCTTAGCTCGAATGCCGATAAGGCAAAAGCGCTGGTGGCGCGGCTGGCGAAAGACTTCCCGCGCGAGCATGAGCCGTGCCCGATCGGCTCGGACCGCGCGCTCGATACTGCGCTGATCACCGCGCCCGAGGCGCGCGATCCCGAGCTCTTGAAGAAGCTCGATGCGGTGGCCGGGCGCATCCTGCGAACGTGATACGAAAGGCAGAATGCCATGAAGGTCGACGGCAAGCATTTCCGCAGCATCTGGCGTGAGCGCGACGGCTGGTCGGTCGGAGCGATCGACCAGCGCCGGCTGCCGCACGAGTTCATCGTTGCGAAGCTGACCTCATGCGAGGACGCGGCCCTCGCCATCCGCGACATGCTGGTGCGCGGTGCGCCGCTGATTGGCGCGACCGCAGCTTACGGCATGGCGCTCGCGATGCGCGAGGACGCCTCCGACGCCGGCCTGAAGCGTGCCTACGACACGCTCGTAGTGGCGCGGCCGACCGCGATCAATCTGAAATGGGCGCTGGACGAGATGCGCGCGAGCCTCGCGCCGATCGATCCGCTGGAGCGCGCCGAAGCTGCCTATGCGCGCGCCGACGAGATCGTCGAGCAGGACGTCGAGATCAACCGTGGCATCGCCGGCAACGGCCTGAAACTCATCGAGGCGATCGTCGCAAAGAAGAAGCCGGGCGAGACCGTCAATTTGCTGACCCATTGCAATGCCGGATGGCTCGCGACCGTCGACTGGGGCACGGCGACGGCGCCAATCTATCTCGCGCATGAGCGCGGCATCAAGATCCATGTCTGGGTCGACGAGACGCGTCCGCGCAACCAGGGCGCCTCGCTCACGGCCTGGGAGCTCGGCCATCACGGCGTGGCGCATACGGTGATTCCCGACAACACCGGCGGGCATCTGATGCAGCACGGCATGGTCGATCTCGCCATCGTCGGCACTGATCGCGTTGCCGCCAATGGCGACGTCTGCAACAAGATCGGCACATATTTGAAGGCGCTCGCCGCTCACGACAACAACGTGCCGTTCTATGTCGCGCTGCCGTCGCCGACGATCGATTTCGCCGTTGATGACGGCATCCGCGACATCCCTATCGAGCAGCGCAGCGGAACAGAAGTCACCGACATGACCGGCCGCACCGCAGACGGAAGACTTGAGACGGTGCGCATCGTGCCAGAGGGCTCGCCGGTCGCGAATTATGCCTTCGACGTCACCCCGGCGCGGCTCGTCACCGGCCTCATCACCGAGCGCGGCGTATTGAAACCCGACCGTGCGTCGCTGGCTGCGGCGTTTCCGGAACGGATCGCCGCCGCGGCGGAGTAGGTCTGGTTCGGCGATGTCTCGCCGCGGTCGTCATTGCGAGCGCAGCGAAACAATCCAGAATCGTTCCGCAGCAGCAGTCTGGATTGCTTCGCTGCGCTCGCAATGACGGAGAAAGAGGCTCTAGCTCAGCTTCAATCCCGTTGCTGCCTCGAGCTCGGCGATCGCCTGGGCGCCGCTGGTGACCTTGATCGTTGTCATGCCCATCTCGCGTGCCGGCTTCAGATTGACGCCGAGATCGTCGAGATAGACGCAATTCTTCGGATCAACCTTCAGCGTCTCGACCATCAGCTGATAGATGCGCGGGTCGGGCTTGCGCAGGCCGATCTTGGCGGACTCAATGACATGGTCGAACAGCACCATCACCTCGGCGACATAGAGTGAACGCCCGGTCATGCTGCCGATCGCATTGGCCGGCAGATTGTTGGTAATACAGCCGGTCTTGAATTGCGCCTTGATGCGCTTCAGCGCTTCGACCATCTCGGGGCGCAGATCGCCCTGGAGCAACGGCAGCACATCGCGGCCGCGCACCTCCGCGCCGAGCGCCAGCGACTCCGTCGCGAACAAATGATCGAACGTGTCGATATCGACCTCGGCGCGCTCGAACTTGGCCCAGGCATTTTCCAGATGATTGGCGGCGTTGGTGCGCCGGATGATGTCGATGGGCAGGCCACGCTCTGTCTCGAACCGCGTGAACGCTTCGAACGGCGAACTCGTCAGCACGCCACCAAAATCAAAGATCACAGCCTCGATCGTCAAGATCCCGCCCTCGTCTGTTCCTTTCCAAGAGCGCTAGCATGCGCTATCGGCAAGGGCCAGTCCGAAGCAATCCCACCGCCGTCAACGATGCCGACACCGAAGCGTGTTCCCATGAAAAAGCTCGTAACCCTCATTACATCCGCGCTGCTGCTCGCCACGCCCGCCTATGCCATCGTTGGTGGCGGCACTCCGCAGGCCGATGGTGTCGCGCGCGCCGTCGTCACCATCGTCGGCTCCCGCGGCAATTTCTGTACCGGCACCCTGGTTGCGCCAAAGCTGGTGCTCACCGTTGCTCACTGCGTGCAGCCAGGCGCGGACTACAAGATCGTCGATCGCGGCACCGACGGGCAGCCGCAATTGCTGAACGTCCGCACCGTCGCGATCCATCCGAATTTCAACATGCAGGCAATGCAGGCGCATCGCGCTACCGCCGACGTGGCGCTGCTGCAATTGGAAATTCCACTCAAGGGAAAATCGATGGTGCCGGTCGGGACGCCGAATATACCGATCCAGGTCGGCAGACGCTTCGTCATCGCCGGTATTGGCGTCACAGTGCGTGGCGACGGCAAGAGTGGCGGCGCGACGCGTGTTGCCGGCCTCGTCGCTACGGGTCAGCCCGGCACGCTCCAGATCCGGCTGGTCGACCCCGTAACCAACGGTGTTCGCGACGGAATTGGCGCCTGCACCGGTGATTCCGGCGGTCCCGTGTTCGAGGACAAGCCGACCGGATCCGTGCTCGTCGGCGTCATCAGCTGGTCCACGGGGCCGAACGGAGCCGCCGGCTGCGGCGGGCTGACCGGGGTCACGCCGCTCACGCTGTATCGCGACTGGATCTTGCAGACCGCGCGGAGCTGGGGTGCGGCGCTGTGATTTGACCGCGTCCTGATCTATGTCATCTTGAAGCGGAAGCGCGATGGGCAACCACGTCCGTCGCGGAGGAAACGCGCCGCCCAATCAAGGGCGGCCACAAAAACAAGCAAGGCATAGAAGCAACAATGAATGTCGCTGTTCGCAGTCACGCCACGGCCAAACAGGCTTCTGAACATTTCGACGTGCTGATCGTCGGCGCCGGTATCTCGGGCATCGGTAGCGCCTATCACATGACCAGGCAGCTTCCGGGTGCGAGCTTCGTCATCCTGGAAACGCAGGCGACGTTCGGCGGCACCTGGACCACGCATCGCTATCCCGGGATCCGCTCCGACAGCGATCTCCACACATTCGGCTATAGCTTCAAGCCCTGGGTCGGGCCGCCGATCGCGACCGCCGAGGAAATCCTCGCCTACATGAACGAGGTGATCGACGAAAATGATATCGCGCGGCATATCCGCTACAAGCACAAGATCAATTCGGCGAGCTGGTCGAGCGAGCAGAACCTCTGGACCATCGAGGCGGTGACGACCGACACTGGCGAGCCAAAAACCTTCACGGCGAACTTTCTCTGGATGTGCCAGGGCTATTACCGCCATTCGGAAGGCTATACGCCGGAATGGAAGGGCACGGACCGCTTCAAGGGCCGCATCGTTCATCCGCAGACCTGGCCTGATGATATCGACCTCGCGAACAAGAAGGTCGTCGTGATCGGCTCCGGCGCGACGGCGGCGACGCTGGTGCCGAACATCGCCGACAAATGCGCGCATGTCACGATGCTGCAGCGTTCGCCGACCTATTTCCGTCTCGGGCGCAACGCCATCGAGATCGCGGAGGAGCTGCGCCGGCTGCAGGTCGACGAGGCCTGGATCCACGAGATAGTCCGCCGCAAGATCCTGTTCGAGCAGGACGCCTTCACGAAACTCTGCATCTCCAAGCCCGAGCAGGTGAAGAAGGAGCTGATCGGCCAGATCAGCGCGGTGCTCGGTCCGGAGTACGATGTCGACACCCATTTTACACCGAGCTATCGGCCGTGGCGGCAGCGCATCGCCTTCGTGCCCGATGCCGATCTGTTCAAGGGCATCGCAAGTGGCAAGGCGTCCGTCGTCACCGACGAGATCGAGTGTTTCGTCGGGAACGGCATCCAGCTCAAATCCGGCAAGCTGCTCGAAGCCGACATCATCGTCACCGCAACCGGATTCAATCTCGCGGCGCTCGGCGACATCGCCTTCGAGGTCGACGGCAAGCCGCTCGACTTCGGCGACACCGTCACCTATCGCGGCATGATGTTCACGGGCGTGCCGAACATGGTCTGGGTGTTCGGCTATTTCCGCGCCAGCTGGACGCTGCGCGTCGACCTCGTCGCCGACTTCGTCTGCCGCCTGCTCGGTCACATGAAGGCCAAAGGCAAGAAGAAGGTCGAGGTCAAGTTACGCGCCGAAGACCACAACATGCCGATCCTGCCCTGGATCGATCCGGAAAACTTCAACCCCGGCTACATGATGCGCAACATGGACCTGCTGCCCAAGCGCGGGGACAAGCCGGAATGGCAGCACAGCCAGGATTACTGGACCGAAAAGGACGAGATCCCGAAGACGGATCTGGATGGCGGGGAGTTTGTGTACGGGTGAGGAGAGGCAGGCGTCGCTATAAGCTTCTCCGTCGTCCTGGCGAAAGCCAGGACCCATTACCCCAGGGAGAAGTTGCGGCGCGAGCTTGTCATCAAGAATCGTCGCCAAACCACGTACTGTGGTAATGGGTCCTGGATCGGCGCTCCGCTTCGCTGCGCTTGTCCAGGACGACGGCGGTGGAGGCGTCAGGAATTCCTTCTTGTCGCATTCGTTGCAATCGCCGCCGCCGCAGTCCGGTTCTCGACCCCGAGCTTGGAGTAGATCTGCTCGAGATGCTTGTCGACCGTGCGCGGGCTCAAGCCCAAAATCTGCGCGATGTCGCGGTTGGTCTTGCCCTTGCTGAGCCAGGCCAGCACCTCGCCTTCGCGGGTGGTGAGGCCGAGCTCGCTGGTGAATTCGGGTGGCGGCGCGGTGCCGGACTCCCTGGACAGCCGAAGCAGAAACTCGTTCGGCGCGGTCTCGCCCATGTAGTACAGCCGGAGCTGAGGATTGTCGGGCAGGGAAGCCGCCTGAGATTTCGAGCTGCCCTTGCCCTTGGCCTGCTCCAGCCATTGCAGCAATGATACTGGCAGGACGAAGTCGTCGTCGGTCTGCGCGCCGTGGTGGTCCGCCAGCAGCTTCTGCGCCTGCGGGGTCGCCCACAACAATTTGCCCTGGCGGTTGACCGCGAACAGGAATCGGCCGGAGACGTCAAGCGCGGCGCGTGCGCTTTGCGTCAGCCGCGCATTGCCGAGATGAACGCGGATGCGCGCCAGCATCTCCTCGATCACGATCGGCTTGGTCACGTAGTCGACGCCGCCGGCCTCCAGCCCGCGCACGATGTGCTCCGTCTCGGCGAGCCCCGTCATGAATATCACCGGGACATTGGCAAGGCCCGCATCGCGCTTGAGGCGGCGGCAGGTCTCGAACCCGTCCATGCCAGGCATCACCGCGTCGAGCAGCACGATGTCAGGCGTGATCTGGTCGACGATGCGCATTGCGGCCGCGCCGTCGAGCGCCACCATTACCGTCATCCCGGCGCTGTCGAGCGCGTCGGTAAGCAGCCGCAGCGTCTCGGGGGAGTCGTCGACAACGAGCGCGACGTCGCGCTTTTTCGACTCAGTGCTCATACGCATGCAACGTCTTCAATGTGGCCATGTACTGGTCGAGATCGAAGCGGTCGATCAGCGACCGCATTTCCGCGACGAAGTCGGCATGTTCGGGGTGCTCACTGCCGATCTCGTCCAGCTTCAACTGGATAGCCTTGACGTAGCCGATCTGACCGAGCCCGATCAGCGCCTCGATGTGTCGTACAGGCGGCCGCGAGCCGCTCTCCGGCCGCCATAGCGGCACGGCGATCTCGTCCGAGCCGTATTGCCATTCGATCTTGAGAAGCTGGCGGATGCCTTCCAAAAGCCTGGGAATGTCGATCGGCTTCATCAGATAGCCGTCGTGGAAAGGCTGCGCCAGCGGTGCGCCGTGGGCCTCGAGCGCGCTGGCGGACACCATCAGGATGCGCGCCTGATGGTGGCCGTTCGCGCGCAACGTCTCTGCGACCGTCCAGCCATCCATACCAGGCATGGAGATATCGAGCAAAAACAGATCGGGCCGGCAGTGCTGGGCCAGCGCCAGGCAGCCAGGTCCGTCCGGCGCGCTGAGCAGGATGAAGCCGAGTGGTGTCAACACCTCGCGCAGGAGGTCGCGATGCACGGGATCGTCGTCGGTAATGAGGATGGTCTTGCGCGTGCCGTGATAGCCGGAGATCGGGGCCTCCACCGGCGCAATGCGCTGCGGATTGGTGACTTCCGAGAGCAGCATCTTGACCTTGAACGTGCTGCCGCTGCCGACCGTGCTCGAGACCTTGATGTCGCCGCCCATGACGCCGGCGAGCAGCCGGCTGATGGTCAGGCCCAGCCCGGTCCCGGTCTGCGGCTGCGAGACACCGAGCGCGCCGCGTTCGAAAGGTGCGAAGATGCGTTCGAGATCGTCGCCCTGGATGCCGGGGCCGGTGTCGATCACCTCGAACTCGGCGACCGGGCTGCGATAGTGCACCACGAACTGCACACTGCCGGCCTGGGTGAACTTGATCGCGTTGGACAGCAGATTGATCAGCACCTGGCGCAGCCGCTTCTCGTCGGCATAGACCACGACCGGCAAATGCGCCGGCCGCCTGAACACGAAGTCGATGCTCTTGGCCGCGGCTTGAAGGCGGAACATGCCGACGAGCTGGTCGAGGAATTCGCTCAGGCGCACCTCGTCGCGCGACAGGTACAGCCGCCCCGCCTCGATCTTGGAGATGTCCAGAATGCCGTCGATCAGGCCGGAGAGGTGATCGGCACTGCGGCGGACGACGCGGACCTGGTCGCGCGGCTTGGTGCTGAGCGTCGTGTCCTGCTCCAGGAGTTGGGCATAGCCGCTGATCGCATTGAGCGGCGAGCGCAGCTCGTGGCTCAGGCCCACCACGTAGCGGCTCTTGGCGAGGTTGGCGGATTCGGCGATTTCCTTGGCGCGCTGGAGCTCGGCGTCGGTGCGCTTGTGTGCGTCGATCTCCTGGATCAGCAGCGTGGTCTGGCGCCGGGTCTCGGCCTCTGCGGCCCGTCTGCTCTGCTGCGCCAGCACGAACAGCCAGGCCACCACGCCGATGATGATGCTGAGTGAGAAGAACACCTTCCAGAGCACGTTGGAGACGAGCATGTTCTCGCCAGGCACGCTGACCGAGGTCTGGAGGTAGATCAGCCCCAACACCAGCGCGACGAGGCCAGCCGAGACCATGAACACACCGATGTAGTGACCGAACTGCGAATTGATCCGCTGATAGATCGGCTGCGGCAAGATCCTGGCGAGCGCGTCGGCGAATTGCACCTGCGCGCGCGCATGCGGTTTGCATAGGTCATGGCAGCGCGCGTCGAGCGAGCAGCACAGCGAGCAGATCGGGCCGGCATAGGCAGGACAGGAGGTCATGTCCTCCGGCTCGAAATGGTGCTCGCAGATGCAGCACTGGATCGATTCGATATTGGCCCAGCTCCTCTTCGGCTTGCGCGCGATGTAGTATTTTCCGTCGGTGAGCCAGGCGATGACGGGTGCGGTGACGAAGGCGACCGTCAGCGCGACAAAGGCCGCGAGCGCTTTCATGGTCGAGCCGAACAGGCCGTAGAATGCCGCGATCGAGACGATGGTCGCGATCGTCATCGCGCCGACGCCGACCGGATTGATGTCGTAGAGATGGGCGCGCTTGAACTCCATCTGCGGCGGGCGCAGGCCGAGCGGCTTGTTGACCACGAGATCGGACACCAGCGCGCCGACCCAGGCGATCGCGACATTGGAATAGAGCGCCAGCGTCTGCTCCAGCGCCTTGTAGACGCCGATTTCCATCAGCAGCAGCGCCACCATCACGTTGAACACCAGCCAGACGACCCGGCCGGGGTGGCTATGCGTCAGACGCGAGAAGAAGTTCGACCAGGCGATTGAGCCTGCATAGGCGTTGGTGACGTTGATCTTGAGCTGCGACAGGATCACGAACGCGCCGGTGAGTGCCAAGGCCATGTCCGGTTGCGACAGCACGTAGCGAAACGCTTCGAGATACATGTGCGCAGGCTCGGCGGCCAGCTCGCTGGAGAGACCGTGGCTCAGCGCGAAGAAGGCGAGAAACGAGCCCAATAGCAGTTTCAGCGCGCCGAAGATGATCCAGCCGGGGCCCGCGATCAGCAGGGCGGTCCACCACGACGTTCGCGAGGTGCGGCGGTCGCGCGGCAGGAACCTGAGGAAGTCGACCTGTTCGCCGATCTGGGCCACCAGCGAAAACACCACGGAGGATGCGACACCGAACAGCAGCAGATCGAAATGTCCGCTGGGGTCGCCGTGCTCGCCGGCGAATTTGCGCCATTCCGTGAACGAGTAAGGATTGGCCCAGGCGATCGCGGCAAAGGGCAGGATGTGCAGGATGATCCAGATCGGCTGCGTCCAAAGCTGGAAGCGGCTGATCAGCGTGATGCCGTAGGTGACAAGCGGGATGATCGCGACCGCGCTGATGAGGTAGCCGATCGGGCGGGGAATGCCGAAGCACATCTCAAGCGCCGTGGCCAGGATCACCGCCTCGATCGCGAAGAAGATGAAGGTGAAGGAGGCGTAGATCAGCGAGGTGACGGTCGAGCCGATATAGCCGAAGCCGGCGCCGCGGGTGAGCAGGTCAATGTCGATGCCGCATTTGGCGGCATAATAGGCAATCGGAACGCCGCAGCAGAAGATGATGGTGGAGACGACGAGGATCGCTGCGGTGGCGTTTGTGACGCCGTAGTTCAGGGTGATTGTGCCGCCGATCGCCTCCAGCGCCAGAAAGGAGATGGCGCCGAGTGCAGTGTTGGCTACGCGAGCGGCGGACCAACGGCGCGCGCTCTTGGCGGTGAAGCGCAGCGCGTAGTCTTCCAGCGTCTGGTTGGCGACCCATTGGTTGTACTGGCGCCTGACGCGATCTATTCGCTGCCGCCCTGCCACTTAAGCCCCACTCCCACTCCCGAACTTACCGGACCCCTCGCAAAACCCGTACCAAAAGCCTACGTCGTCATTTTGCGGTGCAGTATACGCGATCTTGCGTATGCTTGCAGTGCACAAATTCGAGCCATCCTCACGGCACCAATCGCGTGTCCTCGAACAACAGTGGGGTGCTCATGTCAGACGAAGCGAACAAGGGCCTGTTATCGCCGCTCCGGCGCAAATTATTGATGGGAATGGCGGCCGTCCCGGCCATCACCATGCTGCCGCGAGCATCCTTTGCGCAGGCCCCGGCGACCTCGGCGGTCAATACCACGGGCCTCGCGGTCACCGACACCGAGGTGACGGTCGGCATCCTGCATTCGGCGACCGGCACCATGGCCATCTCCGAGACCGGCTCGATTGAAGCCGAAAAGCTCGCCATCGAGCAGATCAATGCCATGGGCGGCGTGCTCGGGCGCAAGATCAAGTTCATCCAGGAGGACGGCGCCAGCGATTGGCCGACCTTTGCCGAGAAGGCCAAGAAGCTGCTGGTCAACGACAAGGTCGCGGCGATCATGGGCTGCTGGACCTCGGCGTCCCGCAAGGCCGTGCTGCCCGTCATGGAGCAGTACAACGGCATGCTCTATTACCCGACCTTCTATGAGGGTCTCGAGCAGTCGAAGAACGTGATCTACACCGGCCAGGAAGCCACTCAGCAGATCCTCGCCGGCCTGAATTGGATCGCCAAGGAGAAGGGCGCGAAGTCGTTCTTCTTCATCGGGTCCGACTACATCTGGCCGCGCACCTCGAACAAGATCGCGCGCAAGCACGTCGAGAACGTGCTGAAGGGCAAGGTCGTCGGCGAAGAATATTATCCGCTCGGCAATACGCAGTTCAATTCGGTCATCAACAAGATCAAGCTGACCAAGCCCGACGTGATCTTCACCGACGTCGTCGGCGGCTCGAACGTCGCATTCTACAAGCAGCTCAAGGCGGCCGGCATCGACCTCTCCAAGCAGGCGCTGCTGACGATCTCGGTGACCGAAGACGAAATCGACGGCATCGGCGGCGAGAACATCGCGGGCGCCTATGCCTGCATGAAGTACTTCCAGTCGCTCGACAATCCGAACAACAAGAGCTTCGTCCCGGCGTTCAAGAAGATGTGGGGCGAGAAAACCGTGATCGGAGACGTCACCCAGGCTGCCTATCTTGGCCCGTGGCTGTGGAAGTTGACGGTGGAGAAGGCGGGCTCCTTCGACATCGACAAGATCGCGGCGGCGTCGCCGGGGATCGAGTTCAAGGGCGCTCCGGAAGGCTATGTGCGCATCCACGAAAATCATCACCTCTGGTCGAAGACCCGGGTGGGACGCGCCAAGCTCGATGGCCAGTTCGAACTGATCTACGAGACCGCCGATCTGGTCGAGCCGGATCCGTTCCCCAAGGGCTACCAGTAAGACTGGGGTTACCAGTAAGACGCGGCGCCTGCCGCGGCTTCCCCCGAGATCAAGCGTCTCCCTGGCGTGGATCGCAAGTCCCACGCCCAAGACCCCCGCGTCGCGAACCTGCTCGCGACGCGGGACCCTTTCCCGACGGAGGACATCGATGTTCGGCGACTACTCGCTTGGTGACCTTGGCTCCATCTTCGTCATGCAGGGCTTTGCAGGACTGATCCTGTTCTCCGTCTACGTCCTGATGGCGCTCGGTCTTGCGATCATCTTCGGCCAGATGGGCGTCATCAACATGGCCCATGGCGAGTTCATGATCCTTGGGGCCTACGTCACCTGGATGACCTCGAATTTCTTCCAGTCCTATTTGCCGAGTTTGTTCAGCGGCTACTTCTTCCTCGCGATGATCCTGGCCTTTGTCGCGTCCGGTGCGCTGGGGATGCTGGTGGAATGGGTGCTGATACGGCATCTCTACAAGCGCCCGCTCGACACGCTGCTTGCGACCTGGGGCCTCAGCCTAATGCTGCAACAGGCCTATCGCTCCGTGTTCGGCGCGCGTGAGGTCGGCGTAGAGCTGCCGCAATGGATGCTCGGCTCGCTGCACGTCACCGACAGCATCGAAGTGCCGATCAACGGCGTCTTCGTGATGTGCCTCACCGTCCTGATCACCGTCGGCGTCGCCTACGTGATGTACAAATCGCGCTGGGGTCGACAGGTGCGCGCCGTTGTGCAGAACCGCATCATGGCCGGTGCCGTCGGCATCAACACCGAAAAGGTGGACCGCTACACGTTCGGCCTCGGCTGCGGCATTGCCGGTGTCGCCGGGAGTGCCTTCACCATGATCGGCTCGACCGGGCCGACTTCCGGACAGCTCTACATCGTCGATACGTTCCTGGTGGTCGTGTTCGGCGGCGCGGCAAGCCTGCTCGGCACCATCGCATCGGCCTTCTCGATCTCGCAGACCCAATCCACCCTCGAGTTCTTCCTGTCGGGCTCGATGGCCAAGGTGCTGACGCTGCTTGCCGTTGTCGGAATCCTGATGCTGCGGCCGCAGGGTCTCTTCGCCCTCAAGGTCCGCAAATAACAAGAAGCAGGCAAGTCATGGTCATCAACTCACGCTTCTTCAATCGATCCGAGCTCATGGGCTTCCTCGTGTTGGCCGCCGTGCTGTTCGTGATCCTGCCGCTCTCGCTGGATGTGTTCCGTCTCAACCTGGTCGCGAAGTATCTGACCTACGCCTTCGTCGCGCTCGGTCTCGTGCTGTGCTGGGGCTACGGCGGCATCCTCAGTCTGGGGCAGGGGGTGTTCTTCGGCCTCGGCGGCTATTGCATGGCGATGTTCCTCAAGCTCGAGGCCTCCAGCGTCGAGAATACCAAGATCCAGTCGACGCCAGGCATCCCGGACTTCATGGATTGGAATCAGATCACGTCACTGCCACTGTTCTGGCAGCCATTTCACAGTCTCACCTTCACCATCCTCGCCATCATCCTGGTTCCCGGCATCTTCGCGCTGATCATCGGCACCGCGATGTTCAAGCGCCGCGTCGGCGGCACCTATTTCGCGATCATCACCCAGGCCGTCGCGGCCATCCTGACCATCCTGATCGTCGGTCAGCAGGGCTACACCGGTGGCATCAACGGCATGACCGACCTGCGCACCCTGAAGGGTTGGGACATCCGGCCCGACCACGCCAAGGTCATCCTGTACTTCGTCGAGGTAGTGCTGCTGTTCGCCTGCATCGGCATCGCGCAGTTCATCCGCCTGACCAAGCTCGGCCGCATCCTGGTGGCGATGCGCGAACAGGAGGACCGCGTCCGCTTCTCCGGCTACAGCGTCGCCAACTTCAAGATCTTTGCGTTCTGTATGGCCGCGGTTTTCGCCGCGATCGGCGGGGCCATGTTCGCGCTCAATGTCGGTTTCATGTCGCCGTCCTTTGTCGGCATCGTGCCGTCGATCGAGATGGTGATCTACACCGCGGTCGGCGGACGGATGTCGATCTTCGGCGCGATATGGGGCGCCATTCTGGTGAACTTCGCCAAGACCAGCCTTTCGGAGTCCTTCCCGCAACTCTGGCTGTTCGGTCTCGGCGCGCTGTTCATCGCGGTCGTGCTTGCTTTCCCGAACGGCCTGTCGGGGCTCTGGGCCGACTATGTGCAGCCGCGCATCGATCGCCTGTTCGCCTCGCGCAAGAAGCCGGGCTGGAGCGACAATTCGGTTGCCGACGGCGCACCCGCAGAGTGAGGAGACCATCATGCTCGTCGGTCATCACGATGCCGATGCCACGCTGGCAGTAAGGAAATAGATCATGCTCGTCGGTCATCACGATGCCGATGCCATGCTGGCAGTGAGGAGATAGATCATGCTCGTCGGTCATCACGATGCCGATGCCATGCTGGCAGTGAGGAGATAGATCATGCTCGTCGGTCATCAGCCCAAGGAATTCCTGCTCGCGGTCTCCGGGCTGACGGTTTCCTTCGACGGCTTCAAGGCAGTCAACGATCTCTCGTTTTACATCGAGGAGAACGAGATCCGCGTCATCATCGGCCCCAATGGGGCCGGCAAGACCACGGTGCTCGACCTGATCTGCGGCAAGACCAAGGCGACCGAAGGCTCGATCCAGTTTCGCGGTACCGAGCTGACCAAGCTCAAGGAGAACGAGATCGTCAAGGCCGGCGTCGGCCGCAAGTTCCAGACGCCGTCGGTGTTCGAAGACCTCACCGTGTTCGAGAATCTCGAGATCTCGTTTCCGCGCGGCCGCACCGTATTCGGCTCACTCACTTTCCAGCGTGACCAGCCGGTGAAGTCACGCGTCGAGGAGGTCGCCGAGATGATCTTCCTCAAGGACAAGCTCAATACTTATGCCTCCGAGCTCAGCCACGGCCAGAAGCAATGGCTCGAGATCGGCATGCTGCTGATCCAGGACCCCGACCTCTTGATGCTCGACGAGCCCGTCGCCGGCATGAGCGTCTCCGAGCGTGCCAAGACGGCCGAGCTGCTCAACCGCATCATCAAGAACCGCTCGGTGCTGGTGATCGAGCACGACATGAAGTTCGTCGAGGACATCGCGCACAAGGTGACCGTGCTTCACCAGGGCCAGATCCTCTCGGAAGGGACCATGGAGAAGGTGAAGAACGACCCCAAGGTCATTGAAGTTTACTTGGGTCATTGAGGAGCACGCTGATGCTGGCAATTTCCGATCTTCACGTCGCCTATGGCCAGAGCGAGGTGCTGCACGGGCTCAACGTCAAGGTCGCGCCTAACGAGATCGTGGCGATCATGGGCCGCAACGGCATGGGCAAGACCACGCTGATGAAATCGCTGATGGGCATCCTGCCGGCCAAGAGCGGCTCGGTGACCATGGACGGCGCCGAGCTCGGTGCCTTGCCGAGCTACGCGCGCGTCGCCAAGGGCCTCGCCTATGTGCCGCAAGGCCGCATGATCTTCTCCACCATGACGGTGAAGGAGAACATCGAAACCGGCCTCGTGGTCTCCGGCGGAACCGAGGTGCCCGGCGACATCTACGAACTGTTTCCGGTGCTGCTGGAGATGAAGGACCGCCGCGGCGGCAATCTCTCCGGCGGCCAGCAGCAGCAACTCGCGATCGCTCGCGCGCTGGCGACCAAGCCAAAAGTGCTGCTGCTGGACGAGCCGACCGAAGGCATCCAGCCGTCGATCATCAAGGAGATGGCGCGCACGCTCAAGCGCATCCGCGACGAGAAGGGGCTTTCGATCGTCGTGTCCGAGCAGGTCCTGAGCTTCGCGCTCGATATCGCCGACCGTGTGCTGGTGATCGAGAACGGCGAGATCGTCCGCGACGATCCGCGCGACGCCGTCGACGCCGCGCAGGTCTCGAAATATCTGTCCGTCTAACCAACCGTGTAAAAGGGGAGCATCTCGATGCCAGAGACACTGATCAAGGTCGATCTCACCAAGTCGGCCTATGAAAATGACATGGTGCATAACCGCTGGCACCCCGACATTCCGATCGTGGCCTGGGTCAATCCCGGCGACGATTTCATCATCGAGACTTATGACTGGACCGGCGGTTTCATCAAGAACAACGATTCCGCCGACGACGTCCGCGACATCGATCTGTCGATCGTGCACTTCCTCTCCGGCCCGATCGGGGTCAAGGGCGCCGAGCCCGGCGACCTCCTCGTCGTCGACCTGCTCGACGTCGGTCCGATGAAGGAGAGCATGTGGGGCTTCAACGGCTTCTTCTCCAAGCAGAACGGCGGCGGCTTCCTCACCGATCATTTCCCGCTGGCGCAGAAGTCGATCTGGGACATCAAGGGCCTCTACACGTCGTCGCGGCATATTCCGGGCGTCAACTTCGCCGGCCTGATCCATCCCGGCCTGATCGGCTGTCTGCCCGATCCGAAGATGCTGGACACCTGGAACAAGCGCGAGGCCGAGCTGATCGCGACCAACCCGACCCGTGTGCCCGGCCTTGCCAATCCGCCGTTCGCGCCGACCGCCCATGGCGGCCGCGCCAAGGGCGACGTCAAGGACAAGATCGGCGCGGAAGGCGCGCGCACGGTGCCGCCGCGTGAGCATGGCGGCAATTGCGATATCAAGGACCTCTCGCGCGGCTCGAAGATCTACTTCCCGGTCTACGTGCCCGGTGCCGGTCTCTCGATGGGCGACCTGCACTTCAGCCAGGGCGATGGCGAGATCACCTTCTGCGGCGCGATCGAGATGGCCGGCTGGCTGCATCTGAAGGTCGAAGTTATCAAGGACGGCATGGCGAAGTACGGCGTCAAGAATCCGATCTTCAAGCCGTCGCCGATCACGCCGAACTACAAGGACTATCTGATCTTCGAAGGCATCTCGGTCGACGAAGCCGGTAAGCAGCACTATCTCGACGTCACCATTGCCTATCGCCAGGCTTGCCTGAATGCGATCGAATATCTGAAGAAGTTCGGCTACTCCGGCGCCCAGGCCTATTCGATCCTTGGCACCGCACCGGTTCAGGGTCACATCTCAGGCGTGGTCGACGTGCCCAACGCCTGCGCCACGCTATGGCTGCCGACGGAGATCTTCGACTTCGACGTGATGCCGTCCTCGGCAGGTCCGATCAAGCACATCAAGGGCGATATCCAGATGCCGATCTCGCCGGACAAGTAACCCCTGCGCGACGTGATGCGGGACGGCGTATCTGCCGTCCCGCATCCGCCGCGGAATGGTTTCTCTTACAGGCAACAGCGTAGGGATGATGCGATGCCGGTCTATGAATATCTCTGTGACGATTGCGGTCCGTTCAAGGATATGCGCCCGATGGCCGAATGCGACGATCCGCAGGTCTGTCCAAGTTGCGAAATCATGGCCCCGCGGGTCATTCTGACCGCGCCGAATTTCTTCTGCATGCCGTCGGAGACGCGCAAAGCTCACGCGGTCAACGAGCGCAGCACGCATGCGCCGCAGACACTGGCGCAATACAAAGCCGCGCACGGTCCCGGTTGCGGCTGCTGCTCCACGGGCAAGAAGTCATCGAAAAACGCATCGGACAAGAAGCCGGCGCGGCTGGTGACCAAGACCAGGAGCGGCGCCAAGGGCTTCCCCACCGCGCGGCCCTGGATGATCAGTCACTGATTCACGCGGCAATCTCAAACAGAGTAGAGGAGCAATTCAATGCTTCACGGTGACATCTCCAGCAGCAACGACACCGTCGGCGTCGCGGTGGTCAACTACAAGATGCCCCGCCTGCACACCAAGGCCGAGGTGCTCGACAATGCCCGCAAGATCGCCGACATGGTGGTGGGCATGAAGACCGGCCTTCCCGGCATGGATCTCGTGATCTTCCCGGAATACTCCACCCAGGGCATCATGTACGACTCCAAGGAGATGTATGAGACCGCTTGCGCGGTGCCCGGTGAAGAGACCGCGATTTTTGCGGAGGCCTGCCGCAAGGCCAAGGTGTGGGGCGTGTTCTCGCTGACCGGCGAGCGCCACGAGGAGCATCCGAACAAGGCGCCCTACAACACCCTGATCCTGATGAACGACAAGGGTGAGATCGTGCAGAAGTACCGCAAGATCATGCCGTGGGTGCCGATCGAGGGCTGGTATCCCGGCAACTGCACCTATGTCTCCGACGGCCCGAAGGGAATGAAGGTCAGCCTGATCATCTGCGACGACGGCAACTTCCCGGAGATCTGGCGAGACTGCGCCATGAAGGGGGCCGAACTGATCGTGCGCTGCCAGGGCTACATGTATCCGGCCAAGGAGCAGCAGGTCATGATCTCCAAGGCGATGGCGTGGGCCAACAACGTCTATGTCGCGGTCGCCAACGCCGCCGGATTCGACGGCGTCTACTCCTATTTCGGTCACTCCGCGATCATCGGCTTCGACGGCCGCACCCTCGGTGAATGTGGCGAGGAGGACTACGGCATCCAATATGCCCAGCTGTCGAAGCATCTGATCCGCGATGCACGCCGCAACGGTCAGTCACAGAACCATCTCTACAAGCTGGTCCATCGCGGTTACACGGGTATGATCAATTCCGGCGAAAGCCCGCGCGGCGTAGCGGCCTGCCCCTATGATTTCTACAAGAACTGGATCGCCGATCCCGAGGGGACACGGGACATGGTCGAGGCGATGACGCGCGCGATGCCCGGGACCGCCGAATGCCCGATCGACGGCATCCCGAATGAAGCGGCGCCGAGCAACTACTGAGCCGTGGCCCCAAACCAGTGTGTGTGAAGGGGTGCCGCTCGCTCCCATTGGGACGCGGCGCCGCCCCAGATGGTCAATGATTGATGTGAACGACAGTCAATACTGCGACCGAACCGCACACGCACACGTCGTGGATCGACCAGGCTGCGCCGGAAAAGCGTGCCTCTGGTGCAACATGGTCAGCTGAATCAGTCCGGTTTTGCTGCCCCCCAGCGATTCCGCCGATTCCGTAGTTCCACGGAGTGGCTCGGCGGCCTAGTTTGCCGGCGGCGCCGCTGGGGAGCGCTGGACTGAGGGCATCAAAGTGGAATTTGGGCCGCCGACGGCTGGTCGAATTGGGCTGCGCCTTGCCGTGGTCGCTTCGTCTGTCGTGGGGGTCGTTCTCAGCCTCGGCCTATCGGCGATACCAGCGCAGGCGGACTGCGCGCCCGACCCGGCGGCAAGCGGGCAGACCGTCACCTGTAGCGGCACCGATGCCGACGGCTTTGTGGCAGGCGGCGGCGTCACCAATCTGACCGTAAATGTGCTGACTGGTGCTAGCGTCAACGATAACGGCACGGCGGCGATCAACGTCAATGACACCAACGTCATCACCAACGACGGCACGGTGTCGGCGGGCTCGGGCCTCACCGGCATCAATGGCGGCAATTCGAACACCGTGACCAACAACGGCGCCATCACGGTGCTTGATAACGGCCTCGGTATCTCCGCGCTCGATCACAACATCATTATCAATGCCGGGACCGTCACCACAGGCGACCACGGCAGTGCGATCTCGGTAGGAAACAACAATAGCGTTAGCAACAGCGGTGCGCTGTCCATCGGCACATCGGGCGCGGGCATCTTCGCGGTCCAGAGCAACACGATCACCAACGCCGCGACGGGCACGATCACCGGCCTCGATGATTCAATCGGGATTTACGCTTCGTTCGGTGGCACGACCGTGACCAATGCAGGCGCGATCAAGGTCGGCGATTCCTCGGGCTTCTCCGGCGGCATCGTTGCGATTATGGATAACAACACGGTCACCAACGCTGCCACCGGCACGATTTCCGTCGGGCAGAGTGCCGCCGGCATCTTTATGCAGGGTAATTTTCAAACCGTCAGCAATTTCGGCGCCATCACGGCCAGCGACTTTGGCGTTGGCATCGCCTTGTTCGGTGATGACGGCAAGGTGACCAATAGTGGTTCGATCAAGTCGGGCGACGGCGCATCCGCCGGCATTGCGGTGCAAGGCAATCGGACCGCGATCAACCAAAACGGGACGGTCAGCGTCGGTCTGGGCGGTGCGGGCATCGCGTTTACGGGCCTGTCCTCCACGATCAGCAACAATGGACGGATCACAGGGGCCGATTTCGCCGAGGGCATCGTAGCTCTCGGTGATTCCAACACCATCATCAACAGCGGTACGATCACCGTCGGCGATTCCGGCTTAGGCATCGACGTGAGCTCGTTCACGACGACAAACCAGATCGTCAATACCGGAACCATTACCGTCGGTGCTGGCGGTGTCGGCATCAGCGCGAACGGCGGGGCCAACGTCTTCAACTCGGGGACCATCAACGCTGCGGCCGGAATTGCTGCAATCGAGTTTTGTGTCTGCGGCCCCAACACGCTGACGCTCGGACCCGGCAGCATCATCAACGGCCTGGTGCTAGGCACCGGCGCCGACACCTTCCAGCTCGGCGGCACCGGCAAAGATACGTTCAACCTCGACCTGATCGGTCCCCTTCTTCAGTATGACGGCTTCTCGACCTTCAACAAGGTCGACAATTCGAACTGGAGCGTGACCGGCACGGGTAATCAGGACTGGAATGTGCTGGGCGGCACGCTCACGCTGGTCGGTACCATCAACGGCAATGTAAGCGTCGCGACCGGTGGCACATTCGGCGGCGTCGGCAGTGTCAACACGATCAACGTCAATGGTGGCACGCTGTCGCCGGGCAGCCCGACCGGAATGCTCAACGTGAACGGCGATCTCACCTTCACGGCGGCGTCGGCGTACATGGTGCAGGTCTCAGGTACGAGCAACGGCATCGCTGTGGTCACCGGGACCTCCACGCTCAATGGGGCCACGGTTACAGTCGTCCCGACCGGCTCGATCGCGAAACACTACACGATCCTGACTTCGGCGACGCTTCCCGACAAATTCAATCCGGCCGTCGCGGGTCTGTCTTCGAACCTGAAGGCCAGCCTGAGCTACGATCCCAACAACGTCTTTCTGGATCTCTCGCTAGGCTACGGTACAGGTCTCAACGTCAATCAGCAGAACGTCGCCAACGCGCTGACGAGCGTCTTCAACCGGACCGGCAGCCTTCCCGTGGCTCTCGCGAATCTCTCGCCGACGGGGCTGACACAGGCCTCCGGCGAGTCGGCGACGGGCACGCAGCAGACGAGTTTCAACGCGATGAACCTGTTCCTCGGCCTGCTCACGGACGTGTTTGGCGCGGGGCGCAACGGGACGCCGGGTGCGACGCCCTTCGCCGAAGAGACGAGCGCGAATGCGTATGCTGCGACCGGCAAGGGCACACGCGACAGGAACGCACGCGACGCTCTTGCCTCGATCCATCGCAAGACGCCGCCGGCGAGTTTCGAACAACGCTGGGACCTGTGGGCGGCCGGCTATGGTGGCTCGCAGACCACCGACGGCAATGCCGGCCTCGGCTCAAACAACACCAGCAGCAGCGTCTACGGCACCGCCGTCGGCCTCGACTACCGCTTCTCGCCGTCCACGATCGCCGGCTTTGCGCTTGCGGGCGGGGCAACCGGCTTCAACGTCAACGGACTCGGCTGGGGCCGCTCCGACCTGTTCCAGGCCGGCGCCTTCGTGCGTCATACGGCGGGGCCGGCCTACATAACGGCCGCGCTGGCCTATGGTTGGCAGGACGTCACGACCAACCGCATCGTCACCGTGGCCGGCGTCGATCAGTTGCGTGCGCAGTTCAACGCCAACGCGCTCTCGGGCCGAATCGAGGGCGGCTATCGCTATGCCTCGCAGTGGATCGGCCTCACGCCCTATGCGGCGCTCCAGGCCACCGTGTTCAGCCTTCCGAGCTATTCGGAGTTCGCTGTGGTCGGCAGCAACATCTTCGCGCTGAATTATGCCGCCAAGGACGTGACCAGCACCCGCACCGAGCTCGGCCTGCGCGCGGACAAGTCATTTGCCGCAGCCGGCGGCCTGATGACCCTGCGCGGCCGCGTCGCCTGGGCACATGACTACAATCCGGATCGCGCCGTCGGTGCGGTCTTCCAGACGTTGCCGGGATCGGCGTTCGTGGTGAACGGCGCCGCCCAGGCGCACGATTCCGCACTGACCACGGCGGCGGTGCAGATGAGCTGGATGAACGGCTGGTCTGCGTCGGCGACTTTCGAGGGGGAGTTCTCGAACGTCACCCGCTCTTACGCCGGCAAGGGCGTCGTCCGCTACGCGTGGTGACGGTCTACCGCTTCTGCTGCGCCGGCTTGCGCGGCGGTCGCGGAGCGGCGGCGGGGGTGGGTGTCCCGCTCATCTTGTTGGCGGCTTCGCTGACGTCGAGCAGCGAGCGACGGATCTCCTCGAGGAAGTTTGCCGATTTCTTCTTCATGGTGTCGGCGAGCTCGTGCAATCCCTGGATCTTTTCGAACAGCTCATCCGCCTTGCCGTCGGCAAAGCCGGGCACCACGCCCTCGATCTTTGTGACCGCCTTGTCGAAGCCCGCGAAGGCGCTGTCGACCTTGGCCATGACGGAATCGATTTCGCCGCCCTTGCTCCTGAGATCGGCGGTGTAGTTCTCGAACGTGCGCAGGCCCTCCTTGATTGCCGGGGCGTTGCTGACGATCGTACGGTCGACACTGTGCAGGGTGTCGACGATCGATTCGGCGTCGCTGAGATCGGCGGTCAGCACGGGGACGCCGTCCGAGTCGAGCGGCACTGGCGGCGCCGAGGGCGCGCCGCCGATCAGCGACACCGCGGCGACGCCGGTGAGACCCTGGAACTCGATGCCCGCGACGGTGTCCTTGCGGATCGGCGCGGAGTTGTCGAGCATTACCAGGGCCACGACCTTGCGCGGATTGTCCAGCTTGATCGACAGGATCTGGCCGGCTGGGACGCCGTCGAAATTGACCGGCCCGCCGCGGCGCAATCCGCTGGCGGAGCCGCCCTCGAATACCACGCGCAACGGGCTGCGGCTCTGGAGGGTGCGCCATTTCTGCACGCCGAGCACGCCGCCGAACGCCACGGCGATCACCGCCAGCGTCGCCGTTCCGATCACCAGATTGCTCGCGCGTGCCATGCGGGATGATTTTACGGCCAAAGCGGGGAAGTTGGAAGGATGATGCTGTGGCCGCAATAATAGGATGGGCGGGTTAGGGAAGCGTAACCCGCCGCTTCCTCTCGCGTTTGTCGCAAGGATTAGCGGATTACACTGCGCTAATCCGCCCTACGCGACATCAATGCCCGGCGGCGCGTTTGGCCGCAGCATTGTTCAGCACGATCAGGGCATCGACGGCGACGCCTGTTTTGGCATTGATCAGGAACGGATTGACGTCAATCGAGGCGATCCGGTCGCCGGCGTCCGCGATCAGGTTGGACAGGCCGACCAGCGCCTTCACCGCGGAGGCCTCGTGCAAGGCCGGCTTGCCGCGATAGCCGCGCATCTTGATACCGGCCTTGGTCCGGCCGATCAGAAGCCGGGCCTCAGCCTCGTCCAGCGGCGCACCGGCGAGCGCGACGTCCTTCATCAGCTCGATGTCGATGCCGCCGGTGCCGAACAGCACGACCGGACCCATCTCGGCATCGAGAGAGGCGCCGACCACGAGTTCCAGATCGGCCTTGACCTGTTGCGCGATCAGGATGCCGTCGAGCTTCGGCTTGCCCTTCAGCTTGTTCACCCGCGCGGTGATGTCGGCGAATGCCTTCTTCACTTCGGCCGGGTTGTTGAGATTCAGCACCACGCCGCCGATGTCTGATTTGTGCAGGATCTCGGCGCTGACGACTTTTGCCACGATCGGGAAGCCGATCTGTTTGGCGATCTTCACGGCCTCGGCTGCCGTGTGTGCGATTGCCTCCTTCGAGATCGGGATGCCATAGGCCTTCAGCAGCTTCTTCGAGGCGACCTCGTCGAGCGCGGCGCCGGTTGCCGATTTCAGCGCCTTCTCAAGCACCGCACGCGCGGCAGGCTTCGAGCTCGAGACAATATCAGGCACTTCCTTGCGCAGCTTGGCATAGTCGAGCAGCGACTTGATCGCAGTCACCGCGCGATCCATGCCCTGCATGACCGCAAGATGCGGCAGCGATTTACGCAAGGTTTTGGTGAATTCAGTAAAGCCGATCGACATCGCGCTGATATAGATCACCGGCTTGCCGGCTCGGCTCGCCATCTCGTCGACGATGCGCAGATTGCGCTCGCGCAGCTCGTGCGGCGCTTTCGGCAGCTCGGCATCGATAATGACGATATCGATATCGGGGTCGTCGATCATCAGCCCGATCGATTTCATGTAGACGGAGGGATCGACCACAGCTGCAAAGCCAGCGTCGAGCGGGTTACCGACGATCGAGCCCGGCCCGAGCATCTTTGCCAGCTCCGAGCCGACATGCGAGCTGAGTGGTGCAAAATTCAGGCCTTCTGCGTCGAAGGCGTCGATCAGCATGCCGCGCTTGCCGCCGGATAGCGTCACCGCAGCGAGCCGGTCGCCCCTGGGCACAGCGGCGTGGACGAAGCATTCGGTGGTCTCGATCAGCTCGTCGAGCCCGCCGACCCTGATGACCCCTTCGCGCGTTGCAATGGCGTCGAATGTCTCGATCGAGCCCGCGAGCGCGCCGGTGTGTGCCATCGCCGCCGCGCGGCCACCTTCGGACGCCCCGAGCTTGAGCGCGATCACCGGCTTGCTCGCGGCGCGCGCCGCCTTGCAGGCGTCCCGGAATGCCTTGGTGTTGCGGACGCCTTCGAGGTAGACCACGATCACCTTGATGCTCGGATCCTCTGCGAAATAGCGCATCAGGTCCGGCGTCTCGAGCCCGGCCTCGTTGCCGGTCGTCACCATGTAGCCGACCCCGACGCCGCGATCTTCCAGTGCCTGGCGGATCGCCATGACGATGGCGCCGGACTGCCCGGCAATCGCCACCGCGCCCTGTTCCATGGTGACGATACGGTCGTCGATATTGGTGAAGAGCTTTTCGCCGGCGCTCAAATTGCCGAGGCAGTTCGGGCCGGTGACCGCCAATCCCGTCTCGCGCACGGCCGCTTGCAGTTCGGCGGCGAGCTTCTGGCTCTCCTCGTCCTGCAACTCGCTGAAGCCCGAGGTGACGATGGTGGCCGAGCGCGCGCCGGCCGCGGCGGCATCGCGGATTACCTGCACGGCAAAGCGCGCCGGCACCAGCACCAGCACGTGGTCGGGCTTTTCCGGCAGGCTTGCAAAGTCCTTGTAGCAGGGGACACCCCAGATGGCGTCGCGCTTGGCATTGACCGGATAGAGCCCGCCCTCATAGCCGTATTTGACCAAATTGTTCCAGATGCGCTCGGCATAGTTGCCGGGCTTGTCGGTCGCGCCCACCAGCACGATGTTGCGCGGATGCAGCATGGCGTGGATGCCCTTGACGATGTCGCTGGCGTCGGGCGGCGGAGACCATGGGCGCGATGAACCGGAGGCGGCAGATACGCGAGCTTCCATGGTGTGACCTCACCTGTTGTTCTTGTTGGCGGTGCGTCGCTCTGTTCTATGGCGAGTTCTTCGGACTGGCAACCAGTTGGGCGGGTATGCCGTGCGATGGAATGAGCGCGCATCAAGCTCTGGTGATCGGCGATCGATGAAGACGCGATGGCCGTAGACGACGTCGACACGCGGACAGGTCGGGGGCGGATTCAAGAGGGGGGGCGGAGCGAGTGCTAACCGCTATTCATCGGCTCCGATCAGGGTGGCATGAAGGATGTAGCGCTCGGGGCCGGACGTGATGGCGTCGAACGGCCAGCAGGTCGCGAGCACGAGCTCAAAGTCCTGAGTTGCGGGACCGAGACCTGATGCATCAAAACGAACGACAGTGGAGGAATCCGCGCGATAGCGAAAGTGCTTGCCGTCACTGCGTGTGACATCGATTACGTCACCAATGGCGACATTCCGCAGGAAGCGGAAATGAGTGTCGCGATGCGCTGCATATACGGCAACACCCCGCTCGCCCGCGTCAGCCGTTTGGCGGAGATGGCCGGGCCCAAAAGCGAGCGCCTGGCCGCTCGTGCCTTCCAGCACGATCGCGCTGGCGCCGATCCGCCTGACCTCGATCCGCGCGACCGGCCAGGTGTCGGCCCATGACCATGGCCTGACGACCTCGCCGGTCGCAACGCTCCGGTCGAACGCGCGCTCCAGCAGCACCTGCGCGAGCCACGCTTTGGCATGGATGTAGGCGCCGTCGCCGAACAGGATGATGCCGATCAGGGCGAGAACCAGGGGAGAGATGAAGCGGGGCATTGTTTCCACACTCGTCATTGCGAGCGAAGCGAAGCAATCCAGAATCTTTCCGCGGAGGCAGCCTGGATTGCTTCGCTGCGCTCGCAATGACATCAAAAAGGCGCGCGCGGCCGTTGGTGTGGGACGGGCAGCCGCGCGCGCTAACAGAGGAGTTCGGGGGGCTCCTCTCTCAAGCGGCGTCAGCGAGCAAGGACTGACGCCGGTTGAACACGAACAGGATTAGGGCGAGCACGACCAGGATCAGGCCTGCGGTCATTTTCAGCTCGGCCGAGGTCGCGGTCTTGGGCAGGCGGATCGCATCCGGTGCAGCAGGCGTCGGCCGCCTCGTGGCCGGCTGGTTGCGCGCATCGGCGTGACGCTCGCGGAGCTGCGCCGGAGCCTGCTGTCGTTCGCCAAAGACCTTCGCGAAATCCCAACCGGCCGGCAGGTTGATCGGCAATTCGCTGAGCTTGAGCGGCTCGCCTTCGGGACGGCTCGGCGTCTTGTCGACCGCGACGAGGCTGGTGAGCCGCGTAACGATCTGATGGTCGAGCGCCAGTGCCAGGATCGCCTTGTCGGAGTCTTCGGACGTCATCTCGCGCAGGGTGCGCGCCACTTCCGCATCGTCGATCTTGCGCTTGGCCCAAAGCTTCGACAGGCCTTTGCCTTCGGCCGCATTTTGCAGCGGCAGCGTCACCGACCATGGGCGGTCGCCGACGCGGCCTTTGATCTCGACCGAGCCCGCGAGCGTGTCGAGCTTTGCCGCCAGCACCAGCGGCTCGTCGCGATAGACGTCGGGAATGATCGTCGGTGTGACGTCGGCCTTGGCTTCGGAGAACTTTGCGCTCAGGCCCGTCACGGCCGGGTTCTCGAGCTTGGCAAACAGGCCGCGCATGCGCTCCTCGACCTGCTCGACGGAGCCGATATGGGTGAAGGCACCGCGGCCGAGTTCGGCGGCGCGGGTCATCAGGTAGGTGTTGGGCGCCGACCCGATGCCGACCATGAACACGCGCGAGCGGCCGCGCATCGCCGTGATCGTTTCGAACAATTGCTGCTCGTTGCCGATTGCACCATCGGTCAGGAACACGACCTGACGAACCATGCCGGCGTCGCCAAGCTTGTCGGTCAGCGCGGCCCGCATCGCCGGCACCATCTCGGTGCCGCCACGCGCCTGCAGCGCGCTGACGAACGAGGTGGCTTCACCGACACGCTCGGCATCCGCGGCCACGGAGGCCGGAAACAGCACGTCCATGGTGTCGTCGAAGCGGATGACGTTGAAACGGTCGGTGGGCTGGAGACGGGAGAGCGCGTAGGTGAGACTCGCCTTGGCCTGAACGATCGACGTGCCGCCCATCGAGCCGGAATTGTCGATCACGAACACCACCTCGCGCGGCCGTGGCTTCTGCGTCGCCTGCTCGGCGGCGGGCGGGGTGACGAAGGCGAGCAAATAATCGGCGTCGCCGACGCGCTCGCGGAATAAGCCGACCGACGGCGCCATCACGGCGGCCGGCTTCCAGGACAGTTCGAAATCGCGGTCGGCAGGCACGGCACCGTCGGCAAGCGAGACGATTCGCGTCGTTTTGTCCGGGCTCTCGACCTTGACGTTATGATGGGGACTCTTGATCTCGCCGAGCGCAAAGCCGGCGTTCAGGCGTACCGTGATGCTGGTCGGATTGACCGGCGCATCCCTGGCGGGATCCAGCACGGGCGGCGAGATACGATCGCGGTCCGGCACCGGGTCCGAGTTCGTCGCGTCCCAGCCGGAGCCATCGTTGCGGAAATCGACGCTCTGGACGATCGGCGCCGGATTGTAGCGAGGCCCGACCACCAGCGGCAGGCGCAGCGAATATTCGTTGCCGGATTGATGCACCGGCTCCTGATATTCGATCTGCACCAGCACGGTTTCGCCGGGGCCGATATTGGCGACCGAGTTGGTGAAGATGTTCGGCCGCTCCTGTTCCGTGAGCGCGGCCTTCTGGCCGGCGCGGCGCGCCTCTTCGTAGATCACGCGCGCCTGCTGCCGCTCCTTGATGTCGCCGACGATGACGCGGTCGCCGGCCACCATCTTCAGCGAATCGACGCCACCGCCGGCGGGGAGCGGATAGACATAGGTCGCCTCGACCCAGTCCTTGGTCGGGTTGCGGAAGATTTGGGTGACTCGTGCTCGCAGTGTCGGGCCCGAGACCGTGATGTCGACGTCGATGCCGAGGCGGATCGCTTCCGTGTAGGCCCCGTCCTCCTTCAGAAGCAGGGTGCCGGACTTGGCGTCGCCGGGCTGAAGCAGGCTGGCCTGCTCCGTCGTTGCCGACCAGCCCGGCTGGAAGCTCACCAGCAGCGCCACGAAGGCGACCAGCATCACCGCGATGCCCTGCGCCAGAAGGAACAGTCCGACCACGATGAGTCTGCCCAGCCAAGGGTGTTCGTTGCTGTCCGTCGTGTCGTAGGTATCCATTTGGCCTGCTCCCGAGGATGTTTGCTGGCTCTGAGCATCCGCCGGGACGGCCCGATCTCGCGAGCAGAATGATCGGCAATGATCCGCCGCGGCCGGCCCGCGCGGCCTGCCGCCGGGTGGCCAAGTGCGGTTTTGTGCTGGTTTGTCCGCCCTGCTAGGATGTCGTCCTGGAGCAGGGCCACGATGCAGACGCAGGACAAATTCGCCGACAAGCAGCTTTCGGACGAGCAGAGTCGCGAGATCGCGGAGACCATTCGCGAGGAGCTCGCCAGGCGCCGGATCTCCCGGCAGGCGCTGGCCGAGCAGGCCAAGCTCAGCCTGTCCACGCTGGAGAAGGTGCTCGGCGGCCGACGGCCGTTCACGCTGGCGACCACGGTGCGGCTGGAGCAGGCGCTGGGCGTCTCCCTGCGCAGAAGCTCCGCCATGGTGGCGCCCCCGGCCGCCAGCGATGTCGCGCCCGACAGCCTCGGCTCCTATGCCCATCGCGCGGTGACCTGGCTTGAGGACGTCTACATCACGCTGCGACCGTCGTTCGGCGACAAGGACGCGATCTTCGCCTACCGCACCGAGATCGTCTGGGAGCCGAAGGTCTCTTCACTGGTGTTCCGCGAGGGGGAGCGGACCGATGCCGCCTATGAACACACCGGCGAGGTCGCGGTGCCGCATCAGTCCGGCTTCATCTATCTCGTCATCATCAAGCATGGTCAGCATCGCGTGATCACGGTGTCGCGGCCGACGGTCGCCGGCGAGATGTACGGGATCATCTCGACGCTCCGCGCCGGCCCCGGCTCGCAGCTGACGCCGATCGCCGCGCCGATCGCCTATGTGCCGCTCAGGAATGTTCAGAAGCCGTCGCTGGGACGGATCGGGCCCGACGATGAAAACCACGCGTCGTATCGAAAGCACCTGCGCCGCACGGTCGAGGAGTCCTTCGCACTGTTCCTGCCGGGTTAGCACACAAAAGAATAGCGGCCTTTCGGCCGCTATTTTCGTCGAGGTCCGTGCGATCGTCGCGAGCTAGCCGCCCGTTTCGGCGCTGATGATGTCGCCGAACAGCTCCCACTGGCCTTTCTTGAACCGCCACATCTTGAGCTGCTCGATCGGCGCGAAGTCCGTTGCGGAGGTGTTGATCTTGATGCCCGGGATCAGGGTGTCGGGGACGAAGTCCTTGAGGCTCGCTGCCTGCTTCATCACATTCTCGCGGGTCAGATTGTCGCCCGCCTGCTTCAGCACCTGTACCATCGTCTGAGCCGCGGCATAGGCGTAAACCAGATTGGCGTCGGAAATATTTGCACCGGGCATGTACTTGTCGATGAAGACCATGAACTTCTTCATGCCCTCATCATCCTTCCACTGCGGATCCGAGGCATCCTTCAGATAGCCCGCCGACAGCACCCCTTCGGATGCCTCGAGGCCGGCCGGCTTCATCACCGCGCCGATCGACACCGAGACATCAGTCATGAGATGCATCGGCTTCCACTCAAGCTCCGCGATCTTCTTGATCGCCTGCGCCGCGAATTTCGGGGTCGCGATGTTCACGAAGACATCGGCGCCGGTGCCCTTGAGCTTGACGATATGAGCATCGATCGAGGGTTCCGACGTCTCGTAGCTCTCTTCGGCCACGATCATTTTCGATGCCTTCTCACCGAACACGTCCTTGATCCCGGCGAGGTAGTCTTTGCCGAAATCGTCGTTGGCATAGAAGATGGCAACCTTCCCGTCCGGCTTCTCCTTCAGAATATATTTGGCGAAGATCTGGGCTTCGACGCGGTAGCTGGGCTGGAAGCCCATGGTCCAGGGGAAGTTCTTCGGATCGTTCCACTTGCTGGCGCCCGTGGCAAGGAACAGCTGCGGCACCTTCTTGGCGTTTTGATATTTCTGCACAGCGGTCTGGGTCGGCGTGCCCAGCGCGTTGAACACCAGGAAGACCTCGTCGCTCTCGATCAGCTTGCGGATCTGCTCAACGGTCTTCGGCGGCGAATAGCCGTCATCGTAGGAGATCCAGTTGATCTTGCGGCCGTTGATGCCACCCTGATCGTTGATCATCTTGAAATAGGCTTCCTCGGTCTTGCCGATGACGCCGTAGGCGGAAGCCGGGCCGGAATAGGCCTCGACATTACCGATCTTGATCTCCGTGTCGGTGACGCCCGTGTCGTACGCTTTTTGAGCATGGGCGCTTTGGGTTGTGAGCAGCGCCAACGCCGTTGCTGCGGCAAGCAGGGGGAGTTTCTTGTTCATGAAAATTCCTTAAATCCCTTGAGGTTTCTTCTGGGTCGGAGCAGGCACGTCGAAAAAGAAAAGCGCCCACGAGAGGGCGCTTTGATCAGGCGTTGGCAGCTATCTTGTCGACTTCCGAGGCGCCTGAGAATTCCTTACGCAAGGTCGGCTTGTGGATCTTGCCGGTCGCGTTGCGGGGTAACGCATCGACGAAGCAGACCTGGCGTGGACATTTGAAGCGCGCGAGATTCGCCGCGCAGTGCGCGAAGACATCGGCCTCGGTCAACCGCTGGCCGGGCTTGATCGCGACGATGGCGAGGCCGACCTCGCCCCATTGCGCATCGGGAATGCCGATCACGGCGGCTTCCGCGATGGCGTTGAGCTGGTGCAGGACGTTCTCGACCTCGGCCGGATAGACGTTCTCGCCTCCGGAGATGTACATGTCCTTCCAGCGGTCGACGATGTAGTAAAAACCTTCCTCGTCGACGCGTGTCGCGTCGCCCGTGTGCAGCCAGCCATCGGTGAACGACGTCTTGTTCGCCTCCGGCCTGTTCCAGTAGCCGGGCGTGATGTTCGGTCCCTTAACCCAGAGTTCGCCGAGCTCGCCGACATCGGCGTCGCTGCCATCAGGGCGAACAATGCGCACTTCCGTGTGCAGCACCGGCTTGCCGGCGGAGCCGGCCTTCCGTGCCGCATCCTCGCGGTCGAGCACCAGCACGGCCGGCGAGGTCTCGGTCATGCCGTAGCCCTGCTGGAGTGCGACGCCGCGCGCCTCCCAGACCTTGAGCAGCGGCACCGGCATCGGTGCGCCGCCGACACCGCCGACGATCAGGCGACCGAGGTCGGTGGTCGCGAAGGCCGGGTGCTGTGCCATGAACTGGTAGATCGCGGGCACGCCGAAGAACACGTTGATGCCCTGCGCGGGATCATTGATCAGACCAAGCGCCGTACCGGGATCGAAGGCGCGCATGATCATCACGGTGCCGCCGGCATGCAGCACCGGATTGGTGTAGCAATTCAGGCCGCCGGTGTGGAACAGCGGCAGCACGGTGAGCAGCACCGACGAGGGCCCGATGCAGGCGGGGCCGCCGAGATTGACGCAATTCCAGAAGGTCATGCCATGGGTGATGGTGGCGCCCTTGGGATGGCCCGTGGTGCCGGAGGTGTACATGATGGTCGAGACATCATCGAGGGTAACCTCCTCGATTGTCTCAAGCAGCTTTGCGGCGGCGATACCGGCCTCGTAAGTCCCGCCGGGACCAAGCAGCAGGCTGGTCGCAATGCCGCAGAGCTTTGCGACGGCAAGCGCCGTTTCGGCGAGATCGGTGTCGTGGATCATCACCTTCGGGGCGCAATCGCCGGTGATGAACTGGAGCTCGGGAACGGTGAGGCGGGTGTTCAGCGGTACGAAGACCGCACCTAGCCGTCCGCAGGCGAATTGCACCTCCAGCGTATCGGTCGTGTTCAGTGCCAGCACCGCGACCCGCTCGCCGCGTGAGACTTTCAGCGTGTGGCGCAGGAATGACGCGAGACGCGAGATACGCGAATCGAGCTGCGCATAGGTGAAGCGGCGCTCGCTCGCGAGGTCGATCACCGCAATCTTGTTCGGCGTGCGGCGGCCATGGTGGGCGATCCAGTCATAGTAACGAACGGCCAAGAATTCCTCCCTCGGCGGACTTGTGCCGCCCGCGTCCCTATTGCCGTGCACCATGCCCGGCATGGCCCTGGGGCCAGCCGGAGTTTGTGCGCCACGTCTTTTTTGATCCGGAGTTGGCGCGCGCGCGGTGAAAATCGTCTTGCGTTGAGTTGCTAGAGCGGGCCTGCTCGGAGGGGAGCCCCGGCCAGCCACTCCGCGCAAGTGAGCCGCCAAGGTTCCGGCCATGGTGGACGAGACGAATCCGCCAGCAAGGCGAGAGTGCGATGATGAGCCCGTTCTATACCGCCGAGCATGACGCCTTTCGCGAGGTGATGCGCCGCTTCGTCGACAAGGAGATTGCGCCCTTCGCCCACGAGTGGGACGAGGCCGGCGAATTCCCGCGCGCGCTCTATCGCAAGGCGGCCGAGATCGGGCTCTTGGGGCTCGGATTCCCCGAGGAATATGGCGGGATCGCCGCCGACCAGTTCATGAAGATCGTCGCCAGCCAGGAGCTGGCGCGGGCTGGCGCCGGCGGCGTCAGCGCCAGCTTGATGAGCCATACGATCGGTTCGCCGCCGATCGCGCGGGCCGCGCGCGCCGAGGTTAAGGCGCGCGTGTTGCCTCAGGTGCTCAGCGGCGAAAAGATATCCGCGCTTGCGATCACCGAGCCGGGCGGCGGTTCTGACGTCGCGGGCCTCCGGACTAAGGCGCGGCGCGACGGCGATCACTACGTCGTGAGCGGTGAGAAGACCTTCATCACCTCCGGCATGCGCGCCGACTATCTGACCGTTGCGGTGCGCACCGGCGGTGAGGGCGCCGGCGGCGTCAGCCTGCTCCTGATCGAGGGGGATACGCCCGGCCTGTCGCGGACAAAGCTGAAGAAGATGGGCTGGTGGGCCTCTGACACCGCGACCCTGCATTTCGACGAGTGCCGCGTACCGGCGGAAAACCTGATTGGCGAGGAAGGCCAGGGCTTCAAGATCATCATGCAGAATTTCAACAGCGAGCGCATGGGCATGGCGGCGGGCTGCACCGCGTTCGCGCGCGTCTGCCTCGACGAGGCGATTGCCTATGCCAAGGAGCGCAAGACCTTTGGCAAGCCGCTCGCGCAGCACCAGGTGATCCGCCACAAGATCGTCGACATGGCGCAGAAAGTCGCCGCATCGCAAGCGATGCTGGAGATGCTGGCCTGGCGGCTGGAGCAGGGCGAAAGCCCGGTCGCCGAGATCTGCATGATGAAGAACCAGGCGACCCAGACGATGGCATTCTGCGCCTCTGAAGCCGTGCAGATTTTTGGCGGCGCGGGCTTCATGCGCGGCATCAAGGCCGAGCGCATCTACCGCGAGGTCAAGGTCAACGCCATCGGCGGCGGCACCGAGGAGATCATGAAAGATCTGGCCAGCCGGCAGATGGGGTTGTGACCTCGGTCGTTCCGGGGCGACGCGAAGCGTCGAACCCGGAATCTCGATATTGTAGGACTCATCTCTGGATTCCGGGTTCTCGCTTCGCGCGCCCCGGAATGACAAAGGGAAAGAAATGCTGTTTACCGCCGACCACGACGAGATCCGCCGTTCCCTACAAAAATTTATCGCCAACGAGATCAATCCTCATGTCGATGAATGGGAGAAGGCCGACATCTTCCCGGCGCACCAGCTGTTCAAGAAGATGGGCAGCCTCGGCTTTCTCGGGCTGAACAAGCCGGTCGAATTCGGCGGCTCCGGCCTCGACTATTCCTATGCGCTGATGATGGCGGAGGAACTGGGCGCCATTACCTGTGGCGGCGTGCCGATGGCGATCGGGGTGCAGACCGACATGGCGACGCCGGCGCTGGCGCGGTTCGGCTCGGACGAGGTGCGGCGCGAATTCCTGGCGCCCTCGATCTCCGGCGACTATGTGGCCTGCATCGGCGTCTCCGAGCCGGGCGCGAGTTCTGACGTCGCCTCGATCAAGACCAATGCGCGCTCCGACGGCGACGACTACGTCATCGATGGCGGCAAGATGTGGATCACCAACGGCACTCAGGCCGACTGGATCTGCCTGCTCGCCAATACGGGCGAAGGGCTCGTTCACCGCAACAAATCGTTGATCTGCGTGCCGATGAAGACCAAGGGCGTCACCATCGCGCGCAAGCTCGACAAGTTGGGCATGCGCTCCTCCGACACCGCGCAGATCTTCTTCGACAATGTCCGCGTGCCCAGACGCAACCGGATCGGCGAGGAGGGCAAGGGCTTCACCTACCAGATGATCCAATTCCAGGAGGAGCGGCTCTGGGGCGCGGCCGCCTGCCTGAAGGCGCACGAATACATCATCAACGAGACCATCGAATACACCCGAAACCGTAAGGCCTTCGGGAAGTCGATCCTCGACAACCAGGTCGTTCACTTCAAGCTCGCGGAGATGCAGACCGAGGTCGAGCTGT
This sequence comes from Bradyrhizobium sp. RT6a, assembly GCF_040547675.1. Lineage (NCBI taxonomy): Bacteria > Pseudomonadati > Pseudomonadota > Alphaproteobacteria > Hyphomicrobiales > Nitrobacteraceae > Bradyrhizobium > Bradyrhizobium sp. RT6a. Next base: position 65,339 of record NZ_JBEPQC010000008.1, read on the forward strand.
TGCGTGCACTGATCTACCGTGCTGGCGAGGCGCTGGTGGCGGGCGAGGATGTCACGAAACTTGCGACCATGGCCAAGCTGAAGGCCGGGAGACTCGGCCGCGAGCTTACCGACGCCTGCTTGCAATATTGGGGCGGAATGGGCTTTACCAACGAGACGCCGGTTAGCCGCGCCTATCGCGACAGCCGCCTGACATCGATTGGCGGCGGTGCCGACGAGGTCATGCTGATGGTCCTGTGCAAGATGATGGGCACGCTGCCCGGCAGCAAAGGAAATTCCTGATGATCACGCTCTATCACTGCGATGCTGCGCGTTCCTTCCGTCCGCTCTGGATGCTGGAGGAGATGGGGCTTCCCTACGAATTGAAGATGCTGCCGTTCCCGCCGCGGGTCTTTGCGAAGGAATACCTCGCGCTCAATCCGTTGGGCACGATTCCTTTCATGGTCGATGGCGAGACCAGGATGACGGAATCGTCCGGCATCTGCCACTATCTCGGTGTCAGGCATGGACCGACACCACTGATGGTCGGGCCGGAAGATCCCGCCTATGGCGCGTTTCTGAACTGGATGTATTTCAGTGACGCCACGTTAACCTTCCCGCAGACGCTAGTGCTCCGATATACCCAGCTCGAGCCGGAAGAGCGCCGCAATCCGCAGGTCGCCGGCGACTATGCCAAATGGTTCTTGGGCCGGCTGCGCGCCGTGGAGGCAGCGACCGCAAATACCGAGGCCTTGTGCGCCGGCCGCTTCACTGCCGCCGACATCGTGATCGGCTACGCGCTCCGCCTCGCCGACAATATCGGGCTTGCCAAGGATTTTGGGCCAAATGTCGCAGCCTATTGGGCGCGCTTGCAGCAGCGCGATGGTTTCAAGCGCGCGGTTGCTGCGGAGCAACAGGCCGGCCTCGAGCAGAACGTGGCGCCAAGGGTGAGGGCTTAAGACTGGTCGTCCCGGCCCCCGTGCGCAATTGCGCACTAGGCCGGGACGGCGTTAGTTGAAGAGTTCCGGGCCCTCCCGCCATCCGTCCCGGAGTGCCGACCTTTTGCGCTTCATGATAGCGCTATCCCGCCGTGACAGCGCCCAGATTTCCGCTAAGGTGACCTCCGTCCGCAGCGGCCAAAGAGCCGCGCGAGGAGGATCCCAATGGAAGATAACGGTCGCGAATCCGACCATTTGATGCTGATCACGCCGGAGCGGGTATTCTATGCCGGCCTGCTCGGCCGCCCCCGCAAGCGGACGCCCGGCTGCTGCCATGTCTATGTCGCGGTGAAGGGCAGCCTGCATCTCACGATCGACGATGCTCTCGCCACCGGCGAGCTGTTCGTCACCCTGCCAAACCAGCGGCATTCCATTGCCAGCGATTACCGCACCGCGATCAGCGTAACGCTGGAGCCGGAGAGCATGCCCGATGGCGTGATCGAGGTCCTGGCCGAGCGGCTCACCGGACCCGACAGGACGGTCTATGCCCGCAAGATCCTTGCCGCCTACACGCTGCTGCGCCAGCGCCGCTACGGCGACATCACCACTGCCGAATTCGACGAGATGTGTTTTGCCGAAGCGCTGCCGCGCCGCGTGCTCGACCCCCGCGTGACGCGTGCGGTCGCCCGTATCGGCCGCTTCACAGGTGAGCCCGTGACGGCGGACACATGCGCGGCGGACGCCGGACTTTCCGCTTCGCGTTTCCTGCATCTGTTCAAGGAAGAGACCGGCATCTCGTTTCGCTCCTTCCGCGCCTGGAAACGCGCGCGGCATCTGCTGCACTTCGCCAACCAGGACCTCAACCTCGCCCATCTCGCGCAAGACATCGGCTATCCCGACAGCACCCATTTCAGCCACTCGATCCGCCGGTTCTATGGACTGAAGCCCCGCGCGATCTTCGTCGGCTCGCGCGATCTTGCGATTTATCGCAGCAGCGAGACGGTGAGGCTGGCGGAGGCGAGCTGATATCCTTCGTAGGGTGGATTAGCCGAAGGCGTAATCCACCAACTGTGCCTCCAAGGAAGCTCAAGAGGTGGGTTACGCCTTCGGCTAACCCACCCCACGGCATCTCGCTTTCCAGCTTCTCCGCGCAAGAAGCCGCATGCCGCCCATCACATGATCGCAAACGTTGAATTGTCAACGTGCGAGATATTCAAGGCATGAGCGACAAGGCCGTCATCACCTGCGCGCTGAACGGCGTGCTCACCGACCCGAAGCAGCACAATGTGCCCGTAACGCCCGAGCAGATGGCGCGCGAGGCCAAGGCTGCGTTCGATGCCGGCGCGTCCATCATGCACATCCATCTGCGCCAGCAGGCGCCGGACAAGGGGCATCTGCCGTCCTGGGAGGTCAGCGTCAGCAAGGAGATCCAGCAGGCGATCCGCGAAGCCTGCCCCGGCGTGATCATCAATCACACCTCCGGCGTCTCCGGGCCGAACTACAGCGGCGCCTTGGATTGCATCCGCGAGACCAGGCCGGAGATCGCGGCCTGCAATGCCGGCTCGCTCAACTATCTGAAGGTGAAGGCCGACAACAGCTGGGCCTGGCCGCCGATGATGTTCGACAACGCGGTCGAGAAGGTGAAGGACTATCTCGACGTCATGAACGCGGTCGGCACTATCCCCGAATTTGAATGTTTTGACGTCGGCATCGTCCGCTGTGTCGGCATGTACCGCCAGGTCGGCATGTACAAGGGCCCGCTCGAATATAATTTCGTGATGGGCGTCGCCTCCGGCATGCCGTCGGATCCCGATCTGCTGCCGATCCTGATCAAGCTGAAGTGTCCCGAGGCGCAGTTTCAGGTCACCGCGATCGGTCGCGAAGAGATCTGGCCGCTGCACCAGCGTTGCGCCGAGCTCGGCGGCCATCTGCGCACCGGTCTCGAGGATGCCTTCTATCTCGCCGACGGCAAGAAGGTGACGTCGAACGGCCAGCTGATCGAGGCCATCGCCGCCTGCGCCCGCCGTGCGGGTCGCGAGATCGCGAGCCCGGCGGAAGCGCGGAAGATTTTTGGGACGAATCGCTGAATGTAGCCCCAGCCGTCATTGCGAGCGAAGCGAAGCAATCCAGAATCTTTCCATGAATGCAGTCTGGATTGCTTCGTCGCTCCGCTCCTCGCAATGACGGGTAGGAAATAATCATGTCCATTCTCGAAAGCACCATTTCCCCCGGCAGCGCCGCCTACCGCGCCAACCGCGACGGCATGCTTGGCCTGATCGACCGCATGCGCGCGCTGGAAGAGCGTACGCGCGCGGCGTCGGCCGCGGCGAAAGACCGATTCCACAAGCGCGGCCAGCTGTTGCCGCGCGAACGCGTCGCGCTGGTGCTCGATCCCGGCGCGCCCTTCATCGAGCTGTCCACGCTCGCCGGCTACATGTTCGACGTATCGGATCCGGACAAAAGCGTGCCCGGCGGCGGCGTCATCGCCGGCATCGGCTTCGTCTCGGGCATCCGCTGCATGGTCAGCGCCAACGATTCCGGCATCGATGCCGGCGCGCTTCAGCCTTATGGTCTCGACAAGACGCTGCGGGTGCAGGAGCTCGCGCTGGAGAACAAGCTGCCTTACGTCCAGTTGGTCGAAAGCGCCGGCGCCAATCTCCTGCGTTACCGCGTCGAAGACTTCGTCCGTGGCGGCAACATCTTTCGCAATCTCGCGCGGCTCTCGGCGGCCGGGCTGCCCGTCGTCACCGTGACGCATGGCTCTTCGACCGCTGGCGGCGCCTATCAGACCGGCCTGTCCGACTACATCGTCATGGTCCGCGGCCGCACCCGCGCCTTCCTTGCCGGGCCGCCGCTGCTGAAGGCCGCAACCGGCGAGATCGCGACCGAGGAGGAACTTGGCGGCGCCGAGATGCACACGCAGGTTTCCGGCCTCGGCGACTATCTCGCCGAGGACGACCGCGACGCCTTGCGCATCGCGCGCGAGATCATGACGGCGCTGGAATGGGAGCGGCCGGACCAGGGAGCTGCGCAATACAAGCCGCCGCGCTACGATCAGGACGAGCTGCTCGGCATCATGCCGATGGACCACAAGCGCTCCGTGGACATGAAGCAGGTCATCGCGCGCATCGTCGACGATTCCGATTTCACCGAGATGGCGCCGAACTACGGCCCGGCGACCGTCTGCGGCCACGCCCGCATCGAGGGCCGGGCCATCGGCATCATCACCAACAACGGCCCGCTCGATCCGGCGGGTGCAAACAAGGCGACGCATTTCATCCAGGCGTGCTGCCAGACCCGCACGCCATTGCTGTATCTGAACAACACCACCGGCTACATGGTCGGCAAATCCTACGAAGAAGCCGGCATGATCAAGCACGGCTCCAAGATGATCCAGGCGGTGACGTCGGCGACGGTGCCGCAGATCACCATCTATTGCGGCGCCTCGTTCGGTGCCGGCAATTACGGCATGTGCGGGCGTGGCTTCCATCCCCGCTTCTGCTTCTCCTGGCCCAACGCCAAGACGGCCGTGATGGGCGGTGAGCAGGCCGCCGAGACCATGGCGATCGTCACCGAAGCCGCAGCAGCTCGTCGGGGCAAGCCGGTCGAGAAAGGAAAGCTCGATGCCATGAAGGCGCAGATCGTTGGCGTGTTCGACGGCCAGATGGACGTGTTCTCGACCAGCGCCCGCGTGCTCGACGACGGCGTGATCGATCCGCGCGACACCCGCGCGGTGCTCTCGGAAGTGCTCGCGATCTGCCGCGAGGGCGATGCGCGTACACCCCAACGTATGCAGTTTTCGGTGGCTCGCCCATGAGGAACGGATCAGTGCAGCACCGACCGTTCTTCAAGGTCCTGATCGCTAATCGCGGCGAGATCGCGCTACGCGTGATGCGCAGCGCGCGGAAGCTCGGGCTCGGCGTCGTCGCGGTCTATTCGGATGCGGATCGCGATGCGCTTCATGTGCAACAGGCCGACCAGGCCGTGCGCATCGGCGAAGCGCTGCCGGCGCAATCCTATCTCAACATCGCCGCGATCATCGCGGCCGCAAAGGCCAGTGGCGCGGATGCCGTTCATCCCGGCTATGGCTTCCTCGCCGAAAACGAGGATTTTGCGCAAGCCTGCAAGGATGCCGGGCTCGTCTTCATTGGCCCCTCGCCGCAGGCGATCGAGTCGATGGGCAACAAGGCCGGTGCCAAGGAGATCATGAAAAAGGCCGGCGTGCCCGTCGTGCCGGGCTATCAGGGCGCCGACCAGGGCGACGAGGTGATGCTCGTGGAGGCCAAGAAGATCGGCTTTCCCGTGATGATCAAGGCGGTCGCCGGCGGCGGTGGGCGCGGGATGCGGCTCGTGGTGGATGCGAATTCGTTCCCCGATGCACTGCGTAGCGCTCGGTCCGAGGCGAAGGCGGCGTTTGGCGATCCGACGGTGATCCTCGAACGCGCCATCCAGAATCCCCGTCACATCGAGATTCAGGTATTTGGCGACAGCCATGGCAATGCCATCCATCTTGGCGAGCGCGACTGCTCGGTGCAGCGGCGTCACCAGAAGCTGATCGAGGAGGCACCGTCGCCCGCGGTGACGCCGGAACTGCGCGGAAAGATGGGCGAGGTCGCGGTCGCCGCGGTGAAGGCGCTGCGCTACGAGGGGGCCGGCACGCTCGAATTTCTGCTCGATACGAGCGGCGCGTTCTACTTCATGGAAATGAACACGCGACTCCAGGTCGAGCATCCCGTGACCGAAGCGATCACCGGGCTTGATCTCGTGGAATTGCAGCTGCGCGTCGCGCGCGGCGAGCCATTGCCGGTGAAGCAGCAGGATATTCGCTTCACCGGCCACGCCATCGAGGTGCGGCTGTGCTCCGAGGATGCCGCGCATGATTTCATGCCGCAGTCCGGGCGCATGGCGCGCTGGCAGGTGCCGGATGGCGTCCGAGTCGAGCATGCGCTGCAATCGGGCTCCGAGATTCCGCCGTTCTACGATTCCATGATCGCCAAGGTGATCGCCCATGGCGCGACCCGCGAAGAGGCGAGGGGGCGGCTGATCGTCGGCCTGGAGCAACTGACCGGATTCGGTGTGACCACCAATCAGGCCTTCCTGATGTCGTGCTTGCGTCATCCCGGCTTCGCCAAAGGCGAGGCGACCACGGCATTCATTGGTGCGCATCGCGACGAGTTGCTGGCGTGGCGCGCGGACGCCGCATTCGATATGGCTTTGGCCGGCCTGCTGCTCTACGTCACGAACCCGCAGGCACCGGCTTGGCGCCGCGGACGGAGCCTCGCGGCAACGTTCCCGCTGCCTGCGAAGATCGAGATCGCAGGCCAGGCGTATGAGTTGGAAGTCTGGCGCGAACGCGATGGCGGCTACACTGTTGCCATCGACGGCCGGGAGGATAAGTTCGAGATCGATCAGCTCGATTTCGACGCGATCCGCTTCCGCCATGACGGCGTGATGGACAGCGCCAAATTCCTGCGCGATGGCGACCGGCTCCACCTCCAGCGCCGCGGCATCCCGCTCGCGGCGACCGATCTCACGCTGGCCGCGCCGAAGGCCGCCGCAAGCAACGGCGGCGATGGCAAGGTTCGCGCCGCCATGAACGGTCGCGTCGTTGCCGTCCTGGTCAAGCCCGGCGACCGCGTCACCGCCGGTCAGCCGGTGATGACGCTGGAAGCGATGAAGATGGAGCACGTCCACAAGGCCGGCATCGACGGCGTGGTCGCCGCGATCGACGTCGCCGAGGGCGAGCAGGTCACGACGGGGAAGATCGTGGCGGAGATCGGGGCGGGGTAGGGCGGCAAGCGTAGCTATCGTAGGGTGGGCGAAGGCGCGCAGCGCCGTGCCCACCATCGTGCGGCGATTGCGATTGAATGGTGGGCACGCTTCGCTTTGCCCACCCTACGACATCGCATTTGGTCGCCCCGTCCCGTCGTTCAGCAGGCACGCCACCTGGTGCCCGTCGCCCGCATCCACCAGCGCCGGCCGTTCCGTCCTGCATCGCTCCATCGCAAACCGGCAGCGGGTGTGAAACGCGCATCCCGGCGGCGGATTGACCGGGCTTGGCACGTCGCCGTCCACCAGCGGCACGAGCTTTTTGGCGAGCGGGTTGGCGACCGGCACCGAGGCGAGCAGAGCCTGCGTGTAGGGATGGCGCGGATTTGCAAACAGCTCGTCCTTGTCGGCAATCTCGACGATGCGACCGAGATACATCACGGCGACGCGGTGACTGATATGGGCGACCACCGCGAGGTCATGCGCGATGAAGAGATAGGAGAAGCCGTGCTCGCGTTGCAGGTCGATCAGGAGGTTGATCACCTGCGCCTGGATCGAGACGTCGAGCGCGGAGACCGGCTCGTCGCAGACGATCAGCCGAGGCCCGAGCGCCAGCGCGCGGGCGATGCAGATGCGCTGGCGCTGGCCGCCGGAGAATTGGTGCGGGAAGTTGCGCATCTGGTCGGGCCGCAAGCCGACTTGTTCGAACAGGTTTGCGGTACGCGCCTCCAGCGCTTTGCCGGTCGCGAGCCCGTGCACGAACAGCGGCTCGCCGACGATGTCACCGGCAGTCATGCGCGGGTTGAGCGAGGCGAACGGATCCTGGAACACGATCTGCATCGAACGGCGGTGCGGCCGCAGCGCGGACTTGGAGAGGTGGGTGATGTCCTCGCCTTCGAGGCGGATCTGGCCCGAGGTCGGCTCGACCAGCCGCAGCACGCTCCGCGCCACCGTCGACTTGCCGCAGCCGGATTCGCCGACAAGGCCCAGCGTTTCGCCGACACCCACCGAGAACGAGACGCCGTCGACCGCATGCACTGTGCCGATTTGTCGGCGCAACACACCGGCGCGCACCGGATAGTGCTTCCTGAGATCGGTGACTTCGAGCAGCGCCTCGGTCATGCCACCTCCGCAATCTCGGCCGCGCGCCAGCATGCAGCGAGATGGCCACCGCCCCAATCGATGAGTGGCGGATATTCGGCCTCACAGCGTTTGATCGCGAGCTTGCAGCGCGGCGCGAACGCGCAACCCTTCGGCAGTCGCACCAGCGACGGCACCGTACCCGGAATTTCGTTCAGCCGCGCCTGGGCGGCGACGCCCGGCGCCGGCACCGCCGGGATCGAGGCCATCAGCCCGCGCGTGTAGGGATGCTTTGGCGCGGCGAACAGTGCCTCGACGCTGGCTTCCTCGACCTTTCGTCCCGCATACATCACGATGACGCGCTGCGCGGTCTGCGCGACGACGCCGAGATCATGCGTGATCAGCACGAGCCCGGTGCCGAGCTCTTTCTGCAGGTCCAGGATCAGCGCCAGGATCTGCGCCTGGATGGTGACGTCGAGCGCGGTCGTGGGCTCGTCCGCGATCAGCAGCGCCGGCCGGCACGCCAGCGCCATGGCAATCATGGCGCGCTGGCGCATCCCGCCGGACAGTTGATGCGGATATTCTCGCGCGCGCCGGGCCGGTTCGGGAATGCGCACCAGGCGCAGCATCTCGATCGCGATGTCCCGGGCCTCCTTGCTTGACATGTTCCGGTGAAGCCGCACGGCCTCGACGATCTGGTCGCCGATCCGCATCACCGGATTGAGCGAGGTCATCGGCTCCTGGAAGATCATCGAGATGCGGTTGCCCCTGACGGCGCGCATCTCTGCTTCGTCCAGCGTCAGAAGATCGGTTCCTTCGAGCGTGACGGAGCCGCCGACGATGCGGCCGGGCGGATCCGGCACCAGCCGCATCAGCGATAGTGCGGTGACGCTCTTGCCACAGCCGGATTCCCCGACGATCGCCAGCGTCTCGCCGCGCTTCACCGTGAAGGAAACATCGTCAACGGCCTTGAACAGACCGGAGTTGGTGAAGAACACCGTCTTCAGGTTCTTCACTTCGAGCACGAGATCGGATTTGTCAGCCATCAGCCGCGCTGCCGGGGATCGAGGATGTCGCGCAAGGCGTCGCCGAACAGATTGGCGCCGAACACCGCGAGGCTGATGGCGATGCCGGGGAAGATCACCAGCCAGGGCGCCGTGCGGACATATTCGGCGGCCGATTCAGAGAGCATGCGGCCCCACGACGGGTACGGCTCGGGAATGCCGAGGCCGAGGAAGGAAAGCGAGGCCTCAGTGAGGATGGTCGAGCCGAGCTGGGCCGTCGCAAGCACGATCAGCGGTGCTAGTGTGTTCGGCAGCACGTGACGCAGTGCGATGCGCACCTCGCTCATGCCGATCGACTTGGCCGCCTCGATGAACGGCAGCTCGCGCAGCGCCAGCGTGTTGGCGCGGATGACGCGCGAGACGGTCGGGATCAGCGGAATGGCGATCGCGATGATGACGTTCGGCAAGGACGGTCCAAGCGCTGCGGTCATGATCAGGGCCAGCACCAGCAGCGGCAGCGCCTGGAGGACGTCGGAGACGCGCTGGAACACGAGATCGACCCAGCCGGAGAGATAGCCGGAGGTGAGGCCGACGATCACGCCGATGCTGCCGCCGAGCGCCGTCGAGCCGATGCCGACCGCGAGCGAGATCCGCGCGCCATGAATGATGCGGCTGAAGACATCGCGGCCGAAAGAATCCGTGCCCATCCAGTGTGCCAGGCTTGGGCGCGCCAGTGCCCGGGCGGCGTCGATCGTCAGCGGATCGTAGCGCGCGATGAAGTCGGCGAAGATCGCGGTGAACACGAACAGGGTCATGATGACGAGCCCGGCCGCACCCAGCACATGCCGCTGCGCCAAAAACAGCACGCGCCGCCAGCCGACGGTCGCGTGCGCCCCGGCGCGCCTCAGTTCAACGTCGTAGTCGATCGCAGCCAAGCGCCTCTCCTAATCCGTGTACCTGATGCGCGGGTCGAACACGGCGTACAGCATGTCGACGATGAAATTCGCGCTCACCACGACGATGGCAATCAGCATCACCAGGTTCTGCACGATCGGATAATCGCGCCAGCGAATCGCCTCGACCAGGAAGCGCGCGACGCCGGGGATGTTGAACACGGTCTCCGTCACGATAAGGCCGCCGATTAGGAACGCCGCCTCGATTCCGATCACGGTGATGACGGGCAAAATCGCGTTCTTGAGCGCGTGCTGATAGTTCACGGCGGCGTCCGATGCGCCCTTGGCACGTGCGGTGCGGATATAGTCCTGCCGCAGCACCTCCAGCATCGAGGATCGCGTGATGCGCATGGTCAGTGCCGCGCTGCGGAAGCCGACGGCGGCGGCGGGCACGGCATAGGTCGCAAACGCTTCCAGCCAGGTCGCCGGATTGGGATTGAAGATCGGCATCTGGTTGAACATCGCCACCGAGGCGGTGAGGATGAGCAGGCCGAGCCAGAACGAAGGCAGCGACAATCCGCTCAGGCTCACCACACGCAACGCGTAGTCGAGCCTCGTTCCCTGCTTCACCGCGCTGATGACGCCCAAGGGAATGCCGATCGACGCCGAGAACAGCAGCGCCAGGCCGGCGAGCCGTGCGGTGATCGGAATCCGTGGCAGGATCTCCTGAAGCGCCGGCTTCTCGGAAACGTAGGAGTAGCCGAAATCACCGCGCAGGAAGCCGCTGATCCAGTGCCAATATTGCACCACCAGCGGCTGGTCGATGCCGAGCTCCTTCTCCAGATTGGCCTTGTCGGCGGGGTCGACATAGCCGGCCGCGGCAAACAGGATGTCGACGATGTTACCGGGGACGATGCGCAGCAGGAAGAAGATGACGATCGAGATCCCGAACAGGGTCACGAACATCAGGAACAGGCGCCGCACCAGATAGGCAAACATGCATCGCCTCCCGTCGAACCCGTCAGCCGCCTGCGCTACTTGTCCATCCAGACATCCTCGTACCGATAGCCGTTATAGGAACTGTTGGACATCACCGTCACGCCCTTGACGTAAGGTTGCCAGCAGCTGCCGGTACGTGCGTGGAAGATGATCGGGCGGGCGACGTCCTCCTGCAACTTCTTGTCGATGTCCCACACCAGCTTCTTGCGCTTGTTGAGGTCGGTCTCCTGGGACTGCACGTCGAACAGCTTCTCGATCTCCTTGTTGCAGTAATTGGTGTAGTTGCGCTCGGAGCCGCAGGAATAGTTCTCGTAGAAGGATTGGTCGGGATCGTCGACGGCATTGCCGGTCAAATTGAGCCCGAGCATGTAGTCCTTGCGCGCAACCTTCGGGAACCAATTTGCGGTCTCGACCACGTCGAGCTCGCCGTCGATATAGATGCTCTTGAGCTGGTCAATCAGGATCACGGCGGGATCGCGATAGACCGGGATGTTGCGGGTCGAGACCTTGACGGCGAGGTGCTTGTCCGGCCCATAGCCGGCCTTCTGCATCAGCTTTTTTGCTTCCTCGCGGTTGGCGTTGATGTCGGGGCCGTAGCCCGGAATGGTCTCGAGCATCTCCTTCGGCATGCCCCACAGCCCGTTCGGCGGCGGCAGCAGGGTGCCGCCGACGTCGCCCTGACCCTCGAACATGATCGAGATGAAGGCCTTGCGGTCGAGCGACAGCGCCATGGCGCGGCGGATGTCGATATTGTCGAACGGTGGCGCGGACGAATTGACGATGATGTTGGTGGCGACATTGTTGGGTTCGACCACGCAGACCGCGTTCGGCGCCTGCGATTTGACGTCCTTGAGAAGCGGGATGCTCACTTCGGTCGGGAAGGCCATATCGAACTTGCCGGCGACGAAGGCGAGAATGGCGGTCGAGCGGTTCGGGATGATGGTGAACTCGATGCCGTCGAGATAGGGCCGGCTCTTGCGCCAATAGTCGGGATTGCGGGTCAGCTTGATCGATTCATTGGCCTTGAACTCGACGAACTTGAACGGCCCGGTCCCGATCGGGTGCGTGCGCATGTCGCCGGGCGAGACGTGGCAGGGATAGACCGGCGTGTAGCCGGAGGCGAGCAGCGCCAGCAGCGAAGGCTGCGGCCGCTTCAGGTTGAAGGAGACCTCGAGATCGCCGTTGGTGGAGACGTCGTTGGCCTGTTCGTACCAGCTCTTGCGCGGGTTCTGCCGGAACTTCTGCTGCGACTTGCCCATCAGCATCTCGAAGGTGCATTTGACGTCAGCCGAGGTGAACGGCTTGCCGTCGTGCCACTTCACGCCCTGGCGCAGCTTGAAGGTCAGCGTCTTGTTGTCGTTGACCCAAGCCCAGCTCTCTGCGAGCTCGGGCACGATGGTGTCCATGCTGTTCTGCGCCACGTCCTGCTTGTAGATGACGAGGTTGTTGAACACCGGCATGAAGGGAACGTTGAGCGAGTAGGTCGCGCCTTCGTGGATCGAGGCATTGCCGGGACTGTCGCGGTGATACATCCGCAAAATGCCGCCCTGCTTGGGCTCGCCGGCGAGTGCAATGGTCGAAAACGCCAGCAAAGATAGCGCCGCCGTCGCGGCGAGCGCCCGTACGCTCCGCATCCTCGTCCTCCCTGGACATCAGCCTTTTGCGGCCTGTTTGAGCAGACGATAGCGACGCGAGCGCGGTGAGGCAACCGGCAAGGTCTGCTACTCTCTCGGCAATTCGGATGACGGAAGGCCGCAGGGGCGGCTCTCTCACAAATTGCGAGACGTCCCTCCGGCGTCGTCCTCGCGAACGCCCGGACCCATGACCCCAGGGAGGTGTTTGGCGAAGAAAGTCGTTCGGTATTGCTACCTCCGACGATCGTGAGATCACGCGGTATGGGTCCTGGCATTCGCCAGGACGACAGCGGTTTTCACACGATCCTTGACGCCTTGTTCCCCCAATACCGGTCCCGAAGGAGCCGCTTGTACAGCTTCCCCGTCGGCAGCCGCGGCAACTCCTTTTCGAAATCGACCGAGCGCGGCACCTTCTGCCGCGAGAGCGACGCCCCGCAGAACGCGATCAGCTCTTCGGCGAGCGCCTCGTCCGGCACGACGCCCGGCATCGGCTGCACCACCGCCTTCACCTCTTCACCGAGATCTGGATTGGGCACGCCGAACACCGCGGCGTCCGCGACCTTGGCATGGGTGATCAACAGATTCTCGCACTCCTGCGGATAGATGTTCACGCCGCCGGAGATGATCATGAAGGTCGCGCGGTCCGTTAGATAAAGGAAGCGGTCCTCATCGACATAGCCGACGTCGCCGACCGTGCTCATGCTGCCGTCGGCCGAGCGCGCTTCCTTGGTCTTCTCCGGGTCGTTGAAATATTCGAATGGCGTAGCCGTCTTGAACCAGACCTGTCCCGGCGTGCCGGTCGGGCATGGCTTCATATTCTCGTCGAGAATGTGGAGGTCGCCGAGCAGCACCTTGCCGACGGTGCCGCGATGGGCGAGCCATTCAGCGCTGTCGCAGGCGGTGAAGCCAAGTCCTTCGGTCGCGCCGTAATATTCGTGGATGATCGGTCCCCACCATTTGATCATGTCGTCCTTGACCAGGGCCGGGCAGGGCGCGGCGGCATGGATCGCGATCTCGAGAGAGGAGAGGTCGTAGCGCTGTCGCACCTGCTCCGGCAGCTTGAGCATGCGTGAGAACATCGTCGGCACCAGCTGGGTGTGGGTTATACCCCATTGCTCGACGAGCTGGAGGTACCGCTCGGGATCGAAATTTTCCATGATGATCGCGGTGCCGCCCATCCGGATCGTCAGGTTGACCGCGGCCTGCGGCGCCGAATGATAAAGCGGCGCCGGGGAGAGGTAGATCATGCCCTCGCGGTATTGCCAAAGCTTTGTCAGGAAATCGAACAACGGCAGATTGTGCTTTGGCGGCTCCTCCGAAAGCGGCCGCAGAATCCCTTTTGGCCGTCCCGTCGTGCCCGATGAATACAGCATGGCGGTACCGAGCCATTCATCGGGAATCGGCGTCTTCGGCAGCTCGGCGGTCACCTCAGTGAGACCAACGATGCGCACACTCTCGCCCGGGCCGTCGGCGACGATGCACAGCCCGATGTCGGGGCAGACCTTGATTGCCTCGCGCGCGATATCGAGCTTTGCAACCGAGGTGATCAGGATTTTGGACTGGCTGTTGACCAGCAGATAAGCAAGTTCGCCCGGCGTCAGGAACGAGTTGATGCAGGTGTAGTAGAGACCGGAGCGCTCGCCCGCGCCGCAGGCTTCGAGGTAGCGCGAATTGTTCTCCATGAAGATCGAATAATGGTCGAGCCGCTTCAAGCCGTGCTTGCGGAACAGATGCGCCAGCCGGTTGCTGCGCACATCGAGCTCACGATAGCTGACGGCCTCGCCAGTCGCCGCCATGATGAAGGCAGGCTGGAGCGGGCGCAGGCGGGCATGTTGACCTGGATACATCGGTCCTCCGGCTTTAGATCATGCGGCAAGAAGCAGAATTTCGCGCAACTGCGCGGGACCGTCGATCTTGCGCGGGTTGCGTGGGATCCAGTTCGTGCGCATCGCAGCGTCCGCGATCGCGTCGAAATGTTCCGGCGAGACGCGTACATCGGCGAGGCTGCGGGGCATGCCGAGCGAACGGATGAAGGCATCGAGCACGTCGGCCGCCTTGTGGCCGGGAAAGCCCATCGCGGCCGCGACGATCATCTGGCGCTCGGCATTGTCGGGCGCATTCCAGCGCATCACAGCCGGAAGCATGACGCAGGAGGTGTAGCCATGCGGCACATTGAAGGCTGCGCCCAGCACGTAACCGATGCCGTGGCTTGCCCCCATCGGCACGCCGGCAGCGAGCGCGCCCATCGACAGCCATGTGCCGATCTGCGCATCCATGCGCGCGTCGAGGTCAGCAGGGTCTGCCTTCACCCGCGGCAGCGCGTCGGCGAGCATCGCGAGGCCCTTCACCGACTGCGCGTCGGCATAGGGGTGCGTCTCGCGCGAGCAGATCGCCTCGACGCAATGATCGATGGCGCGGATGCCGGTCGAGAGGAATAGCCATTCCGGCGTGTGCACGGTGATGGCGGGATCGAGGAAGTCGCGCGCGGAACGCTGAGCGGATGCCGCAGCATCTGTTTCACATGAGCGGTGCGGTCGGTGACGCCTGCGACCGAGCTGAACTCGCCGCCGGCGATCGTGGTGGGCACGCTGATCTGACGCACGGTCGGCGCCGTCATCTCGGGCGCGACGCCCTTGTGCACGCGGATACGTTCGATGCCGTCGACATCGTCGATGCCGTTGGCAAGGCAGAGCTGCACCGCCTTGGCTCCGTCGGTGATCGAGCCGCCGCCCACGGTGACGATCAGGTCGGCGCCCGCTTCGCGCGCCGCATTGGTGGCGGCGATCACCGCCTCGCGCGGTGTGTGGGCTGGCATCGCGTCGAAGACGCCCGCGCAGCGTGTGCCCAGGGCTTGTTTGATCTTCGCGATTTCGTCGGTCTGCCGGTTGAGCGTGCCCGAGACCATCAGGAAGGCGCTGCGCGTCCCCAGCCGGTCCATCTGGGCGACCACGGCTTCGGCCGCGGGGTGGCCGAACACGACCTCCTCGATGGCGCCGTAAACGACACGTCCCTGGTGCACGCCTGTCCTCCCCGGACAATTCGTCTTGTTTTATGAGGGGTAATCTAGCCGAGCCGGCTCCGCCCGTCATGTGTGAAGACGCTGTCGCTCTCTCGTCCACCTTTCCCCAGTCTTGCCGGAGAGAGGCGAACAAGCCCTGTCAACCCGTCATCCGGCCAGGGCATTCTTCCGAGCATTGCGCGTGCGGTGGTCTTGAAGAGTTCATCATTGAAACCCATCTTGCGGCGCCCGCGGGTACAGGCGTACCCTGCTATTTCCGCGGTTTTTATGCGAGGACCTGGGATGACTGGACCGGACGGAAGCGAGCAGTTTGTCAAAAGGCACGATTTCGTTTCGCCTCGACCTCGCGTGATCGCCGGGCTTTTCGCCGCGGCATTCGGTCTTGCGGGCTGTGGCCAGCCGACCCCGCAAGCGGCCGCGCCGCCGCCGGCGCCGGTGACGGTAGCCCAGCCGGTCAAGCGCACCGTCACCGATTGGGACGAGTTCACCGGCCGCTTCGAGGCCATGGAGGAGGTGCAGGTCCGCCCGCGCGTCGGCGGGTTCGTCAACTCTGTCGAATTCCAGGATGGCGCCATCGTGCGTCAGGGTGATCTGCTCTATGTCATCGACCCTCGTCCGTTCGAGGCGGTGGCCACGCAGGCGGAGGGGCAGCTTTCCGATGCGCGTGCCAAGGTGGAGCTTGCAAAGCGGGAGCTCGATCGCGGTTTGAGCCTGGTGCAGACCAGCGCCGTCTCCGAGCAGGTGGTCGATCAGCGCCGTCAGGCCTTGCAGGCCGCGCACGCTGCCGAAACACAGGCCGAGGGTGCGCTCAAAGTCGCCAAGCTCAATATCGAATTCACGCATGTGACGGCGCCGCTGACCGGCCGCGTCAGCCGCCATCTTGTCAGCCCTGGCAATCTCGTGCAGGGCAGCGATACCGGAACGTCGACGCTGCTCACCTCGATCGTGACGCTCGACCCGATCTATATCTATTTCGACATGGATGAGGCGACCTTCATCAAATACAGCAAGCTGTGGTTCGAAGGCCGCCGCCCAAGTTCGCGCGATACGGCGAACCCGGTGCAGGTGACCCTCGCCGGCGAGACGAAACCATCCCGTGAAGGCAGCATCAATTTCCTCGACAACCGCCTCGATGTCTCCACCGGCACGCTGCGCAGCCGCGCCGTGATCAAGAACACCGATCTGTCGATCCTGCCGGGTCAGTTCGGTCGCGTCCGCCTGATCGGCAGCGCGCCCTATGAGGCGCTGCTGATTCCCGACGTCGCGGTCGCGACCGACCAGTCCCGCAAGATCGTGTTCGTGGTGAAGCCTGATGACACCGTCGAGGCACGTCCGGTGACGCTGGGGCCGCTCGATGACGGCTTGCGCGTAATCCGCGAGGGGCTGAAGGCGGAGGACCGCGTCATTGTCAACGGCATCCAGCGCGCCCGCGTCGGCGCCAAGGTCGCGCCGCAGACTGCACCAGCGCCGGCTGGCGGCAAGCCCGGTGACAAGTCATGAATCTCGGCCGCCTCTCCATCAACCAGCCCATCCTCGCCATGGTGCTGTCGATCGTGCTGCTGATCGTCGGCGCGATCGCATACACCACGCTGCCAGTCTCCGAATATCCGCAAGTGGTGCCGCCGACCGTCGTCGTCACTACGCAATATCCCGGCGCTTCCGCGCAGACCGTGTCCGACACGGTTGCAGCTCCCATCGAGCAGGAGATCAACGGCGTCGAGGACATGCTGTATCTCTACAGCCAGGCGACCTCGAACGGCCAGCTTACCATCACCGTCACTTTCAAGCTCGGCACCGATCTCGACAAGGCCCAGGTGCTGGTGCAGAACCGCGTCGCGATCGCGCAACCGCGCCTGCCTGAAGAGGTTCAGCGCAACGGCGTCACCACGCGCAAGAACTCGCCCGACATTCTGATGGTCGTGTTCATGCTGTCGCCCGACGACACCTTCGACCAGCTCTACATCTCCAACTATGCGCTGCTCCAGGTCCGCGATCAGCTGCTGCGGATCGACGGCGTCGGCGACATCCAGATCTTCGGCGCGCGCGATTATTCGATGCGGCTATGGCTCGACCCCGACCGGATCGCCAATCTCGGCCTGACTTCTGCTGAAGTGCTCGCCGCGATCCGTGCGCAGAACGTGCAGATCGCGGGCGGTCAGATCGCCGAACCGCCGATCGCCGACCGCGCCTTCCAGCCGAACCTTACCTTCACCGGCCGTTTGAAAGACCAGAAGCAGTTCGAGGACATCCTGATCAAGGCCGGCTCGGACGGCCGCACGGTGCGCCTGCGCGACGTCGCCCGTATCGAGCTCGGTGCGCTCGCCTACTCCACCAACAGCTTCCTGCTGCGCAAATCGGCGGTCGCGATGCTGGTGACGCAGCGGCCGGGATCGAACGCGCTCGCGACCGCGAAGAATATTTCGGACACGATGACGAAGCTGAAGGAGACCTTTCCGAAGGGCCTCGACTTCAATATCGGCTACAACCCGACCGAGTTCATCGCGCAGTCCGTTCATGAGCTGATCAAGACCATCTACGAGGCCATGTTGCTCGTAGTCATCGTGGTTCTGGTGTTCCTGCAAGGGTGGCGGCCCGCGATCATCCCGATCATCGCGATCCCGGTTTCGCTGGTCGGCACCTTCGCGGTGATGGCGGCGCTCGGGTTCTCAATCAACAACCTGACGCTGTTTGGGCTCGTGCTCGCCGTCGGCATCGTGGTCGACGACGCCATCGTCGTGGTCGAAAATGTCGAGCGGCATCTCGAGCATGGCATGAGCCGGCGCGACGCCGCGCTGAAGACCATGGAGGAGGTCGGCGGCGCACTGGTATCGATCGCGCTGGTGCTCTGCGCGGTGTTCGTCCCGACTGCGTTTCTGGGCGGCATTTCCGGCCAGTTCTTTCAGCAATTCGCCGTCACCATTGCGGTTGCGACCGCAATCTCCTGCTTCTGTTCATTGACGCTGTCGCCGGCGTTGGCCTCGCTTCTCCTCGTCCCGCACGAGGAGAAACGGCCGCCGGCGCGCTGGAATCTTGTCGCACGCGGCTGGAACGCTTTCACCGGCGTCTTCAACCGAGTGTTCGACCGTCTCGCCCATGGCTATGCGGGCCTAGCCAATTTCGTGATCCGGCATTCGGCGGTGATGATCCTGATCTACGTCGTGCTGATCGGCAGCGCCGGCTGGCTGATCGCGACTACCTCGCAGGGCTTCATTCCGGCGCAGGATCGCGGCTACGTCATCATCTCCGTGCAATTGCCGGGCGCGGCCTCGCTGGCACGCACCACCGAGGTCGTGCGCGAGATCGAGCGGATCTCGCTGGATACGCCCGGTATCATCCGCGTCGCCGCCTTCGCCGGCTTCTCCGGCGCCACGCGCACGCAGGCCGGCAACGCGGCGGCGTTATTTCCGGTGTTCGACGAGCCCGAGGCGCGGATGAAGAAGGGATTGTCCGCGAACGCCATCACGGTCGAGCTGCGCAAGCGCCTGGCCGCGATTCAGGGTGCCTTCATCATCGTGATTCCGCCGCCGGCCGTACCCGGCATCGGCACCGGCGGCGGCTTCACCATCCGCATTCAGGACCGCCAGGGCCGTGGGCCGGAGATGCTCGCCGCAGCTACCGACGAGCTCGTCGCAGCGGCGCGCAAATCGCCCTCGCTGCTCGCTCCCTCGGTGTTCTCGCCGTTCTCAGCCAACACGCCGCAGCTGTTCGTCGACATCGACCGCACCAAGGCGCAGAAGCTCGGCGTTCCCATCGCCGGCATCAACGACACGATCCAGACCTATTTCGGGTCGACCTATGTCAACGACTTCAACCTGTTCGGGCGGACCTACCACGTCACCGCGCAGGCGGATTTCCCGTTCCGCAAGGAGCCCAGCGATCTCTCGCGCCTGCGCACGCGCAACGCTTCCGGCGACATGGTGAT
The DNA here is from genome assembly GCF_040547675.1 of Bradyrhizobium sp. RT6a. NCBI lineage: Bacteria > Pseudomonadati > Pseudomonadota > Alphaproteobacteria > Hyphomicrobiales > Nitrobacteraceae > Bradyrhizobium > Bradyrhizobium sp. RT6a. The sequence goes on from NZ_JBEPQC010000008.1 coordinate 84,575, forward strand.
GCTCGGCAGCGTGGTCGAGTTCAAGGACGTCTCGGGCCCCGACCGTGTCGCGCGCTATAATCTCTATGCGGCGTCCGAGTTGCAGGGCGAGCCCGCGCCGGGCACCAGCTCGACCACCGCGCTCAACGCCATCAAGAAGCTCGCGGACGACACCCTGCCGAGCGGCTTCACTTTCGAATGGACCGACCTGTCCTACCAGCAGATCACCGGCGGCAATGCGGGTCTCTACGTGTTCCCGATCTGCGTGCTGTTCGTCTATCTCGTGCTCGCCGCGCAATATGGCAGCTGGACCTTGCCGTTCGCGGTGATCCTGATCGTGCCGATGTGCCTGTTGGCCGCCACGATCGGCGTGCGCATCATGGGGCAGGACGTCAATATCCTCACCCAGATCGGCTTTGTCGTGCTGGTGGGATTGGCGGCGAAGAACGCGATCCTGATCGTCGAGTTCGCGCGCGATATCGAGAACGAAGGCAAACCGCGGCTGGAGGCCGTGATCGATGCCTGCCGCCTGCGCCTGCGGCCGATCCTGATGACGTCCTTCGCCTTCATTCTCGGCGTGCTGCCGCTGGTGATATCGTCCGGCTCGGGCTCGGAGATGCGGCAAGCCGTCGGCGTCGCCGTGTTCTTCGGCATGATCGGCGTCACCCTGTTCGGACTGTTGTTCACGCCGATCTTCTACGTGGTGGTGAGGAACCTGGCCGAGGGGAAGAACGAGGGAAAGCCGAGGGTGGTGGCCTGATCGTAGTCAGTGCAGCCGCCAGCGCATCAACACCCACAGTGTCGTCCCGGCCTAGTGCGCAATTGCGCACGGGGGCCGGGACCCATAGCCACAGGGCGGAGTTTGATGCGAAGCTCGCAACCACGAGTCGTCGCAAAACGACGCCCTGTGGTTATGGGTCCCGGATCTGCGCTGCGCTTGTCCGGGACGACGCCGTCTGCTTGGCACGCCCTTCATACTAACGACCAACATGCAATGGATGGGCAGGCGCGGGGTTCTTCACTACTATCCGCGCGATTTCAAACAGAAAACTGCTGGGAGCTAACGAATGAAATCAGCACTTTTGGCCGCTGTCGCAACCTCCACCCTGCTGCTGGCCGCGCCGGCCTCTGCGCAAGGCGTCAAGATCGGCATCCTCAACGACCAGTCCGGCGTCTATGCCGATTACGGCGGCAAATGGTCGGTCGAGGCCGCCAGGATGGCGATCGAGGATTTCGGCGGCGAGGTGCTGGGCCAGAAGGTGGAACTCGTCACCGCCGACCACCAGAACAAGCCGGATCTCGCGACCTCGATCGCGCGCCGCTGGTACGATGTCGAGAACGTCGACATGATCACGGAGCTGACGACGTCGTCGGTTGCGCTCGCGATCCACGAGCTCTCTAAGGAAAAGAAGAAAATCGACATCGTCGTCGGCGCTGCGACCTCGCGCCTCACCGGCGATGCCTGCCAGCCCTATGGTTTCCACTGGGCCTATGACACCCGCGCGCTCGGTGTCGGCACCGGCGGCTCGCTGACCAAGGCCGGCGGCGACAGCTGGTTCTTCCTCACCGCGGACTACGCCTTCGGCTACGCGCTGGAAAAGGACACCAGCGAGATCGTCGCGGCCAATGGCGGCAAGGTGCTTGGTTCGGTGCGCGTGCCGCTCAACTCCTCGGACTTCTCCTCCTTCTTGCTCCAGGCGCAGAGCTCGAAGGCGAAGATCGTCGGCCTTGCCAATGCCGGCCTCGACACCACCAACTCGATCAAGCAGGCGTCCGAGTTCGGCATCGTCTCCGGTGGCCAGAAGCTCGCGGGCCTCCTGATGACGCTGGCCGAAGTGAACGGCCTCGGCTTGCAGGCCGCGCAAGGCCTGGTGCTGACCGAGGGCTATTACTGGGATATCAACGACCGCACGCGCAATCTCGGCGAACGCTTTCTCAAGCGCACCGGCCGGATGCCGAACATGATCCAGGCCGGCACCTATTCGGCGACGCTGAGCTATCTCAAGGCGGTCAAGGCCGCCGGCACCAAGGATCCGGATGCGGTGGCCAGGAAGCTGAAGGAGCTGCCGATCGACGACGACTTCGCGCAAGGCGGCAAGGTGCTCGAGAACGGCCGCATGGTCCACGACATGTATCTGTTCGAAGTGAAGAAGCCCTCGGAATCGAAGAAGCCGTGGGACTATTACAAGCAGCTCGCGGTCGTTCCCGGCGAGAAGGCGTTCTTCACCGCCAAGGAGAGCGGCTGTCCGCTGACGAAGTGAAGGTCAGGACCGCGCCAATAACTCCCATGTCGTCCCGGCGAAAGCCGGGACCCATAATCCCAGGGAGAAGTTGTGGGCCCGAACTGGTAACTCCTAGTCTTCGTCAAACCACATCCCGTGGTTATGGGTCCCGGCCTTCGCCGGGACGACACTGAGTGTGTGGCGGTTGCCCGCCCGTCACACCAGCCGCAGCACCAACGCTCCCAGCGACCCCGCCCACAATGCAATGGCCGCGATGCCCTGAATAAAGAATCCCGGGCCGCGTTTTGCAGCGGCCTTGGAATAGCCGATGAAGTAGACGATGCGGCCGGCGATCCAGACCGCACCGATCGCCGCTGCGCCGGCATCGCTGATGTAAATCGCAAACAGCCAGAGCGACGGCAGGAAGATCGGCATCCATTCTAGCGTGTTCATCTGGATTCGGAACGCGCGCTCGAAATCCGGATGGCCCGACATTGCCGGCACCTTGACGCCGGTTTTGGTGCGCGAGCGCGACACGTTGATGGTGATGAAGAAGTAGAACAGGATCGCCAGCAGTGTGACGAGGGCGGTGAGGTGATACATCGCTAGTCCCTTCGAAGAAGTCCCGGTTCAATACCCGGTCAGCTCGAGATAGCCAACGCCGTCATGCGTACCGGCAAAGCTGATCGGTCCTTCCCAATAGGAAAAACCGGTCCCCATCCACGCCTTTGGATTGAGCGGCTTGCACTCGATCGAGAAAGACCGCGAGGGGATCGCGATCTGCCATTCCACCGGCAGCTTGTGTCCCGCGACCTCGGCGGTCGCCTTCGGACTCATCTGGATGTCGTCGCCCGCGATCATGTGCGTGTCGCCGGCAGCCGAGATCCAGTTGCCGAACGGATGATTCTGGCCATCTTTTTGGCGCAGCCGGTACAGCATCAGCTTGTCGCCGGATGACAGGTGCAGCGACAGCCAGTCCCAGCCGGTCTGGTCGGTGTCGAGCGGCTGGCTGCTCCATTCGCGGTCCATCCAGGCTTGGCCGGAAACATCGACCGGCCCCTCGTCGATGGTAAGCGTGCCGCGGGCGCGATAGAACGGCTGGCTGTAATAGTAGGAGGCCTGTCCGCGCTCCGACTTGCGGCTGTAGCCGCGATCGCCCTGCAACACCACGGGGCGATCGGCCTCCAATGTCAGCGCGTAACTGAAGTCGGCGCCCGAGGCCTTCAGCGTCAGCGGCGCCAGGGTTCGATCGCCGGTGTGCTCGGATCCGTTCATCTCCCAATCGTCGATCCATGCCGCAAACGGTTTCGCGGTGACGCCGGCCTGTCCTACACCGCCGCGGGAAAACAGCTCGCTGAAGCGGTGGGTGTCGGCACGCGTCACCGCGGCATGCGCCATCCACACCTGCTGGTTGGCCCAGCCCTCGCCTTGCGGTCCGGGCTGCATCGCCTGACGGAACAGCGTCCATTGCAGGCCGCAAGCCGCGCCGCTGCTATCGACAAGATTCGCCGTGAGATACCACCACTCGATGCGAAACTCCGGATGCGGCCCGTGATCGCCCGGAAAGGCGAACGTCTTTCCCGGCTCGACCTTCGCAAACCCGTCGGCGGTTTCACCGAGGCCGGCATAGCCCTGCGCATGTGTGCGGCGCGCGAGAGCGAGCGCCGCGATGCCGCCGGCGAAGGTGCGCCGCGAGATCCTGTCAGCGCTCATTGGCAAACACCTTGACGAGGCTCGCCGGTTGCATCCGGGCCAATCGGATCATCGGCAGCAGGGCGGCAAGCAACGAGGCGAACAGCGCGACTGCGACCAGCTCGACCAGTTGCAACGGAAACACATGGAACGGCAGCCGCCAGCCGAACGCCTTCACGTTGACGATCGCGATCAGGCACCACGCCACCAGCAACCCGAGCGGCACGGCCAGAAGCGACGTGAACAGCGCGACCGACAGCGTCTTGGTCAATTCGATCGCGGCAAGGCGCGGCCGCGTGATGCCGATCGCCCAGAGCGGCGCGAGCTGCGGCAGGCGCGAGTTCGCCAGCGTGAGAAGGCTGGTCAGCAGCGCGATTCCGGCGACGCCGAGCGTGAACGCGTTCAGCGCCGAAGTCACCGCGAAGGTGCGGTTGAAGATCCGGATCGACTCCGCCTTCACCGTCGCCTGGTCGGCGACGCTGCGGTCGTCGAGCGCAAACTGCTTCTGCAGCGCCGCGATCAGGCCGGGGATATTCTCCTTCGCGACAATCAGGCCGATGCGCGTCTGCGGCGTCTGCGGAAATTGCCGGATCAGCGCCGCGACATTCACCGCAAGCTGTCCCTTGGGGTTGCCGTAGTCGGCATAGATGCCGACGATGTCGAGCTGCCAGGTCCCACCCGGAGCCGGTACGTCAACGACATCGCCGACGCGGACGTTGAGGCGGCGGCTCAGCTGCTCGCTGATGAAGGCGGCATTGCCGGGTATGAGCCGGGTCCAGGCACGCGGCGCGGCTTCCAGCAGCGGCCAGCGCTCGCGATAGAGCGCATGATCGGGCAGGCCGAGCAGCTCCACCGGCTGGCCCTGTACCTGCGTCTCGGCACGTCCGCCCGACAGGATCGCCTCGACATCGCGGCGCTCCTTCAGCCAGTTGCGGATCGCGACGCCTTTCGCATTATCGGAGGCACTGATGTAGACGTCGGCTGCGAGCCGCCCGTTGAGCCAGCCGATGAAGGTGCGGCTGAACGTCTCCACCATGGTGGACACCCCGACATTGACCGCGAGGGCGAGCAGCAGCGCCATCAGCGCCAGCGACAAACCCGAGAGCTGCTGCCGGCTGTCCGCCCAGAACCACAGGGCGAGCGGCCTCCGCGCCAAACGCTGCCCGGCCAGCAGGATGAGTTCGAGGAACGCGGGCAGGATCAACGCGGCGCCGAACATCAGCGCTGCCAGCACGCCAAAGCCCGCGATCAGCGATTGCCCGTACTGGAGCAGCAACAGCGCGACGGCGAACACGGCGCAGGCAGCCCCGCTTTGCAAGATCAGCCAACGGCGCTGCCTCTGTTGCCAAGCGCGCGGCTGCGCGGTCGCCAGCACCGGCATCCTGACAGCCTTGATCAGGCTGGTCGCCGCGGCCACCAGCGCGCCGGCAATGCTGATGCCGATCCCGGCGAGCCACCATTCGGGCCGCAAGCTGAGCTGCCCCGGGATTTGCGCGCCATAGAGCCCACGCAGGGATGCCGCGACGTCGGGCAAGAGCGCGGCCGCAATGAAATAGCCGCAGGCAAGCCCGATCAGGCCTGCGACCAGCGACAGCGCCACGAGCTCGACCACCAGCACAGTGTTGACCAGTCGCGCCGAGGCACCGCAGGCACGTAGCGTGCGCAGCATCGGCAGCCGCTGCTCGAAGGCGAGGCCGACGGCTGAATTGACGATGAAAAGACCGACGAAGAACGACAGGAGGCCGAACGCGGTGAGGTTGAGGTGAAAGCTGTCGGTGAGACGCTCCAGCTCGGTCTCCGCATTGGGCTCGACCCGCTGCAAGCGGTCGCCGACAATGCTTGCCAATGGCGCGGGCTTGCCCTTCGCTTTGCCGATCAGAAGTCGCGAGATCTGATCGGGCTTATTCAGCAGCCGCTGTGCCACGCCGATATCGACGACGAGCACGTCGGGCACGAGCTGCGGCAGCACGCGCAGCGGCGTCAGTTTTGCGCCGTTGCTGATCACTGGTGCCGCGCCCTCCTGCTCCTGCAAATCGTTCAGCGTCTCCCGTGCCACCAGCGTCTGGCCCGGCGGCGCGATGAAGTTGCTGAGATCCGAAGCGCCGAGGCGCGGTGCATTGCCGACATCGACCGGCAGCGTCACCGGCTCGATGCCGAGCAGCCGGACCGAGCGCCCGTTGACCTGAATCCGTCCCTCCAGCATAGGTGAGACCGGCCAGCCGGCGCGGCGGAGCTTGACGAACAGCTCCTGCGGAAATGTCGCGGCATCAGGCGCGACCAGCATCGGTGTGCGCGCGCCGCCGAAGGTTGCCGCGGCGCGGTCATAGGCGTTGCGGGCCTGCTGGTTGATCGCCTGCACGCCGCTCCATAGCGCGGTCGCCGCGATCAGCCCGATCAGAAGCGTCGCGAATTGCATCTTGTGGCGCCGCCAATGACTGAGCAGCACGGCGAGGACCCAGAGCGCGCGCCTCATGCGATTCGCCCGGCATGCAGATTGACGTGGCGATCGAGTGTCGCGGCCAGATGCAGGCTATGCGTCACCATCAGAAAGCCGCAGCCGGTGCGCGTGACGAGGTCGCGCGTCAGCGCAAGCACGTCCTCGGCGGTGGCCTCGTCGAGATTGCCGGTCGGCTCGTCCGCCAGCAGCAACGACGGCTTCGTCGCCAGCGCCCGGCCGATCGCGACCCGTTGCTGCTGTCCGCCTGATAATTGTTCTGGATACCGCTTGAGCAGGCCGCCGAGCCCGAGACGCTCGATCAGCTCCTCGTACCAAGCTGTGTCGTACCGGCCGGCGATCCGCGCCTGAAACGCCAGATTGTCCCCGACCGACAGACTCGGGATCAGATTGTACTGTTGAAACACCAGGCCGATCCGGTCGCGCCGCAGGCCGGCGCGTCCCGCATCCGACAGTTTGGTGACCTCAGTGTCTTCCAGTCGGATCGTGCCGCCATCGGCGGCATCGAGCCCGGCGATCAGGTGCAACAGCGTGCTCTTGCCGCTGCCGGACTCGCCGGTCAGTGCGACGCGTTCGCCGGCCTTGAGGTCGAGATCGACGCCGCGCAGGACATGGACCGGCTCACCGGCCGAAGAGAACGTCTTGGAGAGGTTTCGGATGCTCAGCACGATGAATGGCGCCGGACGGAATTAGCGGAATTGCTGCGTAGCACACTTGCTGCGGAAATGCCGGGTTGCGTTGGTATTGAAGCCGTTGTTAGCTCCTAAGAGGACCAAGTCAAAAAAGTGCCAAACAGGGACGACGGGGAGAATGATGAGCGCTCAGGCAACGCAGCCCGCGGCGGGCAAAATGACAGGGACGTCCAAGGAAACGCCGAAGGGTGCCTGGACCGTTACATTTCTCCTGTTTCTTTTCATGCTGGTGAACTTCGCCGACAAGATCGTCGTCGGTCTTGCGGGCGTTCCGATCATGACGGAGCTGAAGCTTGAGCCCGAGCAGTTCGGCCTGCTCGGCTCCTCATTCTTCTTCCTGTTCTCGATCTCGGCCATCGTGGTCGGCTTCATCGTGAACAAAGTGCCGACCCGCTGGGTGCTGCTGACGCTCGCGGTGATCTGGGCACTGACGCAGTTTCCGATGGTCGGCACCGTCTCTTTCACCACGCTCCTGATCTGCCGCATCGTGCTCGGCGCCGGCGAAGGCCCGGCGGCCTCGGTGGCGATGCACGCGGTCTACAAATGGTTCCCAGACGAGAAGCGCACGATGCCGACCGCGATCCTCTCGCAGGGTTCGGCCTTTGGCGTGATCCTGGCGGTCCCGGCGCTGAACTGGATCATCGTCAACCATTCCTGGCACTATGCGTTCGGCGCGCTCGGAATCGTCGGCTTGATCTGGGTCGCCGCCTGGCTCGCACTTGGCAAGGAAGGCCCGCTGGACACCCACGCATCGGCCGTGATCGAACCTAAAATACCCTATCTCCAGCTTCTGACATCGCGCACCTTCATCGGCTGCGTGACCGCGACCTTCGGCGCCTATTGGGCGCTGTCGCTCGGGCTCACCTGGTTCACGCCCTTCATCGTCAAGGGCCTCGGCTTCTCGCAGTCTCAGGCGGGCTTCGTCTCGATCCTTCCCTGGGTGTTCGGGGCGACCATCGTCATTCTCACGGGCTGGATCTCGCAGGTGATGCTGGCACGCGGCTACACGTCGCGGATCTCCCGCGGCGTGCTCGGCTCGGTGCCGCTGATCGTCGGCGGCCTGATCCTCGCGATGATGCCGCACGTCCAAGGCGCGGGCCTTCAGATCGCCCTGCTCGTGGTCGGCTCCGGCCTCTGCGGCGCGATCTACGTCGTCTGCCCGCCCATGCTCGGCGAGTTCACGCCGACGTCGCAGCGCGGCGCGGTTCTCGCGATCTACGGTGCGCTCTATACCCTTTCGGGCATCATCGCGCCGCTCGTGATGGGCAGCGTGATCCAGCGCGCCGGCAGCATGCTCGACGGCTACATGACCGGCTTCACCATCAACGCCGCGATCATGGTCGGCTCCGGCCTGCTCGGGCTGCTCCTGCTCTGGCCGAACACGGAAAAGGCGAGGCTCACCGGTGGTGCTACGCCGCAGGCAGCGCCGCTGAAGAGCGCGGTGTCGCCGACGTAAGGGCGCATCCTCGCCCCCCTACCACAACTGTCATCCCGGCCTTCGCCGGGACGACAATTGAGTGTTGCTCAAGCCGCGATTTTCCGCTTCCGCTCCGTGAACGGCGACAGCACCACTGTCGCGACCATGAAGATCACGGACGCGCCGAACACCCAGTGCGGCGCGCTCTGGTCCATGATCCAGCCGAACAGCAGCGGGCTGACGATGCCGCCGAGATTGAAGCCGGTGGAGACGATGCCGAAGGCGCGACCGGCCGCGCCGGGAGGTGCTGCATTGCGCACCAGCATGTCGCGCGAGGGCGCGATCACGCCGGAGAGGAATCCCGCGGCCGCCATCGTGGCGGTCAGCGCCCAGCCCGGCAGCGTGACCAGCGCGATCAGCAGCACGATCGCCGCGTTTGCGGCAAAGCAAGCGGCGGCGACATAGCCGTGGCGCTCGGTGTGGTCGGCAAGGAAGCCGCCCGCGAGCACGCCGGCGGCGCTTGCACCGAGGAAAGCGGTGAGCGCGACATTGGCCGCGGAATAGGTCACGCCATAGCCACTCATCAGCGCCACCACGCCGAAATTGTTGATGCCGGCGACCGACAGGCTGAGCAGCATGAACAGCGCCGTCAGCGTGATCAGCGCCGGCGTGATCACGGCCTGTTTGGGTGCGCTCTCGGTGCCCGGCTTGGTGTTGTGCGCGCCGGCATCGGGAATGTTCATCGTCACCAGCAACAGCGCGACCAGAACGCCGATCGCGCCCGATGCGATCAGCGCACCGGCACCGCCGGACACGATGACCAGTGCGGCGACGATCGCCGGCGCCACCGCGCCGCCGAAATAGCCTGCAAAGGTGTGGATCGAGAAGGCGCGGCCCATCCGTGCTTCGTCCATGTGCTCGGCGAGGATGGCGTAATCGGCGGGATGGTAAACGCTATTGGCGAGCCCGAGCAGCACGGCGCAGGCGATCAGCGAGGTGTAGCTCAGATGCAGGCCGAGCAGGATCAGCGCGAAGCCGCCGAGGGTAAGACCGCCCAGCAAAATCTTTCGCGCGCCAAAATGGTCGACGAGATAACCGGTCGGCGCCTGCGTCAGCCCCGACACCACGGCCGACACGGTCAGTGCAAACCCGAGCTCGACATAGCCGACGCCGAGTTGATTCTTGAGGAAGGGAAACAGCATCGGCAGGACCAGCAGATGGAAATGGCTGACCCAATGCGCGATCGAAATTCCCGTCAGCGTGCGTAGCGCGCTGTCCGCCTTGCCTTGTTGCGGTGCGGCGAGAACGTCGACCATTGCAGTTCCGTTTCACGTCCTTTGGAGACGCGCAAACTATCGGGCAGAGCGGTTATTTGTCCATGAACGCAGGCGCATGGCAGTAGCGCGGGGCAGGAGATTCCCCGCCGTCGTCCTGGCGAAAGCTAGGACCCATTCCCAGGAACCAGTTTGGCGAAAACTCGTGGTCCGGTACTGCGAGCATCCACGATCGAGGGATCACGCGGTATGGGTCCTGGCCTTCGCCAAGACGACGGCGGAGAGGAGGCGCGGGCCGTCAAAACACAAGCCGCTACCCCTCAAAACGGCTCGTCATCCGGCCCGTAGCGGTCGCGCTTCGGTGTCGCGATGTCGCCGTCTTCGTAATCATCATCTTCGGTGTCGCGCGGAGGCGGAGGCTTCTTCGCCTTGTCTTTTGCTGGCGTGTTGTCCGCAATTTTGGGCGGCGCGCTCGGCTTGCCGATCTTGGCCATGGCTGGTCCCGGATGGTGATGCTGCATCCGTCCTAGCCTGAATATATGGGCAGCTGCTGATTTATCTCAAGAACGGCGGCAAGGGCGCTCAGTGCACCACCGGGCCGCCGGCCTTCTTCCAGGCATCGATACCGCCGGCGATGTGGGCGGTGTTGGTGAGCCCGGCCTCCTTGGCGGCGGCGACAGCCATCGCAGAGCGTTCGCCGAAGGCGCAGAAGAACACGACGCGGCGGCCGGTGGCGGCCGCGACCTCGCGCAGCATGCCGCCGGGCTTGAGGCTGTCTTCAACGGACGGATAGGGCGTATGCAGTGCGCCTTCGAGCATGCCGTGCTTCATGCGCTCATTGGTCTCGCGCAAATCGACCAGCAGGATATCGGGACGGCCGAGGCTGCGGATCGCCTCGACGGCGCGGAGCGCGCGACCCTCTTTCTCCAGCTCCTCCTGGTGCAGGCCGACATGCATGTTGGCGGGCACCGCGACGTCCATCATCTTCGGATTGGGCAGCTTCAGATTGGCCATCAGCTCGATATAGTCGTCGACCGAGCGCACTTGGAGCCGTGGATTGTAGCGCTTCTCCTCGCCGATGGTGGAGACGGTGTCGCCCTTGTAGTCATGCGCCGGGAACACCATGGTCTCGTCGGGCAGCTTGAGCAGGCGGTTGAAGATCGAATCGTACTGCGCGCGCGACGAGCCGTTCTGGAAATCGGTGCGGCCGGTGCCGCGGATCAGCAGCGTGTCGCCGGTGAAGACGCGGTCGCCCATCAAATAGGAATAGGAATCGTCGGTGTGGCCAGGCGTGTACATCACGTCGAGCGCCAGGCCCTCGATCGTCACCTTGTCGCCGTCGGCAACCCGCATCGCCACCACGTCGGCCTTGGTCTGGTCGCCCATCACCGTCATGCAATGGGTGCGATCGCGCAGCTCGCCAAGGCCGGTGACGTGGTCGGCATGTAGATGGGTATCCACGGCCTTGACCAGCTTGAGATCAAGCTCGCGCAGCAGCTGGCAGTAGCGGTCGACCTTCTCCAGCACGGGATCGAGGATCAGCGCCTCGCCGCCGGCGCGGCTCGCCAGGAGATAGCTGTAGGTACCCGAAACACTGTCGAAGAGCTGGCGGAAAATCATGGCAAGACCCGGCGTGAATTACCCGGAGATTCTACTACATTTCGGGCTCACAAGAGAAGCAATTCACTGTGTAAGCAAGAAAATTTGGAAGATTTTTATTCCTGTGACGGGCGGGCGGGCGTCACCCGGCCACCGCTGTCATTCCCCGCGAAGGCGGGGAATCCAGTACGCCGCGCCCTCTCCGTACCCTCGCCGTCTCGGAGTACTGGATCGCCCGCCTTCGCGGGCGATGACACCGAGTGTGCCGCGACGCTTTGCCCCGACAAAAGGCTCAGGGCCGCACCAATGTGTACCCGTTCTCGCTGAGAAACAGGATCTGCCCCACCCCGACCTGCACCGGTGTCGCCGAGGGGATGAAATCCGGCCGCTTGCCCGTCTCCCGCTCGATCGTGTCGACGGTGTTGAGGCAGATGTCGAAGCGTACGCCTTGCGCGATCAGGCTCTCGACCTGCTTGCGGCGCTCGCTGCCGGTGAACAGGAGATCGATGCCGGGACCGAAGGCCACCACCTCGATCGCGACCTTGTCCGGGTCGTAGGCCTTCAGCAAATTGTTGGCGACGCTGAGCACCAGAGCTTGCTTCTTCGCATCGCCATCGGAGAGCTGCAGCACGATCTTGTGCTCGGCGAACGGCTTGTCCTGGAGCGGCACCTGTTGCGCAAAAGCCGGCGGCATCGCCGTCCAGGCGAGCAGTGTCAGCAGCATCGCGGATAAGGTTTGCGACCGCATCATCCCTGTCCTGCGATGCCCGGATTGCCCTCGACGCCTTTCAGCGTGACGCCGGAGCCGAGCCGCTCCTGAAACATCCGGCCCGAGCGCAGATATTTTGCCACCACATCCCACACCGGCGCGCCCTGCAGGCCGTTGACCGAGGCCCAGCCCGCGACCTTGTAGCGGTGGCTGGCACTGAGCGCCTTGCCGCCATTGAGCTTCAGCTCCGAGATGCGGCTGCCGATCGCCGCCGTCGGCATGCAGGTGTAGCTGAGCCCACCGGCGCGCACCATGTCGCCGCCCTGCTGGTAATAGGGATCGGCATTGAAGAGATTGTCGCAGACGTCTTCCAGCACGTCCTTGATCTGGGCTCCCGTCATCTCCTGCACATAGGTCTCGGGATAACTGATCGCGGTTTCCGCCAGCAAATCCTCCATTGTCAGCGCCTGGCCGGACAGCCCGGTGACGCCCCAGCGGAAGCCCGGCGACAGCGCGATCTCGGCCTCGAGCTCGGTGCGCAGCGCACTGCAGATCAGCTCGTCGACCGGGCCGGCGAAATTATCGCGGCGATACAGCAGACGATCGGGCGTCGCGATCTTGTCCGACCAATCGGTAACGAAGGGCGCCCGCAGCCGGCCGATCAGTTCTGCCATCCCAGGATCGGGCTTCAACAGCTCGGAATAGACCGGCAGCAGATGATATCTGACGTCGCCGACCTTGCCTTTGTCGAGCGTGAGATCGAGCACGGCAAGGAATTTGCCGTTGGATCCGGCATTTGTGACGAGCGTCGTGCCGCTCGCATTCTTCACCGCGATCGGCTGCGGGACCGCGTCATGGGTATGGCCGCCGAGGATGACGTCGATGCCGGTGACGCGGCTTGCGAGCTTGAGATCGACGTCCATGCCGTTGTGCGACAGCAGGATGACCGCATCGACCTTGTCGGTGCCGCGCAAGCCATCGACATGCTTCTGGAGTTCTTCCTCGCGGATGCCGAAGGTCCAGTCCGGCGTGAACCGTTTGGGATGCGCGATCGGTACGTAAGGGAAGGCCTGGCCGACGATGGCGACGCGATGGCCGCCGAGCTCCTTGATCAAGGAGGGCTTGAACACGCGCCCCGTCGCCTTGTCGAAGGCGGGGGCGTCGTTGAATGCGGCTTCCTCGGTCAGGAAAACGTTCTGCGCCAGGAACTCGCCCTTGAAGCGCGCGAGATTGTCGCGCAGCGCCTGCTCGCCGTAGGTGAATTCCCAATGCCCGGTCATCGCTTCGATACCGAGCAGGTTTGCGGCCTCGACCATGTCGCGGCCCTGCATGATGTTGGCGAGTCCCGTGCCTTGCCAGAGATCGCCGCCGTCGACGAGCACGGAGCGTTTTTCGCCGACATCGCCGCGCAAGCGGTCGATCAGCGTCTTCAGATGGGCGAAGCCGCCAAGCTTGCCGAAGCGGCCTGCCGACTTCTCGAACTCGAAGCAGCTGAAGGCATAGGCGTCCGCGCTGTCGGGCCTGATGCCGAAACGGTCGAGGAAGGCGCGGCCGACCAGATGTGGCGGCCGTCCCGCCATCTCGCCGATCCCAATATTGACGCTGGGCTCGCGAAAATAGACCGGATTGAGTTGCGCATGCGTGTCGGTGAGGTGAAGGATGCGCGCATTGCCGAACCGTTCGAGGTCGTAAATGCTCGCGGCCTCAGCACCGCGCGCAAGCCGCGGCAGGCTGAGCGATGCGGCAGCAAGGCCTGCATTCTTCAGGAAATCGCGGCGGCGGATCGCCATCCAGAAATTCTCCGCGCCCTCTCATGGTCGCAAGGCTGTTGCACAAGCGAACAGTCTAGCGGATTTCCATCGCCTTCCAGGCTTCTTTTTCGGAAATCGCCTGGAAGATCGACGCCTTCGCCAGCGCCTCGGCCTCCTTGGCTGCGGCCACGGCGCGGTCGAAATCGCCGCCATCGGCTGCCTTCTTTGCGGCGGCCAGCGTCGAGACGGTCACGGTCCATTGGTGGCGCAAGCTGGCAGCCTCCTTCGCGGCAGCTTCGGCTGCGGAATAGGCCGTCTTGTAGTCTGCCTCATTTGCCGCGCGCGCCGCTGGCGCGAGGCTCAGGGCAAGCAGCAAGGCGAGGAACATGGCGACGGCAAGTGACCGGTTCATGGCCGCGCTCCCGGTCCCGATATCGGCAGGCCGTTGGCGACGTAGGACAGGAAATATTCGACGTCGCGGTATTCATCCGCCTGCGGCTCCAGCGGAACCGCGCGGGTCTGGCTGTTGCAGGTGACGAAGCGGCGGCTGGTCGTGCCCATGCCGCTCCATTCGGAGCGGTAGATCGGCATCGCGTTCAGAATGCCGAGCGCCGGCGCCAGGATCTCGGCGCGGATGCGCTCGCCCGGGCTCTGCACATGGCAGCTCGCGCAGGAGAAATTCATCTGGCCGCGGCGCGTGTAGAAATAGCGCTTGCCGTTCTCGAAGGCCGCGAGCGCGCGAGGATCGTCGGGGATCTTGATGTCCATCGGCTTGCCGCGCGAGGTGAAGGCCATGTAGGCGGTGAGCGAGGCCATCTCGTCCTTGACGTAGGAATAGGGCGCCTCGCCATTGGCCTCGCGGCAGCGGTTGAGCGCCAGCTCCAGCGTGACGACCTTGCCTTCCTTCTCGTCGAAATGAGGATAGTTCTGGCGGATGCCGATGCCGCCGTTCGGGAAGCAGTCGGCATAGGTCTTGCCATTCTTGAACGGGGTGGCGAACATCTCCTTGCCGGCGTCGAGCGCGAACTCGTAGGGCGGGAATTCCTCCTTCTCCTGCCACTGCCGCTTCATGTCCTCGTTCATGGAATAAGGACCGTTGACGAAATCCTCGTGCTTCACATCAGGGAATTTCTGAAAGAAGAAGTTCTGGAATGCCTTGGCATCGGCAAGGGGATCGACCTTGTCGGCTGCCACCACGCGCGGAGAGGTGAGAGCCAACGCGACGAGCGCGGCGCTCAACGAACCAAGCAGGATGGAGGTGCGGGCCGCCTTCATCACGAGATCTTCGCGGTGATCGTATCCGACGCACCCTTGTTATCCGTCCAGGAGACCTTCAGATCGTCGCCCTTCTTGGCCCCCTTGAAGCTGAACTTGACGTAGGGGTCCTTCGAGACCGCGGTGCCCCAATCGGCAACGAAGACGTCCTTGCCGTTACATTCGAATTTCAGCTGCTGGATGTAATGCGCCGGGATCAGCTCGCCTTTGGCGTCCTTGACGAAGCCGGTATCCATGGGGTGCTGGATCAGCGCCTGCACCTCGGTGATGTCGCCGTTGGCGGTGGCGCGAACGCGAATGCTGGATGCCATCTCGATCTTCCTCGCTTAACCGCCGCAGCCGCCGACGGTGACTTTGACTTCCTTGGTCGCGCTGTAGAGCTTGCCGTCGGCCTCCACGATCGCGACCACGTTGGTGGTCTTGGCCATCTTCAGGCGGTTAGCGACAGTAGGGATTGTGCCTTCGGGAATCCTGTAGGACGCCGCAAGCGCGCTCGGGTTCTCGGCCACGAAGAACGAGATCGAGGTGACCTTGTCGAGCGTCGTCGTCACCGAGATCGGCACCACGCCGCCGTTTTCGGCGATCTCGGGGGCGTCCAGCTTGATCTTGTCGGAGGGCTCGGCGGTTTTGCCGTAGAGCGCCTTGATGGCATCCGCCTCGCTCTTCTGCTTGAAGGCCTCTTCCGGATATTTGTCGTTGGCCGCGGCCCGCGCGGGAGCGGCACCGAACGGCAGATTGCCGAGGCCGAGCAGCGCGACCGAGGCTGCGCCCTGAAGGATCAGGCGCCGCGTCGCGGTAGGGCCGGTGAGTGTGGTCATCTCGGGTCTCCTGGGCAATCTCGTGCCTGAAGTCACAGGGTCTGCAGGAAATCAACGATCGCGCTGATCTCCTGTTCGGTCAAAATCCGGTTCCGGCCGAACGGCGGCATCATGGTCTGCGGATTGCGCTTGGTCTCGTCGAAGATGATCGCGGCCAGCTCGTTGCGATCGGGGTACTTGGTCTTGAGGTCCTTCAGTTCCGGCCCGATCGTTCCCGGCAGGTCGCCACCTCTGATGACATGGCAGGTCAGGCAATTGCCCTTGCCGCGATCGAAAGCGAGTTTCCGGCCGTCGGCCACAGCGGACTGCGCCCACGCCGGGCTGGCGAGGCCGGCGGCAATGGCCAGCAAGATGAACAGAACGGGCGTCCGGGAAAAGGCGGTCAAGGCGTCATTCCGAGGCGTTATAGCGTTGGTCTCGATCGCGAAATAGAAGCGTTCCAAAGCACAAAGGGCACCGTCTGACAATCAAGACTATGCACGCGACAAAATGGAGTTAATATCTTCCCCATTGCAACTAATGAGATTATTTGTTCAGCCGATCTGGCCCGAGAGTTTAGGGCCGTGGCGCGGGCCCGCTGTTTCCTGAGCGTTTTGCCGCTCAACCTGTTTTCAACGCGTTCTCGTTTTTTCAAGGGGACCTCACTTGGCTGAATATGTCGTCGAATTCGGCAGGGATGGCGGTCGGGTCGAGTCGGATGGGCGGCTCGACGCACCGGCATTTCATCGCAATCACGAGCCGCTCTGGGCGGCACTGGAACAGCATCTCGCCGGCTGCACCGGCAATGTGGTCGAGCTCGGCAGCGGAACCGGCCAGCACGTGGTCTACTTCGCGCGTCATACGCCCGGCCTGATCTGGTGGCCCAGCGATCTCAACCAGCGCCACCTCAAGAGCATCGAGGCCTGGCGCGTTCATTCAGGCCTGAAAAACATCCACTCGCCGCTGCGGATCGATCTCACCGACCCCGACTGGTGCCCGGAGATGAAAGGCGGGCAGGCGCCGTCAAGTCTTGCCGCCGTGTTCTGCGCCAATGTCATCCACATCGCGCCATGGAGCGTCGCCGAGGGCCTGTTCGCCGGCGCCGGCCGCTATTTGCGGGCCGACGGCAAGCTGTTCCTCTACGGCCCGTTCAAGCGCGGCGGCAAGCACATCGCGCTCAGCAATGCTGTGTTCGACACCTCCTTGCGTGAAGGCAATCCCGACTGGGGCGTGCGTGACATCAGCGATGTCGAGGCGCTCGCCCGCGGCGCAGGACTTCGCCTCGTCGATACGATCGACATGCCGGCGAATAATCTGACCTTGGTATTCGCGCGATAGGACGTCGTCATGCCCGGGCTTGTCCCGGGCATCCACGTTCTTCGTGCACCAGCCAAGGCGTGGATGGCCGGGTCAAGCCCGGCCATGACGATGCGGAAACGTCAGCCCCGCAAACGCTAGCCCTCGTCCTTCCACCCGATCTTGTCTTTCAAAAACCGAAAACCAATCACCTCGAACCCCGCGCGCTCCTTGTTGTCCTTGCCGTAGCCGTGGCCGCCCGCTTCAGGCTCGTAAAACCAGGCCTCGTAGCCCATGGCCTGGAGCTTTGCCGCCATCTTGCGCGCATGCCCGGGATGGACACGGTCGTCGCGCCGCGTGGTGGCGATCAGGATCGGCGGATAGGGCTGGCCGGCCTTGACGTTGTGATAGGCGGAGTAGGTCTTCAGCCAGTCCCACTCCTCAGGCTTGTCGGGATCGCCATATTCCGCGATCCAGCTCGCGCCGGCGAGCAGCTTCGTGTAGCGGCGCATGTCGATCAGCGGGATGGTGCAGAACAGCGCGCCGAAACGATCGGGGTATCGCACCAGCATGTTGGTGATGAGGATGCCGCCGTTCGATCCACCCTGCGCGGCGATGCGCTTTGCTGTCGTCACGCCGCGGCGGACGAGATCGGCGGCAACGGCGGCGAAATCGTCGTGCGACAATTTCTTGCCGGCGAGCCGGCCGGCATCGTGCCAGCGTGTGCCGAATTCGCCGCCGCCGCGCAAATTCGCCTGCACCGTCGTGCCTCCGCGCTCCAGCCACAGCTTGCCCAGCGATGCGTTGTAATACGGCTTCACCGAATGGGCGAAGCCGCCATAGGCGCTCATATAGACCGGTGCATCGCCGGTCTCGCCGCTGGGGCCGGTCTGCACATAGGGAATGCGCTCGCCGTCGATCGAGATCGCCTCGTGCTGGGTCACCACGAGATCGTCGGAGGTGAATGTTTTCGGCGCCTGCTTCAACACGGTCGGGCTCGCGACGCCGCGCTCCATCAGCAGCAGCGACGGCGGCGTCAGCGGATCCTGCACGTTGGCAAGCAAGTCGCCATTGCTCTCGGAGGGATGGCGATCCAGCGGCCAGATGTCGACGACGCCGATCTGCGGCAGGCCGCCGAGTGACGCGCGGCTCCAGCTTGTGGCGGACGGCGTGCAGATCTCGAATTGCGGCTGGAGCTCGTCGAGGATCGACAGCACCAGCTTTCCTCCCGTCCAGAACAGACCTTGCAAAGCGCGGCGAGGTTCCGGCTCGAACAGCACCGCGAAATCGCGGCTGCCGGCCAAGAACGCCGAGAGCGACATGGCGAGCACGGTGTCGGCGGCATAGGTTCTGCCCTCGATCGACCAGGCTTCGCGCAGCTTCATCGCGAACCAGTCGCCATGCGCCTGCATCCAGATGCCGGTCGGCAGATCGAGCTTCGTCGTCGTGCCGTCTGCATCGCGCAGCCAGAGCGCATGATTGAAGAAATCGATTTGGTCCACGATCCAGCTGCGCGGGGCCGCAGCGGTGTCGTCGACCATTCCCGAGATCGCCATATGATCGGCCGTGGTCTCGATGATCGTTTGCGCCTGATCGACAGGCTGCCCACGCCGCCACAGGCGAACCGTCCGCGAATATCCCGAACTCGTCGCCATGCCTTCGCCATGGGCGCTCGACAGCAGCAGCGTGTCGGCATCGAGCCAATCGGCGCCGCCCTTGGCTTCCGACAGCGCAAATCCGTCCGCAACGAAACTCTTGGTGTCGAGGTCGAATTCCCGCAAGGTGACGGCGTCGCTGCCACCGCGCGACAGACTCAAAATGGCGCGCGCGCTTCCCTTCTGTGTGGTGATGCCGCTCAGCAGCCAGTCCTCGCCTTCGCGCACCGCGAGCTGGTCGACATCCAGCATGATCTCCCACGTGGGATGCGGTTTGCGGAACTCCGCAAGCGAAGTCTTCCGCCACAGGCCGCGCGGGTTGGTGGCGTCCTTCCAGAGATTGTGCAGTTCGTCGCCGCGCCGGCTGACATAGGGAATGTTGTCCGGACGATCGTAGATCGCCGCGAGGATATCGCGGTCGCGCGCGAAGGCCGCTCCGCCGAACGCGTCGAGCGTCAAGCTGTTCTGCCGCGTGACGAAATCGAGCGCCTGCTTGCCTTCGATCTCCTCGAGCCAGAGCCAGGGATCGTCGTCGGGAGCGCTGAGCGTAGGCCTGTCGTCGACGGACATGAACGAAACTCCGAAAGGTCGCGGCGGATAGGATTTGATCGAGCGCAAGCCGTCAAGTGCGCGGCCCATTATCATCGGCCCGATTGCGTCAGAGACATGGCCTGCGCCCGTTTGCGCCGGTTGCCCGCCCTCCCGCGCCCCGCCATAGTGCCGGGAATCAAGCGAGCCCTTGAAAGCCTTTGAAGCCCCTCGAAAGCCCGTTGGGGCGGAAATGCCGATGCTGGATGTGACTGCAGCCAATGAGATCGCCGCCGACGCTCGCGTGCGCGGCAATGTGGTGCGCCTTGCCGCCGCGCAGGCGCTGACCGGCGCCAACTCGGCGGTGATCTTCGCCACCGGCGCGATCGTCGGCGCGACGCTCGCGCCCGACGTCTCGTTCGCGACCGTGCCGATCTCGATGTATGTGCTCGGCCTCGCCGCCGGCACGCTGCCGACCGGCGCGATCTCGCGACGCTTCGGCCGCCGCGTCGCTTTCATCGTCGGCACCGGTCTGGGCGCGCTGACCGGTCTGCTCGGCTGTTTTGCGATCCTGCATGCTTCGTTTCCGTTGTTCTGTCTCGCGACTTTTCTCGGCGGCCTCTACGGCGCGGTGGCGCAGTCCTATCGCTTTGCTGCCGCCGACGGCGCCAGCGCTGCCTATCGGCCCAAGGCGGTGTCCTGGGTGATGGCGGGCGGCGTGTTCGCCGGCGTGCTCGGTCCGCAGCTCGTGCAATGGACCATGGATGTCTGGCAGCCTTATCTGTTCGCCTTCAGCTTCCTGGTCCAGGCTGCTGTCGCGCTCATCGCGATGGGCATCGTCGCCGGGGTCGACATGCCGAAGCCGGCACCGGCCGATCTTCACGGCGGGCGGCCGCTGCTCGAGATCGTGACCCAGCCGCGCTTCATTGCGGCGGCGCTCTGCGGCGTCATCTCCTATCCCATGATGAATCTGGTGATGACCTCGGCGCCGCTCGCCATGAAGCTGTGCGGCTTGAGCGTTTCCGATTCCAATTTCGGCATTCAATGGCACATCGTCGCCATGTACGGGCCGAGCTTCTTCACGGGCGCGCTGATTGCCCGCTTCGGCGCGCGGAAGGTCGTTGCCGCCGGCCTGCTGCTGGAGGCCGGCGCGGCCGGCATCGGCCTGTCCGGCATCACCGCGATGCATTTCTGGGCCACGCTGATCGTGCTCGGTATCGGCTGGAATTTCTCCTTCATCGGCGCCTCCGCGCTGGTCTTGGAGACGCACCGGCCGCAGGAGCGCAACAAGGTGCAGGCCTTCAACGATTTCCTGGTGTTCGGCATGATGGCGATCGGCTCGTTCTCGTCCGGCCAATTGCTCGCCAGTTACGGCTGGTCCGCAGTGAACATGGTGGTGTTCCCACCGGTAGCACTCGGTCTCGCCGTGCTCTCGCTGGCGTCCTTTGCCCGCCGCCGCAAGGCGCGGCTGGACGCGGCCATGGGCGAGTTCCCGGATGCGATCTGAGGTGGCGGGAGGCTGTCAGCAGCGTTGATAGTTCGATCCAGGTCGAAGTGATTTCCGGGGCTTGGGTTGTTACATGATGCTCGTCATGAACAGGCGAGCGTGAAGCACGGCGCTCGCGGGGGAAACGAAGGACAAGCGCAAATGCTCGACAACCCCCGATACGACGCATCCGTCGACGAATCCTCGCTCCGCTACGAAGGCTGGCGCATCGTCGCGGTCTGCTTCCTGCTCGCGACCTTCGGCTGGGGGCTCGGCTTCTACGGCCAGAGCGTCTATGTCGCCGAGCTCCAGCGCGCGCACGGCTGGTCGGCCTCGCTGATCTCATCCGCCACGACGTTCTTCTATCTGTTCGGCGCGCTGCTCGTCGTCTTCGTCGGCGAGGCCGTCAACAAATACGGCCCGCGTCTCGGCCTGATCGCGGGGACGCTGGCGATGTCGGCTGCCGCCGTCGCGATCGGCGCGGTGCGCGAGCCGTGGCAGCTTTATCTCGCGAATGCCGTGCTCGCCTTCGGCTGGGCCGGCACGAGTTTGGCCATGATCACCAACACGATCAGCATGTGGTTCGACCACAAGCGCGGCATGGCCATCAGTCTCGCGCTGAACGGCGCAAGCTTCGGCGGCATCGTCGGCGTGCCGCTGCTGGTGACCTTGATCGGCCATGTCGGCTTCGCCAGCGCGATGTTTATCGTGGCCGGTGCCATGCTGGCGCTGCTCGTGCCGGTGATCCTGTTTGTCGTCGGCCGCCCGCCCGATCTCCATGGCCGGCGCGCCGCGACGAAGGCGAAGCCGCAATCGTCGGCGCAGATCCGCAGCCAGGCCTTGCGCGACGTCGGCTTCCTCACCGTGACCATTGCCTTTGCCTTGGTGCTGTTCGCGCAGGTCGGCTTCATCGTCCACCTGATCTCGTTCCTCGATCCCGTGATCGGGCGCGAACGCGCGGCCGTCGCGGTTGCGGTGCTGACCGCGATGGCGGTGATCGGCAGGGTGCTGTTCTCGCTGGTGATCGACCGACTCAACCAGCGGCTCGCCTCGGCGCTATCGTTCCTGAGCCAGGCCGTGGCGCTTCTCGTCGTCATCAATTTGCACAATGACTACGTGCTGATCGCCGCCTGCGCATTGTTCGGCTTCTCGGTCGGCAATCTCATCACGCTGCCGTCGCTGATCGTACAGCAGGAATTCGATTCCGCCTCGTTCGGCGTGCTGATCAGCCTCAACACCGCGATCAACCAGGTGACCTATGCGTTCGGCCCCGGCGTGGTCGGCTTTCTGCGCGATTTCTCCGGGGGCTATGAGCTGCCGTTCTATCTGTGTATTGCCCTGGAGGTAGCAGCGGCGGCGTTGATCATGGTGCGGGGGAAGCCGCGAGCAAAGCTTTCGTAGGGTGGGTTAGCGAAGCGTAACCCACCATTGTTTGCCTCCGCGGAGGCGAAAGAGGTGGGTTACGCCTTCGGCTAACCCACCCTACGCAATCACTACGGCGTCACGCGTCCCGCTGCTTCAGCAGCTCCTCCACATCCAGCCGCTTCGTAAACATCGACAGCTTGCCATCCGGCCCGAACGGCCATTGCTCCCGCGGCTTGTCCCAATACAGCTCAACGCCGTTCTGGTCCGGATCGCGCAAATACAGCGCCTCGCTGACGCCGTGGTCGCTCGCGCCGTCCAGCGCAATGCCGGCCGTCAGCACGCGGTGCAGCGCATCAGCCAGCGCGGGGCGCGTCGGATATAGGATCGCGGTGTGATAGAGGCCGGTCGTTCCCGCAGGCGGCGGCGAGCCGCCCTTGCTTTCCCAGGTGTTGAGCCCGATGTGGTGATGATAGCCGCCGGCCGAGATGAAGGCCGCGCCGGAGCCCATGCGTTGCATCAGCTCGAAACCGAGCACGCCGCAATAGAAGCCGAGTGCGCGGTCGAGATCGGCTACCTTGAGGTGAACGTGGCCGATCCTGGTGCCGGCGGCGACGGGGTTCTGCGACATGTGGCTGCTCCGTTGACCATCCCCACATAAGGCGAGCCTCGGAGCAGTGCTACTGACCTATCCCGAAACCCAGCGTTTCCATATGCGAAACTATGACAGCTCCCGCACCTCGCCCTCCGGCAGCTCGAACTCAAACGTGTTCAGCGTCATCGACACCAGGGTGTAATAGCCGCAGAGACCAATCACCTCGACCACGCCGCGCTCGCCGAGCAGCTTCACCGCCTCGTCATAGAGGCCCTTCTCGACGCCGTGGCCCTCATGCAGCGACTTCGCGACGTCGTAGATCATCTTGGCCTTGGGATCGTCGAAGACGGGCGTGCGCCGGTCGCGGATCGCGTCGATGATCTCAGGATCCATGCCGCCGGCAAGCGCCAGGCGCTTGTGCGCGTACCATTCGTAATGCGCGGTCCAGTGCCGCGCCGTCACCAGGATCGCGATCTCCGAGAGCTTCGCGGGAAATATCGTATCGTAGCGCAGGACCTCGCCCAACCGCGTGGCGTGACGGGCCATGTCGGGGCTATTGAGCCAAGCCATCATCGGCGCCGGCGGCTTGCCGCGCTTGCCGGCAATCGACTCGTCATAGGTCTGCCGCTGGCTCTCGTTCATTTCGCCAGGCGAAAGAAGCTTCAGGCGCATTGTTGTTTCCTCTTTGTTTTCAAGCTTCGCCGTCGCGGCGACTATAGCGGATGCGTGACACGGAAGTGGTTGAATTCCGCGGGAGCTTGGCCCAGAGTCGCGCCCAACAAGCCGATTTTAAATGATGGAAACGACCAATGACTGACTCCAGGACCAGCGAGACTGAGACCGCCGATCTCGAAACATTCCGCAGTGAAACGCGCGCCTGGTTGGAAACCAACTGCCCGCCGGAAATGCGCAAGCCCGCAACATCAGATGCCGACGTGTTCTGGGGCGGACGCAATGCAAAGTTCTCGTCCGAGCCGCAGCGCATCTGGTTCGAGCGCATGCGCGACAAGGGCTGGACCGTACCCGATTGGCCGAAGGAGTACGGCGGCGGTGGCCTGAGCGCTGCCGAGCACAAGGTGCTGCGCGCGGAGATGGGACGAATCGGCGCGCGGCCGCCGCTGTCGAGCTTCGGCATCTGGATGCTCGGGCCGGCGCTTTTGAAATACGGCAACGATGCCCAGAAGAAAGAGCACCTGCCGAAAATCGCGGCGGGCTTGATCCGCTGGTGCCAGGGCTATTCCGAGCCGAACGCCGGCTCCGATCTCGCGTCGCTCCAGACCCGCGCCGAGAGCGATGGCGATGATTTCGTGATCACGGGGTCGAAGATCTGGACGTCCTACGCCAACTACGCCGACTGGATCTTCTGCCTCGTCCGCACCGATCCCGCCGCGAAGAAGCACGACGGCATTAGCTTCATCCTGTTCGACATGACCTCGAAGGGCGTGACGACCAAGCCGATCCTCCTGATCTCCGGCTACTCGCCGTTCTGCGAGACGTTCTTCGACAATGTCCGCGTGCCGAAATCGCATGTGGTCGGCACGGTCAATCGCGGCTGGGACGTCGCAAAATATCTGCTCCAGCATGAGCGCGCGATGATCTCCGGCATGGGCGAGCGCGGCGTCGGCCGTCCGCTCGGCCAGATCGCGGCCGATTCCGTCGGCACAGATGCGCTGGGACGGCTCGACGATGCGATGCTGCGCGGCCGGATCGCCAGCTTCGATGTCGACGAAGCTGCGCTTGCAGCCTGCGCCGAGCGCGCGGTCGATCTCGCCAAGGCGGGGCAGGCGCATCCGGCGTTCTCGTCGGCGATGAAGTATTACGGGACAGAGCTCAACAAGCGCCGTTACGAGATTCTGATGTCGGCCGGCGGCGTCGATGCACTGGAATGGGAGAGTGAACGTTCGAAGCAAGGAGCGCGTCCGCGTGCCTGGCTACGCACCAAGGCCAACTCGATCGAGGGCGGCACCACCGAGGTCATGCTCGGCATTGTCGCCAAGCGCATCCTCGATCTGCCGGGGGCCTAACTCCACCGTCGTTCCGGGGCGGTCCGCAGGACCGAGCTAAGGTGCGCGGTTGCGCACCTGAGAACCTCGAGATTCCGGGTTCACGCTTCGCGTGCCCCGGAATGACAGCAACAGACATGCATTCCGCCAGACGTTAGAGACATTGCACATGGCCCTCGTCCTCACAGAAGAACAATCGATGCTCCGCGACAGCGCGCGCGGGCTGATCAGCGACAAGGCGCCGGTGTCGCATTTGCGACATCTGCGCGATAGCAAAGACCCCATCGGCTTCTCCAAGGAGTTTTGGCATTCCTTCGCCGAGATGGGCTTTGCCGGCTTGCTGGTGCCGGAAGAGTTCGGCGGCAGCGGTCTCGGCTATGTCGAGGCCGGTGTGGTGATGGAGGAGATCGGCCGCACGCTGATGCCGTCGCCCTTCCTCGCCACCAGCGTGGTCGCGGCCTCGGCGCTGAACCGTGGCGGCAATGCCGCGCAGAAGTCGGAGTATCTGCCGAAGATCTCCAACGGCTCCCTGCTCGCGACGCTCGCGATCGACGAGGGCGCAAAACACCGCCCGCTTCAGACCAGCCTCCAGGCCGTGCGCGCCGGCAACGGTTTCAGGCTGTCCGGCGCCAAGGCGCTGGTGGTCGACGGTCACGTCGCCGATCTCCTCATTGTCGCTGCGCGCACCGCGGGTTCGGCCGGCGAGCGCGAGGGGCTAACGCTGTTCCTGGTCAATCCCAAGGCCAAGGGCGTCGCGATCGAGCGCACCATCATGGTCGACGCGCACAATGCGGCGCGGCTCGAGCTTGCCAATGTCGAGGTCGATGCCGACAGCGTGCTCGGCGAAGTTGACCAGGGGGCCGGCTTGCTCGACGGCGTGCTCGATATCGGACGCGGCGCGGTGGCCTCCGAAATGGTGGGCTTGAGCGAAGAGGTGTTCAACCGTACCGTCGAGTACCTGAAGAGCCGCAAGCAGTTCGGCAAGCTGATCGGCGAATTCCAGGCGCTGCAGCACCGCGCCGCCGAGCTCTATGTGGACATCGAGATCACCCGCGCCGCCGTGATGAAGGCGCTACAAGCGCTCGATACGGACGTCGCCAAGGCGGCGTCAGCCGTCGCAGTGGCAAAAGCCCGCGCCGGCACCACCGCCACGCGCGCGGTGCAGGAAGGCGTGCAGATGCATGGCGGCATGGGCATGACCGACCAGTTCGACATCGGCTTCTTCATGAAGCGCGCGCGCGTGTGCGAGGAATTGTTCGGTGACGCCAATTACCACACCGAGCAGCTGGCGAGGGCGCGGGGGTATTGAGGCGAGGCACAGTGGTGCCCCGCTAGCAGGTGTCGTCCCGGCCTAGTGCGCGATTGCGCACGGGGGGCCGGGACCCATAACCACAGGAAGCAGTTTGGCGGAGGCTCGTAGTTGAAGAGTCCTCCCGCGGTATTGTCACCTGCGCTTATCGATCGATCACGCGGTATGGGTCCCGGCCTTCGCCGGGACGACGCAGGAGTTACCTCACCGGCGGTGCATACTGCACGCCGCCCGCATTCCACAGCTGGTTCATTCCGCGCGGGATCTTCAACTTCGACTTCTCGCCGATGTTGCGCTCGTACATCTCGCCGTAATTGCCGACGTGACGGATGATGCGGACCACCCAATCCTTGGTGAGGCCGAGCTGCTCGCCGTAATTGCCCTCGGTGCCAACCAGCCGCATCACTTCCGGCTTCTTCGACTTCAGGGCTTCGTCGATGTTCTCCGAGGAGACGCCGAGCTCCTCGGCGTTGATCATCGCGTACAGCGTCCACTTCACGATCATCATCCAGTCGTCGTCGCGCTGGCGCACGACGGGCGCGAGCGGCTCCTTGGAGATCATGTCGGGGAGGATCATGTGGTCGCCGGGCTTCGACAGGTTGATCCGCAGCGCGTAGAGCTGGGAGACGTCGGCGGAGAGCGTGTCGCATTTGCCGGTATCGTAGGCTTTCACGACATCGTCCAGCTTGTCGAACTTCACCTCTTCATACTTCATGTTGTTGGCACGGAAGTAATCCGCGACGTTGAGCGCCGTGGTGGTCCCGGTTTGGACGCAGACCTTGCTGCCGGTCAGATCCAGCGCGGTTTCCTTGTTGCGCGCGCGCGGCAGCATGAAGCCTGCGCCGTCGTAATAGGCGACCGCGGGGAAATAGAGATCGTAGTCGAGTTCGCGCGCCATGCTCCAGGTCGAGTTGCGCGAGAGGATGTCCACTTTCCGGCTCTGCAATTCCTTGAAGCGCTCGTTGGCATCGAGCGCGACGAATTTCGCCTTGCTCGGGTCGTTGAAGATCGCGGAGGCCACCGCACGGCAGAAATCGACGTCGAAGCCGGTCCAGTTGCCCTTGTCGTCGGGGATCGAGAAGCCCGGCAGACCCTTGTTGACGCCGCACAGCACCTCGCCGCGGCGGACGGTGCGCTTCAGGGTGCGGGTGTCGTAGAATTCATAAATGATGGCCAGGACGGCGACCAGCACGGCGACTGCGAGCCCGATCAGCAGGCCGCCACGAAAAGTGCGCATCATGTTGCTCTCTCGAAATAATCGGGAAAAGGAATATTCGCCAGGGCGAAAAGATCAGAGCTCGGGCTTCTGCCGGATGACCACTTTGGTGCCGACCGGGACGCGATCGTAGAGATCGGCGACGTCCCGGTTGACCAGCCGGAAGCAGCCCGAGGAGACCTTGGTGCCGATCGTGTCGGGCCGATTGGTGCCGTGGATGCGGTAGACCGTGGTGCCCAGATACATGGCGCGGGCGCCGAGCGGATTGCCGGGGCCGCCGGCCATGAAGCGCGGCAGATAGGGCTGGCGCTGGATCATCTCCGGCGGCGGCGTCCAGTCCGGCCATTCCTTCTTGTTGGTGATGTTCACCAGCCCCTGCCACTGAAAACCATCGCGGCCGACGCCGATGCCGTAGCGGATCGCACGACCGCCGGGCTGCACCAGATAGAGATGCCGTTCGGCGGTCGAGATGATGAGGGTGCCGGGCGCTTCGGTGGTGCGGAAGTAGACGACCTGCTTCTGCCATTCCGGATCGAGCTCGAAGGCGTCGTCGGCGACCAGCCCCGGCTCATCGCCGCGGTCGGGCTGCTGGGCGTAGGCATGCGGCGCGGACAGGATCAGGCCGATCGCGGCCACAAACATCCCGGTCAGGCGACGAAAATTCGTCATTTCAAGCTCTCCCCACTGCCACAGCGAATATCGTTCGGAACCATCTGAACCCAGCGGCAGCTTCATGGCAAGTTGATGGCGCGCCCGGCTGGTATGTCACGAGAATGCTTTGGTTTTTTGACGACCGCCGGCAATGCCACAAACAGGGGATGGCGCGAAAAGCAGTGAGCTGGGCGCGATGTGCTCCCTCCCCCGCCTGCGGGGGAGGGTCGGGGAGAGGGTGTCTCCGCAATTGGGCACTCCCGATGTGGAGAGAACCCTCACCCGGCGCGCGGGACGATGCTTCGCATCGCCCGGGGCGCGCCGACCTCTCCCGCAAGCGGGAGAGGCTCAGACCGAACTAGCGGCGAGATCAACTTCGCCAATTCGCACGAGATGCCAGCTAGATCTTGTTATTCTCCGGCGCGATCCCGAGGCGCCGGACGATCTCCGTCCCCACGGCCCGGGCCTCGAGCCTCGAACCGATACGAGGGCTGCGAAACCGTCGTCCTGAGAGCAATCGGATCACGACGATGCAGTGCTCCTCCTCGGACCGGCCGCGGCGCTCGACCGTGATCGTCTTCACCTCGTGCCCTTCGATGTGGTCTGCGCGCAACGTGCCGTCGCCCCACAGGCGTTCGACCCGGATATCGCCTTGGCGGATGATCCAGAAAGCGCCGGTCACAAGGTTGGCATACCGGGAAACCCCGAAAGCGGCGAGCGCGCCAACCGGCAGCAGCATGATGTCGACCGGCCCGGGCGACAGGCCGCGCCAGAGCCTGTAGGCGTAGGGAACGGCGCACAATGCGACGACGATCAGTGCGACGATCCTGATGTCCTTCGTGGAAAACGGCTCGAGAGGGTCGCCGAGACGCATCTCGGGATTGCTGGCATCGAGTGGATTGACCGGAGACTCGACGTCGGGAACGTCGAATTGCGCGGCGATCCGCGCCACCGTGTCGTGCACATGCGTGACGTCGGTGATCGGCGGCGACGTCAGGCGTTCTCCAGAGGCCAGCGTGAAGGCCAGCTGAAAGCGGGCTTTCGCCCTCTTGCTGCCGGGAACCTGCATTCCCCTAATGTCTTCCTTGGCAACGATCCGCGTCCGGAGTTTTCCGAACGGGCGCTGCTCCCCGATCAGGATCTCGTCCGGCGTGATGATCCACACCACCGCCGGCGCCATCATGATGATTCCGACGAACGCCGCTCCCACCAGCAGCGCGACCACGGAGATGATCACCTCCAGGGGGTCGTGCGTGAACAGACCCGGCGTGAAGCACAGCGCAACGGCGGCCGCAAAGCCGGACATGACCAGCCGCTGCGCGATCGAGGCGCCTTCACGAAGGCGAATGTCAGTGCTGCTGGTGGCGTCGTCCATCGCGGGCGGCTGATTGCGTGGCCCGCGAAACTCCACGGACGGGTCCGTGGAGTCAAGCAACAACGGCGAGACCAGCGCCGCGTGTTAGCTATTGGCGTTCAGCAGCCGGCCGACGGTGCGGTCAATCTCGTCATAGCGGCCTTCGCCCTCGTGCTGGAACACGATCTTGCCGTTCTGGTCGATGATGTACTGCGCCGGCCAATATCGGTTGCGGTAGGCATTCCAGGTCTTGGAATCATTGTCCTGTGCCACCGGATAGGTGATGCCGTGGCGTTTCAGTGCGGCCTGGACATTGGACGCCGAGCGCTCGAACGGGAATTCCGGCGTGTGCACGCCGACCACGACGAGCCCCTTGTCCTTGTACTTGGCGTAGAGCTCGGTGACGTGCGGCAGCGTGTTGACGCAGTTGACGCAGCCATAGGTCCAGAAGTCCACCAGCACGACCTTGCCGCGGAGATCGGCGATATTGAGCGGCTTCGAGTTGAACCAGTTGTTGATGCCGGCGAAGTCGGGCGCGCTGTCCCGGCTGGCGGCGGCGGTAACGACAGGAACGGCGCGCGCGGCTTCGTCGCAGATGCCGGGGATGACGGCGCCTGTTACGGCGATGCCGATCAGTGCGGCGGAGACGGCGAGCAGTTTGAAAGTCATGGACGAGTCCTCCGGTTGAGATGCGCGATGATCACAGGCCGATCTGGCCGGTGGGATAGAAGCCGGTGAGCCACGCCACGATCAGCGTGTCGTATTGGAAATAGGCGGCCAGCGCGAAGCCGATCACGACGACGCCAAAGCCCTGCTGCAGTCTTGGCGAAATGCGCGCGAGACTGCGCACCCGCGTGGTTGCGGCCTGCCCGCCATAGGCGATCGCCAGCATCGGAATCGCCGCGCCGATGGCGTAGGCGATCAGCAGCGTACCGGCCCAGGTCGCGTTCTCAGTGGTCGCGACCAGCGTCAGGATCGAGCCGAGCACCGGGCCGGCGCAGGGCGTCCAGACCAGGCCGAGCGTGGTGCCGAGCACGAGCCCGCCGAGCGCGCCCTCGCGCTGCGTAGCGCCGGAGTTGCCGAGATCGAGCCAGCCATTGAGCCGGATCGACAGCCATTCGAATGGCGCCGGCCACAGCATCAACAGGCCGAAGCCGAGCAGCAGGATCGATGCCGCCTCGCGCAGCACGTTCGGATCGAAATCGAACAGCCGCGTGATGGCGCCGAGCAACAGCGCGGTCGCGGAGAACGAGATGACGAAGCCGAGCGCGATCATCGCGGGGCGCAGATGCGAGCTGCGGCCGATCGAGGCGCCGAGCAGGATCGGCAGCATCGGCAGCGTGCAGGGCGCGGCGATGGTGAGGATGCCGGCGAGGACAGCGAAGAGAAGTTCGAGCATGGGGCACTCGTGATGGGGGTCACGAGGGCTGTTCGGGATGGATGTGTCGGACGTTACGCGCCGTCACACGTTCGTGACGGGGACACGAATTCGCAGGGGGGGCGTCATGCCCGGGCTTGTCCCGGGCATCCTCGTCTTTGTACCGCGGGGAAGTCGTGGATGGCCGGCACAAGGCCGGCCATGACAAGGAAGCGCCGTGCCCAGCACCGCTGGCGCCGCGTGCGTTACCCCAGACACAAAACGACCCGGAGGGGGGCATCCCGTCCGGGTCGTTGGAGGTCTTGGGAGGTTTAACGAAACCGTATGTGAGCTTTATAGGAGGGAAGTTTTTCCGCCTGATGTTGTGCTTTGTTTCAATTGTTTCGTCGGCGGTAACACTTCCGTGTCCGGGATAGGGCCAAAACAAATGTCCTATCCCATTGAAATATCTGAACTTCAGGCGGCGAAGCGCTCGACGCCGGCGCACTTAAGCAATTCGGCCAGTTGCTTGCGGGCGTAGAACATCCGGGTCTTCACCGTGCTCTGCGGGATGCCGATGATCTGTCCGACCTCCTCCACCGACTTCTCATGGTAGTAGACCAGGTTGATGATTTCGCGATGCGCGGGTGACAGCTTCTGAACGCAGGCGCGCAGGATTGCGCTGGTGTCGCTGCGGTCGAGCGAGGTCTCCGGCGTGTCGCAACCGTCGGCGATCTGGCGCACGTCTTCCTGGTCGATGTCCTCGAAGCGGCGCTGGCGCATCGCGGTCAGCGCCTTGAAGCGGGCGATCGAAAGCAGCCACGTCGAAACCTGCGACCGGCCCTGGAACTGGCCGGCGGTCCGCCACACGTCCAGAAACACCTGGCTGACGAGGTCTTCCGCGGTGGTGGCGTCGCGCACGATCCGCAGGATGAAGCGGTAGACGCGCACATTGTGCCGGCAATAAAGGATGTGCATCGACGTCCGGTTGCCGTCGGCAATGCTTTCGAGAAGCATGTCGTCCGAGGTCGCCTGAGCGGCAATGATGCTCTGGCTGGCTTGGGCGTTGATGGCGATGACGTTCGGCATTGACTTGGCTCCCCGTAGCGCCGCAACCGAGCGGCGTTTCCTTGGACCAAAGTGTTAATGAGCCAACGTTTCGGGACGTCTGCACGAAAAGGGGAAAATGGTTTCGTGCGCCATCAAATTGTTTCGTCGGATTAGCCGCGACGAAACATTTGGGGCAAAAAAGCGTGGAATTTCAATGTACGGAAAATACGGGGCTGGGGAATTGGAGGCGGACCGAGGTGTCGGGAACGAATTCCGAGGGGTTGCGTTCGCACTCACCGTGTCGTCCTGGACAAGCGAGCAAGGCGAGCGCCGATCCAAGACCCATTACCCCAGGGAGACGTTTTGCGAAGACGCGTGGTTGCCAGCCTCGCGCAGCAAGATCTGCCTGGGGTAATCGCTCCTGGCTTTCGCCAGGACGACGATGGGGTTGCTACGCCTTCTCGCCCGCCGGCGAGAACAAATAGCCGCCGCCGCGGATGGTGCGGATCACGGCAGGTTTTGTGGGATCGGGCTCGATCTTGCGGCGGATCCGCATGATGCGCAGATCAACCGCGCGGTCGAAGGCTTCGGCGTCGCGCGCGTTGGCCAATTCCAGCAGGCGCTCGCGCGAGAGGACGCGCTTCGGATTGGCCGCGAACACTTTCAAGAGTCCGAACTCGGATGCGGTCAGCGGGTGCTCGTTGCCCTCGTCGTCGCGCAAGGCCTGCGCTTCGAGATCGAGCCACTTCGTCCCGAACCGTACCAGTTGCTCCTTGTCCGACTTCGCAGCCGCCGTTTCCGCCGCCACGGCTTTCGCTGGCACGCTCCGGCGCAGCACCGAGCGGATGCGCGCCATCAGCTCACGCAGTTCGCACGGCTTGGCCACGTAATCGTCGGCGCCGAGTTCGAGGCCGACGACGCGGTCGATCGGGCTCGCGGTCGCCGTCAGCATGATCACCGGCACGTTGATGCGGCTCTTGAGGTCGCGGATGATCGAGAGCCCGTCTTCCTCCGGCATGTTGAGGTCGAGCACGACTAGGTCCGGCATGCTGCCGTCGATCGCCGTGCGCAAGGACTTGCCGCCGTCGCACAGCGTCACGGTGAAGCCGTGCATCTTGAGGTAATCGCCGACCATCTCCCGGGCCGGGGCCTCGTCGTCGACGATCATGATGTGCTGGCTTTGGGTCATGGTCCTGAGATCACGGAATTTCGGTCGCGGGGAGGGTGATGGTGAAGGTCGAGCCCTTGCCGGGGCCCTCGCTCTCGGCGGTCACCTCGCCGCCGTGCATGTCGATGATACGCTTGACTATGGACAACCCAAGGCCGGTCGAACTCTCGCCGGCGGTCGGTTTTGCCGACAGCCGCTGGAACCGGCCGAACAGGCGGCCGAGATCCTCCGGCGACAGGCCGGCGCCCTCGTCGCTGACGCGGACGATGGTGTCGCCGCCCTCATGGTTCACGATGACGCCGATCTTGCCGCCGATCGGTGAGTATTTGATGGCGTTGCTGATCAGATTGTCGATCGCCTCGCGGATGCGGTCGGTGTCGCACATGGTGACGATGTTGACGGGCGCGGTGACGCTGATTGCCTGCTGCTTGTTGACGGCGAGCGGCTGGTTGGCTTCGGCGACCTCCTTGACCAGGGCCGCGACGTCGACCGGCTCGCGGCGGATGGTGATGTCGAAGGCATCGGCCATCGCGTCCGAGATCAGATGATCGACCATCGTGGTCAGGCGCTTGGTCGCATCGCGGATGTGATCGACCTGGGCGACCACGCCGCTTGACGACGCGCCGGTCGAGATCAGCTCCTTCAGCATCTCGGTGCGGCCGAGGATGACGCCGAGCGGATTCTTCAGATCGTGGGCAACGGTGCCGAGGATCTCGTTCTTGAAGCCGTTGGCGCGCTGCAGCCGCAGCCATTGCGCCGAGAGGCGGCGGTTGGCCTGCATCAGCGCGCGGGTGCGCTGGGCAACGCGGTCTTCCAGCTGGGTGTTGGCGGCCTGGAGCTGCTGGTAGAGGATGACGTTGTCGAAGGCGATCGAGAGCCGGCTGGAGAAGATCTCGACCAGCGAGCGGTCGGTCTCGGACAGCTCGCGCTCGGCCTGGAGCAGCACCACGACCTCGCGGCCGCTTCCTGTGCGCAAATAGATCACGCTGCGGTGGTCGGCGAATTCGTTCTTGCGGCCCTGGAAAGCGGCTTCCACCATCGCGCGCAGATCGGGGTCGAGCGCCTTCGACGAGGTCGTGCCGATGAAGCGGCTATAGCAGCCGCTGCCGGCGAGCACCGAGAGCTCCGGGTCGATGCCGCCATTGTCGCGCAAGACCAGGATGCCGGCGCAATCGACGTTGAGCAGCGAGGCGAGCTGGGTCAGCACGCCCTCGGCGAGCCGCTGCATCGACTTGAAGTCGTACAGCGTGGAAGCCGCGTCGATGATGATCTCGAGCCCGCGCCTTGTCTGCAGCATGCGCTCGAGTTGCTGGTAGGAGCGCAGCGCCGCGGTCAGCGAGGTGAACAGCTTGTCGGCGGTGAGCTCGGTCTTGGCCTTGTAGTCGTTGATGTCGTACTGCACGATCACGCGCCGCTCGGGCGCCTGGCCCGGCTGTCCGGTGCGCAGGATGATGCGCACGGTCTCGTTCTTGAGCTCGTTGCGGATGAACTCGACCAGCTCGAGGCCGGCGACATCAGTCTCCATGATGACGTCGAGCAGCACGGCGGCGATGTCGTTGTGCGCGGCCATCAGCTTGCGACCTTCGGCCGCGGAATGGGCGGAGAGGATCTCCAGGCCCTGGCCGTTGAGGGAATAGTCCGAGAGCGCAAAGCGCGTGCCGTCATGCACGGCCGGATCGTCGTCGATGACGGCGATCTTCCATTTCCGGGCGTCAACATCCTCCGATGCGGTACCGGTATCGTCGATCAGGTGGAGGACATCGTCCTGTTCGGCCATTGAGAAGTCCCGTCAGTCTCTGTGCTTTGCCCGCCGCCCCTGGCGACCCGGGGCATGATAATGCGAAATGTAGTGCCTTGTCCCAGCTTGGATTCCAGCATCATGCGACCGCCGAGCTGCTGGGTGACAAGGTTATAGACGATATGGAGGCCGAGTCCCGTGCCACCTTCATTGCGCCTGGTGGTAAAGAATGGGTCAAAGGCTTGGCGCTGCACGTCGGAGGTCATGCCGGCCCCGTCATCGGTGAAGATGATCTCGACGTCGTCGGCCCCGCGGGGCCGCGCCGAGATCGTGATCGTGCCGGCGCGGCCGTCGGCAAAGGCGTGGTTGGCGGCGTTGAGGAACAAATTGGTCAGGATCTGGCCATAGGAGCCGGGATAGCCGTCGAGCAGCAGCCCCTCGGGCATGTCGACATGGAGCGTGATCGGCGAGCGCTTCAGCACCGGGCGCAGGCTCGCGATGATCTGGTCGGTGGCTTCGCTCAGGGAGAACTGCCGCCGTTCGGCATGGGAGCGGTCGACCGCGACCTGCTTGAACGACTGGATCAGTTCGCCGGCGCGCTGCAAATTGGCGACCAGCTGCTGCGAGGCGTCGCGCGAGGACTGCACGAATTCCTCCAGCTGCGAGCGGCGCAGGCCGCCTTCGCCTTTGAGCTGCGCCTCGAAGATCTCCGTGCGCCGGGCAAAACTCGACGCAACGGTGAGGCTGATGCCGATCGGATTGTTGACCTCGTGCGCAACGCCGGCGACGAGGCCGCCAAGGGCTGCGAGCCTCTCGGCATCGATCAGATTCTGCTGCGCGGCGTTGAGCTCGAGTAGCGCGCTTTCGGCCTTCTCCTTGGACGCGCGCAGCTCGTCCTCGGTCTCACGTTTCGCAATCGCGTTTTCGCGGAACACTTCCACCGCGCGGGCCATGGCGCCGACTTCGTCGCGCGCGCGCGTGCCCTGTACCTCGCGGCCGAGGTCGCCGAGCGTGATCGCGCGCATCGCCGCCATGATCTGCTGCAGCGGCAGCCGGATCGACAGCGCGATCAGCACGCCGGCGGTGAGGATGATGCCGAGGAAGATCACGGCGATGGAAAGAACGCGACGGGAAATGTCCGCCAGCGTGCGGTCGAACGTCTCCTGCGCCTTCTGCTCGCGCTGGCGCATCTTGGTGGAGAGGTCGTCGATGGCGCCGATCGCCTCGGCCTGGTTGGCGTCGATGGTGTTGCGCAGCAGCTCGGTACGGTTCATGAGCTGCTCGGAGAGCTTTGCAAAGCCCTCGCGCAGCGCGGCGGTCCGGGCCGCCAGCCGTCGCAGCGCCATGCGCTGGAGGTCGTTGTCGGCGAGATCGATCATCACGGGGATGGTCTTCTCGATCGTCTCAGTGTTGCGGCGGGCGTCGTCGGCCGCACCCGGTGACAGCGACAGATAGTAGGAATTGGCCGCGACCAGCATCGCGGTGAAGGCCTCGCGCGACTTGCCCAGCGAAGGCCAGATCAGCGCGTCGCGATGGCCGGTGGCGCCTTCGATGATGGAGTAAAGGCCGGCCATATCCCTGGCCGGTCCCTGCACTTGATCCTCATAGGTCCTGGCGATGGTGGCCTGCACGCCGCGCAGCTCGCCGAAGCCGTTGAGGAAGCGGTCGGTGGTGCGCTCCAGCTCCTCGACCGAGCCCGACAGCATCGGGTCCTTGGCGGCGCGGTTGGTCAGCGTCCCCAGCACCGCCTCGCGCAGCAGCAGGATCTCGGCGAACAGGTCGGGGCTCGGCTGGTTGATGTAGCGGTGGATCAGATTGTGCAGCCGCCCGGTCTCGCTTTCGAGCAGCGCCAGGATCCGGTCGGACTCGCGCACCTGGCGCACGTCGTCCCAGGCCGAGCCGAGCACCTGCGACCCGTTCCAGATCAGCCCGACCAGCACGATGACCACGGCGGAGTTCAGCGCCGCGATCGACAGGATGCGCCAGCGGATCGGCACCGCCCGGAGCACGCCGACCAGCCGCGCGCGCAGCCGCCCCATCGGGCCGGGCGACCTGTCTGCATGCTCGCTGTGTCCAAGCCCGGGCAAGTGGCCTCACTCCACCTTGCGAATGCGTTCGATCAGCGCGGCCGCGGCCGGATCCTGCCCGGCCTTGGCGTAGATCGCGACCATCGCGTCCTCGAACGGCTTGCGGTCGATATCTCTGACGATGGTGACGCCCGCTGCTTCCGCCTTGCGCTGCGACTGCTCCTCGAGGTCGCGCCATTTCTCGCGCATGAACCGGCTGGAGCGCTGCGCGGCTTCCCGGAAGATGGTCTGGTCGTCGGCCGACAGGCTTTTCCAGGCCTTCAGCGAGATCACCAGCACTTCGGGGCTCATCGTGTGCTCGGTGAGGGCGAGGTAGCCGGCATGTTTGTAATGGTCCGTCGTCACGTAGGATGGCCAGTTGTTCTCGGCGCCGTCGATCAGATGGTTGGCAAGCCCGGCAAGCACCTGCCCATAGGGCATCTCGACCGGCTCCGCGCCGAGCGAGCGGATCATCTGGCTCATCAACTCCGATTGCTGCACCCGAATCCGCAATCCCCTGAGGTCCGCGACACTCCGCACGGGCCGGGCGCCGTTGTAGATCGACCGCGCGCCGGAATCGTAGAAGGCGAGGCCGACGAAGCCGTAGGGCTCGAAGCTGCCGAGAATCTCGCTGCCGACCGGCCCGTCCAGCACCTTCTGCATGTGCTCGATGGACCGGAACAGGAACGGCATTGCCAGCACGTTCATCGCCGGAACGAAGTTGCCGATCAGCGCCACATTGGTTCGGTTGAGATCGATCGCGCCGACCCGGGTCTGCTCGATGGTCTCCTTCTCCTCGCCGAGCTGGCGGGAGTGGAACACCTTGACCTCGTGCCGGCCGCCGCTGCGCTCGGCGATCAGGGCGCCCATGTAGCGCAGCGCCTGCACGGTCGGATAATCCTCGGTCTGGGTGTCGGCGGCGCGGAACTCCCGCGCAGCGGCTCCCGTCGCGCAGATGGCGATCAGAAGCGCGACGAAAACCACCCCGGTCCGCGAGCGTTCGGCACGGTTCAACACTGGCACACTCAACCCCTCAGTGGTGGAGTCTATGGCGGGAGGAAAAGGTTCAATGCAATCTAGCAGATGGTCGTGGGAAGGCCATCCCGCGCGGCACTGCTGCGTGATTGTGCGTCGCGGCCGGGGCTCATTCCCGGTTGAAACCGCAAATGCCGCGCCTTAAGCAGGGACAGCCGCTTTCGTCGTGCGGCATGGAAAGAGCCATCGTGATTTCAGCATTGCGCTTCTTGCAGGTCGCCGCCGCCGTTGCGGCCCTCTTACTGGCCGCGCCGGTGCGTGCCGCGACCGACATCGCGTGGTGGCACGCCATGTCCGGCGAGCTCGGCCGCCAGCTCGAGAAGCTCGCCTCCGACTTCAACGCCTCGCAGCCGGACTATCGCGTGGTGCCGACCTACAAGGGCAATTACACCGAGACCGTGACGGCCGCGATCTTCGCCTTTCGCTCGCGCAGCCAGCCCGCGATCGTCCAGGTCAACGAGGTCGCCACCGCCACCATGACCGCGGCCAAGGGCGCGATCTATCCCGTGTTCAGCCTGATGCGCGACATGAACGAGCCGTTCTCGCTCAATGACTATCTTCCCGCGGTCTCCGGCTACTACACCGATGCGGCCGGCAATCTCCTGTCCTTCCCGTTCAATTCGTCGACGCCCATCCTCTATTACAACAAGACCATGTTCCGCGACGCGGGCCTCGATCCGGAGACGCCGCCGAAGACCTGGCCGGAGCTTGGTGCCGCTGCAAAGCGCCTGCGCGATCGCGGCGCGGCGTGCGGCTTCACCACATCCTGGCCGTCCTGGATCCATGTCGAGAATTTCTCAGCCTTCCACAACCTGCCGCTGGCGACGCGGACCAACGGCTTCGCCGCGCTCGATGCCGAGCTGAGCATCAACAATCCGTCTCTGGTGCGTCATGTCGCCGAGCTCAGCGAGTGGCAGAAAACGAAGGTGTTCGACTATAGCGGCCGCGGCCAGTCGGCCGAGCCGCGCTTCCAGAACGGCGAATGCGGCATCTTCATCGGCTCCTCGGCGACGCGCGCCGACATCAAGGCGAATTCGAAGTTCGAGATCGGCTACGGCATGATGCCGTATTGGCCCGACGTGAAGGGCGCCCCGCAGAACTCGATCATCGGCGGCGCCACGCTGTGGGTGCTGCGCGACCGGCCGCGCGAGGAGTACAAGGGCGTGGCGCGATTCTTCGCCTATCTGTCGCAGCCCGGCGTGCAGGCCGCCTGGCACCAGAACACCGGCTATCTGCCTGTCACCCGCGCCGCCTTCGAGCTGACGCGCGCGCAGGGTTTTTACGAGCGCAATCCGGGCTCGGCGATCTCGTTCGAGGAGATCACGCTGCATCCGCCGACGGAGAATTCCAAGGGCATCCGGCTCGGCTCCTTCGTGCTGATCCGCGGCGCGATCGAGGACGAGCTCGAGCAGGCCTTTGCCGGCCGCAAGAGCGCGCAAGCAGCGCTCGATGCCGCGGTCGAACGCGGCAACAAGATCCTGCGCCAGTTCGAGCGCGCCAGCCCGGATAGGTAGAGTTCTCAGATTGGACCTCTCTTTAACCGCGAAGGAAGTGCGCTCCCTCTCCCGCTTGCGGGAGAGGGTTGGGGAGAGGGTCTCTCCGCAAAGGGACAATCCCCTAGAGGAGAGAACCCCCACACGGCGCTTCGCGCCGACCTCCCCCGCAAGCGGGAGATGTGCACCGTCTGCTTGGCGCGCATCAAATCAACCAAAACCCGCTTGCCTGATCGGGCGCGCATGACCAGCATTCCATCGCAAATCCTGGCAACTTTCACCGACGCTGCTGCCTTTCGCGCCTTTCGCGCCGACCCTCCGCGATGGCTGCCGATCGCCATCGACATCGCCCGCAGCCACGGTCTCGATGTCAATGCGCCGCACGTGTTTGCTACCGGCACCAATCTCGTCGTCGGGCTCGGCGACAAGCTGATCCTGAAAATCTTCCCGCCGCTGCTTCGCGCGCAATTCGTCTCCGAGCGCGGCTCGCTGACGCAGCTTGCCGGCCGCCTCCGTTTGCCGATCCCCGAGATCGTCGCGGAAGGCGAGCGCGACGGCTGGCCTTATCTCATCATCACACGCCTTGCCGGCACGCTCGGTTCGGAGGTCTGGCCGCAATTGCCGGAAGCGCAGAAGGAGCGCGTGCTGCGCCAGATCGGCGAGACTATCGCGTCCGTGCAGCGCGCGCCCCTCGGCCCGCTCGCGCAGATCGAGCCGCGCTGGGACGACTTCATGGGCGCCCAGATGCAGGGCTGCAAGGCGCGGCACACGCGTCTTGGCCTTGCGCCAAAATTTCTCGCCGGCCTCGACGACCTCCTGCGTGATGCGGCCGCGCTCATTCCGATGGATGCGCCGCCGGTGATCCTGATCGGCGAATACATTCCGGAGAACTTCCTGCTCACCTGCAACGACGATCAATGGTCGCTCGCCGGCCTGTTCGACTTCGGCGACGTGCTGGCGGGATGCCGCGACTATGATCTGCTCGGCCCCAGCGCCTTCATGGCAGCGGGCCGGCCGGGTCGCGTGCGCAGCCTGCTCGAAGGCTTTGGCTACGCCAAGCCCGACTTCCCGCTCAAGCGCCGCCTGATGGCGCTGATGCTGCTGCATCGCGCCAGCGACCTCAACAGCCACATCTGCATCGAGGGCTGGCAGGAGCAGGCGGACGATCTGGTCGAACTCCAGGACGTGATCTGGGCGGAGTAATTCACCGCTGCCGACCTCATCAACGCTGTCGTCCTGGACAAGCGCAGCGCTGATCCAGGACCCATTACCCCAAGGAGGGGTTTTGCGAAGACTCGTGGTTGCCGGCTTCGCGCCGCAGTTCGCCCTGGGGTAATGGGTCCTTGGCTTGCGCCAGGATGACGGCAGTGGAATTCACCGCCCACCAAGTAAGCCGCTGCTCCATGCAGCTCATTTTATGGGCAAATACACCTCTTTGTATGCAATACCAAGCGCCTTGCGCCAGGATCACGTCGCGCGCATTGGGAAATTTACTTGTAACTTCAGCATGTTATGCCGAGAGGTAAACTCTCATTAAGCCTTGGCACGAACCTTGCGAATCCAGTTCCAACCAGAAAACTTTGTGTTGGAGCCATTTCATGAAGCGCCGCGATTTTCTCAAGTCCGTTTCCGGATTGGCCGCAGGCGCGGCGCTTCCGGCCATGCCGTCGGTGATCTCTTCCGCCTATGCCGATGCGCGGTCGGAGACGCTGCTGATCGTCTCGGAGGGTGGGCCCAACAATCTCGACATCCACGGCGTCGGCACCAATGTGCCCGGCTATGAGGTGTCCTGGAATTGCTACGACCGCCTGATCAGCCACGAGATGAAGACCGGCCCCGGCGGCGTGCCCTATTACGACCGCGACAAGTTCAAGGGTGAACTCGCCGAGGACTTCAAGATCGACGACATGTCGGTCACCTTCAAGCTGAAGAAGAACGCCAAGTTCCACGACGGCGCGCCCGTGACCGCCAAGGACGTGAAGTGGTCGCTCGACCGCGCCGTCAGCGTCGGCGGCTTTCCCACCTTCCAGATGAGCGCGGGCTCGCTGACCAAGCCTGAGCAGTTCGTCGTGATCGACGACTACACGGTGCGCATCGACTTCCTGAAAAAGGACAAGCTGACGATTCCCGATCTCGCGGTGATCGTGCCCTGCATCGTCAACTCCGAGCTTGTGAAGAAAAATGCCAGCGAAAAAGATCCGTGGGGTCTTGAGTACACCAAGCAGCAGACCGCGGGCTCCGGCGCCTACAAGGTGACGAAGTGGACCGCCGGTACCGAAGTCGTCATGGAGCGCAACGACGATTGGGTCGGCGGCCCCTTGCCGAAAATCAAGCGCGTGATCTGGCGCATGGTGCCGCAGGCCGGCAATCGCCGCGCGCTGCTGGAGCGCGGCGACGCCGACATCTCCTACGAGCTGCCGTTCAAGGATTTCCAGGAGATGAAGGCGAGCGGCAAGCTCAACGTGGTGTCGCTGCCGTTCTCCAACGGCATCCAATATATCGGCATGAACGTGACCAAGCCGCCGTTCGACAATCCCAAGGTACGTCAGGCGGTCGCCTACGCGATTCCCTAT
This sequence comes from Bradyrhizobium sp. RT6a, assembly GCF_040547675.1. NCBI lineage: Bacteria > Pseudomonadati > Pseudomonadota > Alphaproteobacteria > Hyphomicrobiales > Nitrobacteraceae > Bradyrhizobium > Bradyrhizobium sp. RT6a. The sequence goes on from NZ_JBEPQC010000008.1 coordinate 126,372, forward strand.
CAGAAGATCATGGACGCGGTGATGTTCGGGCTGGCCAACCCCATGTTCGGGGCCGCCAAGGACAAGCCGACCGAAGTCGCCTGGCCGCAGCCGCACAAATACAACACCGACATGGACAAGGCGAAGGCGCTGCTCGCTGAAGCCGGTTATCCCAACGGCTTCGAGACCACGATCTCGTTCGACCTGAATTTCGCCGGCGTCAACGAGCCGCTCTGCGTGCTGGTGCAGGAGAGCCTGGCCCAGATCGGCATCAAAACCACCATCAACAAGGTGCCCGGCGCCAACTGGCGTACCGAATTGAACAAGAAGGAGATGCCGCTCTTCACCAACGTGTTCTCGGGCTGGCTCGATTACCCCGAATACTTCTTCTACTGGTGCTATCACGGCAATAATTCCGTCTTCAACACCATGAGCTACAAGTCGGCGGAGATGGACAAGCTGATCGACGGCGCACGCACGGCCGCCGCGACCGGCGACACCGCGACTTACGACACCGACGTGAAGGGCTTCGTCGACCTCGCCTACAGCGACATCCCGCGCATCCCGCTGTACCAGCCCTTCGTCAACGTCGCGATGCAGCAGAACATCAGCGGCTACCAATACTGGTTCCACCGCCGCCTGGATTATCGCGCGATGGCGAAGGGGTGAGGGCGCGTGGCGGGCGAGATGGTCGCGTCGTCGACTCTCTTTCTGAGTGAGGTGGCCACCGCTCTCTCATTCCCTCTCCCCTTGTGGGAGAGGGGCAGGGTGAGGGGTAGCCACGAACTCCGACCTCGCTTGGGGCTACCCCTCACCCCAACCCTCTCCCACAAGGGGAGAGGGGGCGCAGCGGAGCAGGTGGCGCGAACCTGCCCACAAACGCAGAGCAGAAGGAGCACCCCATGCTGACCATGATCGGCAAGCGCCTGATGTTCGCGATTCCCTCGCTGATCGGGGTCGTCATCGTCACCTTCCTGCTGACCCGCGCATTGCCGGGTGATCCCGCCGCGTATTTCGCCGGCCCCGCCGCAACGAAAGAAGCCGTCGAGCAGATCCGCAAGAAGCTCGGCCTCGACAAGCCGCTGATCGAGCAGTTCTTCCGTTACACCAACGATCTCGCCCATGGCGATTTCGGCAACTCGCTCACCACGGGCCAGCCGGTTGCGGCCGAGATCCGCAATCGACTGCCGGCCTCCGCCGAGCTGACGCTGCTCGGCCTCATCGTCTCGGTCGTCATCGCAATCCCTCTCGGCGTGCTGGCGGCGACGCGGCCGGGATCGTGGGTCGATCATCTCTGTCGCGTCACGACCACGGCCGGCGTCTCGCTGCCGGTGTTCTTCACCGGCCTCGTGCTGGTCTATGTGTTCTATTTCCGGCTCGGCTGGTCGCCCGCGCCGCTCGGCCGGCTCGATGTGTTCTACAGCGCGCCGCCGACGGTCACGGGCTTCTATCTGATCGACACCCTGATCGCGCGCGACTTCGAGGCGTTCCGTTCGGCATGCAGCCAGCTCATCCTGCCGGCAACGACGCTTGCGATCTTCTCGCTGGCGCCGATCGCGCGCATGACGCGCGCCTCGATGCTGGCGGTGCTGTCGTCCGAGTTCGTGCGCACCGCGCGCGCCAGCGGCCTGTCGCCCGCGACCGTCATCGTCACCTACGCCTTCCGCAACGCGATGCTCCCGGTCATCACCACGCTGAGCATGGTGTTCTCCTTCCTGCTCGGCGCCAACGTGCTGGTCGAAAAAGTGTTCGCCTGGCCCGGCATCGGCTCCTATGCGGTCGAAGCGCTGATCTCGTCGGACTTCGCGCCGGTGCAGGGTTTCGTGCTGACCATGGCTGTCATGTACGTGCTGCTCAATCTCGTGATCGACATTCTCTATGGCGTAATCGATCCGCGCGTGCGGCTGGAAGGGTAGGGGGACACAATGAGCTCCGTTGCACCTGCTGTTGAGCCCGTCGGTCCTGCGCGGACGTCAGGGTTCGTCGCGTTGCTCGACCAGACCCGCTACGTGCTCGGCGAGAACAAGGTCACCGGCTTTGCCTTCGCGCTGCTGATCGTGATCCTCCTTGCCGCGATCTTCGGCCCCTATGTGGTGCCGTATGACCCGCTGGCGTCCGACACTGCGGCGTCGCTGAAGCCGCCATCGGCCGCGCACTGGTTCGGCACCGACCAATTGGGCCGCGATATTTTCAGCCGCGTTGTCGTCGCGACGCGGCTCGATACGTTCATCGCCGTCGCCTCCGTCGCGCTGGTGTTCCTGATGGGCGGGCTTGCCGGCATCGCGGCCGGCTATTTCGGCGGCTGGACCGACCGCATCGTCGGCCGCATCGCCGATACCATCATGGCGTTTCCGCTGTTCGTGCTGGCGATGGGCATCGTCGCAGCGCTGGGCAACACCGTGCAGAACATCATCCTGGCCACCGCCATCGTGAACTTCCCGCTCTATGCCCGCGTCGCGCGCGCTGAAGCGAATGTTCGCCGCAACGCCGGCTTCGTGCAGGCGGCGCGGCTGTCCGGCAACGGCGAATTCCGCATTCTCCTCGTGCATATCCTGCCGAACATCATGCCGATCATGATCGTGCAGATGTCGCTGACCATGGGCTACGCCATCCTCAATGCCGCCGGTCTCTCGTTCATCGGCCTCGGCGTCCGTCCGCCGACGGCGGAATGGGGCATCATGGTCGCCGAAGGCGCCGGCTTCATGGTGTCAGGCGAATGGTGGATCGCGCTATTCCCGGGCCTCGCTTTGATGATCGCCGTGTTCTGCTTCAACCTCCTCGGCGACGGCCTGCGCGACATCGTCGACCCCCAACGGAGGACGTGATGGCTGGATTCCGCGCAAATTTGCGCTCGAAATTCTCCAATGAAATCAATCGCGTTCTACTGTGCATGGGGTTGTTTTCGACATTTTTGTTTGGGAGGCACCCATGACCGCCCAGCCCCTGCTCGACGTCCAGGACCTCACCGTCGAATTCACCACCCGCCGCGGCATCGTGAAAGCGGTGCAGCACGTCAACATCTCCGTCGCCAAGGGCGAGACGCTGGCGATCGTCGGCGAGTCCGGCTCCGGCAAGTCGGTGACGTCGTATGCGGTGATGCGCATCCTCGACCGTGCAGGGCGGATCGCCGAGGGCTCGGTGATGTTCTCGGGCATCGACGTCAAGGGCGCGAGCGAAGACCAGATGCGCGATTTGCGCGGTCGCGAAGTCTCGATGATCTTCCAGAATCCGCGCGCCGCGCTCAACCCGATCCGGAAAGTCGGCGACCAGATCGAGGACGTGCTGCGCACCCATGTCCAGCAGGCCATGGTTTCAGACCGTGGTGAAAAGGCGATCGAGGCGCTGGAGCAGGTCAAGATCGCCCGCCCGCGCGAACGCTATCACGCCTATCCGTTCGAATTGTCCGGCGGCATGTGCCAGCGTGTCGTCATCGCGCTCGCGCTCGCCTGCAATCCGCAGCTGCTGATCGCGGACGAGCCGACGACCGGATTGGACGTCACCACGCAGAAGGCGGTGATGGATCTGATCGTCGAGCTGACCAAGCGCAAGGCGATGTCCACCATCCTGATCACGCATGACCTCGGCCTTGCCGCAGCCTATTGCGACCGCGTCGTGGTGATGGAGAAGGGCAGGGTGGTCGAGACCGCCAAGGCCGCCGACATCTTCGCCAACCCGCAGCACCCCTACACGAAGAAGCTGATGCGCGCGACGCCGCGTCTCGGCGTGTCGTTGCGGGATCTGTTGCCGGAGGAGGAGGGCTCAGCTGTCATGGCCGGGCCTGGCCCGGCCATCCATCAGGCTTCGCAAGACGAGGCCAGGAAGAGCGGGCAGCCCCTTCTCCTCATCGACAAGCTGGTCAAGGAATATCCCCGCCAGGGCGCGACCGCCACGCTCGGCAAATTGTTCGGCCGCAAGCCGCCGGTGGAGCCGGATGTGTTCCGCGCGGTCGACGGTATCAGCTTCTCGGTCGGTCACGGCGAGAGCGTCGGTCTGGTCGGCGAGTCCGGCTGCGGCAAATCGACCACGTCGATGATGGTGATGCGGCTGCTGGACCAGACCTCCGGCCTGATCCAGTTCGACGGCGAGGACATCGGCGCCATCGCGCCCGCCGGCTTTGCCCGGCTGCCGCAGCGCAGCCGCATCCAGATGGTGTTCCAGGATCCGACCGACAGCCTCAATCCGCGCTTCACTGCTGTGCGCGCCATCGCCGATCCCATCATGCAGCTCGGCGACATCAGGGGGCGCGACGCGCTCCGCGCCCGCTGCGAGGAGCTCGCCACCATGGTGGGCCTGCCGCACAATCTGCTGGATCGCTTCCCGCACCAATTGTCGGGCGGCCAGAAAGCCCGCGTCGGCATTGCCCGCGCCATCGCCCTGCACCCAAAACTCGTCATCCTGGACGAGCCGACCGCCGCGCTCGACGTTTCGGTCCAGGCCGTGGTCCTCAATCTGCTCCAGGACCTCAAGGCGCGGCTAGGTATGAGTTATCTGTTCGTCTCGCATGATTTGAACGTAGTGCGCTTGTTGTGCGATCGTGTCATTGTCATGCGGTCGGGTCGAATCGTCGAGGAAGGATCTTCCGAGAGGGTCTTGAGCGATCCGCAGGACGATTACACCAAGGAGCTGTTGACGGCGATCCCGCACCCGCCGCTGCAGACCCTGGGCGCACACTGAGAACTTGTTTGGGAGCGTGATGGCCGAACCGCTGGACGATTATATCGACGCTGTCACGAAAGCGTTGGCGTTGCCCGTCGAGGAAGCATGGAGGTCGTCCATACGCGCCAATCTCGAGGTCTCGCTGCGGCTCGGCCGCCTCGTCGACGAATTCGCGCTGCCGGACGAGACCGAGCCGGCGCCCGTGTTCACGGTCTGACGCCGCCATGACGACCAAGCCAGAGATGACGGCCTCCGAGATCGCGAGCGCGGTTGCGGGCCGCAAGATGTCCGCGCTCGATGCGGCCGAAGCAGCGCTTGCGCGCATCACGCAGCACGACGCCATCCTCAACTCCTTCACCGACGTCACCGCCGATCGCGCCCGTGCCAAAGCGCGCGCGATCGATGCCGATATCGCCGCCGGCAAGACCGTCGGCCCATTGGCCGGCGTGCCCTTCGCGGTGAAGAACTTGTTCGACGTCGCCGGCCTCGCCACGCGCGCGGGCTCGAAGATCAACCGCGATCGCGCACCCGCCGACCGCGACGCCACACTGATCGAGCGGATGGAAGCGGCCGGCGCCGTGCTGGTCGGTGCGCTCAACATGGGCGAATACGCCTACGACTTCACCGGCGAGAACGTCCACGACGGTCCCTCGCGCAATCCGCATGACACCACACGGATGAGCGGCGGCTCCTCGGGCGGATCCGGCAGTGCCGTCGGCGGCGCGCTGGTGCCGATCGCGCTCGGCTCCGACACCAATGGTTCGATCCGCGTGCCGTCCTCGTTCTGCGGCATCTTCGGCCTGAAGCCCACCTATGGCCGGCTCTCGCGTGCGCGCTCTTTCCCGTTCGTCGCAAGCCTCGATCATCTCGGTCCGTTCGCGCGCTCCGCCACCGATCTCGCGCTGGCCTATGACGCCATGCAGGGACCGGATCCCGACGATGCCGCCTGCACCGCCACACGTGGTCTGGAGCCGACGACGCCGCTGCTTGCCAATCCGGTGTCGGACCTGCGCATTGCGATCGCCGGCGGGTACTTCCAGACCAATCTGTTTCCGGAAGCCGTCGAAGCCGTCAGCCGGGTCGCCAAGGCACTGGGCGCAACGCGGGTGGTGGACGTGCCCGAAGCCGCGCGCGCCCGCGCCGCGGCCTATGTCATCACCACCACCGAAGGCGCCTCGCTGCATCTCGATCGGCTGCGCAAGCGGCCGGACGATTTCGATCCCGCCGTGCGCGACCGGCTGATCGCGGGCGCCATGGTGCCGGCGCCGCTGGTCGACCGCGTGCAAAAATTCCGCCGCTGGTATCGCGCGCAACTCGCGGAGATCTTCAAATCCGTCGACGTGCTGATTGCGCCCGCGACGCCCTGCACCGCGCCGAAGCTCGGCCAGGTCAATTTCAACCTTGGCGGCGTCGAGCTGCCGGTGCGCGCCAATATCGGCATCCACACCCAGCCGATCTCCTTCATCGGCCTGCCAGTGGTCGCAGTCCCCGTGCCGCTCGAGCCATTGCCCATCGGCGTGCAGATCATCGCCGCGCCATGGCGCGAGGACATCGCGCTGCGCGTTGCGTACGCGTTGGAGAAGATGGGCGTCGCCGCCGCGCCCAGCCCAAAAGGATTTTGAGATGGAGATCGATCTCCCCGACGTGATCGCGGACGTCAAAGCCGCGTTCGAGCGCTATGAGCAGGCCCTGATCACCAACGACGTCGCGGTGCTCGGCGAGCTCTTCCGCAACGATCCCCGCACGCTGCGCTATGGCATCGGCGAGAACCTCTACGGCTATGAGGCGATCTCCGGATTCCGCGCTGGGCGCTCGCCGGTCGGCCTCAATCGCCGCACCGCGAAAACCGTGATCACCAGCTATGGCCGCGACACGGCGGTCGCCTCCACCCTGTTCTATCGCGACACGATGCCGGGCAAGGTCGGCCGGCAGATGCAGACCTGGGTAAAATTCCCGGAGGGCTGGCGCGTCGTCGCGGCCCATGTCAGCATCATCGACGAGTCGAAAGAGACCTGACCGTATGACGCTTGACGATCTTCCGCCCGGAACGCTGCCAGTCGAACCGGCGGTGCCGCGTGTCGACCGGGCGTCGCCATCAGCGCACAAGGTCACGCGCGCCGAGGAGCTGCGCCTGCAGCTCGCCGACGAGATCGTGCGCGGAGCTCTGCCGCCCGGCGCGCCGCTTGACGAGACCGACATCGCGCGCCGCTTCAGCGTCTCGCGCACGCCGGTGCGGGAAGCGCTGCGCCAGCTCGTGGCAAGCGGCCTCGTCGAAGCGCGCGCCCATCGCGGCGCGGTGGTGGCGCAGCCTTCATTCGAACGGCTGACGGGCATGTTCGAGGCGATGGCGGAGCTGGAAGCGTTGTGCGCGGGTCTGGCCGCTGAACGCATGTCGGCCGCCGAGCGCCACGGCCTGGAAGCCATTCACGAAGAGCTGCGGGTCTTGAGCTACGCCGGCAATCCCGATCGCTTCCACGAGGTCAATGAGCGCTTCCACAATGCGATCTATGCGGGATCGCAGAACGGCTACATCGCCGAGATCACGCTGGCGACGCGGGTGCGTGTGCAGCCGTTCCGCCGCGCCCAGTTCCGCAATCTCGGCCGCCTCGCCAAATCGCAAGCCGAGCACGACCGCGTCGTCGTCGCCATCATGCGTGGCGACAAGCAGGGCGCCGCCGCCGCGATGCGCGCGCATATCGAGCTGGTGCGCGGAGAGTACGAGATCTACGCGGTGTCGGTGTAGGGCCGCGCGCACGGTGCCGTAGGGTGGGCAAAGGCGCAAAGCGCCGTGCCCACCACCTACCCAAGCTGACGGTGATGGTGGGCACGCTGCGCTTTGCCCACCCTACGAGACCTACGCCGTAGCAGTTTCCGCCATATACCTCCGCCACCCACCATACGCCGTGATATCTCGCGCCTCGCCCAGCACTTCGGGCTCGACCAGAAATCCCTTCACGCTGCGGCCATCCGCCAGCCGCACCGTGCCGATCGCCATCGGCGCGGGAATCGCGTTGACGAACTTGCCGAAGGCGGACGACGACAGCGACCAGATCTCCAGCTCGATCGACGCGCCCTTGCCGGCCTCGACGCGCAGCATGCCCGGCTTCGGCGGCGTGGTCTTCAATGCGTAGAGCTTGTAGTCAGCCGCGGTCCTGGTCGCCTCGATCAGCTGGCCGTTCAGCGCTTTCAACTCGCCGTTCAGCGCCATGCCGGAGAGATGTGCGCCGACGACGGCGATTGGAACCTCGTCGATGCCGCTTGCGGCAAGCGGCGCCAGCGCGGGTTGCGCCACGCCCTTTGCGCCAAGCGTCAGTTTGGTATCGGCATGGAATACGCGGCCGATACTCGCGAGCAGCGCGTCGTGACCCGTGGGTGCAAGAAGTGTGATCCCAAACGGGATACCGTCGGCGCGCATTGCCGCCGGCAGCGCCAGGCCGCAGAGGTCGAGCAGATTGACAAAGTTGGTATAGGTGCCAAGCCGGCTATTGAGCTCGATCGGATTGGCCAGCACCTGCGCGGTCGTATAGGCCGTGGGCGCCGTCGGCAGCACCAGCGCGTCGATATTGGTGAAGGTGCGCTCGGCGATCTTGCGCAAGCCCTGCAAGCGGTAGAGCGCGGAGAAGGTGTCCGCCGCCGTCAGCCGCGCGCCGGCCGCGGTGATCTCGCGCGTCACGGGATGGATGGCATCCGGCGCGGACGCCAGCAGGTCGCGGATCACGAGATAGCGCTCGGCGACCCACGGTCCCTCGTAGAGCAGCCGCGCGGTCTCGTAGAACGGCTCGAGATCGAACTCGACGAGCGTTGCGCCAAGCGCGGTCCAGCGCTTCAACGCCTCGGCGTAAGCCGCTTCCGCCTTCTTGTCGCCGAAAAAGATCAGCTGTCCGCTGCGCGGCACGCCCAGGCGCAGGTTTGCCGGGAGCGGGGTGATCGGGCCAAGCGGCCGGTCGCGCGAGAACGGATCGGCCTGATCTGGACCTGCCATCACCGACAGTGCGAGAGCGGCGTCGTCGACCGTCAAAGCGAATACCGAGATACAGTCGAGCGTCCTGCAGGCCGGCACGAGGCCAGCGGTCGAGATCATGCCGAGGCTTGGCTTGAGCCCGACGATGTTGTTGAGCATCGCCGGCACGCGGCCGCTGCCGGCGGTGTCGGTGCCGAGCGACAGCGGGACCAGCCCGGCGCCGACGGCGGTGGCCGATCCCGAGCTCGATCCGCCGGGAATGAGGTCATCGCGGATCGCGTTCCTGGGGATGCCGTAGGGCGAGCGCACGCCGACAAGGCCGGTCGCGAACTGGTCGAGATTGGTCTTGCCGATGATGATGGCGCCGGCGGCGCGCAGCCGCTGAACCGCGGTCGAGTCGTGTGTCGGGGTATACGTGAAGGCCGGGCACGCAGCGGTGGTCGGAAATCCCAGCGCGTCGATATTGTCCTTCACCACGACCGGCACGCCATAGAGCGGCAGGGTGGCGGCCTCCTTGGTGGCGAGCTTCTCGGCCTCGGCGATCGCGTCCTTTTCGTCGCGTAGGCTGATGAAGACGGCGGGATCGTTGTGGTCGCGGATGCGCTGATAGGTGCGCGCGACCGTCTGCGCCGGCGTGAGCGTGCCCGCGCGATGCGCGGCCACGATCGCGGCAATCGTTTCAGGCTGCTCAGCCCCCATTTCAGCCCCCATGGCGACAAAACTCCGGCTACGCCTCTTCACCCGGATCGAAGCAAGCGATGTGCCATTGTGTACAGAATCCGGGCAGGACCAGCGCTGCGGATATTATCGAGCGATCAGTGGCTTGTGGGATATTTCGAGCGCCGGCGGACCTTCGTGTCAGCGCCCTGTTGCGAGCATTTGCACAAATAACGGGCAGCTCACCGGCCTTGAGCTTGCGCCCCAACAATTGTCGTGGCCAACATGCCGGCCAACGCGGTCCGCGACGAGGCTGCGACGATCCCGGCTTCCGGGTGAGGAGGAAACCATGACAGCCGCCCCTCGCGGTGATGCTTCGAGCCTGTTCGCGACACCCAGAACCGTTGCCGAGTATCGCGCGGACGGCAGCATTCTGCTGCGCTCGCCGGAGCCCCTGCGCGATAGCGCGCGCTGCGTCGGCGACTGGCTGGAGCAATGGGCGCGGCAGAGGCCTGATGCGATTTTCCTCGCGGAGCGCAGCAGTGCCGAGTCGCCGTGGACCACCGTCACCTACGCGCAGGCGCTGCGCCAGGTGCGCGCGGCAGCGTCGTGGATTCTGGCGCAAGGTCTCAGTACGGAGCGCCCGCTCGCGATCCTCTCCGACAACAGCATCGATCATGCGCTCCTGGCGCTGGCGGCCCAGCATGTCGGCGTGCCCTCGGCGGCGATCTCGCCGGCCTATTCGTTGATGTCCAAGGATTTCGACAAGCTCAAGAGCATGATCACGCTGCTTGAGCCCGCCGCGATCTATGTCTCCGCGACGCGGCCGTTTGCGGCGGCGCTGGCCGCGATCAAGCCGCTGCATAGCGCGCAGATCATCAGTGGCAATGCGGACGATACCGATGCGCTGGCCTTCCGCACCATCGCGGCAACGCCCGAGAGCCCCGACGTCGCAAAGGCCTTCGCCGCGGTGACGCCCGCGACGATCGCAAAACTCCTGTTCACTTCGGGTTCGACCGGCACGCCGAAGGCGGTCATCAACACCCAGCGCATGCTGTGCTCGAGCCAGCAGGCCAAGGCGCAGACCTGGACTTTTCTCGAACAGGGGCGCGACGATCTCGTCATTCTCGACTGGCTGCCCTGGAGTCACACGTTCGGCGCCAACCACAATTTCAATCTCGTGCTGCGCAATGGCGGCTCGCTCTATATCGACGGCGGCAAGCCGGCGCCCGGCCTGTTTGCGACGTCACTTGCCAATTTGAAGAGCGTGATGCCGACGGTCTATTTCAACGTGCCGCGCGGCTTCGACATGCTGATCGCGGCGTTGCGCGGCGACGAGGAACTGCGCCGCCGCTTCTTCAGCGAGGTGAAATTCGCGTTCTACGCAGGCGCAGCGCTGCCGCAGAATCTGTGGGACGCGCTCGAAGAGCTTTCCGTCAAGACCGTTGGCCGCGCGATGCCGATGGTCTCGGCGTGGGGCTCGACCGAGACGTCGCCGCTGGCCACCGACTGCCATTTCCTCGCGGAGCGGTCGGGCAATATCGGCGTGCCCATACCGGGCACCGAACTGAAGCTCGTCACCTCCGGCGACAAGCTGGAGGTGCGCGTGCGCGGCCCCAACGTCACGCCGGGCTACTGGAAGGCGCCGGAGCTGACCAGGCAGGCTTTTGACGACGAGGGCTTTTATCTCATCGGTGACGCCGTGAAGTTCGCCGATGCGAAGCGGCCCGAGCGCGGCCTGTTCTTCGACGGTCGCGTCGCGGAGGACTTCAAGCTCAATTCCGGCACCTGGGTCAGCGTCGGCACGCTGCGCCTCGCCGGCATCGCCGCGCTGGCGCCGCTCGCGCAGGACATCGTCGTCACAGGCCACGGCGGCGACGAGGTGCGCTTTCTGGTTTTCCCGAACATCGCTGCGGGCCGCGCGCATGCCGGCCTGCCCGAGACCGCAGGCGTCAACGACGTGCTCGCGCATGACGAGGTCAGAGCTGCGATCGCGCAGGGGCTGGCGAAACTGAAGCAACACGGTCCCAACTCCTCCGGCCATGCCACGCGCGCGCTGCTGCTCGCCGAGCCGCCGTCAGTGGACGGCGGCGAGATCACCGACAAGGGCTACATCAACCAGCGCACGGTACTGACGCGCCGTGCCGATGCACTGGCGCGGTTGAATGACGATGTCTCGGGTGAATGGATTGGTCTGTAGCAGTTGAAACGGCAGCTCTTCGCGTTAGGTGGGCGGCCGTAGGCCTCTCTCCCTGTTGTCATTGCGAGCGCAGCGAAGCAATCCAGAGTCTTTCCGCGGAGGGATTCTGGATTGCTTCGCTGCGCTCGCAATGACGGGGCTGAAACAGCTCGCCGTTAGGCCAGCCACGCTGCCGCATTATCCTGCATGATTCTTTTGTTGCTTAAGCAACTAATTTGTGCGAACCGTTCCAGACAAGGATGACGGCGGAGGAACCGCCGCGTCGGATCGGAGGAAGCAATGCTCGGCAGAGAGGGTGCCGCGGGCGAATGCCGGCGCATGCCTGGAACTGACAGAGGTCGGCGACCGCTGCGTGGCCGGTCAGGTCTCGGTGCTGCCGGTCACCGCGCCGAGATTCTCGTGGAGGCGGCGCAACAGGTCGATCAGCACCTCGCGCTCGTCCTTGTCCAGGCAGGACAACAGGCGCCGTTCGCGCTCGAATGCCGCGACGATTACCTTGTCATGGATGGCGCGGCCCTTCGCCGTCAGCGAGATCGAATGGGTGCGCCCGTCGTTTGGATCGGTACGGATCGAGATCAGCCCCCGCTTCTCCAGACCGGCCAGCGTCCGGCTCACCGGGCCCTTGTCGAAGCCGATGACGTGGCAGATGCGCGAGGCTGGAATGCCGGGCTCGATCGCCAGCAGCGACATGATCCGCCATTCCGTGACGTTGACGCCGAACTGCCGCTGATAGAACGCGGTGGCGCTGTTCGAGAGCTTGTTGGCGATGAAGGTGATGAACGCGGGGACGTAACGATCGAGATCGAGCGTCGGTCCCGTCTCGGCGGGCGCAGGTTTTTGGCGGGCTCTGGTCGAGGACGGCGGCATATCGGGATTCTGTCTCGCGGCGTGTCGAAAGACCTAATGGTAAGCGCCGCCCTTTCACAAGATCAAAATAAGGGAGGACTTCCATGAGCGCTTCCAGCTCCCCGGAAATTAACGGTTCGTCGGCCGTCCCGCATCTCGACGTCGATCCCTTCGCAATGGATTTTTTCGCCGACCCCTATCCCACGCATGAGCTGCTGCGGGAGGCGGGACCTGTCGTCTATCTCGACAAGTGGAGCGTCTATGGAGTGGCGCGCTATGCCGAGGTTCATGCCGTGCTGAACGACCCCGCGACCTTCTGCTCCAGCCGCGGCGTCGGCCTCTCCGACTTCAAGAAGGAGACGCCGTGGAGGCCGCCGAGCCTGATCCTCGAAGCCGATCCTCCCGCGCACACCCGCACCCGCGCGGTGCTCTCGAAGGTGCTGTCGCCGACGGTGATGAAGGGGCTCCGCGACCGCTTTGCCGCGGCAGCGGAAAAGCGTGTGGACGCGCTGCTGGAGAAGCGCAGCTTCGATGCCGTCACGGACCTCGCTGAGGCCTATCCGCTGTCGATCTTCCCGGATGCGCTCGGGCTGAAGCCGGAGGGCCGCGAACATCTGATTCCCTATGCGAGCGTCGTGTTCAACGCCTTCGGCCCGCCGAACGAGCTGCGCCAGGAAGCGATCGCGCGCTCGGCGCCGCACCAGGCTTACGTCACCGATCAGTGCCAGCGGGACAACCTCACGCCCGGCGGCATCGGCGCCTGCATCCATGCCCATGTCGACGAGGGTGCCATCACCGCCACCGAAGCGCCGCTGCTGGTGCGTTCGCTGCTGTCGGCGGGCCTCGACACCACCGTCAACGGCATCGGTGCAGCGGTCTACTGTCTGGCGCGCTTCCCGGAGCAGTGGCAGCGCCTGCGCGGCGATTTCACGCTGGCGCGCAACGCTTTCGAGGAGGCGGTTCGTTTTGAAAGCCCGGTGCAGACCTTCTTCCGCACGACAACGCGCGAGGTCGAACTGTCAGGCGCGTCCATCGGTGAGGGCGAGAAGGTGTTGATGTTTCTGGCGGCTGCCAATCGCGATCCGCGGCGCTGGGACAAGCCGGACAGCTACGACATCACCCGCCGCACGTCCGGCCATGTGGGCTATGGCTCAGGTATTCACATGTGCGTCGGCCAGCTGGTCGCGCGGCTCGAAGGCGAGACAATGCTCGCGGCGCTGGCCCGCCGGATCGCGAAAATCGAGATCACGGGCGAGCCACAGCGCCGCTTCAACAACACGCTGCGCGGGCTCGACAGCCTGCCTGTGAGCATCACGCCGGTCTGACGCTGGCGGCATCGAAAACAACAGGGGAGGGAACAATGAAGAACTTGAAGTGGACGCTTGCGCTGGCCGCGAGCTTGATTGGCGGCGCGGCAAATGCCGAGATCTCGGACAATGTCGTGCGCGTCGGCGCGCTGAACGACATCTCAGGCATCTTCCAGGATACCAACGGCATGGGTTCAGTCGAGGCCGCGCGCATGGCCGCCGAGGATTTCAACGGCGGCGGCAAGGGCATCAAGGTCGAGATCGTCTATGCCGATCACCAGAACAAGGCCGACGTCGGCAACGCCATCGCGCGCAAATGGCTCGATGTCGAGGGCGTCGACGCCATCGTCGACGTGCCGAACTCGGCCGTCGGTCTCTCCATCAACACGCTGCTGCGCGACAGCCGCATGACGTTCCTGGCGTCGTCCACCGCGAGTTCCGATCTCACCGGCAAGGCCTGCTCGCCCAACACCATCCAGTGGGTGAACGACGCCTGGGCGACCGGCAACACCACGGCAGCCGCGATGATGTCGCGCGGCGGCAAGGACTGGTATTTCCTCACGGTCGATTACGCGCTCGGCAAGGGCATCGAGGCGGAAGCCCAGAAATACATCGAGGCGCATGGCGGCAAGGTGTTGGGCTCGAGCAAGCATCCGCTCGGCACGTCCGACTTCGCCTCCTTCCTGTTGCAGGCGCAGAGCTCGAAGGCGCAGGTGATCGGGCTCGCCAATGCCGGCGGCGACACCATCAACGCGGTGAAGCAGGCGGCGGAGTTCGGCATACAGCAGGGCGGACAAAAACTCGTCGCCTTCCTGCTCTTCATCAACGACGTCCACGGCATGGGCATCAAGGTGGCCCAAGGGCTCCAGCTCATGGAAGCCTTCTACTGGGACATGAACGACGACACCCGCGCCTTCGCCAAGCGGTTCGCCGCGCGGCCCGGCATGAACGGCAAGATGCCGAGCGGCAACCAGGCCGGGGTCTATGCCTCCACGCTTGCCTATCTCAACGCGGTCGCCGCGACCGGCAGCGACAATGCCAAGGACGCCGTGCCCGAGATGAAGAAGTTCAAGGGCAAGGACAAGCTGTTCGGCAACACCACGATCCGCCAGGACGGTCGCGTCGTGCATCCGATGTATCTGTTCGAAGTGAAGAAGCCGGAGGAGTCGAAATATCCGTACGACTATTACAAGCTGGTCTCGACCATCTCGGCGGAGCAGGCGTTCCGCCCGCTGACGGAGGGCGGCTGCGAGCTGGTGAAGTAAGTCTCGTGCCCCGGACGCAGTGCGGCGCGTAGCGCTGCGCTGCAGAGCCGGGGCCCATGACTTCTGAGTCCCATGACTTCTGAGTCCCATGGCTGCTGGGTCCCGGCTCTGCGTCGCGTCATTTCATGCCGCGCCGCGTTCGGGACACGAGAGGAACGCCCCTACACCACCTTGCTCGATCCCTGCGTGATCAGCCGCGCGGCGCGCTGGTCGCGGGCGTAGATCCAGAGCCAGCTCAGCGCGACGCTGAGGCGGTGGCGCAAGCCGATCAGGAAGTAGATGTGGGCGATGCCCCAGATCCACCACGCGATGGTGCCGCGCAATTTGATGCGACCGAAGTCGATTACCGCGAGCCGCTTGCCGATCTGCGCGAGGCTGCCGGAGTGCTTGTAGCGGAACGGGCCTGTCGGCTCTTGGCGCAGCCGGGCCTTGATGGTCTCGGCCACGTGACGGCCCTGCTGCTTGGCGGCCGGCGCGATGCCGGGCACGGGCTTGCCGTCCCAGGCGTTGATCAGAACGGTATCGCCGATCGCAAAGATTTCGGGATGCCCCGGTATCGTCAGGTCCGCCTCGACCTGCACGCGTCCGGCACGATCGGCCGGCGCACCCAGCCACTCGGCCGCGGGCGAGGCGCGCACGCCGGCGGCCCAGATTCTCGTCTTGGCCTCGAGCAGCTTGCCGCCGAACACCACGCCCTCGCGATTGATCTCGGTGACGGCCTGTCCGAGCACGACCTCGACGCCGATCTTTTCCAGCGAGGCCTGGGCATAGGCCGAGAGATCATCTGGAAAGCCTGCGAGCACGCGCGGACCGGCCTCGATCAGCACCACGCGCGCCTTGTTGGTGTCGATGTTGCGGAAGTCGGCTGGCAAGGTGTGGTGCGCCATCTCGGCGATGGTCCCCGCGAGCTCCACGCCGGTGGGACCGGCGCCGACGATGACGAAGGTCAGCCGCGCCGCGCGCTTGGCCGGATCGGTCTCGCGCTCGGCACGCTCGAACGCCACCAGGATATGACGGCGCAAGGTGGTCGCGTCCTCCAGCGTCTTCAGGCCGGGCGCGAACTGCTCCCATTCGTCGTGGCCGAAATAGGCATGCCGCGCGCCGGTGGCGAGCACCAGCGTATCGTAAGGAACCTCGCTGCCGTCGTCGATCAGCACGCAACGCCTGTCGGCATCGACGCCGCTGACGGTCGCAAACAGCGTCGTCACATCGCGCCGGTCGCGCATCAGGTGCCGGACCGGCCATG
Source organism: Bradyrhizobium sp. RT6a (assembly GCF_040547675.1). NCBI lineage: Bacteria > Pseudomonadati > Pseudomonadota > Alphaproteobacteria > Hyphomicrobiales > Nitrobacteraceae > Bradyrhizobium > Bradyrhizobium sp. RT6a. The sequence continues at coordinate 142,489 of NZ_JBEPQC010000008.1, forward strand.
CGATCTCGCTGGTGGCGAGCGAAGCGGTCGCGACCTGGTAGAGCAGCGGCTGGAACAGATGATGGTTGCGGCGGTCGATCAGCGTGATCTCGACCGGGCTGCCGGCGAGCCGGTGGGTCGTCTCCAGCCCGCCGAAGCCGGCTCCGACGATGACGACGCGATGCGGTGTCGTGGTCATGATGCGCCCCTCGAATCTCGCTGCTCTATTCTCTCATTTAAGTGCGGATTGGGCGTGGCGGTCCAATAGCCATCATCAATGGACGGATAGGCCAAGGGCATCGAGTGTATCGCCGTCCCGCGAAAAAGCGCCGCAGCCTCCGTCTAAGTAAGTAGAATTATATTTCTTGCTATCGCCGATCGGGGCGAAATATGGTGCAGGGGCGGGCGCTGAGCCATTGGCGGCGCGCAAGATTTTGCGTTCAATAGAGATGACCCGGGGCGGCAATCACCCCGCTTCCGGGCGTAATAATATGGAGGGGAGTTGTTATGAGGACGGCATTCTGGCTGGCGGGCGCAGCGGCGCTGGTGCTGGCAAGCCCGGCATCCGCCGGCGACACCATCAAGATCGGCTTCGTTTCGACCTTCAGCGGCCCGACCGCCGTGATCGGCAACGACATGCGCAATTCGTTCGAGCTCGCGCTGGATCACATCGGCCGCAAGATGGACGGCAAGCCGGTCGAGGTGATTTACGAGGACGACGGGCAGAAGCCCGACGTCGGCAAGCAGAAGACCGAGAAGCTGGTCCAGTCCGACAAGGTCGATTTCATCGTCGGCTACATCTGGTCGAACGTGCTGCTGGCCTCGCTCAAGACCGCCGTGGATTCGCAGACCATCCTGATCTCGGCCAATGCCGGTCCGTCGCAGCTCGCGGGCGAGCTCTGTTCGCCTTACGTGTTCTCGACCTCCTGGCAGAACGACCAGACCCCGGCCGCCATGGGTCTCTACATGAACCAGAAGGGCGTCAAGAGCGTGTTCCTGATCGGCCCGAACTACGCCGCCGGCAAGGACATGCTCGCAGGCGTGAAGAGCACGTTCAAGGGCGAGGTCAAGGGCGAGGAATACACGGTCTGGCCGAGCCAGCTCGACTTCTCCGCCGAGCTGTCCAAGGCGCGCGCCTCGGGTGCCGAGTCGATCTTCGTGTTCTATCCGGGTGCAGCCGGCGTGCAGTTCCTCAACCAATATGCGCAGGCCGGGCTGAAGAGCACGATGCCACTCTACACAGCTTTCACCGTCGACGAGCTGTCGCTGCCGCTGCAAAAGGAGAACGCGCTCGGCGTTCCCGGCGCGCAGGAATGGGTGAATGATCTGCCCAACGAGCAGAACAAGCGCTTCGTCGCCGACTACCGCAAGAAGTACCCCGGCCTGCGCCCGACCTATTACGGCGCGCAAGCCTACGACGCGGCCCAGCTCATCAACAGCGCGGTGGTCGCGGTGAAGGGCGACACCAGCAAGAAGGACGCGATGAAGGCCGAGATGGAGAAGGCCAACTTCAAGTCGCTGCGCGGCCCGTTCAAGTACGGCAAGAACCACATCCCGGTGCAGAACTTCTACCTCCAGGACGTGGTCAAGGATGGCGAAGGCCAACTCTCGCTGAAGACGGTCGCGACCATCGTCGAAAACGACCAGGATCGCTTTCACGACAAATGCGCGATGAAGTGAGATCTCTGCTTTCCCTCTCCCCGCTCGCGGGGAGAGGGTTCTCAGCTCTCTCTCCCGTCATTGCGAGCGCAGCGAAGCAATCCAGAATCTTTCCGCAGAGGGATTCTGGATTGCTTCGTCGCAAGGGCTCCTCGCAATGACGGCGTGGAGGCAGCTACACCCGCGGCATGCTCACAGGCCGCACCTCTCGGGCTTGCGCCGCGAGCCTGATGCCGGCATTGGCTGCACCAAATCCCTGATAATCCCTTCGCTCCACGATCTCGAAGAAGAAGCGCTCGTCGAAGATGTGGGTGTAGACCTGGAAGAACTCCCCGTCGCCTTCGCGGTCGTAGAGAATGTGGTTGGCGCGCAGCTGCGCCATCAGGTCGGGCGCGAGGTCGTATTTGGCTTCGATGTCGTCGTAGTAATTGTCCGGAATATCGAGGAAATCCGCGCCGCGCTTGCGCATCTCCGCGACCGCCGCGAAAATGTCCGGGCACGTGAACGCGACGTGCTGCACGCCCGAGCCGAAAAACTCCGAGATGAAGCGGGCCGGCAGCGTGCGGTTGGCGGATGAGCCGTTGAGCACGAAGCGCAGGCTCTGGTCGCCGTTGATGACGGCCTGGCTTTGCACGAGGCCCCTGGGATCGGCGATCTCCATCTGCGGCAGCCGCTCGAGGTCGAGGATGCCGGTGTAGAACAGCAGCCACGACAGCATCTCGTCATAGGGCATCGACTGCGCGATGTGATCGACAGCGAGCAGGGCGTCCGCGCGAGCGTCGCTCGGGACCTGTTCGAAATCCGTGTCCCAGTTCTTGCCGGCCTGATCGAGAAAATACAGCAGGCTGCCGCCGACGCCGTGAATTGCGGGAATCTCCAGCTCGCCCGGCCCGACCGGCTGGTAGAAGGTGCGCGCTTTCAGCGTCTCGGCGCGCTGCATGACGAGGCTGGCATTGTCGACGTCGAGCGCGATGGCGCAGACGCCGGGGCCATGCGTCACGTAGTGCGAATGCGCAAAGCCATCGGTCTCGGAGTTGACGACGAGCTCGACCTTGCCCTGCGACCAGCGCTCCACCGCCTTGCTGCGATGCTTGCCGGTCTTTCGGAAACCGAGCTGCGAAAGTAGGTGGGCGAGTTCGCCGGCCTTGGTCTCGTTGACGGCAAACTCGATGAAGCCCGTCCCGCGACTTTTGGGCTTCGGTGCCAAGGGCTCGCTGATGAGCTTTGGCCAATCCGGTGCAAGCTGGTCCTCCAGCAGGATCAGCGAACGCAGGCCGTCGACCGCGGTCTGTACCGCCGAGCCGGCGCGGAATTGGTCGTTGAAGATCTCCAGCGATAGCGGCCCGGCATAGCCGGTCGCCGCGATCGCCGCCATGAACTCGCCGACCGGCAGATCGCCCTGGCCGGGGAAGGAGCGGAAGTGCCGGCTCCAGGACAAGATGTCGAGCTCGAGCTTCGGCGCGTCCGCAAGCTGGACCAGGAAGATCTTGTCGCCGGGGATCGAGGCCATCGCGCGGACCGGAAAGCCGGGGGCCAGCGCATGAAAGCTGTCGAGAATGACGCCGATCGCGGGGTGATCGGCGCGCCGCACGATCTCCCAGGCATCGCGGTAATCGTTGACGTGGCGTCCCCAGGCCAATGCCTCGTAGCCGACGCGCAAAGATCGTTTGGCCGCGCGGTCGCCAAGCTCGCGAAAATCATCCGCGGCGCGGTCGATGCCGCCGAGCGAGGCCGGCGACACGTTGGAGCAGATCAGCAGCAGATCGGTGCCGAGCTCCTGCATCAGGTCGAACTTGCGTTCGGCGCGGGCAAAGTTGCGCGAACGCTGCGGCTCCGGCATGCCCTCGAAATCGCGGAACGGCTGAAACGCGCAGATCTCGAGATTGAGGTCCTTGCAAAGCTGAGCCACCTCGCGCGGGCTTGCGCCGAACGACAGCAGGTCGTTCTCGAAAATCTCGACCGCGTCGAAGCCGGCGGAGGCGATGGCGCGGAGCTTTTCGTCAAGGGCGCCGGAGAGAGAGACCGTTGCGATCGAGCGTTTACTCATGCTGCGTTGTCCTCCATCGCGCCGCCGAGGAACAATTGTCCGATGCGGGGATCATTCAAAATGCGCTTCGCGCCGTCGACCATGCGGGTCTGGCCGAGCTCGAGCACGATGCCGATGTCGGATATCTCCAGCGCCGAGCGTGCGTTCTGCTCGATCATCAGAATGGTGACGCCGCGGTCGCGCAAGGATTTCAGGATGTCGAAAGTCTGCTGCACCATCAGCGGCGACAGGCCGATCGAGGGCTCGTCGATCAGCACCAGCTTTGGCTCGATCAGCAGCGAGCGGGCGATTTCGAGCTGCTTCTGCTCGCCGCCGGATAGCGTGGAGGCCTGCTGCGTCGATTTTCGCCGCAGCGCCGGGAACAGGTCGAGCGCAGCCTCGATCCGGCTCTGCAGGTCGATGCCCTTGCCTGCGGAAACGCCGCCGAGCTCGACGTTATGGCGTACCGACAGCTCGGGAAAGATGTTGCGGCCCTGCGGCACGTAGCAGATTCCGGCATTGAGCAGCGCGCGCTGGCTCAAACTGGTGACGTCGCGGCCGGCGAAGCTGACCTTGCCCTCGCGCAGCTTGAGCAGGCCGAAGATCGCCTTGAACACGGTGGACTTGCCGGCGCCGTTCGGGCCGATGATGGTGGTGATGGTGGCCTGCGGCACGGCGAAGGTGGTGCCGTTCAGGATGGTCATTTTGCCGTAACCGCCGACGAGATTGTGAACCGAGAGGATCGGATCGCTCATGATGTCTCTCCCTAGTGTCCGAGATAGGCTTCGATCACGGCGGGGTCCTTGCGGACCTCGTCCGGCCGTCCCATCGCCAGCACCGTGCCTTCCGCCATCACCATCACGCGCGAGCACAGCGACATCACGAATTCCATGTTGTGCTCGATCACGACGAAGGTGGCATTCTTTTCGCGGTTGATCGCGACCAGCCGCTCCTTCAGGTCCGTCAGCATCGACGGGTTGACGCCGCCGGCGGGCTCGTCGAGCAGCACCAGCCGTGGTCCGCCCATGAACGCCATGGCGGCGTCGAGCAGTTTTTGCTGGCCATAGGAGAGCCCGCCGGCGGGCTCTTCGGCGAGATGATCTAGCTTGAAAAAGCCGATCATCTGGTTGGCGGCCTCCGTCAGTCCGGCGTCGGAGCGGCCGACCAGCCGCGAGGCCATGCTGCCCTGGTGCTCCTGTCCCGCGAGGATCAGGTTCTCGCGCACCGAGAGTTTTGGAAACACCTGCAGGAGCTGGAAGGTGCGGCTGACCCCGAGCTTGTTGAGCTCGGCGGGTCGCAACCCCGTGACGACCTTGCCGTCGAGCTTGACCTCGCCCCCGCTCGGCGTGAGCTGGCCGAGGATGCAGTTGAACAGGGTCGACTTGCCGCAGCCGTTCGGGCCGATCAGGCCGAGGATCTCGCCCTCGCGGACGTCGAAAGAGACGCCGCCGACGGCGCTGATCCCGCCAAAATTCTTCTTGATGTCGGTGACTTCGAGGACCGCGCTCATTGCACCGTCTCCAGCCGGGACTTTGCGACGGCGCGCTGGGCCGAGGCCGCCTTGGTTCGCCGCTCGGCGAGATAGCGGTCGAGGATTCCCAAAATGCCGGTCGGCGACCAGATCAGCAGCCCCATCACCGCGATCGCGTAGAGCATCAGATAATAGCCCTCGGTGAAGCGCAGCCATTCCGGCAGCAGCACCGCGATCATCGCGCCGAGGAACGGACCCAGGAAGAATCCGGCGCCGCCGACGATTACGATCATCAGGAGGTCGAGCGAGAGCGACAGGTTGAACGGCACGGGATCGATATATTGCGTCAGCGGCGCATAGAGCGCGCCGGCGACCCCACCGAGCGCCGAGCCGATCGCGAACGCCATCAGCGTATAGCGTCGCGTGTCGACGCCCAGCGACTGCGCCCGCAGCGGGTTTTCGCGCAGCGCCATGAAGGCGCGGCCCCAGGGCGAGCGGATCAGCCACCACACCGCGAGCGACACGATCGCGAGCGAGCCGAGACAGACATAGTAGAACGGCAGCGGCTTGTTGGTCGCGATGCCGAAGATGTGCGGGCGCGGAATGTTGGAGATGCCGTAGATGCCGCCGGTGAGCCAGCTCTCGTTGCGAAACACCAGGAAGGCCAGCGTGGAGAAGGCGAGCGTGACGAAAGCGAGGTAGTGGTGCTGCACCCGCAGCGCGGGATAGCCGAGCACCCAGCCGACCGCGAAGCTCAAGGCGATCGCGACGACGATCGCCGCCGGCAGCGGCCAGCCATGCGTGGTCATGATCGCCGCGGCGTAGGCGCCGATGCCGACGAAGGCGCCCTGCGCCAGCGAGACCTGGCCGGCATAGCCAAGCGTGAGGTTGAGGCCCATCGCAGCGATGGCCATCACCGCCCACTGGCTCAGGATGAACAGGCCATAGCGGTTGAAATTCATGGGAACGACGATCAGCGCAGCGATCACGATGAGGCCGAACGCGATCTTCAGAGGTTTGGCGAAGCCGCTCATACGGTGCGCTCCTCGGCGCGGCCGAGCAGGCCCTGTGGCCGGAACAGGATGACGGCGATCAGGAAGATCATCGGCACGGCGGTGCGGTACTGCGTCGAGACATAGGCGGCCGCGAGATTGTCGAGCACGCCGATCAGGAGACCGCCTGCGATCGCGCCGCGCACCTGGTTGAACCCGCCGACGATCGCGGCGATGAACGCGGCCTGGCCCAGCACCTCGCCGGACGTGAACTTCGCGAGGTAGATCGGCGTGATCAACAGCGAGGCGAGAGCGACCAGGAACGCGTTGATCAGGAAGGTCAGGAGGATCATGCGCTCGACGGGAACGCCGATGATGCGTGCCACCGTCGGGTTCTGCGCCGCCGCCTGCATTTGGTGGCCGAGCGAGGTGCGGTTGAGAAGCGCAGTCAAGCCGAAGACGGCAAGGATGGCGAGGACGAGGACGCCGATGCTTTGCAGCGAGACGGCATGGCCGAGGATGGAAACGTCGCCGGTCGGCACGATCGAGGGGAACGGTGAGGCTTCGGCGCTGAAGAACTGTTTTACGGCCTCCTTGAGGCCGATCGCGAGCGCCATCGTCGCGATCGCGAGCGGCAGCACGCCATGGCGCATCATCGGATCCACCAGCAGCATCTTTAAGGCGAGGCCGAGCAGGAGCATCGAGAGCAGGATGCCGAGGATGATCGCGAGCCAGAACGGCGCGCCGGCATGCATCGCCGCCAGCATCAGGAACGCCGGCAGCATCACGAACTCGCCTTGCGCGAAATTGATGGTCTGCGAGGTCTGCCATAGCAGCGTGAAGCCGACCGCAACCAGCGCATAGATCGCGCCGGTGGCAAGTCCCGCGACCAGAAGATCGAACAGATTGGACATTTTCCCCTCTTTCCTCTCCCTCTCACCGCCCTTCTTTTTCTCCCTCTCCCCGCGAAGAGCGGGGCGAGGGAGACGAAAGATCTCCCCCCGGATCCGCCTTCGCTAAAGCTTCGGCGGACAGGCGCGGCGAGGGGCAAAGACCTCACTTCACCTTCGGCAGCACCTGCTTCACCACTTGCTTGCCTTCGACCACCTCGACCAGAAAGCTCTGGCGGTCGATGTCGCCGGTGTCGCTGAAGGTGACGTCCATCAGGATGCCCGGCTCGTCCGCGGCCTTGATGGTCAGGCCATGCAGATTGTCGGCGAACGCCTTGGAATCGACCTTGCCCATCTTATCGGTCGTGGCCTTCACCATGTAGACCGCGAGATAGCCCTTCAGGCCGTTATGGTCGGGCACGTAATTGTACTTCTTCGCGAACTTGTCGCGAAACGCCTTGATCAGGTCGACCGGCGCGTCGGTGGTGAGACCGACATGGCCGCGCGCGCCGTTGGCGGCATCGCCCGCGAGTTCGATCACCTTCTGCCCGATCAGCGTGGTCTCGCCCATCAGCGGCGCGGTGACGCCCTGGCGCTTCAGCTCCTTCAGGATGCGTGCGCTCTCTTCTTCGTTGAGATAGACGAACACGGCGTCGGGATTGGCAGCCTTGATCTTGCCGACGTCGGCGGCGAAATCGGCCTGGCCCGCCTCGGTGGAGAGATCGGCGACCACCTTGGAGCCGAGGCGGTCGAGCTCCTTGACGATGACATCGCGACCGCCGCGGCCAAAGTCATTGTTGACCCAGACCACAGCGACCGACTTCGCCTTCATGTCGTCGTGAATGTATTTGGCGACCTTCGGCATCGAGGATTGCTGGCCGAACGAGGTGCGGAACAGGAATTTGTTCCCGGCCTGCGTCAGCTCGGCGGCTTCGCCGCCCATGATCTGCGCGATGCCGGCCTCTGCCGCCAGCGGCGCGGTGACCTTCACGGAGCCGGAATAGCCGGGTCCGAGCAGCACATAGGGCTCGGCGTCGAGCGCCTTTTGCACCTGCGCGCGCGCGACGCCCGGGTTGGATTGCGAGTCCGCATGAGTGACTTCGAGCTTGCGGCCGAGTACCCCGCCCTTGGCGTTGATCTCCTCGATTGCGAGGTCGATGCCGTTCTTCCAGTTGGTGCCGACGGTGGCGCCGCCGCCGGACAACTCGGCGACGTCGGCGAGCTTGATCGCCTGGGCGTGGACACTGGTTGCGGTCGCGAAGGCAAGCAGGGCGCCTGCCAGAATGGTCGATTTCATGGTCTCTCCTCCGATTTTTTCGTTGATGTTGTGCGCGGCCTTGTGTCCGGCCGCTTCGGTTACGCTGCCTGATGGGCCGAGCTTCGTGCCGCCATCACCTCGTCGAATGCCTCTCCCATGACCTCGGTCGATGGGGCGAGGCCCGTGAACAGTTCGAAAGCGTCGGCGGCCTGGTAGATCGCAAGCTCCCGCCCGGTCATGATCCGCGCGCCCTTGGCTTGGGCGGCTGCCAGCAGCGGCGTGATCAGCGGCGAGTAGACGGCATCGGCGACCCATAGGTTTTGACGCAGCAGCGTCGGCGCGACCGGCGTTTCCCGGTTCGGCAGCATGCCGACCGGCGTGCCGTTGACGAGGCCCGTTGCGCCGTCGAGCGCGGCCTCGACGCTTGCGGCGACGTTGGCGCCTCCCTGCTTGACGAGCAGCGCGGCGAGTTTTTCGGCGCGTGCCGGCTCGCTGTCGAAGATGCGGATGTCGGTCACGTCAAGGCTCGCCAGCGCAAAGGCGATCGCCTTGCCGACGCCGCCGGTGCCGATCACGGCGACCGCGTTTCCAGAGGGAGCCAGCAGCGGCGCGACGGCGCGCGCAAAGCCCGTCGTGTCGGTGTTGTGGCCGATCAGCCGGCCGTGGCTGACGACGACGGTGTTGACCGCCCCCATGACGGCCGCACCCGGTGCCAGTTCATCGAGCAGCGGGACCACCGCCTCCTTGTAGGGAAAAGTGACGTTGACGCCGGCAAAGCCGAGGCGCCGCACGCCTTCCAGCATCATGGCGAGCTCGGCCGAGCCGGCGCCGGCCACCTCGATGAGCTGGTAATGGCCGCGCAAGCCCAGCGCCTCGGCGGCGCGCTCGTGCATGGCGGGGGATGCGGAATGCGCAATGGGAGCGCCGATCAAGCCGGTGAGAAGCTTTTTGCTGGCGGCGTGTCCGGGCTTTGACATGGTTCGCTATCGTCTCGTTGGGAGCGTTCGGTCCCGGCCATTAGCGGAGAAATCCGCGCAATTCCAAGGGGGCTTCCGCGTGCGACGATAGCGCTTCCCCCGCCTAACACAATTACCCTCTTGTCCTGCAAACCTAACATAATGTTATTTCCTCCGCCCGCGTGGCGGCGCGGCTCTGCCTTTGCCCCGCGACGGCTCGACCGCGCGCATCTCGGCGCGCAGGGCCTCGATGAAATACTCGACGTGAAGCGACAACGGCGCGCCGCGCTTCACCGCGATATAGGTGTCGAACCGCGTCGGCTCGGTGATCTTGATCAGCTCGATTCCGGGATAGCCGCCATGGGCCACCGTGAACTGGTCGATGATGGCGATGCCGAGCCCCGCCTTCACCAGCGCGCAGACCGTCGTGCCGAAGCGGGCGCGGATGGTGATGTTGTACGCGAGCCGGTGGCGCGCGAAGATCTCGGCCATGATCCGCCCGTAGGGATCGTTGGGATCGATGCCGATCAGCGGATAGCGCGTGATCTCGGCCGCGGAGACCTGCTTGCGGCCGGCGAGCTCGTGGCCCGGCGGCACGATGCAATAGAGTTCGCCGGAGGCGAGCGGCAAGAAATCGAGCCCGGAATGTTCGAGCCGGTAGCTCATCGCAACGCACTCGCCGCGGCCGAGCAGGAGATAGTCGATGGCTTCCTCGAGCTTGAGGATGTTGATGTCGATGCCGAGATCCGGATAGCGCCGCCGGACCCGCTCGATCGCGCGCGGCACCATGACTTGCGAAATGCTCGGCACCGAGCCGATCCGCAGCTCCGACAATCCGCCGCGGCCGATTTTGGAGATGATCTCGGAGAGGTCGTCGACCTTCTTGTAGACGCCGTTGATCTGCTCGAAGATGTTCTCGGCTTCCGGCGTCGGGAAATAGCGGCCGTTCTGGCGCTGGAAGAAGCGGATGCCGAGCGAGCGCTCGGTGTATTTGACGAGGCGGCTGATACCCGGCGCCGAAACGTTCAGCAGCTTCGCCGCGCCGCCGATAGTGCCCGTCACCATCACGGCACGGATCACTTCAACCTGGCGCAGCGTCATCATGTCCCGGGCATCCGAAAGATAATCGTTGGCGGCGATTATCTCACGAGAGCCATGATGTCAGCCAGCGGTAACGACGGCCAGCGGTCAGGAAGGCGCGCGATCTGTTGTAGCGGCGTCGGTTGCCTCAATTGCGTTCTAGCTCGCCGGTCCGTCCGGCGAGGCGCTCTCCGCCGGCTTGCTGCGCTCGCTTTGCAGCACTCCGCGTGCGAACTCGATGATCTTCTGCTTGTTTGCCGTTTCGCGGACAGCAAAAAACACGCGGTTGAGTTCCAGGCCGAGCACGCTGTTGAGGGCGATGTCCTCGTCTTCCATCGTGGTGTTCCCGCTTCGACATCGTAGGTGTATCTTGACGTCACTTCTTCCACAAGTAGATTAAACCTTCGGGGTCAATGGGATACCGGGAAACTACGGAAACGCTGAATTGAGGCAGTGCCCAAAGACGTGCTATAACGGACAGCGAGGGTCAGGAAACGCACCGATGTCCGCCGTGGATTATGGCCGGGAAGCGCTCGACTTCATTGAGGGGCTTGGAGCCTATACCAAGGTTCCTGACGCCATGGACGCGCTTGCGACCGCGTTCGGGCGCTACGGCTTCGAGCACATCATCGTAACCGGCTTGCCGAATCCCGATCAGCGCTTCTCCCAGATGGTGCTCGCCAAGAAGTGGCCGGCGGAGTGGTTCAGCCTCTATACCCAGAAAGGCTACGACCGCGTCGATCCCGTAATCCGCAAATGCCGGCAGACGGTGAACCCTTTCGAGTGGTCCGAGGCGCCGTACGATCCAGAGCTGGAGCCGGGCGCAGTGGAGGTGATGCGGCGCGCTGCCGATTTCCGCATGTCGCGCGGCTTCGTCGTGCCGATCCACGGATTGACCGGCTACGAGGCCGGCGTCTCGCTCGGTGGCGTTCACCTCGACCTCAATGCGCGCAGCAAGCCGGCGCTGCACCTGATCGGCATGTACGGCTTCGAGCACATTCGCCGCTTGCTCCATCCGGCGCCGCATCGATCGATGCGCCTTACCCCGCGCGAGCGCGAGGTGCTCGCTTGGGCCTCGCAGGGCAAGTCGGCCTGGGAAATCGGCGAGATCCTGCACATCACGCAGCGCACCGCTGAAGAGCATCTTGCAACTGCCGCGCGCAAGCTTGGTGCCGTCAACCGGACGCATGCGGTTGCGATCGCGATCCGCCACAGAATCATCACCCCCTGAAATCCGCGCCTACTGGGAAATTTCCCAATAGTCGCTTTGTCCGTTTTCCGTGAGTGTTCCCCTTATTTCGAACAATGGGGGAATAAATGATTCATGTGATTTCTGCCGCCAACCGGCACCTCTACGAGGATGTTCTCGAGCAACATTTCAGGATGCGTCACCCGATTTTTGTCGAGGAGCGGAAATGGGAGGCGCTGCGCAAGCCCGATGGCCGCGAACTCGATAGCTACGACAATGAGGACGCGATCTACCTGCTGGCTCTCGAAAATCGCCGGGTGCTCGGCGGCTCCCGCCTGTATCCCACCACCAAGCCGACGATGATGAGCGAGGTCTTCCCGCATCTCGCCGCGGTGCGCGGTTGCCCCTCCAACCCGCTCGTCTGGGAGTGGTCACGCTTCTTCGTTTCGCGGGAGCGCCGCGACGGTGCGTTCAATTGGCAACTGATGGCAGCGGCGCAAGAGTTCTGTCTCGATCAGGGCATCGAGCGTCTCTGTCTTGTCATGGAGACCTGGTGGCTGCCGCGCTTCCACGAGATCGGATTCATCGTCACGCCGCTGGGATTGCCGGCGCTGGTCGAGAATTCCTGGACGATGGCGGCCACGATCGAGATCCGTCAAGAGTCGCTGGATGCCGTGTGTGACCGTATCGGAATGACAAACGTCATGCATCAGGACGGTCCGCGTATCGATTGCATCGCCCTTGCCAACCTCTGCGGCCTCGCTGCCGCGCAACGAAAGAGCGCCTGAGATGTCGAATATGATGCGGGACAGCCAGATCATGGCGCAAATCAAGGACGAAAATCTCGGCTACATGTCCGACATGGCGCTCGAACTCGCGGAGATGGCGGAAGACACCGGATTGGCGACGCTCGCCTATCTTTTCCGGATGGCGGCGCTGGAGGCCTCGACAGCCAACAGCGTGCTCGCCGAACCGGATGACCATTCCCGGCAGATGACGTCGCACTAGGCGTCTCCTTCCCAACGTTGCGACGATTTTCACACCCTCTCTCCGGCAACGGAGGGAGGGTGATCCGTTTGGGTGCGGCAGGTTGACCCATCCTGCGCGGCAGTCTTCTTGCAAGGGCCGATTAGAGGGCCAGGATCGATCGCATGCATCGGCATGCAACAAAGTGCATGTTGGATGTCGAATCGCTCTTGCCTCGGAACGATACTGCCATTACCCATTTTTCCGCCTTGTACAGGCAGGGGGAGCTCTTTCACTGATGGCGACCGTGTTCGAACATCGGCGCGAACCTGCGTGCGCCTGAAAGAGTTTTGATGCTGCTCGTCGTCGAACAGTTCTTGAACGGTTTGCAGTTCGGCCTGCTGCTGTTCCTGCTCGCCGCCGGCCTGACGCTGGTGTTCGGGATCATGGATCTCGTCAACCTCGCGCACGGCTCGCTCTACATGATGGGCGCCTATTTCGCCGCGACCTTCGCAGCCTGGACCGGCAGCTTCCTGCTCGGCGCGCTCTTGGCGCTCGGCGCGACCTTGGTGCTCGGCATCGTGCTCGAGATGACCGCGCTGCGGCATCTCTACGGACGCGACCATCTCGACCACGTGCTCGCGACCTTCGGCCTGATCCTGTTCTTCAACGAGGCCGTGCGGCTGATCTGGGGTCCTGCCGGGCTGGCGCTGCCGCTCCCGGCCTGGCTCACGGTGCCGGTGCCGATCCTGCCGGGCATTCACTATCCCGCTTATCGCCTGGCCATCATCGTCGTGGCGCTGCTGGTTGCGCTGCTGCTCTATCTCGGCGTGATGCGCACCCGCATCGGCATGCTGATCCGCGCCGGCGCCTCCAACCGCGAGATGATCGGCGCGCTCGGCATCAACATCAAGCTGCTCTACACCCTGGTGTTCGGCCTCGGTGCCGCGCTCGCGGGCCTTGCCGGTCTGATGCAGGCGCCGATCCTTACCGTGCAGATCGGCATGGGCGAGAACATCCTGATCCTCGCCTTCGTCATCATCGTGATCGGCGGTATCGGCTCGATCCGCGGCGCGTTCCTGGCCGCGATCTTCGTCGGTATGATCGACACGCTCGGCCGCGCCTTCCTGCCCAATCTGCTGCGGCAGGTGCTGAGCGGCGCCGCGGCCTCCACCGCCGCGCCCGCGCTGTCGTCCATGCTGATCTACCTGTTGATGGCGATCGTGCTGGTGGTGCGGCCGGAGGGGCTGTTTCCGGCCAACCGTCGATGAAGTCATTCACTGTGAGCAAGGCCGTGACGGCCCTGATGCTGGCGGGCCTCGTGCTGCTGCCGCTCTATTCGCAACTCTCAGGCAACATCTTCATCCTGACGCTGTTCACCCGCATCGTCATCCTGGCGCTGGCGGCCGCGAGCCTCAACCTCATCATGGGTTTTGGCGGCATGATGAGTTTTGGCCACGCCGCCTATCTCGGCATTGGCGGTTACGCGGTCGGCATGCTGGCGCAGGAAGGCGTCGGAAGCGGCTTCATCCAGTTTCCGGTCGCGCTCGCGGCCTCCGCGACTTACGCGCTGGTGATAGGCGCGCTCTCGCTTCGCACGCGTGGCGTTTACTTCATCATGATCACGCTCGCCTTCGCGCAGATGGCCTATTACGTCGCCTCGGGGCTGGCGCGCTATGGCGGCGATGACGGCCTCACCGTCTACAAGCGCAGCGACTTCTCCGGGCTGATCAATCTGTCGAACCGGACGCAGTTTTATTATCTCTGCCTCGCCTGCCTGTTCGGCGTGGTCTTCCTGATCTGGCGCCTCGCCAATTCGCGCTTCGGCCTCGTCCTGCAGGGCCTGCGCTCCAACGAGCAGCGCATGCAGGCGATCGGCTTTCCCTCGAAACGCTACCAGCTGGTCTGCTTCGTCATCTCGGGCATGATGTGCGGCCTCGCCGGCGCGCTGCTCGCCAACAACACCGATTTCGTCAGCCCGGCCGTGATGTACTGGACGCGTTCGGGCGACCTCATGGTGATGGTGATCCTCGGGGGCATGGGCACGCTGGTCGGCCCGGTCATCGGCGCGGTGGTGTATTTGCTGCTGGAAGAGTTTTTGTCGCAGCTCACCGAATACTGGGCGCTGATCATGGGCCCGATGCTGCTGCTGATCGTGCTGTTTGGTCGCGGCGGCATCATGGGCCTGCTCGGGAGGCTCAATCGTGGCTGAGCCGCTGCTCCGCGTCGACAGGCTGGTGCGCCGCTTCGGCGGCATCATTGCGACGGACAACGTCTCGCTCGACGTCGCCGCAGGCGAGCTGCACGCCATCATCGGCCCGAACGGCGCCGGCAAGACCACGCTGATCAGCCAGCTCACCGGGCATCTGGAGCCGCATTCCGGCAGCGTCTCGCTGGCGGGGCGCGACATCACCTATCTGCCGGCGCATCGCCGCTGCGCGCTGGGCCTGGCACGTTCGTTCCAGATCACCTCGCTGCTGCTCGATTTCACCGCCGCCGACAATGTCGCGCTTGCGGCGCAAGCGCATGCCGGCACCTCGTTCCGCTTCTTTGCCAATGCGCGCAAGGAGAAAGGCCTGCGCGATGCCGCGCATGCCGCGCTCGACCGCGTCGGTCTCGCCCATCGTGCCGATGTCCTGGTGTCCAGGCTCAGCCATGGCGAGCGTCGCCAGATCGAGCTGGCAGTTGCGCTGGCAAGCAAGCCGAAGCTTTTGCTGCTCGACGAACCGATGGCGGGCCTCGGCGTCACCGAGTCCCAGCGCATGGTGCAGCTGCTCCAGGAGCTGCGCAAAGAGGTCTCGATCGTGTTGGTCGAGCACGACATGCCGGCGGTGTTTGCGCTGGCCGACCGTATCTCGGTGCTGGTCTATGGCCGCGTCATCGCCTCCGGCGATCCGGCCGCGATCCGGGCGAACGAGGACGTCAAGCGCGCCTATCTCGGCGAGGCGCATGTGGTGACGCACCATGGCTGAAAATATGGTGGCTGACACGCTGCTCGAGGTCGACGGCATCGAGACCTGCTACGGCCTGTCCCAGGTGCTGTTCGGCTTGTCCCTGTCGGTCAAATCAGGCGAGATGGTCTCGCTGATGGGCCGCAACGGCATGGGCAAGACCACGACCATCCGCTCCATCATGGGCCTGACGCCGGCGCGCGCAGGCAGCATCCGCTTTGCGGGCTCGGAAGTGCGGACGCAACCGTCCTACCGGATAGCGCAACTCGGTGTCGGCCTCGTCCCCGAGGGGCGGCAGATCTTCCCGAACCTCACCGTGCGCGAAAACCTGGTCGCGGCCGCCGCCGATCGTTTCGATAGCAGCAACCCCTGGACGCTGGCGGCGATCTACGTGATGTTTCCGCGCCTGGCCGAGCGCGCCTCCAACATGGGCAACCAGCTCTCCGGCGGCGAGCAGCAGATGCTCGCAATCGGCCGCGCGCTGATGACCAACCCGAAGCTCCTCATCCTGGATGAAGCCACCGAAGGCCTGGCGCCCCTGATCCGCGAAGAGATCTGGAGCTGCCTGTCGCTGCTCAAGAGTCGGGGACAGTCGATCCTGGTCGTCGACAAGAACGTCGACCACCTTGCCCGCATCTGCGACCGCCACACCATCATCGAGCGCGGCAAGACGGTGTGGAGCGGCACCTCTGAAGAGCTAATGGCCGAGCCGGATCTGCAGCACAAATATCTGGGAATCTGAGGCTGGGCGGTGAGGTGAGGTACGCCGTGGCCGCTTCCGATGGTGTCGTCCTGGCGAAAGCCAGGACCCATACCGCGAGGTCTCCCTATGAGGGCAGTATCAGTACCGAACAACCTTCTTCGCCAAACCCTTTTTGGGGTAACGGGTCCTGGCTTTCGCCAGGACGACGTTGGCAATCACCAATAAATCCCATGCCGATGCAGTTCGCGGATCACGCGTGCCTCGGTGGATGGCTGGCGACGTTTCGGCTTTGCCGTTTCTCTCGCGCTGGCAACCGGCGCGGCGCTGGGCTGAGTTGCGGCCGGAGCGGCCGCACTTGTTGTGGCAGTCGCTGCCGGAGGTGTTGAAGCTGGGGCGGTGGTCGCCGTCTGGACATTCGTAGGCGCTGCCGCCGGAGCTTGTGGCGGCGTGGCTGCTGTCGTTGCCGGGTCGGCGGTCTGGTGGCTCGCATTTGTCGCTGCAAGGCTAAGGCTCCGCGGTCCGCCGGCAACGGCCTGGCTTGCCAGCAGCGACATTGCCGCGATCAGAATCATCTTTCGCATGACACCCTCCGTTATCTGGACAATCCGTCTTACCTAACTCGCTTGCCTTTATCGCGGCGAGCGGCCCATCCCGATTTCGATCAAGGTGGCACGGCAGGACAGGCGATAGATCAAGCTGAACAGATGGCCCCACATGATCGAACTCCGTTGTTGATCAGTCCGAGGATTGTGACCCTCCATCGTTTCCGGCCATCTTCGCGGGGGCGGAAAAATGACTTCGTCGGCAAGGTCAAAGGTTTCGTCGGAAGCACCGGCGCGAAACCGGCTCACGCCGGCGTGAGGGCCTGTCGGTAACGATCGTGGGCTCGGCCCCCCGGCGATCCTAATCGTGGACCAACATCAGCCGGCCATCCTCGAGGCCGAACACGAGTGCGGGACGATCCCGGTATTTCACGCCGCCGATATTCGTCGCGATCCTTGCCGGAAGCCTGATGCGCGCGATGTCATGCGGGCCGGCGACGAACCCGATGAGCCGCAGCGTTCGCCGTTCGAGGTCCGGCACCGCGAGATCTGGATGGCCGTCGCCATCAAAATCGGCCGTAAAGCTCATGTGCAGCGACCGCGAGCCGATGAAATGGTTCGATACGTCGGAAATTTCCGCCGATTTTTCCAAACGATCATGCCGCCACGACCACATTTCGAGAATCCCGACCACATGAGGCTGGCGGACAAGCACGATATCCGTGGTGCCATCGCCGTCGAAATCGGCGATGCCGGCCGGGTTGAGCCAAGCATGGGCGTGGCCGATCGGAGGCGTCTCCGCAACGATGGCCGCCGAGGTGGGATCGATGACAGCCAGCGCGGAGCCGCGCTTCAGATAGGATTTGACCAGCACAATCCTTTCGCGGCCGCCGATCGCAGCGACGCGCGGCTCGAGGTCTTCGAACACGGCGTCACCATCCAGGCGCAGCGTGCGTTGTCCGCCCCCGCGCGGCTCGATCACCAGGCTACCGGCCTCGATGGCATCGCCGAGGACGCCGTGGTGATAGCGTTCGGTCGGCTCAGCGAGCCAGGCACGCGCGACGGTATCGCGGCCTGTCGCGACGCGCCCATCCGCAAGGGCCCCGGGCGGCGGCGCCGGACGTTCGAGCGCCGCGGCCGGCACCATGCGCATCGCTTTCGCGTCGAACTGGTACCAATTCGTGCCGATTGCAATTCGGACGTCGCTATCCGCTAAGTCAATTTCGCTGACGCGGCCGGGGGCGCGCACGGTGCCCGCCTGCCAGTCGGCCAGGGCTGGCGCGGACAGGGCTGGCGCGGACAGGGTCAGGGAAAATAGCAGGACCGCCGGGCGCAACCGCATCATGGTACTCCTGGAAAATCCGGCCGTGTTGCGGGGATCAGCGGCCGGTTGGCGGCGGCTCAAAACACCTCGAAATATTCGCGGTGCTCCCAGTCGGTCACCTCGGACAGGAAGCGGTCGATCTCGGCATTCTTGATGTGGGTGTAGTAATCGACGAACTCTGCACCGAGCTTTTCGCGGAAAAACGGATCGTCCTTCAGCGCGCTGACCGCGTCGCGCAGCGACTTCGGCAAGAGCGGCGCCTTGGTTTCGTAGGGTGTGTCGGCCGACGGGCCGGGATCGAGCTTGCGGTCGACACCGTCGAGGCCGGAGAGAATCTGCGAGGCCATGTAGAGATAGGGATTGGCGGCGGGCTCGCCGATGCGGTTTTCCAGGCGCGTGGCCGCATCGCCGGCAGCGCCGAGCACGCGGATCATCACGCCGCGATTGTCGCGGCCCCAGATCGCACGGTCCGGCGCCAGCGAATAGGAGCGGTAGCGCTTGTAGCCATTGATGGTCGGGGTGGTGAACGCGGTCGACGCGCGGGCGTGGTCGAGCAGGCCCGCAAGCCAGGCCCGGCCGAACGCGCTGAGCGGCTCGCCGCCCTCCTTGGCCGTTCCCTTGGCCATGAACTGGTTCTCGCCGCTCGCGCGTGAGACGACCGATTGGTGCAGATGCCAGCCGCTCGCGAACAAATTCGGCAGCTTCGGCCGGCACATGAAGGTGGCGTGATAGCCGTGGCGGTGCGCGATCTGCTTCACGGCGGAGCGGAACAGCACCATGTTGTCGGCAGGCTCCAGACCCTTCTTCGGCGCGAAGGTGAACTCGCACTGGCTCGGCCCGAATTCGACCTCGACCGAGCGCAAAGGCAATCCGAGCGCGACGATGTCACGCCGCAGGATCTCCAGCACCGGCTCCATCTGATCGAAGCGCTGCTCGGTGAGGTATTGATAGCCATGGCTGAGCAGGCTCACCGAAGGCGGCGTGCCGGGCTGGCCGGCATCTTCCGGGCGCATATGCGCGTCTTCGAGCTTGAAGATGTGGAATTCGACCTCGAGGCCCGCCACGAAATCGTGGCCGCGCGTGCCGAGCTCGTCGAGCACCTTGCGATACAGCCCGCGCGTCGCGAATGGCACGGGACGGCCGTCATTGAAATAGAGGTCGCACAGCACCCAGCCCGTGGTCGGCGCCCATGGCAAAACGCGAAAACTGGTGGGATCTGCGACCATCAGCACGTCTGCCGCGCCCTCCATCTCCTTCATGCCGAAGCCGCCGCCCGAGGTGAACACCGGAAACACCGTGCGGTGCGAGGTGTCCTTGGCGAGCATGGTGGTGGTGATGGAGCAGCCGCTCTCAAGCGACGCGATCGCCTCGGCGGCGACGATGGTCTTGCCGCGCAAAATGCCGTGCTGGTCCGGGAAGGCGAGGCGGATGACCTCGAGGTTCTTCTCCTCGACGATGCGGCGCATGCGCGATGCAGCGTCCGTCTGCTCATCCGACCACAGCGCATGACGCGCGACGAAAGTCACTTTGATTGCTCCTTGGTCGTTAGGCGCGACGCTGCTGCAACACATTCCGTCATTGCGAGCGCAGCGAAGCAATCCAGATTCCCTCCGCGGAAACAATCTGGATTGCTTCGCTGCGCTCGCAATGACGAAGGAGGCACCTGCATTCCGTGCTACTCCGCCGCCGTCAGCCGATGCACGTTGTCCGCGATCTCCTTCGGCACCGGCGCCGTCCACGGCGCGCTGCGGCGGCGCTTGACGTCGACTTCCATCCAGTAGATCTCCCAGCCTCGTGTCGGCCCGATGCCGTCCATGGTCGCCGGGCCCTGGATCGAACGTGCGGTGGCCTCGTCGAGATGCAGCATCGGCTTCTCGCCGCCTGCGACTTTCTCGATCTCCTGCCGCAGCAGGCGGCGGTATTGCACGATCGCCTTGTCGCTCGTGCCGAGGTGCTCCTTGGTGCGATCCTGGATCGCGCCCATCGATTCCACCGCCCACTGGTCGTGCACGTTGATGTCGGTGCCCATGCCGGTATAGGTCGCCGTCTGCTGCTCGTGCGGGTCGAAGCCGTAATCGTTGGTCCTGTTCTTGCGAGATTTGTAGTCCGGCAGCTCATAGAGCTCGAGCCGCTGGTCGCGCATCTTCTTCTTGTCGACCGGATTCGAATAGCTGGTGAAGATCGCGTACCAGTAGCAGTTCTCGTCGTCGACCGGCACGTGCCACTGCGTGATCGTCATCTCCGTGCTCATGGGGATGACGAAGCCGTGCGGGAAGAGCTGGTTGGTGACGCGCACATGGGTGCGCTCCTCGTCAATTTCGCGCAGCGCGATCAGCCGCAGGCCGTATTCGGTGTGCTCGACATTGATGATCGGACGATCGTATTCGCGCAAAATCTTCGTCATCGGCAAGTCGGAGCCTGCCGATGCGCCGCGGAACTGCTTGCCGTAGGCCGTCGAGGTGTCCTCGTCCTCGAAGAAGCGATGCAGATAGGAGGCATGTGCGGGATCGATGCCGACTTCGAGCGCCTGGAGCCAGTTGCAGGCCATGTGCCCCTTGAACGCGAATGTGTGCGTGCCGGGGGCGACGAAGCAATCGAGCTCGGGAAATGCCGGCGGCTCGCCTTCGCCGAGATAAGCCCAGAGGATGCCGCTCTTCTCCACCACGGGATAAGAGCGCTGACGGATGTTCTGGCAGAGCTTCGAGTCCTTCGGCTCGGCCGGGGTTTCGATGCATTGGCCGGTGGCGTCGAACAGCCAGCCATGAAAGGCGCAGCGCAGGCCGCCGTGCCCGAGCCGTCCGAAAGCGAGATCGGCGCCGCGATGCGCGCAGTGGCGATCGATCAGGCCGTAGCGCCCGGTCTCGTCGCGGAACAGAACCAGGTTTTCGCCGAGCAATCTGACGGGACGGATCGGACGATCGCCGTCGAGCTCGTCCACCAGCGCCGCCGGCTGCCAGTAGCTCCGCATCAGCTTGCCGCATGGGTCCTTCGGCCCGGTGCGGGTGATCAGGTCGTTCTGCTCCTGGCTCATCATGGCGAGTGCATCCTTTGTGGAGTGGCGTCTGTTCGCCTATTGAACGAATGGGCGAATTATGACATGCCTCGATCCGGCAGCAAGCACTTTTTTGCAGGATCCCGACACCCATGCCCAAGCTGAAACGAAGCGAGAGCGACGAGCGCGCGACGGATTTCGTCGAGAGCCTCGATCGCGGGCTGCGCCTGCTGCAATGCTTCGGCACCACGGCGGGCCCGATGACGCTGAGCGATCTCGCTCGTGCCGCGGAGCTTCCACGCGCCACCGCGCGGCGCATGCTGTTCACGCTCCAGCGCGGCGGCTTCGTCAGTGGCGACGCCAAGCTGTTCTCGCTGACGCCACATGTGCTGACACTCGCCGCGTCCTATCTGCGGTCGAGCCAGCTCGTCACGGTCCTGCAACCGGTGCTCGACCGCGTTGCGACAGCGGCGAAGGAAATCTCCTCGCTTGCGGTACTCGACGGCGATGAGGTCGTGTTCATCGCGCGCAGCAGTCCGGCGCGGATGTTTTCAGGTGGGCTGGACATCGGCTACCGGCTTCCAGCCTTTTGCACCTCCGTCGGTCGCGCCATGCTCGGCCAGCTCGACGACGCCGAGCTCGCCGCGCGACTGAAAGCGATGAAGCGCGAGGCGCTGACGCCGCAGACGGTGACCGACCCCAAGGCATTGCTCGCGCGCATCGTCGCCGACCGCGCGCAGGGTTACGCGCTGGTCGATCGCGAGGCCGAGCCGCATTTCCGCTCGATCTCGGTCCCCGTCCGCCGCTACGACGGCGTGATCGTCGCCGCCATCAACATGGGCGCCCATGTCGACCGCGTGCCGGAGCAGGAGTTGATCGAGCGATTTTTGCCGCTGTTGCGTGAGGGCGCGGAGGCGGTGCGGTCGCAACTGTTGTAGCCTGGATGGAGCGAAGCGAAATCCAGGGATATCATCGCAGGCGAGACCTTCCCGGATTACGCTGGCGCTCCATCCGGGCTACAGCGCCGCTACCGGTTGCGCATCCAATCGGCGAGGCGGGTCAGAGCGCGCTCGAGATCCTGCCGCGCGGCAGTGCCGACGACCGTCTCCTCCAGCGCGCCGCGCATGCAAAGCATCCACGCGTCGCGCTCGGCGTCGCCAATGGCAAAGCCGATGTGGCGCTGGCGCAGCCGCGGGTGGCCCTTCTCGACTGAATACAGTTTCGGGCCACCGGTCCATTCGGTGAGATAGCGCTTCAGCACATCCCTGATGAGGCCGAGGTCGTCCGCATGCATCGCGCGAATGATCTTCGCCTCCGGCAGCGTATCCATCCGCTCATAGAAACGATCGACCAGTCGATTGATCGTGGCGCTGCCGCCGATCCGCTCGAACATGGAGAGTGCGACGTCGCTATCGGCCATGGACGTTCAGACCTACAGCGCCACGCTGCGCAGCCCGAAGCTGCGCGCTTCGTTCTGCAGCACCGGACGCACCGCATCGATCAGGCGCGCGGCGGCGGCATCGACGGACAGTCCCGCCGTGTCCACCACCGCCGTCGCGCGCGCATATAGCGGCTCGCGGCTCAAGAGGATGTTGCGCAGCTCCGCCATGGCGGAGCGGTCGTCGGCCATCGGGCGCAGATCGCCCTGCCGGCGGACGCGGGCCATGTGCTCCTCGGGCTCGGCCTTCAGCCAGATCGTGTAGAACGACGACAGGATCTGGTCGAACGTCAAGGGCTCCGAGACGATGCCGCCGCCGGTCGCCAGCACCATGAGCTCGTTGCGCGCGAGCAGCTGCTGCAGCGCCGCCTGCTCCATGCGGCGAAAACCTTCCTGGCCATAGAGCGCGATGATCTCGGCGACCGAGAGGCCGTTCTGCTGTTCGACCTCCTTGTTGAGCTCGACAAAACTCCAGCCGACCTTCTTCGCCAGCATCCTGCCGAGCGTCGATTTGCCGGCGCCGCGCAGGCCGATCAGCGCGATGCCGCAGAACGGCGCGCGCCGCGGCGCGGTTGCGCTGCCGCCCGCAAGTAAATCCTTGGCTTGCGCGATCTGCGCCGGCGTCGCCTTGCGCAAGAGATCGCGAAACATCTGCCAGTCCGGGGTCGGATCGACCGAGGGAAGCAGATCTTCGAGATGCGCGCCCATAGCGTCCGAGACGCGGCGGAGCAGCACGATGGAGACATTGCCCTTGCCGCTTTCGAGCTGCGCGATGTAGCGCTCCGAAATCCCTGATACCTTGGCGAGCACCTTGCGCGACATGCCGCGCAGCGCGCGCATGGTGCGCACGCGCTGGCCGAGCTGTTCGAGAAATCGGGATTCGGCGTCGGGACTGTCGGTCATGGACTACGGATCACGGGCTTCTTGTGCGGAGGTCTTCTTTTAGGGGTGTCCTGCGGCGCGTATTAATGAAACATAGTGCCTGCTGGCATTGACAGCAAGCCGATGCGGTGTCTTTCTATGAATTATAATTCTAAATTCAGGGGAGAAGTCCGTGAGCGAGGGATCCTATAACGCGGTGACCTGGCTGCTCGACCGGAATGTCGAGGAGGGACGCGGCAACAAGCTCGCCTTCGACGACACCGTCTCACGGCTCACCTATGGCGAGCTCCAGCGCGAAACGCGGCGCGCCGCCAACATGCTGCGCCGACTCGGTGTCCGCCGCGAAGAGCGCGTGGCCATGATCATGCTGGATACTGTCGACTTCCCGCTTCTGTTCCTGGGCGCGATCCGCGCCGGTATCGTGCCGGTGCCGCTCAACACGCTGCTGACATCAGATCAATACGCCTACATCCTCGCCGATTGCCGCGCGCGCGTGCTGTTCGTTTCGGAAGCGCTCTATCCCGTCATCAAGGACGTCGTCGGCCGCATGCCGGACCTCGAGCATGTCGTGGTGTCCGGCGCCAAGCAGAACGGCCATAAGCAGCTCGCCGAGGAGATTGCGGACGAGAGCGAGCGGTTTACCACCGCTGCGACGCATCCGGACGAGCCAGCGTTCTGGCTGTACTCGTCAGGCTCGACCGGCATGCCCAAGGGCGTACGCCACATCCATTCGAACATGCAGGCGACCGCGGACACTTTTGCGAAGCAGGTGCTCGGCATCCGCGAGAACGACGTTTGTCTTTCTGCGGCAAAGCTGTTCTTCGCCTATGGCCTCGGCAATGCGTTGACCTTTCCGATGTCGGTCGGCGCCACCGTGGTTCTCAACAGCGAACGGCCGACGCCGGCGCGCATGTTCGATCTGATGAACCGCTATAATCCCTCGATCTTCTACGGCGTGCCGACCCTGTTCGCGGCGATGCTCAACGACGAGGCGATGAAGGGCGAGCGCGGCGGCAAGTCTTTGCGCATCTGCACCTCGGCCGGCGAGGCGCTGCCGGAGTCCGTCGGCAACAGCTGGAAGGCGCGCTTCGGCGTCGACATTCTCGACGGCGTCGGCTCGACCGAGCTGTTGCACATCTTCCTGTCGAACGCGCCCGGCGACATCAAATACGGCTCCTCCGGCAAACCGGTGCCGGGCTATGCGGTGCGGCTCGTCAACGAGGCCGGACAGGATGTCGCCGACGGCGAGGTCGGCGAGCTCCTGGTCGATGCGCCCTCCGCCGGCGAGGGCTACTGGAATCAGCGCCACAAGAGCCGCCGCACGTTCGAGGGACCTTGGACCCGCACCGGCGACAAATATGTCAGGGACGCCGAGGGCCGCTACACCTTCTGCGGCCGCGCCGACGACATGTTCAAGGTCTCCGGCATCTGGGTCTCGCCCTTCGAGGTCGAGAGCGCGCTGATCACGCATCCCGCCGTGCTGGAAGCTGCCGTCGTGCCCGAAGCCGATCCGGAAGGTCTGCTGAAGCCGAAGGCCTTCGTCGTGCTGCGCCCCGGCGCGACCACGACGGGCCTGCAGGAGATGCTCAAGGACCACGTCAAGCAGAAGATCGGCCCGTGGAAATATCCGCGCTGGATCGACGTGGTGGACTCGCTGCCGAAGACTGCGACGGGCAAGATCCAGCGGTTCAAGCTGCGGGACGGGACGAATTGACAACAGGTCGTCATGGCCGGGCTTGACCCGGCCATCCACGTGCGTCTGCAATTGAGGGAAGACGTGGATGCCCGGGTCAAGCCCGGGCATGACGACTGAGAGAAGAGCGACAGAACATGACCAATCTCACCCCCACCGGCTTTCTCAGCATCGATGGCGCCAGCCTCGAATACAAATGGCTGGCGCCGCAATCTGCCGATGCACCCACCATCGTCATGCTGCATGAAGGCCTCGGCTCGGTCGGGCTCTGGGGTGACTTCCCCGAGAAGCTGCACCAGGCGACCTCCGCCGGCATCTTCGTCTATTCGCGCGCGGGCTACGGCCAGTCGAGCAAGGTCGCGCTGCCGCGGCCGCTCGACTACATGCAGCGCGAGGCGCTGGACGTGCTGCCGAAGATCCTCGCTGCGATCGGCTTCAAGCGCGGCCTGCTGCTCGGCCATTCCGACGGTGCCTCGATCGCGACCATCTATGCCGGCGCGCATCAGGATCATCGCCTGAACGGCCTCGTGCTGATCGCGCCGCATTTCATCGTCGAGGACATCTCGGTGAAATCCATCGCCGCGATCAAGAGTACCTTCGAGACCACCGACCTGAAGGCAAAGCTCGCGCGCTGGCACAAGGACGTCGACCACGCCTTCTACGGCTGGAACGGCGCCTGGCTCGATCCAAAGTTCCGCGACTGGGATATCTCGGAATATCTCGCCTATATCCGCGTTCCTGTCCTGATCCTGCAGGGCGTCGACGACCAATACGGGACGCTGCGTCAGGCCGAGATCGCGCAGCAAGAATGCTATTGCCCGGTCGATTTGAAAGTCATGTCAGGCGCGGCGCATTCTCCGCATCGCGAAGCTCCGGCGGCGACGCTTGATGCGATTGAGCAATTTGCAGCAGCGGCCCTACGAGATGACATGCAACAAAATGCATGTACGAGCCGCTAAGGACTAGACGCGCGCAATAATATGCATTATTGTGCATCTAACGGTAAAACCAGGACGAACTCAAGGGTGGCCCATGGCCGGGGAAGATCGGCGCCTCGCAGGCGGCGCGACATTCATCGATTTCCAGACCGAACCGTCCCGCTACAAGCACTGGAAGCTCGCGGTCGACGGCGATGTCGCGACGCTGACCATGGACGTCGATGAGAACGGCGGCCTGTTCGAGGGCTATCTGCTCAAGCTCAACTCCTACGATCTCGGCGTCGACATCGAGCTTGCCGACGTCGTCCAGCGGCTGCGCTTCGAGCACCCCGAGGTCAAGGTCGTGGTGATGCGCTCGGCCAAGAACCGCGTGTTCTGCGCCGGCGCCAACATCCGTATGCTTGCGGGCTCGACGCATGCCCACAAGGTCAATTTCTGCAAGTTCACCAACGAGACGCGCAACGGCATGGAAGACTCGTCGGAGAATTCCGGCCAGCGCTTCATCACCGTCGTGAACGGCTCGGCCGCGGGCGGCGGCTATGAGCTCGCGCTCGCCACCGACTACATCATGCTCGCCGATGACGGCGCCTCCGCCGTCGCCTTGCCGGAAGTGCCGCTGCTCGCGGTGCTGCCGGGCACCGGCGGCCTCACGCGTGTGGTCGACAAGCGCAAGGTGCGCCGCGATCACGCCGATTTCTTCTGCACCATCGAGGAAGGCGTGAAGGGCAAGCGCGCCGTGCAATGGCGCCTGGTCGACGAGATCGCGCCGAACAGCAAACTCGAAGGCAAGGTTGCCGAGCGCGCCAGGGAATTCGCCCAGGCCTCGAAGCGCGCGGGCAGCGGCAAGGGCATCGCGCTGACGCCGCTCAAGCGCATCATCGATGAGACCAGCATCCGCTACGGCTTTGTCACCGTCGACATCGATCGCGCCGCGCGCATCGCCACGATCTCGATCAAGGCGCCTGAAGCCGCGCCGCCCGCCGACATCGACAGCATGATGGCGCAGGGTGTCGCGTTCTGGCCGCTCCAGGTCGCGCGCGAACTCGACGACGCGATCCTGCATCTGCGCATCAACGAGCTCGAGATCGCCATGCTGGTGTTCAAGAGCCATGGCGACCGCGCGCATGTGCTCGCCTGCGACGCCTTCCTCGAAGCCAACAAGACGCACTGGCTGGTCAACGAAATCAGGCACTACTGGAAGCGCGTCTTGAAGCGCATCGACGTCACCTCGCGGACGCTGGTGACGCTGGTCGAGCCCGGCTCCTGCTTCGCCGGCACGCTCGCCGAGCTCGTATTCGCTGCCGACCGCTCCTACATGCTGATCGGCACGCGCCAGGGCGACAACCGCCCGCCGCCGTCGATCGAACTCTCCGCCATGAACTTCGGCCCGTATCCGATGAGCCATGGCCTGACGCGGCTTCAATCGCGCTTCCAGGCTGATCCGTCGGATGTGGAACGCGCGGAAGCCACGATGGGCACGGCGCTGGACGCCGAGCAGGCCGAAGAGCTCGGTCTCGTCACCTTCGCGCTCGACGACATCGACTGGGACGACGAGGTCCGCGTGTTCCTGGAGGAGCGCGCCAGTTTCTCGCCCGACAGCCTCACCGGCATGGAAGCGAGCTTGCGCTTCGTCGGCCCCGAGACGATGGAATCGAAAATCTTCTCGCGCCTCACCGCGTGGCAGAACTGGATCTTCCAGCGCCCGAACGCGGTCGGCGAGGAAGGCGCGCTGCGCCGCTACGGCAGCGGCCAGAAGCCGAAATTCGATATGACCAGAGTGTAGCGAATAGGGAGTGGCGAATAGCGAATAGGGGACTTCCATTCGCCATTCGCGAGCGAACAATTCGATCACAGCGATCAAGTAAGCCAGTCCCACACGGGAGGTCCTCCATGAACATCATGAACGTCGACTACTCGACCAAGATTCCGAACAACGTCAATCTGGCCGAAGACCGCCAGGTGCTCAAGGCGCTGGAAGGCTGGCATCCCGGCTACATGGACTGGTGGAAAGACATGGGGCCGGAAGGCTTCCAGGAATCGCTGGTGTACTTGCGCACCGCTTATTCGGTCGACCCGCGCGGCTGGGCCAAATTCGACTACGTGCGGATGCCCGAGTATCGCTGGGGCATTCTCCTGGCTCCCCAGGAAGAGAACCGCGTCGTGCCGTTCGGCGAGCATTTTGGCGAGCCGGCCTGGCAGGAAGTCCCCGGTGAATATCGCGCCATGCTGCGCCGTCTGATCGTGATCCAGGGCGACACCGAGCCTGCCTCGGTCGAGCAGCAGCGCCATCTCGGCAAGACAGCGCCCTCGCTGTACGACATGCGCAATCTGTTCCAGGTCAATGTCGAGGAAGGCCGTCACCTCTGGGCGATGGTGTACCTGCTGCAAAAGTACTTTGGACGCGACGGACGTGAAGAGGCTGACGATTTGTTGCGCCGCCGCTCGGGTGACGCCGACTCGCCGCGCATGCTGGGCGCCTTCAACGAGGCGACGCCGGACTGGCTGTCCTTCTTCATGTTCACCTATTTCACCGATCGCGACGGCAAGATGCAGCTGCACTCGCTGGCGCAGTCCGGCTTCGATCCCTTGTCGCGCACCTGCCGCTTCATGCTGACGGAGGAAGCGCACCACATGTTCGTCGGCGAGACCGGTATCACCCGTGTCGTGCAGCGCACCTGCGATGCGATGCGGGAAGCCGGTATCACCGATCCCACCGACATCGCAAAGGTCCGCGCGCTCGGTGTGATCGATCTGCCGACCATCCAGAAGAAGCTGAACCTGCACTATACGCTGTCGCTCGATCTGTTTGGCTCGGAAGTCTCGACCAACGCGGCGAACGCCTTCAACACCGGCATCAAGGGTCGCTATCACGAGACCCAGATCGACGACGATCATCAGCTCAAGAACGCCACCTATCCGGTGCTGAAGTTCATCGACGGCGAGATCAAACTGGTGGACGAGCCGGCGTTGACCGCGCTCAACATGCGTCTGCGCGACGATTACAGCCAGGATTGCGTCAAGGGCATGCTGCGCTGGAACAAGGTGATCTCGACCGCGGGCTACCAGTTTGAGCTCAAGCTGCCCAACGTCGCCTTCCATCGCCATATCGGCGAGTTCAAGGGCATCCACGCGACGCCGGATGGTCTGTTGATCGATGACGCAAATTGGGCCCGGCGCAAGGACGAATGGCTGCCCTCCACCGCGGACGGCGACTTCATCACCTCGCTGATGCAGCCCGTCACCGAGACCGGCCAGTTCGCCTCCTGGATCTCGCCGCCGAAAGTCGGCATCGACAACAAGCCCGGCGATTTCGAGTATGTGAGGATCGAGTCGTAGGAGCTGGTTCTCTGCCGGCTGATACACGCGAGGGAGCGCAAAGCCTCCCATGTCGTCCCGGCGAAAGCCGGGACCCATAACCACAGGGAGAAGTTTGGCGGCGGGCTAGTTGTTCGGTACTCCTACCAACCGCAACCGATAGATCACGCGGTATGGGTCCCGGCCTGCGCCGGGACGACGCCGGAATTTGAGGCGCGGGCCGTTGCCTCAACTATCCCACCCGCTCCCCTTGATCCCCGGGTTCGCATAAACAATGCCACCATCCACCGCGATGGTCGCGCCAACCACATAGTCCCCCGCGCGCGAGGCGAGATAGATCGCAGCGCCCGCCATGTCCTCGTCGGTGCCGATGCGGCCCGCAGGCACGCGGGTCGAGACTTCGTCGGCATGATCGCGTGCGGCGCGGTTCATGTCGGATTTGAACGGGCCCGGCGCGATCGCGGTGACCACGACGTGGTCGCCGATCAGCTTCACGGCCATGCGCCGCGTCAAATGGATCAGCCCCGCCTTGCTTGCCGCGTAAGAATAGGTCTCGCCCGGATTGACGAAGATGCCGTCGATCGAGGCGATGTTGATCACTTTCGCCGGCCGCTCTGCTGATGCCGCCGCGCGCAGCGTGGGCGCCAGCGCCTTGGTCAGGAAGAACGGCGCCTTGACATTGAGGTTCATCACCTTGTCCCAGCCGCTCTCCGGAAACTCGTCGAACTCCGCGCCCCAGGCCGCGCCCGCATTGTTGACGAGGATGTCGAGTTTTGGCTCGCGCTTTCCGAATTCGCTCGCAAGCAGCTCGGCGCCGGCCAGCGTCGAGATGTCGATCGGCAACGCGATGCATTCGCCGTCATACTGCGCGGAGAGCTCGTTCGCGGTCGCTTCGCAAGGCCCGGCCTTGCGCGCGGTGATGTAGACCTTCGCAGCCCCTGCGCTGAGAAATCCCGCCGCGATCATCTTGCCGATGCCGCGCGAACCGCCGGTCACCAGCGCGACACGGCCTTTGAGCGAGAACAGATCGTCGAACATGGTGCCTCCCTTTGTTGGCGACGTTTTGAGCGCGGGCGGGGAGGGGAGTCAAGGAAAGCGCTGCATCGTCGTCCTGGCGAAAGCCAGGACCCATTACCCCAAGAAAGAGTTGTTTGAATGAGCTGCGGCCCGAGCGCGTCGCAAAATGGACAGCGGTGGTAATGGGTCCTGGCTTTCGCCAGGACGACGTCCGAGTTCGGGCAGCGAAGACGGAGAGATTTAAGCCGCCGCGATCCTGCGGAAGCCGTTCCACATCGCGGTCGCGGCGCCCGAGGTCAGCACCGGCAGAATCCGCGTGTCCTGGTAATTGCCGTTGAGCGAGACCCGTGGCAGCGCGGTCATGTGGCCGGCGTTTTCGGCGAACAGCATTCCGGGCCGCGTCGTCACCGCAGTCTTGAAGCCGGCGGACGCAGCGAGCACGAATTCACGCTCTCCCGCCGCCTCGCGATCGCCATAGGGATAGGCAAGATGTTGAACGTTGCGGCCGAGCGCCTGCTCGATTCGCGCGCGGCTTACGGCCATCTCCTGCGTGGCGATCTCTTCGCTTTGCTTGGCGAGATTGCAATGGCTGATGGAATGCGCGCCGATCGTGACAAGGGGATCGGCGGCAAATGTCTTCACCTCGTCCCAGGACAGGCAGAGGCTGCGGCACAGCGCGGCCATATCGACGCCGTACTTCGTGCAGAGCGCCTCGATCTCGCGCTTGAGATCGTGCTCGCCGGGCAGTGCGCGCAACCAGTCGTGCAGGCGGTCGAACGCCACCTGCTTGGCGGCTGGCGTCGTGGCATCGAGCCGCAGCGCGGCATTACCGATTGTCACCTCGATCTGCTCGGCCTTGGCGATCACGGCCTCCAGCGCCTCCCACCACAGCCGACCCGTGCCCTCCGCGAAATCGCTGGCGACATAGACCGCCAGAGGCGCGTCAAATTCGCGCAGAATCGGCAGCGCAAAATCGAGATTGTCGCGATAGCCATCGTCGAGCGTGAAGGCGGCGAAGCGCCGGTCGAACCGGCGCCGCACCAGCCGCTCATGCAGCTCGTCCATGCTGACGATGTCGATCTCGCGCGAGCGCAGATGGCACAGTGTCGCGCGCAGAAATTCGGGGGTGACTTCGAGATGCCTGTTCGGCTGGAACGCCGCGTCGCGGGCCGGCCGCACGTGATGCAGCATGAAAATGGCGCCGACGCCCGACAAAAGCGGGCGCAACAGGTGGTGGGCGCCGCTGAAATAGAGTGCTTCCAGCCCGGCGCGGATGACGTTGTTACGAAGTTGTTTCATGACCCGCTGGCGGACTTTGGCATTCCGTCTTCAACTTACGGAAGAACCCTTGAAGAAAAAGTTATTCCAATTGTCCACGCCCGGCCTTCGGAAGGGCGTCATTTCCGGTTTGACAGCCCGCCAAGGGTTTGTTTTGTCTCCGGTTCCAGAGTTCGGGTCGTCGAATGCAGAAGCTTTTCAGGTGGGCCAGCAAATGGTGGCCAGGGCTGATTCCCCTGGCCGTCATGTGGGGATTTGCGGCCTGGAATAATACTTCGCCGGTCGAGGCGGACCTTTCCGCCCGCAGCTCGGCGGCGCTAAAGGATACCGTTCTGGACAAGACCCGGATCGCAGTGGACGGCCGCGACGTCAGCCTGGCTGCGGACGCGTTTTCCGAGGAGGGTCGCCGCGACGCTGTGGTGGCTGTCGAGACCGTGCCCGGCGTGCGCCTGGTCGACGACCGGACCCGCCTCGTTCCCGAGGCAAAGCCCTTCGTCTGGAACGCCGAACGGGACGTGGTGCGGGTGACGCTGTCGGGCTCCGCGCCCCTGCCATCGATGAAGGGCCGGCTGACCGAGGCGGCCCGCAAGGAGGTCGCCGGTACAGAGGTGGCCGATCAGATGGGGCTGGCGCGCGGCGCACCGCCGCGGTTCGAGGCGGCTGCGATGCTGCTGCTCGACCAGATCGGCAAGCTCAAGGACGGCAAGATCACGATCACAGACACCAAGGTCACTCTGTCGGGGATGGCGCGCGATCTCGGCGGCCGCGAAGCGGTCGTAGCTGCGCTGAAAAACCTGCCCGAGGGCTTTTCGATCGCCGCCAACGACGTCAAGGCGCCGCCTTACGTCTTCCAGGCCTACAAGGATCCGGTGGCCGCGACGGTGACGCTGACCGGCTATGTTCCCGACAACAACGTCCACGCGGCCATCGCCACTAGCGCGTCCCGGAAATTCTTCAACGAAAAGGTCGTCGACAATCTCAAGGCCAGCGTCGGCGCGCCCGGCTCCTTCAGCCCCGCCGTGGTCGCAGCGCTCGGCGCGCTGTCGCGCCTGTCGACCGGCACGCTGGTCGTGTCCGACCGCGAGGTGAAGCTGTCGGGCGATGCGCTGTATGAAGGTGCCGCCAACGACATCCGCGCAGGCCTCGGCAAGGATTTCCCGAAGAACTGGCAGTACAAGCCGGAAATCACGGTGAAACCCGCGGCCGGCCCGGTCGACGGCACCGTGTGCCAGCAATTGTTCTCGGAGCTCTTGGCCAAGGCCAAGATTCGTTTCGCGGCGAAGCGCGCCGACATCGATCCGGATTCCGCCGGCATTCTCGATCATCTGATCGAGACGGCACTGCGATGCCCCACCACCAATATCGAGGTCGCCGGGCATACCGATGCCGACGGCGAGGATTCCTCCAACCAGGCACTCTCGGAGAAGCGCGCGCAGGCGGTGATCGACTATCTGGTCAAGGCCGGCCTGCCTGCCGGTCGCTTCACCGCTGTCGGCTACGGCAGCACGCAGCCGGTCGCCACCAATGACAGCGAAGACGCCAAGGCGCAGAACCGCCGCATCGAATTTCTGGTGAGGTGACGATGCCCTATCTCGTCTCGTTCCATCTGGGCTGGCTGATAGGCTCGCTGCTGCTCGGCTTCTGCATGGGCTGGATCTCGGTGGTCCAACGCGGCAACGGCACCTCGAAGGTGACCGCGCGCTGGCTCGCCGTGCTTGCTGCCGGCCTGGTCGCGGCCTCGTTCGCGCATGTGGTCCCCGGCCGCTTCGGCTACTGGCTCGACCTCGGCCTGATCATGTTCGCCTGCTATCTCGTCGGCGGCGCCATCGGCGCCTGGCTGCGCGACCGGGTGGTTGCGCGCAGCATGCCGCCGGCCTGAGCGGCTGAGCTGAGGGGCAAACGCGCTCATCACTTGCGCCACCATCAGATTGCCAGGGAGTCGAGTGGTGTTTGACATTAATACGTACGTACGTATTATGAAGTCATGCCAAAGCCATCGCTCAAAGACGCCATCATCGACGCCGGCCTCAATGTCATGTTCCGCACCGGCTATCACGGCACCAGCGTGCGCGATGTAACCACCGCCGCCGGCGCGCCGCAGGGGTCCTTCACCAACCATTTCCGCTCCAAGGAGGCGTTCGCCTCCGAGGTGCTCGACCGCTATTTCGACATCACCAGGGGCTTGGTCGCGGAGGCATTGCAGGATGTTTCGCTGAGCCCCCGCGCGCGGCTCAAGCGCTACCTCGACATCATCACGGGCAGGCTGGAAGCCGACGGCTTTGGTCGCGGCTGCCTGATCGGCGATCTCAGTCTGGAAGCGACCGGCAGCAGCGAGATGCTGCGCGTGCGCCTCGCCGACATCTTTGCCGAATGGCGCGTGCCGTTCGCCGCCTGCATCGCCGAGGCGCAGACCCGCGGCGAGATCGCATCCGATTTCGAGCCTGAGGAGCTCGCCGACTTCCTGCTCGCGTCCTGGCAGGGCGCGATCCTGCGCATGAAGGTCGACCGCAATCCGAAAGCGCTCGAACGTTTCAAGACTATCGCATTCCAAACCGTGTTCAAGGAGCTGACATGACCAAGCAGATCGAGATCAAGATTCGCAAAGCGTCCGTCCTCGGAAGCAGCATGGCTTATCGTGAGACGGGCGCGCAGAACGCGCCGGTCGCGCTCTTCCTGCACGGCAATCCGACTTCCTCGCACATCTGGCGCAACATCATGCCCTTGGTGTCACCGGTCGCGCATTGCCTCGCGCCCGACAACGTCGGCTTCGGTCAGTCCGACAAGCCCGACATCGCCTACCGCTTCTTTGACCACGTCCGCTATCTCGATGCCTTCATCGAACAGCGCGGTATCACGTCGGCCTATCTCATCGCGCAGGATTGGGGCACGGCGCTCGCATTTCATCTTGCGGCGCGCCGACCGGATTTCGTGCGCGGCGTCGCCTTCATGGAGTTCATCCGTCCGATGCCGACCTGGCAGGACTTCCACTACACCGAGGTTGCCGCAGAGCAGGAGCATGCCGAGGCGGCACGGGCGGCCTTCCGCAAATTCAGGACGCCGGGCGAGGGCGAGGCGATGATCCTCAAGGCGAATGCTTTCGTCGAGCGCGTGCTCCCCGGCGGCATCGTCCGCAAGCTCAGCGACGACGAGATGGCGCCCTATCGCGCGCCGTTCCCGACACCGGAGAGCCGCCGGCCCGTTCTTGCGCTTCCGCGCGAACTGCCGATCGCAGGCGAGCCTGCTGACGTCTATGGCGCGCTCCAATCCGCGCATGCGGCGCTGGCCGCGTCGTCCTATCCAAAACTCTTGTTCACGGCCGAGCCTGGAGCTCTGGTCGCGCCGGAATTTGCCGAACGGTTTGCAGCCTCCCTGAAGCACTGCGCGCTGGTTCGTCTCGGCGCCGGCCGGCATTTCCTCCAGGAGGATCACCCCGAGGCGATCGGGCGCTCCGTGGCCGGCTGGATCGCGGGGATCGAGGCGGTGCGCCCGCAGCTTGCGGCCTGAGCAGATCGCTACCTCCGAACGACATGCTCATCGCGGCCGCTGGCGGGCGGCCGCGATGACGTCTGTGATGTCGCAGTGCAACCGGATGGATCGGGTGCGAGGCGTCGGCCACGTAATCGTGCGGGCCGCAGCGGCCTCGCGCCGCGCCGCCCCTCTTTCAACAGGG
The DNA here is from genome assembly GCF_040547675.1 of Bradyrhizobium sp. RT6a. Taxonomy (NCBI): domain Bacteria; kingdom Pseudomonadati; phylum Pseudomonadota; class Alphaproteobacteria; order Hyphomicrobiales; family Nitrobacteraceae; genus Bradyrhizobium; species Bradyrhizobium sp. RT6a. The sequence goes on from NZ_JBEPQC010000008.1 coordinate 177,698, forward strand.
GAATCCGGCCCATAGATTGACGTCGGCTTAAGTCGTGACGGAACATTGTGCGGTCGAAATCATCAAAACTTCATGGCCACTGCGCAGGATTGCCATGGAGATTCGCGTCAGTCTTGCCGCCGAAAGCGCCAAACCGTGCATCAGGAGCCCGCAACCGTGCCTAAAATATTGAAGGCACGAGTTTTTGTTCGAATTGCCGAATTCCACTCCGCCCGGAAACGCGCTAGTGGAGAGATAGTAGGTATGCGCGATGCCGGGACCCGCAGCGAGGGTTGGTCGGGTGCCTGCGTGTCGTTCGCCTGTTCGCCGGCCACCCTGGCCGCTGAAGCGTTGTTCGAGGTTTAGATGCTGGAAGCCATACGCAGGGCGATGTCGTTTCTGCGCCAGAAGCAAATCCTGCATAAGCTTGGAGTTGTGATCAGCGTCGCGGTCATCGGCATCGCTTGCTATGTGCTCTACCACATGCTGCGCGGCATCGATGTCAACGAAGTCCTCGAAGCGATCAAGAGCACCGAGCCGAGCCAGATTGCGATGGCGGCGCTGTTCGTCGCCGCGGGCTATTTCACGCTGACCTTCTACGACCTGTTCGCCGTGCGCGCGATCGGCCACGCCCACGTGCCCTATCGGATCAACGCGCTCGCCGCCTTCACCAGCTATTCGATCGGCCACAATGTCGGCGCCAGCGTCTTCACCGGCGGCGCGGTGCGCTACCGCATCTATTCTGCTTACGGCCTGAACGCGATCGACGTCGCAAAAATCTGCTTCCTCGCCGGCCTGACCTTCTGGCTCGGCAATGCCGCGGTGCTGGGCCTCGGCATCTCCTATCATCCGGAGGCTGCGGCCTCGATTGACCAGCTTCCGGCCTGGCTGAACCGGACGCTGGCGATGATGATCATCGTCGGGCTGGTCGCTTACGTGGTCTGGGTCTGGACCCAGCCGCGGATGGTCGGCCGCGGGCCCTGGACCGTGATGCTGCCGGGCGGTCCGCTGACGCTGCTCCAGATCGCGATCGGCATCATCGATCTCGGCTTCTGCGCGCTCGCGATGTACGTGCTGGTCCCGGACGAGCCCAATCTCGGCTTCGTGGTGGTCGCGGTGATCTTCGTCTCGGCCACGCTGCTCGGCTTTGCCAGCCATTCGCCCGGAGGCCTTGGCGTGTTCGACGCGGCCATGCTGGTCGGTCTCTGGCAGATGGATCGCGAGGAGCTGCTGGGCGGGATGCTGCTGTTCCGCGTCCTCTATTATCTGTCCCCTTTCGTCATATCTGTAATCTTGCTGACGTTTCGCGAAGTTATCATCGGCGCACGATCGAAACGCCTGCAGCAGGCCGCGCTCAAGCTTGACCCCGGCCCCGCGCCTGAAGCCGCTTACGTGAGAAAGCGCAGCGACAGCGGCGCCTGACCGGCGCAAGATCCTTTTGGAGAAGCCCGCCCCGATGGCGATCGACGCCCCATCTTCTCCCTCCTCCCAGCCCTGGTCCGACCGGCTGCGGCACTCGACCGTCATCCTGATCGCCGCGGCGCTGGCGCTGTCGGTGGTGGTCTCGCTGGGCGAATTGCTGGCGCTGCATGCGATTGCTGTGTTCCTCTGCATCGCGGCCGCGGCGCTGATCCCGTGGCGCCTGCACGATACCGCCGCCTCCCGCGAAGAGACCCGCCGCGTCAACCCGGTCGAGAGCGCGGCGGTGGCCGCGGTGGTCGCCGGCATGCCCGATCCCGCGGTGCTGCTTGACCGCGCCGGCCGAGTCATCCATCTCAACGCCGCGGCCGCCCAGCTCGCGCCGGCGCTACGCCGGAATGAGCTCGCGCAGTTCGCGCTGCGTTCGCCCGAGATCATCACGGCGCTCCGCGAGTCGATCGCGACCACCGAGCCGCGGCGCGCGACCTACCTCGACCATGTCCCGGTCGATCGCTGGATGGAGCTGACCATCACGCCGGTGCCGGTGCCCACCACCTTCGGCGGCGCCGACAAATGCATGCTGATGACCTTCCACGACCAGACGCCGCTGCGCCGGGTCGAGGAGATGCGAGCCGACTTCGTCGCCAATGCCAGCCACGAGTTGCGCACGCCGCTGGCCGCGCTGTCCGGCTTTATCGACACGCTCCAGGGCCAAGCCAAGGACGATCCCAAGGCGCGCGAGCGCTTCCTCGGCATCATGCATAACCAGGCGACCCGCATGGCACGCCTGATCGACGATCTGCTGTCGCTGTCGCGGGTGGAGCTGTCGGCCCATGTGCGGCCCGACACCCTGGTCGACCTGCTGCCGATCATCTTGCAGGTCGCCGATGGGCTCGAGCCGCTGGCGCGGGAACGCCAGGTCGAGGTCGAGACCCAGCTCCCCGAGAGCCCGGTGCTGATCGCGGGGGACCGCGAGGAGCTGCTCCGCCTGTTCGAGAATTTGATCGAGAACGCGCTCAAATACGGCGCTTCGGGCGGTCGCGTCATCGTGTCGCTGATATCAGGCGCCGCCCCTGATGGAACTCAGGAAATCCGGGTCCTGGTCCGGGATTTCGGCCCCGGCATCGCGCCGGAGCACCTGCCGCGGCTGACCGAGCGCTTCTACCGGGTCGATGTCGGCGACAGCCGCTCGCAGGGCGGCACGGGCCTCGGATTATCGCTGGTGAAACATATCCTTAACCGCCACCGCGGCCGGCTTTTGATCGAAAGCGTGCCCAAACAGGGCGCCATTTTCACCGCCTGTTTTCCCCAGGGCAAGCCCGCGGCTCTGAGCTAAATTCCAGCGATTTCAGCTGCTTAACACTGTCATCCGACTGTCACCAAACCTTCGTAAAAGCTCAGCTGTCCGCTCCTAAAGGGGCGGCACGGGGAGCGCGATCGGGCGCGGATGGCGCTTCGCTCCCCTGTATGGAGACCAGCATGAATTTCCTCAAAACACTCGTCGCTGCTGGCATGGTCGCCGCATCGACGACGGCGGCCTTTGCTGCCGATATCACCGGAGCCGGCGCGACGTTCCCGTTCCCGATCTATTCCAAATGGGCCGACGCCTACAAGAAGGAGACCGGCAACGGTCTGAACTACCAGTCGATCGGCTCCGGCGGCGGCATCAAGCAGATCCAGGCCAAGACCGTGACCTTCGGCGCCAGCGACGCGCCGCTCAAGGCCGAGCAGCTCGAGAAGGACGGCCTCGTCCAGTGGCCGATGGTGATGGGCGCCATCGTTCCCGTCGTCAACATCGAGGGCGTGAAGCCCGGTGAGATGGTGTTCGACGGCGAGACGCTGGCCAGCATCTATCTCGGCAAGATCACCAAATGGGACGACGCCGCGATCAAGAAGCTGAACCCGAACGTGAAGCTGCCCTCGGAAGCCATCACCGTGGTCCGCCGTTCGGACGGTTCGGGCACCACCTTCAACTTCACCAACTACCTCGCCAAGGCCAGCGCGGACTGGAAGAGCAAGGTGGGTGAAGGTACTGCCGTCGAGTGGCCGGTCGGCGTCGGCGCCAAGGGTAACGAAGGCGTGTCCGGCAACATCAGCCAGACCAAGAACTCGATCGGCTATGTCGAGTACGCCTATGCCAAGCAGAACAAGCTGACCTACACCGGTCTCGTCAACAAGGCCGGCAAGCCGGTGCAGCCCACCGTCGAAGCCTTCCAGGCGGCCGCCTCCAACGCCGACTGGGCCAAGGCTCCCGGCTACTACGTCATCCTGACCGACCAGCCCGGCGAGAAGTCCTGGCCGATCACGGCGGCGACCTTCATCCTCATGCACAAGGATGCCACCGACAAGGCGGCCTCGCAGGAAGCGATCAAGTTCTTCCGCTGGGCTTTCAAGAGCGGCGGCAAGGCGGCTGAAGAGCTCGACTACATCCCGATGCCGGACCCGGTCGTTCAGCTGATCGAGAAGACCTGGGCTGCCGAAATCAAGAGCTAGGTTCGCGACGCTCGTGCCCCGGATGCGCTGCGCCGCATCCGGGGCACGGACCAACAAAAAACGTATACTATTTGGAACAGGGGATCGGCGTGGCAGAGATGGCCGTTCAGAGCGATGTAATCGACGACGCCGGACCGTATGATCGCGCCAAGGCCTTGAGCGCGTTCAAGCTCGGCGACGTCACCTTCTACTGGATCACGCGGCTCTCCGCGATCTCGGTGCTTCTGATCCTCGGCGGCATCATCATTTCGCTGATCGTCGGCGCCTTCCCGGCGATGAAGGAATTCGGGGTCTCGTTCCTGTGGACGCAGCGCTGGGCGCCGTCCGCCGATCCGCCGGTGCTCGGCGCGCTCGGACCGATGTACGGCACGCTCGTCACCTCCTTCATCGCGATGCTGATCGCCATTCCCGTGGGTCTCGGCATTGCCATCTTCCTCACCGAGCTGTGCCCGCAATGGCTGCGCCGCCCGATCGGCATGGCGATCGAGCTGCTCGCCGGCATCCCTTCGATCATCTACGGCATGTGGGGCTTCTTCGTGTTGGGTCCGTTCCTGGCCAACACATTCCAGCCCTTCATGATCAAGATCTTCGACGGCGTGCCCGTGCTGGGCGCGATCTTCGCGGGTCCCCCATCCTATCTCAGCCTGTTCAATGCCGCGCTGATCCTCGCCATCATGGTGCTGCCCTTCATCACCTCGATTTCGGTCGACGTGTTCAAGACGGTGCCTCCGGTCCTGAAGGAAGCCGCCTACGGCGTCGGCTGCACCACCTGGGAAGTCGTCCGCAGCGTGGTGATCCCCTACACCCGCGTCGGCGTCATCGGCGGCGTCATGCTGGCGCTGGGCCGCGCGCTCGGCGAGACCATGGCGGTGACCTTCATCATCGGCAACTCGTTCCGGATCTCGTCGTCGATCTTCGCCCCCGGCACCACGATCTCGGCGGCGATCGCATCCGAGTTCGCGGAGAGCGACGGCCTGCACCAGTCCGGCCTCATCCTGCTCGGCCTGCTGCTGTTCGTACTGACGTTCTTCGTGCTCGCAGCGGCGCGGCTGATGCTGATGCGGCTGGAAAAGAAGGCGGGGAACTAGCGCCATGAACCCGATTTATTCAAGCCGCCGCCGCAAGGACATCGTCGTCCGCGGGCTCTGCATCGCCGCGACCGCCTTCGGCGTCACCTGGCTCGCGCTGATCCTGATCACGCTGCTGTACAACGGAGTGGCGGGACTCAACGTCCAGCTGTTCACCGAGAACACGCCGCCACCGGGATCGAACGAGGGCGGTCTGCTCAACGCCATCGTCGGCTCGCTGATCATGACCGTGATCGGCGTCGGCATCGGCGCGCCGCTTGGCATGTTCGCCGGCACCTATCTCGCCGAATATGGCCGCAACGACCGGCTCACCTCGGTGATCCGCTTCATCAACGACATCCTGCTCTCGGCGCCCTCGATCATCATCGGCCTGTTCATCTACGGCGCGGTGGTGGTGCCGATGCGCGGCTTCTCGGCGATCGCAGGCTCGCTCGCGCTCGCGGTCATCGTGATCCCGGTGGTGCTGCGCACGACCGAGGACATGCTGCTGCTGGTGCCGAACGCGTTGCGCGAGGCGGCCTCGGCGCTCGGCCTGCCGCGTTCGCTGGTGATCAAGCGGATCGCTTATCGGGCTGCCCGATCGGGTCTCATCACCGGCGTGCTGCTCGCGACCGCTCGCGTCGCCGGTGAGACCGCGCCGCTGCTGTTTACCGCGCTGTCGAACCAGTTCTTCAGCCTCGGCCTGAACAAGACGATGGCGAACCTGCCTGTCACCATCAACAACTTCGTGCAGAGCCCCTATGTCTACTGGAAGCAGTTGGCCTGGAGCGGGGCGCTGCTCATCACCCTGACCGTTCTTGCCCTTAATATTGGCGCGCGCATCCTTGGCGCCGAGAGGACCGCAAAATGAGTGATCTTTCCGTATCGATGAGCGCGGCCGGTGGGCTGCCCCACGCGCCGGTGCTGCCGGAGGCGCCTCCCAAGGTGACCGTGCGCAACCTGAATTTCTATTACGGCGAGCACCACGCGCTGAAGAACATCAACCTGACGCTCGGCGCCAATCGCGTCACGGCGTTCATCGGCCCGTCGGGCTGCGGCAAGTCGACCCTGCTGCGCATCTTCAACCGGATGTACGACCTCTATCCCGGCCAGCGCGCCACCGGTCAGCTCATGCTCGATCAGACCAACATCCTTGACGGCAAGCTGGACCTCAATTTGCTGCGCGCCCGCGTCGGCATGGTGTTCCAGAAGCCGACGCCGTTCCCGATGACGATCTACGAGAACATCGCGTTCGGCATCCGTCTCTATGAGAAGATCTCGAAGTCCGAGATGGACGGCCGCGTCGAAAAGGCGCTCCGCGGCGGCGCGCTGTGGAACGAGGTTAAGGACAAGCTCAACGCCTCCGGCCTGTCGCTCTCCGGCGGCCAGCAACAGCGCCTCTGCATCGCCCGCACCGTCGCGGTGCGGCCCGAGGTGATCCTGTTCGACGAGCCCTGTTCGGCGCTCGACCCGATCTCGACCGCCAAGGTCGAGGAGCTGATCCAGGAGCTGTCCGAGGATTACACGATCGCGATCGTCACTCACAACATGCAGCAGGCGGCGCGCGTCTCCGACAAGACCGCCTTCATGTATCTCGGCGAGCTGATCGAGTTCGACGACACCAGCAAGATATTCACGTCGCCGACCGACCGGCGCACGCAGGATTACATCACCGGCCGGTTCGGCTAGGAGACGCGACATGGGTTCTGAACATACCGCAAAGGCCTTCGATACCGACCTCCAGGAACTCACCCGCCTGGTCGCCGAGATGGGTGGCATCGCCGAGCGCATGATCGTCGAGTCCGTCGACGCGCTGATCCGCCGCGACGTCCCGCTCGGCCAGCGCGTCGTCGCCATCGACACCGAGCTCGACGCGCTGCAGAAGCGCATCGAGGAGCGTGCGGTGCTCACTATCGCCCGCCGTCAGCCGATGGCGGTCGATTTGCGCGAGATCGTCGGCGCCATGCGCGTCGCGACCGATCTCGAGCGCATCGGCGACCTCGCCAAGAACATGGGCAAGCGCGTCGCGGCGCTGGAGACGGACTTCCATCCGCTCAAGCTGTTCCGCGGCCTCGAGCACATGACCGACCTCGTGCAGCAGCAGGTCAAGTCGGTGCTGGACGCCTATGCCGCGCATGATCTGCCGGCGGCGATGGCGGTGTGGAAGGGCGACGAGGAGGTCGACGCCATCTGCACCTCGCTGTTCCGCGAGCTCCTCACCTACATGATGGAGGATCCGCGCAACATCTCGTTCTGTATTCACCTGATGTTCTGCGCCAAGAACATCGAGCGGATCGGCGACCACGCCACCAACATCGCCGAGACCGTGTTCTACATGATCGAGGGCCAGGCGATCACCGACAAGCGGCCGAAGGGCGACATGACGACCTTCGCCAACACGGTACCGAACACCTGAAGACTTAAGGAGCGACGACCCGATGGGCGCACGCATTATGGTGGTTGAGGACGAGGAAGCTCTGACCGAGCTTCTCCGCTACAACCTCGAAGGCGATGGCTATGACGTCGAGACGGTGATGCGCGGCGACGACGCCGACACCCGCCTCAAGGAGCACATCCCCGATCTGATCGTGCTCGACTGGATGCTGCCGGGCCTGTCAGGCATCGAATTGTGCCGGCGGCTTCGCACCCGTCCCGAGACCAAGCAGCTTCCGATCATCATGCTCACCGCGCGTGGCGAGGAGAGCGAGCGGGTGCGGGGTCTTGCGACCGGCGCCGACGATTACATCGTCAAGCCGTTCTCGGTGCCGGAGCTGCTCGCGCGCGTGAAGGGCCTGCTGCGGCGCGCGAGTCCCGAGCGGCTCGCCACCGTCCTTGCTTTTGGCGACATCGAGCTCGACCGCGACAAGCGCCGCGTCGCGCGCTCGGGCCGGCCGATCGATCTCGGTCCGACCGAATATCGCCTGCTGGAGTTCTTCCTGGAGCATCCGGGTCGGGTGTTCTCGCGCGAGCAACTGCTCGACAGCGTCTGGGGCCGCGACATCTATATCGACGAGCGTACGGTCGACGTGCATATCGGCCGCCTGCGCAAGCTGCTCAATCTCGGCCGCGAGCAGGACCCGATCCGAACCGTCCGCGGCGCCGGTTACGCGCTGGATGATCGGTTTGCCAAGGCGGAGCAGGTGTAGGAGAGTTTGTGGTGTGATGTTGGCAGGTGATCTAGCGCGCTGCCGCCACAATCTCCGATGTCGTCCCGGCGAAGGCCGGGATCCATAACCACAGGGCGCGGTTTGGCGAAGACTCGGAGTTACCCTTTCGCACAACAACTACGTGCTCGGAGTATGGGTCCCGGCCTTCGCGGGGACGACATTCATTATTTTTGAGCCGTCATCGCGTCACGGCTCGATCCTGAAATCGAAACTGACTTACCGCGGACCCGGCTTCACCGGTGCGCGGCGCCGATCCGACGCGGGCTGATACGCGACGCGCGAGTGCTGGGCGCAATAGGGCAGGCCGGACAGCGCCCGGCCACCGCAGAAGAAGAAGTCCGGGCTCGAGGGGTCGCCGACCGGCCAGTGGCAGGTCGCCTCGTTCAATTCCAGCAGCGACAGCCGCTGGCTCATCGGCACCACGTTGTCGTAGGTGACCGGATCGGGCTCAGCCTCGACCTCGAAGGCCTGCGCCAGCGCGGTGTTGCCGCGCGAGATCGGGCGGCTCACCCGCATCATGTGCTGCGCGGGGCGCGCCTTGCGCGGCCGGGGCGCTGCCGATGATGGGCTCTTGGCGCGGCCCGAAAGGCCGAGCCTGTGCACTTTGCCGATCACGGCATTGCGGGTCACATTGCCGAGCTCCGCCGCGATCTGGCTGGCCGAAAGTCCGGCCTCCCAGAGCTTTTTCAGCTGCTCGACGCGATCATCGGACCAGGTCAAAACCGTCATTGCACCCTTTCCCTCGCTGCGCGCCAGCCATCCTGGGGCCTCGCAGCGAATGCCTAAGCCTTCAAAAACCCGTGCCGCCAGAATCCCTTAAGGCTCGCCGGGCGTGACTAGAACGCCCGAACGTTTACGCCGGTACATAAGGACTTAAAGATCAGAACCACTGCACGAGATGTCGTATCTGACAATCCAAACGCTACAATATGGCGTGACTCCCGCGCAAGAGTCCGCCGACTCGCTTCCACATGTTCCGTGGTGAAATCCCGCAAAATCGGCACCGCAAGACTACGGATCAGCGTTTCGCGAGGCTTTCCGGGCGGCATTGACACCGGTTTCACCGGGCCTAAGATAGTCGTGTGTGCCGCCCTCAAGAGGCGGCACGTTTCGTTTTCCGGGCCGGTCGATGGTGCGTTGCGCAATGCACGCACACCGTCCGCAACATTCAAGTGATCGTCATGACTAACAGCGTCGCGCCGCATTTGCTCCCCGTTTTCGCCAGGTCCGACCTCGGTTTCGAGCGTGGCGATGGCTGCTGGCTGATCGCGACCAATGGCGAGCGCTATCTCGATTTCACCTCCGGGGTGGCGGTGAATGCGCTTGGCCATGCCCATCCGGCGCTGGTCGCGGCGTTGCAGGAGCAGGCCACGAAGCTCTGGCACATGTCGAACCTGTTCCAGAGCCCGGACGGTGAAAAGCTCGCCGCGCGCCTGTGCAATGAAAGTTTTGCGGACTTCGTGTTCTTCTGCAATTCCGGCGCCGAGGCGCTGGAAGGTGTGATCAAGCTGGTCCGCCATCATCACTTCTCCAACGGGCATCCGGAGCGCTATCGCATCATCACCTTCGAAGGCGCCTTCCACGGCCGCACGCTGGCGACGCTGGCGGCGACGGGATCGGCCAAATACCTCGAAGGTTTCGGTCCGCCGATGGAGGGCTTCGACCAGGTTGCGCATGGCGATATCGAGGCTGTGAAAAAGGCGATCGGTCCGCACACCGCCGGCATCCTGATCGAGCCGATCCAGGGCGAGGGCGGCGTGCGTTCGGCAACGCCCGCCTTCCTCAGGGCGTTGCGCCAGCTCTGCGACGACAAGGGCCTGCTGCTCGCCTTCGACGAGGTGCAGACCGGCATGGGCCGCACCGGCGATCTGTTCGCGCATCGCCGCACCGGCGTTACCCCCGACGTGATGTCGCTGGCGAAGGCGCTCGGCGGCGGCTTCCCCATCGGCGCGGTGCTCGCGACTGCGGACGCGGCTGCCGGCATGGGGCCCGGCTCCCACGGCTCGACCTTCGGCGGCAATCCGCTCGCGATCGCGGCGGCAAACGCCGTGCTCGACGTCATGCTCAAGCCCGGCTTCTTCGACCACGTGCAGAGGATGTCGCTGCTGCTCAAGCAGAAGCTCGCCTCCGTGATCGACCGTCATGGCGATGTCGTCAGCGAAGTGCGCGGCGAGGGCCTCCTGATCGGCATCAAGGCCGTGGTGCCTTCAGGCGATCTCGTTGCCGCCTTGCGCGCCGAAAAGCTGCTCACCGTCGGCGCCGGCGACAATGTCGTGCGTTTCCTGCCGCCTTTGATCGTCACCGAAGCTGAGATCGAGGACAGCGTCGGGCGGCTCGAGCGCGCCTGCACGGCGTTGTCCGGCAACAAGCGGGCGGCAAGCTGATGAACAAGTCGCCCGATAAAACACCCAAGAAAACACCGAAGCACTTCCTCGATATCAACGAGCTGCCGCTGTCGGAGCTCAAGCGCATGCTGGCCGCGTCCACCGCGATGAAGGCGAAGCAGAAGGCGCATCAGCCGGTCAGGCCGCTCGAAGGCAAGACGCTGGCGATGATCTTCGAGCGCCCCTCGACGCGGACGCGGGTGTCTTTCGATGTCGCCATGCGCCAGCTCGGCGGTGAGCCCATCATGCTCACCGGCGCCGAGATGCAGCTCGGCCGCGGCGAGACCATCGCCGACACCGCGCGCGTGCTGTCGCGCTATGTCGATGCCATCATGATCCGCATCCTTAATCACGATGCGCTGCTGGAGCTTGCGGCGAACGCGACCGTCCCCGTCATCAACGGCCTGACGCGGCGCTCGCATCCCTGCCAGGTGATGGCCGACCTCATGACCTACGAGGAACATCGCGGCCCCATCGAGGGCAAGACCGTGGCCTGGACCGGCGACGACAACAACGTGCTGGCGTCCTGGGCGCACGCCGCCGAGCGCTTCAAGTTCCAGCTCAATGTCGCGACGCCGCCGGAGCTCGCGCCGAAAAAGGCGATGCGCGACTTCATCAAGGCGACCGGCGCGCCGATCATGCTCGGTACGGATGCCGAAGCCGCCGTGCGCGGCGCCGATTGTGTCGTAACCGACACCTGGGTGTCGATGGGCGACAAGGAAGGCGAGCACCGCCATAACGTGCTCAAGCCCTATCAGGTCAATGCCCAGCTGATGTCGCTGGCCAAGCCCGATGCGCTGTTCATGCACTGCCTGCCCGCCCATCGCGGCGAGGAAGTCACCGACGAGGTGATCGACGGTCCGCAATCCGTCGTGTTCGACGAGGCCGAAAACCGCCTGCACGCACAGAAGGGCATTCTGGCCTGGTGCTTCGACGCGGTGAAGTAATGCGGGCGCTGAAGCAGGTTTGGATCGTCGTCCTGGCGAAAGCCAGGACGACACTGAGTGTGCCGCGCTTGTTTGCGATCCAATCGTTGCCTGGAACACTCAGCCCCGCCCCCCTTCCAATTCCGCCTTCCGACCCCAGATAAAGCGCCATGGTTTCCCAATCCCCTGACATGAAAACCGGGCCCGAAGGCCCGGTTCGCGCGCCATCGGCGGTTCCGATCGATGACGCCGTGCTGCCCTACGAAGTCGACGCGCTCGACGTGCGAGGTCGGCTGGTGCGGCTTGGCCCGGCGCTCGACGAGATCCTGACCAAGCACGATTATCCGGCGCCGGTCGGCAAGCTGCTCGGCGAGGCCATCGTGCTGACCACGCTGCTCGGCTCGTCGCTGAAATTCGAGGGCCGCTTCATCCTCCAGGCCCAGACCGACGGTCCGGTGTCGTTCCTGGTCGTGGACTATCAGGCGCCGGATCGCCTGCGCGCCTATGCCCGCTACGACGCTACGCGCCTCGGCGATGCAAAAGATTCCGGCGCGCTGCTGGGCCACGGTCATCTCGCCATGACCATCGACCAGGGCCCCGACATGAGCCGCTACCAGGGCCTGGTCGCGCTCGACGGCGGCAGCCTGGAAGACGCCGCTCACGAATATTTCCTGCGCTCCGAGCAGATCCCGACCCGCGTCCGCCTCGCCGTGGGCGAGGAGTGGCGATCGAACGACGGCGGCAAGCATCGCTGGCGCGCCGGCGGCATGCTGATGCAGTTCCTGCCGAAGGCGCCCGAGCGCGCGCGGCAGGCCGACCTGCATCCCGGCGATGCGCCCGAAGGCGTCGAGGTGCATGCCGTCGCTGAAGACGATGCCTGGGTCGAGGCGCGCTCGCTGATCGAAACCGTCGAAGACGTCGAGCTGATCGATCCCGAGCTCTCCGGCGAGCGGCTGCTCTACCGCCTGTTCCACGAACGCGGCGTGCGCGTGTTCAATCCGCTGCCCTTGAAGGCGCAATGCTCCTGCTCGCGCGATGCGGTCGCATCGATGCTGAAGAGCTTTTCGTCCGACGACCGTGCCGCGATGGTCAAGGACGACAAGGTCGTCGTCACCTGCGAGTTCTGCAGCTCGGTGTACGAGTTCACACCGGATGAGGCGGGCGTCGAGGACGCTTAGCGCGCTGCCGTCGGGCGGGCGAAGCGAAGCGTGCCCACTAATCCCTCCTAATTCAACACCCGCTTGTTGTCCGGGCTGTCCAGCGAGAACGTCGGCACGTCGATCTCGAAGCGCTCGCCGGTTGCGCTGACCATCTGGTAGCGGCCGGTCATGAAGCCCGAGGCGGTCGTGAGCGGTACGCCGGAGGTGTATTCGAAGCGTTCGCCGGGGGCGAGCGTCGGCTGCTCGCCGACCACGCCCTCGCCCTTCACCTCCTGCTGCCGCCCGGTGGCGTCGGTGATGATCCAGTGTCGCGTCTTGAGCTGCACGGTCTCGTCGCCGGAATTGGTGATGACGATGGTGTAGGCCCAGAAATAACGGGAGCGGTCGGCCGACGACTGCTCCGGAACAAAGTTCGGCTCGACGGTCACTTCGATCTGGCGGGTCACGGCGCGGTACATGATTGCCATCATACCGAAATCCGCCCGGGAACCAAACGCCGGAGGCGGCTTTAGCGACATCGTCCCGCCAGAATTCGCAGGGAAGTACACGTCCAAATGTACTTGCAAATGTATTTGCATGTGATCCGGTCGCTTTGCGAGATGACGGCCGGACCGGTACACTCCTTGCCACATCGCGATTTGCGGAAGGGTTTTTAGGCCCCCGATGACCATTGCCGACCAAGTGACGGGATCGACGATCGCGGGAACTGCTAAGCCTGTGGAGGCCAAGTCCGCGGGGGCAAAGCGGCGCGCGGCCGCGCCGGCCATTTCGCTGCCCGCCATCGGCGAGCGCGAGCTCCGGCTCGACCTGTTCCGCGGCCTCGCGCTGTGGCTGATCTTCATCGACCATTTGCCGCCGAGCCTTCTGACCTGGTTCACGATTCGCAATTATGGCTTCAGCGACGCCACCGAGATCTTCATCTTCATCTCCGGCTATACCGCCGCCTTCGTCTACGGTCGGGCGATGCTGGAGTCCGGCATCGTCGTCGCCACCGCGCGCATCCTGCGGCGCGTCTGGCAGATCTATGTCGCCCACGTCTTCCTGTTCACGATCTTCCTCGCCGAAATCTCCTACGTCGCGACCAGGTTCGAGAACCCGCTCTACACCGAAGAGATGGGCATCATGGATTTCCTCAAGCAGCCCGACGTCACGATCGTGCAGGCGCTGCTGCTGCGCTTCCGTCCCGTCAACATGGACGTGCTGCCGCTCTACATCGTGCTGATGCTGGCGCTGCCCTTGATCCTGTGGCTGATGAAATGGCGCCCCGATGTGACGCTCGGTCTCTCCGTCGCGCTCTACGCGGTGACCTGGGAATACGACCTCTATCTGTCGGCCTATCCGAACGGCTTCTGGGCCTTCAATCCCTTCGCCTGGCAATTGCTGTTCGTGTTCGGGGCATGGTGCGCGCTTGGAGGTGCGCGACGCATGTCGCGCATTCTGGCTTCGCGGGTGACGATGTGGATCGCGATCGCCTATCTGGTCGCGGCATTCTACGTGACGCTGACCTGGTATGTGCCGCAGCTCTCCCACTTCATGCCGAAGCGGCTCGAGCAGTGGATGTATCCGATCGACAAGGCCGACCTCGACGTGCTGCGCTTCACGCATTTCCTGGCGCTGGCCGCGCTCACCGTGCGCGTCCTGCCGCGGGACTGGCCGGGCCTGAAATCGCCCTGGCTGCGGCCGCTGATCCTGTGCGGCTCGCATTCCCTGGAGATATTCTGTCTCGGCGTCTTCCTCGCCTTTGCGGGCCATTTCATCCTGGCCGAGGTCTCGGGCGGCCCGGTCATGCATGCGCTAATTAGTCTCTCCGGAATCCTGATCATGTGGGCCATGGCCTGGCTGATTTCGTGGTACAAGCGGGTGGCTGATAAGAGCGGTTCGAAAACCAAAAGCGCCGTCGGCAGCGCCGATATGGCGGGAGGGGGCTGATGAAGGCGAAGGTTTTCCTGAGCCTGATCCTGCTGTGCGGTGGTCTCGCCGCGCCTCCGGCGCGCGCGGGCGATGCTGCGTCTGCTGCTTCAGCCGCGCCTGCAGCCTGTGAATTGCCATCCTATCTGCTCAGCAGCGAAAGCCAGCTTCCCAAGGTCGCCGATGCCATCAAGGCCGGCAAGCCGCTCGAAATCCTGGTCATCGGCAGCCGTTCGACCACGATTCCGGCTTCCGAGGACGCCTCTTATCCCGCGCGGATGCAAGCTATCCTGAAGGACAAGCTGCCGCCGTCCGAGGCGGTGCACGTCTCCGTAGAAATACAGAGCAAGAAAACGGCGGAGGAGGCGGCCGCCAGCTTCGTTAAGCTGATGGAAGCAAAAGCGCCTACTTTGGTCATCTGGCAGACCGGGACCGTGGATGCTATCCGAGCCATTGATCCCGACGATTTTCGTGGCGCGGTGACCGAAGGGGTTGTTGCGTTGCAAAAGGCAGGGGCTGACGTCGTCTTGATGAATTTGCAGTACAGTCCGCGTACCGAAACCATGATTTCGGCGCCGCCATACCTCGACAATATGCGGGTGGTGGCGCAGGAGCACGATATTCCGCTGTTCGATCGTTTCGCGATCATGCGGCAGTGGAATGATCAGGGGCAGTTCGACCTGTTCAGCCCGTCGCGCGGGCCTGAGCTGGCGAAACAGGTCCATGATTGCCTTGGCCGGGCGTTGGCACAGTTCGTGATCGACGCTGCCCATCTGGAGCCGGCCCAGCAGCAAAATTGAGGTCTAGCGTTAATGAGTTCTCTCCGCCCTTTTTGCCTGACGGCATGGCTGGCTGTGCCCGCAGCAGCGCTGCTGCTGGTGCTGAGTCCGGCCTCGCAGTCGCACGCGCAGACGCAGGCCGCGCAGGCAACGCCGGCCCCGCAGCAGTCGGCTAATCCGGCTCCCGCTTCGCCGTCCCAGACCACCGTCGCAGCGACGTCCCCCGATCAGCGTGGCATTACGGCGCGCGCCATCGACAAGGTGAAGCAGGTCGCGAAATCCGCCGGCGACATTTTCAGCCGCGTCCCCTGCCTGTCGCCGAAGGGCGGCTCGAAGGCAATGGGCTCGCTGCCGCATGTCGCGGGCAAGCTCGTCGCCGGCCAGCCCGTCGTCATCGTCGCATTCGGCTCGTCGTCGACCGCGGGATTCGGCGCGAGTTCGCCTGAGTTCAACTATCCCAATCGCCTTGCCGCACAGCTGCACCGGCACTATCCGACCGCGGACATCACCGTCGTCAATGCCGGCGTCGGCGGCGAGGACGCGCCCGAGATGATGAAGCGCCTCCAGAAAGAGGTGATCGATGTGCATCCGGATCTGGTGATCTGGCAGGTCGGCACCAATGCCGTGCTGCGCAATCTCGATCCCGGCGAGACGGCCAAGCTCGTGGAGGACGGCATCGCCAGCATCCAGGCTGCCGGCGGCACCGACGTCGTGCTGGTCGATCCGCAATATTCGCCCGCCGTCAACCAGCGCGCGGACAGCGCCGGCAAGATGGTGAAGCTGCTCGGCAAGGTCGCCGAGCTCCGTCACGTCGGCATCTTCCCGCGCTTTGAGGTGATGCGCGACTGGCATGAGAAGCAATCGATTCCGGTCGAGAGCTTTGTGATCGCCGACGGCCTGCACATGAACGATTGGGGCTATGCCTGCTTCGCCCAGCTCCTCGGCGACGACATCATCCGCTCCGTCGGCCAGATCAAGCTCGGCGTCAACGTGCCCGGGGACGTGCGGACGTACCGGCCGATGTGACTTGTCGTCCCGGCGAAGGCCGGGACCCATACCGCGTGATCCATCAATGGTGCGCGGTGTTCGTACCGCGCCCCTTAACTCTGGGTCTTCCAAACTGCTTCCTGTGGTTATGGGTCCCGACCTTCGCCGGGACGACAATAATTCACGCCTTCTCCAGGGCCGCAGTCAGATCCTCGATCAGATCGTCCGCGTGCTCGAGCCCCGCCGAGAAGCGGATGAAACCCTCGCTGATGCCGAGCGCGGCGCGATCCTCCGGCTTCAGGCGCTGATGCGTCGTCGTTGCCGGATGCGTGACGAGGCTCTTGGCGTCGCCGAGATTGTTCGAGATCTTGGCCAGCTTGAGCTCGTTGAGCACGCGGAACGCCGCCTGCTTGCCGCCCTTGACCTCGAGACCGACCAGCGTCGAGCCGCCGCGCATCTGCTTCTTCACCAATGCAGCCTGCGGATGATCGGCGCGGCCGGGAAACACCAGCCGCGAAATCTTCGGATGGCTCGCCAGCACGTCCGCGATGCGCGCCGCCGTCTCGGTCTGCGCGCGCACGCGCACGGCGAGCGTCTCCAGGCCCTTGAGCAGGACCCAGGCGTTGAACGGAGAGATCGACGGGCCGGTCTGGCGCATGAAATTGTGGATGTGCTCGGCGATGAACGCTTCCGAGGACAGGATGATGCCGCCGAGACAGCGGCCCTGGCCGTCAATGTGCTTGGTCGCGGAATAGACCACGACGTCGGCGCCGAGCGCGAGCGGGCTCTGCCAGATCGGGGTGGCGAACACGTTGTCGACGACGAGCCGCGCGCCGCCGCTGTGTGCGATCTCGGCAATGCCGGGAATATCGAGCACGTCGAGCGTCGGATTGGTCGGACTCTCCAGGAAGAACGTCTTGGTGTTCGGCTTCAGTGCGCGCTGCCACTGGTCGAGATCCAGGCCGTCCACCAGCGTGGTCTCGATGCCATAGCGCGGCAGCAAATCCTGCACGACGTAGAGACACGAGCCGAACAGCGCGCGCGAGGCCACGACGTGATCGCCGGCCTTGAGCGGCGCCAGGATCGCGGTCGTCACCGCGGCCATGCCGGTCGCGGCCGAACGTGCCGCTTCGGCGCCTTCGAGCTCGATCATGCGGCGCTCGAACATCGCAATGGTCGGATTGGAGTAGCGTGAATAGATGAAGCCGGGGTCCTCGCCCTTGAACCGGGCCTCGCACTCCTCGGCGCTGTTGTAGACGTAGCCCTGGGTCAGGAACAGCGACTCCGAGGTCTCGCCATATTGCGAGCGCAGGGTGCCGGAATGGACCAGGCGGGTTTCGGGACGGTAGGACGCAGTGGGCGCCGGGGACTTCGACATAGGACCTCCTGAAGTGACCATCGAAATGGTCACAAAAAAACCGGCCTGGAATATTTCCACGGGCCGGGATCACAGAGGTCCCCGGCCTGTTTAGCGACTTATTTAACGTGGCTGCAAGCCGGCCGGCTCAAATCACCACGGGATAAGTCATGCTCATATTCCGCAATGCCCTTTCCGTCAAGACGTCCATCGGATAGCCGTAAAACGCTATTATTTCCCCGTATGTCGGGATGAATTGGACCCCTATGAGGACCCCCGGTTGACGTTCACGGTTGCCGCCGACGCCAATGGTATCCTGCCCGACCGCATGATCGCGGCGATGGCGGAGGGCGGTCTCATCCTGCCCGCATACGATTTCGTCGAGAGCCAGATCCAGCCGGCGAGCCTCGACCTTCGCCTCGGCGACATCGCCTATCGCGTTCGCGCCAGCTTCCTGCCCGGTCCCGGCGCCACCGTCGCCGAGCGCATCGACGGGTTGAAGCTGCACGAGTTCAGCCTCGCCGACGGCGCAGTGCTGGAGACCAACTGCGTCTACATCGTGCCGCTGCTCGAAAGCCTCGCGCTGCCGCCTGAGATCGTTGCGGCCGCCAACCCGAAGAGCTCGACTGGCCGGCTCGACGTCTTCACCCGCGTGATCGCCGACGGCACCCGCCGCTTCGACATGATCGGTGCCGGCTATCACGGCCCGCTCTATGCCGAGATCAGCCCGAAGACGTTCCCGGTGCTGGTCAGCGAAGGCTCGCGCCTGTCGCAGGTGCGCTTCCGCACCGGCGACGCCATCCTCAACATCGACGACCTCGAGGCGCTGCACGCGACCGAGCGTCTCGTCGATATCGACGATGCCGATCTCACCGGCGGCGTCGCCGTCTCTGTTGACCTTTCCGGCGAGAAGAGCGGGGGCTTCGTCGGCTACCGCGCCAAGCGCCACACCGGCGTCATCGACGTCGATCGTCGCGCCGGCTATTCCGTCGACGAGTTCTGGGAGCCGATCTCGGCCCGTCCCGACGGCAGCCTGATCCTCGATCCCGGCGAGTTCTATATCCTGGCGTCGAAAGAGGCGGTGCAGGTGCCGCCCGATTACGCCGCGGAGATGGTGCCGTTCGATCCGCTGGTCGGCGAGTTCCGCGTGCATTATGCCGGATTCTTCGATCCCGGCTTCGGCTATGCCGGTGCCGGCGGGCTGGGCTCGCGCGCCGTGCTCGAAGTCCGCTCGCGCGAAGTGCCGTTCATCCTCGAGCACGGTCAGATCGTCGGCCGCCTCGTCTACGAGAAGATGCTGGCCCGTCCCGACGCCATGTACGGCCAGCGCATCGGCTCAAACTACCAGGCCCAGGGGCTGAAGCTGAGCAAGCATTTCCGGGTGTAGCGATAGCCTCACCCTCCGCTGTCATGCCCCGGCTTGACCGGGGCATCCAGTACGCCGCAACCTATCCGTTCGATGACATCCGCTTCTGGAATACTGGATCGCCCGATCAAGTCGGGCGATGACACCGAATCTGTGTCAGGATGAGAAGCGAAATCCGGGCTACGTCCGAGGTGGCGAAATGACAGATCAATCCCAACTGGACGCACATATTCTCGACGATGTCGCCGACGCGCTGATCTATTCGGATCGCTCCGGCACGATCATGCGCTGGAATCGCGCATCGTCCGCACTGTTCGGCTTCTCCGCGGACGAAGCGCTGGGCCAGAATCTCGACCTGATCATTCCCGAACATCTGCGCGCCGCGCACTGGAAGGGTTTTGAAGCCGCGCTTGCCAGCGGCGCGATGAAGCTTGCGGGCAAGCCGACACTGACCCGCGCGCTGCACAAGGACGGACGCAAACTCTACATCGAAATGACCTTCGCGCTGGTGCGAGATGCCGCTGGAGTGGTGCAGGGATCGGTGGCGATAGCCCGCGACGTCACCGAGCGCGTCGAGCGCGAGCGTGCCGCCAAAGCTGCGCAAAATTAGGCCTGCGCAAACTTCGTGATGCGGAATTGGCGAGCCGGTGTGCAGGGCGCCCTGCGTGCGGCTCAGCTTGTCCCTCACCGGATGCAGTGACACACTCGATCAAAACAACGATCGGGAGCGAACATGGCCGCCGCATCAGACCCCGCGCAGGAAGCTCAATGGAAACGCTGGCGCGCGGTTGCCGATCTCTATCACGCCTATTTTACCGGCCTGATCCTCACCGTGGTCACGCGGCGCGGCACGGCAGATGCTGCGGAGTTCGTGTTTCGCGTGTTTCGCCGCCAGCAGCAGGAGCGCTTCCTGCCGGGGCTGGAGAAGCTCGGGCTGAGCCATCTGCCGCCCGCTGTGGCGGCCGCGCAATATCACTACCTCTCGAACTGGATCGGCGGGGTGCACGTCGAATACATGTATGAGAGCGACCGCAAAGCCTGGATCCGCTATCCGCCGCCGCGCTGGATCTGGAAGGGCACCGCGATCTGCGGAGTGCCGGGCGAAGTCTCACGCGCAATGCTGCGCGGTTGGCACGCCAACAACGGTGTCGCGCTCGGCGATATCAGATTGGGGTTCGTCTGCACCAAGCAGAGCGTCGACGGCCAGGACGGGCTCGAAGGCTACTATTATCAATATGACCAGCCGCTCGAACTCGACCAGCGCCTCGTGTTCGCGCGGCATCTCGAAGCGCCGCTGTTCGATGCCGCCGCGGCTCCGGCATTGCCGGTCGCAAGCTGGCCGAGACCGCGACTGGAAAAAGCCTATCGCAACTACGCCATGGAATATGTGCGCACTGCCGCGCCCGTAATGGTGCAGCTGTTCGGTCCGGAGGATGCGGGTTATCTCCTGCACCTCACCGGCAAGCTGATCGGGATGCAATATTTCGATGAGGTCGCTGCGGCGCTGTCGATGGGCCGCGGCGGTGCGAGCGAATTCGCGACGTTCCTCAACGCGCTGTTGGTCGCGCAGGACGATGCGGCTGAGACGACACAATCCGAAGGCACGTTTGAAATCCGTCAGCAGAGCTGGAAGTTGATGGACGGCGTCGCCGATCACCACCCAGCTTGCGCCGAGGTGCTGGCGGGGTTGTTCGAGGGGCTTGCCGCCGGATGCGGGCGGCACATCGGCGTGCACCTGTCCCCGACACCGGGCGGCCGTCCGCCGTTGCTCTGGCGCATCGGTTAATTCCTCCACGAAATGCGCTGCCGCAGGGCACGCCTGCACCTGGCGCAGGAGGAATCGCTGCGCGTCGTGCTAACAAGCCTCTCGTTGCGCCCTGCGCGCGAACCAATTCATTGGCACACCTAAGCATTGCTGCGCCGCAAATGGCGCTTCGCCCGGAGAGGACATGTCAGACATCGCCGAAATCCCGGTCGATGAACAAGAGCGTCCGCTGCCGCCGCCCCCGCGCCCCGTGAGGAGCGCGCTGACGGACGGGCCGATCCTGCGCACGTTGCTCGGACTGGCGTGGCCCAACGTTGTCGCGCTCTCCGCCGGTACCTGCACAGTGATTGCGGAGACCTCCTATATCGGACGTCTTGGTGTGGAAGCGCTGGCCGCGATGGCGCTGGTGTTTCCGACAGTGATCCTGACCATGACCATGTCGGGCGGTGCGATGGGCGGCGCGGTAGCCTCCGCCATCGCGCGGGCGCTCGGCGCCGGCGATCGCGAGCGTGCTGGGACGCTCGCCGCGCACGCGCTGCTGATCGGCATCAGCTTCGGCCTCGTCTTCATGCTGGGCATGCTGATCTTCGGACCCAAGGTGCTTGAGATGCTCGGCGGCCGCGGCGAGGTGCTGACGCATGCGATCGCGTACACCCAGGTGTTTTTCGGCGGCGCCGTGCTGCCTTGGCTGCTCAACACCATGGCCGGGGTCCTGCGTGGCACCGGCAACATGAAGCTGCCGTCGCTGTTGATCCTCAATTCTGCGGCCTGGCAGATCGTGCTCGGCGGCACGCTCGGCCTCGGGCTCGGTCCGGTGCCGCAATTCGGCATGCGCGGCGTCGCCGCCGGCGCGCTGATTGCCTATTGCATGAACATCGGCGTGATGGGCTGGTACCTGTTCTCCGGCCGCGCCCGCGTGACGCCGAAGCTGCGCGGACTTCGCATCCAATGGGCGATGTTTTTCGACATCCTCAAAGTGGGCGCCGTTGCCTGCTTCTCGCCGCTGCAATCGGTGCTGACAATCTCGATCTTCACCCACATGCTTGCGAAATTCGGCACCGCGATCCTCGCCGGCTACGGCATCGGTGCGCGGCTGGAATTCCTGCTGACCTCGATCGCGTTCTCGTTCGGCATCGCCTCGGTGCCGATGATCGGCATGGCGGTCGGCGCCGGCCGCATCGCCCGCGCCCGGCGCATCGCCTGGATCGCGGCGGCGAGCGCCTTCGTCGCCGTCGGTGCACCGGCGTGCCTGGTTGCGATCTTCCCCGATCTCTGGGTCAACATCTTCACCGACAGCGCGACCGTGCGCGCGACCAGCCATCAATATCTGTCGACGGTGGCGCCGTTCTACGCCTTCATCGGCCTCGCCTCGACGATGTATTTCTCGTCGCAGGGCGCTGCGAAGGTGATCGGGCCGGTGCTGGCGCAGACCGCGCGGCTGATCTACATCGCGGCGGTCGGCTGGTGGCTGTCGACGCATGATGCCACCGCGCAAAACTTCTTCTGGCTGGCGGCGAGCTCGATGGTCGTGCTCGGCCTGCTCTCGTCCTCCAGCGTGGTGCTGACACGCTGGGGACCGCGCCAAACCAAACCTGCGATCAGGCCGGCTCTGTCGGCCGCTGCGGACTAGCGGTGCCGGTGGCGGCGATGGCCGCCACCGACGTTGGTGAGCCGCATCAGTTGCGGAATCATCGCCATCATGTCGCCGCCACCGGCGCCGCCGAGCATGCCCATGATATCGCCGCCACCCATGCCGCCCATTCCGGTCGGCATGTATCCGCCTGCGCCCATCGGCGCGTAGCCACCGTAATTGGGTGCACCGAAACCGCCGCCGAGATTGCCGCCGCCGAGGCCACCAATTCCGCCGCCGCCATTCTCCATCATGCGGCTCATCATCGGGCCCATGGTCTGCATCATCATGCCGAAGCGGCGCTTGCCCATCTTGGCCTTCATCATCTCCAGCATCGGTGCCATCTGCGTCATCATGTCCTCGCCGCCGGCACCGCCGCCGCCGAGGAACTGCGCCTTTGCCGGCGCGCTCGAAATCGAAAACATCAGCAGCACGGCGGCTGCCTGGCAGATCACCTTGTCCGCACCTCTCATGGCCTGCTCCTCGCGTGCGTGGCGCCGCCGGGAGAGCGGAGCCAACCGGGCGCACGCCGCCATGGTTATTGCGGACGAGGGCTGGGCTCTGTGAGAAAGATCACGCAGCAGCTGCCGGGAACGCTCGGTGTATCGCGGCGACGGCGTCCTTGGTCTGTCCCTGCACATAGGGCGCGAGCTCGTTCGGCAGCATGTCGATGATCCAGACCAGGCGGCATCTCGCCTCGCCCTCCGCGATCACCTGCACCGAGGCGCTGTAGTGCTTCAGACGCTCGTTGTTGATCGCGTAGACCAGCCGCTGCCGCGCATCGTCGCAATCGACCAGCATCTCGCGCGCCACCGATCCGTTGGCGAAGGTGACGACGCGCGCGTCGCCGTCGAGCGTGCAGGCCGTGACGAAGCCCGGCGCCAGCCGCCGATGCAGCGCGCCGAAATCGCGCACCGCATCCCAGACGTCGCGCGCCGGGGCGGAGAGGGGAATGTCGTTGTGGATGGAGGCCATTGTTGAATCCTGGTTGAGTCCTGTGTAGAGAAGCGAGCGATAGCGCCGTCATCTCAGCTGTCATCGCCCGACTTGATCGGGCGATCCAGTATTCCAGTGGCCGCTGTGATGAAATCGAGAAGCTGCGGCGTACTGGATGCCCCGGTCAAGCCGGGGCATGACAATGTGTGTGGTGAGGGCTGCCGTACTCACGTGCAGACCGCCTCGACATTGTTGCCATCGGGATCGATCAAGAATGCCGCGTAGTAAGTCGGGCTGTAATCCTTGCGCGGGCCGGCGCCGCCATTGTCGCGGCCGCCGCTCTTCAAGCCCTCGCTGTGGAACGCCTTCACCGCGTCATGATCCCCGGCGCGAAAGGCGATATGGGCGCCATCGGCCTTGCGTCCCTTGTTGAGGTGCAGCCATAGCCCGGGTTCGCCCTTGGGCCCGAAGCCGGCATAACCGTCACCGCTCGAGCACAGGACATAACCGAGCGGCGCCAGCACCGCGGTGTAGAAGCGCGTGGCGGCGTCGAGGTCGGCTACGCGCAATCCGATATGGTCGTACATGGTCGTCTCCATTTCCAAAGCGCGCCGCAATCGGCGCGCGCCGGAGACGAATCTAGTCAGTTGAGGGCAAGCTGTTCTTGGAGAATCTTGCGCTCGCCCTTCGAGGCCTGACGGAACTTGGTAGGCGACACGCCGGCGGCGCGGTGGAAGGTGCGGACGAAGTTGGAGAGATCGCCGAACCCGACGTCATAGGCGATGTCGGTGACGGCGATGTCATCGTCGGTAAGCAGCCGCGCCGCGTGCCGCAGCCGCGAGCGCACCAGGTATTGATGCGGGGTGACGCCGAGCACGGCGGAGAACAGCCGCAGGAAGTGGAAGGGGCTGAGGCCTGCCTGCCGCGCCGCCTGTTCGAGGTCGACCTCGGCATGCGAATTGGCGTCGATCCACAGCGCGGCTTCCACGGCGCGGCGGCGGTCGCGCGCGGTCGGCCTCGTCGGCTTGCGCGCCTTGCCCGAGACGACATCGACGAAACGGCCCGCGAGGATCTGGCCGACCTCGTCGAGACCGAGGTCGCTGTTGCCATCTGCCGCCGTCTGGGCGAGCTCGCCCAGCACCATCAGCTCGGGCAGCGGCGGCGTTGCGCCGACCTGCCAGACGTCGCGCCGACCGCCGAGCGCGTCGACCAGATCGTCGCTGAGGAAAAAGGACAGGCAGACGTCGCCGGCGACATGCTCATGCGTGCAGGTGTATTCCTCGCCCGGCGCACCGACCAGCATCGAGCCCGCGACCAGATCGAAGAAGCCGGCGCGGCAATGACAGCCAAAGCTGCCCGCGCGGACATAGGCGATGGAATGGCCGGTGCGGCACTCCGCAAACGGGCTGTCGTCCGGTCCCGCGTCGCAGCGAAACTCGGAGACGGTCATCGAGGGGGTCGTCAGCAGCGTGGTCGCGTCCATGCCACCTATCTAGGTGGAGGGTCTCGGTGGGGCAACGGGCAGCAGCACGTCGAACAACGTCTTGCTGGCGATCGGATGGGCGCCCTCCAGCGACAGCAACCGCCGCTTGGAGATCACCCCGCCATAGGGCGAAAGCCGGTCGGTGTAATTGCCGGCCTCCAGCACCCGGTGGCAGGGCACGATCAGCATATAGGGATTTTTCGCGATCGCCTGGGCCACCGAATGCGCGGCGCCGGAGGCGCCCAGCGTCTTGGCGATCTCGTGATAAGTGCGCGTCTCTCCGCGCGGGATGGCGCAGGCGGCTTCATAGACCCGCCGGTTGAAGCCGGGCACCCCGCTCGCGTCCAGGCTGACCCCGGAAAAATCAGCATCGCTGCCTTGCAGCAAGCCCACAATGCCCTCGATCGCGAACTCGGCGTTCGCGGAAGGCCGCTGTTCGCGCGCCTCGGGATGGACCTGGAATATCCGGCGGCGGGTGTCGATCTCCCGCGCCTCCGGCAATTGCACGGCGACGATACCGGTGCTGCTCCAGATGATGCCGCAGCGCCCTATGGTCGTGTCGAATATCGCGTAGCCACGCCACACCATGCACACGCCCCACTCAGTGCACGTCTCCCCAGACAGGCGATCATAACACCGCCACAATCCGGCGCGCACCCAAAATCTTACCGGAAACTTAAGAAGGGGCGGGCGGGCTGCGCCAAAGCGCTTGGCGAGATGCGCCGTCTCGGCTAATCAGAGCGGGCGCAGGCTGCGCATCCGCGGGCGTAGTTCAATGGTAGAACGGCAGCTTCCCAAGCTGCATACGAGGGTTCGATTCCCTTCGCCCGCTCCATCCTTTAGTTCGGCAGGCTCCGCAGAAATTCCACGATCGCCGCGTTCACCTCCGCCGGCCGTTCCTGCTGCGTCCAATGTCCGCACCCAGGTAGCATTTTGATCTCGCGCAGTTGCGGCACCCATTGCTTCATGTTGGCAACGTGCTCGGCGGCGCCAGGGAAGGCCATGACCATGTCGTGGTCGCCGGCGATGAAGAGCGCGGGCACGACCACCTTGACGCCCTCGAAGGCACCCATCAGCTCCCAGTTGCGATCGATGTTGCGATAGTAGTTGAGCGGTCCGCGAAACCCACTTTGGGCAAATTCGGCGCCGTAATAGTCGAGGTCGGCGCTGCTCAGCCACGACGGCAGCGGCACCTGCACCTTCGGCAGCATGCCATCCTTGCGAGAGACCATGCCGACACCGGCGCTCCGCCCTTGACGCCCGGCATTTGCGCGGATCACCGCCGCGCCTTCGCCGGAACCGCCATAGAGCATCGCGCCGAGTGTTGCGCGCGGATCCCCTTCGAATTCTGCTTCGGCGACACCCGGCTCCTGGAAATACAGTTGATAGAACTGCGCATCCGCCGTCTGCGGCATCACACTCGTCGGCCGCACCGGACTGCGCGGTCGATAGGGCACGCTGAGAATGGCGGCGGCGCGGAAGCGATCGGGCCGCAGGCGCGCCGTGTGCCAGGCGATCGTCGCGCCCCAGTCGTGCCCGACGATGACGGCGTCCTTCGCCCCGAAAGCGTCGAGCACGCCGACGAGGTCGCCGACCATGTGGAGGATCGTGTACTGGTCGATCGCTTCGGGCCGGTCGCTATTGCCGTAGCCGCGCATGTCAGGGGCGACCGCGTGGAAACCGGCCGCCGCCAGCGCCTCGAGTTGGTGACGCCAGGAGTACCAACCTTCCGGAAAGCCGTGGCAGAGCAGTACCATCGGCCCCTTGCCCTGCTCGGCGACGTTGAGGCTGATTCCGTTGGCCTTGATGATCCGTTGCGTCGGTCCGTTCATGCCACACCTCCCGCTGCATCGTGATTGCGCCCATCCTAAACGTTGCTGCCCGGCGCGCAAAGATTCCAATATATTAGCCCCTCGATCCCGGCATACGCCGCTGCTCCGGCCTAATCTTCTCGTCCGGCGGATGCGGTCCCTGCGCCGGGCAACGTTTGGATCAGAGATCATGGACCAGCAAAAGCTCGATCGCGCGATCGGTCGTCGCTTGAAGACGCTGCGGACGCAGGCCGGCATGACGCTGAATGAGCTTGCGACGCGGTCCGGCGTCAGCCGGGCGATGATCGGGCGGGTGGAGCGGGCGCAGAGCAGTGCGACGGCTGCGCTGCTGGGAAAACTTTGCGCCGCGCTCGACGTGTCGCTCAGCGATGTCGTCGCGCTGGCCGAGAAGCCGCCGGAGCGGCTGGTGCGGCTCGCCGACCAGCCGCTCTGGCGCGATCCCGACAGCGGCTATCGCCGCCGACACGCCTCGCCGACGGACGCGGCGAGCGGCATCGAGGTTATCGTCGTCGATTTGCCGGCCGGCGCGCGGGTGCCGTACAGCCCCTGGGGGCGCAACGCCTTCACGCAGCAACTGCTGATGCTGGAGGGCGCGATCGCCGTGCATATCGACGCCAAGGCAGTTCGCCTGCGCGAGGGCGACTGCCTCGACTTCGATGTGATGCGCGCGGTGATCTTCGAGAACGAGACCAGACAGGACGCGCGCTACGTCATCATCACGCGCCGCGGCGCGTCCTACGGCAAGATGTGAGGCCCTGACGATGCAGATCCGCACCGGCGACACCTTTGATCCGCGCGTCATCGCGCTGCTCGATCATCACGTCGCGGCTGCGCGGGCGCAGACCGCGCCGGGCAGCGCTCACGCGCTCGATCTCTCCGGGCTGCGCGCGCCCGACGTCGCGTTCTGGACCGGCTGGGACGGCGAGACGCTGGTGGCTGTCGGTGCGCTGAAGTCGCTGTCAGCCGAGCATGGCGAGGTGAAGTCGATGCATACGCTCCAGAACACGCGGCGGCGCGGCTTTGGCGGCGAGATGCTCCGCCACATCATCACGGAAGCCCGCGCGCGCGGCATGGCGCGGCTCAGCCTCGAGACGGGCTCGTGGGACTATTTCAAGCCGGCGCTCGCGCTCTACCAGGCGCATGGCTTTGTCCTCTGCGGCCCGTTCCAGGGCTATGTCGAGGATCCCAACAGCCTGTTCCTGACCCTGGATCTGTCGGCGAGCCGATAGCTCAGGAGCGCGTCTCCTCGATCCTGTCGAGCACGCGTTCGGGGGCGATGTCGCGGCTTGCCTCCTCCAGATCGCGCTTCGCATCGGGCTGGACGTCGAGCCGCTCGGCGATTTGCGTGAGGAGGCGGGCTACCTTGGTCAATTCGTGCTCGGCGAGAAGGCTGATCTGGAGATCGAGATCGGCGCGCTTGTCCGCTGCTGCGCTCATGCGGTTCTGCGAGATCAGCACGAATGTGGACAGGAAGATCGCCTCGACCGAAGCAATCATCGCCAGCACCACGAAGCTTTCGTCCCAGGCCGGGATTCCCGGCAGCCAATGCAGATTGGCGATGATCCAGAAGCCGAACACCGCGACATGGAGGTAGACGAACGCCATGCTGCCGGTGAACGCCGTGATCGCATCGGCAAGTTTTTCCTGACCCCTGGCACCGCGCTGCTCGCGGCGGCGGCGCTCGACCAGGGCCTGGATGTTGCGCTCGAGCGTCGGGCTCAATCCCTCGCCGGGATCATGGGTGATATCGTTATGCACGCGGCAGCAACGGCGGACGGAAGAGGCTGTTCCTAGGCACAGCGGCGGGAAAATGCTTGCCGCCCCTCAAAATGAGTTGCGTACCTCAAAACACCTCTGCTAGCCTTCAGCTATGGCCGATACGCTCACCACGACCACGCTGACGCTGAAGGACATCGCCCGCCAGGCCGGCGTGAGCCTCGCGACGGTGGACCGCGTCCTGCACAATCGTCCGGGCGTGCGGCCGGATACGGTCCGGCGCGTCAAGGAGGCGATCGAGCGCAATTCGTTCCAGCCGCATGTGGCCGCCGCCGAGCTCGCCCGCGGCCGCGCCCGCCGTTTCGCCTTCGTGATGCCGTCGGGGCCGAACCCGTTCATGCAGCAAATCCAGGATTATCTCGGCGAGATGTCGGGCTGGCTGTCGTCCCGCCGCCTCGGCGTCGAGACGGTCGCAACCGACGTGTTCGATCCGTCCGTGCTCGCCGCTTCCCTGGAAGGGCTCTCGGATGATTACGACGGCGTCGCCGTGGTGGCGCTGGATCATCCCGGCGTCCGCGCCGCGATCGACGATCTCGTCGATGCCGGCACCAGTGTCGTGACGCTGGTCTCGGACGTGCCGTCGTCGCGCCGGCACCATTATGTCGGCATCGACAACATTGCCGCGGGGCGCACCGCCGGCGCGCTGGTCGGGCGGCTGGTCGGACAAAAGTCCGGCAAGGTCGCGATCGTCGCGGGCTCGCAGGGCCTGCGCGACCATGCCGAGCGCATTTTTGGCTTCAACCAGGTGATGGCGTCGGAATTCCCCGGCCTCGGCGTGCTGCCGGTGCTCGAAGGACGCGACGAGGACGCGCGTTCGGAACAATTGTTGGCGCGGCTGTTGAGCCGGCATGCCGACATAGTGGGTCTTTACAATGTCGGCGCCGGCACGCAAGGCGTCGCCAACGCGTTGAACGAGAAGGCGTTGAGCGATGCCGGCCGCGACAGGCAGGTGGTGTTCGTCGGGCACGACGTCACCGCGCTGACGCGCCGGCTGCTGCTGCAGGGCGTGATGCATGCCGCGATCTCGCAGAACCCCGGACATGAAGCGCGCGCCGCCGTGCGCGTGCTGCTCGCGCTCGCCCGTGGTGAGCCGATCTTGCGCGAACAGGAGAAGATCAGGATCGACATCGTGATGCGGGACAATCTGCCTTAGCGTCAGGTGGAATTCGAAACGACCCGTTGCGGATAAGGCGACTTTGAGTTCGCGCACCGCAACAGGCGAAAGGGAGGATGGCGTGTATCTCGGTATCGACATCGGCACATCAGGTGTGAAAGCGGTGCTCGTGAGCGAAGCCGGCGCGGTTGTCGCGACGGGACCGGCGCGCGAGCTTGCGCTGTCGCATCCCGCGCCGCTGTGGTCCGAGCAGGATCCCGATGGCTGGGTCGATGCGGCGGTCGGCGCGGTTGACGATCTTGCCGCCCGCCATCCGCGCGAGGTCGCGCGGGTGCGGGGCATCGGACTATCCGGCCAGATGCATGGCGCGACGCTGCTGGACGAGGATGGACGTCCGCTGCGTCCCGCGATCCTCTGGAACGACGGTCGCTCGCATGCCGAATGCGTCGCGCTGGAGCGGCGCTGCCCATCGCTGCACACGATCGCCGGCAATCTGGCGATGCCCGGTTTCACCGCGCCGAAGCTGCTCTGGGTCGCCAGGCACGAGCCCAAAATCTTCGCGCGCGTCGCAAAAGTGCTGCTGCCGAAGGCCTATGTGCGCTATCGCCTGACCGGCGAGATGATCGAGGACATGTCGGACGCGGCCGGCACGCTGTGGCTCGACGTCGGTCTGCGCCGCTGGTCGGCCCTGCTGCTGCATGCCACCGGGCTCGATCTCCACCACATGCCACGCCTTGTCGAGGGCAGCGAGGTCAGCGCGACGCTCGCGCCGGACTACGCGCAACGCTGGGGCATGGCTAGGGATGTCGTGGTCGCCGGCGGCGCCGGCGACAACGCCGCGAGCGCGATCGGGCTCGGCGCCATCGCGCCGGGCGATGCCTTCCTGTCGCTTGGCACATCCGGCGTGGTGTTCCGCGTCACGGATCGGTTCGCGCCGGCGCCGGCTTCGGCGGTCCATGCATTCTGTCACGCGCTGCCCGGCCGCTGGCATCAGATGGGCGTGATGCTGTCGGCTGCGGCGTCGCTGGCTTGGCTCGCGGGCGTGATGGAGGTT
Source organism: Bradyrhizobium sp. RT6a (assembly GCF_040547675.1). Lineage (NCBI taxonomy): Bacteria > Pseudomonadati > Pseudomonadota > Alphaproteobacteria > Hyphomicrobiales > Nitrobacteraceae > Bradyrhizobium > Bradyrhizobium sp. RT6a. The sequence continues at coordinate 208,280 of NZ_JBEPQC010000008.1, forward strand.
CCGGCCGCAGCGCTGCTGGCGCCGCTCGGCAAGCGCGTCGATGGACCGAGCCCGGTCAAATTCCTGCCTTATCTCGACGGCGAGCGCACGCCGCACAACGATGCCGCCGCCAGCGGTGCCTTCGTCGGCCTGCGCGGTGCGACCGGGCGCTCCCAGATCGTTCAGGCCGTGCTCGAAGGCGTCGCCTTCGCCGCGCGCGACAATCTGGCGGCGCTGAGCGCGGCGAGTGGGCCGCTTGCGGAGGTCGATCTCGTCGGTGGCGGCTCGCGCTCACCGCTGTGGGCGCAGATCTGCGCCGACGTGCTCGGCATTCCCGTCCACCGCGTCGAGGAGGGCGAGGTCGGGGCGGCGCTCGGCGCCTCCAGGCTCGGACGGCTCGCCGCCACCGGAGAAGACGCAGCGGCGGTTTGCACCCGTCCGCGGCGGCTCGCGAGTTTTATGCCTCGCCCATCCGTCGCTGCGGCCTATGACGAGGCCTATCGCCGCTGGCGCGAGCTTTATCCTGCGTTGAAGGAGTGTGCCTAAGTGAATGCGTCAGCGAAATTCTTCGATACAAGCGTACCTGTCGCCTTCGCCGGCAAGGATGCGGGAAACACGCCCGCCTTCCGCTGGTACGATAAGGACCGTCTCGTCCATGGTCGCAGGATGGAAGACCATCTGCGCTTTGCGGTCTGCTATTGGCATTCGTTGTGCTGGCCCGGCGGCGATCCCTTTGGCGGCGAGACGTTCCTAAGGCCCTGGCACCACGGCGCCGATGCGATGGCGCAGGCGCGCGCCAAGGCCGACGTCGCCTTCGAGCTGTTTCGCCTGCTCGACGTGCCCTTCTTCACCTTCCACGACGTCGATGCGGCGCCGGAAGGCAACTCGCTTGGTGAGTCCATCGCCAACCTCAATGCCATCGCCGATCTGTTCGAAGCGAAGATGGCCTCCAGCAAGGTGCGCCTGCTCTGGGGCACCGCCAATCTGTTCACGCATCGCCGCTACATGGCGGGCGCGGCCACCAATCCGGACCCCGAGATATTCACCTATGCCGCCGGCCAGGTCCGCGCCGCGCTGGAGGTGACGCACCGTCTCGGTGGCCAGAACTACGTGCTGTGGGGCGGACGCGAGGGCTACGAGACGCTGCTCAACACCGATCTCAAGCGCGAGCTCGACCAGCTCGGCCGCTTCGTCTCGCTGGTCGTCGAGCACAAGCACAAGATCGGCTTCAAGGGACCGATCCTGATTGAGCCGAAGCCGAAGGAGCCGACCAAGCATCAATATGATTTCGACGTCGCCACCTGCTACGGCTTCCTCGCGCGCTACGACCTGCTGAAGGACGTCAAGCTCAACATCGAGCAGAACCACGCCATCCTCGCCGGCCACTCCTTCCATCACGAGGTCGCGCTCGCGGAGGCGCTGGGTGTCTTCGGCTCGCTCGACATCAACCGCGGCGATGATCTGCTCGGCTGGGACACCGACCAGTTCGCGATGAACGTGCCTGAGCTCGCCTTGGTGTTCCACGAGCTCCTGAACCGCGGCGGCTTCACCTCCGGAGGGCTGAATTTCGACGCCAAAATCCGCCGCCAGTCGATCGATCCCGACGATCTGATCCATGCCCATGTCGGCTCGATGGATGCCTGCGCGCGGGCGTTGCTCGCCGCCGCGGACATGCTCGATTCCGGCGTGCTCACTGCGCCGCTTGCGGAGCGCTACGAGGGATGGGCTGGGTCCGAGGGCCGCGCCATTCTCGGCGGCCAGCGCTCGCTCGCCGAACTTGCCGACCGCGCGCATGGCCCGGGCTTTGACCCGCAGCCGCGCTCGGGCCGGCAAGAATATCTGGAATCCCTCGTCAACCGCTACGTCTGAGGAAGGCCGCTGATGACAAATGCACAAGCGACACCGGTCCTCGAGCTGACCGGCATCGGCAAGGAGTTCGGCGCGATCCGCGCGCTGCATGATGTCGACATGCAGGTCCTCCCCGGCGAGGTCGTCGGCTTGATGGGCGACAACGGCGCGGGCAAGTCGACGCTGGTCAAGATCATCGCCGGCAATTTCCGCCCTAGCCACGGCGAAATCCGTTTCGCCGGCAGCGCGGTTCATTTCAACCGGCCCGTCGATGCCCGCGGCGTCGGCATCGAGGTGGTCTATCAGGACCTTGCGCTCGCCGACAATCTCACCGCCGCGGCCAACGTCTTTCTAGGCCGCGAGCTGAAGCGCAGGATCGGGCCGTTCGCGTTGCTCGACCACAAGGCGATGGCGGCGCGTGCGCTGGAGCTGTTCGGCGAGCTGCGCTCGGAGACGCGCCCCGACGATCTCGTCAAGCAGATGTCGGGCGGCCAACGCCAGGCGGTTGCGATCGCGCGGACGCGGCTCTCCAACGCGAAGCTGGTCATGATGGACGAGCCCACGGCCGCGATCTCGGTCCGCCAGGTCGAGCAGGTGCTCGGCCTGATCCACCGGCTGAAGGAGCAGGGCGTTGCCGTGATGCTGATCTCGCACCGCATGCCCGACGTGTTCGCGGTGTGCGATCGCGTCATCGTCATGCGCCGCGGTGAAAAGCGGGCCGACAAGCCCATCCACCAGACCTCCCCCGAGGAAGTCACCGCCCTGATCACCGGCGCGAAGGAGGCGGCGTGATGGCCATGCCCATGGAATCCCCGATCACCTTCTCGAATGTCGGCAAGATCAGATGGTGGCAGCGCGGCATCTTCGCGTCCCAGACCGGCTATGTCCTGCTCGCACTCGCCGTGCTGCTGGTGGTCATGCATTTCGCCAGCCCGTACTTCTTCACCGAAGGCAACATGCAGAATGTGGCGAAGAATTTCTCCTTCATCGCCATTGCCACCCTCGGCGTCACCTTCGTGATCATCACCGGCGGCATCGATCTGTCCGTAGGCTCCATGATGTGCTTCTCCGCCATGGTCACCTCGATGGTGATGACCGAGCTGTCGGCGCCCGGCTCGCCCGCGGGCTCCCTGTTCGTGCACATGGCGGCCGACGGCAAGACCGTGCTCGCCAATGTCCCCGGCCTGATCCTGCTGGTCTCGCTGCTCGCCGGCCTCGGCGTCGCGCTGCTCGCCGGCCTCGTCAACGGCTTCTGTATCGCGGTGCTCGGCCTGTCGCCGTTCGTCACCACGCTCGGCATGCTCTCGATCGTGCGCGGGCTCGGCTATGTCGTCTCCAACGGACGCGGCAGCTTTCCGGGCGGGCCGGATGCCGGTTATTTTTACGCGCTTACCTCGGGCGACGTGCTCGGCGTGCCCGTGCCGTTCATTTATCTGATCGTCCTCGCGCTGGCGATGGCCGTGGTGCTGCATCACAGCTCGTTCGGCCGTCACGTGTTCGCGCTCGGCGGCAACGAGAAGGCGGCCGAACTCACCGGCATCCCGGTCGTGCGGGTGAAGATCGAGGTCTATGTGATCTGCGCGCTCGCCGCAGGCCTCCAGGGCATCATCATCTCCGGCTGGCTCGGATCGGCGCCGGCCAACATGGCGACGTCCTACGAGCTCAACGTGATCGCTGCGGCCGTCATCGGCGGTGCCAATCTCGCCGGCGGCATCGGCGGTCCGCTCGGCGCCATCGTCGGCTGCGTGCTGCTTGAGGTGATCCGCAACGGCCTCGTGCTCGCCCAGGTCAGCTCCTACTGGCAGCAGACGCTGGTGGGCGTGATCATCATCCTGGCCGTATTGGTCGACCGCATCCGCTCGCGGATGATCTGAAACGACGTCGTTCCGGGACGGCAACGAAAATGCCGCCTGTCCGCTTCCCGGACGATCTCAAGAGGACAGGCGCCAAAGAAGGGTGGAGGAGACGATGAGGAAATTTGTTCTTGCCGGAATCGCCGTCGCGATGATGGCTACCCCGGCGTTTGCCGCAAACTACCGGTTCGTGATCGTGCCCAAGGCGATGAACAATCCGTTCTTCGACTTCGCGCGAGATGGCTGCCTGAAGCGTGCCAAGGAGCTCGGCAATATCGAGTGCATCTACAAGGGGCCGGTCGAGCACGAGCCGGCGACGCAGGCCCAGATCATCCAGGACTTCGTCACCCAGAAGGTCGACGGCCTCGCCATCTCGGTTGCCGACGTCGCGGCCATGACCAAGTCGATCGACGCGGCGACCGCGGCCGGCATCCCCGTCATCACCTTCGACGCCGATGCGCCCGGCGCCAAGCGCATCGCCTATATCGGCACCAACAACAAGGAGTTCGGCGTCGCCCTCGGCAAGCAGCTCCTGAAGCTGCGGCCCGACGGCGGCAAATACGCCATGGTCTCGGGCGGTCCCGGCGCCAAGAACCTCGCCGAACGCGTCGACGGCGTCCGCGAGGCGCTGAAGGGCTCGAAATGGACCGAGGTCGCGGGCTCTCCGACGTTCTGCAACGACGATCCCGCGCTGGCGGTTCAACAGATGACGGACATGCGCACCGCGACGCCCGATCTCGCCGCGATCGTTCCCATCGGCGGCTGGCCGATGTTCGCCCCCGAAGGCTTCAAGGCCTTCGCGTCCAGGTACAAGAAGGATATCGATTCCGGCAAGTTCACGCTTGTCGTCGCCGATACGCTGAAAATGCAGCTCGAGCTGTTGCGCGACGGCTACGCCAATGCGCTGGTCGGCCAGCGTCCGTTCGAGATGGGCGAGAAGGCGATGGACACGCTGCTCGCCATCAAGAAAGGCGAGAAGGTGCCGGAGATCGTTTATACCGGCCTCGACCTCGTGACCAAGGACAACGTTGCGCAGATGTTGAAGTAGGAGCGTCGCCAGCCCCGCGCTCCTCGCGTGCCTCTCCCGCTTGCGCTTTTCGCAAGCGGGAGGGATGATTTTGGCTGTTGGGAAGACTGTTGAGGCAATGGGAATGAAAAGGTCGCGGCTCGGCTCTCTCGATGTCACCTCACTTGGCCTCGGTTCCGCCCCGCTCGGCGGCTTGTTCACCCCAGTCAGCGATGCCGATGCGGAAGCAAGCATCGCCCGCGCCTGGTCGCTCGGAATCCGCTTCTTCGATACCGCGCCGCTCTACGGCTTTGGTCTCGCGGAGCGACGCCTTGGCGCATTCCTGCGGCGACAGCCCCGTGACTCCTATGCCATCTCGACCAAGGTCGGCCGTCTGCTGCGCGCGCCCGATGGCACTGCCGTGGAGGACGAGCATTACAAGGGTACGTCGCGCGAGCGGCCGGTGTTCGATTTCAGTTATGACGGCGTGATGCGATCGGTGGAGGAAAGTCTGGCGCGGCTTGGGCTCGACCGCGTCGATGTCCTGCTCGTGCATGATCCCGACGATCATTACGACGACGCCGTCGCCGGCGCCTTCCGTGCGCTCCAGCGCCTGCGCACTGAGGGCACCGTCAAGGCGATCGGTGCCGGCATGAACCAGTCAGAAATGCTGGTCCGGTTTGCAGAGGCCGTTCCGGTCGACTGCTTCCTGCTCGCCGGCCGCTACACGCTGCTCGACCAGGGCGCGCTGGATGCGCTGTTCCCGGTCTGCGCCTCCAAGAACATCGGCATCCTGCTCGGCGGCATCTACAACAGCGGCATCCTGGCCAATCCGCACACGGGCGCGAAGTTCAACTATCAGGACGCCGATGCGGCACTCGTCGCCCGCGCGCTCGCGCTCGACGAGCTCTGCCGCAAGCACGGCACCGAGCTGAAGGCCGCCGCGCTGCAGTTCTGCATGGCCCACCCGGCAGTCACGGTCGCGGTGATGGGCGCGCGCAACGCCGCGGAAGTTGCCGATAACATCGCGATGTCGGAGACGGCGGTGCCCGCGGCGTTCTGGCAGGAGCTGCGTGCGCGAAAATTCGTCGACGCCCGCGCGCCATTACCGGGCGGAGCGTAAGGCATGATCGTCGACGGACATCAGCATTTCTGGGATCCTGCGCGCGCCGACTATCCCTGGATGGACGCGCCCGAGCTCACGCCGATCCGGCGTGCCTTCGGTCCGGCCGATCTCGCGCCGCTTTTGAGCGCGAACGACATCGACGCGAGCATCGTGGTGCAGTGCCGCTCGGAGCTCGCGGAGACCGAGGAATTCTTGCGGATCGCGCATGCGACGCCCTCGGTGATCGGCGTCGTCGGCTGGGTCGATCTGACTGATGCTGCACTTGGCGAAACGCTGGAGCAGTTGCGTGCTTCGCCCGGCGGCGACAAGCTGGTCGGCATCCGCCACCAGGTCCATGACGAGGCGGACCCGGATTGGTTGTTGCGCGAGGACGTTCAGCGCGGCCTCACGGCCGTGTTTGCCCACGATCTCGCCTACGATTTCCTGGTCCGCACCCGCGAGCTGCCGGCCGCGATCGCAACAGCACAAGCCTTCCCGCAGGCGCGCTTCGTGCTTGACCACGCCGCCAAGCCGCCGATCGCCGACGGTGGAAGCACTGAATGGTCCAATGGCATCGCGGCACTCGCGGCGAGTGGCAATGTCTGGTGCAAGATCTCGGGGCTGGCGACGGAAGCGGTTTGGAGCGATTGGGATGCGGAACGGCTGTTTCCGTTCGTCGCGCACGCCGCGACATGCTTCGGCGAAGATCGCCTGATCTTCGGCTCGGACTGGCCGGTATGTTTGCTCGCGGGGAGCTATGGTGAGATCAAGAGTGCGCTGGAGGCCTGCCTGATGAAGCTCGGGCCGCAGGTGCGGGACAAGGCGTTCGGCGTGAATGCGAAGGCTGCGTATCGGTTGGCGGTTGGTTGAAGCCGCCAGCGCACGTGTCGCTCAGTGTTCTCCCCCAAACACCCGATCCAGCGCCGCGTCGTACGTCGTCTGCACCAGCTGCGGATGCAGCTTCGCCAGCGTCTCCATCATCACGCCGGAGTTGATTTCGAGCACGCGCCAGATGCCGTCAACGTGCACGAGGTCGATCGAGGCGAAGGTGATGCCGACGGCATTGGCGGCGTCGATGGCGAGCTTTGCGCAGGCTGTGTGAAGATCGCCGTCCTGTATCAGCACGGGCTTTGCACCCGCATCGAGATTGTGCCGCCAATCCGAGCCACGCTGCTTGCTGTAGACGACGAGTGGCACATCATCGAGCAGTACCACGCGAACTTCGTCCTCGATCACGACATAAGGCGAGATCACGAGTCCGGCGCTCATCGAAAAGGCTTCGCCAACTGCACGATCGAGCTCTGTTTCCGTCGTTACCCTGAAGACGGATCGCCCCGATGTCCCCTCGTTCGGCTTCACCACCACGCCTTGCGGATTGGCGTGAAGCAGCGCCAGCATTGCCTCTCGCCAGGCGACGCCGACAACCTTCTCGCCCAACTTGGGATTGAGGAACAGGCGATGGGGAATGCAGGGCACGCCCTCGAGGGCGAGCACCTCGGCGGTGGCCGATTTGTCGTTGGCCAGGCGGTGCGCGATGGCGCTGTTGAGGCCGACGTCGTAGCCGAACGCGAAGAGGCGCTGCTCGCCCCGGCGCATCGCGAGCAGCCAGCCATCGGCGCGGACATCGAGCGCGATGCCATGCTTCGCGCAATAGCGCTTGATCGCCTGGACGAAGATCCGCTCGCCGCTCGCCATGTGTCTAAGTCGCCAGTCGCAGTCGCCAGTTCCGGTTGATCTTGGCGCCAAAAGCCGCAAAAATGCGGGAAACGGCGCCAGACCGGCGAGAAATCAGAGCTATTCTTAATGAAATTCTCGCGAGCGCCACGGAAATTAAGTGCTGTATTCGAACTCCCGAGGGAAAAGAAATTGCCCTCCGCATGCGCCGGACAGCAGATCCATTAATGATGTGACCATTTCCGCCGCAAATGCCGGTTTGACCGGCATCAATTGCATCCGGAACGAGGTTGATTATTGGTCTCAATGGCGTAGATCACACACGCGAAATCCTCCGCCATGGCAATGGTGTCCGCTCCGCTTCCAGGGGCCGGGCAACGCTTTTGCCCTAAAACCGCAATTATTCGGAATATCGAAAATCATGAGCGCGTTTTACCGAGAGAAGGTTCTTTCCGTCCAGCACTGGACCGACACCCTGTTCAGCTTTCGCGCCACCCGCGATTCCGGCTTCCGCTTCCAGAACGGCCAGTTCGCGATGATCGGCCTTGAGGTTGAGGGCCGCCCGCTGCTCCGCGCCTACAGCATGGCGAGCGCCAATCACGAGGAAGAGCTCGAGTTCTTCTCGATCAAGGTTCAGGACGGCCCGCTGACGTCGCGTCTCCAGAAGATCAAGGAAGGCGACACCATCCTGGTCGGCCGCAAGGCGACCGGCACGCTGATCACCGACAATCTCATTCCCGGCAAGCGGCTGATGCTGCTCTCGACCGGCACGGGCCTGGCGCCCTTCGCCAGCCTGATCAAGGACCCCGAGGTCTACGACCAGTTCGACAGCATCGTGCTGGTGCATGGCTGCCGTCAGGTCTCCGAGCTCGCCTATGGCGAGAAGCTCGTCGCCGGTCTTCGCGAGGACGAACTGTTCGGGGAGTTGCTCGCGGACAAGCTCATCTACTACCCGACCGTGACCCGCGAGCCGTTCAAGAACCGCGGCCGCATCACCGACCTCATCAGCTCCGAGCAGATCTTCAACGACATCGGCCAGGGTCCACTCGACATCGCGACCGACCGCATCATGATGTGCGGCAGCCCGGGGATGCTCGAAGAGCTGAAACTGATGTTCGAAGGCCGCGACTTCGTCGAGGGCTCCGGCAACAAGCCCGGCCATTTCGTGATCGAAAAGGCGTTCGTCGAGCGGTAATCGCCGCGTTCTCTGGTCGTTCCGGCCTAGTGCGCAATTGCGCACGGGGGCCGGGATGACCGCGGTGAGTGTGGTCGTCGGCCCAGCCTCTGCTGCACTGCAAAAGCCCGCCCATCGGGCTGATTGATTTATCCCCGCCGAATTCGCTAGCGTGAAACAACCGCCGCGTCATATCCGTATGACAGGCGCGGGCGTATCGTACCGCCTCATGCTGGCGAGAGGATGGGAATCGTGGCCGACGAGCATAAGACGCAGGAATCGCCCAACGTTTCGCCCAAACGACTGCCGCTGGCGGAAGAGGGGATCATGGAAACCCTGCTGCTGCCATTCTCCCCACGGTTCATCGTCCTGACGATCTGCGCGGTTGTCACCGCGCTGCTGATCGGCATCGGCATCGCCGACCGCAAGATCTTCGACATCCTGCTGATCCCGATCCTGATCTTCGGCGCGTTGACGCTGCTGGGCGTCCGCGACCTCATGCAGAAGGGCCACGCCGTTCTGCGCAACTACCCGATCTCGGCGCATATCCGTTTTTTGCTCGAAGAGATTCGCCCGGAGATGCGGCAGTACTTCTTCGAGAGCGAGAAGGACGGCATGCCGTTCTCGCGCGACATCCGTGCGGTGGTCTATCAGCGCGCCAAGATGCAGCTCGACAAGCGTCCGTTCGGCACCCAGGAGGACGTCTACCGCCAGGGTTATGAGTGGATGCATCACTCGGTCTCGCCGAAGACGCACGCCGAGGAGAAATTCCGCGTCACCATCGGCGGCCCCGATTGCGCCAAGCCGTATTCGGCTTCGGTGTTCAACATTTCCGCGATGAGTTTTGGCGCGCTCAGCCCGAACGCCGTGCGCGCGCTGAATGCCGGCGCCAAGAAGGGCGGCTTCGCGCACGACACCGGCGAGGGCGGCTTCAGCCCCTATCACGCGGAGATGGGTGGCGACATCATCTGGGAGATCGGCTCGGGCTATTTCGGCTGCCGTCATCTCGACGGCGCCTTCGATCCCGAAGCCTTCGCGCGCGTCGCGAGCCAGGACCAGATCAAGATGGTCGAGCTCAAGATCAGTCAGGGCGCCAAGCCCGGTCATGGCGGCGTGCTGCCGGCGGCAAAAGTCTCGGAGGAGATTTCCAAGATCCGCGGGGTCGCCATGGGCGAGGATTGCATCTCGCCGGCCTCGCATCGCGCCTTCTCGACGCCTGTTGGCATGATGCAGTTCATCGGCGAGATGCGAAAGCTCTCCGGCGGCAAGCCGACCGGCTTCAAGCTGTGCATCGGCCATCCCTGGGAATTTTTGGCGATCTGCAAGGCGATGATCGAGACCGGCATCTATCCCGACTTCATCGTCGTCGACGGCAACGAGGGCGGCACCGGCGCCGCGCCGTTGGAGTTCATGGACCATCTGGGCATGCCGATGCGGGAGGGCGTCAGTTTCGTCCACAACGCGCTGATCGGCATCAACGCGCGCGATCGCATCAAGATCGGCGCCTCCGGCAAGATCGCGACCGCGTTCGACATGGCACGCGCCATGTCGATCGGCGCGGACTACTGCAATTCGGCACGCGGCTTCATGTTCTCGCTCGGCTGTATCCAGTCGCTGAGCTGCCACACCGACCGCTGCCCGACCGGCGTCGCGACCCAGGACCCGACGCGGGCGCGCGCGCTTTACGTACCGCTCAAGATCGACCGCGTGCACAATTATCACCTTGCCACGCTGCACTCGCTGACCGAGCTGATCGCCGCGGCCGGTCTCGAACATCCGCAGCAGCTGCGCCCGATCCACTTCTCGCAACGCACCTCGACGACGGACGTGAAATCTTTCGCGCAGCTCTATCCGTCGCTGCGTCCGGGCGAGCTGCTCGAAGGCACCGAAGACCCGCGCTTCCGCGATGCCTGGCGGATGGCGCGGACGGAAACGTTCCAGCCGGCGCTGTAGGCGCCGGTCCACTTGCAAGGCCGCAGGCCGCGCGTAAAGGCATCGCGACGCGGGCTGCGTTTAACGCTTGGTTCAACTTTGGGTGTAGATTGTCCCCATGGACGAGCGGCGCGACAAGGCAAGGCATCGCGTGCTGAAGGCCGGAACGATCGAGTTCGGCGGCGGCGGCGCGATCGACTGCACCATCCGCAACCTGTCCGATACCGGCGCCGCGCTCGACGTCAGCAGTCCCGTCGGCATTCCCGACCATTTCAGCCTGTTCGTCCAGGCCGACGGAAAGCATCTCGCCTGCACCGTGATATGGCGCAAGGAAAAGCGGATTGGGGTGAGGTTCGGGTGAAGGTCTAGCGCAACACGTCGCCGCTCGCTCAACCCGTCTCTACTTCGCTCCGCCGGCTCGCGAGAATCTTGTCGATCCTCCGCCCGTCGAGGTCGACCACCTCGATGTGCCAGCCGCCGAAGTCGAAGGCGTCGCCGACACCGGGCAGCACGTTGAACTGTTGCAGCACGAGGCCGGCGACCGTGTTGTAGCGGTGCGGCGGCAGTTCGATGCCGAGCAGCTCGCCGAATTCGTCGACCGGCATCCAGCCTGAGACCAGCAGCGAATCGTCCGCGCGCTTGACGTAGGCCGGTTCCGGCGGGCCTTCCTCGGAATGGAAGGCGCCGACGATCGATTCCAGAATGTCAGCCGTCGTCACGATGCCTTCGAAGGCGCCGTATTCGTCGTAGACGAGGCCGACATGCACCGGCGCAGCCTTGAGGATCGCCAATACGTCCCGGGCATCGGCTGAGGCGGGAATGCCAGGCGCCTCGCGAACCAGCACGCGCAAATCCGGCGTGCGCTCGTTCATGAAGGCGACCAGCAGGTCCTTGGCCTGGAGCACGCCAATCGGCTTGTCGCGGTCGCCGTCGGACACCGGAAAGCGTGAATGCGGACTCTTGGCGATGGTTGCTTGAATGCTCTCCGGCGTATCGTTCAGGTCGATCTCGTTGACCTCCGTGCGCGGCGTCATGATCGCGCCGACCGGCCGGTCGCCGAGCCGCATCACGCCCGCGATCATCTCCTTCTCACCTGACTCGAGCACGCCCGCGCTTTCGGCTTCGCTGACGAGATGATGGATCTCGTCTTCCGACACCTTCTCTTCGGACTTGCCGCCATGGCCGAGCAACGTGAGGATCAGCTTGCCGGAGAGATCGAGCAGGAAGACCAGCGGCAGCGAGACCTTCGCAAGCACGTGCATCGCGGGTGCAACCCTGACCGCGATGCTCTCGGGGTCGCGCAGCGCCACCTGCTTCGGCACCAGCTCGCCGACGATCAGGGTGGCGTAGGTGATGAGCGTGACAACCAGGCCCACGCCGACGATGTCGGCAATTCCTGCAGACAGGCCGAGCTCAAGCAGCCATTGCGTCAGCCGCTGTCCGAGCGTCGCGCCCGAGAACGCGCCGGAGAGGACGCCGACCAGCGTGATCCCGATCTGCACCGTCGAGAGGAATTTGCCGGGATCGGCCGCGAGCGTCAGCGCCCGCTCGGCGCCGCGGACGCCCTTGGCGGCGAGCATCGACAGCCGGGCCGGACGTGACGAGACCACGGCCAGCTCGGACATGGACAGCAAGCCGTTGATGACGATCAGGACGACGACGATGGCGAGTTCGGCGGAGAGCATTGACGTTCCGAGGTAAGGGAGTGTGGCCGGATGGCGGCACAGGCATTGATATAGGTATTCGAGGAAGAAATGCCGATGATTCTGTCGCATCCGGCACCGCGAGGGAACCTCGGCGACGCCGTCCCGAAAGGTGCTCCGAAGCTCAAATACCCCGCGGAACTACGGGCATGCGGTTGCTTAATGGGCTCTTAGCGGCAACCAGCTAGGTTCTCGACATTTGCAGGAATGTATTCGGGGGATCAGATGCGGATCGGGAAGCTCTTTGGCGCTGTCGATGCTGACGGTGACGGTTTTTGCAGTCATCCTTGGCGCCGAGGTGCTCATACCCCAGGCGCGCATCTTCGCGAACCGCTCCGATGCGATCAAGACGGTCGACGCCTTTGGTGCGACCCTGATGGTCAGTCAGCAGATTGCTAGCCTTCGTGCCCCCTACATCTCCCCGATTTTCCAGGAGAACCCTGCGACGCAGGCCCAGATCGAAGGCGCCGCGAAGGCCGCGAAAGCGGCCGATGCCGCATTCGAGGGGGCAAGGCGCGCCATCATGGTGCTGGATGATTCCGGAGCGATGATCGAAAACCTGGACCGTACCGCGCGGCGGCTCAGGGATATCACCACGGCGGCAGATCGCGCGATGAGCGTTCCGCTGGCAACACGCGACAGCGCTGCGATCAAGGGCTTCCTTCCGGGCGTTGCCGAGGTCATCGGCAATATCGAGCCGATCATGAACCGGCTCGAAGCGAAGGTCATCAATGCCGATTCCTCGCTTGCGGCGCTGTTGGGCCTGGCGCGAACGGCGCAGGATCTGCGCGTCTCGGCCGGCAGCCGCGCCGCCACGCTGTCGCCGGCGCTGAGCGCACGCCGTCCGCTCACGGCGACCGAATTCTCGCTGATGGATCGTATGCAGGGGCGCGTCGAGGCCGACCGCGAGCGCATCGAGGCCGGCATCGACCAGCTCGGAAGCCCGCCCCGCATCGCCAGCGCGCTGAAGGCGGCGACGGATTCCTATTTCGGAAAGGCAGCGCTCGTCGTGGACAAGGAAATGCCTGCGGCACGTGGCGACGGCAAGTACGGCATCAACGCCGAAGAGCTGGCCAGCGTCATCGTACCCGCCATCCAGATGTTCTACGGCGTGCGCGATGCCGCGCTGGCCGAAGCGGCCGAGCGTGCCTCGGCCGCGCGCGACGGCGCGCTGGCGATGTTCGCGCTCGCGGGCGTGGCGGTGCTGGCGTTGCTGGGGACGCTCGGTGGTGTGACCATGATGCTGCGCCGGCGCGTGGTGACGCCGCTGAGCCGGCTCGCGGACGTGATCGCAACGCTTGCCGCCGGACGGCACGAGGTCGAGATCCCCGTGACGGGCCGCAATGACGAGATCAGCCAGGTGGCGGGCTCGCTCCAGCACTTCAAGGACTCGCTCTCTGCCAAGAAGGCCGCCGACGAGGCCGCCGCGGTCGAAGCCGAGGCGAAACTCCGGCGCAGCCAGCGCATGGACCAGATCGCGCGCGATTTCGAAGCGTTGATCGGCGACGTCATCAACACCGTGTCGTCGGCATCGTCGGAGCTGGAAGTGTCGGCGGGAACGCTGACGAGCACCGCCGATCAATCGGAAAAGGTCACCGCGACCGTCGCGGCCGCCTCCGAGCAGGCCTCCAGCAACGTGCAGACCGTTGCCGCGGCCGCGGAGGAAATGGCGTCCTCGGTCGACGAGATCGGCCGGCAGGTCCAGGACTCCGCGCGCGTGGCTAGCGAAGCGGTGCAGCAGGCAGCGCGGACCAACGACTATGTCGGCGAGCTCGCCAAGGCTGCTGGCCGGATCGGCGACGTGGTCGAGCTCATTAGCCAGATCGCGGGTCAAACCAATCTTCTGGCGCTCAATGCAACGATCGAGGCGGCGCGCCGGCGAGGCCGGGCGCGGCTTCGCCGTGGTCGCCTCCGAGGTCAAGGCGCTGGCCGAGCAGACCGCCAAGGCCACCGGCGAGATCAGCCAGCAGATCACGGGTATCCAGAGTGCGACGGAGGATTCGGTCGGCGCCATCAAGTCGATCGGCGACACCATCACCCGCATGTCGGAGATCGCATCGGCGATCGCGTCTGCGGTCGAGGAGCAGGGCGCGGCGACGCGGGAGATTTCCCGCAACGTGCAGCAGGCGGCACGCGGCACCCAGCAGGTCTCCGCCAGCATCGTCGACGTGCAGCGCGGCGCGAGCCAGACCGGATCGGCCTCCTCCACCGTGCTCGCGTCAGCGAAGTCGCTGTCCGGCGAGAGCAGCCGTCTCAAGGTCGAGGTCGGAAAGTTCCTGGACGCGATCCGGGCCGCGTAACAAGGTCATTGTGGAGGGAAGCGGCTTCACCTAGGCTCGCGCCACCGGGGATGTCGCAGCCTCCCCGTGAAGTGGTGATCCCACGCAAGCGCTGCTCGCTGATGTTTGGAGCGAGCAATGGACGGGATCACGATCGAGCTACCGCTTTTCCTGTTGGCCACCTTCGCCGGCGCATTCGTCGCCGGCCTCTCCGGCTTTGCCTTCGGCCTCGTCGCGGCATCGCTGTGGCTTTACGTGCTGACGCCGCTTCAAAGCGCCAGCCTGATCGTCGGCTTCGGCCTCCTGGTGCAGGGCTACTCGGTCTGGAAGCTGCGCAGCGCGCTCGACTGGCGCCGGCTGTGGCCCTTCATGATCGGTGCCCTCCTGGGCGTGCCGTTCGGCGTGTCACTGCTGACCTCGGCCGATCCAAAGAGCGTCCGCATCGCGGTTGGGGCGATCCTGATTGTCTACAGCCTCTACGCGTTCTTTAGGCCGCAGCTCAAGGTCGCGACCATCGTGCCGCCGGCCGCCGACATGACGATCGGTTTCGTCAACGGCCTGCTCGGCGGCCTGACCGGCCTCGCCGGCATCATCATCACCATCTGGTGCAATCTGCGCGGCCTGCCCAAGGATGTTCAGCGCGCCACGTTCCAACCGGTCGCGGTCGTGGTGTTTGCCATTGCGGCGCTGCTGCTGGGCGCCAAAGGTTCGTTCACGCTGGAGACCGCAAAGCTGTTCGCGCTCGGCCTGCCGTTTCTCCTTGCGGGAACGTGGCTCGGGCTGAAACTGTTCGGCCGCATCGACGAGGCCACGTTCCGCAAGATCGTGCTCGCGCTGCTGTTCGTCTCGGGCGTCGCGCTGTTGTTCTGAAGCGGGCTCAGAACTCGCCGTGGAGCCGGCCGGAGAATACCGAGACTGGGCCGCGGTCGGCGTTGTAGGCGGGGTTGACGATGAGCTGGTAGTCGGCGGTGAGGGTGAGACTCTTGTTCAGCGCGTAGGCGTAATAGG
The DNA here is from genome assembly GCF_040547675.1 of Bradyrhizobium sp. RT6a. Classification (NCBI taxonomy): domain Bacteria; kingdom Pseudomonadati; phylum Pseudomonadota; class Alphaproteobacteria; order Hyphomicrobiales; family Nitrobacteraceae; genus Bradyrhizobium; species Bradyrhizobium sp. RT6a. The sequence continues at coordinate 223,841 of NZ_JBEPQC010000008.1, forward strand.
TTTCGAGGATGCGCTCGCGGCGGTAGTTGAGCGCGCCATCGCCGATGAGAACGCCAAGGCCACCGGCAGCCAGGAAGTCGCGATAATCCTGCGAGATGGCGTTGACGGCGCCACCGACGCCGATCACGTCATCGGGCCGGCCCCATTTCGTGCCCTTGATCGACAATCCCGCGGACAGGCTGCGGTGAATGTCGGTGAAGGCTAGCGTCTCCGTCTTGCCGTCGTTCCAGCTCCAACGGCTGAACAGACCGACATCCTCGGTGATCGCCTGCTCGAGGTTGAGCACGTAGCCATACTTCAGACGGCCGCGCCGGGTCTGTGCGATGTCGAGGTTGAGCGCGGGATTGTCCAGCGTCTCGCGGAAGCTGCCCATGTTGGCGCTGTCGAGCCAGCCTATGGTCCTGAGCTTGCCGGGTTGGCCGAGCAGCGAGAAGCGCGTTTCGAGCTCGAGCACGTACTGGCCGCGCTCGCCGACCCTGGTGTCGAAATGATTCGAATTGGACTCGGCGACCATCAGGAAGTAGCCGCCGCGCAACGCCCACTGCTTCTGGTTCAGCTCGGCGGTGACGCCGTAGGTGAGGCCGACCTTGTCGGCGGAATAGTCGAAGGCGCCTGGCGCCCACAGCGACCAGTTCATGAAGTCCTTGCGGGTGTCCTTGGCGTAGGCGTTGCCGTCGAACACGTCGACCACCGGGAATTTGCCGGCCTGCACCGTGAGCCTGGATACGTCGACCTTCTGTCCGAGCTGCAACTGGCCGCTCGCAAGCTCTTCCTGCTCGCCGCCAAAGCCGAATGTCTGGCGCACGAACAGGCGCGATGTGTTGTAGTGCGGATAGGGGAAGTTCGACTTCTGCGCTTCGCCGTTGGGGAAACCGGCCGCGCCGACCGTGTCGTTCAATCCAAATCCCTGCAGCAGTTCGGGATTGTAATAGACCTCGCCGCCGTCCCAGAGCCGCGCGTTCAGGAACAGACTGTTGCTCCAGGTCGCCTTGGCCTGCCTTGATGGCGAGAGCGAATTCGGCCCGGTGTAGAGGGCGGGGAACGACGGGTAGCCTTGCGGTAGATACGTGCTCTGGCCGTGGATCTCCCAGCGATCCGACTCCGTGTCGATCAGGGAGCTCTTCGGGTTATAGCTCGCCATGCCCGGCCAATCGACCTTGCGGTTGAGGCCGAGCCGAATCGACTGCAAGTCGAGAGACGACGAATTGTATTCGGCGCCTGTGGAGAAGGCGACATTGGCGCCGTCGAAGCGGCTGTAGAGATATTCGACCCGTGCGCTCCAATGCGGCGCGAAGCCGTATTCGACGCCGGCGCCCGCGGTCCAGCCGGGGCGCGTGTTCAGGATCTTCGGGACTTCGGCGCCGGAGGCCGGCGTGTCGAAATAGCGCTCGCCCATCCACGCGAAGCCGCCGGTGGCATAGACCAGCCAGGGACCGCTGGTGTAGCCGACTCGGCCGCGCAGGCTCGCGGTGTAGTCCCATTGCTGCGTGACGGTGTTGGCGGGTGTCGCCAGGAAGGAAACGATCGAGTTCGAGGCGATGTAGTTCGGAAACGAAAAATCGCCTTCGACGCCGACAAGCCAACCGGAATTGAGCCGGTAATTGTAGCCGGCCTGCACGCCGCCGATCATGCCGCTGAAGACGCCGCTGTCGTTGATTCCCGTGCCGTCGTTCAGCGCAAAGCGCGACGAGCCGAGGCTGTAGCCGGCATGCGCACCGATATAGAGGCCGGTCCAGTCGTAGACCGCTTTGAGCGCAGGCGCCTTCAGCGGCAGATCGGCCGCGCGGCTGGCGGCGGGAAAAGCCAATACGCCCGAGGCAATCGCCGCGGCCGTCCGCAAATACCTGTAACGGTGACCCCTCAACGTCAAAACGCACGCCCCCAAACGCGAATGTGTCCACTCGCCGCACTATCCCTGCCGATTCGCGGCGACCCTGTCATCAGGCTTGGATGCTCCGCGATCGAACGAGATGATCTCGATCCGGCGCGACTTCTTCCCAAGCCCCTGAGCCTGTTGCGAACCTTATTGCGATTAATTCGCAATAGCAACTGATGCGGATTGCCGCAGAGGATGGTTCCCACCTCGGTGTGACGGGACTGCAACATCGGTTTGACCGGGAGGCGAGAAATCTGGGCCTGGGAATAGGGGGCTGGGTCCTGGTTGGAGACATATCCAGGGCAGACAAATGCGAGAAGCCGGAAAGGTCGGCGGTCGCTTGCCGGCTAACGATCAGACTGCTAGCAGCCGCGGCAGATGCCCTTGATCTTCTTGTTGAGCATCGCGTCGTCCTTGCTCATTTGCTTGTCGAGCGAGGAGGCATCCTTGATGGGCGGACTGCTCGTATCCTTGCTTGCCGGAACGATCGTATTCCACCGCTCCTGCCAAAGCTTCTCGCCGATCGTGCAGAGAACCCGCGGCTCCTTGTCGACAGACGGGACAGTCGATCGTTTCGGAGTGAGGCCTGCGACCTCGAGCGCCAGCTTGGTCCGGATCGCCTCGTTGAGATTTTCGCGATCGGTGATCGGCACGACGAAAGAGCCTGGTCCGCCGATGACGCAATCCTCGTAGTACCAGTCGATTTGCTCGATATGACTGATATCGGTCGTCCCGTTCGGCGTCCCATTGATCAAGATCGGCAAGCCGGTGATGAGATGCCCTTCTGCAACGCTATTTTACGCGCTGTGTCGACGGGATCGCCGACGTTGTTGGGACCGTCGCCCGAAATGTCGATGATCTGGCGCGAGCCACGGTATGGGTTCTGCTCGAACAGCGGCATGGCGAACTTGATCGCGCTCGAAATCGACGTGCGCGACCCGCGGAGGATTGGTGCCTTCATCAGTTCGTCTGCGAAAGCGTTGGCCGCTTCCGGTCCGTCGATCTGTCGCCAGGGGACGACTATCTTCTGGTCGTTCGTGGCTGACCATTCGAAATAGCTCAGCGCGATCTTGCCGATTGGGCCGGCCCGCAACGCCTGAAGAAATTCCCGCGAGGCGATGGCCTTGGAAAAGCCGTCCCGTTGAGCTGCCAGGTCTTCCATTTCCATGGAGTAGGAAATATCGACCGCGATGACGAGTTCGACGTCCACGGCGGGCCGGCTGTCGCCCGGAGGCACTCCATGCGCCTGCGGCGCCGTCTCGGAAGATGCTTGCGTCGATGTCAGGATCGCAATCAGGATCGATCCAACCAAGACCCGCCAATTCACGCTCGCCCTCCAGCTACCCATTCACATTCTGACACGCGAAACGTGCAATCGGAAGGGCAGTCTGGGCCAAGCCGTAGCAGAGCGGTCCTGGCGCTAAAACGGTTGACCCCGCCCGGGGGGACATCCGGGCGGGGTCGGGGCACGACACGGGGTGGATGAGGCGCCCGTGTCGGACGCAGGATCCACGTGAGATCGGCCTCAGGGACTCAAATCAGAAGCAGGTACGAACGCGGCCGACGTACTGGCCAAAGGCGTTGTACTGGGCGGCCCAGCCGCAGCGGTGATAGCCGTTGTAATAGGGGTCGTTGCTGGCGGCGATCGCGGAGCCGACGACGGCAGCGGTGGCAATGCCCAGGCCGACGCCGACGCCCCAGCCGAGCGGCTTGGCTTGCGCCTGCGAGGTGGTGGCGACGACGCTGCCGGTCAGGGTGAGCGCGGTGAGGGCAACTGCGAAAATCTTGGTCTTGATCGACATGTGAAACTCCATCCGGGTTGAGGCGGTCCGTTGTGGCCCGCGTACCGAGTTGGACGGAGGCTCCGCGCGTCCGGTTCGAAACCGGCAAAAGCGGAGGTCGAGTCTGGCTCTTTTCAGAATGATTCCAGGAGGATAGACGCTAGCCGAGCGGGCCTTTGGCGAGCCTGTTCACGTCGAAGTTATCAACCTCGGCAAGCAGGTCGCAAAAGGCGCGGGCGCCCTGGTCGATCAGCTGCTCGCCCTTCGCGGCCACGGCCAGCGTCGCATTTCCGACGGCGCCGCTTGGGTTGAGATCCTGCGCCTGCCAGGCGAACGGTGCGGGTCGCTGCGTCGACAGCCAGCGATATTGCTGCTCCATCGCGATGCTGCTCGCGGGAAAATCCGCGATCGCATCAACGCGCACCTGATCGGGATAGCGGGCCAGCATGATCGAGGTCTCGACTGCACCGCCGTGGATGCCGTGCCGTACTTCGTCGGCTGGGAACAGGCTGTCCGCCCCCGACAGCCGCGACCACGACGTCGTCACCACGAACAGCTTCTGATGTGCGCGAAGATCCTGCGCGATCAGCATCATCGCCGCGCTGTTGCCGCCATGGCTGGTGATGATGACGAGCTTCTTCAATCCGCGGCGCGCGATGTCTTCGCCGATCGCGGTCCATTTTTTCAACGCGATGTCGGTCGGCAGCGTCTGCGTGCCCGGATAGTCGATATGCTCGGTGGAAATCCCGATCGGTTCAACGGGCAGGAAACTGGCCGGAGCGCTCTCGGGCAGGAGCTCGCGCACCCGCGCCAGATAGGCGTCGGCGATCAGCACGTCAGTCTCGAGCGGCAGATGCGGGCCGTGCTGCTCGGTCGCCGCCAGCGGCAGCACTGCGATCCAGCGCGAAACCTCGGCTGGGCTGGCGTCGGCCCAGCGGATCTCGGTCCAGTCGCGGGAAGGCGTCATCAAAGTTTCTTTGCCCGAATTTGTTGCGTAATTTAGGTTATCAGGGGACGCGGGCCAGACCGGCTCGCGTCCCCGAATGTCTTGCGGTTCTATCGCGTTGATTAGACATCGGCCAGCAGCGATCGACGGAGTCCCATCATGAGCCCCTCTCATCTGCGGCGAGCCTTAACGGCGGGCCTGATGGCCGCTCTCGTTTCGGTCGTCCCGGCGCGCGCCGAGACCCTGGACAAGGTCATGTTCGGCACCAATTGGGTCGCCGAGGCCGAGCACGGCGGCTTTTTCCAGGCCGTCGCCGACGGCACTTACAAGAAATACGGCCTCGACGTCACCATCGTCCCCGGCGGGCCCAACGAGAACAACCGGATGCTGCTGATCGCCGGCAAGATCGATTTCTTCATGGCCGCGAACACGCTGATGTCGTTCGACGCGGTCGCCAACAGCGTCCCGGTCGTCACGATCGCCGCGGTCTTCCAGAAGGATCCGCAGGTGATGCTGACGCAGCCCGATGCCAAGGTCACCAAGATCGAGGACCTCAAGCCGCTGACGCTGTTTGTCTCCAAGGAGGGCATGACCAGCTATTTCCAGTGGCTGAAGTCCGAGTACGGTTTCAGCGAGAAGAACGTTCGCCCCTATAATTTCAATCCGCAACCCTTCATCGCCAATCCCAAGAGTGCGATGCAGGGTTACGTCACCTCGGAGCCCTTCGCGGTCGAGAAGGCCGCCGGCTTCAAGCCCAACGTGTTGCTGCTCGCCGATTACGGCTTCAACACCTATTCGACCCTGATCGAGAGCCGCCGCGACGTGGTCGAGAAGAAGCCCGACCTGGTGCAGCGCTTCGTCGATGCCTCCATGGTCGGCTGGTATAATTACATCTACCGCGACAATTCCGCGGGCAACGCCATGATCAAGAAGCTCAATCCGGAGATGACCGACGAGCTGCTCGCCTATTCCGTCGCTAAGATGAAGGAATACGGCATCGTCGATTCCGGCGATTCGCTGAAGAACGGCATCGGCGCGATGAGCGACGAGCGCTACACCTCCTTCTTCAACAAGATGGTGAAGGCAGGCGTCGTGAAGGCAGACCTCGATTTTCGCAAATCCTATACGCTGCGCTTCGTCAACAAGGGCGTCGGCGCTGAGCTGCGCCCGAGCAAGCCGTAGCGCAAGGGCGATGTCATCAGTCAAAACGTTGACGGGGGTCGAGACCGGCCTGACGGCCCTGGCTGTCAGCCTGCGCGGCGTGACGAAGACCTATGACAACGGCGTGGTGGCGCTCGGCCCGCTCGACCTTGCGGTGCGCAGAGGCGAGTTCATTTCGTTGCTGGGGCCGTCAGGTTGCGGCAAATCCACCGCGCTGCGGCTGATCGCCGAGCTCAGCGCGCCGTCGTCAGGAATCGTAAGGCTGGCGCGTCGCGAGGGCACACCGCGCCCAGGTCACGGCATCGGCTTCGTATTTCAGGAACCGACCCTGATGCCCTGGACCAGCGTGCGCGAGAACGTGCGATTGCCGCTGAAGCTGGCGGGCGTTCCGAAGGCGGAATCGCGCGGGCGAGCCGACGAGGCGCTGGCAAGCGTCGGGCTTGCCGATTTCGCCGAGGCTTTCCCGCGCGAGCTCTCCGGCGGCATGAAGATGCGGGTGTCGCTGGCGCGCGCGCTCGTCACCGACCCTGATATCCTCCTGATGGATGAGCCATTCGCGGCACTCGACGAAATCACGCGCTTCCGCCTCAACAACGATTTGCTCGCGCTGTGGCGCAGGCTCGGCAAGACCGTCATCTTCGTCACGCATTCGGTGTTCGAATCCGTCTATCTGTCGCAGCGTGTGGTGGTCATGACGGCGCGGCCGGGCCGCATCCAGGCCGACATCCGCATCGAGACGGTCGAGCCGCGCGGCGAGGAGTTTCGTACCTCCGCCGCCTATTCGGATTACTGCCGGAGCGTGTCGGCCGCGCTGGCGCCGTCCTATTCAGGGCAGTCGACGCTATGAATGCGCAAGCTGCCGTCATAGCGAAGCGGTCCGGCGTGCAACGCGCGTTGCGCTTCGTGCTGCCGGTCATCGTGTTCGCGGCGGGACTTCTCGCCTGGGAGCTCGTGGTCCGCATCAAGGACATCCCGCCTTACGTGCTGCCGGCGCCCTCGGTCATTTTCCTGACGCTGATCAAGGATTGGGCGGTGCTGTCGCAATCGCTCGCCGCGACACTGCTGACCACGCTTGAAGGTTTTGTCGCGGCCAGCATCGGCGGCATCGCGCTGGCACTGCTGTTCAATCAGTCCAAATGGGTGGAAGCATCGCTATTCCCCTATGCCGTGGTGCTTCAGGTTACGCCTGTCATCGCGATCGCGCCGCTGCTGCTGATCTATCTGGAGCAGCAGACCGCGGTCGTAGTCTGTGCCTTCATCGTGGCCTTTTTCCCGGTGCTGTCGAACACCACGCTCGGGCTCAATTCGGTCGATCGCAACCTCGCAGGCCTGTTCCAGCTCTATGGCGCCTCGCCGCAGCAGACCCTGCGCTTTCTCAAGCTGCCGGCGGCGCTGCCTTACATTCTCGGTGGCCTGCGCATTGCCGGCGGTCTGTCGCTGATCGGCGCGGTTGTGGCCGAGATCGCGGCGGGAACGGCCGGCGCCGGGTCCGGGCTCGCCTACAGGATCGCAGAATCAGGCTACCGCTTGAACATACCCCGCATGTTCGCAGCGCTGCTGCTGTTGTCGCTGGCCGGGATTGTCATCTATGGGGTGCTGGCGCTAGTTTCCCACCTCGTTTTACGGCGCTGGCACGAGAGCGCGCTTGGAAAGGACAACTGATGACCACCGGTTCGATTTCGTCCGAAAAGATCGACCTTCTGATTTATGGGCCGGTCCGGCCGATCCTCGAGAACGGGTTTTCCGATCATTTCGTCGTGCACAAGGCGGAGACGCGGGGCGATCTCGAGCGGCTGACGCCGGCGGTTCGCGAAAAGATCCGCGGCGTGGCGGTGACCTATCACACCGTGCGTGCCGACAAGCAGTCGCTGTCGCAATTGCCCAAGATCGAGATGGTGGCGAGCTTCGGCGTCGGCTATGACCACGTCGACGCCAAATACGCCGCCGAGCACAACATCATCGTCACCAATACGCCCGACGTGCTGACCGAAGAGGTCGCCGACGTCGCGATGGGGCTTTTGATCTCCACGGTGCGTGAGTTCATCAAGGCCGACCGTTATGTGCGCTCCGGTCTCTGGCAGACCCAGAACTATCCGCTCAGCGTCGGCTCGCTGCGCGATCGCAAAGTCGGCATCGTCGGCATGGGCCGGATCGGCCAGGCGATCGCGCGCCGGCTTGATGCCTCGCTGGTGCCGGTGGTCTATCACACCCGCAATCCGTCCAAGGACGTCTCCTACAAGCACTACCCCGACCTGATCGAGATGGCGAAGGCGGTCGACACGCTGATGGTGATCGTGCCCGGTGGCGCCAGCACGAACAAGATGATCAATGCCGAGGTGCTGAAGGCGCTCGGCCCGCGCGGTGTGCTGGTCAACGTCGCGCGCGGCTCGGTGATCGACGAACCGGCGCTGGTCCAGGCGCTGAAATCAGGCACCATCCTTGCCGCAGGTCTCGACGTGTTCGCGGCCGAGCCGAACGTGCCGGACGAGCTCAAGACCATGCAGAACGTCGTGCTGCTGCCGCATATCGGCTCGGCCTCGGTGGTGACGCGCAACGCGATGGACCAGCTCGTGGTCGACAATCTCAAGTCCTGGTTCGCCGGCAAGGCGCCATTGACGCCGGTTGCGGAAACACCGTTCAAGGGACGCTGATGGGAGCTCTTCGGGTCGTTGCATTCGCCGTCGCGGCCTCCTTGGCCGCGATCGGCCTCGCGTTGGCGCAGGATACGACGACCCTGAAGAAGGAAATGCCCGGGCAGTGGGAGCTCTCGACCACCGAGCGCAGCAAGACCTGCGTCGTCACGCTCAAGGCCGACACTGCTGCTCAAGGCTTCAAGCTCGAGCTGGAGCCGGCCTGCAAGGCCGCGCTGCCCTTCACCAAGGACATCGTCGCCTGGAGCGTCAGGGGTCTCGACATCGTCCGCTTGCAGGATGCGAGCGGTGAAGCCGTGATCGATTTCACCGAGGTCGAGGCCGGCATCTTCGAGGGCCTGCGGCAAGGCGAGGGCGTCTACATCCTGCAGGACCTCGCCGCCGCTCGTTCGATGGCGAAGTCGATGGACCAGATGATCGGCGACTGGTCGATCGTGCGGGGCAACGGCCAGCCTGTCTGCGGGCTGACGCTGACCAACACGGAAGCCGGGCCGGACAATTTCCAGGTCTTCCTCAAGCCGAAATGCGATGCGGCCATCGCGCAGTTCAACCCGACGCAATGGCGGCTCGAGCGCGGCCAGATCATCCTGCTGTCGAAGGCCGGCGAGGCCTGGCAGTTCGAGGCCGACGACAACGCGCAATGGCGGCGCGTCCCCGATACCGCCGATCCCCTGATCATGCTGCGTCAGTAGGCGCCGCGAAACGCTAGGCGTCGCGAAACGCGACCTCATCCTGAGAGCCCGCCATAGGCGGGCGTCTGGAAGGACGGCCGCAGGCTACGTCGTCGGCCTGGGTGGCGGCGCGGTGCCTTGGGCCCACTTCTCCATCTTGCCGAGCACGCCCCAGGCTGTGAGCGCCAGGGAGATCGGCATCGCGAACTGGCCGAGGCCCGGCACGGCCGACACGAGCGTCCCGAGCAGTCCGGCAATACCGCCTGCAGTGGGGCTCGCCGTCACCGAAGTCAGCAACGCCGTGATCAGCGAGCCGCCGATGCCGAGCGCAGTCTTCTTGCCGTCGAGCATCTTGCCGATGGTGTCGCCGAGCGCGCCATTGACCTGGCCGAGGACGGGCTTGCCGTCCCTGTTGAGCAAGGTACCGAGCAGATCGACGACCTGCTTCAACTGATCGACGGGGGCGGAACTGGTCGGGGTGAGGGGTCCTGGCATGGGGGCTGTCTTGTTGACCAGGGAAAAGAGTCGCTCGAACAGGCTGATCGGATCCGTGGTGGCGGGCAGCGTGTTGCCCGATGTCGTCGTAGCCGGCGTCGCAGGGCCGACCGGTGGCCGCAGCAATTGCGCGACGTCCTCCAGCCGCTTCATGATCCGGGACATATCGCCGGTCGGTCCGGTGGGGCCCGACTGCGCCGCGCGCGTGAGGGTGGCGACCGTGGCGCCGTCGAGAAGTCCGGTGTCTCTCAGACCGTTCTGCTGCTGAAACTGCGAGACCGCGCCCCTGGTCTTCGGTCCGCTGATGCCGTCCTCGGCGAGCGGCGGATTGGCGCCGAGCTTGTTGAGCGCCTGCTGCATGAGAACGATCGTCGATGCCGCGTCGTCCTCCGGCTCCGCGCGGCTCGCGAATTGCGGGCTGCCGTCGAGGGTGATCGAGGAATCCAGCGACATCATTGCATGCAGGATCACCGCGGTGCCGAGCTGGGAATCGACGTGGTTCGAATCAAACACATGATCGCGGACGAATTTGCCGGCCCTTGCCTCGGGCGGGCCATACAGCGTCGAACCGCCATAGAGATACGGCGAATTGCAGCCCTTGGCATGATAGCCGAAGCCGTTGAAGGCTTCGAGCCGGAACAGAATCCGCCCGATCCCCCAATCGTGAGCGCCGATGAAATTCTGGATTCTGAAGGCGTCCACGGCGCCGTCCACGAACGTGGCAAACGGGCCGCGTCCTTTCGGAACGATGGTCGTCGTGCGATGAAGCGTTTCGCCGTTGCCGAGATAGGTGTCGAAATCGAAATTGGACTCGCGGTAGTGGCAGAGAGCAGCGAAATACCAGGGGACGCCGGTCAACCGTTCGATCTGCTGATAGGTCGCCTTGCCGTTGATGGCCTTGCGCGCGACCGCGTTCGCGTCGGAGAGGCGTGCAGGCCGGATCTCGAGATTGGCCCAATTACCCTCGTATTCGCTTTTCAGACTCTCGAATGAAATCATTTTCCGCTCCCGCAATGAATGAATTTTCGCAACTGCGCGTTAGTCGAAATGAACCAGGTGCCGTGATCAGGGCGTAAGGCCAGCGTGATCTCCCGCAAGTCTGGCAGGCCGCAGGGCCACCGCGTGTGAAGTGGGTTACAACCTCGCCGGGAAATGAGCGGCAGGACCGGGATCAGGGCGGCCGCCCCGCGAGGGAACCGGGAGGGGCCGCTCTCCGTTAGCGAGGCGGCAGTCCGGCAAGGAGCCCTGCATGACCACGCGCGTCCTCGCGATCGGCATCGAACCCGGCAACGCGGATTACAGCGCATTCCCGCAGCTCACGCCGGAGCTCGTGCGCGACTATATCGATGCGCAGTTGCTGCGCCTGCGCGATCTTGGTTACGAAGTCACGAGTTGCCTGATCGATCTCGATGCCGCGGCGGAAGCCGCCGTGACGGCAGCGTTGCGCGAGGAGAATTTCGACTGCATCGTGATTGGCGCGGGCCTGCGCGAGCCGAAGGAGCGCCTGCTGCTGTTCGAGAAGGTGCTCAACCTCGTCCACCGCCTGGCGCCTGACGCCGCGATCTGCTTCAACACCACGCCGGCCGACACCGTCGACGCCGTGCAGCGCTGGGCCGATGCTTGAGATGAACGGCCCGCGTTGCGCACGCGACATGGCCTGAGCCGCCTTCGAGCCGAGCCTCCAACGCCATCGCGAGAAGTGCCGGGTCCCGGCGTGGTGATTCTTCTGGTCCGAATCCAGCTGCGGCGCTATGACTCGTCTGACCACAGGGGAGGGCGAGCATGCTTCGAGGTCTTCGCATTGGAAGTTTGGCCATCGCGGCATGTCTGACAGTCGTGATGGCGATGCCTGCTCATGAGGCGGCGGCGCAGGACGCAATTGGCGGTGCCATCCTCGGCGGCGTCGGTGGAGCGATCGTGGGTGGCGCCATCGGCGGAGGCCGCGGAGCCGCCATCGGTGCGGTCGTCGGTGCCGGCACGGGCGCTGCGATCGCCTCCGAGGGCGAACGCCGCCGCTCCGGCTATTACGCCTATCAGCGCGGCTGCTACATGCAGCGCGGGGACGGCTCCTATGTCCCGGTCGATCCGCGATATTGCTATTAGATCAGCCGCATTCCGCGCAAGCTCGCATGTCCGCTCTTGCCGACGATGATGTGGTCGTGCACGGCGATGCCGAGCGGCTTGGCGATGTCGATGATCGCCTTGGTCATCTGGATGTCGGCCTGCGAGGGTGAGGGATCGCCTGAGGGGTGGTTGTGCACCAGGATCAGCGCGGTCGCGGACAATTCCAGCGCGCGCTTGATCACTTCGCGGGGATAGACCGGGGTGTGATCGACGGTGCCGGTCTGCTGCACCTCGTCGGCAATGAGCTGGTTGCGCTTGTCGAGGAACAGCAGGCGGAATTGCTCCTTGTCGGCGAAAGCCATGCTGGTGCGGCAATAGTCGATCACCTCGTTCCAGGACGATAGCGCGTTGCGGCTGTTGACCCCGCCCTTGGCGACGCGATGCGCCGCCGCCGCGATCAGCTTGAGCTGGTGGATCGCGGATTCGCCCATGCCGTCAACCTCGCGCAGGCGCGCCACCGGCGCATGCACGACCTCGGCAAACGAGCCAAAGGTCTTGATCAGTGTCTTCGCCAGCGGCTTGGTGTCACGCCGCGGCAGCGCCGGAAACAGCGCCATCTCCAAAAGCTCGTAGTCGCTGAGCGCGTCCGCACCCGCGCTGTAGAAGCGCTCGCGCAGCCGTTCGCGATGGCCGAGATAGTGCGGCGCTTCTTCGAGCTTGCTCTTGTCGTGGTCGGTCTTGGCGGGCATCGGCCGCCAGCATTGCCGCGGATAACCGTTTTTGCAACCGTCAATTGCGCCGGCAAATCCGGTTCACGTCAGCCGGCGACCCGAAGGTCGGCCGCGCCCTCACCCGATCTGCTTCTCGCCGTGCCGCTCGGACAGCGTGAAGATTTCGACGCCGGTGGCGGTGACGCCGACGGAATGCTCGAACTGCGCCGACAGCGAGCGGTCGCGGGTCACGGCGGTCCAGCCGTCGGACAGGATCTTCACATGCGGCTTGCCGAGATTGATCATCGGCTCGATGGTGAAGAACATGCCGGGCTTGAGCTGCACGCCCTCGCCGGGCCGTCCGACATGGATGATGTTCGGCTCGTCGTGGAACATGCGCCCGAGGCCATGGCCGCAGAAATCGCGCACCACGCTCATGGCCTGCGGCTCGACGAAGCTCTGGATGGCGTGGCCGATGTCGCCGGTGGTGGCGCCGGGCTTCACCGCGGCGATGCCGCGCATCATCGCCTCATAGGTCACCTCGATCAGCCGCTCGGCCTTGCGCGCGATCGGGCCGACCGCATACATCCGGCTGGAATCGCCGTACCAGCCGTCGACGATGAAGGTGACGTCGATGTTGACGATATCGCCCTCTTTCAGCGGACGATCGCCGGGCATGCCGTGGCAGACCACGTGGTTGAGCGAGGTGCAGGTCGAATAGCGATAGCCGCGATACATCAGCGTCGCCGGATAGGCATTGTTGCTGAAGGCGAAGTCGCGGACGAACTGGTCGATGCGCTCGGTCGGAACGCCGGGCCCGACGATGTCGGTGAGCTCGTCGAGGCACTTCGCCACCAGCGCTCCCGCCTTGCGCATGCCGGCAAAGGCGCTTGGCCCATGCAGCTTGATCTGTCCGGTCTTGCGGAGCGAGGTATCGGTAGCTTCGACGTAGCTCATGCGGATGCGGTCTTCTCGGCACGGGGCCGGTATCGAGGTGGGCGCAAGGGACTGATTTAAGGCCCCAATTTAATGATCGCGAGCCTTCATGCAAGCCAAGCGTGGCGGGCATGCGCCCGAAAGCCGGCTCAATTCGGGACTTCTACGGTGGTTTCCACCGGCAGGGCGCCGCCTCGGATGCGGATTTCGCGGACGGGGTAGGGAACCCGGATGCCCTCGCGCTTGAAGGAATCCCACAGCGCCAGCATCACGTCGCTCTTGACGTTGTCCATGCCGTCGGGGTCGGCGATCCAGAAGGTCAGCGAGAACTTCATCCCGGCTTCGGCGAACTCGGTCAGGATGGAATTCGGCGGCTTGCCCTTCTGCGCGCGCGGATGCGCGGCCGCGGTCTCGGCGGCGAGCTTGCAGACCAGCCGCGGGTCGGCGTCGTAATTGGTCCCGAAGGCGATCTTCACCAGCGTGTTCTTGTCGGTGTAGGTCCAGTTGACGACCTTCTGCGTCACCAGATCCTCGTTCGGCACCAGGAATTCGCGGCCATCGCCGGCCGCGACCGAAATATAGCGCGTCTTCATCGCGCTGATCCGCCCGGTGTTGTCGCCGATGGTGACGAGGTCGCCGGGCTTCACCGATTTGTCGGCGAGCAGGATGATCCCCGAGATGAAATTGGCGACGATCTTCTGCAGGCCGATACCGATGCCGACGCCGACCGCGCCGGAGAACACCGCGAGCGCCGAGAGATCGATGCCGACCGCGCCGAGCGCGATCACGATCGCGACCGCAAGCAGGCCGATGCGGATGATCTTGACCAGCAGCACCTGCACCGACGGCGTCAGATCGGTGGTCGAGTTGATCCGGCTCTCGGCGAAATTGCTGGCGATGTTGGTGAGCCAGAGCGCGATGAGCAGCAGCGCGCCGGCCTTGATCACGAGCAGCGGCGTCAGCCGCAGGCCGCCGAGCACGATGGCGAAGGAGTCGAGCAGGTCGACCGTCGCATCGAGCTGGCCGACGATCGAGAGCGCCGCGACGAACCAGGCCGTGATCGACACCAGCTTGACGATGAAGGCGTTGCGCAGCACCGAGGTCAGCAGCCGGATCGCGAGCCAGGCCAACCCCAGCTTGGCGGCGACCATCAGGAGATAGCTGCGGCTCGGCCAGGTCGCATGGTACATAACCACGCGCGAGACGATCACGAGCAGGGTGAACGCCGCCGTCGAGGCGCTGGAGACCATCACCCGGGCGAAGTGCCGGAGCGGCAGCGGCCAGCGCATCGCCAGCGAGGTCATGTCGATCCGGCTGCGAACGGCGGCTTCGGCGGCATAGGCGATGCCGGCCGCGGCCAGAATGAGCCCGAATTGCAGGTAGAACCAGGGCGAGGAGATTTCGGCCCCGACGCTGCGCGCGGTGGTCTCCACGAACTCCATGAAGTCTTTGAGGTCCATGTCCATCGGTCTCGTCGGGAAGCGGGTGGGAAGTGTTGATTCGAGCGCGCCGGAGAATCCCACAAAGGGCCCGGCCGGACCACCGATACACCGCTAAGTGAAGTGCGTTAAGGCCGCAAAATGCAGGCAGATTGCCGCGAGCGGGAGAAAATGGGTTGGCGTGGGAGTCCGCCGACGATAAGGATGCAATTCCAGCGATTTCGTACCCGGAAGGTGGATGGCCTCCCTCGACTCCGTCAGCCTCGCCATATTGCTCGGCGCCGTCCTGGTGTTGGCCGGGATCCTGTCAAGCCTGCTTGCGCTGCGCTTCGGCGCGCCCCTTCTGCTCGTCTTCCTCGCGATCGGCATGCTCGCGGGCGATTCCGGTCCCGGACAGCTGCAGTTCGACGACGTCCGAACCACCTATCTGGTCGGCTCGGTCGCGCTTGCACTGATCCTGTTCGACGGCGGCTTGCGCACCCGCTTTGCCAGCATCCGCACCGTGCTCGCGCCTTCCATGGTGCTCGCGACCGTCGGCGTGCTGCTGACCGCGCTGATCACGGCACCGTTCGCGAAATATGCGCTCGACCTTAACTGGACGGAGTCGCTGCTGGTCGGCGCCGTGGTGGCCTCGACTGACGCGGCGGCAGTGTTCCTGCTGGTGCATACCCAGGGCCTGCGCCTGCGCCCGCGCGTCGGCGCGACGCTGGAGGTCGAATCCGGCACCAACGATCCCTTCGCGATCTTCCTGACCCTGATGCTGGTTGAATACATCTCGCTGGGAACGGGCACGGCCGCGCATGTGCTGATGGAGTTCGCCCAGGAGGCCGTGCTAGGCGCCGTCGTCGGCGTGATCGGTGGGCGTCTGGTCGTCATCGCGCTCAACAAGGTCGCGCTGCCGCAGGGCCTCCATGCGCCGTTCGTCACCACCGCCGCGCTCGTCATCTTCGGCGGCTCGCAGATCATGCATGCCTCGGGATTCCTCGCGGTCTATCTCGCCGGCATCATCATCGGCAACCGCCCGACGCGCGCACATAATTCGGTCGTGGCCTTCCTGGACGCCGCGACCTGGCTGGCGCAGATCGTGATGTTCGTGCTGCTCGGTCTGCTGGTCTCGCCGAGCAGGCTTGGCGGCAGCGTGCTGCCGGCGGTCGGGATCGCATTCGTCCTGATGCTGGTGGCGCGGCCGATCGCCGTCTTCGTGTGCCTGGCGCCGTTCCGCTTCAACTGGCGCGAAAAGATCTTCATCGCCTGGACCGGCCTGCGCGGCGCGGTCGCGATCTTCCTGGCCTCGATCCCGATGCTGGTCGGGCTGTCGAAGGCCTATCTCTATTTCGACGTCGCCTTCGTCGTCGTCATCATCTCGCTGCTGCTGCAAGGCTGGACCCTGGCGCCAGCCGCGCGCAAGCTGCACGTGGCGCTGCCGCGCGCCGAACGCGGCCCGCGCCGTGTCGAATTGGACCTGCCCGGCCAGCTTGAGCAGCAGCTCGTCGGCTATCCGGTGCGGCCCAAGAGCCTGTATTTTCGCCGCGGTCTGATCCCGTCCTGGTCGAAGCCGACGCTGGTGATCCGCAACGAGAACATTTTGACGCCGATTGAAGCCGAGCCGATCGCGCCCGGCGATTACATCTATCTGCTGGCGCCGCCGGAAAAGGCCGAATCGCTCGACCGCTTCTTCGTCGACATGCAGCCGAGCTCGGCGCCGGATCCGCATCTACTCGGCGACTTCATGGTTTCCGGCGATCACACGCTCGCCGAGCTCGCGGAGATCTACGGCGTGAAGGTGAGCGAGGACGAGAGCGGGCACACGCTCGCTGATTATTTCGACGTCCATCTCGACCGCGCACCGAAAGAGGGCGCCGAGCTTGCGTTGGATCCGATCGTGCTCGTCGCGCGCTCCATCTCCGGCGGCCGCGTCAACGTCGTCGGCCTGCGTCTGCCGGAAGACGAGGAAGCGCCCGCGCCGCTGACCCGCAGGCAGGTCCTGCGGCGCAAGCTGGCGGATTTGTGGACGTCGGTGGCGGGGGTTTAGCTCCCACGTAGTCCGCGTCGAGTTTGGCAACGAAACCCAACGACACAAGACGGGAATGTGCAACAGGCCCTCACGTCAGCACCTTCACCCCGCCGAACGACGTCACGCGGCCCTGTTTCAGCATCACGATCTGCGTCGCGAGCTGGCGCAGCTCGGCGACGTCGTGGCTGACATAGACCATGGGGACGTTGGCCTCGTCGCGCAGCCGCACCAGATAGGGCAGGATCTCCAGCTTGCGGCTCTCGTCGAGCGCGCCGAGCGGCTCGTCGAGCAGCAGCAGGCGCGGCCTCGACAGCAACGCGCGACCGAGCGCGACGCGCTGGCGCTCGCCGCCGGAAAGTTTTCCGGGGCGGCGACCCTGCAGCGCGCCAATGTCGAGCAGCTCGATGATTCGCTTGTGCTGCGCCGGATCGGGCGCGAGGCCGTTCATCCGCCTGCCATAGTCGAGATTTTGCGCGACATTGAGATGCGGAAACAGCCGCGCATCCTGGAAAACATAGCCGATGCGGCGGCGCCAGGTCGGGACATGAATACCGGCCGCGCTATCGTCGACGGTCTCGCCGTCGATCACGATGGTGCCGCGGTCGGGCCGCAGCAGCCCCGCGATCATGTTGACCAGCGAGGTCTTGCCGGCGCCCGACGCTCCGAACAGGCCGATGACGCGGCCCTCGCTCGCGAAGGCGGCGGACAGCGAGAACTCGCCGAGCTGCTTTTCGATGTCGACACGCAGCATGGTCAATTCCCGTGCAGGCGCGCGGTGGCGCGGCGGGCGAACCATTCGGCCGCGATCAACGCGCCGAGCGCCAGCACGATCGAGACGATCACGAGCCGTCCGGCGGCGGCGTCGCCGTCCGGCGTCTGGATCAGCGAGTAGATCGCGGACGAAATCGTTTGGGTCTCGCCGGGAATGTTGGAGACGAAGGTGATGGTCGCGCCGAATTCGCCGATCGCTTTGGCAAAGCCAAGCACCATGCCGGCGAGCACGCCGGGCAGCGCTAAGGGCAGCGTCACCGTGAAGAACACTTTGAAAGGAGTGGCGCCGAGCGTCTCGGCGGCCTGCTCGAGCCGGCGGTCGATCGCCTCGATCGACAACCGCATCGGACGCACCAGCAGCGGAAACGCCATCAGGCCGCAGGCAAGCGCAGCACCGGTCCAGCGGAAGGCGAAGACGATGCCGAGATGGTCCGCGAGGAAAGCGCCGACGAGGCCGCGGCGGCCGAAGGTCAGCAGCAGCAGATAGCCGGTGACGACGGGTGGCAGCACCAGCGGCAGATGCACCAGCGCATCGAGCACCGACTTGCCCCAGAAATCACGCCGCGCGAGCAGCCATGCCAGCGCAATGCCGAACGGCGTTGCCACCAGCGTAGCGATCACGGCAACCCTGAGCGAGAGCAGGATTGCCGTCCATTCGGCGGGAGAGATGTCGAGCATCAAATCGCAAATTATGTAGAGGGGCTGATCAGGAACTTGAAACCGTATTTTTCCAGAATGGTCTTGGCGGCGGTCGAGCGCAGGAAGGCGAGATAGTCGCTGGTCTCACCCTTTGCTGTCGTGGTTGCAGCGACGGGATAGATGATCGCGGGATGCGAATCCGCCGGGAAGGTGCCGACGATCTTCACGCCGGGCTCGACCTTGGCATCGGTGGAATAGACGATGCCGAGGTTGGCCTCGCCACGCGCGACCAGCGTCAGCGCGGCACGCACGCTCTCGGCCATGGCGAATTTCGGCTCCGCCGCCTGCCAGGCGCCGAGCTTTTCCAGCGCCGCCTTGGCATACTTACCGACTGGTACGGACTTGACGTCGCCGGTCGCGATCCTGCCGTCGCCGGCGAGTTTTGCGAGGTCGAACCCCTGCACGATGGGCACGTTGTCGAGCCTGGAATCCTTCGGCGCGATCAGCACGATGCTGTTGCCGAGCAGATTGACCCGGGTCGGCTCGTTGATGGTCTTCCTGGAGATGGCGTAATCCATCCAGTCGGTGTCGGCGGAGACGAACACATCGGCCGGCGCGCCCTGCTCGATCTGCCTGGCGAGCACGGAGCTTGCGGCATAGCTGACGCTGAACTTGACGCCCGTCCTGGCGGTGTAGGCGGCGTCGACCTCGTCGAGCGCGTTCTTCATCGAGGCTGCCGCGAACACGGTGATGGTCTTGTCCTCGGCGGCGACAGGCGAAAGGCCCGCGGCCAGAACGAGCAAAGCCGAAAAAAGCACGGAAAGGCGAGACATCGGAAGCGCTCCATGCGCGCGCTCAGGGCACGCAAGGCGGCGCGCGCAAGACGGCGTTGGTTGAATGAGGCTTGCGACCGGCGGAAGCGCTGTTCCGGCAAGCCCGACGGACTTACGGTCCGGCAAGCGATCGCTGGGTCATCATAACAGGGTGGCGGAACAGGTCAAAGGCGGCGGTCCGCATGGCGCCAACCTGGAATGGCCGGGACGACCGCGAAGGCTTTACGGTTTCGCATTGCCCGCGTGCAGCACGGCTTTGCACGCCCCCGGCATCTGCGCCAGCGTCATCGGCGGTTTCGGCTTCGGGGGCTCCGGCGGGGGTTTGGGGTGCAGCACGCCGTCGCTGAACCAGTAGGCGAGATCGGAGGGCTTGCAGCCTTCGTCGTCGGATTGCGACGGCTGGCTCTCGCAGTCGCTCGCGCCCGCCGGGCAGTGCATGCGGATGTGGAAGTGATAGTCGTGGCCCCACCACGGCCGGATCTTCGACAGCCAGGAACGGTCGCCCTTGGCCTCGCGGCACAGCGCCTTCTTGATCGCGGCATTGACGAAAATGCGCTGCACCGCCGGCTCCTGCGCCGCGTCGCGCAGCACCAGCACATGGCCCGGCGTGAACACTTTTGGATCGATGTCGAGCCGGTCCGGACGCACCATCATCACCGCCGACATGTCCTCGCGCTCCTCGCGCGAGAGCCGATGGTCCGGCATCGGCGTCAGCCAGATGTCGGCATCGAGGCCGATCTGGTGGCTGGCATGGCCGGACAGCGCCGGCCCGCCGCGCGGCTGGGCGATGTCGCCGACCAGGATGCCCGGCCATCCCGCGTCCTTGTGCGCCCTGGCCGCAAGCCGCTTGATCAGCGCGATCATCGCGGGATGACCGTAGCTGCGATTGCGCGACAACCGCATCACCTGCCAATTGTCGCCGTTGAGGGGCATCTGCTCGGCGCCGCCGATGCAGCCCTTCACATAGGAGCCGATGACGTGCGCCGGTCCCTTCGACGGCAGCAGCTTTCGCGCGAACAGCTCCTTGGCGCCGATATTGGGATCGTTCAGATTGGCGAGCGGCGGCAGCGGCTTTGGGTTGACGCTGCCCTTGTCCTGGGCCAGCGCGTCGCCGGCGGCCAGGAGCGTCATGACGAGCAGGAGAGGGGCGAGGCGGCGGGGACTCATGCTGACATCCTTATAACCCCAACACCGCGTCAGGGTTAAGAAACAGTCCCTCCGCTGAAATTTCGTCCAAAAGTCGCGGTTCCGCGGCGTCGGGCGGCCGATTTTTAACGATGCGATAACCCTCTCATGCATTGACCAAAATTCGTGCGCGGGACGTCTGCTCACTCACTTCTGCATACAATCGCGTGCGATCCCGGAAATGAATCAAGGCGGCGCGCAATTTTGCGCCATCTCGTTCTCCGATGACGACGATGCGATGCGCTTGGAGCGCCCATCGGCGCCGCCGGGCCTTGCAAACGGGCAATGCGGGCTGTTTTTTCGAGGCTGCCAGACCGTGCGTCGCATCGCCATGCCACCCAAGATTACTTTTTTTTCAGACACTTGCTCCAAGAGTTGCGGTCGCTGGGTGCGACTGGGACGAGTGAAGTTGAGTTTGGGGTTTCGAAGACCAAAAAAGCGAAAGGGAAGCGTGCTTGGCAGGCCCGGCCTGCACCCGCGCAAGCCGCGCTTTGCGCGCGCCCCTCATCCTCCGTCCGAACGCGACGAAGTTCTGCGCAGCCGCGCCGAGGCCGAGGCTGCGATCGCGGAAGCGCGCAAATCCCATGAGCGCCTGCGCCAGGCCATCGAGATCCTGCCGCAAGGCATCGTGTTTCTCGATGCCGAGGGCCGCTATGTCCTTTGGAATAAGCAATACGCGGAGATTTACAGCAAGACCGCCGATTTGTTCGAGGAAGGCGCGCGCCTCGAGGACACGCTGCGCATCGGCGTCGCCCGCGGCGACTATCCCGAGGCGGCCGGCCACGAGGAAGAATGGATCGCCGAGCGGCTGCAAAAGCTCTATCAGCCCGGCTCGCGCCACGAGCAGAAGCTGGCGGACGGCCGCGTCATCCTGATCGACGAGCGGCTGACCGAGGACGGCGGCGTCGTCGGCCTGCGCGTCGACATCACCGAGTTGAAGCAGCGCGAGGCCTCGTTCCGCCTGCTGTTCGACGGCAATCCCGTCCCCATGATCGTCTGCGCACTGGACGACGAGCGCATCCTCGGCGTCAACGATGCCGCGGTCGCCCATTACGGCTACAGCCGCGCCGAGTTCGAGCGGCTGACGATCCGTTCCCTTCAGGCTTTTGACAGCGAGCCGCCCTGGACCGCCGATTCGGCCGGCGAGGAGCAGGCCGGACGCACCTGGAAGCACGTCAAGGCCGACGGCGCCCTGATCGACCTTGCGATCTATTCGCGCGAACTGACCTATGCCGAGCGGCCCGCGGTGCTGCTCGCGCTGATGGACATCACCGAGCGCAAGCGCGCCGAGGCGCGGCTCGCCTTCATGGCCCAGCATGACGGGCTGACCGGTCTGCCAAACCGCAATCTGCTGCGCCAGCAGGTCGACGAGATGCTGCTGCATACAAGGCGCAGCACAGACAAGGTCGCCCTGCTGATGCTGGGGCTCGACAATTTCAAGGCGGTCAACGACACGCTGGGACACGCGGTCGGCGACAAGCTGCTGCGCGGCGTCGCCAAGCGGCTGCGCTCGACCTTGCGCGAGGAGGACGCGCTGGCGCGGCTGAACTCGGACGAGTTCGCAATCGTGCAGAGCGGCCTGACGCGTCCCGAGGATGCGGTGCTGCTGGCCAAGCGCCTGCTGGAAGCCATCGCCGATCCCTATCTGCTCGACGGCCATTCCGTGGTGGTCGGTGCCTCCATCGGCATCGCGATGGCGCCGGGCGACGGCGACGATTCCGAAAAGCTGCTCAAGAGCGCCGACATGGCGCTGTCGCGCGCCAAGCTGGATGCGCGCGGCTCGTTCGCGTTCTTCGAGGCGGCGCTCGATGCGAAAGCGCAGACCCGCCGCAAGATCGAGGTCGAGCTGCGCGACGCCATCCAGAACGACGTGCTGCGGCCGTATTACCAGCCGTTGATCGACCTCCAGAGCGGCCGCATCACCGGCTTCGAGGCGCTGGTGCGCTGGCCTCATGCCGAGCGCGGCATGATCTCGCCGGCCGAGTTCATTCCGGTCGCGGAAGAAACCGGGCTGATCAATCCGCTCGGCGGCCTGATGCTGCGCCGGGCCTGTCACGATGCCGCGACCTGGCCGGACGACGTCCGCGTCGCCGTCAACCTGTCGCCGCTCCAGTTCCGCAGCGGCAATCTGCTTTCGGTGGTGACGGATGCGTTGAAGCATTCCGGCCTGCCGCCGCGGCGGCTGGAGCTCGAGATCACCGAGACGCTGCTGCTGGAGAAAAGTGCCCAGGTGCTGGCGACGTTGCATGCGCTGCGCGCGCTCGGCGTGCGCATCTCGATGGACGATTTCGGCACCGGCTATTCCAGCCTGAGCTACCTGCGCAGCTTCCCGTTCGACAAGATCAAGATCGACCAGTCCTTCGTGCGCGATCTCGGCGCCAATCGCGAGGCCCAGGCGATCATCCGCTCCATCGTCAGCCTCGGCAAAGGCCTCGGCGTCACCATCACCGCCGAAGGCGTCGAGACCGAAGCCGAGCTGAGCTGCCTCCGCGCCGAAGGTTGCGACGAGGGCCAGGGCTTTCTCTTCAGCAAGGCCCGGCCGAATATCGAGATCATCAGCCTGCTCGCCGCGCAACGGGGCATCGACGGCGGCGAGGAAGACGCCGCGCTGGTGGCCTAGCGCGCGTACTCATGAACCCGGCTCGATGGGAGCTGCTTCGCCGATGACGCTTCGATCCGACAGGGAGTGAACTGCCACGCCACGAAGTGATGCGATTGGCCGACACCGACTACGCAGAAGGCGCATCGAGGCCGTGCGGCAGTAAAACCTGTATAACATTTTGCCCTTCCGGTGGATGGCGCGAGATATGCCCTTTCCCATGCGTATCCTCGACCAGAACCGCCTTTCCAGCGGAGACACGCCTCACCTCTCCGTCGCTCGTTTCAAACTCGACCTCGCCGTCCAACCAAATGGCAAGGAGTCGGCCGGGTGGGTTATGAAAGTCCGCTTCGCGGGCCCCTCCTGGGATACGAACAAAACGAACTCGCGAGGCTTCGTAGAATGCGGAACGCGAGGATTCGTAGTTGGCGGCAGGCGCTCCGTTGGGAAACGATCGCGTTAGTGTCGTGGGAATATCAATTTCCCCAAAATGGGATTCGCCATCAGGCGTAGAGAAAATGCGCAGGCAGTTCATTTTTTTACCTCCATCGTACTTTCGACGTGCGCACGATCGAAAGTTCACCGGCCGACAAGTGTTACGGCCTCTTGCCCCTCGGCAGGAGCGGTTTCATGGGACCGCACGAATACGAAGCGGGATGCCGCGGGGATCTGTGCGTCGGCGCTGCCATCCTGGCCGATGAGGATGAGTCCCGCGCCGCCATTGGCTACATTCAAGATGACGGGGGCGCCCTGCCAGGTCCTGATGGGCTCCATTCCGATGATGAGAAATTCACCGATCGGCTGGTCAAAATATTGAAGCCTCAGTTGTGGTCCGACTTCTGCAGCCGCCAGGCCGAAACCCAAGCGTTTGGCGCGCGCATAGATGTCCGCCAGCAACGCAGTGTCGGTCCGAAAGCCTAGTTCGGCTGCCGACACCGTGAAAAGCTCGACGCTCGTTGTCGTGGCGCTAACGGTAAACGTTGGTCGCGCGAGAATTTCGCCAGCCGAGTTTCCGATGCCGCAACCTGCGGCATCCAACGCGTTACTGAGGGCGAAGAAGTTTGCAAACGTCCCGATCTTGATCGTCTTCCACACGGGGTGATCGGCGGCGGATTTGATTGGGATCTGCGGCCGATCAGAGGGCGCTTGCTTGAGCTTCAGGTTATTCCGCAGAACGTCTCGCGCCGAGCATTGAGCCACGGCTTCGCTCGCAAACAGGAGAGTGCATGCGATGCAGAGGGTGGCAACAATGAGCATGCCACCATGGTGCCATCCCGGCGAACGCCCCTGAATGGCATGGCAACTGACTTTCCTGCCAGCTGTGCGGCCCATAACGGACCTCTCTTGCGCAAATCGGCGCGCTAAAGACAATTCGGAATTATCGCTTCCATATGGTCGGCGCGGTCACGGCGGAAAAGCCGTCGTTCCTGTAGCTATAGAAATTGGTCCGGGAAAATTCACAAAGGTTCAGCGGCGAGGACGCTGGATGCGAACTCAATATAGGTCAGCGTGCGTGCACTTTCGCAATTGGTCGACGTCAGCGATCCCCTGAAAGGATCATCTTACCGACATCCTCGTAATGCGTGTCGCGCGCCTGGATCTGCTGGGCGATGGCGTGCATGTCGCGAAACCGGCGCTCGAACGGATTGCTGCGGAATACGGCGGTCGCGCCGGCCATGTGATAGGCGGTGTCGACCACCTTGGCCGATTGGTGAATGGTCCAGGTCGCGGCGAGGCGAACCGAGCTCCGATGCGCCGCGCTGAACGCGCCGGTCGCGCGGAGATCGCGCCACATCGCATTGGCCGTCGCGTAGAGATAGGCGCGCGCAGCGCGAAGATCGCCCTCGGTGCGGCCGATCAGGCCCTGGACCGCCCCGTTGTCGTGCATGGCGCTGGCCGCCAGCGACTGATGCTTGCCGCGCGCCAGTGCGATCGCGGCATCCAGCGTGGCGCGCGCCACCCCGAGCGACACCGCGGCAAAGCCGAGGCTGAACGACGAGCCGGTGCCGATCCTGTAGAGCGGACCCTGCTCGCGGAGCGCGGACGGCACGTCACGAAACGCGGTGAAGCGCTCGGGGACGAACAGGTCGGCGACCTCGTAGGAATCGGTGCCGGTGCCGGCGAGCCCGATCGCCTGCCAGACGTCGTGCAGCACGGCGCTCGCGACCGGAAACAGGATGGTGCGCACCTCCGCCGAGCCGTCGGCATTTTTCCGCGGGGCGCCGTCGGCGCCGACGATGCGGACATGCGCCCCGAGCCAGCTCGCCTGCCGCGAGCCCGAGGCAAAATCCCAGCGCGCCGTGACACGATAGCCGCCCTCGACCGCCCGCGCCTCATGCGCGATCGCGCCCCAGGCGAGGACGCCCGGCGCCGTGTTGAAGATCTCCTGCGCGGTCTCGTGGTCGAGCGAGGCCGCGATCATCGCGCAGACCGTGCATTGGCCGAGGCACCAGGCGGTGGAGGCATCCGCTTTCGCGATCTCCTCCAGCATCTGCATGAAGGCTTCCGGCGGCGCTTCGGCGCCGCCAAGACTCTGCGGCAGCAGCGCGCGATAGAGCCCGTTCTCGATCAGCGCGTTGACAACGGGCGGCGTCAGCCGTCGCGACCGCTCGATCTCGTCAGCCTCGCTTGCAATGAGCGGTGCGAGGGCGCGGGCGCGTTCGACGAGGCCAAATCCGGGAGTTGCGTTCATGCGCGTTTCCTCGCCCATTCTTGCTGTGAGCGGTCGATCTCGCGATGGTGATCTATTTGCAGAGGAGGATCAAGGTGTGCGGCGTCATCCCGGCAATCCTCAAACTTGAAGTGCGGGATCAGTGATGATGGCCCCAAGAAACTATTGGTACTGCTCGGACATTATCGTTTTCCAGAACAGCATGATACTCTTCCGAAACAGGCAGCGATTTGGCCTCCAACCGGCAGCGGCAAATGTCCTCGTCTGATGCTCCGATGAAACGCAGTGATGCAGCCCGCCGAGGGCGGAGACAGACGAAGACCTTGCTGCTGATTTTAGCTATCGGATTTCTCGTTTTCGGAGCTGCTGCGGGTACATTGTATTACGCGCTGCGGCCGATAACTCTTCGGATTGCCGTCGGACCGCCGGGAAGCAACGACCACAAAGTGATCGAGGCGATGACCGAGGCCTTTGCTAGCGAAAGCAGGACCGTGAGGTTGTCTCCGATCGCGACTGCCGGAGCGGCCGAAGCTCTCGCTCTGCTCGGTGCCGGCAAGGCCGACCTTGCGGTCGGTCGCGGCGATCTGGAAATGCCGGCCGACGCGCAAACAGTCGTCATCTTGCGCAAGAATTTCGTCGTGCTGTGGTCTTCTTCGGGACCGGCGGGCAAGGGCTCCAAGCGAAAGCCGGCGCCGAAAATCAAGGAGATCGCCGATCTCGCAGGGCGCAGGGTAGGGGTGATCGGCGCGACCCCGGCGAACGCCGCGTTGCTGAGAGTCATCCTGAGCGCCGCCGGTGTGGAGCCGGACAAGGTCACGGTCGCTCAATTCGGCACGGGCCAGCTCGAGGAGCTGGCGCGTGACCCGAGCCTCGACGCCTTCATGGCGGTCGGTCCGCTCGATAGCAAGATAACCGCCGACGCGATTGCCGCGACCGCCCGGACGCGGGGCGAGCCGAAATTTCTCGCGATCGACGCATCGGAAACCATCGCCCTGAAGCATCCTCGTTATGAATCGGAGGAAATTCCGCCAAGCATTTTCAATGCGAATCCAGCCCGGCCGGACGACAAGGTGGAGACCGTCAGTGTCAGCCATTTGATCGTCGCGCGGAATGCCTTGTCCGAAACGACAGTGGCGGCGTTTTACCGCCAGCAATTCGCCCTCCGCCAGGCGATCGCCAGGCAGGTGCCTGGCGCTGCGCAAATCACCAAGCCGGACACCGAGAAAGAAGCCGAGCTGCCGGTTCACCGGGGAGCGGCGGCCGTGATCGACGGGACCGAGCGCACCTTCCTCGACAGGTACGGCGACTACTTCTGGTTTGCGCTCCTGCTTCTCTCCGGCATCGGCTCGGCCGGCGCCTGGCTGCGTCAATATCTGAATCGGGATGAACGCGACGAGAACACTGGCCATCGCAACAGAATTCTGGCGCTGGTTTCCAAGGTGCGCACTGCGGAGTTCGACCACGAACTGCTGGCCATGCAGCAGGAGGTCGATGCCATCATCGAGGAAACGCTTGGCTGCTACGATGATGGCGCCATCGAGGAGGAGGAGCTGGCAGCCTTCGGCCTGGTGCTCGAACTGTTCGATCATGCCCTCAGCGAGAGGCGCGCAGCGTTGCAAACCCCTCCTTCGAACGTGCTCGCCGCGCGGCGGTAGCGATAGAGTAAGCCCGCTGCCCGCTGAATCCCGGAGAACAGTCCAAAACGGATCTAGGTCGGGTCCTGTAGCAGGCGCTCCATGATGATCGTGCGTTCGTCACCATGATAGCTGTCGTGCACCGCCTTGAACCCGAGCCGCGCGTAGAAAGTCTCGGCGGTGACGGAAGAAGGGACGGTCAGCGAAGCAACGTTTCGTGCGCGCGCCGTGCGCTCGATCTCGGCCATCAGCAGCTTGCCGATGCCCCGGGCCTGAACATCGGGAGCCACGAAGACGGTGCGGACCACATTTCCGTCGAGACCTGCGGTCGCAACGATGCGGCTGCGGATCGTGGCGACAAAGACGGTGCGTAGTCCGATCAGCCGCCGTACGGCTTCGGGACTGAAGCCATGCGCGATCCTTTCGATGATCCCGTCCGCATAGTCCTTCGCGTTCGTTTCCCGCAGTGCCCACAAGATGACCGCGCTGATCTCATCGGCATCATCTGCGAGTGCGGGCCGGATTGTGCATTCCATGGGTCGCTCCAGTCGTCGCGCCGGGTTCGCGGCCGTGAAAAGCACAATGACCGCTCGCTATTGCAGTCCCAGACCGCTGCAGTACCACGCCATGTCTTCGTGTCTCCAGCCGCGCTTGACGCCTGATTCCTTGCATTCATTGTAGGTCTTGAAGTTTGCTCCGTTTCGGCAGCCTGACGGGTAGCTCCCGAAGCCGCCACCCGAGGTGGAACATGCGACCGAGCTGACCGCCGTGGGCGGGGCGGCCGGGGCTTTGGGAGCTGCGTGCGCTGATGTGATCGACAGAATGATCAAGCTCCCTAACGCAAAAACCGAAGCTTTCATTGCCTTCTCCTGATCCGAGGGATGCGCGATACTATCACAAGATGTGTTATGGCGCGAGACGCAACCTGAATGAAAGAGCACTGCGCTGCACGCGCTTTCTGGTTTCTCCATTCGACAGCAAACCGCGACTGCGTCGGTTCCTTCGGAGGAACGGTCATCAGCTCCAGACGTTTGAGGTAGCGAAAGGACACTTGCATGACCGAGAAATTCGATCCGGCACCGCCGGACAAGAACGCGGAAGATCTCAAGCGTGGCATCCGACGCGACAAGGCCAAGGACGACGAGTTGGAAAAGGGCTTGAAGGACAGTTTCCCGGCGTCGGACCCGGTGAGCAGCACCCAGGCGTCCGAGGCAACACCGGACGCATGAAGGAGGGATAGATTATGGGCCTCGCAGCCTATGATATTGTTGGCAGGGACGGCGCCTGGCACGTCGACCACGATGGCGAAATCCGGAATACTTACCAGACCAAGGAAGCCGCTTTCGAGGCGGCTGTTGCGGCGGCATCGCTCGCCATGCGGCAGGGTCACTCTGTCCGGCTGACGGTGCCGGAGAGCGAGAACGCCGTCGGCGCAGAAAATTCGGGCGGATGACCTCCGAGGATATTCTGATTCTAAACGGCCGCCAGCAAATGGGCGGGCGCAAACGGCTTGTGCAAGAAGGTCGTGTTGGGCGGCAGCGGCGCCATCACCGTCCCGGACATCAGCACGATGTTGAGTCCGGGATGGGCACTGCGAGCGTACTCTGCGAGCTCGAGCCCGGTCATTCTCCCCGCGAGGTTGTGATCGGTGATGAGCGCCCGTAGCTCCGTGCCCGTCGATGCCACGATAAGCTCCGCCGCTTCTGCGGTGGCACATTCGACGACTTCGAACCCTTCGTCCTTGAGAAGGTCGGATAGAACTTCGCGCTGGAGCGAGTCGTCCTCGACCAGCAGCATGACGAAATTCGACATGCGGTCATTCCTAACTTATCGAATGTTAATGCGCGTCCTGGAAGATTGTTCGGTTCTGATGTCTTCGTTCGGCGCTCTTTGCGCCACGGCATGATCAGTCGAACATGTTGCATTCTCCTTGAGCTTTCGACGGAGGCACCGAAGCGGGGAATCGAACTGGAGCGGCAATGGCAATCGTCTTCATCACGGGCAGTACGGACGGTTTGGGCCGGGCAGCTGCCCAGTCTCTCCTCGAACAGGGCCACCAGGTGGTCCTGCACGCGCGATCAGCGGAACGTGCGGCGGCAATCGCCGGGCTTGAATCGCATTCCGCGCGGGTCGTGATCGGCGACCTCAAGAGCGCCGCCCAGACCAGGCACGTGGCAGATCAGGTCAACGCAATCGGGCGAATGGACGCGGTCATCCACAACGCCGGGGTCTATACCGAGCGCAGCCGCGGCCCGACGCCCGAAGGCCACGCCACCACCCTGGCGGTCAACACGCTCGCGCCCTATTTGCTCACCGCCCTGATGAAACGCCCCGATCGCCTGGTCTATCTCAGCAGCGGACTACATCGCGGCGGAGAGGGATCGTTGAGCGATCTCGACTGGACAAGGCGAACCTGGGATCCGGCCAAGGCGTACGCGGAGAGCAAGCTGCACATGGTCGCGCTGGCCTTTGCCTTGGCGCGGCGTTGGCCGCAGGTGCTGAGCAACGCGGTCGATCCCGGCTGGGCGCGCACCAAAATGGGCGGTGCCGGAGCGCCGGTCGGCGTGGCCACCGGACAACGGACGCAGACCTGGCTGGCGGTGAACGACGATCCCGCCGCCCTGGTCAGCGGTCATTACTGGCATGACCTCCGGCGCCAAGAGCCGGCGCACGAAGCGACGGACCGCGATTTTCAGGAGAGACTTCTCGACAGACTGGGCGAGTTGACGGGGGTGGCGTTGCCTCCGGCGTAAAGGCATTTAGCCTTGCGTCACAGGTCTAGCAAAGTCTCTGCCGATTGGCGACGCTTCGGCGCAACATGATCGGATATGGAGACAGGCACGGGTGTGAGGTGGCCGACAACTGAGCGGTATCAGCCGCGAGCAGGCGAACTGCGCCCGGAAACTGTAATTGTCCGAACGACAAGGGCGATGCGTTTGTCGCGCGCGGCAGGTCTGATGAGGCCTGAACGTTCGAGTTCAACGAGGCCATGAAGCGCCGCCCCTGGCGTTTTCAACGCGATCGGGCAGAAGGCGACGTTAGAAGGCAGCCGTCGCCTCTGTTAACGGTCCCCGGCGGGCGTTGGCGAGACTGCAAGCTTCATCTCTCGACATCCTGACCGGCTTTGGCGACCACGTCGTCCCATGAAGGTCGCGACGTGAAGACTTCGGACAAGAACGCGATGAAGCTCGTCACATTGGGATTGCCGCGTCGACTTTCCGGCCAAAGTGCGGTGATGTTGGTCCTCGGAACGGCGAAATTCTGCAACACCGGCAAGAGCTCCTTTCGCCGCACGTAGGGTGCTGCGACGTAGGTGGGCGTAATGCCGATACCGCCACCCGACGCAATGGCCACGGCGACGGCATCGCTGACGTCGGTGATGATCCCGGCATCGGGAACGAGCTCGATCGAGCGGTCCCCGACGATCAAAGGCCACCGAAAAATCTGCCCCGAACTCTGGAAGCGAAAGTTTACGCAGTCATGATTGACCAGCTCGTGCGGGCTCTTCGGCGTTCCGCGCCGAGCCAGATATTCCGGTGACGCGAATGCGCAGATGCGGTGAGGCGCGAGTTGCCGTGAGATCAGCCGAGAATCGGCAAGCTCGCCGACGCGGATCGCCACATCGATGCCCTCTTCAATAAGATCGACGAACTGATCGCCGAGCCGCAGGTCTATCGCAAGTTTTGGATAGCGACTGCGAAAGCGCGGCAACGCCGCGGCGAGAATATGGGTGCCGATCGGCAGAGGCGCTGCAATCCTCAAAACGCCAGCGGGCTCGGACCGCGCGGCAGATGCCGCCTGTTCGATCGCATCCGCTTCCCGCAAAAGGCGCAGTGTCCGCTCGTGCAGATCTCGGCCTTCCGAGGTCAAGGTCAGCGAGCGGGTGGTTCGGCTGAACAGGCGGAGGCCAAGACGCTGCTCCAGCCTTTGAACGCTTTTGCTGACGGCCGAAGGCGAGACGCCGAGAGCGCGAGCGGCGGCGGTATAGCTGCCAAGCGATCCGGAGCGGGCGAAGGCGATAAGTCCGGTCAGTCGGTCGAGGCTGATTTGTTCCATGGCGGCATAATAGAGCGGACAATGTGCGGGATTATCAAGCAAAACCGAGGCGTCTAGATTGAGTCCATCGGCCGCGCGTTGGGCGCTGCCCTTCGAAAGGACCGCCTTCATGACCGATTTGCCCTCCAGCTCTCTCAAGGACCAAACCGTCGTCATTTTCGGTGGTACGTCGGGAATTGGCCTTGCCGCGGCCCAACAGGCCCACGCAGCCGGTGGCAAAGTCATCGTTATCGGGCTCGGTGCCGCGGGAGCTGAGCGGGTTGCCACCGAGAATGGGTTCGCCGGTTGGCGCTCCGCCGATGTGACCAAACCTGAAACGATCGCCGCCGCACTAGCCGATATCCCCCACGTCGATCATCTCGTTCTGCTTGCCGGCAGTTTCGTCGCGGGCAAGATATTTGCGGCGGACGTCAATCATTTGCGCCGCGCTTTCGATGAGCGCATCTGGGCGGCTGTTCATGTCCTGCGCAGCCTCGGAAGCCGAATTGCCGCCGACGGATCAGTCACTTTCATTTCCGGAGCCTTGGCCGACCGACCAAACGCATACGGCACCGCCGTGCTTGCCGCCGCCTCGGCTGCTATGGAAGCCTTCGCCCGGGGCCTCGCCCTGGAATTGGCCCCGCTCCGCGTGAACACGTTGTCGCCTGGTACGATCGATACGCCTCTGCTCGCGCGCACACTTGGCGACGGCCGCGATGATTACGTGGCAGCTCTCAACGACAAGCTGCCGCTGCACCGCCTTGGCACGGCGCAGGAAGCCGGAAACGCTGTGGTCTTCCTGATGAGCAACCGCTTCATGAATGGCGAGACGCTTCACATCGATGGCGGTGCCCGTCTCGTCTGATTATTTGATTATGGCTTGCGACATGCTTGCTGGATCCCGGCTTTGCGCAGCAGCGTTGCACGCTGCAGCGCGTCCGGAGGGACAAAATAGACGTCGCAGGCGTGAACGAGCGAGGTCGTCATGTTCGTTCAGATCCTACGTCGTCGCGGCCAGCGTGACGAGCTTTGCGCACGCTTCAAGAAGCTGGAACGATCAAGTGCACACGCCTCAGAGTTGAAAGCTCGACATCGCAGGCCTGCACACAACAGCTTGCCAATCCCACGGCTTGCGATGATGGCATCATGCTCCTGTTTTGCCCGACGAGTCAAATAGATTTCGTAAAATCGGAAGCTCGAAAAACCCAATGCCAACAACGTGCCGGCTACTGTGCATGGGGTTGTTTTCGCGTTTTCTATTGTCCGCCTAAAGGTCCCGAACCGGCCCTGTCTCATCTCGCTAGAGCCGGGCGAGGCGCTCGCCTCAGCTGTCCACCTTCAGCGCGGCGATGAAGGCTTCCTGCGGGATGTCGACCTTGCCGAACTGCCGCATCTTCTTCTTGCCTTCCTTCTGCTTCTCCAGAAGTTTCCGTTTGCGCGTGATGTCGCCGCCGTAGCACTTTGCGGTGACGTCCTTGCGCAGCGCGCGGACCGTTTCGCGCGCGATCACCTTGCCGCCGATCGCCGCCTGGATCGGGATCTGGAACATGTGCGGCGGGATCAAATCCTTCATCTTCTCGACCATGGCGCGGCCGCGGCCTTCGGCGCGGGTGCGGTGGACCAGCATCGAGAGTGCGTCGACCGGCTCGTTGTTGACCAGTATCTGCATCTTGACCAGATCGGCCGGCTTGTAGTCGGTGAGATGATAGTCGAACGAGGCGTAGCCCTTGGAGACCGACTTCAGGCGGTCGTAGAAGTCGAACACGACCTCGTTGAGCGGCAGATCGTATTTCACCATCGCGCGGGAGCCGACGTAGGTCAGCTCCTTCTGCGCGCCGCGGCGGTCCTGGCACAGCTTCAGCACGCTGCCGAGATATTCGTCGGGGGTGAGGATCGTGGCCTCGATCCAGGGCTCCTGGATCTCCGCGATCTTGACCACGTCAGGCATGTCGATGGGATTGTGGATCTCGATCTCGGTGCCGTCGTTGAGCTTCATCTTGTAGATGACGCTCGGCGCGGTCGCGATCAGATTGAGATCGAACTCGCGCGACAGCCGCTCCTGGATGATCTCCAGATGCAACAGGCCGAGGAAGCCGCAGCGGAAGCCGAAGCCGAGTGCGGCCGAGGTTTCCATTTCGAATGAGAAGCTGGCGTCGTTGAGCCGCAGCTTGCCCATCGCGGCCCGCAGTGTTTCGAAGTCGTCGGCATCGACCGGGAATAGGCCGCAGAACACCACCGGGATCGCCGGCTTGAAGCCCGGCAGCATTTCGGTGACAGGCTTCCTGTCGTCGGTGATGGTGTCGCCGACGCGGGTGTCGGCGACTTCCTTGATCGCGGCGGTGATGAAGCCGATCTCGCCGGGGCCGAGCTCGTCGACCTGCGTCATCTTCGGCGTGAAGAAGCCGACGCGCTCGATGTCGTAGGCAGCGCCCGTGCCCATCATGCGGACCCGGCTGCCCTTCTTCATGACGCCGTCGACGACGCGGATCAGCACGACCACGCCGAGATAGACGTCGTACCAGCTGTCGACCAGCAGCGCTTTCAGCGTCGCATCGCGATCGCCCTTCGGCGGCGGCAGGCGCGTCACGATGGCCTCCAGCACATCGGCCACGCCGAGGCCGGTCTTGGCCGAGATCATCACCGCGTCGGAGGCATCGATGCCGATGACGTCCTCGATCTGCTGCTTGACCTTCTCGGGCTCTGCGGCGGGAAGGTCGACCTTGTTCAGGACCGGGACGATCTCGTGGTTGTTGTCGAGTGCCTGGTAGACGTTGGCGAGCGTCTGCGCTTCGACGCCCTGGCTGGCGTCGACCACGAGCAGGGAACCCTCGCAGGCCGCCAGCGACCGCGAGACTTCGTAGGCGAAGTCGACATGGCCGGGCGTGTCCATCAGGTTGAAGATGTAATCCTTGCCGTCCTTGGCTTTGTACGCAAGCCGCACCGTCTGCGCCTTGATGGTGATGCCGCGCTCGCGCTCGATGTCCATGGAATCGAGCACTTGCTCCTTCCCCGCCATTTCCCGGTCGGTGAGACCGCCGGTCATTTGGATCAGGCGATCGGCCAGCGTCGATTTGCCATGGTCGATATGGGCGACGATGGAGAAATTGCGGATGTTGGAAATGGGGACGGTCGTCATGGGCGCGGGATACCACTCACATCCCCGTGCGGCAACCATATTGCTGTATTTTCAGGGCCTTTGTTCACGCCAAGCTGATTCCACGAAGCCCCGAAACGCGCTACGCAACGCCTGATGTCCAGGCCCATGTCGACGACCTCGATCTCGTCTGCCCGAGCGCGCGCGAAGACCCGGGTGAGCTATGCCCGCTTTCGGGCCTGGCTGGTTGCCAGCGCGACCCGCCCCGAGGCGCGCCTCTGGCTGGTGATCCAGCTCGCCATCCTGCATGCGGTGCTCTGGACCTTCATCCTGATCAATCTCAAGGCAGCGCAAGACGTTCACATGGACGTTGCGGAAGCCTGGGGCTGGGGCCAGAAATTCCTCTGGGGCTATGGCAAGCACCCGCCGTTGTCGGGCTGGGTCGCCGGCCTCTGGTTCACGATGTTCCCGCCGACGGACTGGGCGACCTATGCGCTGGCGATGGCGACTGTCGGCATCGGTATGGTGATCTGCTGGCTGATCGCGCTGCGCGTCGTGGATGCGCGGCGCGCCTTCCTGGTCGTGGTGATGGTCGCGCTCTACCCGATCTTCAATTTCAAGGGCTTCAAGTACAATCCCGACCTGCTCCAGCTCGTCACCTTGCCGCTCCTCGTGCTCGCTTATCTCAATGCGTTCGAGAAGCGGAGCTGGCAATCCGGAGTCTTGCTCGGGCTTGCCGGCGCGCTGGCGCTAATGACCAAATACTGGGTGCTGACCATGATCGGCGCCATCGGGCTTGCCGCGCTGATCCATCCAGAGAGGATGAGGTTCCTGTCGTCGCCGGCACCGTGGGTTGCGATTGCGACGATGGTCGTGGCGATGATCCCGCACATCGTCTGGCTGGCGGACGCGCATTTCGTGCCGCTGACCTATGCGGGCGACACCTACAGCCTCGAGGACAGCGGCCAGGTGCATCAGCTGGTGGCCGGCTATGCCCTGCATAATATCGCGCTGCTGGCACTGCCGGTAGCGCTGGCCGCTCTGGCGATGGCGCTGGTGCCGCCTTGGTTCAGGCTGCTTCTGCATGCGCCCTTGCGCATCGTCACGCGGGCCTGGGCGCGCGGCGCGAATGCGAGCGTGAACCTTTCGCAGGCGCGCAACGTCTGGATTATCCAGATCATCGTCGCGGTCGGCCCCGCGCTCGGCGCGCTGGCTTTCAGTATCTACATGAAGACCGATTGGGGCATCTCGCTGTTCTTCCTGGTGCCGCTCGCGCTGGTCGCGATCCCGGCCTTGCGGGTGCAGAGTGCTGCGCTGTTCAACATTGTCGCGATCTGGCTCGTGCTCAGCGTCGCCACGCTCATTGCCTCGCCCTGGATCGCCGCGCGCGAGATGGCGGCCAATGCCGGCAACACGGCGACCTATGGCGCGCGCTCGGATCTCGCGCGCGAACTGACGCAGGCCTGGCACGCGCGCTTCGCCTCACGCTGGGCGGTCGTCGCCGGCACCATGGAATCGATCCAGCCGATGGTGTTCTACAGCGCGGATCATCCGGCCGCGTTCACGCCGCTCGAAGCCTGGGGGTCCGGGTTGATTTCGCCCGATGACGTTAAGCGATACGGCTTCATCGGCGTGTTCGATCCGGCCGACGGCCGCCTGCCAGCGTTCGAGAAATGGGTGTCCGAGGTTGCGCCGAACGCCGAGCGCATCGTGATGACGACGCGCCGTTTCACCCACGGCAAGGCCGGTCCGTCGATGAGCTGGAACATCTACATCGCGCCGCCGAAGTGATCGAGGCGAAGCCGCCTAAATTCCTTCCTCGTTGAATTTGCTTTCAACGAGTTCGGTGATCGCCGCGAGCGCGGCTTCGGCATCATCGCCGACAGCGGCGACCGTGATGGTGGTGCCGGGACCGGCGGCGAGCATCATCAGGCCCATGATCGAGGTGCCGCCGACGGTTTCGCCGCCGCGCGTGACCCAGACCTGCGCGCTGAAGCGCTCGACGGCCTGGACGAACTTTGCGGAGGCCCGCGCATGCAGGCCGCGCTTGTTGATGATCAGAAGGTCCTTGGAGATCGCGCCCGCGGGCACGCCCGTCCCGGCTTGCGGCGCCTCGTCGCTCATTTGCCGGCGAGGACGCGGCTGGCGATGGTGACGTATTTGCGGCCGGCTTCCTGGGCCATCGCGATCGCGTCGGGAAGCGGACGCTCCTCGCGCACCTTGGCGAGCTTCACCAGCATGGGAAGGTTGATGCCCGCGAGCACTTCGACCTTCGGCCGGCTCATGCAGGATATTGCCAGGTTCGACGGCGTGCCACCGAACATGTCGGTGAGGATCGCGACGCCGTCGCCGGAATCGACGCGGTTAACCGCCTCGATGATGTCGCTTCGACAGAGATCGGAATCATCTTCGGCGCCGATCGTGATCGCTTCGATTTGCTTTTGTGGGCCCATGACATGTTCAAGCGCTGCCTTGAATTCGTCGGCAAGGCGCCCGTGGGTCACAAGTACTAGACCAATCATCGGAAAACTCCTCGCGGGCGCTTTTGGTGCACCGCACGAACGCGCCACTTTGACCATCCAGAGCCCCCGCGCAAGAGGGGATGTTGCGTATCTCCCTGAATCTAGACGGATGGATAAGGGGAGCTGCGCCGGTCTATTCGGTCGCGAGTGTGGGGTTCATATGGTTACCATTTCCCTTCAAACAATCGCCTGAAGGGTTAACGGAAGATGAACTCTTGGTAGTGGTCAAGGCCGCGACAACCAGTGGGAGGGGCGAATAGTCGCGGCCGATCGGGATTCGCGGTATTTCGACACCTAAAATGGCTGTTTTCAGGGATTCCGCCGGCGGCAGCCGCTCCGCATCCGCAGCATCCAGATCGACCACGAGACCGACGGTCGCATGCTCCACGAAGTCGCAGCGGCGGATTCCCAGCCCCCGAATCTCGATCAGCCCGGCCAGGACCGGAGCGGGGCGGACCTCAATTTCCCGGCCGACTGTCGCCAGATGGACACGGTCATCACCGACCAGAACGGCCCTTTCGAGCACGCCGCTGCGTCCCGCCATGATCAAATCGAAGGCAAGGCGCGACTTGCCGGAGCCCGAGGGCCCGCGGATCAGCACCGCCAGATCTCCAACCTTGACCGCCGAGGCGTGAATGCTGGGGCCGCCGTCGCTCATAGCGCCGGCAGCCTCACCACGAAGCGCGCGCCGACGACACTCGGCGCTCCGTCCTCGTCCGCCGGGCCGGGACGGTTCTCCGCCCAGATGCGTCCGCCATGCGCGTCGACGATCTGCTTGGAGATCGACAGGCCGAGGCCGGAGTTCTGGCCAAAGCCCTGATGAGGGCGGTCGGTGTAGAAGCGCTCGAAGATGCGCTCCAGCGCGTCATCGCGGATTCCGGGGCCGTCGTCGTCGACCACGATCTCGATCTCTCCGCGCACGCGGCGGCAGGTGAGGCGCACCTTGTTGCCGGGCTCGGAGAAGGACTGTGCATTCGAGAGCAGGTTGGAGACTATCTGTCCGAGCCGAGAATCGTGGCCCGTCACGGCGAAATTATCAGTCGGGCCGCGGCCCTCGAAACGCATTTCGACCGCGACGTCATGGCCGAGCTTGGTTTCATTGGCGACGGAGACGAGCGTCGTCAGCAGGCGGCGCAGGTCGACCGGGATCGCATCCTGGCGCTGCAGTTCGGCATCGAGACGGCTGGCATCGGAGATGTCCGAGATCAGCCGGTCGAGCCGCTTGACGTCATGCTCGATTACCTCGAGCAGGCGCGCGCGGCTGTTCTCGTTGCGCGCTAGCGGCAACGTCTCGACTGCGGAGCGCAAAGAGGTCAGCGGGTTCTTCAATTCGTGCGCGACGTCCGCGGCGAACATCTCGATCGCTTCGATGCGGCTGTAGAGTGCACTGGTCATGTCGCGCAGCGCACCGGAGAGATGGCCGATCTCGTCGCGACGGCGGGTGAAGTCGGGAATCTCGACCCGGGTCCTGATCCGGCGGCGGATCAGCTCGGCGCTGTCGGCGAGCCGGCGGACCGGACCTGCGATCGTGCTGGCCAGCAGCAGCGACAGCATGATCATGACCGCGGCGGCGACGCCGCCCACCTTGAGGATGGCGAGGCGCTCGGCGGTGACCATCTGGTCGATGTCGTCGCCCTGCGTCGACAGCATCAGCGCGCCGTGGATGGCGCGCGAGCGCAGCACGGGGACCGCGACCGAGACGATCACCTCGCCGCGCGCATTGACCCGCACCATCGAGCGCTTCTGGCCCTGGAGCGCGTCGCCGACCTCCGCATAGCCATTGCCGTTCTCGGGCCCGAGCTCGCGATAGAGCGGCAGGTCGCCGCGATTGAGCCAAGTGCGGACCGCGACCATGCCGCGTTCGACGATGCCCGGCTTCTCGGCGGAGACTGACGGCAGGGGGAAGCGCACTACGGTCTCGAGGCTGCGGCTGTCCACCAGCAGGCTGCCGTTCGGGTCGTAGATGCGGGCGCGTGTCTTGGTCGGCGAGATCAGCGTGCGCAGCACCGGCGCCACGCGCTCCGGATTGATCGGAAAATCCAGCGGGGAATACTCGTCCGAGCCGCCATAGGTCTCGCCCGGCTTGAGGTCGAGCAACCGGTCGGGATCGATGGTGATGGCGTTGGTCTGCACCGTCGCGGAGGCCGCGATGGCGCCGGCGATGATCTCCGCCTGTACCAGCAGGCTCTGCGCGCGGGCGTCGATCAGGCCGGCGCGGAATTGCGACAGATAGAGGATACTCGCCACCAGCGCGACGAGGCCGGCGAGGTTGAGCGAGACGATGCGGCGGGTCAGGCTCGAAAAGGACAGCGCGAAGAAGAACTGCCCGGCGCGCTTCAGCCAGTTCAGCGGACGCCAGCCCCGCACGGCCGGCTTGTCCTCGGCCAATTGATCCGGAGCGCCGTGGGCGGTGACGTCCTCGGCGTTCTGGTTCTCGTCAGGCTGCGTTCGGTCAAGCAATGCTCACGCCCGCGTTAGGACAGCTCGTGCGAAGGTCCCCGCATCCTAGAGCCATCCCGGTCCCGATGGAATCAGAACCGGCGATGCTCTCAGTCTTTCGTGGAGGCGCGTGCGCCTCAGGCTTCCTTGAAGCGGTAGCCGACGCCGTAGAGCGTCTCGATCATCTCGAACTCGTTGTCGACCACCTTGAACTTCTTGCGCAGCCGCTTGATGTGACTGTCGATGGTGCGGTCGTCGACATAGACCTGGTCGTCATAGGCGGCGTCCATCAGCGCGTTGCGGCTCTTCACCACGCCGGGCCGGGTCGCGAGCGCCTGCAGGATCAGGAATTCGGTGACGGTCAGCGTCACCGGCTCGTTCTTCCAGGTGCAGGTGTGCCGTTCAGGATCCATGCGCAGCAGGCCGCGGTCGAGCGCCTTGGCGTCGTTCTCCTTCGGCGTGACGGTCGGGTCCTTCGGCGCCGAACGGCGCAGCACCGCCTTGACGCGCTCGACCAGCAGGCGCTGCGAGAATGGTTTGCGGATGAAGTCGTCGGCGCCCATCTTGAGGCCGAACAGCTCGTCGATCTCTTCGTCCTTGGAGGTCAGGAAGATCACGGGCAGGTCGGATTTCTGCCGCAGCCGGCGCAACGTCTCCATGCCGTCCATGCGCGGCATCTTGATGTCGAGGATGGCAAGATCGGGCTGGGTGGTACGGAAACCGTCGAGCGCGGAGGCGCCGTCAGTATAGGTCATGATGCGATAGCCTTCGGCCTCCAGCGCGATCGAGACGGATGTGAGAATGTTGCGGTCGTCGTCGACCAAAGCGATTGTGGGCATGAGCCTCTGCTTTCTGCTTTCCGTTTGGGTCGTGGCTTGAAACGGCGAGCAATCCACTGATGCGCCGCATACATGGGTGCCGATGTTGGCAGTCGAACCTTGTCACCGAGCAATGCAAGCTAGGCTGAAGTGTGACCAAGTTCCACGAAACACGGCAGATTCGCCGCATCTCGACCCATAACCGGGCCCCGGTTTACCCGAAAAAAGGCCCTCCATGCAACCACCTGACCCGAGAAAGCCGATGCAACCGACCCCCGATTTCGATCCCGGAAGGCTCGCCAAATCGCTGCTGCGGCGGTCACGGCAGGGTGCCCTGGCGACGTTGATGGCCGGCAGCGGCGATCCCTATTGCTCCCTGGTCAATCTGGCCAGCCATCCGGATGGCTCTCCGATCCTGCTGATCTCGGGATTGGCGGTGCACACCAGGAACATCCTGGCCGACAGCCGGGTGTCCCTGATGCTGGACGAGCGGGCGGCGGGCGATCCGCTGGAAGGCGCCCGGATCATGCTGTCCGGTCATGCCGAGCCGGCTGATGCGGACAAGGATCTGCTCCAGCGACGGTATCTCAATGCCCATCCCTCAGCGGAAGCCCTTGTTTCTTTTAAGGATTTCTCTTTCTTTCGAGTCCGGCCTACAGGAACCCATCTGGTCGCCGGCTTCGGGCGGATCGTCGATCTCAAGCCGGACCAATTCCTGACGGACCTCACGGGGGCCGAGGAATTGCTGGCGGCGGAGCAGGGAGCAGTCGAGCACATGAATGCCGACCACCGCGAGGCCATGGGCCTCTATGCAACAAAGCTGCTGGGCGCGGCCGCGGGCAACTGGCGCTGCACCGGTTGCGATCCGGAGGGCCTCGACATGCAGGACCGCCAGACCGCCTTGAGGCTGGACTTCCCGGAACGCGTGGCTGATGGCACGGCGCTGCGCAAGATGCTGGTTCGCCTCGCCGGCGAAGCGCGCACCAGGATGGACCAAAGCGCAACACATTGAACGCTGTTGCCCATCGCCGCGACCCAACTCCGTAATCGGTACCGTAACCGGTCGGAAGGCGGCGGCGAGAGCGTCATGGCAGAATGGAAGAGGCTGACGCTGGTCGCGGGTTTGACGCTCGCGATCACCGCATCGCTTGTCACGCCTAGCGTTGCCCAGACAAGCTCTGCTCCGAAAGGTCTCGCCGTGGAGAGCGCGCGGATCAACTCCCTCATGAGCGCCGGCAGATATTCGGAAGCACTGCCTCTGGCGCAAGGCATGGTCGCGAGCCTGGAGAAGAGCGACACCGGTCGCGAACTCTCCGCCGCGCTGAACAACCTCGGCCAGGTTCATGCCGGTCAGGGCCACGACGATCTGGCCGAGCCGCTCTACAAGCGCGCCATCATGCTGATGGAAAAGTCGCTCGGTCTCGAAACCCCGCTGCTTGGAGCCGAACTGAGCAATCTCGCCGCGCTCTACCAGCGGCAGAGCCGCTATGCCGAGGCCGAACCTCTGTTCAGGCGCGCGCTCGCCGTTCGCGAGAAGGGGCTGTCGCGCGAGCATCCCGATGTCGGCCAGTCCCTCAACAATCTCGCCACGCTCCATGTGAAGCAGCAGCACTATGCGAATGCCGAGCCGCTGTTTCAGCGGGCGCTCGCGATCTACCAGAAGGCCGGCGGCCCCGAGCATCCGGCGGTGGCCACGGTCCTGAACAATCTCGGCCAGGTCTATCGCGATCTCGACCGCGATGCGGACGCGGAAGCGCCGATCAAGCGCTCGCTCGCGATCCGGGAGAAAGTGCTGGGACCGGATCATCCCGACGTTGCCCGCTCCCTCAACAACCTCGCCGGCCTCTATGAGCACCAGCAGCGCTACGGCGACGCCGAGCCGCTCTATCGCCGCGCGCTGGTCATCCGCGAACGCGCGCTCGGGTTCGATCATCCCGAGGTCATGACCTCGACCAGCAATCTCGCTTATTTCCTCTACGTGGCCGGGCGCACCGCGGACGCATTGCCGTTCGCGGAAAGGACGCTTCGGGGCGAGCGCGCGCAGTTGCGCGTCGTGTTGCCGGTCCTGTTCGCCGCACGCCAGCAAGATCTGCTGCCCGGCGACAAGGCGCTGGACCAGGCCCTCGCCGCGATCCAGCGCGGCACGCAATCCTCCGCCGCATCCGCCGTGAACAAGCTCGCGGTCCGGCTTGCCGCCGGCAGCGACCGGCTCGCCGAGCTGGTGCGTCGGGACCAGGATCTCGCGGCTGAGTCCGAGGCACTCGACAAGGCGATCGTCACCGCGGTGTCGAAGCCATCTGCGCAGCGCGATCTCGCAGCCGAGCAGCGCAGCCGCGTGCGGATTGCAACGATTGCCAACGAGCGTGTGGGCTTGCAGAAGACTCTCGCGGTCGAGTTTCCCGACTATGCGTCGCTCTCCAATCCCCTGCCGTTGACGGCAAAGGACATTCAGCTGCTGCTGTCGGCGGACGAGGCGATGGTGCTCTACTCCGTCGTCGACAAGCAAAGCTATGTCATCGCGATCACGCGCGAGGGCGTCGGCTGGAGGGCGATTCCACTCGGCGCGGATGCGCTGACGCAGAAGGTGACGGCATTCCGCAAGGGACTCGACGTCGGCAAAGCGCGCGATGCCTCCGGCAAATCCGGATTGTTCGATCTCGCACTCGCCAACGAGCTCCATGTCGCGCTGCTCGGTCCGGTCGAGGCGTTGACAAACGACAAGCGCAGCCTGCTGGTGGTGCCGTCGGCTGCGCTGACCGCCTTGCCGTTTCATCTGCTCGTCACCGAGAAGCCGCAGGCTGCGATCCCCGACACGCTCGAAGGCTATCGCGGCGCCGCCTGGCTGCTGCGGCGCCAGGCCGTCTCGGTGCTGCCGTCGGTGGTCAGCCTGAAATCGCTGCGGGCCTTCGCCCGTCGGGACCAAAGCGTGAAGCCGATGACCGGCTTTGGCGATCCCGTGTTCAATCCCGCGCTGGAAGCGCCCGCCGAGCGGCGCACCGCGAGCGGCAAGGTCGTCGCGCGCAGCATCGCGACCATTGCCTATAGCGACTTCTGGCGTGGTGCCGGCGTCGATCGCGCGCGACTTGCGCAGGCGCTGCCGCAGCTGCCCGACACCGCCGATGAGTTGAACGCGGTTGCCAGGGATGTCGGGGCTGCCGAAGCCGATATCCATCTCGGCCGCGACGCCAGCGAGACGACGCTGAAGCGTGCAGCGCTTGCTCAATACGGCATCATCTACTTTGCCACCCACGGTCTCGTTGCCGGCGACATCAAGGGACTGGGCGAGCCCTCGCTCGCGCTCTCGATTCCTGATCAGCCGACGGAGCTCGACGACGGTCTGCTCACTGCGAGTGAAGTCGCCCAGCTCAAGCTCAATGCGGATTGGGTTGTGCTGTCGGCCTGCAACACCATCGCAGGCGACAAGCCCGGCGCCGAGGCCCTGTCGGGACTGGCG
Source organism: Bradyrhizobium sp. RT6a (assembly GCF_040547675.1). Lineage (NCBI taxonomy): Bacteria > Pseudomonadati > Pseudomonadota > Alphaproteobacteria > Hyphomicrobiales > Nitrobacteraceae > Bradyrhizobium > Bradyrhizobium sp. RT6a. Next base: position 267,279 of record NZ_JBEPQC010000008.1, read on the forward strand.
CGCTCGTTCTTCTACGCCGGTGCGCGCGCGCTGCTGGTCTCGCATTGGGCCGTGGATTCGGAAGCTGCCACCCGCTTGACCACATCGACTTTCGAGCTGCTCAAAAACGAACCAAAAATCGGGCGTGCCGAAGCCTTGCGCCGCGCGATGTTAACCTATGTTGACGACACCTCGTCACCGCGCAACGCCTATCCTGCGATGTGGGGGCCCTTCGCGCTGATCGGCGAAGGCGCGGTACGATAGGGTGGGCTTGGAATTTCCACTGAGACTGTCTTTAGCATTGTGCGTCGCAATAACCTTGGGAAACGCCGAAACGCGCATTTGGTTGCGCGATCATTGTTGATTTTTTGATGCGCCTGCTCAGAGCTGACATGCGCGACGTTTGGCGCGGTCCTTGAATAAACCAAATCCTAAGGGATCAGCTTGGCAACGCCAGCGTTCATCAGTATTAGGTCGTTCCAACCGAGGCCGGACGGCCTGTAATCACGGTGACCGCGGCGGCGCCAAGCATGATCGCGCTGAGTGGGTTCTAGGAGGATTTTTCGTGCAAGAGACGGGCGTGCGCAACGGTGCCTTCGGCGCCGACAAATTCGGCTTAAAGAATCTCAAGCAGGTTCACTGGAACCTCGGTGCGCCGCAACTCTATCAATACTCGCTCTCCGCGGGCGAGGCGGTGCTGTCGGCCGATGGCGCGCTCTGCGCCGACACCGGCGAGTTCACCGGCCGCAGCCCCAAGGACAAATTCACGGTGCGTGACGCCACCACCGACAAGAAGATGTGGTGGGCCGGCAACCAGTCGATCACCGCAGAGCAGTTCGAGACGCTCTACCAGGACTTCCTCAAGCATGCCGAAGGCAAGTCGCTGTTCGCACAGGACCTCTATGGCGGCGCCGATCCGGCTTATCGCATCAAGACCCGCGTCTTCACCGAGCTCGCCTGGCACTCGCTGTTCATTCGCACGCTGCTGATCCGTCCCGAGGCCGTCGAGTTGTCGAGCTTCACGCCGGAGCTCACCATCATCGACATGCCGAGCTTCCGCGCCGATCCGAAGCGCCATGGCTGCAAGTCGGAGAACGTCGTCGCGATCGATTTCGCCCGCAAGATCGTGCTGATCGGCGGGTCTTATTATGCCGGCGAGATGAAGAAGTCGGTCTTCACCACACTGAACTACTATCTCCCCGAGCGCGGCGTGATGCCGATGCATTGCTCGGCCAATGTCGGCGCCAAGGGCGATGCCGCGATCTTCTTCGGCCTGTCCGGCACCGGCAAGACCACGCTGTCAGCCGATCCGAACCGCACGCTGATCGGCGATGACGAGCACGGCTGGGGCCCGAACGGCGTCTTCAACTTCGAAGGCGGCTGCTATGCCAAGTGCATCAAGCTGTCGCAGGAAGCCGAGCCCGAGATCTACGCAGCCTCGACGCGCTTCGGCGCGGTGCTCGAGAATTGCGTGCTCGACGAAGACACCCGCGTGGTCGACTTCGACGACGACTCCAAGACCGAGAACACGCGCTCGGCCTATCCGCTCGAATTCATCCCGAACGCCTCGCGCACCGGCCGCGCACCGCAGCCCAAGAACGTGGTGATGCTCGCCGCCGACGCCTTCGGCGTGCTGCCGCCGATCGCCAAGCTCTCGCCGGCGCAGGCGATGTATCACTTCCTCTCGGGCTACACCGCGAAGGTCGCGGGCACCGAGCGCGGACTTGGCAACGAGCCGCAGCCGGAATTCTCGACCTGCTTCGGTTCGCCCTTCCTGCCGCTCGACCCCAGCGTTTACGGCAACATGCTGCGCGACCTGATCGCCCAGCACAATGTCGACTGCTGGCTGGTCAACACGGGGTGGACCGGCGGCAAGTACGGCACCGGATCGCGCATGCCGATCAAGGTGACGCGCGCGCTGCTCACCGCCGCGCTTGACGGTAGTTTGCGCAACGTCGAATTCCGCACCGACAAATATTTCGGCTTCGCGGTCCCGACCGCGCTGCCGGGCGTGCCGAGCGAGATCCTCAATCCGGTCAACACCTGGAAGGACAAGGACGAGTTCGACAAGACCGCCCGCGCGCTGGTCGGCATGTTCCAGAAGAACTTTGCCAAGTTCGAAGCCCAGGTCGACGCCGAAGTCCGCGCCGCCGCGCCGGACGTGAAGCTCGCGGCGGAGTAAGTTTGTTCTGTCTTTATCGCAAAGGGCGGCCGTGAGGCCGCCCTTTTTGCTTGTGGGATATCTCTCCACTCGTCATTGCGAGCGTAGCGAAGCAATCCAGAATCCCTCCGCGGAAACAGTCTGGATTGCTTCGCTGCGCTCGCCATGACGAACTTGCGGAAGCAGCTACGCCTTGAAATAGGCGATCTGCGTCGTGGTCGCGAGCAATCTTCCGTTCGGCGACCACAGCTCGGCGTTCTGGTCGGCGTAGCTCTTGTGCATGATCTTCGAATCGGCCGTCGCCAGCACGCGGGTGATGTCCTCGGCGGCGAGCTCTTCGCTGTCCGTGTGGAAATACGTCGTCAGCGACACCGTGCCGAACGGCACGAGCTCGCGCCGCGCGTGGAAGATGCGGCCGAAGAAGGCGTCCGACATCGATATCAGCGCCGGCATGTCGAGCTTGCGCGGCTCGCGATCACTGATCCAAAGCTTTGAGTAAGTGCTGGCGAGCTCGGACTTGGGCGGGCCGATCCGCATCTCGCCCTCGACGAAGCGGAATTCATATTGGTTGGCCCAGGACGCCGCGATCTTCGGGAACGGCATCGTCTGTTCGAACGGCCTTGCATCAGGATATTGCGCCACCCTGTGCTCCCAGGACGGCCGGCGTTCAGCAAAAACGGCGGTGGCGAGCGTTGCGACCTCGCCGCCGCCTTGCGACAGTTCGACGCTCCAGTGCTGGCTGGAGCGGTTGGCCTTCACCAGCCGCACGTCCAGATCGAACGGCCCCTTCGCGATCGGTGCGCAGTAATTGACGGTGAGCGCCAGCGGATCGCCGGCGCGTTGCGGATGCTCGATCAGCGCACGCAGGACAGTCGCAGCCGTGACGCCGCCGAACGGGCCGACAAAGGCCCAATAGTCGTCGCTGGTGTGTCCCTGCCAGCTGGAGTCACCGGCGGTGACGCGAGTGGCATCGTCGAAGGGGTGCGGGAGCTTGGCGTGCATTGTTTGATCCGGCGTTCAATGACGGACGTCATATCACGTCCGCCGCCGGCTTGTGCAATTACCTCGTGGGTAACCGATTTCACGCCGCGGAAATTCAGCCCGCGACGTCGCGCAAGGTCGGCAGCAACGGCGTGGTCGGGTTGACCGGCACGTTCCAGATCTCCTCGGCGTATTCGCGGATGGTGCGGTCGGAGGAGAACCACGCCATGCGCGCCACGTTGAGGATCGAGGCGCGCGTCCAGGCCGGCGCCACCTGCCAGCGCGCATCGACGCTGCGCTGCGCCTCGTAATAGGAATCGAAATCGGCGCTGACCATGTAATGGTCGAGATAACGCAGCGCGTGCGCGATGGATTCGAAGCGGCCGGGATCGCCGGGCGAAAACTCGCCGACGCCGATGGCATTGATGGCGCGCTGGAGCTTCGGCGAATTGCGGATCACGTCAGAGGCGTCCAGCCCCTGCTTGCGCCGGATCATCACGTCGCCGGCTTCCATGCCGAAGATCGCGATGTTCTCCGCGCCGACGTGGTCGCGGATCTCGATGTTGGCGCCGTCGAGCGTGCCGATGGTGAGGGCGCCGTTCAGCGACAGCTTCATGTTGCCGGTGCCGGAGGCTTCCATGCCGGCCGTCGAGATCTGCTCGGAGAGGTCGGCCGCAGGAATGATGACTTCGGCAAGGCTGACATTGTAGTCGGGCAGGAAGATGACCTTGAGCTTGCCACCGATCGCGGGATCGTTGTTGACGACTTCCGCAACGTCGTTGATCAGCTTGATGATCAGCTTGGCGTAGCGGTAGCTCGCCGCAGCCTTACCCGCAAAGATCTTCACCCGTGGCACCCAATTGCCGTTGGGATCGTCCTTGATCGCCTGGTACAGCGCGACCGTCTCGATGACGTTGAGAAGCTGGCGCTTGTATTCGTGGATGCGCTTGATCTGCACGTCGAACAGCGCGCTCGGATCGACCTTGATTCCGAGCCGCTCGCCGATCAGGCGCGCCAGCGCGGTCTTGTTGTGAAGCTTGACTGCGCGGAACTTCTTCTGGAATTCGACGTCGCTGGCGCGGGCTTCGATCAGGCTGAGCTGCGTCGGGTCGTCGAGCACGGCATCGCCGCAGGCCTCACGCAACAGATCGGTCAGCTTCGGGTTCGCCAGCATCAGCCAGCGGCGGAAGGTGATGCCGTTGGTCTTGTTGGTGATGCGGCCGGGGTAGAGATGGTTGAGATCGTGGAATACGGTCTCTCGCATCAGGTCCGAATGCATCGCCGAGACGCCGTTGATGCGGTGCGAGCCGACGAAGGCGAGTTGGCCCATGCGCACGCGCCGCCCGCTCCTCTCGTCGATCAGCGAGACCGAGGCGCGGAAGTCGATGTCACCGGGGGCGCGCGCTTCCGCGAGCGCGAGATGCTGCACGTTGATGCGGTAGATGATCTCGAGATGCCGCGGCAACAGCCGTTCGAACAGCTCGACCGGCCAGGTCTCCAGCGCCTCGGGCAGCAGCGTGTGGTTGGTGTAGGACAGCGTGGCGACCGTGATCTTCCAGGCCTCGTCCCAGCGGAAATTGTGATCGTCGATCAGGATCCGCATCAGCTCGGTGACGGCCAAGCTCGGATGGGTGTCGTTGAGCTGCACTGCGACCTTGCTCGACAGGCTGCGGAGCTGGCCGTCGGACGCAAGATGCCGCTTAATCAGGTCCTGCAGCGAAGCCGAGACGAAGAAATATTCCTGGCGCAGGCGCAGCTCGCGACCCGCCGGGCTCTCGTCGTTCGGATAGAGAAATTTACAGATCGCTTCCGCGCGCGACTGCTCGGCGCTGGCGCTGACATAGTCGCCGGTGTTGAAGGCGTCGAGCTTCAGCGGATCAGGCGAGCGCGCCGACCACAGCCGCAGCGCGTTGACGTGCTGGCCGCGCCAGCCGACGATCGGCGTGTCATAGGCCATCGCCTGCACGGTCTCGGACGGATGCCAGATCGCGCGATCGCGGCCCTTGTCGTCGACATGCTCGACACCTCCGCCGAAGCGAATGTCATAGATCACCTCAGGCCGCTGCAATTCCCAGGGGTTGCCGAAGCCGAGCCATTCGTCCGGATATTCCTGCTGCCAGCCCTGATTGATGATCTGGCGGAACAGGCCGTAATCATAACGGATGCCGTAGCCGATCGCGGGGATCGACAGCGTCGCCATGCTCTCCATGAAGCAGGCGGCAAGCCGTCCGAGCCCGCCATTGCCGAGCGCCGCGTCCGGCTCGCATTTGCGCAGCTCAGGCAAGGAGACGCCGAGATCGCCGAGCGCGACCTCGAAGATCTTCAGCAGCCCCATGTTGTTCAGCGCGTCGCTGAAGAGGCGACCGATCAGGAATTCGAGCGAGAGATAATAGACGCGCTTGCGCCCCGCATCGTAGCTGTGCTTCTCGGCCGTGAGCCAGCGATGCACGATGCGGTCGCGCAGCGCCAGCGCCGCGGCCTGGTACCAGTCGTGCTTGGTGGCCATGCCCGCATCCTTGCCGATGGCAAGGCGCAGCTTCGCCAGGATCGCACCCTTGATCTCAGCCAGCGCGAGTTCGTCGATGGGCTGGTTGGGAGCGGGAAAATTGGGCTGGAACGATGAATCTTGCAAAGTCGTCACTTCCTGGTCGCGAGAACACTACTGACCCTACGCATCTTGCCTGTGCACCGGAACCGTCGCTGTGCGACCGTGCACTGCGCTGGCGTAAAATTATGCAAGGAACGGGCCGATTTGGGAACCCGGACGCATACGGGGAAACGTGGATTTGGTGGTAGAATGGCGGCCAATTCAGCCATCAGTGTGGAGGAGGCGCCCCATGAACTCTCTAATGAGACCCGTGATGAGAAGGCTGATCGAAATCGCCGCCGCCACCTTCCTCGTCGTCTGCATCACCGCGTCCAGCGCCGCCTTCGCCGCCGGCAAGATGGGCCGCAGCGCCGATGGCCTGAGCTGCGCCGTCACGCTTCCGCAAAACGCATCCCCCGCCGCCCGCTGCGCCGCCATCAAGCGCCAATGCGGCGGCAAGTTTTATGCGAGCGCGTGTGGGGATAAGTTGATGTCGGCGATGTGAGGACGATCGCGCGCTACAAAAACGGTGTCGTCCCGGCGAAGGCCGGGACCCATAACCACCGTTGTCAGAGAAGATGAGACAGGTCGCGCCAATCCGGATTTTCCTGCTCAATCAGGCGAATCTTCCAGTCGCGGTGCCATTCCTTCAGCGCTTTCTCACGTGCGATTGCTTCGGATGGAGTTGCGTATGTCTCGACATAGACGAGCCGCGTCACGCCGTACTTGCTGACGAACTTCGAACCGCGTCCCGAACGATGTAGTGACAATCGAATGCCCAAGCCGTTGCAGATGCCGATATATAGCGTGCCGTACCGTCGGCTCGCGAGAATGTAGACGTAGTACGCGGCTGGTGCATTCATCGCTGGGCACCGATTCTGAAAACGTCTGGCAACGGTGGTTATGGGTCCCGGCCTTCGCCGGGACGACAAGCCTCAGAACAAATTAAGAACACTTTAGCAAGTCTTTGATATATCATTGTGATTCGGCGCGTTGCCGACACAATATCTAGCGTCCGCCAGACTTCGCGAGGACTACATGTCCACCATTGCCTTCGATCAATTTGCCCTCACTAGGATCGCCGATTTCGCGCGCTCGCTGTCGCGGCTGCATCAGGCGGCGCGGCGCTACGCGGTCGACGACGACCAGTTCGACCGCGAGTTCAACGCGGTGTGCCAGTCGATCTGGGGCTACACCATCGACGACGTCAGCGACGACCTGTTTTCGGCCGAGGACCATTTGTTTCTCGACACGCTGGACGAAGCGCATGCGCGCATCTTCGCAGCCGAGCAGGGTTATGACCTCGTCGACGATCAAGGCATGCTCACCGACTGGTGGGGTTTTTGCTGGATGATCCTGGCCGAGAAGCGCGGCCTACTCACGGCAGACAACCGCGCCGCCGCGCGCGCGGCGATCGAGGAGAAATATCTGGCGGCGCCGAACGTGATCGGCGTGATCATCGGGAGGTAATCCACCATCCTCCGTCATTGCGAGGAGCTCTTGCGACGAAGCAATCCAGAGTGCCTCCACGGAGGCAGACTGGATTGCTTCGCTTCCGCCTTCGCTCTTCGAGCTTCGGCGGACAAGTCGCTCGCAATGCTTGGCTACAGACGAGCCCGAGCTAATCCAGCCCCGCCCGCTTCGCCGGCTTCTGCGTTTTCGGCACCGTCACGTCGGGCAGCGTCTCGCGCACGATCTCCGCGGCGGGGCCATCCGCCGCCACCGTCTCGGCGCGCACCGGCGCCACCTTCATCTCGCCGAGCCGCGCGCGGACCTGCGCGGTGAGACCAGGATAGGAGGCGACCGGGGTGAAGTCCGCGGCCTGGTCGTTGCCGACGCGGATGCCGGTATAGGCGACGAGGCCATCGCTGGTGGCGATCACGTCGCCGGACTTTAGCGAGGAGTCCAGCGCCAGATCGACCGGCGCGAGGCCGACCGGCTCGCGGCCGTTGCAGGTGCAGTCGGCGCGTAGCGCCTTGCGATAGGCGAACGCATTCTCGCTATCGGCATAGCGCTCGCCGCTCTGCGACGCCGCGCCGTCGATCGAGGAGCCGAAATAGATTTTTGTCGCGCTCGCAGGACAGAAGGCCTGACACATCTGCGCGGGCGAGGTGAGGCCGCGCATCAGCGGAAAATATTTGCCGTCGCAGCTGCGCACGCAGAACGCCGGTCCCGAGCCGCCGGCCGCGGCCGAACGTGTCGGCGGCACGTATTGCGGGCTTGCGGCATTCTGCTGGCCGGTGAAGGGGTCGGCGTAGGAGCTCGCCTGCTGCGGCACCTCACGCTGGGGCCGCTGCTGCTGCATTCCGCCGAAGAAGAAGTCGAACAGGCCTTCGGCCGAAACCGGGGCCGGAGCTGCAAGCAGCGGCGTTGCCAATGTGGCGGCTACGAGCATCGCGCGACGCCGCCGGCGCGCATGGGACATGACTGTACGCAAACGCTTACTCCACCGACGCTACCTAACCGGCCGGGACCATCAGGTCTCAGCACATGATTCACCATAAGGCGGGATGGTAAATGAGCGGTTGAGGGGAAAGCGGTGTCGCCGGACGGGTAGACCTCGTCATGGCCGGGTTTGTCCCGGCCATCCACGATCTCTGGTGCGGCAAAGACGTGGATGCCCGGGTCAAGCCCGGGCACGACGGCAGAGAAAGTCTAGCCGCTCAAGCCTTCAAGAACTCCGACGCCTTGTACAGCGAGCGGAATGGCAGCCCGGCCGCGCCAAAGGTGTCGTCGGCGCCTTCCTCGCGGTCGACCATGGTCAGCACCAGCACCACTTCCGCGCCGGTCTCGCGCACAGCTTCCACCGCCTTCATCGCCGAGCCGCCGGTGGTGGTGACATCCTCGACGATCACGACGCGCTTGCCCTCCAGCGTCTCGCCCCTGGGCAGCCCCTCGATCGCGAGCTTGGCGCCATGCTCCTTCGGCTTCTTGCGCACGAAGAAGGCCGCGATGGGATGGCCCTTGATCCAGGAGATCTGCGCCAACGCCCCGGCCAGCGGCACCGCGCCCATCTCGAGCCCGCCGATGAAATCGAGCTGGTCGTCCTTCAGCGCTTCATAGGTCAGCTCGGCGAGCAGGGTCGCGCCCTCCGGGTCGAGCATGGTCGGCTTGAGGTTGAAGTAGAAGTCGCTCTTGCGGCCCGACGCGAGCGTCACCTCGCCGCGGCCGAAGGAGCGCCGGCGGATGATCTCGAACAGGCGGGCGCGGGAGGCTGATTTAGACACGGCGGGCCCTCGGGAGCGTTTTTGGAAGTGGCGGAATTTATCCGCGACAGCCCCGACATTCCAGAGGGGGCTTCCCCCGTCAACAGGGATCGGCCATCCCGGCCCGCCGGTTGTGGGGGTGCAACGTTCTGGAGTAGGTGGATGCCGGATATCTGGGGCAAGAAGACTGGGCAAGGAAACGCGACAAATGACCATTGAGCTGCACACCTGGAACACGCCGAACGGCCGCAAGATCTCGGTCGCGCTGGAGGAAATGGGGCTGCCCTACAAGGTGATCCCGGTGAATATCAGCAAGGGCGAACAGATGGCGCCGGAGTTCCTGAAGCTCTCACCCAACAACAAGATTCCCGCGATCCTCGATCCCGATGGCCCGGACGGCAAGCCCGTCAGCATCTTCGAGTCGGGTGCGATCCTGCTTTATCTCGGCGAAAAAACCGGCAAATTCCTGCCGAAATCGCTTTCGGGCCGCATCCCCGTCTATGAATGGCTGATGTGGCAGATGGGCGGTTTCGGGCCGATGCCGGGCCAGGTGCACCATTTCATCGCGCTCGAGAACGAGCAGGACCGCGCCTATGGCCTCAAGCGCTACATGGCGGAGACGCGACGGCTCTACGGCGTCCTCGACCGCCGGCTAGAGGCGCGCGACTTCGTCGCCGGCGAGCTCTCGGTTGCCGATTTTGCCATCCTGGGCTGGGCCTGGCGTCACCCTCGCCACAAGGTTGACCTGGCCGACTTCCCCCACGTCAAGCGCTGGTACGAGGCCCTGATGGCCCGCCCGGCGGTCAAGCGGGGCATGGAGGCGAAGCTGGATTGATCTTTCTTCTCCCTCTCCCCGTTCTTACGGGGAGAGGTGAAAATCACACCTTCCGCGCCTCGACCGCCATTCGCACTGCAAGCCCGGCCAGCACCGTGCCCATCAGCCAGCGCTGGACCAACATCCAGCTTGGCCGGCTTGCGAGAAACAGCGCGGTCGATCCTGCCGCGAGCGCGATCATGGCATTCACGCTGACACTGATCGCGATCTGGATCGCGCCGAGCACGACTGACTGAGTTAGCACGCTGCCGGCGGTGGGATCGATGAACTGCGGCAGCAGCGCGAGATAAAGCATCGCGATCTTCGGGTTGAGCAGGTTGGTGACGAAGCCCATCGCAAACAATTTGCGGGGGCTATCGATCGCAAGCTGCTTCACCTGGAACGGCGAGCGCCCGCCCGGCTTCACCGCCTGCCAAGCCAGCCACAGCAGATACCCCGCGCCGGCAAAGCGCAGCGCGTCATAGGCGAAGGGAACGGCGAGCAGCAGCGCCGTGATGCCGAACGCCGCGCACAGCATGTAGAACACGAAGCCGAGCGCCACGCCGCCGAGCGAGACGATGCCCGCGGCCGGCCCTTGCGTGGTCGAACGCGAGATCAGGTAGATCATGTTCGGCCCGGGCGTGAGCACAAGGCCGAGGCAGACGAGGGCGAAGCCGAGCAGGGCGGACGTGTGGGGCATGGCTGAACCGGTGCGCGAGACAGCATGGTTCTAATATGCGTGGCCCAGTGGGGCCATCGCGCAATTGCACTGAGGACAATTCGATCCGTGTCTCTCTCTATAGGTCGTCCCGGCGAAGGCCGGGACCCATACCCCCCAAGAAGAAGTTTGACGCGAGATTGTAGTTGGCAATCTTCGCCCAACTCGATCCTCGGCGTATGGGTCCCGGCCTTCGCCGGGACGACACTGTAAGTTTGGAAGGAGCGTAGTGAAGACCTAGCTTCAATGCGCCTCGTCCCAATTGTTCGCCGCGCGTGCATCGACATGCAGCGGCACCGAGAGCAGCACGGCCGGGAACGGTGCGTCCTGCATCACGTGCTGCACGACAGGGAGCGTGGCCTCGACCTCCGCGTCCGGCACCTCGAAGATCAGTTCGTCATGCACCTGCAGCAGCATCTGCGCAGACAGCTTCTTCTGGACCAGGGCATCCTCCATCCGCGTCATGGCGCGGCGGATGATGTCGGCGGCGGTGCCCTGGAGCCGGGCGTTGATCGCGGCGCGCTCGTTGAAGGCGCGCACCGAGGCGTTCGAAGCCTTGATGTCGGGATAGTACATCTTCCGTCCGAACAGCGTCGTGACGTAGCCGTGGCTCCGGCAGAAATCGCGCGTCTCGTCCATGTAGGCACGGATGCCGGGGAAGCGCTCGAAGTACTTCTTGATGTAGGCGGAGGCTTCTTCGCGCGCGATGCCGAGCTGGTTGGCGAGACCGAACGCCGAAATGCCGTAGATGATGCCGAAATTGATCGCCTTGGCGCGGCGCCGGATTTCGCTCGGCATGCCCTTGATAGGCACGCCGAACATTTCCGATGCCGTCATGGCGTGAATGTCGAGACCGTCGCGGAACGCCTGCTGCAGCACGGGAATGTCCGCGATCTCGGCGAGCAGCCGCAGCTCGATCTGCGAATAGTCGGCGGAGACGAGCTTGTGCCCCGGCGTTGCGATGAAGGCACGGCGGATTTTTCTGCCGTCCTCGGTGCGCACCGGAATGTTCTGCAGATTCGGCTCGTTCGACGACAGCCGGCCCGTCGTGGTCGCGGCCAGCGCGTAGGTCGTGTGGACGCGGTGGGTCTGCGGATTGACGTAGGTCGGCAGCGCGTCGGTGTAGGTCGATTTCAGCTTCGAGACCTGGCGCCACTCCAGAATCTTCTTCGGGAGGTCGTGGCCCTGCTCGGCAAGTTCGTCGAGCACCTGAGCGGTGGTGGACCACGCGCCGGTCTTGGTCTTGGTGCCGCCGGACAGCCCCATCTTGCCGAACAGGATGTCGCCGATCTGCTTCGGGCTGCCGACATTGACGGGCTCGCCCGCGATCTGCTGGATTTCGGCTTCGACGCGCGCCGCGGTCTGGGCGAAGTCGCCGGAGAGACGCGACAACACCTGGCGGTCGATCGAGATGCCGCGCCGCTCCATGCGTGCGAGCACCGATACCAGGGGTCGTTCCAGCGTCTCGTAGACTGTGGTCATGTGCTCGGCGACAAGGCGCGGTTTCAGCACGCGCCAGACGCGCAAGGTCATGTCGGCGCCTTCCCCCGACAGCGGCGCGGCCTTGTCGATCGGCACCTGGTCGAACGTGATCTTGCCCTTGCCGCTGCCGAGCAGCTCGTTCTCTTTGAGCATGGCGTGGCCGAACCAGCGCTCGGATAGCTGCTCCAACGCATGCGAGCCGCGGCCGGCGTCGAGCACGTAGGAGATCAGCTGTGCATCATCGGTGTTGCGCAATGTGATGCCGTGCTGCGCCAGCATCACCGCGGTGAATTTGACGTCGAAGCCGATCTTGAGAATGCCCGGTGATTCCAGCACCGGTCGCAGCGCCTCGATCGCCTCGGCATGCCTGACCTGATCGGGCGCGAGGCCGGCGTCGAACAGGCCGGCGCCGCCGCCGGACTGCTTGTGCGCCAGCGGCACGTAACAGGCCTCGTTCGGCGCCAGCGCCAGCGCGATGCCGCAGAGATCGGCCTGCATCGGATCGATCGAGTTTGCCCGGATCTCGACCGCGACATGGCCGGCATCATGGATGCGCGCGATGAAGGCGTTCAATTCCGCGAGCGTCTTGACGGCCTGGTACTTGCTGCGGTCGACCGGAAGCTTGCGCAAAGCCTCTTCGCGCGCGGCGGCGAGAGAGATCGGCGCGCCCTTCGGACTCGCGGCCTTGTCCTCCTTGCTCGCCGATGCGTTGCGCTGGCCCGCCGAAACTTGCGCCGGCGCGCCGGTTCCCGGGGCGGGCACGACGTCCGAAGGCGGCAGCGGCGAGAAGACGCTGGCGCCGCTGGAATAGCCCGGATCGGCATCGACGTTGGCCGGATCGATCTGCGAGAACTCGGCGACGCGGCGCGTCAGCGTGGAAAATTCCATCGCCTTCAGGAACGCGATCAGCTTGCGTGCATCGGGCTCGTGGACGGCGAGATCGTCCAGCGGGACTTCGAGGTCGACCTTGTCGTCGAGCAATACGAGCTGTCGCGAGATGCGCGCCTTCTCGGCGTTCTCGATCAGCGCCTCGCGCCGCTTCGGCTGTTTGATTTCGGTGGCGCGGAACAGCAGTTGCTCGAGATCGCCATATTCGACGATCAGCTGCGCCGCGGTCTTGATGCCGATGCCGGGCACGCCAGGCACGTTGTCAGTGGAATCGCCGGCCAGGGCCTGCACTTCCACCACCTTCTCCGGCGGCACGCCAAACTTCTCGATCACCTCGGGGATGCCGATGCGGCGGTCCTTCATGGTGTCGTACATGGTGACGCAATCGGTGACGAGCTGCATCAGGTCCTTGTCGGAGGACACGATCGTCGCGCTCGCGCCGCGCTCGCAGGCTTGCCGCACATAGGTCGCAATCAGATCGTCGGCCTCGAAGCCGACCTGCTCCAGGCAAGGCAGGTCGAAGGCGCGTACCGCTTCGCGGATCAGTGAAAATTGCGGGATCAGATCGTCCGGGGCTGGCGCCCGGTGCGCCTTGTACTCAGGATAGATCTTGTTGCGGAAGGTGATTTCCGACTTGTCGAAGATGATCGCCAGATGCGTCGGCCGGTTGTCCTCGGGCATCTCGCGCAACAGCTTCCACAGCATGTTGCAGAAGCCGAGCACGGCATTCACCTGCAAGCCGTCGGACTTGCGGTTCATCGGCGGCAGCGCGTGATAGGCGCGGAAGATGTAGCCGGAACCGTCGACCAGGAAGACATGGTCGCCCTTGCCGGCCGCCTTCGCAGCGACGGGCTTGGCAGCAGCTGTCGCTGCAGCGGGTTTGGTTTCAGCTTTGGCGGCGGTCTTTGGGGAGCTCTTGGGCATGGCCGCAATGTATGAATTTTTGCGGGCTTTGACAGCCTTGGGAGGGGGATTTTTGGCTTGCGGATGCCGCTATCCCCACTGTCATTCCCCGCATCCCACTGTCATTCCCCGCGAAGGCGGGGAATCCAGTACACTGCGGCTTATCGGCTGAACCACAGACTCTCGGCGTACTGGGTCGCCCGGTCAAGCCAGGCGAACGACAGCGTGCTATTCCGCCGCCTGCAGCACCGCGCTTGTCTTCTTCGGCGCGATCCAGAACGCATCGGGCCGATCGAACAGAAAACTGCCGCCAAGGCGCAGAGCGATCTGCCAGATTGCGAGCGCTCCGATCACGCCGGCGATGGTCACGATCAGCGACACCGCACCGATGTCGGGAATGATGCCCGTGCGCAATAGCAGCGTCCGTGTCGCCGCCATCGGCAGGAAGAAGGCGAGATAGATCACGATCGAATGCTCGCCGCAGAAACGGAAGACGTTCAGCCATTGCGCGCGCGCGAGCAGCGTGCCCATCGTGATGATGGCGCAGGCGCCGGCGAAGCCGAGCACGAGCGATACGATTTTCCATTCGCCGGCCCCGAGCGCAACGAGGCCGGCATTGACCAACGTCCATGTCGCGAGCGCTGTCAGCGCCCATGCGGGATGATTGCGCGCGCGGTCCGACAGCGCGAACACGTAGGGCGCGAACAGATAGCCCGAATAGAAATAGACGAAGCGCGAGCAGAACTCGTCAATCGCGGTCCAGCCGGTTGCGACACGCGCCGTCTCCAGTGCGGCCGCGATGAGCCAGATCGCGGGCGGCGGGATTCGCCGTGTCAGTTTTGTGACGACGAAGAAGATCGGCAGGAGGTAGATGAACCACAGCGTGCCGAACGGCTCGACGAAGGATTCCAGATAGAGCAAGCCGGCGTCGCGCCAGCTCGTTTCCGCTGCAAATGCGGGGGCCTTGAAGCCGAACTGGATTGTCACCCAGACGACATAGAAATAGGCGAAATGCACCACCTTGCGGTCGAGATAGGTTCGCCAGTCCCGGTCGATCACCAGTGGCAGGAACAGACCCGAAATCAGGAAGAAATCCGGCATCCGGAACGGCTTTGCGAAGGCCACCAAGACATGCATGAAACCGGTCTCGCCGGCGGCAAGCTCGACCCCCAGCACCGAATGCATCATCACGACCATGACGATGCAGATGCCCTTGGCGTAGTCGACCCAATCGACACGCGTAGCGGAAGGGGCCTTGAGTCCCCCGCTCGCGGCGATTGTGCCTGATAGTGCCATGATGTCTCTTTTCGAGGCGTGTTCCGACGGGATCTGTGTAAACGCGGAGCAGTTTGGCGCCTTGCGACTTACGATTTCTTAACCGGTACAATTGCCGTGCCGTTTTTTGCACGCGGGCTGTTCCCTCCCCCCGGGAAAATGCTAAACCGCCCTAGAATTGCGGTTTCGTTAACCAAGCCAAACAGGGTTTTTCATGCGCATTGCTATGATCGGCACGGGCTATGTGGGACTGGTGTCCGGGGCCTGCTTTGCGGATTTCGGTCACGACGTCATCTGCGTCGACAAGGACGAGAAGAAGATCGCGGCGCTTCATCGCGGCGAGATACCGATCTACGAGCCCGGGCTCGACGAACTGGTCGCGACCAACGTCAAGGCCAAGCGGCTGGAGTTCACCACCGATTTGTCCAAGCCGGTCGCGGATGCCGATGCTGTCTTCATCGCGGTCGGCACGCCCTCGCGCCGCGGCGACGGTCACGCCGATCTGTCCTACGTCTATGCGGCCGCGAAAGAGATCGCGCAGTCGCTGTCCGGCTTCACCGTCGTCGTGACCAAGTCGACCGTACCGGTCGGCACCGGCGACGAGGTCGAGCGCATCATCCGCGAAACCAGCCCCAAGGCCGACGTCGTCGTCGCCTCGAACCCTGAGTTTCTGCGCGAGGGCGCGGCGATCCGCGACTTCAAATTCCCCGACCGCATCGTCGTCGGCACCGCCGACGAACGCGGCCGCAAGGTGATGAGCGACATCTATCGGCCGCTGTCACTGAACCAGGCGCCGCTGATGTTCACGGAACGCCGCACCGCCGAGATGATCAAATACGCCGCCAATGCGTTCCTCGCGACCAAGATCACCTTCATCAACGAGATCGCGGACCTCTCCGAGAAGGTCGGCGCCAACGTGCAGGAAGTCGCGCGCGGCATTGGCCTGGACAACCGCATCGGCACCAAATTCCTGCATGCCGGTCCCGGCTTCGGCGGCTCGTGCTTCCCAAAGGACACCAAGGCGCTGATCAAGATCGCGCAGGACTACGACGTGTCCTTGCGCATCGTCGAATCCGTGCTGGCGGTCAACGAGAACCGCAAGCGGGCGATGGCGCGAAAAGTGAGCCAGGCGCTCGGCGGCTCGCTGCGCGGCAAGACCATCGCCGTGCTCGGCCTCACCTTCAAGCCCGACACCGACGACATGCGCGATGCGCCGTCGATCCCGTTGGTCACGGGCCTGATCGACATGGGCGCGAAGGTGAAGGCCTTCGATCCCGTCGGCATGGAGCAGGCGAAGAGCGAGCTGCCCAGCATCACTTATTGCGAGGACGCCTATTCCTGCGCGGAAGGCGCCGATGCGATCGTCATCGTCACCGAATGGGTGCAGTTCCGTGCGCTCGATCTCGACCGGCTGAAGGCGACCATGGCGCAGCCCGTCATCGTCGACTTGCGTAACATCTACCGCCCCGAGGAGATGGCTGCGGCCGGCTTCGTTTATGAGAGTGTCGGACGGCCGCCGGTGCAGGGCTGAAAGTTACATGTCGTTGTCGGGCTAAAACCGTCATGGCCGGGCTTGTCCCGGCCATCCACGTCTTGTTCACTCTCGGCTGAAAGAACGTGGATGCCCTGGACTTCTGCGCGAGGACGCGCTTCGCGCTATTGCCCGGGCATGACGATCGGATAGTTCTTTGCCCCGCAGTTTCGACACGCCCCTCCCGATCGATGCCGTGCTCGACGACCTCTCGCGCACGCTGGAGGCGCATAACGCCGCCGTGCTGGTGGCGCCGCCGGGCGCCGGCAAGACCACGCGCGTGCCACTGGCGCTGCTCGATGCCCCATGGGCGAAGGGCAAGAAGATCATCGTGCTGGAGCCGCGGCGCATCGCGGCGCGCGCCAGCGCCGACCGCATGGCCAAATCACTGGGCGAACGCGCCGGCGAGACCGTCGGCTATCGCGTCCGCTTCGGCTCGAAGATCTCGCGCGCGACCCGCATCGAGGTGGTGACGGAGGGTATCTTCACCCGCCAGATCCTCGACGATCCCGAGCTGTCGGGCATCGCCGCCGTCCTGTTCGACGAATTCCACGAGCGCTCGCTCGATGCCGACATGGGCCTCGCGCTGGCGCGCGATGCGCAAACCGGCCTGCGTGAGGATTTGCGCATCCTCGTGATGTCGGCAACGCTCGATGGCGCCCGCGTGGCAAGATTGCTCGGCGAAGCGCCCGTCGTCGAAAGCGAGGGGCGCGCCTTTCCGGTCGAGACGCGCTATCTCGGCCGCAAGGCGGACGTGCCGGTGGAACGGCAGATGGCGGATGCGATCGCCTCGGCACTGCGCGCCGATGCCGGCTCGGTGCTGGCGTTCCTGCCGGGCGCCGCTGAAATCCGCCGCACCCAGAATTTCCTCGGCGAACGCGTGCAGGATTCCAGCATCGAAATCGTGCCGCTGTTCGGCGCGCTCGACGCCGCCGTGCAGGACCGTGCCATCTCGCCGGCGCCCAAGGGCACGCGCAAGGTGGTGCTGGCGACCTCGATCGCGGAGACCTCGTTGACCATCGAGGGCGTGCGCATCGTGGTCGATTCCGGTCTTGCCCGCGTGCCGCGCTACGAGCCCGACATCGGCCTGACCCGGCTCGAGACCGTGCGCGTCTCGCGCGCGGCGGCGGACCAGCGCCGCGGCCGCGCCGGCCGCACCGAGCCCGGTGTCTGCTACCGGCTCTGGGACGAACCTCAGACGGCCTCGCTCGCGCCCTACACCCAGCCCGAGATCCTCAGCGCCGATCTGTCCTCGCTGGTGCTCGATCTCGCGCAATGGGGCGTCGCCGGTCCTGCCGCGCTGTCGTTTCTCGACCCGCCGCCGCAGCCGGCCTGGAAAGAAGCAAAAAGCCTGCTCTCCGAGCTCAATGCGCTCGATGGCGACGGCCGCATTACCGCGGAAGGCAAGAGCCTGCGCGCGCTGGCGCTGCCGCCGCGGCTCGCGCGCATGATCGTGGATTCGCATCGTGCCGGCGAGGGCGACGCCGCCGCCGAGATCGCCGCCATCATCACCGAGCGCGGGCTCGGCGGCGACAGCGTCGATCTCGAGCACCGGCGCGATCAGTTCCGCCGCGACCATTCCCCGCGTGCAGCAAGCGCGCGCGACCTCGCGCGGCGCTGGGCCTCGCAGGTGGCGGCGTCAGAGAAGGCGGCGACCGGAGAAGGTGACCTCTCGGCCGGCCTGATGCTCGCCTACGCCTTCCCGGATCGCGTCGCGCGCAACCGCGGCAATGGCAGCTTCGTGCTCGCCAACGGCCGTGGTGCCGCCGTCGATCAGACCTCGTCACTCGCCCGCGCGCCCTATATCGCGATCGGCGAGATGACAGGCACGGCGGCGAGCGGACGCATTCTGCTCGCAGCGCAAATCTCGCAGGACGAGATCGAGCAGCATTTCGCCGAGCATATCGAATCCGTCGAGGAGATATCGTTCGATCGCGGCGCGATGGCGTTGCGGGCGCGGCGCAAGCGCGCGCTGCACGCGATCACTCTCTCCGAGGCGACACTTGCCGTATCGCCTTCGGAGGACACCGCGCGCATCTTGGCGGACGGGCTGATCGCCGCCGGCCTCGACCGGCTGCCCTGGTCGAAGGCCGCCAAACAATGGCGCGATCGCGTGATGTTTTTGCGCAAGGCCGAAGGCGACAGCTGGCCGGATCTTTCGGACGACGGGCTGATCGCGCGGCGCGACGATTGGCTGGTGCCGGCGCTCTACGACAAGATCGCGCTGAAGGATATCTCCGCCGGCGATCTCTCCGACGCACTGATGACGTTGCTGCCGTGGGAGATGCGCGCGCGGCTCGACCGCGAGGCGCCGACGCATTTCGAGGCGCCGACCGGCAGCGTGCTCGCGATCGACTATGAAGCCGAGCAGGGGCCGACCATCGCGGTGCGGCTCCAGGAATTGTTCGGCCTCAACACCCATCCGTCGATCGCCGCCGGCAAGGTGCCGTTGGTGCTCGAGCTGCTGTCGCCGGCGCAACGCCCGGTGCAGGTGACCCGAGATCTCCCCGGTTTCTGGCGCGGCAGCTACAATGCCGTGCGCTCCGATTTGCGCGGCCGCTACCCGCGCCATCCCTGGCCGGAAGATCCGGCGAATGCGCTGCCGACCCGGCGGGTCAAGCCGCGCGGGACGTGAGCGTTACGAAGACCCATTAACCGTCCGCTCATCCTTTTCGTCAAAATAGCACAGCTCTGGCCGCAGCGTCGCTCGCGGAGCGGCCTGCCGCGTGGTGAAATCGAGCTTCCGGCTCGGAAGTGGTGTGATGCGTAACATAATGATCTTCGCGGCGATCATGATCGGCCTTGGCACCTTCATGGCCCAGATGGCGGACAGGATGAGCTCCGCCTCGGCGACGTCGGTGCCGCGCACGGTAGCAGTCGCGTCCATGGCGCCGGCCGGCGGCCGCAGCCTCAACATCCCCCGCGACGGCCGCGGCCACTTCCAAACCGATGGCCGGATGGAAGGCCAGCGCATTGGCTTCATGGTAGACACCGGCGCCTCCGTGGTTGCGCTGAACGAGACCTCGGCTGCCCGTTTCGGCCTGCGTCCCTCGCGCAGCGATTACAATGCCACCGTCTCCACCGCCAACGGCACCATCAAGGCCGCGCGCACCCGCATCGCCATGCTCGATGTCGGCGGCCTCGTGGTACGCGATGTCGATGCCATGGTGCTGCCGGACGAGGCGCTGTCCGAGAACCTGCTCGGCCTCTCCTTCCTCTCCCGCCTCAAGCGCTTCGAATACGCCAACGGTCAGATGGTGCTGGAGCAGTAAGGGTCTCTCAAAGGCTCCGGCGACCGCATATTTCAGGAAAATCTCTATTCCGACCGCTCTCGCGGCCAGATTTCCCCGTTACCAAACTGCCGCAATTATCATCCATAAGCTGCCATTCCCGCCTTCCGCTGCAGCCCGGCATTCGCTAAGGCTGCATCAAATCCTGGCTCTTTTTCACGAGACTGTCTCAATGTTCCCCAAGCCGAAATCCGTGTTGCTGCCCAACACCTATGCCTTCGAATCCGAGCCGATGGTGAAGGCCACGGGCTTTCGCGAATACGACGCGCGCTGGCTGTTCCAGAAGGAAATCAACCTGATGGGAATCCAGGCGCTCGGCATGGGGCTGGGCGCGCTGATCGCGGAGCTCGGCGTCAGCCAGGAGATCGTCACCGGTCATGATTTCCGCGGCTATTCGGCCTCGATCAAATATGCGCTGATCTCCGGCTTGATGGCAGCAGGCTGCAAGGTGCACGACATCGGGCTCGCGGTGACGCCGATGGCCTATTTCGCGCAGTTCGACCTCGACGTGCCCTGCTGCGCCATGGTCACGGCCTCTCACAACGACAATGGCTGGACCGGCGTGAAGATGGGCGCCAACCGCCCGCTGACCTTCGGTCCCGACGAGATGACGCGGCTGAAGGAGATCGTGCTGGGCGCCGAGTTCAAAAACAAGGCCGGCGGCTCCTATCAATTCCACGAGAATTATCCGGCGCGCTACATCGCCGATCTCACCAGCCGCCCGAAGCTCAAGCGCAAGCTCAAGGTCGTCGCGGCCTGCGGCAACGGCACCGCCGGCGCGTTCGCGCCGCAGGTGCTGGAGGCGATCGGCTGCGAGGTGATCCCGCTCGACACCGAACTCGACCACACCTTCCCGAAATACAATCCGAACCCCGAAGACATGGAGATGCTGCACGCGATCCGCGACGCGGTGCTGCAGCACAAGGCCGATGTGGGCCTCGGCTTCGACGGTGACGGCGATCGCTGCGGCGTCGTCGACAACACCGGAGAGGAGATCTTTGCCGACAAGGTCGGCGTGATGCTGGCGCGCGACATGTCGGCAATCCACAAGGACGCGCAGTTCATCGTCGACGTGAAGTCGACCGGCCTCTTCATCACCGATCCGGTGCTGCAGAAGCAGGGTGCAAAAACCACCTACTGGAAGACCGGCCATTCCTACATGAAGCGCCGCACCCATGAGACGGGTGCGCTCGCCGGCTTCGAGAAGTCCGGCCATTTCTTCTTCAACAAGCCGTATGGACGCGGCTATGACGACGGTCTCGTCTCGGCGCTCGCGATCTGCGACATGCTCGACCGCGCCCCCGGCAAGTCGATGGCCGATCTGAAGAACGCGCTGCCAAAAACCTGGTCGTCGCCGACCATGTCGCCGCATTGCGCCGACGAGGTGAAGTACGGCGTCATCGACAAGGTGGTGAAGCACTTCGAGGGCTTGCAGACCAAGGGCGCCAAGATCGGCGGCCAGTCGATCCGCGATCTCGTCACCGTCAACGGCGTCCGCGTCACGGTCGAGGACGGCAGCTGGGGCCTGGTGCGTGCCTCCTCCAACAAGCCCGAGCTCGTCGTCGTGGTCGAGAGCCCGGTCTCCGAGCAGCGCATGCACGACATGTTCGAGATGGTGAACAGCGTGCTGCGCACCCATCCCGAAGTCGGCGAGTACAATCAGAAGATCTGAGGCGCGAGGCTAGCCTCACTTGCTGTCGTGCCCCGCGCAGGCGGGCATCCAGTACGCCGGGGCTTCTCGATCGATTTCAGGCGTCACGGAGTACTGGATCGCCCGGTCAAGCCGGGCGATGACAGCTTCTCTGTGGTGACGTCTAAGCCGCCACCACCGCCGGGATCGGCAGCGCGGTGACCGACTTGATCTTCTCCATCGCGAAGCGCGAGGTGACGTTCTTCAGCGGCACGGCGCTGATCAGTTTCTTGTAGAACACGTCATAGGCCTGCATGTCCGCGACGACGACGCGCAGCATGTAGTCGACGTCGCCGGCCATACGATAGAACTCCATCACCTCGGGCATGGCGCTGACGGCTTCGGCGAATTTCTTCAGCCAGGCGTCGGAATGGTCGGAGCTCTCGACCGACACGAACACGGAGATGCCGAGGCCGATCTTGTTCTGGTCGACCAGCGCCACCCGCTTGGTGATCACGCCGTCTGCCTCCAGGCGCTGGATACGCTTCCAGCAGGGGGTCGAGGACAGGCCGACGCGGTCGCCGATCTCGGCGACGGAGAGGGAGGCATCGTCCTGGAGCACCATCAGAATCTTGCGGTCGATGGCGTCGAGGCGGCGGCTGGTCTCGGGGAGCGGGACGGCGAGATCGGTCATTTGAAGAACTTTGTTCCATATCAAGGGTTGATTTCCCTGATATAGAGAAAATCTTTCTATAGCAAGTCTATAATCTCGGCGTCCGTCCGAGCGTCGTCGCGCGCGGCGTGTTCAAAAGCTCTTCGACTTCAAGACGTTGCGGGGCGGCCAGGCCGCCGCCGTGGCGGGTGCATTTCAGCGCCGCGGCGCCCGCGGCGAATTGCAGCGCCTGCCGCGCGCCGCTGCCTTCAGCAAGGCGAAGCGTGAAGGCGCCCTGGAAGACGTCGCCCGCGCCGAGCGTATCGACCGCCTGAACCGAGACCGCCGGCGTCTGCTCCAATTCGCCGCTCTCGTTCAGCCAGATCGTGCCGCGCGGGCCGCGGGTGGCGGCGAGGAAGGCGGGCGTGAGCGCGGCCAGGCGCTGCAACGCCTCGCCATCATCGGTGATGCCGGCGGTCTCCTGCACCTGTTCACTGGCGAACAGCAAATGCGAGGCGGCCGTGAGCAGGCTGTCCTGCAGCGACATCGCGCGATCGACGCCGACGACGACGGCAATACCGCGCCGGCGTGCCTCAGTGCAGAGGTCCGTGCAGAACGATGCGCAGCGGCTCTCGACGAGGACCGCCTGACAATCGGCGAGCAGCTTGTCGGCGTCCGGCAGCTGCACGGTCGACAACATGGGATCGCGATAGATGGTGAGGGTTCGTTCGCCCGAGGGCTCGATCATGATCGCCGACACCGGCGTCGTGAGCCCCGGCATGCGGACGATGTGCGTGGTCTCGATCGCTTCAACTTCCATCCGTTCGAGGATGAAGCGGCTCGACGTCTCCCGGGCATCGCCCATGGGGCCCGCGAAGGAGACGCGGCCGCCAAGCCGCGCGATGGCGATCGCGGCATTGAGCGCGTTGCCGCCGCAGATCTCCGCGAGGTGCGTGGCATTGGCCTTGCTGCCGCGCGCGGGCACAGCCTCGACCCGAAAGGTCAGGTCGCGCACGGGAATGCCGATGCAGAGGACGCGCGGCGCGATCACAGAGGGCGCCATCTCCGGTCTCAGCTCTTGTCGTGCACCCAGCGGCCGAGCAAATGATGGGCGATGGCGAACGGGTGCGGACCGGCGAGCCCGTCGGGATGGGTCCGCGTCAGCATCAAGGCGGCCTCCTCGCGCGTGAACCAGCGCGCATCCTCCAGCTCCGAATGATCGACGACGATGTCCTCACTCACGGCCCGCGCGCTGCAGCCGATCATCAGCGACGACGGATAGGGCCAAGGCTGGGTCATGTAATATTGCACGTCGGTGCAGCGGATCCCGGACTCTTCGAGGATCTCGCGGCGCACCGCGTCCTCGATGGTTTCGGCGGCCTCGACGAAACCGGCGAGGCAGGAATACATGCCCGGCGGAAACTGCTTCTGGCGGCCGAGCAGGCATTTGTCGCCGGCGGCGACGTGCATGATCACGACCGGGTCAGTGCGGGGGAAATGCTCGGCCTTGCAACTCGGGCACTCCCGCTTCCAGCCGCCTTCCTTCATCCCGGTACGCGTGCCGCAATTGGCGCAATAGCCGTGGCGCTGGTGCCAGCTCACCATCGACTTCGCCATCGCGATCGCCGACAGCTCCTTCGGCGGCACCGCGCCCTGCATCGCCATGCCGCGCAGCTCGCTCAGCGCGTAGTCTTCGCGCCCGATCAGCTTCTCGGACGCGGCCTGCGACAGGCCCATCCCGAACATCGCGGCGCCGTCGCGCAGGCCGAGAAAAATCGTGCCGGGATTGGCGCCGCATTTCAGCGCCTCGTCGATTCCGAGCAGCGCGCGCACTTTTTCGCCCTCGCGCTTCACCAGCAGCGAGTCGCGGTAGACGACATAGGCGCGCGACGACGGCTTCTGCTCCATCGCGAACAGCTTTTCGTCGTCGCGCCGCAGATGCGCCGCGCGGTCGAGAATGTTGGTGACGAAGGCCGGCTGCCCCAGCGGAAACGAGTCGAATGCTGACATTTCTTGTTCTTTCAACCCAACCAGATCTTGCGGCGAAGCGCGCTGATGAAAGTCTGCACCTCCGTGGCGTCGTGCGCCAAGGGCTGCATCACGCCCCATACCGGCCGCGGCCAGGCGGCGTCACTGGTGCGGCGCGCGATGACGTGGACGTGAAGCTGCGGCACGAGGTTGCCGAGTGCCGCGATGTTGAGCTTGTCGCATCTGGTGATCTCCTTCAGCGCACGCGAGACGCGGGAGATCTCGGTCATCAGCTGCGCCTGCTGCACCTCGTCGAGATCGATGATCTCGACCGCATCCGCGCGCCGCGGCACCAGCAGCAGCCAGGGATAATGCGCGTCCTTGATGACCAATACCTTGGACAGCGGCAAATCGCCGATGTCGATGGTGTCCTCTTTCAGGCGGGAGTGCAGCGACCAGGCGGGTTCGGACATATGTGTTTCCAGATTGCCCGATGGGGTCGGGCGCGTTTGGCCGGACCATACGATACGGAGTTGGCGAGGGGAAGGATAGGGGCCCGCAGG
Organism: Bradyrhizobium sp. RT6a; assembly: GCF_040547675.1. Lineage (NCBI taxonomy): Bacteria > Pseudomonadati > Pseudomonadota > Alphaproteobacteria > Hyphomicrobiales > Nitrobacteraceae > Bradyrhizobium > Bradyrhizobium sp. RT6a. The sequence goes on from NZ_JBEPQC010000008.1 coordinate 291,907, forward strand.
GGCAGCATGCACCGTTGTCGTCCCGGCAAAGGCCGGGACCCATACCGCGAGGTCTATCGTTTGCGGTTGGTGCTAATCCCGAACGACCAATCTTCGCAAAACATCCCCCTGTGGTTATGGGTCCCGGCCTTCGCCGGGACGACAGCGAATGTGTGGCGACGTCTTACGCCTCCGCAAGCACCCGCGCATTGGCGCGGACCGAGGCTTCGCTGACGCGGATGCCGAGGCCGGGGCCGTCGGGCACCACGACGTGGCCGCCGCGATTGGCGACGCGCTCTTCCAGCACGTCCTCGGTCAGCACATGATGCGGCATGTAGAATTCGCAGCCGAGCGAGATCCCCGGCGTCGCCGCGATCAGCTGTGTGCCGGCGGCGAGCCCGATGCCGCCCTCCCACAGCGTCCCGCCATAGCCGGGCAGCCCGGCGATGTCGGCGATCGCCATGATCGCCTGCGCCTCGAACAGGCCGCCGGCCTTCATCAGCTTGATCGAGACGGCATCTGCCGCCTCGCGGCGCACCACCTCCATCATGTCGCGGCGGTCGAAGCAGCTTTCGTCCGCGAGCACGGGTGTCTCAAGCGCCGCGGTGAGCTGCGCCATCACGTCGAGAAATTTGCGCGGTACCGGCTGCTCGATGAAGGTCGGTGCAAACTGCTCGACGTCGCGCAGGATCTTGATGGCGCCGAACGGCGCCAGCGCCTGGTTGTAGTCGACGCGAAGGTCGACCTTGTCGCCGAACTCGTTGCGGATCGCCGCGAGATGATCGAGATCCTCGCGATGCGGCTTCACGCCGGTCTTGACCTTGTAGATGACATTACCGTCCGGAACCATTTTCCGCATGCGTTCGAGATCGGCGGCGAAATCCGGATCGGCGATCGAGAACGACAGCGGGATCGTGTCGCGCACGCGGCCGCCGAGCAGGTCGGCGACCGAAAGTCCCGACGACTTGCCGACGATATCGAGCAGCGCCATTTCGATCGCGACCTTGGCTTCGGCATGTCCGACCAGCGCGCGATCAAGCTCGGTCATCAGCGCGCGGATGCGGCGCACCGACTTGCCGAGCACGATCGGCCGTAAATAGATGTCGAGCGCGGCGAACGCGGCTTCCGGCGTTCCCGTGAACACTTCCCACGGTGCGGCCTCGCCCCAGCCGATCACGCCGTCGCTCGCGGTGAGCTCGATCAGCACGCGCTTCACCATGCCCTTGACGTTGCCGACGCCCTGGAGGCGCGCCATTTTGATCGGGCTCTCGATCAGGAACAGCCTGATCCGTTCGACGGTTGCTTCGGTCATGTCAGGCCTCCATTGACGTGCCAGACCTGGCCGGTGACGTAGGATGCTTTCGGGGACGCCAGGAAGGCGATGATCTCGGCCACTTCCTCCGGCCGTCCGCGGCGGCCCATGGGGATCAGCGCCTCGGTCGCTGCGATCTGTTCGGGTGAAAGCCGGCTTCCGCTGGGCTTGTCCTTGACGATGAGGCCCGGCGCGACAGCGTTGACGGTGATGCCCTCCCTGGCGAGCTCGACTGCGGTGAGGCGCACCAGCGCTTCGAGCGCGGAGCGGCTCGCGGCCGTCGCTGCGAAGGGCGCGAATTCGGGGCGGATCGCGTGCGCGACGAATGACGACACCGCCACGATCCGCGAATCTCGCCCTGCGCGTAGCACCGGCAGCGCGGCCTCCACCAACCGCGTGAACGCCAGCGCCGATTCGTCCATCGCCTTGCGGAACTCATCCGCCGGCGTGCCGATCGCGCTGCCGCGGCGGGCGTGGCCGCCGACGAGGATCAATCCATCGAGCCGGCCGAAGGCACGTTGTGTAGCGGCGATGGCGTCGGTGACCGCGACCTCCTCGGCGAGATCGCCGAGGCATTTTGCGACGATCGCGCCTTGCGCTTCGGCTTCCGCCGCCGTGGCGTCGAGGCCGGCTGCGTTGGAGCGCGTGTGCACCAGCAGCGCAGTGCCGGGGGCCGCGAGCAGTTTTGCAATGGCACGGCCGATGCCGCTGGCGGCACCGGTGACGAGATAGACACGGTCGATATCAGGCATCAGGATTCTGCGTTGGCCGGCGGCAATGCGCCGGTGCGGTGAAAATGGCTGAGGAAGGCGCGCGTCGCCGCTGCTTGCGGATTGTCGATCACCTGCCGCGCCGGGCCTTCCTCGACCACGACGCCGTCGCGCATGAAGATCAGACGGTCGGCGACTTCGCGGGCAAAGGCGATCTCGTGGGTCACGATCACCATGGTCATGCCCTCGGACGCCAGCTGCTGGATCACGGCGAGCACCTCGCCGACAAGCTCGGGATCGAGCGCGGAGGTGGCCTCGTCGAACAGCATCACATCAGGCTCCATGGCGAGCGCCCGCGCAATCGCGACGCGCTGCTTCTGTCCGCCGGAGAGCGTTGCCGGATATTGGTCGGCCTTCTCTGCAAGGCCCACCTTCGCGAGTTGGGCCCGCGCCAGCTTCTCGGCGTCAGCCCTGGCCATGCGCCGCACCGTGACCGGTCCCTCCATCACGTTCTGGAGCGTCGTCATGTGCGGAAACAGATTGAAATGCTGGAACACCATGCCGGTGGTGGTGCGGAATTTGGCCAGCGTCTTTACGTCAGGCAGCTTCGTGCCTTCTCCGAACGAAAAGCGGGTGTCGCCGACGCGAACGCTGCCGCCGTCGGGCGTCACCAGGAGGTTGATGCAGCGGAGCAGCGTCGACTTGCCGGAGCCGGACGGGCCGATCAGCGCGACGACGCCGCCTTTGGCGACGTCGAGGCTGATGCTCTTCAAGACCTCGTTGCTGCCAAAGCTTTTGCGCAGCGCCCGGATCTCGATTTTCGAGGTGTTCTTGGAAACGTCCTTTGAGGTCTCGCTCATTCGCCGACCGCCAGTCGCTTCTCGCCGCGTCGGACCATGATGGTCAGGGGAATCAGGATCGCCGCATAGGCGACCGCGACGGCGGTGTAGGTTTCCAGCGGACGGTAGCTGTCATGAGCGGCGACCTGGCTCTGATAGACCAGATCGGGCACCGCCAGCACCGAGACCAGCGAGGTGTTCTTGAACTGGATGATCGACTGGTTCATCAGCGCCGGGATCATCCGCTTGATCGCCTGCGGCAGCACGATGCGGCGCATGCTCTGTCCCGGCGTCATGCCGAGCGCGGCGCCGGCTTCAGACTGGCCGCGGTCGATCGAGATGATGCCGCCGCGGATGATCTCCGAATAGAACGAGCCGCCATAGAGCGACAGCGCCAGCGCCGAGGCCGTGATCGGCGTCATCTCGACACCGGCCAGGATCGGCAGCGCGTAATAGAACTAGATCAGCTGCACCAGGATCGGCGTGCAGCGGAACGCCTCGATGAAGGTGAGCGCGAGAAGGCGCACCGCGCGAAAGCGCGACAGGGTGCCGAAGGCGCCGAACAGGCCGAAGACGAGGCCGAGCACCACGATGACCACAGTGAAGCCGACGGTGACGCCGAGCCCGTTGAGAAAGAGCCAGCGATAGCTCCAGAGGATGCCGAAGTCCCACTGATACATGCGTGTGTTACTCGTCGTACGCCTTGACGCCGGCATTGTCGTTCCGGGGCGATGCGAAGCATCGAACCCGGAACCTCGAGATTCCGGGTTCGCCCTTCGGGCGCCCCGGAATGACAGTGGAAGACTACAGCGAAACGCCCGGCGGAATGTCCGCCTCGGTCACGCCCACCAGCTCCATGTTGGTGATGATCGCGTTGCGGATGAAGCCGAGGCCCTTGTTGAAGTCGATCCAGGTGTTGACGTAGTCGCGCCAGGTCTTGTCGCTCTCGCGACGGAAGCCGGCGTTCGACGTGGTGGCGAAGATCGGCGTCGGCAGCACGAACTGGCCGAGCGAGGGATTCTTCTTCAGTACCGTCAGCGACAGCATGGTGATCAGGCACTGCGCATCGACGCGGCCGGTCTGCAGCGCGGCGGTGGCGTCGTCGGCGGTCTTCAGCCGCGAGATCTGAGCCTTCGGCGTCAGGCGGCTCACGACCTGGTCGTGCGAGGAGCCCTGGTCGACCGCGATCTTGACGTCGGGCGAGTTCAGCTCGGCCCAGCTCTTCGGCTTGAAATCCTTCTTGCAGAGAATGCCGAAGGCGTTGTTGAAGACCGGCACTGAGAAGTCGATCACCAGTGCGCGCTTCGGGGTCGGGTTGAGGCCGAAGAAGATGTCGATCTTGTTGGACTGCAGGTCGAGCACCGAATTGCCCCAAGTGGTCTCGGTGATCTCGAGCTCGGCCTCCATGTCCTCGGCAAGCGCCTTGGCGATGTCGACGTAGAATCCCTTCCACTGGCCGGTCGAAAGATCCTTCATGTAATAGGGCGCGCCGCCGCCGACCGCGCCGATCCGCATCTTCTTGGTGCGGCGAATGCGGGCGAAGGTCGATTCGTTGGTATCGGCGGTCTGCGCCACGGCCGGGGACGCCAGCGTCGCCGCGCCAATCGCGCCAAGTCCGACAATCGATGCAACATCACGACGTGTAACCATTGGGATCAATCGCTTTTCTGTTGGAAGGGGTTCCGGCAGCGTTCTTACCAAGGTGCCTCCGGCAGTGAAAGCACAGCCTATCGGCTGGGCAGGCCGGGAATTGCCCGGATGCTGGGCAAGTCACGATGAAGCCCAGCCGTTCAAGCCGATGCCCGCTTGCTTTCCGGTCCTTTTGGCCCCAAATAGGGACCGGGAGATTGGCGGTGGACGAGCCACTCGCCAACCGGGTCAGGTCCGGAAGGAAGCAGCCCTAACGAGGTCCGGATCGGGTCGCTCGTCAGTCTCCTACCTGTTTTTCCGAGCGAATTGCGCCGGCGGCTCGGGCCGCCAGCGCGCTCCTTTCCGCAAAGCCGGCCGAAAGACACTTCATTGCGGATCGACCGATGACCGACGCTGGCGCCCCTCCCAACCCTGACAGCGCCGGCCAGGCCAGCACGCCCTACCGGGTGCTGGCGCGGAAATACCGTCCTTCCTCATTCGACGATCTGATCGGCCAGGAGGCCGTGGTCCGCACCGTCTCCAATGCGTTCGAGACCGGCCGCATTCCGCAGGCCTGGATCCTCACCGGCGTCCGCGGGGTCGGCAAGACCACCACCGCGCGCATCCTTGCCCGTGCGCTCAACTACGAGATGCCGGATGGCTCGGTGAAGGGCCCGACGGTCCAGATGCCGACGCTCGGCGTGCATTGCCAGGCGATCATGGAAAGCCGGCACATGGACGTGCTGGAGATGGACGCGGCCTCGCATACCGGCGTCGACGACGTTCGTCAGATCAATGACAGCGTCCGCTACGCGCCGGCCAGCGCCCGCTACAAGGTCTACATCATCGACGAAGTCCACATGCTGTCGACGGCGGCGTTCAACGCCTTCCTGAAGACGCTGGAGGAACCGCCGGAGCACGCCAAATTCGTGTTCGCGACCACCGAGATCCGCAAGGTTCCGGTCACGGTGCTGTCGCGCTGCCAGCGTTTTGACCTGCGCCGCGTCGAGGCCGACGTGCTGATGAAGCATCTGGCCAACATCGCGGCCAAGGAAAACGTCGAGATCGAGCCGGAAGCGCTCGGCATCATCGCGCGCGCCGCGGAAGGCTCGGTGCGCGATTCGCTCTCGCTGCTCGATCAGGCGATCGCGCATGCGGCAGGCACCGTGAAGGCCGATGCCGTCAGGCAGATGCTGGGGCTTGCCGATCGCACCCGTGTCATCGATCTTTTCGATTCTCTGGCGCGTGGCGACATCGCGTCCGCGTTTAGGGAGTTCCGCGACCAGTACGACGTCGGCGCCGATCCGATCGTCGTGCTCTCGGATCTCGCCGAATTCGTCAATTTCGTCACACGTGTGAAGATCGTGCCGGCGACCGCCGACAACGTCGCCTATGGCGAGACTGAGCGCGTGCGCGCGCGGGATTTCGCCTCGAAGATCTCGATGCGCGTGCTGTCCCGGATGTGGCAGATGCTGCTCAAGGGCATCACCGAGGTGCAGGCCGCGACGCGGCCCGCCGCGGCCGCCGAGATGGTGCTGGTGCGCATCGCCTATGTCGCCGATCTGCCGACGCCAGACGAAGCGATCAAGATGCTGGAGCAGAACGGCGGCGGTTCGCCGATCGTGAGCGGCGGCAGCGCCGCGCGCAACGCGCCGGCCGGGCCGGCGGCGTCAGCAGCTCCAGTTCGCATGCCGACCTCATCTCCGTCCTCGTTCGGCGGCGGCGGTGGTGCCCGTCCGCAGATGGCAACCCCCGCGCCGGATCCGCAAGCTGCCGCGCCCGTGTTGCGCGTCACGAGCTTCACCCAGCTCGTTGCGCTGGCCGGGCAGAAGCGCGACCTCCTCACCAAGGGCGCGCTCGAAGGCGACATGCGCCTCGTTCGTTTCGAGGAGGGCCGGCTCGAAGTCGCGCTCGAGCCCAACGCCTCCAAGACCATGATTTCCGATCTCGCGCGCAAATTCGAGCTTTGGACCGGGCGCCGCTGGACCGTGATCGTCTCCAACGAGCCGGGCCAGCCGACGCTGCGCTCGGTGAGCCAGGCGGCCAAGCAGGAACATGCGCGCACCGCCGAGGCCGATCCGCGCGTGCGGGAGGTTCTGTCGCGTTTTCCGGGTGCGAAGGTCGTCGAGGTCCGCAGGCTTGCCCCCGAGGCGCCGGAATCCGATATTAATGCCGACTATGGCAGCGACGATCCGCCCGACGGTTCCGACGGCGACGATCTCTAGAGCCAAATTTTCCAAGGACAGCACCAATGGTCGATATTTTCGGCATGATGAAGCAGGCGCAGCAGCTGCAATCCAAGATGCAGGAGATGCAGGATCAGCTCGCCAACGTCGAGGTCGAGGGCATCTCTGGCGGCGGTCTCGTCGCCGTGCGCATGACCGCGAAGATGGACGTCAAGGGCGTCAGGATCGATCCTTCGCTGATGAAGGCCGAAGAGCGCGAGGTGCTCGAGGATCTGCTCGTCACCGCGTTTGGCGAGGCCCGCCGCAAGGCGGAAGCCGCCATGCAGGAGAAGATGCAGTCGCTCACCGGCGGGCTCGGCCTGCCGCCGGGGCTGTCGGGGCTGTTCGGCCAGTAGGATGGGCGCTGTTGCGGGTCCTGAAATCGAGCGGCTGGTCCAGCTTCTCGCGCGGCTGCCGGGCCTCGGCCCGCGCTCGGCGCGGCGCGCCGCGCTGCATCTGATCAAGAAGCGCGAAGCGCTGATGATGCCGCTGTCCTCGGCCATGCAGGTCGCGCTCGACAAGGTCCAGGTCTGCAAGACGTGCGGCAATATCGACACGCAAAGTCCCTGCACGGTCTGCACCGATCCGAGGCGCGATCCCTCGATCATCGTCGTCGTCGCCGACGTCGCCGATCTCTGGGCGCTGGAGCGGGCCAATGCCACTCAAGGGCGCTATCACGTGCTTGGCGCGACATTGTCGCCGCTCGACGGCGTCGGCCCGCAGGACCTCACCATCGAGGCGCTGGTCGCGCGCGCGCATGAGGCACAGGTGCATGAGGTCATTCTGGCGCTGAATGCCACCGTCGACGGCCAGACCACCGCACATTACATCACCGACCTGCTTCAGGACGCCAACGTAAAAGTAACCCGGCTCGCCCATGGTGTGCCGGTCGGCGGCGAGCTTGATTATCTCGATGAAGGTACGCTATCGGCCGCGATGCGGCAGCGCACCCTGTTCTAGCCATCCAGACTTACGGAACGGACGACATGACGAAACTTTTCGCCACACGATGGGCTTTGGTCGCGACGCTGACGATGCTGGCCACGCCGGCCATCTCCGCGCAGCAGGACGACGGGGCTCCGCCGCCGTCGAAGCCCGGCAAGCCGATCAATGCCGGCGAGGTGCTCTCGGGCGAGCTGAACACGATGAAGGTGCGCGACGTCAAGAACGTCGGCAAGCGGGTTGCGACCTACCAGATCACCTCCGAGCCGCGCCGGCTACCACCGCCGAGTGGGCTGTGCAATCTCGAGACCGGGCCCGAAACCTTCCAGCTCGTTCCCAGCGGCGACGCGCAGGCCGCACAGCTGAAGACGTTCGCCGGCAAGGAGATCTCGGTCAAGGTCGACGAGATCGCCTGCGCCAGCGATCCCGGCCAGATGAGCGAGGCCGTGATCACGAAGTGGAGCCTGATCAAGAAGCAGTAGGGGGGTGCCCCGTTTGCTCGCTACACAGATAAGCGCATCTGTTTTTCGTCAAGCCCGGCCATGACGGCTTTGCGTTAAACCCTCACCGGCCCCAACTGCTCAAAGTGCCCGCGCTTCTGCAGCCAGGCCAGCAGCACCAGGCTCGGAATCGCCACCAGCATGCAGATCACGAAGAACAGCGGCCAGCCGGTGGTATCCGCCACGAAGCCGGCGCCTGACGAGAGATAGGTCCGCCCCACCGCTGCAAGCGCGGTCAGCAGCGCATATTGCGTCGCCGTGTGCAGCGGGTTCTGGCAGAGCGCCGAGAGATAGGCGACGAAGATCACCGTGCCGATGGCGCTGGTGAAATTCTCAGCGGTGATGGCGAAGGCGAGCGCCCATTGGCTGGTGCCGACGAAGGCCAGCCAGGAGAAGGAGAGATTCGCGAGCGCCTGCACCACGCCGCCGATCCAGAGGCTGGTCGCAAGTGAATAGCGCCGCGCGACGAAGCCGCCGGCAAAGCCGCCGATCAGCGTCGCAGCAAGGCCCACGCCCTTCACGATCGCCGCATAGTCGTTGCGGGAGAAGCCGAGGTCGATCACGAACGGCGCGGTCATCGTGCCGGAGAAGGCGTCGGTGAACTTGAACAGCACGACGAAGGCGAGCGCGGCGAGCGCGTCCTTGCGCGACAGGAATTCCGAGAAGGCGCCGATCGCCGCGTGCAGCACGCGCGCGAACGCGGTCTGCGTTTGCGTCGCGGCTTCCGCCCGCACCGACTGCTCGGGCTCGGTCGCGACCAGCGCCGTGACCGTCCCGATCAGCACCATCGCCGCCATCACCACATAGCCCCACATCCAGGCGGACGTGCGGGTGATGCCGGTGCTCTCGAAGCCCGAGACGATGAACAGCGCGCCTGCGGTCGAGACCAGCATGCCGATGCGATAGGCCGCGACATACGACGCCATGCCGGCGGCCTGCTCGCTCTCCGGCAGGCTCTCGACCCGGAAGGCGTCGACCACGATGTCCTGCGTCGACGAGGCCGTCGCCACCAGCAAGGCGCCGAGCGCGACATAGAACGGCGAGCGCGCGGGATCGGTCAGCGCCAGCAGCAGGATGGCGACGATCAGCAGCAATTGCGAGAACAGCAGCCAGCCGCGGCGCCGTCCGAACACGCGCGTGAACAGCGGCACATGCATCGCATCCACCAGCGGCGCCCACAGGAATTTCAGCGTGTAGGGCGTGCCGACCAGCGCAAACAGCCCGATGGTCTTGAGATCGACGCCGGATTCCCGCATCCACACCAGCAGTGTAGAGCCCGACAGTGCCAGCGGCAGCCCGGACGAGAAGCCGAGGAACAGCACGATCAGCACCCGCGGTTGCAGGTAAACGGAAAGGCTGTCACGCCAGGAGGTGGGGGCCGTGCCGGGGCCGGCAGGGGAGGTCGCGTCGGGTGCGGTCATGCCAGGGTGTTAGCAGATTCTGGCGGCGCTGCCTCGGCCTCAAAACTCGTCATGCCCGGGCTTGTCCCGGGCATCCACATTCTTGCTGTCGCTGAAAAGGTCGTGGATGGCCGGGACAAGCCCGGCCATGACGACACAGGCCTCACTCCCCCGCCTGGAGCTTCCTCGGGAACAGTTCGGCAGCGCCGGTCGCCACGAGATGCGGGGCTTCGGGTGCATCGCTCTTGCTGAAATCGAGCTCTTCGATCCGCCCCGCGCGCTTCTCGATCTTGTCGGCGGAGATCAGCACCTGCCGCACGTCCTCGTTGGCGTCGGCAAAATGCTTCTGCAGCTTCAGCACGCGGTCGCGCAGGCGGCCGAGGTCGTCGCCGAGCTTGATCACCTCGGTGCGGATCTGGTCGGCGGCATCGCGCATGCGCGCGTCCTTCATGATCTGCTGCATCACCTGGATTGCCAGCATCAGTAGCGACGGCGACACCAGCACGACGCGGGCGCGATACGCCTTCTGGATCACGTCGTCGAAACCGTCATGGATCTCAGCGTAGACCGATTCCGACGGCACGAACATCAGCGCCATGTCCTGGGTCTCGCCGGCGACGAGATATTTTTCCGCGATGTCGCTGACATGCTTCATCACGTCGCCGCGCAGCCGCTGCGTGGCGATGCGCTTCTCCTCGTCGGTGCGCGCGTCATGCAGCGCGGTCATCGCTTCCAGCGGAAACTTCGCGTCGATGCAGAGCGGGCGCTGGTCGGGCAGGAACACGACGCAGTCCGGACGCTTGCCGGTCGAGAGGGTGAACTGGAACTCGTAGGCGCCCTTTGGCAGACCGTCCTGGACGATCGCTTCCATCCGCGCCTGACCGAAGGCGCCGCGCGACTGCTTGTTGGCGAGCACGTCGCGCAGGGTCGTCACCTGCGTGGTGAGGTCGGTGAGGTTCTTGTGCGCGCTGTCGATGATGCCGAGCCGCTCGTGCAGCGCGCGCAGGCTCTCCATGGTGTTGCGGGTGGTGTGCTCCATGGATTGGCCGACCCGGTGGGTCACCGAATCCAGCCGCTCGTTGACCGCGCGTGCCATGTCGGCCTGGCGGCCGGCCAGCGTCTGGGTCATGGCGTCGACCCGCCCCGAAGCCTCGCTCTGGGCATGCAGCATCTGGCTGATGCGCTCCTCGAGCTCGTCGGCGCGGATCGCGTTGGCCATCGCGAGTTCCGCGCCGCGCCGCCCGGAGCGCGCGATCACGACGGCGATCACCACCATCAGGATGAGGACCAGGGCGCCGAAGCCGATCAGCGCGTCCACGGTGCGCACCGGCCAGTCGCCGAGCATGAAAATGATCTCGTTCATGCCCCTGCTTCTAGCCGATTCGCTTGGGGACTCGAACGAATAGCGAACATTTATGGTAAACGCCCTGTTAATTTTTATGGTTAACGAAATCCGAAGTTTTATAGTTAGCGAAGGGGTTAACGGGGTTCCCGGCCGGATTGACCACATCGAACGCGCGGCTTAAATCGCGGCCATGGCCCTCAGAGAAATCATCATCCTGCCCGACAAGCAGCTGCGTCTGGTCTCCAAGCCGATCGAGAAGGTCACGCCGGAGATCCGCAAGCTTGCCGACGACATGTTCGAGACCATGTACGACGCGCCCGGCATCGGGCTCGCGGCGATCCAGATCGCGCAGCCGTTACGGCTGATCACCATGGACCTCGCCAAGCCCGATCAGGACGGCGAGACCAAGCCCGAGCCGCGCGTCTTCATCAATCCGGAAATCATCGCCTCCTCGGAGGACCTGTCGGTCTACGAGGAAGGCTGCCTGTCGATCCCCGAATATTACGAGGAGGTCGAGCGGCCCGCGAAGGTGCGGGTGCGCTACATGGATCTGGACGGCAAGGTGCACGAGGAGGATGCTGAAGGCCTCTACGCCACCTGCATCCAGCACGAGATCGACCATCTCAACGGCGTGCTGTTCGTCGACTATCTGTCAAAGCTCAAGCGCGACCGCGTGCTGAAGAAGTTCGAGAAAGCCGCCAAGCGCGCGGAGTGAGTAAGGTTTAGTGCTGCCTCGCACTCGCCTGCGCTCCCTCCCCCCTTGTGGGGGAGGGCGGGGGAGAGGGGTAGCCCAGGCGGAAGTCTCTCCGTCATCAGAATCGGGTGCGCACCGCGAACGCTCAAGCCGAGAGCGCGTCGTGTGGCACCCCTCTCCCTAACCCTCCCCCACAAGGGGGGAGGGAACGTACCGAGTCCTTGTCATGCCCCTCCGCCTGATCTTCATGGGCACGCCCGATTTCTCCGTGCCGACGCTGCTCGAGCTCGTCGCGCACGGCCACGAGATCGCGGCCGTATACACGCGCGCGCCGAAGCCCGGCGGCCGGCGCGGCCTGCAATTGCAGCCGACCCCAGTGGAAGAGGCCGCGCGAAAGCTCGGCGTGCCCGTGCTGACGCCGAAGACGCTGAAAACGCCGGAGGCGCTGGAAGAATTTCGCGCCTTCGACGCCGATGCGGCCGTCGTCGTCGCCTATGGCATGATCCTGCCGCAGGCGATCCTCGATGCGCCAAAGCTCGGCTGCTACAATCTGCACGCTTCGCTGCTGCCACGCTGGCGCGGTGCGGCTCCCATCAACCGCGCGATCATGGCCGGCGATGCCGAGAGCGGCGTGATGGTGATGAAGATGGATGTTGGCCTCGACACCGGCGACGTCGCCATGGCGGAACGGCTCGCGATCACGGACAACATGACCGCGGCGGATCTGCACGATCGTCTGTCCCGGCTCGGTGCCGATCTGATGGTGCGCGCCATGGCCGCGCTCGACCGCGGCGGGCTCCAGCTCAAAAAGCAGAGCGAGGACGGCGTCACCTATGCCGCCAAGATCGACAAGGCTGAAGCGCGGATCGACTGGACCAGGCCCGCGCGCAAGGTGCTGCGCCATATCCACGGCCTGTCGCCGTTTCCCGGCGCCTGGGCCGAGCTTGAGAATGCACGGGTAAAAATCCTGCGCTGCGAGCTGGCGAAAGGTGCGGGCGCACCCGGCGAGGTGCTCGACGACCATCTCACCATCGCCTGCGGCGAGGGCGCAATCCGCCTTATCGAGCTTCAGCGCGAAGGCAAGGCACGCATGCAGGCCGCGGACTTCCTGCGCGGCGTGCCGCTCAAGCCGCCGATGCGGCTGGCCTGATGCCCCGCTACAAGCTCATCATCGAATATGACGGCGCGCCGTTCTTCGGCTGGCAGGTGCAGGAGAGGCTGCCCTCGGTGCAAGGCGCGTTGGAGGCCGCGGTGAAGGCGATGACCGGCGCGGATGCGCGCGTGCACGGTGCGGGCCGCACCGATGCCGGCGTGCATGCGCGCGGCCAGGTCGCGCATGTCGATGTCGACAAGCAGTTTCCGCCGGGCCGTTTTCGCGACGGCTTGAACGCGCATCTGCGCCCGCATCCCATCGCCGTGCTCGAAGCTGATATCGTGCCGGATACTTTCGAGGCGCGCTTCTCGGCCGTGAAACGCCACTATCGCTATCGCATCGTCAACACCCGCGCCAATCTCGCGCTCGATGCCGGCCACGCCTGGCGCGTGCCGCGCCGGCTCGACGCCGATGCGATGCATGCGGCGGCACAGCGCCTGCTCGGCAAGCACGATTTCACCACCTTCCGCGACACCGAGTGCCAGGCCAAGTCGCCGGAGAAGACGCTCGATCAACTCGACGTGCTGCGCGAGGGACGCGAGATCACGATTCTCACCTCGGCGCGCTCGTTCCTGCACAGCCAGGTGCGCTCGATGGTGGGGTCGCTGATGTGGGTCGGTGAAGGACGCTGGACCGCCGACGATCTCTCCGCAGCGCTCGCCGCACGCAACCGCGCCGCCTGCGGCATCGTCGCCCCGCCGGACGGGCTGTACCTGATGCAGGTGGATTATTGATTGGGGTGAGGGCGCGCGCTCTCGCTCCATCCACCACTGTCATGCCCCGGCTTGACCGGGGCATCCAGTACGCCGCGGCCTCTCGGCTCAGTCGCTGCCGTCTCTGGAATACTGGATCGCCCGATCAAGTCGGGCGATGACAGCGGAGTTTGGGCGGGCAGAAGAGCCTACCCAAAATACCTCGCCAAGATCCCGCGATACACCTTCGTCAGCTGCTCCAGATCCCCCACCGGTACGCGTTCGTCGACCTGGTGCATGGTCTGGCCGACCAGGCCGAACTCGATCACCGGGCAATAGCTCGAGATGAAGCGCGCATCCGAGGTGCCGCCTGAGGTCGACAGCTCCGGCTTGCGGCCCGTCGCCTCCTCGATCGCGGACACCGCGAGTTCGGTGAACGGGCCGGGCTTGGTCACGAACACGTTCGAGTTCGAGGGCTCCCAGACGATGCGGGCGCGGATGCGGTTGCCGCAGGCTTTTGTCAGCCGCGTCTCGACCAGCTCGCGCAGGCTCGCCTGGGTGTGGTTGTCGTTGTAGCGGATGTTGAACTTTGCGCGGGCCTGTCCTGGGATGACGTTGTTGGCGGTGTTGCCGACGTCGACCGAGGTGAATTCGAGATTGGAAGCCTGGAATTGCGCGCTGCCACGGTCGAGCGGCTCGTCCGAGATGGCCACGATCAGCCGCGAGATATCAGGCACCGGATTGGCGGCGCGGTGCGGATAGGCGACGTGGCCCTGCACGCCGTCGACGTACAGCGTGCCGGATTGCGAGCCGCGGCGGCCGACCTTGATGGTGTCGCCGAGCGCCTCGACATTGGAGGGCTCGCCGAGCACGCAATGATCGAACTTCTCGCCGCGGTCCGCCGCCCATTGCAGCAGCTTGATGGTGCCGTTGATGGAAACGTCTTCCTCGTCGCCGGTGATCAGAAAGGAAATCGAACCTTTGCCGTCGCTGCGCGGCTTGCCGTCGTTCGCGGCGAGATGCTCCAGCACCGCGGCAACCGAGCAGGCGATGCCGCCTTTCATGTCGACCGCGCCGCGGCCGTGCAGAAAGCCGTCCTTCACCTCGCCGGAGAACGCGCCGACGCTCCAGGCGCTTTCGTCGCCCGGCGGCACCACGTCGGTGTGGCCGGCAAAGGTGATGTGCGGCCCGTCAGTGCCGATCCGCGCATAGAGATTGTCGACGTCGGCCGTGCCGGACTCGCTAAAGGTCACGCGGTGGCATGTGAAGCCTGCCGCGTTGAGGGCTTGTTCGAGCACGCCCAGCGCACCGGCATCGGCCGGGGTTACCGAGGGGCAGCGGATGAGATCGCGGGCAATCGAGAGAGCATCGGTCATGCGCCCCGCTTAACATGCATGCCGCCGGGTGGGCTAGCACTGGGCGGGACAAATTCGATCTCGCTCTGCTGGTCCCAGCTTTTTGCCGCAGGGGAGGCGGGCGCGGAGCCATCCTCAACGTCGGCCAGTGGATCGGGGCCGAACCGGTTGTCGCCGGAGGTGCCGGGCACAATGAACATTTCCACGAGGCCCCAAAACCACGGAATGTGCACGGCCCAGGCGAGGGCAACAACCCAGTTTGATGCGGTGGGCAGCAGGTCCGAGAACTGGTCGAACAACGCGGGCACGACGAAGAACGGAACCAGCCACCAGCCGCTCCGGTCGCGATCGTGCAGCCGCTTGGTCGCGGTCGCGAGGTAGATCCACAGGAATAGCGGGCTGCCGAGCACCTTGAGGATAAGGGTCGGACGATCAGTGGTTGCCAGCAGACGGTAGGCCCTGGGATCGACCACGTTGAAGATGTCGTCGACACCGAAATCGAAGTCGACCTTGAAGTTGAAGGCGAAGGTTGCGGCCCCGTTCAGCACCTTGATGGCCTGGTCGATCATCCCGAGCATGCAGGCCAGCAACATGACGATGAGCAGAGCCTGCCACAGCAGCGCGCGGTTGATGCGGCCGTCGAAGCGGAACAGATACCAGGTCCAGTCCATGCCAAAGGCTCCGGGCGGGAGAGGTCGCGCGGATGTTAGTCGAGATTGGGGGAGGGTGGGTTCGATGGACCCTCGGCGTCGTCCCGGCGAAGGCCGGGACCCATACCGCGGAATCTATCGGTCGTGGACGGTCGGCGTACCCAACTGCAAATCTTCGCCAAACCACTGCCTGTGGTTATGGGTCCCGGCCTTCGCCGGGACGACACCGACGGATCAGTCCCGCAGCAGCTCGTTGATGCTCGTCTTGGAGCGCGTGCGCTCGTCGACGCGCTTGACGATGACGGCGCAGGCGGTGCTCGGGCCGATCTGGCCGTTCTTCATGGGCTTGCCGGGCAGCGCGCCGGGAACGACGACGGAATATTCCGGCACCTCGCCGATGAAAATCTCGCCGGTCTCGCGGTCGACGATCTTGGTCGACGCACCCAGGAACACGCCCATCGACAGCACCGCGCCCTTGCGCACGATCACGCCCTCGGCGACCTCGGAGCGGGCGCCGATGAAGCAATCGTCCTCGATGATCACGGGCTCGGCCTGCAGCGGCTCGAGTACGCCGCCGATGCCGACGCCGCCGGAGATGTGCACGCGCTTGCCGATCTGCGCGCAGGAGCCGACGGTCGACCAGGTGTCGATCATGGTGGATTCATCGACATAGGCGCCGAGATTGACGAAGGACGGCATCAGCACGACGTTGCGGGCAATGAAGGCCGAGCGGCGCACGATGGAGCCGGGGACAGCGCGGAAACCGGCGTCGCGAAAGCGGTTCTCGCCCCAGCCGTCGAACTTCGAGGGCACCTTGTCCCACCAGGTCGCCTTGCCGGGGCCGCCGGGAATGGCGCCCATGTCGTTGAGGCGGAACGAGAGCAGCACCGCCTTCTTCAGCCATTGATTGACCTTCCACTTGCCGTCGGCGCCGCGCTCGGCAACGCGGGCCTCACCCTTGTCCAGGATCTCCAGCGCATGATCCACGGCCTCGCGGACCTCGCCCCTGGTCGAGGTCGAGACGCCGTCGCGCGCCTCGAAGGCGCCGTTGATGGTGGATTCGAGGGCGGACAGGGACATCGGGATTTCCTCAGAGACAGGCGGGAATTTTGACGGATTGGAGCGCTTTTTCGGGATTTGGGGGGACGGAGTCAAGCTTGGTTCGGGGTCATCACCCGCGAAGACCGTAGCCCGGAAGGAGCGAAGCGCATTCCGGGGCGGTCTCACCGCAACAAACCCCCGGATTTCGCTCGCGCTCCATCCGGGCTACGATTCAATGGGACAGCCTCTCCAAAAACCCCGACAGATCATCCGTGACGTGGTCGACATGAGCCGCATCACGGCCCGCCAGCTCCCAGTCCTCACGCACGACCTCTTTCGTCCCATCCGGTATCACCAGCACGGTGGTCATGCCGAGCTCGTGCGGGACGGTGAGGTTGCGGGCGAGGTCTTCGAACATCGCGGCGCGGGTCGGGTCGACCGCGTGGTCGGCGAGAAACTTGCGGTAGGTCTGCGGCGCCGGCTTCGGCTCGAAGTCGGCGGCGAGGATGTCGAACACGCCGTCGAAATGCCCAGCAAAGCCGAGCCGCGCCAGCACCGCATCGACATGATCGACCGAGCCGTTGGTCAGGATCAGCTTTCGTCCCGGCAGTTTTGCGATGGCCTCGCCCAGTGCCGGGTTCGGCTCCAGCGGGGAGTGGTCGATCTTGTGGACGTAGGCGAGATAGTCGTCGGCGCGTACGTTATGCAGGGTCATCATGCCGCGCATGGTGGTGCCGAAGCGCTGGTAATAATCCTTCTGGATCTTGCGCGCCTCCGCCGGCGTCAGATTCAGCCAGTTGCAAACGAACTCGGTGATCCGCGCATCGACCTGCTGCCACAGATTGACGTGGTGCGGATAGAGCGTGTTGTCGAGGTCGAACACCCAGGTGTCGACATGAGCAAAGGCGCGGGGTGATTTCATTTTCACTCTCTATCCGTTGACCGCAGCGGCGGCGCCCCACCCTCAATCGTCGTCCTGGCGAAGGCCAGGACCCATACTCCGTGACCGATCATTGGGGCACTCTGGTCGTCGTTCTTCGCCAAACCCAATCCTGGGGTAATGGG
Organism: Bradyrhizobium sp. RT6a; assembly: GCF_040547675.1. NCBI lineage: Bacteria > Pseudomonadati > Pseudomonadota > Alphaproteobacteria > Hyphomicrobiales > Nitrobacteraceae > Bradyrhizobium > Bradyrhizobium sp. RT6a. The sequence continues at coordinate 309,438 of NZ_JBEPQC010000008.1, forward strand.
TCCTGGCTTTCGCCAGGACGACAGCGGAGTGCGTGGCACCGGAACGATCACAGCTCCACCATCACGGCATCGCAAACCGCAGCGTCTTGCCGCCGCTCGACATGTCCACCGCGCCGAAGCCCGTCGCCGCGAAACCGCGCGCGCCGCAGTCGGTCTGCTCGTTGGTCTCGAACTTGGTCTCGCGCGTGCAAAGCTGCCTGTCGCCGCCCCAGTTCAGTGGCTTGTCCTTCAGCTTGACGATTCGATTGTCGGCGTCGATGGCTTCCGCGAAGCTGAAGATCTGCTTCGGCTGGCCGCTCACGTCAGGGTGCAGGCAGGTCTTGGGGTCGATGCGATACCAGCCGCGGCTCGTCACCGACTTGCCGTCGTCGGTGGCGACCGCCGCCATCACCTTGTGCGTGGTGTCGTTGCACCAGGTGAGGCCGGTCGCAGACGGCGTCTGCACGGCATCGACCATGGTCTTGAAGAAGTTCGGCGACGACAGGATGTCGGACGACAATCCGCGGCTCTTCAGGAAAGCGGCCAGCGCGCCTTGCGTCTTCGGCCCGTCGACGCCGTCGATCGGCGCGGCGTCGTAGCCTGCGATCACCAAAAGCCGTTGGATGCCGGCGAGGCGGGCCTGCTCGTCGTCATATTCGGAATCCTCCGCGAGATAGGCGACGAAATTGCCGTCCGCGCCTTGCGTCGGGGTAATCTGGGTGAAGGCGGCCTGGGTCTGGCCGCTGCGGCACTGCCGCGCGGCCGCGATGACGAAATTGTCCTGCGCGACGCACAGCGTGTCGCTGCCGTTCTGCGGGATCGGGGATGCGCCGTAGACGCCGAGCGCGCGGGCGTTGAGCAGGATGCGGTCGGCGGAGAGCGTGCCCTGCACCACCACGCGGCAGGTGGCGGGATCGATCCTGAACCAGCCGCGGGTCGCGGTCGCCGCCTTGTCATCGATGCCGATCGCGGCCTCGACGACATAGGACATGCGATTGCAGATCTTGAGGTCGGCGACAGCCGGCGCGGAGGAGAACACAAACGAGACGGCCGCGGCGGGGAGCGTCATCAGGAAGCGTGTGAAGGCGGAACGACCGTGCCGCCGAGCTCTCCGCTCGTCATGCCCGGGCTTGTCCCGGGCATCCACGTTCTTGGCGCGGGACGAAAGGTCGTGGATGGCCGGGACATCTTCGCGAAGACGCGCTTCGCGCTGTTGCCCGGCCATGACGGCTTTCATGCGTGGCGCCTCATCTCTCACTTGTGGATCAGCGTTCCCGTGCCCGTGTTGGTGAAGAGCTCGAGCAGCACCGCATGCTGCATCTTGCCGTCGATGATGACGACACCCTCCACGCCCTGCTCGAGCGCGTAGATGCAGGTCTCGACCTTCGGGATCATGCCGCCGGAAATGGTGCCGTCGGCGATCAGCTTCCGCGCGTCCTTGACCGAGAGCTGCGGGATCAGTTTCTTGGACTTGTCGAGCACGCCCGGCACGTCGGTGAGCAGCAGCAGCCGCTTTGCCTTCAGCGCGCCGGCCACGGCGCCCGCGAAAGTGTCGGCGTTGACGTTCAGCGTCTGGCCCTCTTTCGAGGTCGCGAGCGGTGCGAGCACCGGAATCAGCTCATAGCCGATCAGCTGGTTGAGCAGCGTGAGATCGACCTTCTCGGGATCGCCGACGAAGCCGAGATCGACCGCCTTCTCGATGTGCGAATCCGGATCCATGATGGTGCGCGTCGTCTTGGACGCCTTCACCATGTTGGCGTCCTTGCCCGACAGGCCCACCGCCTTGCCGCCGGCCTCGTTGATGTAGCCGACGATCTGCTTGTTGACGGAGCCCGCAAGCACCATCTCGACGATCTCGATGGTGGCGGCGTCGGTGATGCGCAGGCCGGCGGCGAATTCCGAGACGATGCCGAGGCGCTTGAGCATGGTCGCGATCTGCGGCCCGCCGCCATGCACCACCACCGGATTGATCGCGGTCTGCTCGAGCAGCACGATGTCGCGGGCAAAATTCTTCGCGGTCTCCTCGTCGCCCATGGCATGGCCGCCATATTTGATGACGATGGTTTCCTCGTCATACTGCTGCATATGCGGCAGCGCTTCGGACAGGATGCGGGCCTGGTCGAGCGGAGAGATTTCGGTCATGAGGCGGATCTCGCTGGCGGGATACTCGGGCCGCGTTCTATCCGATTGGCGGGCGGGGCGCAAAGTGTGGCTGGCATGCCGCTCTCGTGTCCCGGACGCGGTGCGCGCGCAGTGCCGCGCTGCTGAGCCGGGATTCAGAAGCGGCATGGGCCCCGGCTCAGCAGCGCACCGCTGAAGCGCTGCGCTGCGTCCGGGGCACGAGACTTATTTCTTCACTACCGCCGCCGCGAGCGTCACCGCCAGCCAGCTCAAGATCATCACCGATCCACCGGTCGGCGCCGCATATGGAAACAGCGAATGGCCGGCATATTGCCGCAAGGTCAGGTCGCCCGCGAACAGCGCGGCGCCGGCTGCGAAGCCGGACGCGGCGATGATGCCAATTCCGCCGTGCAGAAGGCCGTGGCCGAGCAGGGCGACGGCCGCGAGTATGGCGGTTGCATGAAACAGCAGCATGGCGCTTGCGGCAGCGAGCCGGCTCGCATCGTCGCCATGCGCGGAGGCGGCGGCCAGCGCGACGCCGGCGGCGCCCATCAGACCGGCAAGCGCGATCAGCAGGCGGAATGCCGCCATCACGAGGTCCGCTCTTCCAGCAGCTTTGCGATCGCGGCGCGCAGCTCGGCCATGCCGGTCGCGCTCCGCGACGAGGTCGCGAGCACGTTGGGGAACGCGGCCGGACGTTTGGCGAGCGCGGCCTCGGTCTCGACGATGCGCGATTGAAGCTCGGTGGCCTTGATCTGGTCGGCCTTGGTCAGCACGAGCTGGTAGCTGACCGCGGAGCGATCGAGAGTCTTCAGGACTTCGAGATCGACGTCCTTGAGGCCGTGCCGCGCGTCGACCAGCACGTAGACACGCGCGAGGCTGGCGCGTCCGAGCAGGAATTTGTGGATCAGCTCGGTCCAGGACGCGACTTGGCTCTTCGGCGCCTTGGCATAGCCATAGCCGGGCATGTCGACGAGGCGCAGCTCGGTTTTGCCGGGGACCTCGAAGAAGATCAGCTCCTGGGTGCGGCCCGGCGTGTGCGAGGTGCGCGCGAGCGCGTTGCGGCCGGTCAGCGCGTTGATCAGGCTGGACTTGCCGACATTGGAGCGGCCGGCAAAGGCGATCTCCAGCCCCGCCATCGGCGGCAGCGTTTCAGTCGAGGGCGAGGCCCAGATGAACTGCCAGTCGCGCGTGAACAGCTTTCGCCCGACCTCGATCAGCTTCGCATCCTTGTCGTCATTCATGCGAAAGCTTTCTGTCTGTCCGCGTCATTGCGAGCGAAGCGAAGCAATCCAGAAATGCATCCGCGGAGGGACTCTGGATTGCTTCGTCGCAATGACGGCTACGTCGCCTCAGTCGTCAGTTTTTTTTTGAAGGAGTTTCGAATGTTGTCGAACAACTCCACCTTCACCCCGTTACGGCGCATGATGTAGCTCTGCTGGAGCACCGAGAGCGTGTTGTTCCAGGCCCAGTAGATCACGAGGCCCGCCGGGAAGCCCGCCAGCATGAAGGTGAAGATCAGCGGCATCCAGTTGAAGATCATCTGCTGCGTCGGATCCGGCGGCGTCGGATTCAGCTTCATCTGGAACCACATCGTGATGCCCATGATGATCGGCCAGATGCCGAGCGCGAGGTAGTGGCCGAACACAGGAATGGTGGTCGGATCGAACGGGATCAGCCCGAACAGGTTGAACAGATTGGTCGGGTCCGGCGCCGAGAGGTCCTTGATCCAGCCGAAGAACGGCGCGTGCCGCATCTCGATGGTGACGAACAGTACCTTGTAGAGCGAGAAGAACACCGGGATCTGGATCACCACGGGGAGACAACCGGCGACCGGGTTGATCTTCTCCTTGCGGTAGATCTCCATCATCTCCTGCTGCTGCTTCACCTTGTCGTCGGGGTAGCGCTCCTTCAGCGCCTGAAGCTGCGGCTGGACCGACTTCATCTTCGCCATCGAGGCGTAGGACTTGTTCGCCAAGGGGAAGAACAACAGCTTCACGATCACGGTCACGAGCAGGATCGAGATGCCGAAATTGCCGAAGAAGCGGTAGAAGAAGTCGAGGCCGAGGAACATCGGCTTGGTGATGAAGTAGAACCAGCCCCAGTCGATCAAAAGGTCGAAATGGTTGAGGCCGAGCTCCTTGTTGTAGCCGCCATGGCCGGCGAGCGGGAAGTTGATGCCGACAACGCCGGCTTCCTTGGCGCCCGCGAACAGCCGCGTGTTCGTCGTCGTCGTGCCGCCGATCGGGACCGTCTGCTCGCTCTGCAGATAGTCGGTCTGGTATCGGATCTGGGTGCCCGGTTCGGCGACGAAACGGGCCTTGAGCGTTGCCGACGTGTCGGGAAGCAGCGCAGACGCCCAATATTTGTCGGTAATACCGAGCCAGGCATTGGTGACGTTGTTGAATTCGAACCCGTGTCCGCCATTGCCGATCGCGGGTGCTTCGCCGACAGCCTTATAGGCCTTCTCCTGCAAGCCCTGCTCGCCCAGGTAACCGATCAGGCCTTCATGCAGGATGTAGTAGCCCGAGACCTGCGGCGTGCCGTGGCGCGAGATCAGTGCGAAGGGAAAGAGTTTGACCGGCGCGTTGCCGACATTGGTCACCTCGTCCTTGATGCTGAAGAGGTAGTGGTCGTCGATCGTGACGGTGCGGCGGAAGGTGAGGCCTTCGCCATTGTCGTATTTCAGCATGACCGGCGTGGACGGCGTCAGGCTGTTGGTGCCCTCCTGCTGCCAATCGGTGGTCCGGTCTGGCACCTTTGTGCCACCTGTCCCGGCCACCCAGCCAAATTCTGCATAATAGGGTTCTGCGGTGCCCGACGGCGAATAGAGAACGATCGGCGGCGACTTCGGGTCGACCGTTTCGCGATACTGCACCAGCGCAAGATCGTCGATGCGCGCGCCCTTCAAGGCAATGCTGCCGGTCAAGCGGGGCGTATCGATCTTGACGCGCGGAGAGGCCGCAATCGCCGCCTCGCGGCTGACGGTCGGCTGGCCCGGCTGATTGGCAGCCTGGGGAGCGGAGGGCGTGCCTGCGGTGCCGGGCTGCGGCGTGGCGCTCGGCGTCCCGGGAGCCGTCGGCTGCGGCGTGGTCTTCTGCAACTCGGCCTGCGCCTGTTGCTGGGCGCGCTGCTTCTCCATCGCCGGCATGTTGTAGAAATATTGCCAGGCGATCAGCACGAAGCCCGACAGAATGACGGCGAGGATGGTATTGCGGTTGTCGGTCATCATTCTCTCGTCATCAATCCGGTTTGCGGCTGGTCGCAGGAGCGGGGCCGGGCTTTAAGCCGTCGGTTCTTGGGCCGTCGGTTTTTTGGCCAGGTTTTGGGCCGCGTCCCTTGTGCGTATGCCGCGCGGACTTCGCGAACGCCATGCGCAGATCGTCGAGCATGGTGGCGAAGTCGCGCGAGAGCGCGTCCCTTCGGCCGACCAGCACATAATCATGATGGGGCTGCATCGACACCGGATCGAGCCGCTTCACCAGTTCGCGAAGCCGGCGCCGGATGCGATTGCGCTCGGGGGCGTTGCCGTTCTTTTTGGTGACGGTGAAGCCGATCCGGATCGGGCCGCTGTCGTCACGGTCAAGGCTTTGGCGGTCACGGCTTTGCAGGACGAACGCGGGACTATTCACCCGCGCGCCATTGGCAACGGCGAGGAAATCCGCTCGCTGCCTCAGCCGATCCATGATGAAATCCCAAAAAGGGGGTCCGGCTCAGGCGCTCAGACGCTTGCGGCCGCGGGCGCGGCGGGCGGCGAGCACCTTTCGGCCGCCGGCCGTGGCGAGACGGGCACGGAAGCCGTGACGGCGCTTGCGCACCAGTTTGCTGGGTTGATAAGTCCGCTTCACGGGTTTTTCTCCGCTGACCGGGCAATTTGCCTGTAGAATTGATGGTAAAGTCCGGAAGATGCTGCCCAAAACGGGCCTTTTTCGGCCCCAAGAGAGCCGCTCCCGGCCTCACACCGGGTCATCGCGGACAATTGGCCGGCTTATAAGCGAGCGCCTTCTTTTCGTCAACGCCGCACAAGCGCTCAATTCCGGCGAATATCGCTGTTTGTGCGGGGTTTTTAACCCTTGAGGTAGCGACTCGCCAGATCTGCGCTTACATCCGACTTTGGCAGATTGACGATCTGTAATTTGACCGCGCTGAGGGCGGGCCGCATCTTCATACGCGCCAAATCCCTTCACCCGGCGACATCTTCAATCCGGCAAAGGCAGCGAGGGCGAATTTCGTGGCAGCGACAGACCTCCAGCCGATCCAGGATGGGGATCAGCGGGACCCGCCGGCGGCGGTGCCGCGTGGGACGCGCGGGCTTGGGCTGTCCGGCAAGCTGCTGCTGCTCACCGTTCCCCTGGTGATGATCGCGGCCATCCTGCTCTACGTGCCGGCCATCGCCAACTTCTGGGTCAACCGACTCAACGACCGCGTCGCCGCGGCGAACACGGCAGCGCTGGTGCTCGATGCCGCGCCGCTCGGCATGGTCCCCGATTCGCTCTCGCGCGAGATACTGAAGAGCATCAATGCCCGCGCCGTCGCCATCAAGATGGGCCAGCAGCGCCGTCTGCTCGCCAGCGACAATCTGCCCGCCGCCATCGAGCACGACATCGACCTGCGCGACATGACGGCGTGGGAGGCGATCACCGGCTCCTTCCGGATGATGCTGGAGACCGGCAACCAGGCCATCCGGATCGTCGGGCCGGGCGTCGGCAATGCCCAGTTTATGGAGATCGTCACCGACGAGCTGCCGCTGCGGCAGTCGATGTACCGGTTCTCCCGCAACGTCGTGGTGGTCGCTCTGATCATCGCGGTGCTGACCGCGGGCCTCGTCTATCTCGCCATGCATTATCTCTTCGTGCGCCCGATGCGCCGGCTGACGGCGAGCCTGGTCGGCTTCCACGAAAACCCCGAAAGTTCGGCGGGGATCATCGTGCCGAGCCAGCGCAGCGACGAGATCGGCGTCGCCGAGCGCGAATTGTCGGACATGCAGCGCGACCTGATGTCGATGCTGCATCAGAAGAGCCGGCTCGCCGCCCTCGGCCTCGCCGTCTCCAAGATCAATCACGATCTGCGCAATCTGCTGGCCTCGGCGCAACTCCTGTCGGACCAGCTCGCCAGCGTGCCGGATCCGCGGGTGCAGCGCTTTGCGCCAAAACTCGTGCGCTCGCTCGAGCGCGCCATCGCCTTCTGCCAGTCGACCTTGTCTTACGGCCGCGCCCAGGAAGCCGCGCCCGACCGGCGCATGATCATGATCGAGCCGGTGGTGCTGGAGGTGCGCGAGACCGCCGGCCTTGCCTCCGACGCGTCGATCTCCTGGGTCGCTGCGATCGAGCGCGGGCTCGCGGTCGACGCCGATCCCGACCAGCTGTTTCGCGTGCTGCTCAACCTCGTCCGCAACGCCGCCCAGGCGCTGGAAAGCCATGCGTCGGCCGAGGGCGGCGCGCAGCAGATCCGGATCACGGGAAAACGCGAGGGCGCGGTCGCCATCCTCGAGGTCTCCGATACCGGCCCCGGCGTGCCCCAGAGGACCCGCGATCATCTGTTCGAGGCGTTCCAGACCTCCGGCCGCCCCGGCGGCAGCGGCCTCGGCCTTGCCATTGCCGCCGAGCTGGTCCGCGCCCATGGCGGCGACATCCATCTGGTCGAAGGCACCATCGGCGCCACCTTCCGGATCGTCATTCCCGACCGTCCCGTGGAACTGCTCTCCGTCCGCAACGAGCGGGCGCGGGCGTAGGTCGGCCGGCGGCCGAGCGCGGAAACCGTCATTTCCCGGCAAAATCTCCCCAATCCGGACCTTGCCAATCGGGGCAAGAGCGGTTAGTCAGAGCGCTCTTTCGCACCCCTCCGGCGTCCCCGGGGGCTGCCTGCGGGCCACGCCCGCACTGTCAGCGAAAAACGCGCCCGTAGCTCAGCTGGATAGAGCATCAGACTACGAATCTGAGGGTCGGACGTTCGAATCGTTCCGGGCGCGCCATTTACGCCAAAGCACGATATGGACAGCCTGCGGCTACCGTTCGACGCAAGCGCATCTTGATCTCCGCCGTTTTTCCCACAGCTCGCGCGCTGTTTGACCAGCTATATAGGTCTGATTTGGTCTGGTTGGCGCTGTGATGAAGTAGCAGTCATTAGCTCGCAGTAACCGACCTTTCACGGCGGCAGCGATCATGCGACGTCACGGTTCTCTATGCGGTACCACCTCGAAGATCAGGCAGGTCGTGCTCGCCTGGGCGAAAAGCCTGCCACTCGCATCCGACAAGCTCGCTTCCGCCATCGCTGTCTGGCGGCCCAGATGGATGGCGCGCCCGACCGCCTTCATTGGTCCGGACTCGCGATTGACGCCCCGGAGGTAATTCACCTTGATCTCCAGCGTCGTGTACGCCCGTCCGAAGGGAAGCTTGGTGTGGACGGCGCAGCCCATTACCGAGTCGAGAACCGTGGCGATTATGCCGCCATGGACTGAGCCGATCGGATTGTATTGCGACTCTTGCGGCTTCAGAACCATTTCAACGCTGCCATCCCCAACTCGGTCGATGCTGAAATCGACCAGACGGCAGATCGGCGGGAGCGGAACGTCGCCTCGAAGCATAGCTTCGAGGAAATCTCGCCCGCTCATCGTCTGACCTGCTGCGGCCAAGGCTTGCGGATCGTCCCAGCGAATTGTGCGCTCGCGCGGGAGCTGTGCGGATAGCGTTGGCATGTCCATCATCCAGCCAGGACGACTTTGCCAAACGGTCGATCCTCGATCAGATGGCGCAGGGCTTCGCCCGCTTCACCGAGGAGATAGACCCGCTCGACGACAGGTTTGACTGATCCGCCCACGATCAACGGAATGATGTCCCGCCATGCCGCGGCAACGTCGAGCGGTGACTGGGCGAACAAAGAGAACCCGCTCATACGCGCGCCTTTCCAGATCAGGTCTGTCACATCGATCGTAGTCTTGCGTCCGGCGGAATAGCCCAGCGTAATCAGCACACCGCCGAGTGTGAGGGTGCTCAGCGCCTCACTGGTCACGGTGCCGCCGATGCCATCGATAACGATGTCGACGCCCTTGCCGTCCGTTATCCGGCGCACGCCGTCGGCAAGATCTTCCGCGGAAAGGTCAATCACGTCTTCGAAACCAAGCTCGCGTGCTCTGGCAGCTTTCGCAGCGCTGCCGGCCGTTGAAATCACCTTGCCGGCGCCCTGTGCCCGCGCGAGCTGATAGGTCGCGTTGCCCACCGACCCACCGATTGCCGGAGCCAGCACCGATTTGCCCGGTTTGAACCCTGCGAGCGTCAGCGTGATCTGCGCCGTCAGATAGGCCACCGGGAGGCTGGCCGCGACGACATTGTCGATCGCGTCGGGCACGAGCGCTGCATCTTTGGGGCTCACCAGCAGCCATTCTTGCCATGCGCCGTTTTCGCGAACGCCATAGGGACCGGCGAACATCACGCGACTTCCCACCGCCAAACCGGAGTCGCCGGCATCCTCGATCACGCCGACGCCTTCATTGCCGAGCACCAACGGCGCCTTCGCCCGGGGCAGTCCACCCGACAGAATTGTGTGATCAAGCGGCGTGACGCCGGCGGCCGTGACGCGAACCAGCAACCTGTCCTTTGCCGGTTTCGGTTTGAGCAATTCGATCTGCCGCAGCCCGCCATAGCCGGAGAACGTTTCCGCCTGCATCGCACGCATGGATATCTCTCCATTAAAGTTACAGACCTGTTAGTAACTTTTGTATTACGGACAGGTCTGTAACATTGTCAAACGATAAGTCGTCAAGGCGAGAGCAAGCGGATATGGAGACAGTAACCCGACCCCGGCGGGGCGCCCCGCCAAAGGGCGAAGTGAGCGCCCGCGAGCGTATCCTTGCGACGGCAAGCGAACTGTTTTACCGCGAAGGCATCCGCGCCATCGGCGTAGACACGGTCGTCGAGCGATCCGGTGTCTCGAAGACGAGTCTCTATCGCCTTTTTGAATCGAAGGACGCTTTGATTGCTGCCTTCGCCGCCGAACAGGATCGGTTGTTCTGGGCGTGGTGGGATCGTATTGAAGACCAGCACGCGGGTGATCCACGCGCTATTCTCGAGGCGCTGCTATCCGGTATCGCAAAGCGGATCACGCACCCCGCCTATCGCGGTTGTCCGTTCCTCAACCTAGCGACGGAATTTCCTGACGACAACCATCCGGGCCGGGTCATCGCCCGGCGCAACAAGGAGGAAATGCGGACGAGGCTTGCGGCCGTGCTTGGCAAACTTGGCGTCGGCGATCCCAACCGCACCGCGTCACAAATAGCGCTGATCATTAACGGCGCATACGTCACGGGCCTCATCGCACAACCGGCTGATCTGAGGGGCGACCTCAGCGATGCCGTCATGAAGTTGTTGGTCTAATGATTCCATCGCTTGAGCGCGCTAAATCACAGGCGATCACACGTCTTCGGGTTCTGACGTGATTTTGAATACAGCATCATAGCGCCACGGCGAAGCAATAGTGCCCATCTTCATCGGGCGCGGCGCGCCATTTCGGAATACGCGATCAGCGCCGATTTCCCCACCCGACCCGTTCGGTTTCATCCCCAGCGGCGTATGCGATTTCGCGATTACAACTCGCTGCACTGCTTCCAGGATTCCGCGTGCCGTAACAAAGCCCGCTTTAGCGCCGCCCAACTTCCTGCGCCGCCGGGTCCGAACCGAGCCCCTTGCTCGTCAGCAAACGGCTGAACTGATCGGCGGAAAAAAGCTGCCCGTCCGGAGCCGTGATCGAAACCACAAAACCATTCACCGCGTGCTTGCGGGCCACGATCACCGCAACGATCGCGCTGTCACGGAAATCCACGGTGCGGCAGTCGTCTTTAATAGCTTCGATGATAAATGACATTTGGCCCATGACCACAATTGGCACGCGCCAATTGCGCGCCTGACAATTCAACCCCGTATCGGTGAAAATGATATTGCCGCCAAGCCAGCTATTGACCCGATGGAACAGCGACCATACCCATATTGGGGGAAACAGCAGACCGGTCCTGCCTCAGGCGCGGTGCGCCACTGATACATAGAACCGGCTTGTGGGCGTCGAACCGGAAATCCGTAGAAACGGGCACTGGCCATGGTTGGTACGACTGAAGGCGAGGAAATCGCGTCGGATTTGATCCGAACCGTCTCCCGCCACTCGTTGGCTTACATGCTGTGCGCAGCCAGCGAAATGTTCCGCCACTACGATTTCGATCCGCTGGACTTGATGATCATTCATGCGGTCTTGAACGCCAACGTTCTCAAGATCATGAAGAACCCCGAACTGGACCGGCAATTTGGCAGCATCCAGGCGGTTGAGCCGGATCAGATCAAGCAGGGCGTTTCCCGTGCCGCCCTGTCCCGCTTTTTCGGTCTGCCGATCGAAACCGTGCGGCGGCGCGCCGATCGGTTGAAGAAGCAGGGCATTTTCCGCGAGACCGACCAGGGACTGATCGTCACCGAAGCCAACCAGTTCAAGTTCGGCAATAATCACGAGCTGCAGAGAACCAACATGCTCCTGGTGCGGAAATTCCTCCGTGACCTGACGGAAGCGGGCGTTGAGCTACCCGGCGGGATTTGACGGCCGGATCCAGCGTTTGTTTGCCCGTGGCATCATGGCGCGAAGGCGAGACAATCCGGTCGGATCTGCTTCGCGCATCGCTGCCCTGTGAGGTTCGGCACGCAACATCACCTGTAATCTGCTTCACACGCAAACGCGCCCAATGACACTCGATGGGAATCAGGCGCGCCTCCACGCGGCCTGTTCGGAGCTGGCAATGATGGCTGCATTGGCAAAGGCGATATCCCGGGCGACGAGAACCGACGTTGATGTTGAAACTCTGAAAGTCCTCGTGACCTTCTCGGGCGCGTGCTTGCTGCTCTCTCTGGTTGCCGCAATGATCAACGGACAGGCTGCCAGCGCCGCTTTGTTTTGAGATCCGGCGCGGCATAATCCGGCGCCAGGTCGTCGAAGCGCACAAGAAAACTCATTCGCAAGCGCGTGCATTCGGTGTCGCCCGGTGCCCGGACGCGCGGGACCGCTCTACGCGCAGGGCCGTGCGTCGTCTCTTAACGAACCGTTTACCGAGCTTCGCGGCCGCCGTAACCGCGGGTTAACCATGGATATTTACGGTGTAGCAAGTCTCTAGGCTGTGCCTGTCAGTTGATTTCGAGTCCAATTCCATGGCGTTCGGTAGAAGCGCATCTCCGCGAAGCATCGCCCCGACGGAGCCCGCGGCTTCGTGGGAAGCGCCGCGGGCTGCGGCGGCGACGCCCGACAACACAGCACCCTCGCTGATCAAGGGATCGCTGACCCTCACCGGTGCGTTCTCTTTCCTGCGCGAGAACGGCCGGCGCATCCTGATGCTGGCGCTGGCACTTTTCGCGCTCGGCCTCGTCGTGCTGATGGTGCTGCCGGTCCGGTATGCCGCGACGGCGCTCGTCGTGGTCGATCCCCGCGAGCTGCGCGTCACCACGGATCAGGACGTGCTGCCTGGCATCGGCCAGGACGCCGCTGCGCTTCAGAGCCAGATCGAGATCGCCAAGTCGGACGGCTTTCTCCGGCCCTTGATCGAGAAGCTCAAGATCGCCGACGACGAAGATATCGCAGGCGGTCATACCGACATGACGCGCCTGCTCGAAAAACTCCGCAGCCGTCTTGATATCTCGCGTCGTGGCCTGACCTACGTCATCGCCATCTCGTTCACCTCGAACAATGCGGAGCGGGCGGCTTATTATGCCAATGCCATCGCAGAGGCGTTCGTCGCGACCCAGAGCCGCGTCCGCAGCGATGCGACGGACGAGGCGGCCGACTGGCTCAAGGACCGGCTGAAGGCGCTGAACGAGCGCCTGCGCGTCTCGGAAGACGCCGTCGCAGCCTTCCGACTCGAGCACAAGATCCTCAATGCCGGCAAGGATTCCACCACCCAGCAATTGCGGGTGACTGACCTGAACCAGCAGGTCTCCGCCGCTCGCGCGCGCACCGAGGAAGCCAAGGCGCGTTACGAGCAGGTGCAGCGCGATCTCAAGGCCAATGTCGAAGGTCCGGTGAAGCAGGATCTCCTGAGCATGCTGCGCGCGCAGCGCTCGACCCTGAACGACCAGATCGCACAGAAGAAGGCGGTCTACGGCGAGCGCCATCCTGATCTTGCGATTTCCTACAGCCAGTTGGCTGACATCAACAGGCAGATCGAGGTCGAGCGGAAGAAAAACATCGACACCGCGAAATCCGAATACGAGGCCCAGCTCGAGCAGCAGGCTGCGCTGGAGAAGCAGCTCAAGGCGGTCGAGACGCAGATGCTGGTGGACGGTCAGGCGCTCGTGAAGCTGCAGGAACTGCAGCGCGATGCCGATGCCAACAAGAACATCTACGAGCAGTTCTTGTCGCGGTTCAAGACGACCAACGAGCAGCGTCAGCTTCAGAGCTCGCAGACCAAGATCGCCTCGCCCGCGATCCCGCCGCTGCGCTCCACGCGTCCGCCGCTCGCGCTGCTGCTCGCCGCGCTCGCGATCGGCTCGCTGCTGACGTCAACCGCTGCGGTTGCGGCAATGACGAGCATGTCCGACAAGTCCGATCCTGCCGAGGCTCCGGCTCGAACGCCGGCGCATGCGGAGGCGAGGGAGATGCTCAAGCGGCAAGTCCAGCGTCCGGCTCCGGCCGTGCAGCAACCCGAGGCGATGCCGAACCTTCCGGTCTGGTCCCGCATTCCCGAACTGATGTCGGGAGCTGCGCCCAACACTGTCTGGCAACGACCGATTGCCGCCACAGCCGAACTCGATCTCGGCACTTACTTGCGTCCGCTGCTCGAGCGTATCGATCGTGCCCCGGCGCGTGGCTGCAAGGTCGCCCTCGTGCTGTCGGTCGGCAAGAGCGCCGGCGGCAACACCGTTGCGCGCTCCCTCAACCGCGCGGCGGTCGATCGCGGGATGATGAGCGTGCTGATAAGACTGCAGCCGGAATTCGCGGGCGCCCAGCCGCCGGTGACCGAATGGCAGGACGGCTCCACCACTGCGGGGCTCCAGTCGATCGACGAGCTGCTGAGCGCCGGCAGGAAGGCCAATGCGCGGCCAGAGGACGACATTCGCTCGGAGTTCGACCTGATCATCGTCCATGCGAACAATCTTGCCTTGCAGCCAGATGCGATCGCGCTCGCCGCGCACGCGGACCTGATCATCCCGGTGGTGCGCGCCGGCGAGCTCGGTTCGGCGGCGATGCGACGGGTGACCGCCGCGCTATCGAAGTACGACGCCATCCCGACCGGCCTCGTCGTCAATCATGCGCCCGCGGGCTCTGCCGCGCCTCACCCCGGCGGCGGCCCGCTTAGCAGGGCGATTTGACGATGGCGACGTGCCGTCGTCTGCTCCTCTCCACGATCTTGCTGTCCACGATCTTGATGCCAATGTCGCTCGCATCAGTGGCATCGGCCGAAACTTGCGTGCCTGTCCCGCAGACCGTCGCGCCGGACAGGCTCGCCGCGCTGTCGCGCGGGTTCAATGCCGACGGCTGGATCAATGGCGAAAAATCCGCGCCTCCAACTCGCGAGTTGCTGCAGCAACTTCGCAAGGCAGGGATGAGTCATGTCCGCTTGCCGGTACCGGCCGAGCGCGTGATGCTGCGCTTCACCTCGAACGCGGAACGCGATGAGACGCTCCGGGCGCTCGACAAGGCATTGAAGCAGCTCATCTCGCTCGGCTATTCAATCTCCGTCGATCTTCATTCCGGCGATCGTTTCAATCGCCTGCACAAGGACGACGCCGACGCGTCGCTGCGCGAGCTGGAGGATGCATGGGGCACGCTCGCGCGGGTCATTCAATCGTTTCCGGCCGACCGCGTCTTTGCCGAGCTGCTCAATGAGCCCGACATCGAAGCAGATAGATGGCAAAAGCAGGTCGAAACGCTCGCTGCCTTCGTTCGACACTTGCTTCCCGCGACCACGCTGATCGTCGGCCCGGTCGATTGGCAACGCGCCGACTCGCTGCCGCGGTTTCGCCCGTTGCCGGATCCAAACGTCGTCTACGCCATCCATTTCTACGATCCCATGGTGTTCACACACCAGGGCCATTGGGACGTGCAGGATCCGCTGCACGACATCACGGATCTGCCTTATCCGATCAGCGCCGGCGATCCCGGGGTTCGGGCGCTCCGCCGGGACTTGCAGGACAGAGGCGCGACGAAGGCGCTCGGCATGCTCGACACGGCGATTGCCGTCGCCAGGGACAAGCCGGATGTCAGCCGCTGGCTCAAGCCCGCGATCGCGTGGCAGCAGCAATTTTCGCGCCCGATCATCATCAACGAATTTGGCGTGTTGAAAGCCGCGGCACCCCGGGACAGCCGCGCGCGCTGGCTCGCGGCCGTGACCGCATATGCGCGGGCGCATTGCTGGGGCTGGACGCATTGGGAGCTGGCGCAGGGATTCGGCCTGCTCGAAAACGGCACAGGCAAGCCCGATCCCGACGTCATGCGCGCGCTGCTCGGCGCGACCAGGCCCGGCCGGCGCTGAACCCGGTCCGCCATCGTTAACGAATCCTTACGCTTCCTGCCGCTATCGTGGCCGCCGCGCTGCGCCAAAGGACGAGTCATGAGTGGCGGGACCTCACCGCATCTTCAAGCCGTGCAGGCGGGCTGTCCCGAGCCAACGCGTTCGCCTTCACGTTCGCCTTGGCGCGAGCTGATCCCGACGCTCTGCATCGCCCTCGCAACCATCGGCTTTGTGCCGGTCCTGCACGTGGCGAGCCCGGTCCTGTCTCTGACCGTCGAAGTTCTCGTCGCCATCGCCATCGTGGTTGCGGTTCCAACCTACGCGCCGGCCATCGCTATCTTCGTCCTGTTCTTCCAGAACCTTTTCGTCTCGATCCTGTCGCCGCTGATTTCGGCGCCGTCCGACCTGGACTTCATCAAAGGCTACAATTTTCTCGTCTGCTCCGTGATGTGGCTGACGACGTTTGGGCTGTACGTCGCCGGCCAAAGGAACAGGTCGACGGACGTCAATCAAATCATGCGCTGGGGTGTCGTGACCCTCGCCGTGGTGTCGTTGTATTTTGCGATCGGCTTCGTGCAGGATGGCCAGGCGGCAACGGTCTATCTGCGCAACATCGTGCTGCCGCTGTTCCTGTTCCAGCTCTCGCTGCTGACGGCCGCGACCTATGAGGTTCGCGCCACGCCATTCCTGGTGACGCTTGGAGCCATTCTGATCCTGTGCGGATACGTCGAGTTTGCGTTTCGGGATTTCTGGCTGGCCATAACCAACGGCTACACGTTCTGGGGTTTCGACGAGCTCAAGGCGGCCCGTTCCGGCGTTTGGGAAGCCGAGATGCGCGCTACCGGCAACGTACCGGTCGATCTGAAGGATCGCTTCAGCTTCGACTTTCTCAATACGCCCCTGCTCGAAGGGTTCGGCCTGTCGAAGATCCTCCGCATCCACGGACCGAATATGCACCCGATCAGCTTCGCGTACGGGATCGCTTTTTTCGGGCTTTTCCTGTTTTCGGTAGGGCGTCCGGTTCTGGCCCTTGTGGCGTTGCCGCTGCTGATCGTTTGCAGCGTCAAGGGAGCGCTCATCGTGGTGGTTTTCGTGGCTGCGGCCTGGATATCGACCCGTCTGCTCGGCGCCGTGGTGACGCTATGGCTCGGCTTCGTGGCGTTGATCGTGTTTGCAATTGCCGCGATCCGCGTTGGCTTGCAGATCGGCGACTATCACGTTCTTGGCCTCATGGGCGGCTTGAACGGATTTCTCGAAAAGCCGTTTGGCCGCGGCCTGGGAGTTGGCGGAAATCTCTCGGACGACTATTTCTCGATCGACTGGAGCGCCGCGCAGGCCGCCGGAACGACCAACGGCGCCGTCGAGAGTGCGATCGGCGTCCTGCTGTACCAGATGGGCATCGCGGCCCTCGTTCCGCTGGCGTTTCATTTCGCGGTGGCGCTGAAGGCCTGGCGTCTTTATGCGTTCTCCGGATATTTGACGCAGGGGCTCGCAGGCTTCGGCGTCATGGTCGTGCTGCTGAATGGATTGTTTCAGGAAGAGGCCTTGTTCGCGCCGCTGGCGCTTGGGCTCATGCTCTCGCTCGCCGGGCTGGTCATCGGCAGCCACATCAGGGCGCAGACGGTCTCGGCTCCGGATGCCGACCCGGAGCGGCTGGCACACTACCAGCCCGCGACGTAGCCCGTAGCTCACCAGCCGACGGTCACCCAAGCCTGCGCCTTTTTCCGCCATTCGTCGTCGAAGCGGGCCGCGATGTCCTTTGCCGCGTCCTGCGAGAGAAGCTGCTCGATAGCGGATGTTTCGATGTCGCCAATATCGGGAACGCCGGTGTATCCGAGATTGACAAGCCGCTTGGCAAAGGGCGGGTGCGTCGCGTCCGGATCGTGCTCGCGCGTCAGGCCCGCGACGGCAGCCGCGGTCATCGGCTCAGGCGCCCTGATGTCCCCGAGCTGGTTCAAGACCCGCTCGAAGGGCGGGCGGGGTGCATGGATGGCGCCCAGCACCTCTTTCTCCAAAGGGGCGTAGATGAGATCGGTGAGACGCGTTCCGCACGCCTCCATCAGGACCAGCGCCCGCGCCATCTCGGCGCGGCCAACTTGTTCGGCGGCCCCGAGATCGGCGTAAAGCTCGTTCTCTCGCGACAGGGTGCGATATTCCCTGTCGAGCCATTCGAGCACGGAGCGGAGCAGGGCTCGGGCAATGCGTCCCGTGATGGTGTGGTCTGGATCGGCGTAGAACAGCACGTTCTCGGAGGCCGCGATGAAATCCGAAAGGTTGATGCTTCCCGAGGTATGGCGAAGCCGGGCATGGGCCACTTCATGGGCGATGACCGCGCGAACTGCACGCTCATCCAGGATGATCAGCAGTGGCAGGCCGACGATCATCGTGATCTGCCGCCCGAACAGCCCGGCGTATCGGCTGACCTCGCTGATCGATGCGTTGAAATTGGTGTCGATCCGCAAGCTGCGGTTGGATCGGACGAAGCCATGGTCGAGCTCCTTCCACGCCGCCCAGAGGCCTGGGGCGGTCTCCTCGCTCGCCTCGAAACTCCGATGCTTTGGCGTGGGCAGGAGCAGCAGGCCAATGGCGACCGCCACCGCGGCCGTGAATATGGAGAACACGATTGGTGCGGTCGCCAGCGTCGCGACCGTGTAACGATCCATTGCCATCAGCCAGACAGCCAGCATCACGCAGGCCAGTGCCACGACCGGAAGAACGGCGTAGCGGCCAAGACGCAGGATGATCGTCAGGGCAAGGCGTCTCATCAGCGCTTCGAGAGCGGAACGATTCGAATCACGCCTTGCCGCACGACCCGTTGCTCTGATGCAGGCTGGCGACGTCCGCGCGACCCTGGTCCTCCGTGACCTGGATCAGCGTGATCGCGCCTGGTGTCACGATCCCCATCTGCGGCTGGGCGGAGAGATAGGTCGTGCTGCCGGCGCGCAGATCGAGGCTCACCTTCTCGCTGCCCTGTCCGAACAGATTGGTACTCAGCGGCAGATTGTTGACGGCGACCTCGTGGCGGCCCGGAGGCAGCTCGCACGCCACGAATCCTGCGGCCTGGCTGCCGCCAATCACGCGCCCGTCGACCACATAGTTGGGCTGAACCGCAAATCCCAGCGCCGACGTCCGATAGACCACAAGCCGTGCAGTATTTGACTTGACGTTGTCAGTGAGAGCCGCACTGCCCATCGGCCCCGATGCGCAGCCCGCAAGACACGCGGCCACGACCAGAGCCCCCAGATAACCACCCCGCATTTTCGCCCCTGATGAATTCCAAATCCCCGGCGGCATCATTGTCAGGGTAGTGACTGAAGTCAACCGCGACTTCAGGTCGTGCGACTGAGGCTCCCGTCGGGGTCACACGGGCCTGGCTTTGCCCTTCCCGTCACCTCCACCCGAGCGCCGGCGCCACATGCGTCAAGATCGCCTCGATCGCATGCGCGCAATAGTCCACGCCCAGCTGGTTCGGGATCGTGAGGAGCAACGTATCCGCCTCCGCGATCGCCTCGTCCTGCCGGAGCTGCTCAATCAGCGCATCCGGTTCAGCCGCGTAGCTCCGGCCGAAGATCGCCCGCGTCCGCGGGTCGATGAAGCCGACCTGGTCCTCGCTCCCGCGCTCGCCGCCGAAATAGGCGCGGTCGCGATCGTCGATCAGCGCGAAGATGCTGCGGCTGACGGAGACGCGGGGCTCGCGGGGGTGGCCGGCCTCTTTCCAGGCAGCGCGATAGGTACGGATCTGGGCGGCCTGCTGCACATGGAAGGCCTCGCCGGTCTCGTCGTTCTTCAGGGTCGAGCTCTGCAAATTCATGCCGTGCTTGGCGGCCCAGACCGCCGTCGCGTTCGAGCCGGCACCCCACCAGATCCGTTCGCGCAGTCCTTCCGCATGGGGCTCGAGCCGCAACAGTCCCGGCGGATTTGGGAACATCGGCTGCGGGTTGGGTTTTGCAAAACCTTCGCCGCGCAAGATGTCGAGAAAGACCTCGGCATGACGCCGGCCCATGTCGGCGTCGCTCTCGCCGTCGGCAGGCTGGTAGCCGAAATAGCGCCAGCCATCGATCACCTGCTCGGGCGAGCCGCGGCTGATGCCGAGCTGGAGGCGCCCGCCGGCGATGAGATCGGCAGAGCCTGCATCCTCCGCCATGTAGAGCGGATTCTCGTAGCGCATGTCGATCACGGCCGTGCCGATCTCGATCTTGCTGGTCCTGGCGCCGACGGCGGCAAGCAGCGGAAAGGGCGAGGCGAGCTGCCGCGCGAAATGGTGCACACGGAAATAGGCGCCGTCGGCGCCGAGTTCTTCCGCCGCAACCGCAAGCTCGATCGATTGCAGCAGCGTGTCCGCGGCCGAGCGGGTCTGCGATCGCGGCGAGGGCGTCCAGTGCCCGAAGGAGAGGAATCCGATCTTTTTCATGGGCGTCATTTAATGATGGCCGGGATGGCGTCAACCGCCGGCGCTGGCGGTACGGGTATGCGACGAGGCCGGCGCGAAGTGCTCGGCGCGTTCGACCAGGAGGTTCAGGAAGCTTCGCGCGCGCAGCGACATCCACTGCGTCTCCGAATAGACCGCATGCAGGGGCAGTGCGGCGATGGCGTAGTCCGGAAGCAGATGCTCGAGCTCGCCGCTGCGGAGGCCGTCCGCCGCGTTCCACTCGGGCAGGATGGCGATGCCGAGATGATGCATCGTTGCCTCCTGCATCGCGTCGGCATCGTCGACGTGGATGGGGCCGTTGATGGATGCGACGTGACGGCCATGCTCGGATTCGAAGACCCATTGCTGCGCCGGCGTCATGCGCGAATAGACGATGCACTGGTGTGAGCCGAGATCATCCGGCGTCCGCGGCATCGGACGGCCATGCAGATAGGTGGGTGTCGCGACCAGATAGCGCTGCACGGTGCCGAGCCGGCGGGCCACCAGCGTGCTCGCCTCCAGATTTCCGATCCTCAACGCGAGCTCAATGCCTTCTTCCACCAGATTGACGAAGCGCTCGCTGAAGCGGATGTCGACCCGAACCTCCGGATAATTCCGGACAAACTCGGCGATGACCGGCATCATGTAGCGTCGCCCGAACGAAGACGGCACGCCAATCCGGAGCGTGCCGGCGGGACGGGGCGCTGCCTGTTCGACACTCGATCGCGCCATGTCGAAACTGTCGAGAATCTGCCGCGCGAGATCGTAGATCCGGTGCGCGTCAGCCGTCGGTTTCAGCGTGCGCGTCGTGCGCAAAAACAGCTGCGTGCCGAATTCGCCTTCCAGCATCGCGATGCGCTTGCTGATGGCGGGCTGACCGATGCCGAGCTCCTTGGCCGCAGCCGAGAAGCTGCCGCCCTCGAGGGTGCGAACGAACGCGCGCAGGCAATCGATCCGGTCCATCATTCATTCCGATCCGGAATAAATTATATCCCATTTATTCCGTAGTGTGCAACACAGCGGGCGGCTAGGCTTCCTCGAAACGAACAATCACAAGGGAGGACACGACGGTGGCACGCAACATCGGCATCATCGGCGCCGGAATCGCCGGGCTGCATCTCGCGCTCCACCTGCAGAAGCATGGCGTGGACGCCACTGTTATCACCGACCGGCCGCCCGAGGATTACCGCAATATCCGGCTGCTCAACACCGTCGCGCATCACCACGTGACGATCGCGCGCGAGGACTATCTCGGCGTCAATCACTGGACCGATCCGAAGGATCATTATTGCTACCACGATCACGTCTTCAATTTTCCGCAGCCGCTGAGCTTTCGCGGTGACTTCTCGAAGCCGAGCCGCGCCGTCGACTATCGGATCTATCTTCCGGCGTTGATGAAGGACTTCGTCAGCCGCGGCGGCAGGATCGAATACCGCCGCATCGAAGAGCGCGACATCCGTCCGCTGGTCGCGCGCTTCGACCTGCTGGTCGTCTCGACCGGCAAGGGGCCGCTGGGCCAGCTCTTCACCTACCGTCCGGAGCACACGCCCTATTCGCAGCCGCAACGGCGACTGTGCGTCGGGCTCTACACCGGCGTGCGGCAGCCCGATCCCATGAACGTCACGCTCTCGGTGTCACCCGGGCACGGCGAGATGATCGTGATCCCGACCGTCACCTTCGGCGGTGTTGCCAACGCGCTGCTGATGGAAAACGTGCCGGGCGGCGACATGGAAGAGCTGGCGACGCTCAGCTACGACGACAACCCGAAGCACTTCCTGAAGGTGCTGCTGGGCAAGCTGGAGAAGCATCATCCGACGACCTACGATCGGATCGACACGGCGCGCTTCGATCTGGCGCAGCCGCAGGATCTGCTGCAAGGCGGTGTGGTCCCGACGGTGCGCAACACGGTGGTCGAGTTCGACGATGGCAAATGCGCGATCGCGCTCGGCGACGTCCATGCCATTGTCGATCCCATGATGGGCCAGGGCGCCAATATCGCCTCCTATGCCGCCTTCGTGCTCGGCGAAGAAATCGTCCATTCCGACGCGCTCGACGCGCGTCTTTGCGAGAAGATCGATCTGAAGCGGCAGGACCGCGTGCTGGCGGCGTCGCGCTGGACCAACGTGATGCTGCAGCCGCCGACGGACGCGCTCGGTATGCTGATCGGCGCGATGAGCCAGAATCCCGCGCTGGCAAACGAGTTCACCGAGAATTTCAACTTCCCGGACCGTCAATGGGACCGCATCTCGACACCGCAGCGCCTCCAGGCCTGGATCGAACGCATGTCGGCGCCGCCTGAGCCCGTCAGAGCCAGTGCGTGACGATCGATAGTGCAACGCTCCTCCACCTCGCGAGCGGAGACTGAGATGCAACGCGCCAATCCGGCGTCGTTCCGCGAAGCCGCGTCGCGCTTTGCGACCGGCGTCGCAGTACTGACTGCGCTGGACGAGCACGGCCGTGTCTGCGGCATGACTGCAAACAGCTTTGTCACTGTCAGCCTGTCGCCGCCGACCGTGCTGGTCTCCATCATGCTCGGCCGGATGCACCGGGCGATCTCCGCGACCGGACGCTATTGCGTCAACGTCCTGCCCGACCATGGCCGCGACCTGTCGCGGCATTTCGCGAGCCAGCCGCACACCGGCGCCAGTCCGGATTACGACATCGTGGACGGCCTGCCACGCCTTCGGGGATGCATCGCCTGGTTCGGCTGCGAGGTGACCCAGCACGTCGACGTCGGCGACCACACGCTGATCATCGCCGAAGTCTCGACCTGCGACCATCGCGACACCACGCCGCTGGTGTTCTTTTCCAGCCGGTATCATCGCGGGGCGGGGGTGCCGGTGGAGAGGTGAGGGGGACGGCCTTGGTCGCTCTCAGGGAATGCTGTGACCACGGATGTCCGCAACACGCCAGTCTGCATAGTGTATGCGATAGGATAAGCAACGGGGCGAGCGGCGGTAAGCCAGGGAATTTGCGCGCCTGACCCGCTCGGGAAGTGCGGCTCGCATCGGGCGCTTCAGGTTGCTCCACCATGCATCAGACATGCAAGTGTGTTCGATGTGCTCGAAGGCGCATTGGACGGCAAGCGATGCCATCTGCTCTCTGGCTCGGGCGGCAAAGGAGCGGACGAACTGCTCCGCTGCGGAGTTGGCTCGCAGCCAAGTGAATGCCAGGACTGCCGCCGCCAGCGGCAAGCAAGTGCATCCGCGTACCCGTTGGGGCCCGGCTTCTCTTTCAATTCATATGTCCGCTTCTGGTCCACAGCTTGCCGCGCGCACCCCGCCGCGGACCGCTGTTGCCCGTAGCTGACCTCGAGTAGTTGCTGGAGAGCTTGGCAAAACCGCAAGGCGCCAACTCGCGCCAGCCATTCCGGCTTAGGAGAAAGGGCCAGCCCGTATGGCTGGCCCTTTGAGTATATTACGTAAGCCGTCAGTAACGAGAAGCCGAGGCGGCACCCCAATTGAACCGGTAGTTCAGGCCGCCCTTGATGGTGTGCTCGTCATTGCGGAAGCCGACGGCGGTAACAACACCACCGGCGCTGGTGAAGAGAGCGTTCCGCGTGCCAAAGTCGTAGTACTGGTATTCGACCTTGCCTGACCAGTTCTGGGCGAACATGTATTCGAGACCACCGCCCACGGTGTAGCCGTCGCGACCACCGCCGCTGTTGGTGAATGTGCCGCCGCCGAAGCCGTTCGTAAGGCGGGAGTCGGCCCAGGCGTAGCCGCCTTTGACGTACAGCAGCGCCGGACCCCAGGTGTAGCCGAGGCGACCGGTGACCGAACCGAGCCCACGGTTGACGAAGGCATTGTCATTGGTGTCGAGGAAGCTGTAGTTCGCCTCGATGCCCAGCACCCAGTTCGGTGAGAACTGATGGTCGTAACCGACCTGCACGCCGCCCATGAACACACCATCGTTGCTGCTGGTGCCGGTGAAGCCGGGGGCCAGAATGTTGTTGCTGCCGCCGAATGCGCCGCCGACGTGACCGCCGATGTAAAAGCCGGTCCAGTTGTAGATCGGCGAGGCCTCCATCGGTGGGGCTTTGGTGTAAGGACGCGCGGCCATATCAGCTGCCGATGCTGTACCCGCTAGGGCGGCAAAAGCGACAGTAGCGAGAAGGAACTTTTTCATTTCGAGTCTCTCAGGTTTAAGAACGTGTGCCAAACGCTACCCCACCTCACCGGATTTGCTGTAGCGCGCCAGACACACGTGTCCGATCTGCGTGAGGATCGCTCTGGTCATTTGTTAAAGGGGGAACCGTGTAGACCCGCAACCGGGCGTCTGAGCTACGAGTTCCGCGGTTCCGCCATCGCGAAGTACTGATCATTGTGCATTCCAAAGCTCCGGCACGATCCGGGCTTTTTGTGCCGTTCATACTGGAAGCTCATCAACCGGGGACGTCGCATCTTGGCCCTAGCGGACCTGCCGCGCGCAGCCGGTGCAGGACCGCTTGTGACCCGAATGTATGGTCCGGCCGCGCGTTGCAAGAAGATTTGGTCGAGCTGGCGATGAGCGGTCTTGCATCAATGTATCCGGCCTCGGATTG
>NZ_JBEPQC010000009.1:0-304712 GCF_040547675.1 Bradyrhizobium sp. RT6a
GGGTGTCTTAGACATGGCGTGCTCCTTGTCTTTGGCGCCCCTTGCCAGCTTCGCTTGCTGGCGGGGCAGGAGCACGGCCGGACCATCCCATTAGCGGACTTAACAACAACCCCGCGGGGCCTCGAATCGTCCTACTCTGCACTCGCCACAGCTCGATAGTTTGGCTAGTTTCCCAAATGGTTTTGGGGGTGAAAATGAAGTTTGGAGGAATTTGTAGCGCCTTGACTGCAGCGGCGGCCTCAACGTGGATCTCGGTACACCCCGCCGCAGCTCAGTCCGGGGGCATCAGCATCTATCAGGAAATCAATAACAACGTGGTGCAGAACATCCTGCAGAACGTTCGCGACCAACTGCGCCGCCAAGGTGCTGTTCCGCCGTCCTCTGGAAGACTGGGGTTCGCTGCAACCGGTTCGGATTTCGACAACCGCGATCCTTTTGCCTTCCGTGGAGCCGAGGATGCCCGCCAAGCTTTAGCTTATGCGAAAGCCCCGAGCACCATACCTGACGTTGTTTCCGGCTGGCTTTACGGCGGCAATCTAATTGGCGGAATAGACCGCTCGATAACCGCGGGCACTGTGACCGATACCTCTTCAGTAACCGGAGCATTCGACGTTACGAAGATCGGAATTTTCACCGTTGATGACGCGCTGACGTTCATCGGGACGGGAGGCGGCTCCTGGTCCTACCAAGGCGGCCTTTTGACCGTCGACACCTCCGCACCTTCGACCTCGATCACGGTCTCTTATTTGAGGGGAGGACTTTCAGCCGATTTGACCAGCTTCGTCGGCTGGACAAGAAGCACGCTGTCAGCTCCTGGATTCCTGCCGGCTGTTATTGAGGGCAATTCGCTGGGCTCCACCGGGAATGTGCAATACCGGTTTGATTTTCCCTTTTCGGTGTTCATCGAACCGGGGATCGGAATGACCTACTCCGAAGGCTACACTAAGAACTTCGGCACCAAGATTTCCGACACGACAGAGGTGCACGGCGGCGCGCGGTTCGGGACCCAAATGAAATGGATGGATTATATAATTCAGCCGTCCCTCTCCCTGTTCGCGTATCAGATCACCGACTCCAGCGCGCTGGGAGCAGTCGGGCCTGTCATCCCATCGAGCGCAATCGGCTACCGCGGGTCTGGCAAGATTGCCGTGATCTGGAGCCCGAGCTTCTCGTCTTACTTCGAGGTCCACGCGATCGGGCAGACCGGCGGCCCTAGCATCCCGATTGCAGGATACAGCCCGACCCAGACAACTGGCTTTCAAGGGGGAATCCGCTACACTTGGAACTGAGCCCCGTCACGGCGGACGGAGCCCGTACCTTGATAAATCCTCGCAGTCATGCTCCACTTGAAGTCGATTGCATGGAGGACCACCCGTTATGATTATAAGAATTGCCTCGTTAGCAAGTGCAACGCTTGTTCTCGGCGTCCATCTGATTGCTTCCGATGCCTGCGCACAGAATTTCCAACGATCGGGCAACGGTGTCACGTTTGGAAATGGGGCCACCGCTCGCACGTTGCCCGCCCCCAACGCACCCAGATCAAACCCCGCCATTCCACCTGGTACTCAAAACATCTCCGGAGCTCGGCGAAATACAACTGATTTTTCAGTGAGCGGCCCATACATAGGCTTAAAACATATTGGAAACGTACCGTAAGGGCGCGATCAACGATTGAGTTCTTGCTGAGCCTCGTTCGCGCGGGATGATGAACCTCCTCAACATTATCCAAGAGAGATGATCCACTTCGGCTTTTGGCCCATCGCTTCCGTTGATGCGGTGCAGCTACATGTCAGTTCATAGGGGCAGACCGGAAATTTGCAGCCGAGCGGGACACCGACGCTCTTGACCCGTTGCAGACGAACCGTCTCTCACTCAAAATCGCGCTGTTCCAGCGTCTAAACCAAGTCCAACGCGTCCAGCAGTGACGTAGATCGAAGGATTCAAGGCGATATGCTTGGTGGCGGCCTGCACATCGCGAACGGCGCGTTCCAGTGCGCTGGTTTCGAAGATCGAGCCTGCGCCGGCCTCCGTCGCCACGCTGTCAACGATGCGACCTGCGGTCTCGCCCGCATGGGCTGCGGCCATCCGCAATCTCAGGCGCGCGTCGACGAGGCGATGGCCGCCAATATCAGTCGCAGTCATCAGCTCCGTCATTGCCTCGAGAAGGAATGCTCGTGCGGAGTTATGCAGCGTCTCGGCGCGACCGATCACTGCCTGTACGACTTCCCGATCGCGCATGAGACCGGCAGTCCCGAGCCGCCCCTTGTTGCCGCCCGCCAGCTTTGCAAAGCTCTCCATGGCACCCCTTGCGATGCCCAGTGGCACCACTGCAATCGTCCAGGCGAATGATGAGAGAGCTGGAATGCGATAGAGCAGCCCACCTTCAGCGGGTTTGTGGTCAATAAACGGGTGCATCCATTCGGCAGGAACGTAGGCATTGCCGACTTCCCAGTCCGAACTTCCGGTGCCGCGCAAACCTGAAACGTGCCAAGTGTCGTGAATCGTGACCTGCTTTCGTTCGAAATAACAGCAGAAGCGCGGCTGGTCAGGCGCCTGATTTCCGCCCATTGTCACCAAACCCATGAAGTGGGTGCCATGCGGTGCGCCACTTCCGAACGGCCATCGTCCCGAGACGCGGACTCCGCCATCGGCAGGCATGGCGGTCCCTACGGCCCCCGTTGCACTCACGATAAACGTGCGGCGGTCTTCGAACCAGCGGCACACCACGGCAGAAGGCAAATAGCCGCCGACGCGGCTCATACCGCCTCCATTGCCAACCAGCCAGCCGACAGCTCCGTCGAGCGCTGCTGCGCGTTCTACGACGCTCATGAAGGCGAGCGGCGACAACTCAGGGCCGCCAAGCGATGCGGGTAGCCAGAGCCTGAAGAACCCTCCATCGGCCAGCGCTTTAACAACGTCTCCATGCAGTTGCCGTTCACGATCGAATGCCGCCCGATGTTCGGCAATCAACGGCTGGATATCTTCAAGAGCCTCCAGAAACGGGGCTGCACTGTCATCTTCCCGCATAAGTCCATAGTCGGCATTTGCTTCCGGGGGGCAAGTCTGAACATTTCATGTTCAGATGAGATGATTTCATCTACATTGTCCGAATGCGAAAGTTACCGCCCTTGACGGAGTTGCGCGCCTTTGAGGCCGCGGCACGTCATCTGAGCTTCAAGCATGCAGCAGGTGAACTTGGCGTCACACCGACGGCCATCAGTCATCAAATCAAGCTTCTGGAGCAGCATTGTGGTCGCCCGCTATTCCGTCGCCGGCCGCGACCGCTGGCGCTGACCTCGGCAGGCAGACAGCTGTTTCCGGTCGTCCGTGACGGATTCGGAAGATTTGCCGAGACACTTTCCAATATCAAGAGCAGCCACGCGGGCCGGCATCTGCGCATCACGGCGACAAACGCCTTTGCCGCCCGCTGGGTATTGCCACGGCTGCAGTCTTGGCGGGCGGCGCATCCACGGCTCAAGCTTGACATTGTCGGCACCGACGCCGTGCTCAATCTCGAGTCGGACGAAACTGATGTTGCGATCCGCTACGCTCTCGGGCCACCGGCCGATGGAAATGTTGTCGAGTTGATGCGCGACACCTTCTACGTGGTAGCAAGCCCAAAGCTCGTGGACACGCGAGCGACGAAGATGCGGCTGGTAGATCTGGCCCGACTTCCGCTCATCGAGGCTGCATGGCCGCCGGGCGATACACACGCGCCGACTTGGCAGCGCTGGCAGCGGGCGGCACTCCCCTTGTCCAAACGCAAACTTGCTTCGCTTGTGAGTTTGAGGTTTCAAGAGGAACTTCACGCTATCGAGGCCGCCATCGCTGGTCAAGGTGTGGCCATCTGCAGCGATGTCCTGGTCGCCGCCGAATTGGCGAGCGGCGTGCTCGTTCCGGTATCGCCGGTCACTCTGAGTGGCTATGGATTCTACATCGTCCATCGCGCGGGTGCCGGGAATGGTCCTACCATAAGGAAGTTCATCAGTTGGGCCAGGGCCGAGGTCTAATTCGGCGCTACGTCGACGGCAATCACCGCTTGTACGCCCGTTGCCGCCTTTGGTTACTGAGGCCACAATGTCTGCCTTCAGAAGATTAGCCGACCCCAGCGCGAGTCGGTGCGGAAGTCAGCCTGTGACCCACAGCGGACATGCCGTCCGCACGCCAGAATGGCCGCCTCACGCGGCGTAGGGGCGTTCGCGCTCACCAAATAAGTGTTGTAAGGAACCCGCCAACTGGCTGTAGTCAAATATGGCGCTGTTGCCGTTAGAGGGATAATCATTTGTCAGAGCGCGTCGCCGCCGCCGAAACAGTCCGACTTGCAGATTTTATCCGGGCAAACGTTGATCCTATCGTTGAGGAGTGGGTTAAGTTTGCAGGGACCCGCACGCCCGCCAGTGAGACCATGACCCGATTGGCCCTGCAGGACCATATCGTAGAACTTCTTACCTTCATTGCTGATGACCTTGAGACTGCTCAAACTCATACTGAGCAAGTTGAAAAGTCACAAGGGTTGGGAGCAGCGGACGGCAACTTCACTCGGAGTGCGGCGGAAATCCACGCCGCGCTGCGCCTGTCCGATGGTTTCAACATAGACCAGATGGTCTCCGAATATCGCGCCTTGCGCGCAAGCGTCATTAAGCAGTGGACTGCTGCCAGTCCGGCACTTTCGATGACGGATTTAGAGGACATGACGCGCTTCAATGAGGCGCTAGATCAGGCGATGGCAGAGTCGGTTGCCGAATACACCAAGATGATCAATCAATCGCGGGACATGTTTCTCGGGGTCCTGGGCCATGACCTGCGAAACCCAATCGGTGCCGTCTTGATGGCGGCGCGCCGGATGACGAAGCAGGGCGGGGCAACCAGTACACAAAACAGGATGGCGGAGCAGATTGAAAAAACAATGGAGCGCGCCACATCGATCCTGGATGACCTTCTGGAGCTGACGCGCTCTGCCTTCGGATCTGCAATCCCGCTGCGACGGACGGAAATAGACCTGAGCGTACTCGGTGCTCAGATCGTGGAGGAAATGCGGTCGCTGTCGGATGTAAGGCAGATTGAGTTGACAACCGTCGGTGAGACGAGAGGCGAATGGGATCAGGCCAGACTGGGCCAGGTGTTTTCCAACCTGATCGGCAATGCGCTGCAGTACAGCGCTCCTCGCAGCACGATCGCCATGAAGATCGTGGGTGAAGTCGAACAGGTCCTGGTATCAGTGCACAATGACGGCGAACCGATTCCGCCCGACCAGCAGAAGTCCATCTTTAATCCACTGACGCGAGGTACCGATGGAGGCGCCAGCACCCACTCCGCAAATTTGGGCCTTGGCCTTTTCATCACGCATAAGATCGTCTCTGCCCATGGCGGAACCATCACAGTTCATTCTGCAGTCAATGAAGGGACAACCTTTACCTTGGCCTTGCCCCGGAAGTGAACGAAAAAGGTTTAGGAGCTCCGCCGCCGATTCCCTCGTAAATGGTTCCGTCGAACAAAAACGCTGACACGTTCAGCAGCAGTACACCTGGACTCTCTATGTCTACTCTTGGCCCACAGCGGACTTCTATCCGGCGATTGTCGGGGG
Organism: Bradyrhizobium sp. RT6a; assembly: GCF_040547675.1. NCBI lineage: Bacteria > Pseudomonadati > Pseudomonadota > Alphaproteobacteria > Hyphomicrobiales > Nitrobacteraceae > Bradyrhizobium > Bradyrhizobium sp. RT6a. The sequence continues at coordinate 5,585 of NZ_JBEPQC010000009.1, forward strand.
ACACTTTAGAAAAGAAGGGCGAATGAGTCAGAAGCGTTGACCAACCTGAAGCCGCGCAAATTCTGCTATTGTTAGAAGTCCGAACGTGGGACCTGTGCGCGGGGGCAACGGTGACAAACTCGGAAGTCTCCAACGAGCACCCGGAAAAAGTGGCATCCCGTGAGGAGCAACCGGGGAAGCCGCCATCAGATCGCAATTTGAAGGTACGGCTGCGGGCACGATTGCATTGATCGCGGGCGCGCTCGCTCGATTGCCGCCGTCGGTGCGATCGCGGGCGGCCTCGTCGGCTAGCGGTTGGCCCTCAAAAGCAAATCATTGGCTTTTTAGAACAAGCGCTCACCCGCAGTGCTTGCTATGGCGCTCGCCAGTAAGAACGTTGACGTTCATGTCAGCGCCGGCTGCCGGCCAACGGTTTTTGTGAGCAAGGTCGTTTCCATTATGTCCCTATCACGCTTTAGCAAAATTGCAGCTTTCATCGACGGTCCCAACCTCTACGCTACAGCGAAGGCCCTCGATTTTGATCTCGACTACAAGCGGCTACTGAACGAGCTTCGCAGCCGAGGGACGTTGGCCCGAGCCTTCTACTACACAGCGATGATCGAAGATCAGGAATACACGTCCATCCGCCCGCTGGTCGATTGGCTCGATTACAACGGCTTCACCGTGATCACCAAAGCCAGCAAAGAATTCTTCGACGCCAATGGCCGCCGCAAGGTCAAGGGCAACATGGCTATTGAGCTCGCGGTGCATGCGATGGAATTGGCTCAGCACGTTGATGAGATCATTCTGTTCTCGGGAGACGGAGATTTCCGTACGTTGGTCGAAGCATTGCAGCGGAGCGGGGTGCGCGTGACGGTCGTCTCGACGGTTTCGAGTCAACCGCCTATGATCGCAGATGAGCTGCGGCGCCAAGCAGATGTCTTCACCGACCTCTTAGAATTGCGAAATAAGATTAGCCGCGATCCATCAACTCGTCCGAGGCTGGGATCTGCTGAACGTCCCGCATCGGACGGGATCGCCTGACACTGCGGAAAAATCAGCATTTTTGAGCGGGGTTACTGGCTATTAGTTCAGGTGGTCTTGTCCCGCGTGTGTAGTGCCTCGCGCAGAGGAAAGGAGCTGGGGGCGTGATGACTACGACCGCAGGAAAACTGCAGCGTCCAAATAGCAGCGGGGAAACATAGTCTGCAACTGCGTCCCGCGGAGGAAAATTGTGTGAGGCGACAAACCACCTCGCCCTGAGATCCAACTCCGAACTGGGGCCGGGTACATCGAATACATCATCCGTGTAGCTTCTCGATTTGTAATATGGCGTCCGCCAGCGCCGAAGTCCCATGCTGCGTGGAACGCAAGGTTTGCCCTCTCAGTCACGCAAACTCTACCTGATGGGATCTTTGCTAATACGATCGTACAGGCGGATGCGCAGAGGCCATCGATTACTACGGTTTGGCCGGTGCCCTTCAACCCATCGTAACGATCCAGGTAGCGTTGGATCAAACCACCCCGATCATTAACAATTCTCACTACGGCGTGGCTATCGCCGGCGCATGCAAACAAGAATGCCGAAGAGAGCAACAGAGTAAGAGTTTTCATCTTTTGCCTCTCCGACTGAGACATTAAGTAGCGACTATCATGACGGTTCTTGACTGCGCGAGATGGAGTTGCGGCTTCGCGATGCGCGAGTGAGCTTGCAGCAGTCGCCGCCTCTGGCATTACGATTTCCGCTATCAATAAAAGTTCGGACCGAGTTTGCCTGCGGGTAGGAAGACGAGTTGATCTAAGTCAATAAATCGGCCAAGCGGGGAGGCGACCGGCGTCCGTATCGTTGGAAGCTTCACTGCATCGGATCCAGTGCATGCGCAAAAAAGTGTCAACGTTTCTGTGCGGAGCCGGGGCCTATGCGGCAGAGACTCCGCCCGTTCTGCTCCCGGTTCTGCGCCGCAACGCTTGCGTGGTGCAGCTTGTCCGGGAAAAAGGCTCCAGATGCGCCTTCCATAGATGGCCATCGCTGCGAAGTTTGCCGCAAGCTCTGCGCAGGATCCGGACCAGAAGAAATTTACGCGAGCCTCACCCCTGGCTCGCCGCGCGCGCGAGGTCTCGGTGTTCCTTGAGCTTGGGGCGGTCGCGGGTGAGCTCGAAATTGGTGCAGAGCAGTTCGGTCTCCTCCAGCGCGACCGGGGCGCGATACAGCCGGCACGTGAATTCCGCCGTTGCGCGCCTCTTGCCGGTACCCGGCCCGCGCTCGGTAAGAAACATGCAGTCCCGGCACACGCTGGCATCGAGCCGCTGATGTGCCGCGTCCAGGTGACTGAGGATCGCCCGCAGCAAATCGCGCAACCTGACGCACTCGTCGGCTCCCAGCGCCGTGACGGCGTTCAGCACGTGATTGACCGGATCGTGCTGGTTCAGGCACTTCTCGCCCTGCGCAGTGACGTGGAGCACGATGGAACGCTTATCCTTTTGCGACGGTTTTCGCACCAGGAAGGATTTGCTCTCCAGCGTCTTCACGATCTGCGATGCAGTCGCTCTGGTGGCGCCGATGAAGCCAGCGAGCGCGGACGGTGTGCGCGAAAACCTGTTGGCGCGGCCGAGAAAGCGCAGTGCCATCCATTCCCGATCGCGCAATCCATGCTGATTGCCTTCGAAATACCAGATCCTCGACGCTTGAACCAGCAGCTCCACGGCTTCTCTTGCCAATAGCATGAATTCTACCTTGCCCCGTAAGTCATAACGTCTGCGGCACCCGGAGCCGCCTTCCGTTGCCGCGTACGAGCCGTTTGCGAGAAACCGCACCGCCCGCAATGTCCGACACATGCAACGTGCTCTGCTCTCGCGTAAGCGCCCTTCGGGTGCGTGCTGCCGTCGATCAAAGTTCGTCTAGTGTCTTTTGGAGGCATTGACCAACCGCGACCGTTGCTCGGGGATTAGCCTGAGCATTGGGTTAAGGTCGGCCGGACATAGTCGTAGCCAGCAGACACGCGCTTGCTAGAGGTCGCCAGATTTTTGTTCTTTGAGGCCACAAGTCCATTGCGGCGCAAAAGCTCTGCAAACGGACCGATGCGCCTGCGTGAGGTAGCGACCGGGATAGCCGGCGACGGGTCCATCTTGGATCGCTGGTCGCCCAGTGTTTGACCTAGATCAAACATTGCGAATGCAATGACCTCAGGTATTTGGAAAGAAATCGAAGCCCCGCAACTTTTTGAGTTCCCGCCGGAAAAAAGCGGGCTTTGGAGGAGCAGCACTTTGACGTTCCGGAGTCGGGCAAATGTGAAAGGGCGCTGCACGGGGATGTTTCCATTATGCAAGTGCGGGGATCGCCCTATGATGGCCCGCCATAGATGTGGGGGCCTTAACGTCTTGAGCAGGTCAGGAACGAGCTATAGGTCGGCGGGAAGCCTGAGTGCGATACCTAGCGCGACGGGCGGGATTGCTCGGCTGGCCTGCGCGCGCGTCGCTGAGTCTGGCAAAGATCCAGCTGCGCTGCTCTCCCAGGCAGGATTGACGCTAAACGACTTCCGCGACCCTGCAGTCCGGCTCGAGGTTGCGACCCAGATCAAGATTCTTGAATTGGCTGCTCGAGAATTGGAGGACGACATCTTGGGCTTCCGGCTCGCCCGGAGCTTTGATCTGCGTGAGATCGGCCTTGTCTACTACGTTATGGCTTCATCGGAGAATGTCGCCGACGCGCTTCGTGCCGCGGAACGGTACAGCCGGATTATGAACGATGGAGTCCGACTGCGTTTCAACATGGAGGGGCGTACTGCGGCCATTGCGCTCGAATATGTTGGTGTCGATCGAAGGGGCGAGCGGCATCAGATCGAATTCTGGCTGGTGACGCTGGTTCGGATCTGCAGGCAGGTGACGGACGGCCGTCTGGTGCCGTCCAGGCTCCAAGTGAGGCACCTGCGAGCCGGAATGCCCCCCGAATTTAGAACGTTCTTTGGCAGGGACGTTGAGTTCGGCGCGGACGGCGATGTGATCTCTTTTCCGGTGCCAGTCGCACTGCTTCCGCTGGTCGGCCGCGACGGCTATCTGCACGATTTGTTGCGACGCTATGCGGAGGAAGCGTTGGTACGGAAAGCGCCGCACGGCGCGACGGTCCGTTCAAGAGTCGAGAAGACGCTTACTCCACTGCTGCCTCACGGTAGAGGGGTCGCGAAGGAAGTCGCGCGGCAGATGGGACTGAGTACCCGCACGTTGTCGCGCAAGCTTGGCGAAGAGAAGACGTCCTTCGCTGAAATCCTTGATCAGTCGCGGGCCGCGCTCGCCAAGCGCTATCTCGAAGAGGAGCAGCTGCCCGTGTCCGAAGTTGCTTGGCTGCTTGGGTATCGCGAACTGAGTTCACTCACACACGCGTTCAAGCGATGGACGGGAATGACACCACGACAGTTCCGGTCAAGGTCTCAACCGAGCTGAGCAAACGCGTCGGTCGAGCTGTGCCTCTGCAGACACACGCAGGCGGACCTCGGCAGAGGCGACCAGGACCGGCTGGTTTACTTCGCCTTCGATCTCCTGTGGCTGGACGCCGTAGACCTCGGCAGACTTGCGCAGCTTGCCCGCAAGGAGCTGCTGAAGCAGCTGATAGAAGAGAACGAACTGGTAGCACCGATCTTCTACAGCGAGCACCATGGAGGTGATGGTCAGGCGTTGTTCGAGGCGGCCAGCAAGCTCAACTACGAGGCCATAGTCTCCAAGCGGGTTGATGCGCCGTACCGGTCGGAGCGGGTTGAGGCTTGGCAGAAGATCAAGACGGTCCAACGTGAGAAATTCCCCGTCGTTGGGTTCATAAAGGACCCGTCCGGCGTTGCCGCCCTCTACCTCGGCAAGCAGGAAGGGAAAGACCGTTACATCGGGAAGGTCGGCACGGGCTGGAGCCGGACCAAATCTGCGGAGATCCGCAAGGCCACAGCGGACTAGAGCTGCCGAGGTTGAGTTCTTCGCATTTTGACCCAGAGCGGACATGAAGTCCTTTTCGGTGCAGCACCCGACGCAGAGGGCGTCAAAATGTTGATCTAAGTCAACCCTCGGAGAGCAGATAATTGTCCAGAATCAATGCGCTCAAAAGATCGGAAACAGATGAGCGAAAGAGTTGTGCGGTTCTTGGCCACGATTATCGAGCGGTGCCTCGACGAGTATGACATGCAGCCGCCGTTCGTTGTCCGTGCTGTGGGTGACAGCGGCAACGCACTGGTAGTGCACATCAACGAACTGGGGCAGCTTTTCGTTGCGACTAAGCGCCGCGAGAATGAAACGTTCACACTGCCCCTAAATATCAATGTCGTCGGCTGCGGTAAAATAGCGCGCCTGGTCATCGAGCGGGACGGCAATATCGGCCGATTTCATTGATCCATCGAAGTTGGATGCCACCGGGCCGCTAATCTGGTTCACGCGTAGAGTGATATAGACGCTCAGCGATCAGAACCAGTTCGGCCAACGTCAGGACCTGCATTTTCTCCATAACCCTTTGTCGATGCGCCTTAATCGTGCGTTCGGTCGCGCCCAGCTCAAGGCCCATAAGCTTGTTCGTCTTGCCTCGTGTCACCAAGTCGAAAACCTGCCGCTCCCGGGGCGTCAAAGTAGCAATTCGAGCGCGCAGGGTGTTCAGACGGTTCCGGAGCTGCATTAATGCATCATGCCGAGCTACCGCGCGCTCAATTGCAGCGAGTAGTATGTCGTATGTCACCGGCTTGGCTAAAAAGTCTTCCGCACCTGCCTTGATGGTCTGCACGACTATGTTGGTATCTACGAGGACGGAAACAAACACAACTGGCAGCACCGAACCGTCTTCGTGGAGCCGGGCTTGCAGCGTAGGTCCGGATATGCTCGCATCGACGAGAACGCAGCCAAGCCGGTTTTCGTCGCGCTCCTGATCTAGGAATTGTGCGGCAGACGAATATACCTGCACTTCGTATCCGGCTAGCTGCAATTGCTGCCGGGCAGCAGTGTAAAACGAAACGTCGTCATCGACGATGTAGACCACGGTTGGCAACGCAAACCCCCCTGATCACAGCGTTGCTGTGTCTACGGGGGGTCCGTAACCGCCGTGCGCGTAAAATCGTTTACATAAAATTACTCCTGCCACCCTACCGAAGTTGATCTCTTCCGTCTGTAGCTAAATACACAGTTCCGCTCTCATGAGGGTCATGTCCTTCGCGCATGCAGCGCTCGAATGTCTGCCTTTGGCCCGCACCTGACCTGCGGAGGGCGGCCCGTCGAGGGCCGCTTGTGACCCACAGCGGACTCGATATCAGACCATCCTATTCCCGGATCGCTCTCGCGTAATCGAAATAGGTGTATCTCCTGCTACCGCGGCTCAGCACCTTGGTTTGCAGCTCGACTGCATAGGTGGTGAATCTTGGATCGATGCCGCTGCCGTCGAGATCGGTCGGCAGCTTTACGGTCAGGCCGGTCACGGTAGAAGAGCGGTGCGCCTTGCGCAGCACGCTGAAGTCGGTGAACGGGGGGCCGTCCTGCAGCGCCTCCTCCAGAACGCGCCCCTGCATGTCCGGCATGTCAAGCTTGAGGATGTGCGCGACAGTCGGGGCGATGTCGACGTTGGCCGTGGGGAGCGTGTCGTAAAGGCCCGCTTTGAAATCGGGCCCGCGCGCCAGCAGCGAGATCCGTGTGTCGGTCGGCGAGAAGCTGCCGTGGTCGCCGCGACGGTTGACCGAGCTCGCATAGCTGATGCCCAGCTTCCCGGCCACCGGAATGGATTCGTCGTAATTGAAGCTGACCATTATGTCCGGCGCTCGTCCGGCCACCTTTGGTTCGGTATTGATAAGACTCATAGGCAGCGTGCCAACGATCTCGCCGTAGCGGTCGCTCACGAAGATTGCGCCGAATTGCTGGCGACTCTGCAGGCTGGCAACGGCGGCCTTTACTACGTCGCGGTTGCCGTCCGGAACGAACAGGTAGTCGCTGCCGGCGTTGGCGGCCACGACGATCGCGCCCGGCGGGACTGGCTTCGGCAGCACGAAGGCCGACGAGGTAAGTTCCTGCGGCTTGCCGCAAACGCTTCCGTCCTCGTCATTCCGCCGCGGCTGCAGGTGCGTGCCGTCGGGCAGGATGCCAGAAAGGATCGGGATCACGCGGCAGCCGGCGCCGTCGTAGGCCTTGAGCCCATCCCGCGTCAGCAGCTCGGCCGTGCGCACGAAGCCCGACACCGAGTAACCGTGCGGATCGAGCACGCCCGCGCCGCCGTCAGCGATGTCGCGCAGTGGGAAGTGTCCGACGTCGCCGGAAACCGTGCTGTGATTGTGATCCTGGGTGATGATGATGTCGGTCGACTGCTCCCAGCCGAGCCGGCGAAGCTTGTCCATGACGCGTCCCAGGATCTCGTCGTTCATCCGGGTGGCGTCGATCGAATTGGGAGTCCCCGGTCCATAGGCGTGATTGGTGGCATCCGGCTCCTTCGACCAGAACACAGTCAGGTCCGGTTGCCTGGCCGGCAGGATGTAGTCGACGAACACGTCGGTCAAGTAGCGGAAGGCGCGCCGCGACAGCGCGCCGCTGCGATCGAGCGGGTTGGCGCTCTGCCCGTCCTTCAGCCGCTGAATCAGAATCGGCGCAGTGGGATCCCCGTTGTCCTTGGCAAGCGCCAATGCACCCGCCGGATGGGCGTTAACGCTGTTGCGTGGCAGCGCGTAGCCGGTGTTCTGCAGTTCCTTGGCGAAGGCGAGCGGTATCGCCGTGTCCTCGTCTAAGATGATGCCACCGCGTCGGTAGTCCTGGATGAAGGCGGCACCGAACTTGCCTACCGCTGCAGTGGTCAGACCCTTGGCTTGTGCTGCTTGCAGCAGTGTCGGGACCAGCGTCAACCTGCTCTGGTAGGCCTCGCGCACCGCCTCCACCACGCCGAAATCCTCGATAAAGACCGGCGCCGAAAAGTCGATCTCTGTACCTTTGGCGTTCTTTCCGCTCGCGCGCGGCGCGTACACCACGTTGCCGTAGAATCCGTGCGCGCCCGGATAGGTGCCGGTGGCGATAGAGGCGGAGTTCATCATCGTGAAAGTCGGATAGACCGCGTGATGGTCGGCGAAGACGACGCCCGTTCGCGCGAGCGCGAAGTAGTTCGGCGTGATCTCCGGCGTCAGGTCGTCGGCGCGCAGCCCGTCCCAGACGAAGACGATCACGCGCCGCTTGGCAGATGCGTCCGGCTGCTGCGCGTACATGTCGCCGGGGCGCGCGAGCAGCAGCACGGGGAGGGCCGCGAGGAGAACAAGCGATCTCGGTTTCATGGTTCGCCTCCCTTCAGGGTGGCAATGACGATCCGCCCTCCGGAACCGACTGCGCCGGCGCCAGGGCTGTTAGCAGGGGAAGGTTAGTTACTGGATGCGTCCCGGTGGAGGTTAGGAACAACCTGCTTTGCCGTCCAATACATAATTGTACTATTGATTATGCAATTTGGAGATAAGCAACATGGACATCAAGCGCCTGCGTACGTTCGTTACAGTCGCTGACCTCGGCACAGTGTCGAAGGCGGCGTCGCGCCTGGGCATCAGCCAGTCCGCGCTGTCGCGGCAAATTGCTGATCTCGAATACGAATGCGGGTTCAAGCTGTTCGACCGGATCGGCCGCCGCCTGTTCCTCACCACGCGGGGCGAGCAGCTCCTGGGCGATTGCCGCGGAGTGTTGGGGCAAATGGGCTCGCTTGGCGCGCGGATCGAACTGCTTAAGCGCGGGGACTCCGGCGTGGTCAAGGTTGCGGCACCGCCGCAGACGATTGAAAGCGTGCTTTCGAAATTCCTGCCGCGCTATGCCGAACGCTTCCCCAACGTGCGGGTGAAACTAATTGAAGCGCTCGGCATGGATCAGGTGCCGCTCATCGAGCGCGGCGAGGTCGACGTCGGGATTCGGCACGACCAAGGCGTCCACCCGTGGTTGGAAAGCCTCGCGATGCCGCCGGACGACGTACTGGCCGCTTGCCCGCGGTCGCTGCCGCTCGGCCGCAACGGGATGGTCAATATCTTCGAGCTCGCCGCCCATCCGCTGTTGCTGCCAGACGAGGGCTATTCGGTGCGCCGCCTGTTCAACGCCGCCTGCCGCATCGCCGGCATCGAACCCAACATCCTGCTCGAGAGCCGCGCGCCGCACACCTTGCTGGCGCTCGTCGAAGCCGAGCAGGGTGTTGCCATCATTCCGTCACTGCTGCGAGCCGACCGCTACCGGCTGAAGATCGCGCGCGTGACGCACCGAGGAAAGCCGCTGCGCGACCGCTATGTCATGCAGTGGGACAAACGGCGTGCGATGCCGGCCTATGCTCGGACCTGCTGCGATGCGCTCGCGGCCTATATGCGCGAAGTGCTCCCGATCACGCGGCCGTCTTCCGGGACGGCGCTAGTTGCCGGAGGGGTGCCGTAGCGGATCATTCGATCGATGTCGGTTATTGGCCCGTTGCCGGCCTTCGCTTACAGGCCCCCATGTCTGCCTTCAGCAGATAGGCCGACCTAGGTCAGGCAGGTGTCGAAGTCAGTCTTCGACCCGAAGCAGACGAACTTGGCAAGGTGCCCCCCCCCGAACCGCCGAGCCGAGCCGAATACTCAGCACAGCGCAACCGCGTTCGCGGTGACCTCTTAGCCGGTGTTTTTGACCGCCTCAGCCAGTATCTCGTAAAGCTGCCGCTTGCTGAGTTGGTTGGGCTGCTGCCTGTGCGCTGCGTTCCGCGACACCTTCTTTGCGACTGGACGGGCGCAAGCTCCCGACGACGTCGCCCTCAGCTTCGGCGTCGGCCTTATCTTGGGCCTTGCCGTGGGCGGCTTGTGACCGCGCTTCAGGCCCTGACGGGTCAGCATGCCGCAGACCGCCTTACGACTGCACCCGAGGCGCCGCGCTATCTGCGCCGCGCTATGTCCTGCGGACCAGAGCCTGGTGAGGAGCCCTATGTCTTTCGCATCCCAGCCCATGGAGGATGTTATAGCACCGACGGCCGATCACGCGTCAATCAGTCTTCGTCCGGCTCGCGCACGACCGTCGGTTCGTCAGCGCCGTCTTCGTCATCTTCATCCTCCTCGTCCTCATCATCTTCCTCGGGATCTCTTGGCGGTGTCGCGCTGCCCATAAGCACGAGCGGTGTCCAGCAGATCGCTGTGTTGGAGGCTCCGAAGGTGTGTTGCTTCATGTCGTTGCTGCTCCTCGAAAATCATCCTCGGTGAATTCCTGACCGGCGGCACGCGCAATGATCCAGGGCGCGACTTGTCGCCAACGCGAGGGTGACATCATGGTCGATGACCAACCGCGGAGGTGGGCGCTCGATCTGAGCGCCGTGCTCAAGCTGACCTTGGCACAACTCGCCGCCGACGCGAGCGCTGATGGCTCTATTTTGGAGCGCCGGTCTGGCTGCCCGAGCCCGTCGTCTGCTCACTTCCCGGTCGGCCCGGCGGATGCGCAGAAGCCCCCGGCTTGTCTTGATCGGCAACGTAACCGGATTCTCCGGAGTTGCGCGTCTTGACCCCTTTGTCTGCATCACGCTGCATCTGCTCATTGGGCTCGCTAGTCTTGAGCCCTTTGTCTACATCACCGTGCATCTCCTGCTTGGTTTGCTCACTAGGTGCGGCCTTTTGCTGTTGCGCCGCTGCTTGGAAGGCAATCGCGCTTCCGGCAACGACAATCATCGCGAGAGTTGCTATTCGCATGCGTCTCCTCCAGTGCATTGCCCCGGTCTGCTAAACGCGCGGATTCCCCAACGTTTCCTGGTTCCGATTGCCATTTTTAAAGGTACGTCCTTGCAATCAGATGGGATGGGCTCAATGCCGCGATTAGCCCGAAGGGAAGACTGCCATCGTGTCCGGCACGTCGGCAGTCTGGGGCAGACCGGACATCTTGGGCAAGGCCGCCACAGTTCGCCAGAACAGCCTACACACCCGATCGGATTCTGGCCGCAAACGAAAACGGCCGAACCTACAGGCGTTCTGTTGACACGTCCTCCGAATGGCACTCTACCTGGTGCTGCCGAATTCTCTCGCCTGCATATTTCGGCTCGTCCCATCAGGAATGGAACTGAGCCGCCCGTTCTTGCTCGACTTCCTTGGCGTCCTTGTCGTCGAGGGTCATGAGTGAGTTCTTCGCATCCCAGTTAACCCTCAACAGTTCGTCTAACTTTGCGTGAAGAGCTTGCGTGTCGCGGTGCTCAGCTCGCTGAATCACCAAGGTCATCCCCCACGTCGAAAGCGTCGCCAGATCGTGCCACCCCAGCCCACCGCCAATGGAAGGCCCAGAGTAGTCCGTACACGACAAAGACAGCGAATGCGGCGGGACGCGAGGCGAGGACTCCGAGATCCGTAAGCCAGCTTCGGACCTTCTGGAAAGCCAATGTGGTCAGGCATCCCGGCCTAGGTTGTTCTGACGGAAACAGTCGGAGTCACAGCGCTCGCACGACCACCGAAAAATGCAGCTAGCGCGCCCAGAAGGAGGGCAAGGGCACCGAATAATGCGCCCTGCGATACACGCTTCGCCGCGGTGTCGGCCGCCTGTTTTGCCTGCTCTTTGGTCTTCGCTACCGTCTCCTTGTACTGCTGCTGATACTGAGCGATCTGGCCTTTCGCCTCGTCTTGAGAGATGTTCTGCGCCTTGGCCAAGGCGTCCGCCGCCTTATCATTCGCAGCGGCCTGTTGAGCAGGGTCGCCATTTAGTGCCGCTCGAACAGCTGTCATTGCGGCGTCACGAAGTGCTGCAGGATCCTGGCCGCCGGACCCGCTTCGCACTTTGCTTTCGATGGCTGCCATTGGGTCGGCAACGTTATTCAGAGAGGGCGCTGCGCTCTGAACCGCAGTCTGAACTGTTCCGCCAAGAGCCTTACCTGCTCCACCAAGAGCCGAGGACGTCGTGCTGACAGCGCCACCGATCATGCCGGAGGCAGCCGACGAGAGAAGATAGACCACAGTGAGCGTCGAGACTGCCCAAGATATTAGACCGTGATAAGCTGTCGTCGATTGCGATGCTTTGCCGGAAAGCCGGCCAGCAATGTACCCGCCGAGCGCAGCGGCGACTATTCCCGAGACGACAAACCAAATCCCAGCACCGACCGACATTGAGCCCGCGCTAGGCGCGTCGCCTTGAGCGATATCCATCGTCGATAGACCGACGCCCAGCCCGACCATATTGAGGATAATCTGCATGACTAGCCCGATCACGGCCCCTGCGAAAACAGCGCCCCAAGCCACCTCATTCAACATGATCGTGCGTATGTCGTCGGCAGGAGCGACTTCACTCCTCTGCGGAGGAGATCGATGATTCTGGCGAGGCGCTTCGGTTGGGTAAGCCATGGTGTCCATACCTAGGAAGGAGAGGTTCATGCGCTAACCGGGCGTTTCATCATGACGTTCCTAATTCAAGCCGTAGGCAATTTCCCGGAGCACCACGCTCCTGCTCTTGGTCTGCGACGTAAGCGATACAACCCGCGTACTTGCTGGCGTGCATAGCGCTGCCGATTTCTCTCAAGCGGAGGAGTTCTCGTAACGAGGAAGCAAAGTGTCGGGCGGTGCCAACTGCAAACTCTAAGGGAACCAAAGGTGTGGCCTCGGCGAGATTTGCGACTGTTAGTAGGTAGGCGATCCCAAACCAATAAGTCGATGGACCTGCCCGAATGGCCCACTCCTCAAAGAGGTACTCAAATGACGCGGGGGACTACTGCTGCCATAGGACCTGCCAGTAGGAATGCCTCGACTGCGTTGCTCTGAAACCCCGGCCAAAGGCGACAAACACCAAGGAGCCCACGAACGGCCCGAGCAACACGAATGCCGACCAACGTCTCACAGACCACCTTTGGTCGCACCTTATGCGTAGCCGTTATCGATTGATGTGCTCAGCACGGCTCCGCCAATCCCTTCACCGCCGATCATCCTCAGCGCCATCTCAACGTTCCGCTCGCTGCCACCTTTTTCCCCGCTGCAATGTGAGGCTCCGCGCACGACTAGTGCTTGGGAAAAAAATTAAGAACGATGCGATGAAGCTGACGTTGAGGCACGTCCATAGAGGAGGCAATCATGCAAGGACAATGCGTAGTAGCAGTATACAACTCCCGCAACGATGCGGAGCAGGCGTACCGTGCTGTGGTCGGTTCAGGAGTTCCCTCTGACCATGTTAGGCTCAGCAATCAGCAGCCTTCGCAGGGCTCCAGCTCTGAACGAGTAGACGCCAGCTCCGGTGGAGAGAGCATCTGGGACTGGCTGTTTGGAAGTGATGTGCCGGAAGACGAACGCCGTGTTTACGAGGGCCATATGGCAAAAGGTGGTGCGGCTTTGTCAGTGTTGGTGGACTCACCTTCAATGGCCGACCTCGACCGTATCGAAGGAGTGCTACAGCAATACAATCCTGTAGAGATTCACGAAGAAAACAGAGATAGCTCCACAGCAGGCGGAAGCGGACTATCAGGAAGCGCGGTAGGGCAAGCAGGATATGGCGCTCAGGACGGAGAGCGCGAGAAAGTCATCCCTCTTCCTGAAGAAGAACTGAAGGTCGGCAAGCGGGCCACGGAGACGGTCAAACATATACGGACCTACGTCGTTGAGGAGCCCGTGCAAAAGGACGTGCGCCTTCGTGACGAACGAACTGTGATCGAGCGTCGTCCAGCCACGGGAGCTGCGACAGGGCAGCCCATGGAACGCGAATACGAAGTGCGAGAATTGCATGAGGAACCCGTAGTCCAGAAAGACGTTCGAGCCGGGGAAGAACTGGTCGTTCACAAGGAAGCGACCGAACGTACCGAAACGATCGCCGACACGGTGAAGAAAACCAAAGCCGATATCGACAAATCTGGACGTTAGGACTCCGTCTCCCCTTGCAAGCACAGCAGGTCGATATTCGGCAGCAACGCGCGGGGGCGGCATTAGTCCCGCCCCCGCTTCCTAAACATGTTGGAATCCCCGGTGTGCTGAATGTTCTTGTGACCGAGAGGCTCGCAAAGCTGGCCTACCGTATAGTTCAGCTAACAGTCGGGGGCGACCGTAGGCTGACTTCTTATGACCGAGATATGCGCTTCCGCTTGTGATGCTGTGGACGGCTCCTCCACGGGCACGAGAGTGCCAAACAATGGGCGCCGTTTAAGGCTCCCACGATTCGGAGGAGCAGCCTATGCAGTCAATTTCAACGATTGGTCTGGATATAGCGAAGTCGGTCTTTCAAGTGCATGGGGTCGATGCAGCCGGCCAGGTGATCATACGCCGTCAGCTCAAGCGCCGTTTCGTGCTGTCCTTCTTTGAGAAGTTGCCGCCGTGCCGGGGATCGAGGCTTGCGCGTCCTCGCATTATTGGTCGCGCGAGCTGCAGGCGTTGGGGCATACGGTGCGATTGATGCCTCCGGCCTATGTGAAGCCCTACGTTAAGCGGCAGAAGAACGACAGCACCGACGCAGAGGCTATTTGCGAGGCGGTCACAAGGCCCAACATGCGGTTCGTGCCGACCAAGACCATCGAACAACAGAGCTGTCTGATGCTTCATCGCGTGCGCCATCTCTTCATTCGCCAGCAGACTGCCGTCATCAACTCGATCGGCGCATATCTGGCCGAGTTCGGGATTGTTGCCGTTGCCCCCGTCGGGCGCAGGGGTGTCGAACAGCTGTTAGTAGTCGTCGCCGATCCAGCCGACCGCCGAGTTCCGGAGGTGGCCCGCGCGTGTCTTGCGGCTCTCGGCGGCCAGTTGCGGGCACTGAAGGCTCAAATCCTGGAGTTCGATAGGCGCATTATTGCCTGGCATCGATCAAACGCGACGAGCAAGCGACTGGATGCGATCCCTGGCGTCGGTCCAGCACTGGCAACGGCGCTAGTCGCGAGCGTTGCCGATGCCAAGACCTTCCGATCGGGGCGGGACTTCTCGGCTTGGGTCGGGCTCGTGCCGAAGCAGAACTCGAGTGGGGGCAAGGACAAGCTTGGCCGGATCAGCAAGCAAGGCGATCGCTATTTACGCAGCCTATTCACGGCGGGCGCACTCGCCGTGATCCGCTATGCCAAGATCCATGGCACAAGCCATCGGCCTTGGCTCACTGCGTTGTTGGCACGGCGCCCTACCAAGGTCGCAGCCATCGCACTCGCCAACAAGCTCGCCAGGATGGCATGGGCGATGATGACCAGGAACGAACCCTACAAGGAACCCGCCGGCCTCACGGCGTGAACGAGATCACAGCCGGTCATCCGGCTGTGACGTAACGGTTGGAAGGGCGAACAGCACTAATGCAGCGCCGGTCGATCCGGCGATCAGGACAACCCACATGGGCCAGGGCATCTTCGAATGCGTGCTTTTGATCGGGACCTGATCCGCGGAGGGCATTATGGCCAGCGGTGATGAGTACCGCACAAGAAGGCCGAACACATGGCTGCTCCGACCAACGCCGCAAGTGAAGATTCTCCTTGCCAACCCGGAGCCGTCCACACATGGCCCATCGCTTCCGTTGGCGGGGTATCGCTGCACGTCGGCTCACAGAACGCGGTGACCCGCCGAGCTACACCACGCCACGGGACACGATCTAGTTTGAAATTCGCACCGGCTTTGGAATGCCGAACCGAATTGACTCGCGCTTGTGGAACCACATCATTTATGGCTCCGCATCACCGCCCCGCCTCTCGCTTTTATCGGTGACTGAGAGTTTTTGCGCTCCCGCCACTACCGGAGCGTTGTCATGCCGAACTCACGCCATGAGCCTATTTGCCCAAGTTGCAACCGTTCGATGACGTTGCAGCTACAGCCCGGTGGCGTGCCGCCCGGACCTTCCAATGCCTTGATTGCGAGCGGCCGGACCCGATGAAGTCGCCTCAGGTGCAGGCCATCATGGGCCCGTTACAGCCCGTGAAGCCTCAGGAGCAATAGGGCCGCCTGCGGTCGGCGCGGTGATTTGCTTTCTTCACTTTTGCAGGCTTTGCCGTGGGCGTCGGTCGCTGAGAGATCGCGCGCTCCCGCCTGCTTTACGGGAGCGAAGCATGACCAGCGACAGCACCAGCTTTGAAACGCGGAAACTGCTAGAACGCGCCGATCGGGCCGTTGAGGAAAGTGTCCGCCTCCGGGCGCTCAATCGGAACACAGGGAAACGGTACAGATCGCCTTCTCTGAGGTTGAATGGCAGATTTCTCGGCCGTAGGCGGACTTGGAACCATCCTCCCTAACATAACGTTGCAACTCGATGCCGCGAGAAATTGCTATCACGCTATGGTCCTTATCTGCCGCCTGCGTGGTGGCGTTTAGCTTTGCGGCTATCCTCTCTCCTCACTAAGTGAATATGCAAAACAAGCTAAGAGGCCGCCCTGAGTTGTTGGCGGCCTCTTCGTTGTCGCCAATCGCAAGGAAATGGCCCAAGCAAATCCGGGGCTGATTGCAGCCGCGATTTTCATTGCCGTCGTGGTGGCGCTGGACGAGCACTATTCCCACGGTGTTTACACCGATCGCGCGCAAGCGATGCTGCGCGAAATCCAGCATCGTTCAGGTGGTAGTCTCGCTCGATGAAGCGGGAGGACTCGGCATCGGCAGCCCGTATTGCTGCGCTCGCTTCGCCGCCAACTTTCGGTAGGACTGAGCTTGCGCCAGCAACTGGTCTTTGAGGCGTGAATCAGATCCATCTGCGGCCAGCGCTTCAAGCTGAACTGCACGCTCAAGATAGTCCGTCAACTGCTTCACTGGTCCCTACTTCCCGGGAAGGCCGTCCTCTTGTCACGCCACGCCGGGTTTGACAGCCTTCAAAAGGTTGCTCAACGGCGGCGGCGGGGCAGTGTTTGGCTTGGTCAACCAGTCGCTCATCTGGGCCGCCTTTTCCGCCTGATCCGCACGCTTCATCAGAAGCTCGCGTTCGGTGCCGGGAGCAAGCCGCTCTGCGGCTTCCCTGAACTTCGCCGCCTCTTCCATCAGGCGCTCCGCGAATGTCTTGATATGCGTGACCGGACGGCGACGCTCGCTCATGCGTTACTCCCACCCTTGCACCGCGAAATGGGCGCTCTCGGACCTTGACATAAGAACGCAGAGTGGGAACATAAGTTCCATCGCGGGAACGGACAAACGGGAAAGGCGATGACGCTAACGGATCGTGTCAGGTCAAAGCTAGAAGTCGTACTAGAAGAGGTTTGCCGTGAGCTTCCGAACGGCGGTGACCACGACGTTCGGAAGATGGTCGCGGAGCGGCTTCTGAAAGCTGCGGAAGCGGGACAACATTCCCTTGAGGAGCTTCGGGCTGTTGGTCTTCGGGCATTTGCAGAAGCATCCACATGGCCCAGGAGAAGCGCTCAGTAGTTGACAGGGGCTTGCCGATGATTCCCGCTCCCTGCCTAAGGGTGCGATGCAAGAGCGTAAAATCCCTTCGCGCGACGATTGCCATCGCTGCGGTCACAAGCCAAGGTTGGTGACTTCCATTCTTGATCCGACAACCGGCCGCACATTTTGAATCTATCGGTGTGACAGTTTCGGTGAGCAGTCATGGCAGTCAGAGGCATGTTGAAGGAATGACTAGTCGGGTACACTGCGCTCGGGGTGGGGTATGGCGTCTGTGCTTCTGGTCGAGGATGAACCGCTTATCCGCATGATGATTGCGGATATGCAGCCGAGCTAGGTCACACCCTGGCTGGTGAAGCTAGCGATTTGCAGGGCGGGCTTGTGCTTGCTTACTGCACCCGGCGTTGATGCCATTCTCGACACACAGCTTGGAACAGATAGCTCTGGACTCATCGCAGAGGCGCTACAAAGCAGAGGCATTCCGTTTGCCTTTGCGAGCGGATACGGCGCGGACGGGATACCCAAAGGCTTCAAGGACATGCGGTCCTTCAAAAACCATTCCCAATGGACGAGCTTGAGCGCTGTCTAGCGACTCTGTTGCGCTAACAAATGCCGGTCGTTTGTTCCATGACGCGATGAAGGTCTTCCTCAGAGAACGGCTTCCTCAGCAATGGGAAGCCATCACGCCTTCGCTCCCGGCCCGATAGCTGTAAAACTTTCAGCGTTGGGCGCACCCGCGTGGCACGTTCGGCCAATTCATGGCCGTCCATACCCGGCATGTTGATGTCGGTGATCAAGATCGAAACGTCGTCATTCCTCGCCAGCGTATCGAGAGCTTCGGGGCCGCTATGCGCACAAACAACTTTGCAGCCAAGCTCTTCTAGCATGGACGCGATCACGGCGAGTACGCCGGGATCATCATCTACTACTAAAACTGTATGAGTCATGGCGGAACAACCTCGCTTAATTAACCTATGCGAAGGGCTGAGGTTCCCCGCTGATGAGCCACAGGCGCGGACAAGCCAACCACCGAGCATGTCCGGGATTCCTGGGTCAGCGAGTTTTCACGGAAGCAAAATCCGCAGCAGTTAGGAACGGCTCAGAATACGCCTCGTTGCCGGACATCGAAGACAGATGGTCTTCCTCCCCTTTGCGCGCCTTACAGCAGGCCAACACCGGCAAGAGAAATAGACAGCCGTGGCGCGACCTCTGGCTTGCGTTCTGAGCGGAATGCCCACCGCAAAGCTCTCCATTGCAACTTTTTCCCGTCTTCATTGTTGACGAGCTTCAGCGAGTGCGCGGGCGACCGATGTTGGGCCTCTGGTCCCATCTTCTTGCAGGAGGCACTTTCATGAAGCGGGTTTGCTTGGCCGGCCTTGTGGCAGGCGCCATTGCTTTTAGTCCTGCTTCAGCGCTGCCCGTTGCCAAGCCGGACGCACTGGGCGTGTCTCAGAACGCCCCTATTGAGGTCAAGGGGGGCCACGGACATGGCGGTGGACACGGTTGGGGTCATCGCGGCGGCCGTGGTCATCATTACGGTTGGGGCAGAGGGCGAGGCCATCACTATGCCTGGCGACATCATCACCGCTGGTAAGCGCCACCTGTTTTCAATTTGTTAACCATAAGACGCCACCTTGCGACATGGACACCCTTGAGAATTCGCCCAGACCGAAGCCCGCTTGGACGAAGCATGAATTAGCTCGTCTAGTCCTGCTCGCCAGAGAAAAGGCCACCGCAACCAAGGCGGCCAAGGTGCTAGGGCGCCGCGTTAGCTCGGTCCGTCGGCAAGCTCGCGAACAGGGCATACTGCTTTACAAGAGCTAGGCCGGGTCAGCCCGAGCCGATGCAGCGATCCAAGCGTGCCCGATTAGGATTTTCCTGATGGAAAATGACCCGGCTATTTTGGCAATCCAACGGAAGCTGGCGCACTGTCGCCAACTCTCGAAAGAATTTCCCGACGGGCCAACCGCCAAGCACATCCCGGAGCTTGAGGAAGAACTGAAAGCCGAGCTAGCAGCCGAGCTACGCAGCCTCACGCGGCAGTAAGGGTCCTGGGTGCCGAGCGCCGCGCAGAAACTCGATGCGCGTTCCTGCATTTGGCGCAACATGAAGAAATCGCAACAGCGTTTGGTCATAGCTTCGCGGCTCTCGTTGAGCCGCCTCAGTGGGCAGCATCTTTCTTCGCGCGTCAGCGACTTCCGCTTGTGGCCCTTAGCGAACACGCTTGCGCGGGGCTATTCCGTCCGCTCCCGGCCCAGGAGCAGACATCGCTTTAAGTGGATCGTGCAGCAAGCGGGATCAACGACTTCAAGGGTCTCGCAGCAAAGGATCCTTGCTGGCTGTGCTACCCTTTCCGGGGACCCATTTTCGGCTACCCCCCAGCCCCCCAATCAGACGCTTGGGCTGATCACAGAAATCAGCCGTGGCAACTCGCCGGCTCTCTCGACCCGTTATAAAACACAGCGATGATGCCGAATCGTGATCGGTCCGAGAAGAGGTCGCTTCCTACTGAACATAAAAATGCCCCCGGGTCAGGGACTTGAGGGGACTGATGATAGAAGGGTTGTTCTATAATCAGTCCCCTGCACCCAACGGGCCCCGACTCTGATCAGCTGACGAAGTTTTCGACCCTGCGGGCGTTGCCGTTGCAGTGCGATTGGTTAGCTATCCCCAACTTTACAGATACACGACCAAAGCCGTATTTGCGCCGGCGCTTCTAAAGGCGCAATTTCCAGTAGGCTCAGAGCTCATGGCTCGCCTTTTGGGATGATTGACACTATGGCCGATCAATATGTTGGCAGATATCGACTAATCAGAAAGATCGTGACAGGTGACCGGACTCGAGGAATGCCGGACCTTTGGCAAGCAGAAGATGCCGGTGATCGTTATTACATAAAACTTTGGCAGCGGCGTTCCGAAGAAAGCATAGCACTTCGAGCGATGTGGAATCGCGAGGTGAGAAGCTTAATGCGTCTCCAGGGCTATCCGGGTGCCGCTGAGTTGTTCATGCGGCTTCGAGACTTAGAGGTGACCGAGACGCATTATTATGCAGTTCTCGATGGTGGTCGCCGAATGTTGTTATCCGACGTTTTACAGAATCGAGGGCGCCACCCCTGGTTACTAAACCTAGGCGAGATCGGCCGAAGACGTCCACTTTGGGAGGGCTTGCTACGCCTCGCTGAAGCGCTGTCGATATTGCACGGAGAAGGCACGCTACACAGATCCCTCTTGCCAGAATCGGTCTTCGTGGGCCCGGACGGACAGGCGGACTTTCGTCTAAGCGGGTTTGAATGGTCTTTGCGTCTAGTCGGTCTGGAGGGAGCGGCCGTACAGGTCGTGCGTGGCACTTCGCCCCTAGCTCCTGAACTAGACGAAGATTCCGGAGAATATTCCACAGGAACAGACTGGTTCGACTTTGGCCTTGTGGTAGCTGAGCTTTTCGGAGCGCCGATCCGGGCATCCAAGAACCGAGACATCGCGCGCGCTTCGGTTGAACGGCTTTCGACGCTGCGCGTGAAAGAAAAGGAATTCATACTGCAGTTACTTGCAGAAGATGAAGAACAGCGACTGTCATCGTCCGATGGCATAACTCACGAGATCAGGAACATCATTCGGGAGCTTAGTGTGGCGACGTCGGGAGCCGGACGTGATCTCGTGATTGCTGTCCGTCTTTCCCCGGAATTGGATCTTCAGCGCACCATTGAAGCCGCGTCATTGTCGTCAGCTCCGGCTCACGATATCATTAAGCAGCGCGACTGGATGAAGTTCGATTTGCGCGGTGACGTTCGTATTATAGCTCGTACCAGCCCTTATCCTCATTTTGTACTCAAGGGTGAGAAGTTGGAGTACCGTGTTCGGCAATGGGATGCCGATGGGTTGAGCACTTGGGACATAGGCTTTTGTGAGGGTATCGAACCTCTGCCTCGTGTCACTCCCGACGATCAATATTTCAGTTTGGGGCAACGAAAGCTCGACATTCAGTTATACCCTCATGTTCGTCGAAACTATCGATCGGTTCGAGATCGAAGTGCACAATGGGACAAGGTCTATCCATTCCGAAAGGAGAAAGTCCGTCTTCCGGCTCATTTAAGAGACGTTCACGATTTTTTCCGCGTGACACAGCAACTGGATACTGTTCTGACTGTAGCCCAGGTCTGCCCCGTCGTTGTGACGAACATATCGTACACCACAAGCGACACCATCGTTGATGTAACTCCATTCGACGAGCCTGAACGTACAGAGCTGGCTCGGTACCTCGGGTTTGGTTCGCCTGCAGAGCAATTAAAAGATTGGTTCGACTTAGGTGCGGAAACTATTTCTGCAGATGATGAGGATGATCCCAAGCGCGACAGGTACTCGTTTCTCGATCGGAAAACCATCGGCAGCGAGTCGTCATCCGCAGTCTGGCGCTTCGTCAGTGCCAAGCCGGAACGTTCCGGTCCCAAGTATCGCTTTCGTGCGCAAGGGACGGCAAGACTGAAGGAGGGCCGGCTCTACTTGGCGAGAAACCACGGAGGCACTCTCGCTCAAATTCGTCGGCGTCACAAAGCGATCGAAGATCTTCGCTCTCACGAGGGGCTGCTCCGCGTTATAGCCGCGCCACGGGATGCCAGTCACCGCAGCACCGACACTCTGCCGGCGGGAACGGCGAACATCCCGTTAGATGCATCGAAGCTGGCAGCTCTCGAAGCGCTTTGGAAAACACAACCCTCATTCGCAATTCAGGGCCCACCAGGAACAGGCAAGACGACCCTCATCCAGGCGTTCGCGGACAGGCTGTTTACTGCAGATCGTAGCTCGCAGATCCTTGTCACGGCACATTCACATCACACGGTCGATGACGTTCGAAAGAAGCTCGCCAAACTGTTTGTGGCGGAGAGTGGCTCCGATAGACCTATTTTGGTACGTTTGGGAGCAAATGAAGAAACGGAACATGATCTAGGGCCGGTAACCGGTGCTTTGATCCGTGCACTTAACGAGAGTGAACTTGCAGCTTCTGCTCCCGAATATTTGAGATTGCGCATCTCCGCGGCTGCGACTGGAGCTAGTGATGGCGCCGAGGTGGAGGTCGGCACAATGCAGCGCCTTGTCCAAGACGCTGCAAATCTGACGTTCTCAACGTCAAATTCGGCCGAATTGGCCGATTTAGCAACTAGAGGACGGAGGTTCGATTGGTCCATCATCGAGGAAGCTGCCAAAGCGCACGGCTTCGATATGGCCGTGGCACTTCAGGAGAGCCACCGTATCCTCCTGATCGGAGATCATCATCAACTTCCTCCGTTTAATGTGCGCACATTCAAAGACCTTCTGGGTGACCCGCTCAAGGTCCGCAAAGCTATTCAAACTGGAGCGCCATTCGCACCGGGCCTAATCGATCCGTCGATTGCAGACGAAGACGAGGGAAGGTCTCCTCTTGAGGAGCGATGTGCGTTGTGGCGACGCATGGTCACGTTGTTTGCCGAATTGTTCGAGAACAGTGTTCAAGCTGACGGTCGGTTGGGACCTGCGGCAACGTTGACCGATCAACATCGTATGCACCCTCATATCGCCGATCTTGTTGGCAACGTCTTTTACCCCGACGAATTTGGCGGCACGATTCTGACGTCTCCCAAGGAAACGCACGACAAATTTCTCAATCCAGCACCTTTCATTATCCCGAACGACTCGTGGCTTCCGCAAGCTCGTATTGTTTGGTGCGATGTACCTTGGGTTCAGAAGGAACATTTCGCGGAAGGAGAGACCGACGGTCTGTTTCTGTCGTCTGTAGAAGCTAATCTGGTCCCAAGAGTATTGCGGGAGCTCCGACCTCGCGGGCAAGACCCATGTGAAATACAAATTCTATCGCCATACAACGATCAACTGAGAGCAATTCGCGGCGCTGTCGAAAAAGCTCAAAAAGGTGGCTTGCTGACGAATATGTTCAAGGATCCCTTCGATCTTCATCTTGGAACGCGCATGGGGGCAACCGTTGATGAGTTTCAAGGGTCGGAAGCTGACGTCGTTGTTGTCAGTTTGGTGCGAAATAACGCTCTCGTTCCTTGGAAAAGTGTCGGCTTCCTCAAGGAATCAAATCGAATGAATGTGCTCCTTAGCCGTGCGCGGCATAAGCTAATCATCATTGGCAGCTGGGATTTCTTCGACACGCGGTATAACGAATTCACGACGGCTGACGATGAATACTCGTACATCAATGACATGATGCAGCAGTTTAAAAAGGCGCTAACTGCTGGCACTTTGGCGAAGGTCAAATACAAGCCATGAAAACGGTGTATGTCCCACTCTACCGAATGGCGGTCAGCTACGTTGTCAGCTTTGGACGTCGTTGGAGCATCTTGGAGCAACTTCTCCTCGTCGAAGTTGCGGCCAGACGTCGTACGGTCGCAGAATTATCTAAGGCGACTAGGATGCCAGACCGCCTAGTAATTGAGGCAATGATCAATTTGATGCGCACGAGTTGGGTTGAAGTACGCTCTACCGACAGGGGCGTATACTTTACAGCAACTGCAGCCGGCATGAGGCATTCAGACGAACAAGACCTCCCCGTTACCTTGCAAAGAGAGACGAAATGGCAGTCCCTCTGCGTCGATAGATTGACGGGATCGTGGTTTCGAGCTGATGAGCTCGATCTCGTGTACGAACGAGACCTTCCTGCAGATGCGAACGTCCTGGATCCAATTCTTCACACATATGATCCTGCGGACGGGGGCATCCGGGATCTCTTCTATCTCAATATGGATGAGGCGCTTGAACCGTCTCTGCCCCAATTTCGGACACCGTCGAAGCCATATGCCAGGGTCACAATCGCTTTTGATAGAGTAGCAGGCGGATTGCCGCAATCGGCGTCGCTTAACTTGAACGATGCCATCGTAAGATGGTCACGGGCATTTCCAGATTCGTCGGAAGAAGCGCGCTCTAAGCTTGAGCTGTCGAGAAATGTAGGGCTCTTCGCCGAAATTCAAGATGAAGATGTTATTGTAGGCGGTCCTCAGCATCGAGAGTTGATTAGGAGTGCTCTAGCTCAGGCGAAGACAACACTGATTATCCATTCTTGCTTCGTGGCTCCAGATACGGTCGAGCAACTACTGCCAGAGCTCGAACAGGCAGCCTTGAGGAATGTCCGGGTAGAGTTGCTATGGGGTTTGCACAACGACCCGGAGCAAAATATCCCTCGTAAGCCGATCACCGATACAGAGAAGGTTCTCGACCGACTCCCGCGCGCGCTAAGGCCGAAGGTGCAACTGTCGTCGGTCTCCTCTGGATCTCATGCCAAAGTCATCATGTATGATGAAATTCAGGGCGGTGGATGGGCGACAATCGTCGGGAGCTGCAATTTCCTGTCCACGGAATTCGATTGGACAGAAATTTCAGTGAGAGTACGAAATCAAAGATTTGCCGCCTACGTCTTGAGCCGGCTCATTGCAGCTCAACTTCCAGCGTCGGGGGGCTGGAGCCCTCTCGCGCGAAGGCTTGATAGGCACTGGTCCGAGTTGAAGCAAAAGATTCCTGCGACCCAGGAGAAAGGTCAGCACGAGATTATGCTGCTTCTTGATGACGATCACTATGCATGTGTCACGTATGCAAGAGATTTCGCCAAGAAGCGCATCGCCATCGGCTGCGACCTTTTCGGCCTCTCAGCGGAGACTTCAGTTTTGGTTCCAATGACAGAGGCGGCCTCCGACCAATGTAAAGTGGATCTATTCTACTGTCGCGCCTCGAAACTTCTAAGAGATGAAGGCAGACGACCAGAGCCTGATCAGATTAAGGCTCGTGGGATGGACATAACCGTTACGCCCAACTTTCACGCCAAGTTTTTGAGCTTTGATGACGACGCCATTGCAGTCACCAGTTTCAACTGGATGTCAACAGTTGTGAGTGGAACGAGAGCAAGAGGCGCTGAAATTGGAATACTTGTTGAAGGTGAAGGAGTGGCGAAACTACTCAGGACAAAGTTGGTCGAAGTGGGTGTCGTCGCCGTCGGAGATCAGGAGGTAACCTAGTTGCAAAACACTGCCCCTCCGCAACCGGAGCCGTCGGGATCCCGATCTGACCCGTTGGGTCCGCGATACTACGCCCCGCTCGGCACGGCTGAACGCTGGTCGACTGTGATCTTCTGGGCCGCTGCTGCGTCTTCTATCGCGGCGCTACAAATTGAACGACCTTCTTCTCCGATCTTGTATGACGTGGTTCAGGCAACTTTCGTTATCACTGTAGTCCTTTTTTTTCTTTTGAGCTCGATGGCGCGGCTATATTGGTCTACCAGGGCCCATGAGAAGCGGAATTCGGACTTTGTTTCGCAGGTATTTGAAGTCTCGTTGATTGCAGAGACATCAAAAGGCTATTTCAATAACACCGCGACAGATCCGTTTGCACGAATCGCTTACTCGACTCTTGAGAACGCGTTCTTCAGCAAGATCATTTTGCAAAGGATGTTGAGGCGGGAACGGGCAATCATCGCGGCTTATGCAGTTGCGTGGATGGTCGCCGTTCTCAATAGAGCAACGGACTTAGCTCTCGTGACTGCCGTCGCTCAGGTGATATTCAGCGAGGAGATTTTTTCTCGTTGGATCCGGATGGAATGGCTCCGTACACGATTTGAGCGGGTCTATGACGACTTTTATGGATTGATACAAACGTCCGGCGACAAGCGTTCCAAGGAATTTAAGGCGCGAACGGTCGACTACCTTCTCCGTTACGAAACGAGTAAAGCTCAAGCGGGAATTTCCCTTTCGTCGAGGGTGTTCGACGAATTAAATTCGGCTCTTTCACAGGATTGGGAGCAAATCGTAAAGAAGCTCGATACCTGACACGTTTCTGGGCATGTACAACGTGATGCATGCGGTTAGGATCGGGCGGGTTTATCCAACATCGGAGAACCCCAATGCCGATCCTCAAGTCCTTGTCGTTCACCGCGCTGCCCAAGGCAGGTAACGATCCAGTCCAGATGCGCCGGACCAAGTTCATCACCAAGCTGGAAGAGCAGAAGCTGCTCCTTGGCGACCCGAACCACGTCCGGACAGTCCAGCGATGGACTAAGGTCAACGGGGAGCGTCAGCCCACCACTAAGCAGCAGGCGGTCCGGGCCTGGTGGAAGACAGACGCTAGTGGACAGGTGGTCATGTCCATCAAGTTCGGCTCAAAGCCGGTCGAGTTCGAGAAGGGCAAGGCGGGCATCGTCGTCGGATCGAAGGAGAAGCTCCCGGCCGTCATCGATGCCCTGATCGGAGCGGTCCGGGCCGGCGAGCTGGACGAGCACTTCAGCCAAGCAGCCAAGACCGGCGGCATCGGCAAGGCCCGGAAAGCGGCCTAGCTATCAGCCGGACAAAGGTAACGCCTTTGTCCGGTTTCGCCCCCCACTGGCAGGCCACCACATTTAGTAGATGGTACTTGAAATCCATGGGTATTATTGGCGCTCAGCAAGCTTAGCGGGGGAAGCATGGACCACGAG
Source organism: Bradyrhizobium sp. RT6a (assembly GCF_040547675.1). NCBI lineage: Bacteria > Pseudomonadati > Pseudomonadota > Alphaproteobacteria > Hyphomicrobiales > Nitrobacteraceae > Bradyrhizobium > Bradyrhizobium sp. RT6a. Next base: position 32,210 of record NZ_JBEPQC010000009.1, read on the forward strand.
GAATTGGCTGCTCGCGCAGCCGTTGCGTGCTGGCAAGGATCAGAAGGCCGGTACGCCGAAGCAATCCGGACGGCTAGGCGATTGGACGCGGATGGCCTCGCACGCTTTCTCAATCTGTGGATGCTCGCACGGTCAAATCCGCTCAATAAGCGGGGAGCGCTTTTGAACTTTCTCAACGACCACGTGATGCCAACCCTGCTGGGTATCGATCACGCTTCGGATGAAGCTTATGGAGTGATCGAAGACCTTAGCGCGAAAGCACTGAAGGAGGGGGCGACGTTGGGGCGGCCGACGTCGATGCTCTCCAAGCTCGCGCTGGCTGTTTGCCCGTTGGTCTACATTCCCTATGACGCTCGCGTGCAAAACGCGCTTCGAAGGGCTGGGAAGGGTATCAGTCCGCACAGCTATCGCAACTATATGCGAGCGGTCCTCTCGGAAAAACCAGCTTTCGACCAGAACCTAGCTCGGCGAGGCCTCTCCATCGAGACGCTCGACGGCGGGGCGATGTCACGCGCCCTGTTCGAAATGCGAGCTCTGGACAAATGGCTAATGCTGCGCGGCGGCTTCAACCCCGAGACCATGCTACGCGAGCTTAGCAGACCCGCTCACTAAGGCACTGACTCTCACGCAACTCTGCCCCCAACCCGTCTGTCGGACTTCCAACCGGACACGGGCCGCTCCGGTGCGCATTCCCTTCCATGAGCGATTGGAGACGCTCGTCCGGCCCTTAGTCCCAAACTGAGGAAGACGATTCTCGGACGTGACTTGCTCGGCCGCCCGGTCCTTGCGACGTCGCCGTCAATGCCCGCTATACCAGGCTGTCCGCCCACGCCGTCAGCGCTGGCAAGCATCCTTCCCTCGACGTGCTGTCGCTCGTCCAGCTTGCCTTTGAGTCCGGCATGGCATGTCTCCCGGACGAATCCATTTCGTCCAGCGCTTTCGCGCATAAAGTCACGACGAGAAGGAGCCAAGCCGGAAAGCTCTCCTGACCCGGTGGGTAACGGGGCTGGTCATGCCCTTCCGGTCATCCCGGGGAAGGCAGGCCTGGGCTGGAAGGGGCTCAGCCGGCCTTTCGGCGGGCACCTGTCCTTGCCGGCTTCCGAAAGAACTCGGCCGGGTCCACGTCCAGGATCTTGGCCAGCTTTTCGATGATCTCCAGGCCCACGTAGGTCACGGCCCGCTCGACCCGGCTCAGGTAGGCCCGGTCCACCCCAGCATCGTTCGCCAGCCGCTCCTGGGACAGCTTCCGGTCATGCCGGATGCGCCTGAGGTTGGTCGCAAAAACTTGGCGCAGGTCCATGTACGGACCAGACCAACCTGTGGTTTATTCGCCCACGGCTTTTAAGCCTCAAAGTATCGAGGAGCGGTGAGGGGGAAATGGTAAGTTGGTTTGGAATGAGGACTTGCATTGCAGCAAGCGCCGCTCTGTCTGCTTGCGCATGGCTGCTCCCCACACACGAAGCCATCGGCCAACCGGTCGATCGCGTCCGTCCCGGCCCGTCGCTCGCGATGGAAGCGGCCAGTCCCGAGCAAGAATTTGGTGCCCTGATCAAGCGCAACTGGGTCATGACCAAGTTGGTCGGCGATTGTATCCCGGGGCAACCGTACGCGGATCGGATCAAGTGTTTCGCGCGCTTTGGCGCGACCATGGAGATACACTATCCGGACGAGTGCCGGATGACTGTCGTCGAACGTCGGGCGTTGCCGCCCGACGTGCACCGCAAGTGGGATGGAACGATCGACGGCTCATTGCCGATCGCTCGCGAAGCAACTCTTGATCTTCGATCCCTTAACGAAAGCCGAATCAGCCTCAAACCGACGATCAACCTTGGCTTCGACGTTACAGAGGCGAGCGTGCCGACGTTCAGAGTGGCTATGTCCGACAAGCCAGAAGTTTGGGTCTCTCTCCCGCCGCCCCCGCTGGAAGCGCACCTCTCGGCCTCCTATCCGGACCCGAGTGCGCGGAGGCAAGCACTGTCTGCTGAAGAGCGCAGGTGGTCGGAACGCATGCAGCCCTACTCGGGTAGCGACCTCTTGCGGAGCCTCGACCTATCTTCATCGGGACTACAGCTTCGAATGTCCGCGCTCGGCATCGTGTATTCGCCTTACCAAGGTTTCCCCTACCCCGCAACCGAGCAGCGCGTCGTGGGCATGCTCAAGGCGTTGATCGCAAAGTGTCATTGGTAATTCCAGCGTGTCGACTTTAAAGCATAGGATAGTCTGATGAGAGACATCGTTATTGCAGCATTGATGGCTGTAGGCCTTTTGGTATGGGATCACAAAGCGCAAGGAATACTACCGGACCAGGCTTACTGCTTTTTTGGCGCCGGGGTTCATGATCGAATTGCGTCCCGTGTCACATCTTGGCACGTTGATCCATCCACCGGGAGACGGATACCTGCCGAGTGGTCCGCGCCGGGCGAGGTCTGTGTTCACACGACCCTCTGGGATGCTTACCGTCCTAGTATCAAATCGCTGTTTCTCAAGGCGAACGATGGTGCTTGACCGGGCAAGCGTTCACGCGGAAATCGGCCTCGATTTAGGGTGAGATGATGCCTGTGCTCCTCAGCTGTTCGACCATCTCGGCTTGCTCGACCTCGATCTGCTCCGGGGTCCTGTAATTGGGATCGCCCGCGTGAGCGATCTGGATCATTTGCTTGTACTCGAACGGGTCGGCATCATCCGGAAAAACAATTCGCACTCGATGGTTTCGGAAGGTGATTGCGAAGTATCTCCGATCACGAACGCCGCCGTCGCTCATGTAGCGATCGATGTAGAACGCCTGCCGGTCTTCTGCCGGGTCGATTATCTTCCCGCCCTTGTAGCCAACTGAGCCTACCTTGAGGTCTGCGATCAGAGCTTTCAGGTGGGAAGAAACTCGCGCCCGGAGCGCATATTGATCCTTGTCACCCGCTGCTTGAATTTGTCTAATCAGGTCCTTGATCTCGGCTGTGCTCTTATTCCGTTGCTCAGAACTCGAAGCTGCTTCATCTCGCGCCTTGGACTTGCGTTCGATGGCAACTGCCAAGTCGTTCCGCCGAGCGGCCAATTCGCTGAGCTTTCCTTTGACGAAAGGCAGCGAAGCGTCTTCTGTTAGGAGACGATAGGTCTTTTCCATCAAATCCGAAAGGCTAGCGGCCTCGCCCTGCAACGAGCTGATCTCGTCCTCAATCAATTTGCGTTGACTCGTCGATGAACCGTCAATGACGCTTGTGAGATCGAGCTCTTCGACAAAGCGCAGGAACGACACTTCAAAATCCCGGTACCGCCACCGGACGCTCGGACAACCGATATGACGCTTCGCCGAATCGCAGATGAGGTAGTTTCCGCCCTTCGGCGCAGAACCCTTGTTCTCGAAAAGGATTGGACCATTGCAGTAAGCACAACGCGCGAGACCGGAAAACAGGTTTGAAAACCCATGACCCTTGCGACCGGCTCCGTTGACTCGACGTTCAGCTTTTGCGACTTGCGCCCGGTAAAACAATTCTTCGTCGACTATCGCCGGGTAGTAGTCCTGAACCGGGTCGCCATGAGGAACACGCTTCCCGTCGCGCCTGACGTGAGGTTGAGACTCACCTAGCACCGCCCGATTGGCCAAGATCTTCGCAATGTAAGATTGGTGCCAGCCGTTTGGTCCACCAAAAGTCTCAGCGTTGGCGCGATTAAGCCGAGCCGCGATGGAATACATCCCTAAGCCATCGGCTGTGTCCCGAAATATCTGTCGAACGACCTCAACCCGGCTTGCGATTTCCTCGTAGCTCTTCCTATCGTCCGCGAGCTTCAGCCAAGCGGGGCACCACTTTGTCATCGGCTTCTGCGACGCGAGCGTGCGCTTATTTTGCCAAGCAGCCGCGATGCGTCTGCTCTTGGTCGCCGACTCTTCGTGAGCCCGGTTCATGATGACGAGTGAGAGGATGAGGTCACCCACGTCGACGGTCTCCGGTCGATAGACCTTGCCGTCCATCAGGGTCACGACGTTGATGCCTGCCTGGATGATGCTCAGAAACAGCGACTGAGCAAAACGCACCTCCTGACGGCTGAGTCGATCCAGCGATTCGACGATGAGAAACGATCCGGAAGCGACCGTCCCTAACCTTACCGCATCTAAAAACTGCCCAAGAGCCCCGTCGCGTACGTTGTCGCCTTTGAAGGCTGACACGCCGATGTCCTCAAGCTCGGCATCGCCGGCCAACTCCAGGCCGTTAGCAGCCGCATAGGTCCGGGATGCTTCAAGCTGTCGGCGGCGACTATCGCCCTTGAGTTGCGGGGCCGTAGACATACGGAGGTAAGAGTAGGCGCGGGGCATCCGTCACCGGGGGCTTCAGGGGACTGAGCCCCGACCCCCTGGCTAACAAGTTCCGGGTTTATTGTAAACACTATTGCGAAAGCCGGCAGACCGGGCGCGACCTGCACCTGCACGTCGACCGCGCGGGCCTCGATTCCCTCAAAGGCGACGGTAGAAACGCGTTGAACCATGCCCGCACCAGCCTGCCCTTTTGCACAATTAGGGGTAGCAGAGCGCACCACTTCTGGCAAGAACAATACGGGAACATGTCGAGGGGGGCCGCAAGACCCTAACCCATCGTAAACACGACGAAGACACTACGCCTCGAATGCAAGCTGCTCTGCTCAGCACATTCCAACGAATGTCCGCTACTCCTAGGGCTGCGGGATGGGCCGTGGTCTAACGGGTGAACAATTCAAATGCTTGCAAATCGCCGGAGAAGCGAACGACGGATGTGCACGCGGCTCGCCAAGATTCATTTTGGCGCGGGTTCGCTGCCGCGGGACTGCACGATCACGGATATTTCGGATGGCGGCGTGAAAGTGGTGGCGGAATTTCTGGAAGTGCCGCCGCAATTCACCATCATCTTCGCGCCCGACTATTCCCGCCAGTGCCGCCTGCGCTGGCGCATCGGCTGCGAGTTCGGCGCTGAATTCACCGACTGAGCTATCGGAAGCGCCCCGCCTTAACGGGACTTTAGCGTTAATCGGTAAGCATCTCTGATCAGTCGCCGAGTGATCAGAGTATGTCCAAGCGTTCGTCCGTCGCCTCTCCTCCGGCGAGATATCTGTTTTCCGCGCTTCTGATCCTGGCCCTCGGCGGCTGTCAGACCACCGGCATCGAGGACATCACCGGCGCGCTCGGCGGAAAGTCGGACACGGCCGGCAGGGCCGACGCCAAGCCGGAAGCAAAGCCGGACATGGATGCGCTGCGCGAGCGCTATCGCGCCAAGCCTGGCGATCCCAACGTCGCGCTCGAATACGGCAAGGCGTTGCGCCAGACCGGCCAGCGCGCGCAGGCGCTCGCGGTACTGGAGCAGGCCGTGCTCGCCCATTCCACCAACAAGGCGCTGCTCGCCGGCTATGGCCGCGCGCTTGCCGACAGCGGCAGTTTCCAGCAGGCGTTCGACGTCCTCGGCCGCGCGCATTCGCCCGAGGATCCCGACTGGCATATCCTGTCGGCGCAGGGCGCCGCGCTCGATCAGCTCGGTCGCAACGAGGAGGCGCAGCAATACTACGCCGCCGCGCTGAAGATCGTGCCGGAGGAGCCGTCGGTGCTGTCCAATCTCGGGCTGTCCTACATGCTGCAGAACAATCTGCCGCGGGCAGAGGAAACGATGCGCCGGGCGCACGAGCGCAATCCCGCCGATTCCCGCGTGCGCGCCAATCTCGCGCTCGTGCTGGGACTGCAAGGAAAGCAGGCCGAGGCCGAAACCATGGTGAAGGCGGACCTGCCGCCGGATCAGGCGGCGGCAAAGGTCACGGCGCTGCGGCAGTTGCTGGTGAAGAAGCAGCAGCGGGCCGAGAAGTAACCCGCCCGCGCGCGTGTCAGGACGCCTTGGTCAGAACGCCTCGATCAGGATCCTTGGTCAGGACGCTTTGCGATGCGGGGCTGACGCGCGCCCCGACCTGCCCTTCAGCCTCTTCAGCAGCGGCCCGAGCAGCGAACGCTTCGGCTTCTTCACTTCGCCGCGCCCGGCGAGGCGGTTCGCCATGTTCTGGAACAGCTCGGTGGTGCGGTGGCTCTTGGAGACCTCCGCGATCATCTGGCCGTTGTTGGCCGCGGTCGAGAACAGCTTCGAATCGAACGGGATCACCGCGATCGGCTGGCTCTCCATGGTCTTGGCGAATGCCTTGACCTCGATCTCCGCCCGCTTCGGCATGCCGACCTGGTTGATGCAGTAGAGCGGTGGCCGGTCGTTCGGCCGCGCCGCCTTCAACACGTTCAGCATGTTCTTGGTGTTGCGCAGGTTCGCAAGATCGGGCTCGGCCACGATCACGATGTCGTCCGCGTTGACCAGCGCACGCCGCGTCCAGCCCGACCATTGGTGGGGAACGTCGAGCACGATGCAGGGCGTGGTCATGCGCAGCGTGTCGAACACCGCGTCGAAGGCCTCCGCGCCGAAATCGTAGACGCGGTCAAGGGTGGCAGGCGCAGCAAGCAGGCTGAGACGCTCGGTGCATTTGGAGAGCAGACGCTCCATCAGGGCCGTGTCCGGCCGATCCTGCGACAGCACCGCATTTGCGATGCCCTGCACCGGGTCCTGGTTGTAGTCGAGACCCGCGGTGCCGAAGGCGAGGTCGAGATCGATCACGACGGAATCGAGCGCGAGGTCGCGGGCGATGGTCCAGGCCACATTGTGCGCGACGGTGGAGGCGCCGACACCGCCCTTGGCGCCTACCACCGCGATGACGCGGCCAGTGATGATGGTTTCGGACGCCGAGAACAGGCTGCAGATCGAGCGGACGACGTCGAGCGTTTCGACCGGTCCCACCACATAGTCGTTGACGCCGCGGCGGACCAACTCGCGATAGGGCGCGGTGTCGCTGGGATTGCCGATCACGACAACACGGGTGCCGGGATCGCAGACGCCAGCGAGATCGTCGAGGCCCTCGAGGATGTCGCGCGTGCCGTCGGATTCGATCACGATGACGTTCGGCGTCGGCATCGTTTCATAGACTTCGATGGCCGCCGCGAGGCCCCCGTCCTTGGCAGTGAGATGCGCCTTGGCGAGACGGCGATCCTGCCCGGCCGCGGTCACCGCGGCGAGCGTCTGCTCGGTCTCGCAAAAGGCCTGCACGGAAATGCGAGGAACCGGCGCAATGTGTTCCTCGGGGTGCTGCGGATCGTCCGCTTCTTCGTCGTGGACGCGTGTCATCTGCCTGTGTCGCTGAGTTTGGCCTTGTCGGCGTCTGGATTCATGGTCGCGATCGGCGTTCCCTTGCGATAGCGCTCGAAGGCCATGTCACGCCGAGCGTTATAGGCCGGCGTCTCGGACCGCGGCTGCTCGAGGTCGGCCGGATTGTCGATCATTGCCGCGAGGTTGCGCTGGTTGGCGCAGCCCAGATTGAAATAGGGCCGGTTCTCGTTGTAGCCGGGGTCGAGGATGGAGGGGCCGATATCTTCCGGCCACAGCCCGCAGGGGCCGGCGACCGCGGCGATCCGGGAATAGCTCAAGCGGATGGTGGGCAGCAGTCCGGGATCCTCGGGCCGATAGGGATGCTGGACGATCGCACGCGCGGGTACGCCGCCGGATGCGAGCACGGAACGGATCTCGTGATAGGTCGCTGCCGCCGCGCGCGAATTCGCGGCGTGGACGGGGACGTCGACGACCACCGAGCCGGTGCCTTCGCGCACCCAGTCCCGGGCAATGCCGGCGACGTCCGCGTGCTGCGCGGCCGAGAGACCGCCGCGAGCCTTGCCGACGAAGATCACGATCGACTTCTTGGCTTCCTCGACCGCGATCGGGTGACGCTGGCGATAGTCGGTCGGCACCGTCTGGGTGACGATCTCGCCGGTGGTGTTGCAGGCGCCCAGCATCACGGAGAGCCCCGTCAAGGCCAGCGCGACGCTCAACGTGCGACGCCGATCGGCCATGGTCTTCCTCATCGCTTCATCCCCTCGTGCCCCGTCTCTTGTCCCGTTCCCCAAGCCGTCCGTTCGTCATCAGTCGATGATGAAGCCGAAATCGCCCGGCGTGCCCGCGATCGGATCGACGCGGCGCGCGATGCCATAGAGGCGGTTCATGCGGCCGAGCAGCGCCGTCTGGGCATCAGACGCGGGCGCGAAGCCGTCGTCGGGCCGGGACAGCTCCTTCTGAGCCACCGCGCGCACCACATAGGGGGTCACGATCACCATCAGCTCGGTCTCGTTGTTGACGAAGTCCTGGCTGCGGAACAGCGCGCCGATGATCGGCACCTGGTCGACGCCGGGCAGGCCGTTGATCGCCTGTTTGGTCTGCTGCTGGATCAGGCCGGCCATCGCCATCGAGCCGCCCGAGGGAATTTCCAGCGTCGTTTCGGCGCGGCGTGTCTGGATCGAGGGGATGGTGATCGAGTTGGTCGAGGTCGAGGACAGCGCCTGGGTAACGGTGATGGCGCTCTGGTTCGACAGCTCGGACACCTCGGTCATCACCCGCAGGCTGATGCGGCCCTCGCTCAGCACGACCGGGGTAAAGTTCAGGGAGATGCCGAACTTCTTGTAGGTGATCTGGGTGGTGCAAACGTGGGTGACGGGATCGCAGGCATAGCCCGACGGAATGGGGAATTCGCCGCCGGCGATGAAGGTGGCGGATTCGCCGGAGATCGCGGTCAGGCTCGGCTCGGCGAGCGTGCGCATGACACCGGCACTTTCCATCGCACGCATCGTGGCGCTGACGGTCGCGAAGCCCTTGGTGAGGCCGGCCACACCTAATCCGTTGTTGCTGACGATCGGTCCGCCGCTGACCGAGAACGGGTTGGAATTGTTGAAGTTCACCACCGCGGTGCCGGCGTTCAGGCTGGCGCTGAGATCGACGCCCAACTGCTTGACGATATCGCGGCGCACTTCGCCGACCACGACCTTGAGCATCACCTGGTCGCGGCCGCGCACGACGATGTTGTTGACCACCTTGTCGGAGCCGCCGACCAGTTTCGCGGCGACGTCGCCGGCCTGCTGGGCCTCGACCGGGCTCGACACCGAGCCGGTCAGCATCACGCTGTCGCCGACGCCTTCGATCTGCACGCCCGGCAGCGCCTGACGCAGTGCCGTGCGCATGCCGTTGAGATCGCGCTTCACCGCGATGTCGTAGGCGGCCACCTGCTGGCCGTCGGCGGCGAAGAACACGACGTTGGTCTGGCCGACCTGTCCGCCGATGATATAGGCGCGTTGGGCCGAGCGGATCACGGCATTGGCGATCTTGGGATCGGCGACCAGCACGTCCTTGACGTCGCGCGGCAGATCGATGACGGCGGACTTGCCGACGCCGAGCGACAGGAAGCGCGTCTTCGCCGGCACGATCGTCCCGACCGGCGACAGATCGAGATCCGTTGCCTGCATCGGTGCCTGGTCGCCGACCGGTGCATCTGCGGCGCTGGCGACATCGGGGGCTGCGAGGAGCCCCAGGATCAGCATCGTCCCCGTCCAGAACGAGCGTGCGCGATTCCCCCGAATGCGCATGCTCGTCCGATCATCCCCAAAGTTCATCATATCCCCATCACTTCTGTGACGTCAGTTGCCGCGCCTGTACGCCGTAGCGGATCACGTTGACCCCGCCGGACCGCTTGCTCGCCTGGTCCTCGGGCGCGCTGTCGATCGAGTTGGCATCGACGATGCTGCGCAGCGCGAGTGTCAGCGTGCCGCCCTGGCGCGCTGCCGATAGCGCGGCGACCTGGTCGGGTTTGAGCTCGAGCGTGACGGTCCTGCCGACGACGGCGTTCTGGCCGTCTTTTTCCTTCGGCGCCTGGTCGATCGCGAGCACGCGAATATTGGTCAGGATCGCTTCGGACAGGATGAGGTCGTTACCGCCGGCCCCGTCAGGATTCTTCAGGCGGCGGGTCAGCATGATGTCGACGCGGTCATTCGGCAGGATGAAACCGCCGGCGGCAGTCTCGGCTGAAATCTCGGTGGAGACGGCGCGCATGCCCGACGGTAGGATCGCGGCCATGAAGCCGGAGCCGTCGGCCTTGACCAGCTTCTGCTCGCGGATCGGCTCGCCCTGCATCAAGGGCACACGTGCAATCGAGCCTGCGATCTGGGTCTGCGCCTCGGGCCTGTTGTCACGGCGGATGAAGGCGCTGCTCGCGGTCGCCGCCGGCCAGACCTGCCATTGCAGGTCCTCGGGCTTCACGGCTTGGCCGAGCTGGATATCGTTCTTGGCGACCAGGACCTCGACCGTCGGCAGCTTCTCGGCGACGGGGAGAACGGGCGCGGGCTTGTTGTCATAGCCGCTCGCCAGATACGCAGCGACGCCGCCGGCGCCCAGTGCGATGACGAGAACGACAATGCGTGCGGTGTTCATACGCTTCTACTCTTACGCGGGGCACTCGAACCGCACCTGGCGGGTTCCCCGTGTCGATGAGTAGGCAGTAAAAGTATAAGCGGTGTTGCGAGGCCGAACGTGATCGACGGCCGCGCTGTGGTCTTTCGGCAGATGGTGAACGTCGCGTTAGCCGGTCGGCCACTGGCCCCGTAGTTTCACGCAGTGCTGCCGCTGCGTTCGAATGATGCGCGCCGCGTCATGGTGAATGGGTCGTTAGTGATGGGTGAGGTGATGCCGCGCATGCATTACGTAGCCCGGATTTCGCTGCGCTCCATCCGGGCTACGGGCCAATGCCTACTTCGTCCGCTTCCGCTCGATCACGTCCCAGAGCTTTGCGGCAACGTCCGGTCCGCCGAGCCGCGCGATGGCGCGGATGCCGGTCGGCGAGGTCACGTTGATCTCGGTCAGGTTGCCGTTGATGACGTCGATGCCGACGAACAACAGCCCGCGCTCGCGCAACGCCGGGCCGACGGTGGCGCAGATCTCACGCTCGCGCGGCGTGAGCTCGGTCTCCTGCGCGGCGCCGCCGCGCACCATGTTGGAGCGGAGGTCGTCGGCGGCCGGGACGCGATTCACCGCGCCGGCGAACTCGCCATTGATCAGGATGATGCGCTTGTCGCCGTGCTTCACCTCGGGAATGAACTGCTGGATCACCCAGGCTTCCTTGAACGTCACCGAGAACATGTCGAACAGCGAGCCGAAATTCATGTCCTGCGGCATCACGCGGAACACCGCCGCGCCGCCATGGCCGTGCAGCGGCTTCATCACGACGGCGCCATACTTGTCGCGGAATGCGTTGATCTCGTCGAGGTCGCGCGAGATCAGCGTCGGCGGCATCAGCTGCGGAAAGTTCATCACGAACAGCTTTTCCGGCGCGTTGCGCACCGAGGCGGGATCATTGACGACGAGTGTCTTCGGATGGATGCGTTCGAGAAGGTGCGTCGAGGTGATGTAGGCGAGGTCGAACGGCGGATCCTGGCGCAGCAGCACAACGTCGAAGCCGTTGAGCGCCTCGCGCCTGGGTTCGCCCAAGGTGAAATGATTGCCGGGCTCGTCGCGCACGGTGAGCAGCTGAACGGGAGCGACGATCTCCTCGCCGACCATCGAGAGCTTGTCGGGCGTGTAATAGGACAGGCCGTGGCCGCGCTTCTGCGCCTCCAGGAGCAGCGCAAAGGTGGAATCGCCCTTGATGTTGATGCGGGCGATGGGGTCCATCTGGACGGCGACGTTCAGTTTCATGGTCTGCCTTTCAGGTCGAGGCGTCGAATGCCGCCAACACATGGCGTGGAAGTGACCGCGGCGCAATCAGCATGGCATCGAATCGCAATTCGAATTCCGCATGCTCGGGATGCGCGACGAGCCAGCCTTGCGCGGCATCGATGATGCGCTGCTGCTGGCGCGGTGTCACCGCGAAGGCGGCGTCGTCCAGCGTCGCGCGCGCCTTGACCTCGACGAAGGCGATCAAATTGCGGCGGCGCGCCACGATGTCGATCTCGCCATGCGGCGTGCGGTAGCGTTTGGCGAGGATGCGGTATCCCTTGGCCATGAGATAGGCTGCGGCGCGGCTTTCCGCGGAGATGCCCGTGCGAAACGCGGCGACGCGCTCGGGCGAAGCGATTTTTGGTTCCGCCGGGACGTTAGTCTTCGCCATCGCCGCCCCGCAGATCTTTGGCAAGCTCGAGCGCGCGGGCATAGACCTCGCGGCGCGGCCGGCCCGAGAGCGCGACCGCATGCGCCACCGCATCCTTGACGCTGTTGGCGGCGAGCTGCTCGCGCAGAAAGTCGTCGAGCGCATCCGATGTCAGCATCTCGGCATCCGCCGCAGGCGGAGCGATCACCAGCACGAATTCGCCGCGCGTCTCCAGCGTGTCGGCATCGCGCGCCAGCTCATGCAGCGTCGCGCGCGAAATCTGCTCGTGCAGTTTCGTCAGCTCGCGGCAGATCGCGGCTTCGCGGGTCCCCATGATCTCGGCAAGCTCGGCGAGCGTGTCCTGCACGCGGTTGCCAGAATCGAACATCACCAGTGTCGCATCGATGCGCGCCAGCTCGGTCAGGCGCGACCGCCGCGCGGCCGATTTGGCCGGCAGAAAGCCCTCGAAGAAGAAGCGGTCGGTCGGCAGCGCTGCGACCGACAGCGCCGCCAGCACCGAGGACGGGCCGGGCAGCGCGTAGACGGCGTGGCCGGCGGCGCAGACCTCGCGCACCAGCTTGTAGCCGGGGTCCGAGATCAGCGGCGTGCCGGCGTCCGACACCAGCGCGATCGAGCCGCCCTGCGAAAGCCGCTCCAGGATCTTTGGGCGGGCCGCTTCCGCGTTGTGCTCGTGATATTGCTTGAGCTGCGCGGAGATGTCGTAGCGCTCGGTCAGACGCCGCGTGATCCGGGTGTCCTCGCAGGCGATGACATCGACCCCGGCGAGGGTCTGCAGCGCCCGCAGCGTGATGTCACCGAGATTGCCGATGGGGGTCGCGACCAGGTGCAGGCCCGGCGCGGCCTTCGGCGCAGCAAGCCGATGGGCGTCGATGGAGAAACCGCGCGAGGCGGGCTCCATCGTCTCAGGTGTATTTATCGGGGACGGCTTTGCGCGCATAATCAGACGAACTTAGGCATGATCCCCGGGGCTGGGAACCGGTCCGCGGAAAAAGATGGTGCCTGGGCAGGGGGCGAGGCAAGGGGCGAGGAAGGACTGGAATGTGATCCATTCGGCATCACATTCCCTAGGGAATGAAGCGTCAGCGCCATATTCGCGGCGGAAACGCCGCCTTGATGCTGGGTGACGGACGGCGGACAGCTAGCCAGAACTTGAGAGGAAGCCGCGTTAAGCGGGCATTATCCTTTTGTTTGAGTTAACTATTTGCCGACAATATGCCTGAATCCATGGCTGGTGTCGTGGAAAGAATATCGTGAGCGACTGGCGACGGTCGGTCAGAAGAGAAACTGTCATGACGGGCCCACGTGATCCCAGATCTTCCTTTTCGGGGGAGTCTCCCGTTCAGGGGCCCCTGATATCGGGGGCAACCCGGCGAAGCGCGCTCGGCCTGTTGCTCGGCACGCCACTGCTGTCGGCCTGCGCCGGCGTGCAGCAGAGCCTGAGCCAGTTCTCCAATCCGTTCAGCAGCTCCTCTCCGCCTCCGGCCCAGCCGGCCGGCCCGCCGCAACAGGCGACGACCGCCGGCACCGGCGGGGTGAAGGTTGCCGTGATCCTGCCGCTCTCGGCATCCGGCAATGCCGGCCTTGCCGCGCAGTCGATGCGCAACGCCGCCGAGATGGCGCTGGCCGAGTTCCAGAATCCCAACATCCAGCTCCTAATCAAGGACGACAATGGCAGCCCGCAGGGCGCGCAGGCGAGTGCGCAGCAGGCGGTCGACGAGGGCGCCGAGATCATCCTGGGGCCGCTGTTCGCGCAGTCGGTGCCCGCGGTGGCGCAGATCGCGCGGACGCGCGGCATCTCGGTGATGGCGTTCTCGACCGATTCCAGCATCGCCGGCCGCGGTGTCTATCTGCTGAGCTTCCTGCCGGAGTCCGACGTCAACCGCATCGTCGAATATTCCGCCAGCATCGGAAAGCGCTCCGTCGCCGTGCTCGTGCCCGACAATGCCTATGGCAACGTGGTCGAGGCCGCGGTGAAGGCGGCCGTGCCGCGCCGCGGCGGGCGCATCGTCGCGTTCGAGAAATACGGCGCCGATCGCGCCGCGCCGGCCCGGACCGTGGCGCAGCAGCTCGGCAGTGCGGATGCGCTGTTCATCGCCGATGATGGCGACGCCGTCGTTGCGGTCGCCGATGCGTTGAGCGCCGCGGGTGCTAACCTGCGCAATATCCAGCTGCTCGGCACCGGCCTGTGGGACAGTCCGCGCGTCTATGCCAGTTCAAGCTTGCAAGGCGGCCTCTACGCCGCGCCGGACCCGGCCGGCTTTCGCGCCTTCTCCGGCCGCTATCGCACCAAATACGGCGCGGAGCCGATCCGCACGGCCACGCTCGCCTATGATGCGGTTGCCCTGGTCGCCGCGCTGGCGCGCACGCAAGGCACCACGCGCTTTTCGCCGGACGTGCTCACCAACCCCTCCGGCTTCGCCGGCATCGACGGCCTGTTCCGCTTCCGCGCCGACGGAACCAACGAGCGCGGGCTCGCGGTGATGAAGGTCACGACCGGTGGCGGCGTGGCCGTGGCGGGCTCGCCAAAGAGTTTTGGGGCGTAAGGTGCCAGATTTGCGTGCGGTATGTTTGAACCGCGTGACAGGCCGGCGCGTTAGTTTTGTCCCCGTTGTTTGAGGACTGTGTGTCCTCATGCGTCTTGTAGGTGGGATTCTACTGTGCGTAGTGTGTACGTGATTTCAGTCAGGCTGAAGCTCGTGATTCGAGCCCCTGCTGAAAATACAAAGACCGCCCGGGGTGGAAACCGGACGGCCTTTGGTCAGATGGTCCCCTAGGTCAGGGATCGCCAGTGGGGAGAGCCGGGTCGACTTGGCGGAAGACCGGCTCCCCTCCACGTTGCGAATCGGATGGATCCGAATCGCAGATCAATGGTGGGGCGTCGCTGTTCCGGAGTCCACGCTAATGGCAAGGATTCCTATGTCCGTCCCGCTTTTCCCCAAGCGGGAGACCGTACCTTGACGGATAAAGAAGCAGGAAATCAGGACAATCCATCTCGGGACGAGGTCTTGAGGCGAAGTCCCAAGGGGAAGCCGAACCGCACAAGCCACCGCGCGATACAACCCCGAACTGAAGGCGTAACCCATCATGCTTCCGCGCGCGAAGTTGCTGGTTACGCTTTGCGTACTACGAGATATCGCTACGCCGCGAGATCCGCGACCACTGCGTCCAGCACCGGAAAACCGCTGCTGGTCACGCGCAGCCGACCCGTTGCATCCACCGTGATCGCGCCTTCTTCGCGCAGCAGCGTGATGCGCTTGGGATCGAGCGAGCGGCCAGACAGCGCGCGGTAGCGCTCGGGGTCGATGCCCTCGGCGAGGCGCAACCCCATCAGCAGGAATTCGTCGGCGCGTTCTTCGCTGTTGAGGAGGTCGTCGGTGACGTTGCCATGGCCGTTGGTCTCGACCCGCATCAGCCAGGCTTCGGGACGCTTCTCGGTGGCGGTTGCGTGCCTGATACCATCGATGTCGAGCCGGCCATGGGCGCCGGGGCCGATGCCGGCATATTCCTCGCCGCGCCAGTAGACCAGATTGTGCCGGCACTCGGCGCCGCGCCGCGCGTGATTTGAAATCTCGTAGGCGGGCAGGCCGAGCTTGTCGCAGGTCTCCTGCGTAACGTCGTAGAGCGCGCGTGCGATCGCCTCATCCGGCGTCTTCAGCTTGCCGGCTTGATGCAGGCCGAAGAACGGCGTGCCTTCTTCGATCGTCAATTGATAGAGCGACAGATGCTCGGCCGCCTCGTCGATCGCGAGACGCAATTCATCGGCCCACATCGCCGGCGTCTGGTCGGGACGGGCATAGATCAGGTCGAACGAATAACGATCGAACGAGCGGCGCGCGATGGCGACGGCATCGAGTGCCTCGCGCGCGCTGTGCATGCGGCCCAGCGCTTTCAGCGAGGCATCGTCGAGCGCCTGCACGCCGAGCGAGACGCGGTTGACGCCGGCGGCGCGATAGCCGGCGAAGCGCGTAGCCTCGACGCTGGTCGGGTTTGCCTCCAGCGTGACTTCGACGTCTTTCGCCACGGTCCAGTGCTTGCCGATGGCGTCGAGCACAGCGCCGACGGTTGCAGGCTGCATGAGCGAGGGCGTTCCGCCGCCGAGAAAGATCGAGGTGACTTCGCGGCCGGGCGAACGTTGCGCGGTCGTTTCGATCTCACGCGCGAATGCTGACGCAAAACGCGCCTCGTCGATCGCGGCGTGGCGAACGTGGCTGTTGAAGTCGCAATAGGGGCACTTCGACAGGCAGAACGGCCAGTGCACGTAGACGCCGAAGGCTTCCTTAGCGCGGCTCAAGGCAGATCTCCGCCAGTTTCACGAAGGCGCGGGCACGGTGCGACAGGCCGAGACCGAGCGGCGGCAGGCCGTGCTTCTCGATGCTCTCCATCTCGCCGAAGGTGCGGCTATGGCCGTCGGGCAAAAACATCGGGTCGTAGCCGAAGCCGGCGGTGCCGCGCGGCGGCCACACCAGCGTGCCGTCGACGCGCGCCTCGACCTCTTCGAGATGATCGTCGGGCCATGCAACGCAGAGCGCGGAAACGAAATGCGCCTTGCGTTTGGCGGGCGTGGTCGCGCCGCGCTCCTGCAACAGCCGCTCGATCCGAGCCATCGCCGCGTCAAAATCCTTGTTCGGCCCGGCCCAGCGCGCCGAATAGATGCCGGGCGCGCCATCGAGCGCGTCGACCACGATGCCGGAATCATCGGCGAAAGATGGCAGCTTCGTCGCCTGCGCTGCCGCGACGGCCTTGATCGCGGCATTGCTGCGGAAATCGTTTCCGGTCTCTTCCGGCTCCGAAAGGCCTAATTCGCCGGCCGACACCGCCTCGATGCCGTAAGGCGCGAGCAGCTCCTTCATCTCGGCGAGCTTGCCGGGATTATGGGTCGCGATGACCAGCTTTCCGGTGATTCGGCGATGCATCGGCCTATTGACTACGCTACCGCCAGTTTCTGCAAGTCCACGAGACGCGCGACGCCCTTGCGCGCCAGCGCCATCAGAGCCAGGAACTCGGCTTCCGTGAACGGCTCGCGTTCCGCGGTGCCCTGGACTTCGATGATGCGGCCATCGCCCGTCATGACGAAATTGGCGTCGGTATCGGCTTCGGAGTCCTCGGCATAGTCGAGGTCGAGCACCGGCGTGCCCTTGTAGATGCCGCAGGAGATCGCGGCGACGTTGTCGCGCAACACATTGGCCTTGACCATGTTGCGCGCCTTCATCCAGGTGATGCAATCGGCGAGGGCGACCCAGGCCCCGGTGATCGAGGCCGTGCGGGTGCCGCCGTCGGCCTGCAGCACGTCGCAATCGACCGTGATCTGGCGCTCACCGAGCGCTTCGAGATTAATGATGGTGCGAAGCGAGCGTCCGATCAGGCGCTGAATTTCGACGGTGCGGCCGCTCTGCTTTCCGGCGGAGGCCTCGCGGCGGGTGCGTTCCGAGGTCGCGCGCGGCAGCATGCCGTATTCGGCGGTGACCCAGCCGCGGCCCTGGCCCTTCAGCCATGGCGGCAGGCGGTCTTCCAGCGTGGCGGTGACCAGCACGTGGGTGTCGCCGAACTTCACCAGGCACGAGCCTTCCGCATATTTGACCACGCCGCGCTCCAGCGTCACGGGGCGCAGTTCGTCGGGCGCACGGCGGCTTGGCCGCATGGGAAATCCTCCAAAACTCTCGGAAAGGGGCTGTTGGCGGTGCTTGTAGGTGGGGTGAGGGTGGGCGGCAAGGGGGAAGATCGAGGCCTTATTCACCCCCGATTTTCAATCCGCGAACGCCACGCTTGTCAGAAGCCGCAGGGATAGACAAATTACCTGTATCTGAGAGGAGTTACCGTCTGTGGCCCATCACGATCCGATCCATCTGATCGCGCCGCGCGCGGGCCTCGCCCAGCTCAACGAGCGTTCCCGCGACATCTTTCGTCAAATCGTCGAAAGCTACCTCGCGACGGGGGAGCCGGTGGGCTCGCGCAATATTTCGCGCCTGATTGCCATGCCGCTGTCGCCCGCCTCGGTCCGCAACGTCATGGCCGACCTGGAACAGCTCGGCCTGATCTACGCCCCGCATACCTCCGCCGGCCGGCTGCCGACGGAACTCGGCCTGCGGTTCTTCGTCGACGCCCTGATGCAGGTCGGCGACCTCAATGACAGTGAGCGGCAGGCGATCCAGAGCCAGTTGACCTCCGTCGGCCACGCGCAATCGGTCGAGGCTGCGCTCGAGGAGGCATTGACGCGACTCTCCGGCCTGACCCGCGCAGCCGCCGTCGTGCTGACGCCGAAATCCAATGCGCGGCTGAAACATATCGAATTCGTCCGCTTGGAACCGGAAAAGGCATTGGTGATCCTGGTCGGCGAGGACGGGCAGGTCGAAAACCGCGTGCTGACGCTCCCGCCGGGGGTTCCATCCTCGGCGCTGACTGAAGCCGGTAACTTCCTCAATGCACGTATCCGTGGCCGGACCCTGGCCGAGGCCCGGCTGGAGCTCGAGACCGCGCTCGGAGAGGCGCGGACCGAGCTCGATCAGCTGACGCACAAGGTGATCTCGGCCGGTATCGCCAGCTGGTCGGGCGGCGAAAACGAGGATCGCCAGCTGATCGTTCGCGGCCACGCCAATCTGCTCGAAGATTTGCATGCGCTGGAGGATCTCGAGCGCGTTCGCCTGCTCTTCGACGATCTCGAGACCAAGCGTGGCGTGATCGACCTGCTCGGCCGGGCCGAAACCGCGGAAGGCGTGCGAATCTTCATCGGCAGTGAGAACAAGCTGTTCTCGCTGTCGGGCTCGTCCACCATCATCTCGCCCTATCGGGATGCCGCCGGCCATATCGTCGGCGTTTTGGGCGTGATCGGGCCGACACGGCTGAATTATGCCCGCGTGATCCCGACCGTGGACTACGCTGCCCGCATCGTCAGCCGGCTCCTGGGGGGCTGACCGGCGTCTCTCCCGATCACGGGCGCTTGATTTTCGGCGCCCGAAGCACGATATCCGGGCCAGAAACCCCCTGAGACGAATGCGAAAAGAGAGCCGATGACCGATCGAGACCGGCAACCCGAAGACACGAGTGCTGCGGCCGGCGAGCCCGTGGTGTCAAAACCCTACATCATGCCCGACGATCCCGAGCCCGGCTCGGTCGAGCTCCTGCAGAAGGAAGCCGCCGAGGCGCGCGATCGCATGCTGCGGACGCTGGCCGAGATGGAGAATTTGCGCAAGCGCACCGCCAAAGAGGTCGCAGACTCCAAGCTCTACGGCGTCACGGGCTTTGCCCGCGACGTGCTCGACATCGCCGACAACCTCCAGCGCGCGCTCGATGCCGTTCCGGCCGAAGCTCGTGCGACGGCCGATGCAGGCCTGGCCTCGCTGATCGAGGGCGTCGAGCTGACCGAGCGCTCGCTGCTCAGCGCGCTGGAAAAACACGGCGTGAAGAAATTCGACCCCTTGGGCCAGAAGTTCGATCCGAACTTTCAGCAGGCGATGTTCGAGGTGCCCGATGCGTCGGTGCCCGCAGGCACCGTCGTGCAGGTCATGCAGGCCGGCTACACCATCGGCGAGCGCGTGCTGCGTCCCGCCCTGGTCGGTGTCGCCAAGGGCGGCGCCAAGGCCGCGCCCGCCAACAGCAACGAGCCGAACGGCGCGGCCAACTGATCGATCCTCATGGTGAGGAGGCGCGCGCGAAGGGTGCGCTCCTCAGGATGAGGGTCTGGCAGTTCGGTCGCGCCTCTTACGCGCTCGCCGCGATATCCGCGGACTGAATCCGCTTCACGCCGGCCTTGGCCATATCGGCCCAGGCTTTTGCGAGCGAGCCCTGATTGTCGATGCCGCGGCAGGCGTCTTCCACCACATAGACCTCGAAGCCCGCCTTGCGCGCGTCGAGCGCGGTCCAGGCGACGCAGAAATCCGTCGCCAGCCCCGCGACGAAGACGCGCTTGATCTTTCGCCCCTTCAGATAGCCGGCAAGGCCGGTCGAGGTCTTGCCGTCGGCTTCGAGAAAGGCCGAATAGCTGTCGACGTCCTTGTGAAAACCCTTGCGGATGATGAGCTCGGCGTGCGGGATCGCAAGGTCCTTCGACAGCGCGGCGCCGTCGGTGCCCTGCACGCAATGGTCTGGCCACAGCACCTGCTTGCCGTAGGGAAGATCGACGGTCTCGAACGGCTTCTTGCCGGCGTGGACTGACGCGAAGGAAATATGGCCTTGCGTGTGCCAGTCCTGCGTCATCACCACGTTCGAAAACGCTTTCGAGATCTTGTTGATGACGGGGACCACCTGCTCGCCTTCCTTCACGGCAAGGCTGCCGCCGGGAAGGAAGCAGTTCTGTACGTCGATCACGAGCAGCGCGGATGCATCGTCCGGCTTGATCGATGCAGCTGCCAGAATTGCGGTTGGCGCGAGGGCCACGAGAGCGCTCGTCCCGAGCGCCGCCAAGACTTGTCGCCGATCCAGCATCATTCGCCTCCCTCTAGGATGAACTCAACGGAAGGGGAGCCTAGTTCCGTTCGTATACGAACAGAAGCCCGAAAATGCAGCCGGCTTTGGTGAGTCGTTGGGCTGCTGACCGGATATCATCGTCGTCCCGGCGTAGGCCGGGACGACGGTTAGTGTCGGGTCAGCCCTTCGGCTGGATGCCGTCGCGGACCGCGCGGAAGCGGGTGAAGGCGGCCGGCCACTGCTCGCGCGGGGCGCTGGCGATGATGCGCAGCGAGGCGCCGCCGCTGCTGAAGCGGATCCACTGCACCACGGTCACCGGCGTCTTGTCCTTGCCGCTGACGCCGTCGATCCGGGTCTCGAAACCCTGCTGGCCGCTGATGCGGATCGGCTCGGACATGGTGACGCGCGACTCCCGCACGCCGGGAATCTGGAGCGCCGCCTCCTGGGCGAAGCGGGCGCGGTCGTCGGCCTGCTGCGGGGTGGCGCCGATCACGCCGAGGATCATGAATGGCTTCGATTCATAGCCGGTACTCTCGTCGCCGTCGGCCAGGATGATGCTCGAGCCCGGCGCCAGCGTGCGAACGTCCTTGAAGTCGGCGAGATCGGTGATCTTGAACGGCATCAGCGCGATCTGCTCTTCGGCCGAGACCTGCTTGCGGGTGACGACGCTCGCGAACATCTGCCGCACCGCCTCGTCGGTGTAGATCTTGATCGCATTCTCCGGGATCTGCACCGCGACATAGCCGGAGAAGCCGGCGCCCGGCACGATCATCGAATAGCGCCGCACCGGCGTCTCGCCGGCCTTGCCGCTCTCAGTGGTGAAATAGGCAAGACCGGCGGGCGTCTCGATCTTGTCCTGCTTGACGCCGTTGGCTCCGGCCGGATTGGAGTTGAAGGCGCTCACGACTTCGCCATAGGCCGCCGGCGGCAGCTCTGTGATCAGCACCTTGACGCTGCCGTCCTCGCTCTCGAAGCCGGGAAAGGTCTTGGCCGTGTTAAGACCGACCAATGGCACCATGCCGAGGCGCAAGCCAGGCGGGAAAACGGCGTCGGCAGCCAGAGCCGGAAGCGCAGAGGCGACGAGGAGGGCGAGCGCAGCGAGGGGGCGGATCAGCTTCATGGGCACTCTGATTGGTTCACATTGAGGCCGTTCGATGGTGGCCGGCCGGTCGCTTTGTCGCGCGAGGCAGCCCGATGACGAGCCCGGCCGGCTGCCCGCCTTTTAGCGGGTTTGGACTTGCCGCAACAGGGCGGGGCGGAATGCGGTAGCCGATGCCGCCGATCGCGGCACCTGTTAATAATTCCTCACCCGCAAGGGCGGTGCAGCCCGGATATGTTCTTCCAAAACCCAATGTTTTCACGGCCGAAACTTGCGTTCGGTCCTTGCGGGCACCTCCCCCCCTCCTATATGACCCCCAACCATCGCAATATCGCGAATGTTTGATCTTAGGGGGTTTCGGTTCGGGTGCCTTCTGGGCCCAGCCAGCCTGCCGCAAAAACAAGGATATAGGACCATGGGAAAGGTCATCGGGATCGACCTCGGCACCACGAATTCGTGCGTCGCCGTAATGGATGGCAAGAACGCCAAAGTCATCGAGAATTCCGAAGGCATGCGCACGACGCCTTCGATCGTCGCCGTGACGGACGACGGTGAGCGCCTCGTCGGCCAGCCGGCCAAGCGCCAGGCCGTCACCAATCCCGAGCGCACGTTCTTCGCAGTGAAGCGCCTGATCGGCCGCCGCTACGACGACCCGATGGTCGAGAAGGACAAGAAGCTCGTTCCGTACAAGATCGTGAAGGCTTCCAACGGCGACGCCTGGGTCGAGGCCGACGGCCAGACCTACTCGCCCTCGCAGGTCTCGGCGTTCATCTTGCAGAAGATGAAGGAGACCGCGGAAGCCCATCTCGGCCAGAAGGTCGACCAGGCCGTCATCACCGTGCCCGCCTACTTCAACGACGCCCAGCGCCAGGCGACCAAGGACGCCGGCAAGATCGCGGGCCTTGAAGTGCTGCGCATCATCAACGAGCCGACCGCGGCCGCGCTCGCCTATGGCCTCGACAAGACCAAGGCCGGCACGATCGCCGTGTACGATCTCGGCGGCGGCACGTTCGATATCTCGATTCTCGAAATCGGCGACGGCGTGTTCGAGGTGAAGTCGACCAACGGCGACACCTTCCTCGGCGGCGAAGACTTCGACATGCGCCTGGTCGGCTATCTCGCCGACGAATTCCAGAAGGAGCAGGGCATCAACCTGCGCAACGACAAGCTCGCGTTGCAGCGCCTGAAGGAAGCCGCCGAAAAGGCCAAGATCGAGCTGTCGTCGACGACGCAGACCGAGATCAACCTGCCCTTCATCACCGCGGACCAGACCGGCCCGAAGCATCTGACGATGAAGCTTACCCGCGCCAAGTTCGAGGCGCTGGTCGATGACCTCGTCCAGAAAACCGTCGAGCCCTGCCGCAAGGCGCTGAAGGATGCCGGCCTCACCGCCGCCGAGATCGGCGAAGTGGTGTTGGTCGGTGGCATGTCGCGCATGCCGAAGGTCCAGGAAGTCGTGAAGCAGCTGTTCGGCAAGGAGCCGCACAAGGGCGTCAACCCGGACGAAGTCGTGGCGATCGGTGCCGCGATCCAGGCCGGCGTGCTTCAGGGCGACGTCAAGGACGTGCTGCTGCTCGACGTGACCCCGCTGTCGCTGGGCATCGAGACGCTGGGCGGCGTGTTCACCCGCATCATCGACCGCAACACCACGATCCCCACCAAGAAGAGCCAGGTGTTCTCGACCGCCGAGGACAGCCAGAACGCGGTCACCATCCGCGTCTTCCAGGGCGAGCGTGAAATGGCGGCCGACAACAAGATGCTCGGCCAGTTCGACCTGATGGGCATTCCGCCGGCTCCGCGCGGTATGCCGCAGATCGAGGTGACCTTCGATATCGACGCCAACGGCATCGTCAACGTCTCGGCCAAGGACAAGGCCACGTCCAAGGAGCAGCAGATCCGCATCCAGGCCTCCGGCGGTCTGTCGGAAGCCGACATCGAGAAGATGGTCAAGGACGCCGAGGCCAATGCCGAGGCGGACAAGAAGCGCCGCGAGGCCGTGACTGCCAAGAACGACGCGGACGGACTGGTGCATTCGACCGAGAAGGCACTGGCCGAGCACGGTTCGAAGGTCGCAGAGACCGAGCGCCGCGCCATCGAGGACGCCGTCAGCGACCTCAAGGAAGCGCTGAAGGGCGACGATGCCGAAGCGATCAAGGCCAAGACCCAAACGCTGGCCCAGGCTTCGATGAAGCTCGGCGAGGCCATGTACAAGCAGCAGGCCGAGGCCGACGCCAAGAAGGATGCGGCCAAGGACGACGTCGTCGACGCGGAATTCACCGAAGTCGACGACGACAAGAACAACAAGAAGTCCGCCTGAACCCTGCGAGGGTGATGATGCGGACGGCTTGGACCCCACACGCGCCAACGGCCTCCTCCCTCGCGGGGGAGGCCATCGTGTCGGGCTCGACGGGCCAAGGCTCTAAAGTCGGCCCCGTTACGATCGATCAATTCCCAGCCGTTATTCTGAACACTGCTGTGCAATCCTCTGCCGCGAGGCGGAAGGGTGCTTATATCGCTGCATGGCGACGTTGCTTCGCTCCGACTTGAATCGCGATCGGATAGACCGAGCTCATCATGTCCACGTCCACCAAGCGCTGCTACTACGAAACCCTCGAAGTCGAACGCGATGCCGACGATTCCGTCCTGAAATCGTCGTTCCGCAAGCTGGCGATGAAGTTTCACCCCGACCGCAATCCCGGGGACGACACTAGCGAAGTCAAGTTCAAGGAAATCAACGAGGCCTACGAGGTCCTGAAAGACAGGGACAAGCGCGCGGCCTATGACCGTTACGGCCATGCCGCCTTCGAGCAGGGCGGCGGTGGCGGCGCTGGTTTCGGCGCGGGCTTCGCCTCCTCCTTTTCCGACATTTTCGAAGATTTGTTCGGCATGGCTGGACAGCGCGGCGGCCGTGGCGGCCGCGAGCGCGGCGCCGACCTGCGCTACAACATGGAAATCACACTCGAGGAAGCTTTTGGCGGCAAGACCGCGCAGATCGAGATCCCGGTCTCGGTCACGTGCGAAGCCTGTTCGGGCATCGGGGCCAAGGCCGGCACCAAGCCGAAGACCTGCTCGACCTGCGGCGGCGCCGGACGCGTAAGGCAGTCGCAGGGCTTCTTCACGCTGGAGCGCACATGCCCGGGCTGCCAGGGGCGCGGCCAAATGATCGAGGACGCTTGCCCGTCCTGCTCAGGTCAGGGGCGCGTCACCCGCGAACGGACGCTGTCGGTCAACATTCCCCCGGGCGTCGAGGACGGCACCAGGATCAGGCTCGCTGGCGAGGGCGAGGCCGGGGTCCGCGGCGGCCCGCCCGGCGACCTCTACATCTTCCTGTCGCTGGCCCAGCACCAGTTCTTCCAGCGCGACGGCGCCGATCTGCATTGTCGTGTGCCGATCTCGATGGTGACGGCGGCGCTTGGCGGCGAATTCGAGGTGCCGACCATCGAGAAGGGCAAGACCAAGGTGAAGGTCCCAGCAGGGACCCAGTCCAGCCGCCGATTCCGCATCGCATCAAAAGGCATGCCGGTGCTGCGCTCGCGCCAGATGGGCGACATGTACGTTCAGGTCGTGGTCGAGACCCCGCAGAACCTCACCAAGAAGCAGCAGGAATTGCTGGCCGAGTTCGACAAGCTCTCCTCCGGCAACACCCAGCCGGAATCCGAGGGTTTCTTCACCAAGGTCAAGGATTTCTTCGGTAATCGCGCGAGTTGACGCGTCTTGACCGTGCCGCCTTCGGCCTATACGTCTTTATGACCATTTTCTGACACGCCGCGGTCACGCGGTCCCGGCCGGTCCCGACATGCCATTGCCATCGTCCGCGCGTGCGTTGAAGAAGCCCCGTCTCGATGACGAGGTGCGTTTTCTCCGGTCATGGATCGAAAAGCCCCTCCACATGGGCGCGGTGATGCCGTCGGGCAAGCTGCTGGCCCGGACCATGGCCCACTACGTCGATATCAATTCGGACGCACCGGTGGTCGAGCTCGGGCCCGGCACCGGCGCCATCACCTCGGCCCTGGTCGAGCGCGGCGTCGACCAGAAGCGTCTCGTCCTCGTCGAATACAATCCAGGCTTCTGCGCCCTGCTGCGCGACCGCTATCCGCAGGCCAAGGTGGTGCAGGGCGATGCCTATCGCCTGCGCGACACGCTGTGGAACGTGCTGAGCGCGCCGGCCTCTGCGGTGGTGTCGGGCCTGCCGCTGGTCACAAAACCGATGCTGACGCGGCTGCGGCTCATCCGCGACGCCTTCACGGCCCTGGCGCCCGGTGCGCCCTTCGTCCAGTTCACCTATGCGGTGGTGCCGCCGATTCCGAAATCGTTGCCCGGCGTGTCCACAGAGGCCTCGGAACGGATCTGGATGAACCTTCCGCCCGCCCGCGTCTGGGTGTATCGCAAGGACTAATTCCGCCGGCATTCTTGTTTGCGTGGCGGGCTCGTTTCGCCGAACGCATGGAAGCGGATGTCCGCACCGAAGATCCTGATCATTCCCGGCTCTCTGCGCACCGGCTCGCACAATGCGAAGCTGGCAGCGGTCGCCGCCTATGCATTCGACCAGGCCGGTGTCGACGTCACACGCATCTCGCTCGCCGATTTTCCGCTGCCGATCTATGACGGCGACCTGCAGGCCAAGTCCGGTGTGCCCAAGCACGCGATCAATCTCAAGCGCATGATCGGCGCGCATCATGGCGTGCTGATCGTCTCGCCCGAATACAATGCCTCGGTGCCGCCGCTGCTGAAGAACGCGATCGACTGGGTCAGTCGCGTGCATGAGCTGCACGAGCCGCGCGGCGAGGTGTTCCGCAACCGCGTCTTCGCGCTCGCCGGCGCCTCGCAGAGCCGGCTCGGCGCGGCTCGCGCGCTGCAGGCGTTGCGGCTGATCCTGACCTCCTGCCACGCCAATGTGATTGCCAGCCAGCTGACGCTCGCCTTTGCCGACCAGGCCTATGACGATATGGACAGGCTGAAGCACGAGGGCGATATCGCCGCGTTGAAGGAACTGGTGCGGCAGTTGATCGACGTTTCCCAACGCATGATGTGAGGTGACATGAGGCCAGCCGAGATTGCCCCGAAAGACCGCCTGATCGTCGCGCTCGATCTGCCCGGCGTTGATGCCGCGGAAGCGATGGTCAACCGGCTCGGCGACAGCGTCACCTTCTACAAGATCGGCTATCGGCTCGCTTATGCCGGCGGCTTGCCGCTGGTCGGCAAGCTCGCCGACAAGGGCAAGAAGGTCTTTCTCGATCTCAAGCTGCACGACATCGGCAACACCGTGGCGCAGGGCGTCGACAGCATCACCAGGCTCGGCGCGACCTTCCTCACCGTGCACGCCTATCCGCAGACCATGAAGGGTGCCGTCGAAGGTCGCGGCAGCTCGAAACTGAAGATTCTCGCCGTTACTGTTCTGACTTCCTACAACGAGGACGATCTGCACGCGGCAGGCTTCCGGCTTGGCGTCTCCGAACTCGTCGAAGCGCGCGCGCAGCAGGCGCAGGTGCTCGGCATCGACGGGCTGGTATCCTCGCCGGAGGAAGTCGGAGCCTTGCGCAAGATCGTCGGCCACCAGATGAGCCTCGTCACTCCCGGCATCCGGCCGGCGGGCGCGGCGAGCGGCGACCAGAAACGCATCATGACGCCGGGCCGCGCGATTGCGGCCGGCGCGGACTATCTCGTCGTCGGGCGGCCGGTGCTGGAAGCCACGGACCCCAAGGCGATTGCGGAGGCTATTCAGGCTGAGATTGCGCAAGCGCTCGGCTAATCAACAACAGGGAGAAGAACAATGGCAAAAGGCTACTGGATCGGACGCGTCGACGTGAGCAGTGATGAGGGCTACAAGCCCTATGCCGTCGCCAATGGTCCGATCTTCAAGAAATGGGGTGGCCGCTTCGTCGTCCGTGCCGGCAAGTTCACCACTGTCGAAGGCAGTAGCCGCACCCGCAACGTCGTGATTGAATTCCCGGACTACGAGACCGCGATCGCCTGCTACAACTCGCCGGAATACCAGGCCAACATCAAGGTGCGCCAGCCGCACTCCGTCGCTGACCTCATCATCATCGAGGGCTATGACGGCCCGCAGCCGTCAGACGGCTGAGGCGCCATCGAAGCTGGGCCGCCGTCTTGCTGTCCGCTTCCGAGCGGCGGCAAACGTGTGAGCAACAGATCGTCATGCCCGGGCTTGTCCCGGGCATCCACGTTCTTCGTGCCGTGTGGTGTGGCGTGGATGGCCGGGACAAGCCCGGCCACGATGCCGTGGAGGCCCTCGCGCCTGAACTCTCGCGTGCGATAGCTCCCCCCTCCAGGGGCCGTAAGAGCCTGCCCGTCAGCTTAATCTCCCTCGGTTGCCGGAACTGCGTCCCCCCGCTACAACGACCGTGAGAGGATCGCACCATGTCCGACATGCGCTTGATTGTTGCTGGAGCCGGCGGCCGGATGGGCCGGGCGCTGACGCGGGCGATTGCCGAGAGCAAAGGTGCGGTGCTGGCCGGCGCGCTGGAGGCGCCGGGCTCGGAGCTCCTCGGCAAGGATGCCGGCGTGCTCGCAGGCCTGCCAGCCAATGGCATCAAACTCTCCGGCGATCTCTGGGCATTGTCGAAGGACGCCGACGGCATTCTGGATTTCACCGTGCCCGCGGCGACCCTCGCCAATGTCGCGATCGCCGCCGAACGCGGCCTCGTGCACGTGGTCGGAACGACCGGGCTGTCGGGCTCCGACAACGCCGTGATCAAGAGCGTCACCAACCGCGCCGTGGTGGTGCAGTCCGGCAATATGAGCCTCGGTGTCAATCTGCTCGCCGCAGTGGTCAAGCGCGTCGCCAAGGCGCTCGACGAGAGCTTCGACATCGAGATCGTCGAAACCCATCATCGCATGAAGATCGACGCGCCCTCGGGCACGGCACTGATGCTAGGTCAGGCCGCAGCTAGCGGCCGCGGCATCGCGCTCGATGAGCATGCAGACCGCGGCCGCGACGGCATCACCGGCGCGCGCAAGCCCGGCGACATCGGCTTTGCGTCATTGCGCGGCGGCACCGCGGCCGGCGATCACAGCGTGAGCTTCCTCGGCCCGTTCGAGCGCCTGACGCTGTCGCATCACGCGGAGGATCGCATGCTGTTCGCCCACGGCGCGCTGAAGGCCGCGCTCTGGGCGCATGGCAAGAAGCCGGGGCACTACTCCATGGCCGACGTGCTCGGCCTGTCTGACATTTGAACGAAGCATGATCCGGAAAAGTGTGAAGCGGTTTTCCGACAAGATCATGCTTAGACAACGAACGAAACGGAAAGCAGTCAATGAGCGAACGTCTTCTCGTGCTGGTGCGGCACGGCCAGAGCGAATGGAATCTGAAGAACCTGTTCACGGGGTGGAAGGACCCTGACCTTACCGAGCTCGGCGTCAAGGAAGCCTCGGAAGCTGGCCGCAAGCTGAAGGCGCAGGGTCTCGTGTTCGACGTTGCCTACACCTCGGTGTTGACGCGCGCACAGCACACGCTCGATCTCATTCTCGGCGAGCTCGACCAGAAGGGCCTGCCGACGACGAAGAACCTCGCGCTGAACGAGCGCGACTATGGCGATCTCTCCGGCCTCAACAAGGACGACGCCCGCAAGAAATGGGGCGAGGACCAGGTGCTGATCTGGCGCCGCTCCTACGACGTGCCGCCACCCGGCGGTGAAAGCCTGAAGGACACGCTGGCGCGCGCATTGCCGTATTACGTGCAGGAGATTTTGCCCGGCGTGCTCAACGGCAAGCGCACGTTGGTTGCGGCCCACGGCAATTCGCTGCGCGCGCTGATCATGGTGCTGGAAAAACTCTCGCCCGAAGGCATCTTGAAGCGCGAGCTCGCGACGGGTGTGCCGATCATCTATCGCCTCAATGCGGATTCGACGGTGGCGTCGAAGCTGGATCTGGCGGGTTAAAGACGTTCGCGCGCGACGGAGCCGGCTAAATACTCAGCCGTCGTCCTGGCGAAAGCCAGGACCCATAACCACCGTCGTTGGTTTTGCGATGACTGGTGGTTGGCAGTCGGCCCCAAAACATCTGCCTGGGGTAATGGATCCTGGCTTTCGCCAGGACGACCAAGTGGGGGAATTTACGCGTAACGACTATTACTGCATCCCCAGCTGCCCGGCCTCCCAGCCCAGCATCGCCTGCTTGCGGGTGATGCCCCAGTGGTAGCCGGTGAGCGTGCCGCTCTTGCCGAGAGCGCGGTGGCAGGGCACGACAAAGGAGACCGGGTTCTTGCCCACGGCAGCCCCGACGGCGCGTGAGGCTTTCGGGCTGTTGATGTTGCAGGCGATGTCCGAATAGGACACGGCGCGGCCCATCGGGATCTTCAGCAGCGTCTCCCACACCCGGACCTCGAAATCGGTGCCGATCATCACCACGCGCAGCGGCTGATCCGGCCGCCACAGTTTTGTGTCGAAGATGCGCTGCGCCAATGGCGCGGTACCTTCGTGATCCTCGACGTAAGTTGCGTTTCGCCAGCGCCGCGTCATGTCGGCAAATGCCACCTGTTCCTCACCGGGATCGGCGAAAGCGAGGCCCGACAATCCGCGATCGGTCGCGATCACGATTGCGGTGCCGAACGGCGAGTGATGGAAGCCGTAGCGCAGGATGAGCCCCGCGCCGCCGTTCTTCCATTCGCCCGGCGACATCGCCTCGTGGGTGACGAAGAGATCATGCAGCCGGCCCGGACCCGAAAGGCCCGAGTCGAGCGCCGCGTCGAGGATGCTCGCGGAGTCCCTGAGCAAGCCCTTGGCGTGATCGAGCGTGAGCGCCTGCATGAAGGCCTTCGGTGTGATCGAGGCCCAGCGGCGGAACAGATGGTGCAGCTCATCCGGGGTGACGCCGGCCGCATCCGCCATCGCCTCGATGGTCGGCTGTGCGCGCCAGTTTTCCGAAATGAAGGCGATCGCCCGGCGCACGGAATCATAGTCGCGCAACGCGGCGTTCTGGGAGCCCGGCCCGGCCAGGCGCTGGTCATGTATCGCGAGTGTCATCATGACCACAAATGTAGGAGAGGGCAGGGTACGAAACCACCCGATTTCCGATCCGCAAATCAGGTGACCGGATTGTAGGTCGGCCCGCGCCTGGCGGCATTTAATGCCTCAACCAAGCCTTTGTAGAAACTTGCCTTTTCGTCCGGTCCCAGGAAGCGGGCGATCTGGATCTGGTGACCTCGCGAAATCAGATAGAGATGCTCGATGCCAAAATCCTCGTCGATTTCCGTGTCGAGCCGGACCCAGAGCGGATTGAAGGTCCATTCGACGACCTGGCCGTGCTGGCTGACGCGCCGCACGCGCAATTCAGACGGCGTGACCACGATCTCCTCGCTGGCCCGCGCCGCGCGGAAATTGGCCTTGAAGGCCCACCAGATCACCAGCACATCGAGGCCGAAGAAGCCGAACACCGGCCAGGCGCCCATCATCAGGAAGACGAGGCCGGTGACGAAGCTGACGGCGCTCAGGAACAGCATGACGGCGAGGAAGCCGGTGCGGTTCAGCGAGCGGTGCGGCGTCAGCCGCGCGGAAAAGATCTGAGGCTCAGCCTCGCTTCCGGATCGTTCCCGCTCAATTTCGTTGCCTGTGCTCATCGTCCCTCAGTATATCCCGATCATGGCGAAAATCACCCGCAAGCCGGCCCCGCGCAAAACGTCCGTGCCGAAGAAAAAGGCAAAGCCGGTCACGGCCAAACCGAAGGCGGCCGCGAAGAAATCGCTCAAAGCTATGAAGCCCTGGACGCCGCCCGAGGTCCACGAGGCCTTCAGCCGTTTCCGCAAGGCCAACCCCGAGCCGAAAGGGGAGCTCGAGCACGTCAATCCGTTCACGCTGCTGGTTGCCGTGGTGCTGTCGGCACAGGCGACTGACGCCGGCGTCAACAAGGCGACGCGCGCGCTGTTTGCGATCGCCGACACACCGCAGAAGATGCTGGACCTCGGCGAGGAACGCCTGCGCGAGTACATCAAGACCATCGGCCTCTACCGCACCAAGGCGAAAAACGTGATCGCGCTGTCGGCAAAGGTGCTCAGCGAGTTTGGCGGCGAGGTGCCGCGCACGCGCGCCGGGATCGAGTCGTTGCCCGGCGCCGGGCGCAAGACCGCCAATGTCGTGCTCAACATGGCCTTCGGCGAGCACACCATGGCGGTCGACACGCATGTCTTCCGCGTCGGCAACCGGACCGGACTTGCGCTCGGCAAGACGCCACTGGAGGTCGAGCTCGGTCTCGAAAAGGTGATCCCGGCCGAGTTCATGCTGCATGCCCATCATTGGCTGATCCTGCATGGCCGCTATACTTGCATCGCGCGCAAGCCGCGTTGCGAGGTATGCCTGATCAACGATCTCTGCCGGTGGCCGGAGAAGACGGTCTGAGACTGGCGTTCGGAAAGTGTTTTTGGAGTCTATCGTGAGTCAGCAGGAACAAATCCCGTCGTCGCCACCTGCTGCCACACCGGCGCCGCCACCGAAGCCTACGCAGCCACCGGCGAGCTCGCTATGGAGCCGGCTTGCGATTCCGCTGTTCGCGGTGATCGTCGCGCTCGGCTTCGTCGCGCTGGCAACGCAGCGCTTCGACGAATGGGTCGGCAATTCGGTGGTCCAGACCACCAACGACGCCTATGTGCGCGCCGAGCTGACGCGGCTTGCCAGTCGGGTCTCCGGCGAAGTGCTGACCGTCGGGGTCACCGACTTCCAGCGCGTCAAGGCCGGCGATCTCCTGATCCAGATCGATCCTGCCGACTATGAGGCGCAAGTCGCGCAGTCCGAAGCGGCGGTCGCCGCCGCGCAAGCCGTGCTCGACAATCTGGCCAACCAGATCGAGCTGCAATATGCGACGATCGCGCAGGCGCAAGCCGCGCGGCTCTCGGCCGAAGCCATGGAGGTCGAGGCGCGGCAGGAGCAGGAACGTCAGCAGTCGCTATCGCAGACCGAATCCGGCACGCGGCAACGCTTCGAGCAGGCGGTCGCAGGCTACGCCAAGGCGCAGGCCGATGTGCGCGCGAGCCGTGCCGTGATCGCGGCCCAGCAGCACCAACTCGAAGTCCTGCAAGGCACCAGGAAGCAGCGCGCCGCCGATCTCGAAGCGACCAAGGCGACGCTGGCGAGTGCGAAGCTCAAGCTCGGCTACACCAGGATATCGGCGCCGTTCGACGGCGTCGTCGGCGAGCGGCAGGTCCAGCCCGGCGACTACGTCAACATCGGCACCAACCTCATCAATGTCGTGCCGTTGCCGAAGGTCTATGTGATCGCGAACTACAAGGAGACCCAGCTTACGCACGTGGCACCGGGTCAGCCGGTCGAGATCAGCGTCGACAGTTTCCCGCGTGAGAAGCTGCGCGGGCGGGTCGAACGCATTGCGCCCGCGACCGGCGCGCAGGTCGCGCTGCTGCCGCCGGACAACGCAACCGGCAACTTCACCAAAGTCGTGCAGCGCATTCCCGTGCGCATCCAGTTCGACGACAACCAGCCGCTGCTGGCGCGGCTGGTGCCGGGGATGTCGGTCGTCACCAGCATCGACACCAAGGCCGGCAATGGCGGAAAATGACGATTCCAGTCGCGAACCGCTCTCGCGCGGCGGCGTCGCGCCGCAGCCGCTGTTTGCGGTGGCGGCGGTGCTGCTTGGCTCGTTCCTCGCAAATTTCGACAGCCGGCTGACCACGATTGGCCTGCCGGACTTGCGCGGCGCGTTCTCGCTCTCGTTCGACGAGGGCGCCTGGCTTTCCACTGCGGGCATCGGCTCGCAGATCTTCATTGCGCCTGCGGTGGCCTGGCTTGCCACCGTATTCGGCCTGCGCCGCGTGCTCGGCATCCCCAGCCTCGTCTATGCCGCGGTCTCGCTGATCATCCCGTTCGTGCACGACTATCCGACATTGCTCGCGCTCAGCGTCGTGCATGGCCTCTTGCTCGGCACCTTCGTGCCGGCGACGCTGATGATCGTGTTCCGCAATTTGCCGATCCGCTGGTGGCTGCCGGCGATCTCGATCTATTCGATCCGCGTCGGCTTTGCGCTGGACACGTCAAGCTCGCTGGTCGGCTTCTATGTCGACCATCTCGGCTGGCAATGGCTGTACTGGCAGAGCGTCGTGATCGCGCCGTTGATGGGCCTGATGGTCTATTGGGGCACGCCGAACGAGCCGGTGAATCGCGCTTTGCTCCGCGACGCCGATTGGGGCGGCATGCTGCTGCTTGGCGCCGGCGTCTCGATGATCTATGCCGGGCTCGACCAGGGCAACCGGCTGGACTGGCTGGGGTCGGGGACGGTGATGGCATTGATCACTGCCGGCGCGGTGCTGGTCGCGGGCTTCCTCGTCAATGAGGCCCTGGTGCGACAGCCATGGGCGCATATCAACGTGCTGTTCTCGCGCAATATCGGCCTGGGGTTGGTCCTGATCCTGCTCTACACTCTGACCAGCCTGTCCAACGCGTCGCTGGTGCCGAATTTCCTCGCCACCATCGCCCTGCTCAGGCCGGAGCAGAGTGGCTTGCTGCTGCTTACCTACGGCGCGTTGCCGATGTTCGTCCTGGTGCCGCTGTCGATCTGGCTGCTGCGGCATTTCGATACGCGGACGGTGGTGGTCATGGGATTTGCCTGCTTCGCCGCCGCCAATCTCTGGGGCACGCAGCTCAGCCATGATTGGGCGCGCGAGGATTTCGCCGGCATCGTGCTGCTCCAGGCGATCGGGCAGTCGCTGACCTTGCTGCCGCTGATCATCACGCTGCTGTCCAATTCCGATCCGAGCCGTGCCACCTCGTTTGCCGCCTATATCCAGATCATGCGGCTCGGCGGCGCCGAGATCGGGGTGGCGTTGATGGGGACGTGGCTGCGGGTCCGCGAGCAGATCCATTCCTTCTATCTCGGCCAGAATCTCGGCGTCGGTGACGTCGATGTGGTCCGCATGCTGAAACAGCTCACCGACCATTTTGCGGCCCATGGTGCTGGCTCGGCACAGGCGCGCGCGGTCGGTACACTCGCGGGCTTGGTGCAGCGTGAGGCCAATGTGCTCGCCTATATCGACGGCTTCTGGCTGTGCTTCTGGGTCGCGATGGCCGCGCTCGGCGTCGTTGCGCTGGTCACCCGTGCCCCGCCCGGCCCGTTCACGCCGGCGCCGTTCGGCTTCGCCAGGATGCTGTTGCGGAAGTGCGGGGTGAACGTCGCCTGAACGATGATGGTTGGTTCGTTCGATCGTGCGTGGGGTTGATCAACTCTCCCGCAAGCGGGAGAGGGAGCGTCCAGTCACCGCATTTGCCGCGCCGGTTCGATCAGCTCGGGCCGCGGGCCTGACAGCCGCTTGTGCATGTGGACCATGAAGGCCATGGCGAAGATCGGCGTCGCCAGATTGAGGATCGGGATCGAGACGAAGGCTGCGATGAACAGGCCCGCCGTGAAGATGGTCGCGGCATTGTCGCGCCGCATCGCCTTGGCTTCCTCCGGCGAGCGAAACCGCATCGCCGCGAGCTCGAAATATTCGCGGCCGAGCAGCCAGGCCGTGGCGAGGAAGAAGACCAGGAAGCCGGCGCCGGCGAAAAGCACCAGCGGCAACGCGACCAGATAGACCAGGATCGTCAGCAGCGCGGTCTTGACGCCCTCGTAGATCGCCTGGCTGAAGGGCAGCGCGACGCCGGGCCGCTCGGCCGGATAGTGCTCGCGCTCGACGACGTCGGCGACGTCGTCGACGAACAGGCTCGCCACCAGCGAGGTGATCGCGGGCATCAGGAACACAGCCCCGAACACGACGCCAAGGCCCGCGGCGATCGAAATGATCCAGGACAATACCTCGAGCGATGAGTGCCAGCCCGGACCGAGCAGGCCCTCCAGCCAGGCCTCGCCATAGGTCGCAAACCAGCTCAGGAGCCGCTGCACGCCGATCGCCAGCACGATGATCAGCACCAGTGCGACGCCGATCGACCGCCACAGGATCGAGCGCATCGGCGGCGAGATCATTTGCGACAGCGCCTTGACGGCGGCATCCAGCATGGGAGCACCTCTCGGGAAAACCACCCGCGAGAGGTAGACACAGCAGGCCCGTTCGGCAAGAGAGATCGGCGGCACCAGCGCAGTGGCGGATTGACCGCTCGCATCAACGAAGCCACGATGAATTCGGCAAGACTGTTGCTTCATCAACCCGCTTGACAACAAGCGGAACCAGCCGGGCAAAGGAACAGGCTCATATGGCGATGGAAGAACCGGCGGCCGGATTGCCGCTTGCAGGCGTGCGCGTCGTCGAGATGACCCACATGGTCATGGGCCCGACCTGCGGCATGATCCTGGCGCAGCTCGGAGCCGACGTGATCAAGGTCGAACCGCCTGCGGGCGACAAGACCCGGAGCTTGGGCGGCATGGGCACCGCCTTCTTTCCGCTGTTCAACCGCGGCAAGCGCAGCGTGGTGCTGGATTTCGAGAAGCCTGAGGATCGCGACACCATGCACCGGCTGCTGGCGACGGCCGACGTGTTCCTGGAGAATTTTCGCGACGGCCAGCTCGAGAAGCAGGGGCTCGGCGCGGACGAATTGCGTCGCCGGCATCCGGGTCTGATCATCGCCGGCCACAAGGGTTTCCTCTCCGGTCCCTACGAGCACCGCCCCGCGCTCGACGAGGTCGTGCAGATGATGGCGGGCCTTGCCGCCATGACCGGCACCAGCGAAAAGCCCCAGCGTGTCGGCTCGTCCGCCAACGACATCATGGGCGGCATGTTCGGCGTGATCGCGATCCTCGCGGCGCTCTATCAAAAGCGCGGAGGACAACGCGACGGCGCCGATATCCGCATCGGCCTGTTCGAGAACTGCCTGTTCCTGGTCGCCCAGCACATGGTCGAATACGAGATGACCGGCAACAAGCCGCGCTCGATGCCGGAGCGCGAGCATGCCTGGCCGATCTACGACATCTTCGAGACCGCCGGCGGCGAGCGCATCTTCATCGGCGTCGTCACCGAAGGCCATTGGCAGAGCTTTTGCCGCGAATTCGGGCTGACTGACTTGCTCGATGATCCCGCCTTGCGCACCACGACCGATCGCATCCTGGCGCGCGGGCGGATCATTCCGCGCGCCGCTGACATCATCAGGCAGTGGGACGTGAAAAAACTGTCCGAGAGGCTCGATGCGCTCAACATCTGCTTCTCGCCCATCAACCGGCCCGAGGATCTCTTCACCGATCCGCATGTGCTGCGGCCGGGTGGGCTCGTCAACA
The DNA here is from genome assembly GCF_040547675.1 of Bradyrhizobium sp. RT6a. Taxonomy (NCBI): domain Bacteria; kingdom Pseudomonadati; phylum Pseudomonadota; class Alphaproteobacteria; order Hyphomicrobiales; family Nitrobacteraceae; genus Bradyrhizobium; species Bradyrhizobium sp. RT6a. The sequence continues at coordinate 68,823 of NZ_JBEPQC010000009.1, forward strand.
ATGTCACCGCCGACGGCAAGCCGTTCCGGGTCCCGGCGCTGCCGATCGAATGGAACGGCAGCCATATCGGCGAAGGCCTGCAGGTCGCGCCGCTCGGCGCCGACACCGCGGTCGTTCGCGCCGAGATCGACAACGAAAATGAAGACGTCACGTCAAAAACAACAGGGAGGCGCGCATGAGCCGGATCCAGGAGATTTACCCCGCGGAGCGCGTCAGCCTGCGCGAGGTGGGCTTGCGCGACGGGCTCCAGCTTGTGAAGAAAATTCCGTCGACCGACGCCAAGCAACGCTGGGTGCGCGAGGAATATGCCGCCGGCGTGCGGCATTTCGAGGTCGGCTCGTTCCTGCCGGCAAAGACGTTTCCGCAGTTCGTTGATGTCCGGGACGTCGTCGCAACCGTCGCTTCATTGCCCGGCGCGCATGGCATCGCGCTTGCGCTCAACGAGCGCGGCGTCAACGAGGCGCTGGAATCCGGCGTCGGCGAGATCGCCTCGGTGGTCTCGGCGACGGAAGAGCACAGCCAGGCCAATGCGCACCGCTCGCGCGAGTCCGCGATCGCCAATCTGAAACGCTTGTGCGAGCTGCGCGATGCCACCAGCCACAAGCCGCTCGTCAACGCGGCGATCTCGATGGCGCTGGGCTGCTCGATCACGGGGGCGGTTGATCCCGCAGAAGTGCTGCGGCTGGTCGACAAGTGCCTCGAGGCCGGTGTCGATTTCGTCGGCATCGCCGACACCGTCGGCTATGCCGGGCCGAAGCAGGTGGCGGAGCTGACGCGTGCGGCGGTGAAGCTCGCAGGGTCAAAGCCGATCTGCATTCATCTCCACGACACCCGCGGAATGGGTATCGCGAACGCGGCCGCGGCGCTCGACGAAGGCGCGCGGATCCTCGACGGCTCGCTGGGCGGCCTCGGCGGCTGCCCCTTCGCCCCCGGCGCGACCGGAAATGTCGTGTTCGAGGATCTCGTGTTCCTGTGCGAGAGCAAGGGCTTTGCGACGGGTATCGATTTGGAGAAGTTGATCGCGGTCCGCAGGATCCTGCGCGAGGAGATGCCGAACGAAACGCTGTATGGCGGCATCGCGCGGGCGGGGCTGCCGGGTGGGAGTGCGAAGGCAGCCTGAGGCTCTTTCTTCACCTCGCCCCGCTTGCGGGGAGAGGGAGAAGTATCAGTCATGCCGGTGCGCCTGCTTGCGCGCTTTCGCCTGCTTGCCGTCACCCGTCGGGATCATCACGACGCGGCCGTAGCGGACGCCGCGTTCGGCGATGATGTGGTCGGCGAAATGTCTGACCTCGCCGGCGTCGCCGCGCAGTGCCGTCATCTCCATGCAATTGTTGTCGTCGAGATGGACATGCAGCGTCGCCAGCGCGAGGTCGTGGTGGCCATGGAATTCCTGCACCAGGCGTTTTGAGAGATCGCGGGCGGCGTGGTCGTAGACATAGACGAGGCCGGCGACGCAGGGCCCGGTCTGTGCGGTGTCCTCGCTGCTCTGTTGCAAGCCGGCGCGCGCGAGGTCGCGGATGATCTCGGAGCGGTTCTGGTAGCCGCGCGCTTCAGCCGCCGCGTCGATCTCCGCCAGGAGATCGTCCTCGATCGTGATCGTAATTCGCTGCATCAGAATGCTCCATCGCGCGCTCGATGCCGTTTTACACGGATTCCACGGTGCTCACAGCCGCGTTGCCCGCAGCCGCAGTGCATTCCCGACCACGCTGACCGAGGACAGCGCCATCGCGGCCGCGGCGATGATCGGTGAGAGCAGCACGCCAAAGGTCGGATAGAGGATGCCAGCCGCGATCGGAATGCCTGCGGCGTTGTAGATGAAGGCGAAGAACAGGTTTTGCCGGATGTTGCTCATCGTCGCCTGCGACAGTTTTCGCGCACGCACGATGCCGATGAGATCGCCCTTCAGCAGCGTGACGCCGGCGCTCTCCATCGCCACATCCGTGCCGGTGCCCATCGCGATGCCGACTTCGGCCGCGGCCAGCGCCGGCGCGTCGTTGACGCCGTCGCCGGCCATCGCGACGCTGCGGCCGGCCTTCTGCAGCTTTGTCACCACCGCGCTCTTCTGATCCGGCAGCACCTCGGCTTCGACATCGGCGATGCCGAGCCTGCGCGCCACTGCCTCCGCCGTGGTGCGGTTGTCGCCGGTCAGCATGATGACCTTGATGCCCTCGGCCGCGAGTGCCTTCAGCGCCTCCGGGGTCGAGGCCTTGACCGGATCGGCGATCGCGAACAGGCCGGCAAGCCGGCCGTCGACGGCCATATTGATCACGGTCGCGCCATCGCCGCGCAGCCGTTCGGCTTCGCCATCGAGCGCTTTGGTGTCGATGCCGATCGACGTCAAATATCTGGCATTGCCGAGCACGATGGTTTTGCCGTCGACCTTGCCGGTGGCGCCCTTGCCCGTCGGTGAATCGAATTGCTCGACCTGGCCCAGCGCGAGCTGCTTCTCCTTTGCGGCGCGCATGATCGCGTCGGCAAGAGGATGCTCGCTGGCGCGCTCGACGCTGGCGGCCAAGCGGAGGATGTCATCTTCCGCAAAACCGGCGGCCGGCACGATCGCGACCACCTTCGGCTTGCCCTCGGTCAGGGTGCCGGTCTTGTCGACCACCAGCGTGTCGACCTTCTCCATCCGCTCCAGCGCCTCGGCGTTCTTGATCAGCACGCCCGCTTGCGCACCGCGGCCGACGCCGACCATGATCGACATCGGAGTCGCCAGGCCAAGCGCGCAGGGGCAGGCGATGATCAGCACGCTGACGGCGGCAACGAGGCCGAAGGCCAGCCGCGGCTCCGGCCCGAACCAGGCCCAGGCCGCGAAAGCAGCGACCGCGACCGCAATCACGGCCGGCACGAACCAGCCCGCGACCTGGTCGGCGAGGCGCTGGATCGGCGCCCGCGAGCGCTGCGCGTCCGCGACCATCTGCACGATCTGCGACAGCAGCGTCTCACGCCCGACCTTTTCGGCGCGCATGATGAAGCTGCCGGACTGGTTGAGCGTGCCGGCGATCACCTTCGCGTCCGTCTCCTTGGTCACCGGCATGGATTCGCCTGTTACGAGCGACTCGTCGAGCGAGGAACGGCCTTCCAGAATGACGCCGTCGACCGGCACTTTTTCGCCCGGCCGCACGCGCAAGCGGTCACCGGCATGAAGTGCGTCAATCTCGACCTCGTGCTCGCCGCCGTCAGCATCGACGCGGCGCGCTGTCTTGGGGGCGAGCTGCAGCAGCGCCTTGATCGCACCCGACGTCGCGTCGCGGGCGCGCAGTTCCAACACCTGCCCGAGCAGCACCAGCACGGTGATGACGGCCGCGGCCTCGAAATACACCGCGATCGCGCCTTCGTGGCCGCGGAACGTTGCGGGGAAGATCTGCGGCGCGATGGTGCCGATCAGGCTGTAGACATAGGCAACGCCCGTGCCCATCGCGATCAGCGTGAACATGTTGAGGTTGCGCGTCAGCAGCGACTGCCAGCCGCGGACGAAGAACGGCCAACCGGCCCACAGCACCACAGGCGTGGCGAAGACGAGCTGGATCCAATTCGACAGCGTCGCATCGATCCAGTTGTGCGGGCCTGCGAGATGGCCGCCCATCTCCAGCACGACGGCCGGTAAAGCCAGCGCGCCGCCGACCCAGAACCGCCGCGTCATGTCGGCAAGCTCGGGATTGGGGCCGGTCTCCAGGCTCGCCAGTTCCGGCTCCAGCGCCATGCCGCAGATCGGGCAGGTGCCGGGTCCGGCCTGGCGGATCTGCGGATGCATCGGGCAGGTGTAGATCGTGCCTGCGGGCATCTCGGGCTCGGGCGTCTTGTCCTTTGCGAGGTACTTTGCGGGATCGGCGGCGAATTTGGTGCGGCAGCCGGCCGAGCAGAAATGGAAGGTCTCGCCGTGATGGTCGAACCGGTGCTTTGAGGTCGCGGGATCGACGGTCATGCCGCGGACGGGATCGCGGACTTTTGCCGCGGCGCCGTGGTCATGCGCGTGATCGCCGTGCGCGCCGCAGCAGGAGGCAGCGGCGGGCTTGTCGACCGGAGCAGCTTTACTGGAACAGCCGCATCCGGAATGTGTTTCCGGCTTGTGATGGTGTTCGTGTTCGGCGTCATTCATTGCCACGCTCCGGCCTTGCAAGTTATACCCTGGGGGGGTATATAGGCCGCATGCGCAAGGACATCAAGGCATCGCTCGGAAAACGTCTCGGCCGGATCGAGGGGCAGGTTCGCGGCCTCTCGAAAATGGTCGAGGAAGACCGCTATTGCATCGACATCGTCACCCAGATCTCGGCGGTCCGCGCCGCACTGCGCCGGGTCGAGGAAGAGGTTTTGAAAGACCACGTCGCCCATTGCGTCGAGCATGCGATCGCGAGCGGCGACAAGGCCGACCAGCGCGAGAAGATCGCGGAGCTGATGGCGGTGATCGGGCGGGCGGAGCGGTAGGTCGCCGTCGTTGCGAGGAGCGTAGCGACGAAGCAATCCAGACTGTTCGGGCAGAGGCAGTCTGGATTGCTTCGCTGCAATGACGATGCTGGAGGAACGGCTACGCCGCCATCTCCAGCGCGTGTCCCCGTGCGCGGTACTTTGCGAGATCGTTCAGCAGCACAAAATGTTCGGAGAAGGCAACGCTCATCTCCGCAGCCGCCTCGCGCATCACTTCTTCAGCCGAAACCGACGCCTCTTCGTCAATCGCTTCAGGAACGAGCGGCGGCGCACAGAACGTTTCTGGAAACACACTGAATGTGCCGGCTACCTCCTCGAGCGGCTTCTGCTTGTCGGCCCAGTGCAAGGCGGTGTAGTCGAAGCCGTGCACGATGGTGGGTTTGACGACTTCGAAATAGGGCGAGATGTCGAAGTCGCGGGGCATGTAGAGCGAGGAATCGCGGATGTGAAGGATCTCGCGGCGGGCGGCGCGGCTGCCGGCCTTGGTGATCTTGGGCAGGATCGGGTAACGCACGGCATCGAAAGCCTGCGCGATCAGGGCCGAGCAGATGATCTTGGTGGGATCGCCGGAGCCGATCGAGATCATGCGGCGGCGCCAGCGCTGCGGGATCGGCAGCGGAAACAGAAAGCGCATCAGGTCGACGATGTTCTTGGTGTCGTAGCCGAAGCCGATGCGGTTGATCGCATAGCGGCAGACCGTGGTGCGGTCCTCATAGGACAACCCGACCGGGCGGCAGAGGCGGGTGTGATAGGGGAAATATTTCGACAGCGGCGCGGACGTGACGCCTTCGCCGATATTGGCCTCGATCAGGACGTGTGGCTCGCCGTCGGGCTCTTCCGCGCCCTCGATCGGGCCGACATAGAGTGCGCCGTGGGACCAAGTCGACTGCGTCAGATATTTGATGATGCCCGAGATGCGGTTGTTGCCCTCGACCAGCAGCACGTCGCCGGGCTCGATGACGCCGCGCAGATGCTCGGGGTCGCTCGGCGTGAACGGCTCATAGCCCGGCACCTCCTTCGAGAGGTACGCGGCAATCAGCTTGCCGACTGAATCCAGGACCGTCCCCATTCCAAAACTCCCCCACGGCCTTTTGCGGCCGTCTTTTTCTCTTCTCTACCATGGTCGGAACGTGTTGCAATTCGGTTCATCGATCTGTGACATCAAGCACGATTGATTCACCATGATGGTTGCCGCGCAACATCAGATACGGCAAGGTTCGCTAGCTGTTCCCGTTTGCTGCAAGTCTCCGGAAACCATGCCATGACAATCACGCGCCGCAGCTTCCTATCGGCGTCGGCGGGCCTTGCCGCGATGCCGGTCCTGCGCGCAACCGCCGCGACCCTGCCGCGCGAGGCTGACATTGTCGTGATCGGCGCGGGCGCGGCCGGAATTGCCGCGGCGCGGCGCATCATGGCGGCCAATCGCAAGGTCGTGGTGGTGGAAGCGGCATCGCAGATCGGCGGCCGCTGCATCACGGATACGACGACCTTCGACACGCCGTTCGATCGCGGGGCGCGCTGGATGCACAATCCCGACACCAATCCGATGATCCGGTTGGCGCGCAGCGCCGGGCTCGACGTTCTGCCGGCGCCATCAGGCCAGAAGATGCGCATCGGCCGCCGCAACGCACGCGCCGGCGAGACCGAGGAATTCCTGGCGGCGCTGGTGCGCGCCAACCGCACCATCGACGAGGCCGCGCGCGGCAAGCTCGATACCGCCTGCGCCTCGGTGCTGCCGAAGGATCTCGGCGACTGGGCCGGTGCGGTCGAGTTCATGCTCGGCGCGAGCTTCGCCGGCAAGGACCTGAAGGAGTTGTCTGCGATCGACAAGGCGCGGGCACAGGATCGCAACGCCGCGATCGCCTGCCGCCAGGGCTTGGGGACCCTGATCACCAAACTCGGTGAGCAGGCGCCGGTCGCGCTGTCGACGCCGGCGAGCCGGATCGTCTGGAGCAATCGCGACGTCAGCGTGGAGACACAGGCCGGCAGGATCGCCGCCCGCGCCGCCATCATCACGGTCTCGACCAATGTACTGATTTCGGGCGCGATCAAGTTTGGGCCTGACATTCCCAAGCGCACGCTCGATGCCGCATCAAAGCTCACGCTCGGAAGCTACGATCACATCGTGCTGCAGCTACCGGGCAATCCGCTGGGCCTGTCGCGCGACGACATCCTGATCGAGCAGAGCAATTCGACGCGCACGGCGCTGATGTTCGCCAATATCGGCGGTTCCTCGCTATGTTCGATCGATGTCGGCGGCTCGTTCGGCCGCGATCTCACCCAGCAAGGTGAAAAGGCGATGATGGCCTTCGCCAGGGAATGGATCACGAAGCTGTTCGGCAGCGAGGTCGCCGCCGCCGTGCAGAAAGCCAGCGTGACGCGCTGGAACGCCTCGCCCTTCGTGATGGGTGCGATGTCGGCGGCCTCCCCGGGCGGTCAGCTCTCGCGAAGAATCCTCGCCGAGCCGATCGGCAACATGTTCCTCGCTGGCGAAGCCACGCACGAGACGCTGTGGGGCACCGTCGATGGCGCCTGGGAAAGCGGCGAGCGGGCCGCGGACGCGGCCTTGCGCAAGATCGGCGCGCTGAAGGACGAGCCAGCTGACGTGCCGACGCAATCGACGAAGAAGCGCAGGGCGCCGCGACCTAATTAAGCCAACTCCTCGTCGTCCCGGCGAAGGCCGGGACCCATAACCACAGGGAGTGGTTTGACGAAGACTCTTCGTGGGTACTGCGACCGACCACAATCGCGAGATCACGCGGTATGGGTCCCGGCCTTCGCCGGGACGACAGTTGTGTTTACCGCAACACCCCATCCAGTGCCGGCAGCCCGGCGATCACGGCCATCGCGATCAGCGCGTAGCAGATGGCGCGAAACACTTTCTCGCTGGCACGGCCGAACAGCGACGCGCCGAAGGCGACGCCGATCGCATAGACCGGACCAACAATGAGCGAGAGCACCAGCGACTCGCGTGAGATCAGGCCTGTGGTTGCATAGCTGACCATCGAGAAGAAATCCGACGCGCCAAAAAACAGCAAGATGTTGGCGCGCGCGACGATCGGGGCGATGGGGCGGCCGAGCCAATAGCCGACGATCGGCGGGCCGCCGGTCTGCGCGAGGCCGCTACAGAAGCCGGAGAGGCTACCGATGCCGACCGAGAGCCAGGCGTGGTCCTTGCCGCGATAGCGCCAGCCCGACAGCAGCAGAAGCAACAGCGCAGCGACGAAGCAGGAGATGATCCATCGTGTCGTGACGGGTTCGAGCACGCTGAGGAAATAGGTGCCGACGGGGACGCCGACCAGCGCGCCCAGCACGAGCACCGCGGTGGCCTTGCGATCCGCCTTGCGCCAGGCGTCGGGCAACAGCGGCGCGGCCGCGACGAAATCGATCACGAGGAGCAGCGCGGCAACGAGACGCGGCGCCGCGATGCTGCTCGCCAGCGGCATGAAGATCAGCGCCGAGCCGAAGCCGGAGAAGCCGCGCGCGGTGCCCGAAACGAAAGCGACGGCGCAGAGCGCCGTCGCAACAGTGAGGCTGACGTCCTTTGGAAGAAAGTCAGTGAGATTCATGCTCTATTATTTCTCGAGCATGATCATGCTCGCAAAGTGCCGCCGGTTTTCTTCGTCACCTCCGCCACGATCTTCGCCGCGACGGCCTCGATCTCCTGGTCGGTCAGGGTCTTTTCGCGCGGCTGGATCGTCACCGCGATTGCGATCGACTTCTTGCCGTCGTCGATGCCCTTGCCTTCGTAGACGTCGAACACGTTCACGGCGGTGATCAATTTCTTGTCGACGCTCTGAGCCGCGCGCACGATGTCGCCGCCCTTCACGGTGCGGTCGACAATGAAAGCGAAGTCGCGCGACACAGGCTGGAATGCCGACAGCTCGATCACGGGCTTGGCGCGGGTCGGCTTCTTCTTCGCCTCGGGGATGCGGTCGAGGATCACCTCGAACACCATCAGCGGACCGCCGGCGCCGAGCGCCTCGAGCGCGCGCGGATGCATCTCGCCGAAATAACCGAGCACGTTCTGCGGTCCGATCTGGATCGTGCCGGAGCGCCCGGGATGTAGCCAGGACGGGCCGCCCGCGACGATCTGAAGGGCCTGCATCGGAGCACCGGCAGCCGCGAGCACCGCGAGCGCATCGGCCTTGGCGTCGAACACATCAGCCTGCGCCGAAGCCGACCAGTGCCGTCCGAGACCCTGCGACGACGCAAAACCGCGGCGGACGCCGCTCGCTGCCATGAACTGATCCTGCGGGCGGTCGCCTTTGAACACCTGCCCGACCTCGAACAGGGCGACATCGCCAAAGCCGCGATCGGCATTGGCCTGCGCCGCCGCGATCAGGCCGGCCAACAGGGTCGGGCGCATGTCGGACAAATCCGACGCGATCGGGTTGGCGACTTCGAGTTCGCGCTGGCCGCCGCCGAACAGCTGTGCGGCAGATTTGGTGATGAAGGACCAGGTCACCGCTTCGATGATGCCGCGGCTCGCCAGCGCGCGCCTGGCGCGGCGGGTGCGGAGCTGGAGCGGGGTCAGCACGGATTTGCGTGCGTCCTCGCCGCGCTCGAACGGCGTCATCGGCACCTTGTCGACGCCGTGGATACGGACGACTTCCTCGACGATGTCGGCCTTGCCGTGCACATCGGTCCGCCATGACGGCACCGCGACCTTCACGACGGGGCCCGGGCCCGCCATCATGAAGCCGAGATGGGTCAGGATGCGCTTCATCTCCGGAATCGGTACTTCGATGCCCGACAGTCGCTTGACCTCGGTGACCGGAAAATCGATCACGCGGTCGTCGCCGAAGGTCTTGCCGACCACGACGTTCTCCGACGGCGTGCCGCCACACATCTCCATCACGAGTTTCGTCGCGAGCTCCAGCCCTGGCACCATGAAGGCCGGATCGACACCGCGCTCGAAACGGTAGCGCGCGTCCGAATTGATGCCGAGCTTGCGGCCGGTCTGGGCGATGTTGATCTCGTTCCACAGCGCCGATTCGATCAGCACGTCGGTGGTGGTCTCGTCGCAGCCCGAGGCCTCGCCGCCCATAATGCCGGCGAGTGATTCGACGCCGTGCTCGTCCGCGATGACGCAAATCGTGGGATCGAGGTTGTAGGTGCGGCCGTCGAGCGCGAGCAGCGTCTCGCCGTCACGGGCGCGGCGCACCACGAGATTGCCCTTCACTTTCTTCGCGTCGAACACGTGCAGCGGCCGCGCGCGGTCGTAAGTCATGAAGTTGGTGATGTCGACCAGCGCGTTGATCGGACGCAGCCCGATCGCGGTCAGCCGCTTCTGCAGCCATTCCGGCGAGGGCCCGTTCTTCACGCCGCGCACGAGGCGTAGCGCGAAGCCCGGGCAGAGCGCGGCATCCTCGACCGTGACATTCACCGGGCACGGGAATTCGCCCTTGATCGGCTTGATGGTCGGGTCCTTGAACTTGCCCATGTCCGCGGCAGCAAGATCGCGCGCGATGCCGTGCACGCCGGTGCAGTCCTGCCGGTTCGGCGTCAGATTGATCTCGACCACGGGATCGCCGAGGCCGGCCCATGCGGCGTAAGCAGCGCCGATCGGCGCATCCGCGGGCAATTCCATGATGCCGTCATGGTCGTTGGAAATCTGCAATTCGGCCGCCGAGCACAGCATGCCGCGGCTCTCGACGCCGCGGATGGTGCCCACACCGAGCGTGATGTCCTTGCCGGGAATGTAGGTGCCCGGCGGCGAGAACACGCTGACGAGACCCGTCCGCGCATTCGGCGCCCCGCACACCACCTGCACGGGCGCGCCACCGTCGCCGGTGTCGACCATGCAGACGCGCAGCCGATCCGCGTTCGGATGCTGCTCGGCCGAGATCACCTTCGCGATGGTGAAAGGCTTCAGCGCCTTCGCCTTGTCCTCGATGTTCTCGACCTCGAGCCCGATCATGGTGAGCTTCTCGGCGAGCTTGTCCAGCGGCTCGTCGGTCTCGAGATGTTCCTTCAGCCAGGAGAGAGTGAATTTCATGGCTGCGTGCCTCGGCTTTTGTCGGTGTTCACTGAGTTGCTTTGGTCGGTGTCAATGTTCCCTCCCCCCTTGTGGGGGAGGGTCAGGGAGGGGGGTAAGCCGCGGGCTCCGGCGGATGCCGCCTGGCGGATTGCCTCAACAACTCCCTCCAGATTTGTCATCACCTGCTCGTTGGTGAAGCGCAGAACCTGAAACCCTTCGGCAGCGAAGAATGCGTCGCGCCGTCGATCCGCCTTTTGGCGCTCTTCGAAATCGTGGGATTCCCCATCGACCTCAATGATGATCTTTGATGAGAAGCACACGAAATCGGCGATGTAGTTTCCGATCGGCGTCTGACGACGGATGCCGACACCATCCATCCGGTTAGCTTTTAGATAGCGCCACAGCAGTGTTTCGGCGCGCGTCATCGCTTGGCGAAGTTGCTTCGCCCGGCCGCGCTGACGCTGGCTTACAACTGCGTGCGGCATCCGCGGCTACCCCCCTCCCTGACCCTCCCCCACAAGGGGGGAGGGAACGGAGAGAGTCTTCGTGCGTCCGAGCAAGCCCATCACGAGCTCAGCCCTCCCGCCAGCGTCGGCACTTCGAGCGGCTTGAAGCCGTAATGGGACAGCCAGCGGACGTCGTTGTCGAACAGCTGGCGCAGGTCGGCAATGCCGTATTTCAGCATGGCGATGCGGTCGATGCCCATGCCCCAGGCGAAGCCCTGGTACTCGTCGGGATCGATGCCGCAGGCGCGCAGCACGTTCGGATGCACCATGCCGCAGCCGAGAATCTCGAGCCAGTCCTCGCCCTCGCCGAAGCGGATCTCGCCCTTGTCGCGGCGGCACTGGATATCGACTTCCAGCGACGGCTCGGTGAACGGGAAGAACGAGGGGCGGAAGCGCATGTTGATGTGATCGACCTCGAAGAACGCCTTGCAGAACTCGTGCAGGATCCATTTGAGGTGGCCGAGATGGGAGTGCTTGTCGATGACGAGGCCTTCGACCTGGTGGAATTGCGGTGTGTGGGTCGCGTCCGAATCGATGCGATAGGTGCGGCCCGGGCAGATCACGCGGATCGGCGGCTTCTGGCTCAGCATGGTGCGCACCTGCACCGGCGAGGTGTGGGTGCGCAACAGCATGCGGGAGCCGTCCTCCTTCGGATGGAAGAAGAAGGTGTCGTGCATCTCGCGCGCGGGATGTCCTTCCGGAAAATTCAGCTTGGTGAAGTTGTAGTCGTCGGTCTCGATATCGGGCCCTTCGGCGACCGAGAATCCCATATCGGCGAAGATCGTGGTCAGCTCGTCCCAGACCTGGCTCAGCGGATGGATGCGGCCGGCCTCGGCCGGCGCATCGCGCAGCGGCAGGGTGACGTCGATGGTTTCCGACGCAAGCCGCGCGTCGAGCGCCGCCGATTTCAAGACGTCGCGCCGCGCGGCGAGCGCCTCGGTGACCTTGTCCTTGGCCTGGTTGATCGCAGCGCCTTGCGTCTTGCGTTCGTCCGGCGACATTTTTCCGAGCGTGGCAAGCAGCGCCGAGATCGAACCCTTCTTGCCGAGGGCAGCGACGCGCACCGCTTCGAGGGCGGCCTCGTCGCCGGCGGCGGCGATCTGGTCGAGGATGGATGTTTCGAGCATTGCGAGGTCGGACACGGTCAAATCCCTGCTGCCAAATTCGGCTGGGTTGTCGCCGCCCGAAGGCCGTAACGTCAAGCGAAAAGCCGGTCATTTCGGGCTGACGAGCGGCTGGGTTGAACCTCGCGCGGGGAGCTGGCACCAAGGGGAAAGCGAGGAGGCTTTCGCGATGCTCTCAAGATCCTGTCTGGCTGCTCTCGCCGTCGTTCTCTCCGTCGCGAGCACCCCGGCGCGCGCCATGGTCTGCATGGAGAAGTCGATGACGCTGGACGAGGTCGTCGACGCCATCGCTGCCCAGAAGGGCTGCGAAAGCGCGATGAAAATGTTTCAGGATTGCCAATTGACCGCGAGCGGCGATGTCCAGCTCGGCGCCGCCGTCGAGAAGAAATGCGAGGCGGACTTCATGCCCGGCCTCAACACTGCGCGGAAACAGGCTTACCAACGCGAGATGCGCGTGTGCGACCGGAAGTACCGGAATAAATCCGGCACCATGTATCTGTCATTCACGGCATTCTGCCGGGCGGAGATCGCCCAGCGCTATTCGCAACGCGCGCTGAAGGCCGGCGGGGCCGGCCGTTAGGCCTCAGGCCGCCAGAGCGGCTTTGGCCTTCTCGGCGATCGCCTGGAACGACGCGGGCTCGTTGATCGCGAGATCCGACAGCACCTTGCGGTCCACGGTGATCCCGGACTTGGCCATGCCGTCGATAAAGCGGCTGTAGGTCAGGCCGAACGGACGCACGGCAGCGTTGATGCGCTGGATCCAGAGTGCGCGGAACGTCCGCTTCTTGCGCTTGCGATCACGGAAGGCATACACGAGAGCCTTCTCGACCGCCGGCTTGGCGGTGCGGATCGTGTTCTTGCGGCGGCCGCGGAAACCCTTGGCGGCCTTGTAGACTTTCTTGTGCTTGGCGTGGGCGGTCACACCGCGTTTGACGCGAGCCATGACAAAAATCCTTCGAAAGATGACTTGATGTTCGGATCGCCGCGAAAGCTGCGGCGCGGGTGGCAATGATCGTGGACGCGATCAGGCGTTGGGCAAGAAGTACTTCTTGACGTTGTCGCCGTCGGTCTTGAACAGCACGGCGGTGCCGCGCAGCTGCCGGATCTGCTTCTTCGTCCGCTTGATCATGCCGTGACGCTTGCTACGATGCGCGAACATCACTTTGCCGGTGGCAGTCACCTTGAAGCGCTTTTTAGCGCCCGATTTGGTCTTCAGCTTGGGCATTTGGCTCTCCTAATGGCCATAGAAATCCGCCCGCAAAGGCGACTGGCCGTCAAAATGCTCGTTAGAGCGTTGATTGTGCTCAGGTTTTACGAACTAGCGCGAAACCCGCACGGACACCGCCACGGCAGCCCTTAATCAGCCGGGCAATGAAGGCTGGGCTTATGACAGAGGACGGGCGAATTGGCAACGATGAACCGGTGGAACCTAGCCGCCGACTATCCGGGATTGCTATCTTCATGTCCGAGCCGTGTCGCCCGGAGCAGGATTAACATGCCCTATTTTTCCCAATCGCTTCCGTCTTTGACGGATGTCGCTCGTCCGCGCTGCCTGGCGCTGTTGGCCGTGCTCGCCATGGCTGCGTTTCCCTCGACTGCCGATGCGCGCATCCGCGGCTATGACGGCGTCTGGAACGTCACCTTCGCCACCACCCGCGGCAATTGCAGCTCCGGCTACAGCGTTCCCTTCACCGTCGCCGGCAGCCGGGTGTCGTCCGCAGGCGGTGGCCGGGTCTCCGGCAAGGTCAATCGCAGCGGTGCCGTCGCGGTCCAGGTTTCGGTCGGGGCGTCCCATGCCAGCGGCGGCGGCCGGCTCGCCGGCGTGAAGGGCGCCGGTTCGTGGAGGGGTATCATCTCCGGCGATCAGTGCAGCGGCACCTGGCAGGCGACGAGGACGTAACTATCGCCAACAGGACGGGTGCCCAGGGAAAACAAAACGGCCCGCCGGACATCCGGACGGGCCGTTGAACTCTCAATCCTGAACAACTCGCGTCAGCGCGGCGCCAGCACCATGACGACCTGACGGCCCTCGAACCGCGCGTCCTGCTCCACCTTGGCGAGCTCGGCCACGTCGGTCTTGATCTTGTCGAGCAGCTTGGTACCGATCTCCTGGTGCGCCATTTCGCGGCCGCGATAGCGCAGGGTGATCTTGACCTTGTCGCCCTCTTCGAAGAACCGCTGCATGGCGCGCATCTTCACTTCGTAGTCGTGGTCGTCGATCATCGGGCGGAGCTTGATCTCCTTGATCTCGACGATCTTCTGCCGCTTGCGGGCTTCGGCGGCTTTTTTCTGCGCGGAATATTTATACTTCCCGTAGTCCATGATCTTGCAGACGGGAGGGCTGACGTTCGGCGAGATCTCGACCAGATCCATGCCGGCTTCCTGGGCCAGGCGGATAGCCGCGACGGTCTCGATGGTGCCCTTGTTGTCACCGGTCTGATCGATCAGCTGGATCTGCGCATTGCGAATGTCGTCATTGATGCGCGGCCCGTCTTTGGCGGCAGTGGGCGGGGCTTTATTGGGACGGCGAATGGGTGGTTCTCCAAAGTTATGAAAAGAGGCGGCTATTTTGCAGGAAGATACGCTTGCCGGCAAGCAATCGCTCGGGCGGCGGTCGAAAAAGCCTCAAATGCGAGGCATTTTGGCCACGGCGGGGCACGCAGACCGACATAGACACCTTGCTACTGTTCCGCAAGCGTCCCAAAGGGCAAATGCCGACGTCCGGCTGCTGCGGAGCACGTCCGGACAGCTCAAACTGCACAGCCAGAGTAAACGTTCCATGACCCCTGCAATTCCCGATGCCGTGCTCGACTTCATCGATGTGGGCGAGGGCCCGTCCGCACGCCGGATCGCGGTGCGCCGCCGCGCCAGCCAAAAATCTGGTCAAGGACCGGGACTGGTCTGGCTCGGCGGGTTCAAATCGGACATGCGGGGCAGCAAGGCCGTGGCGCTGGACGATTGGGCTCGTGATCACGGCCGTGCCGTGGTCCGGTTCGATTATTCCGGCCACGGCGAATCCGGTGGCGATTTCGCCGACGGAACCATCGGGCGCTGGCTCGAGGAAAGCGTCGCGGTCTTCGAGCGGTTCTGCGACGGCCCGCAAGTCCTGATCGGCTCGTCCATGGGCGGCTGGATGGCGCTGCTACTCGCGCGCGAGATCAAAAAGCGGCAAGAGAAACAGCAAGCCAAAGCCTCGCTGGCGGGCCTGGTGCTGATCGCGCCGGCGCCCGACTTCACCGAGGAGCTGATGTGGAAGAATTTTCCGGCCGCAGCGAAGAAAGAGATCGAGACCAAGGGCGTCTGGCTGAGACCGTCGGACTATGGCGACGGCTCGCCCTATCCGATCACGCGGAATCTGATCGAGGAGGGGCGCAATCACCTCGTGCTCGGCAGCGCCATCGATCTCGGCTGTCCCGTCCGCATCCTGCAAGGTGCTCAGGATCCTGACGTGCCCTGGCAGCATGCGTTCGCACTGACCCATCGCCTGCCGGCCGACGACGTCGTGCTAACGATGATCCAGGACGGCGATCACCGCCTCTCGCGCCCGCAGGACATCGCCCGCATTCTTGCCGCGGTGGCCGAGATCGGGTGAAATCGCGACCTAGCACTCGGTGTCATCGCCCGACTTGATCGGGCGATCCAGTATTCCAGAGGCGCTCGTGCTCAAGCCGAGAAGCCGCGGCTTACTGGATGCCCCGGTCAAGCCGGGGCATGACTGAGAAAGGGAGGGGAGAATCGTCAATGACAAACACCGCCATGCTGCGCGCCTTCTGCGACGCCGTCGAACAGCGCAACGGAAAAGCCTTCGCGGATCTCTTCACCGAGGACGGCGTCTATCACGACGTGTTCTACGGCACCTTCGCGGGCCGCGAGAAGATCGCAGCGATGATCGACGACTGGTTCTATCGCACGGCGACCGACTTCCGCTGGGACATGCACGACCCGGTGTCGAACGGCACCACGCTTTATGCGCGCTACACGTTCAGCTATCGCTCGACCTTGCCGGAAGCGAACGGCGCGCGGGCGATGTTCGAGGGCGTGGCGATCATGACGCTTCGCGGCGGCAGGATCGTCAGCTATCACGAGGTCGCGAACACCGCGCCGGCGTTTGTCGATCTGAAGTTTGCGCCGGAACGGATCGCGAAGATCGTCGCCAGGCAGGGCGCGGAGCTCAAGGCGCGGCCGGAAATGAAGCGGCACTTGGGTTAGCCGTTGTTCTTGCGCCCCTTACCGCTTCGACGGATTTACCATCGGCTTGCGTTGCGCCAGCGCGGCGACCGTGGCAGTGCCGATCGGGCCCTGCTCGTCATAGAGCCAGCATTCGCCGATCGCCACACCGTCGGTGGCCTGGTGGTTCACCACCTCGAAGCCGATCCAGTTCGTCACCGGCAGGCGGTGCAGATAGATCGTGACGTCGCTGTTGATGTAGCCGAGCCCCTTGTCGCCGGCGTTCGCGAACGGACTGGCGAAGTCCGCGCCGGTGGCGACATGGACGAACGGCGTCATCGGCACGCCCGCGACCAGCTCGCGCACCTCGCTCATCCAGAGTTTTCGTGGCCCGAGCGAGCCCATCTGGCCGACGATCGGTCGCGTGGTCCATTTGCCGTTCATGCCAAGCCTGGGATCGGTCGGCTTGGGAATGTCGGCCGGCTTCGGCACGTCCCAGTTCGGCGGCGACCAGACATTGCCGTCCGGATTCTGGGTCCGCCGCAACAGCTGGCATGAGGCGCGCGCCATGCCGACGCCGGCGGAGAAGAACTCCGCCTCCACGACGCGGATGCGCATCCCGTCGCGCACCAGCCGTGTGGTTACTTCGATTGGATTGTCGATGGTCGGCAGCCGAAACATATCCACGGTCAGCCGCGCCGGCACGAATTCAGGGCCGGAATGCCGCTCCTCGATGGCGAAGCCGAGCAGGCCGACGATGACGCGCCCGTGCAGCGATTTCGGATCCCACGGGCCGTTGGCGACTTCCGTCGGGTGGAATGTGTCGCCGTCGCGGGTGAAGAAAGGCATGTTTGTCATGACACGCGAGATTGAAGGAACGTGTGGGGAAATCAAGATGCTCAATCCTCACGGTGAGGAGGCGCGAAGCGCTCTCACAACAACGGTGTCATCGCCCGGCTTGACCGGGCGATCCAGTACTCCGAGACGGCTGTGGTTCAATCGAGAGGCCGCGGCGTACTGGATGCCCCGCTTGCCGCCTACGCTAAAGCTTCGGCGCTCCTGGATCTCAACCCCGGCGAAGCCTTGGCGTAGCCGGGTCGCGGAGCATGACAGCGGAGGATTAGGAGGCGGTGCGCCACTCCTGACGCACGCTTTCGTCGCGCTCGCCAGCAATCGCATCCGTCTTGATCGCCTCGAACTCATCCCGCGACACCAACTGCCCCAGCGCCCACACCGCAGCCCCGCGCACCAGCGCGCTCTCATCCTCCAGTAATCGCAGCGCCTCGTCCGCCAACGCCGCATCGCCGGAGTTACCGATCGCGATCAGCACGTTGCGCAAAAAGCGGTCGCGGCCGATCCGTTTCACCGGTGACTTCGTGAACAGCGCACGGAACGACGCGTCGTCGAGCCGTGCAAGCTCGGCAAGACCTGGCGCGCGCAAAGCGTCACGGGCGGCAAGCTTTGCCTCACGGCCCTCCTGCGCGAACTTGTTCCAAGGACAGGCGGCGAGGCAATCGTCGCAACCATAGATGCGGTTGCCGATGCTTTTACGAAACTCGCGCGGGATCGGTCCCTTGTTCTCGATGGTGAGATACGAGATGCAGCGCCGCGCGTCGAGCTTGTAGGGCGCGGGGAAGGCTGTGGTCGGGCAGATGTCGAGGCACGCCCGGCACGAGCCGCAATGATCGATCTCGGAATCGTCGCGCGGCAGTTCCAGCGTGGTGTAGATCGCACCGAGAAACAGCCATGAGCCGAATTCGCGTGAGACCAGATTGGTGTGCTTGCCCTGCCAGCCCAGATGCGCGGCTTGCGCCAGCGGTTTCTCCATCACGGCCGCGGTGTCGACGAACACTTTCACTTGGGACGGTGCGGTCGCGACCAGCCATCGCGCCAATGCCTTGAGGCGCTTCTTGATGAGGTCGTGATAGTCGTCGCCCTGCGCATAGACCGAGATGGCCGCGCGCGTGCGCTGTTGCAGGATCGCGAGCGGATCCTGGTCGGGGCCGTAATTGACGCCGAGCATGATGACGCTGCGCACGTCCTGCCACAGCCCGCGTGGATCGACCCGGCGCTCCGGCTGCGCGGCGAGCCAGTCCATGTCGCCATGGCCGCCGGATGCGATGAATTCGAGAAAATGCTGTCCGGCGCTTTCGATCGTGCCGGGCTCCGTGATGCCGATGCAGTCGAAGCCGAGCGCGCGTGCCTCGTTTGCAAGCGCCGTCTTCAGTTCGGTCGGATCGGAGTTCAGAAGTCGAGGTCCACGTAGGTCCGCGACGCCGGCACGCCGGCCAGCCATTCGCTCAACAGCGGACGGAACGACGGGCGGGATTTCACCCGTGCGTACCACGCCTTTGCCGCGTCGTCCTCGCTCCATGGCACGTCGCCCAGATAGTCGATCGCCGAGAGGTGCGCCGCGGCGGCGAGATCCGCGTAGCTGAGCCGGTCGCCGGCGAGGAAATTACGCGTCTGCGCCAGCCAGCCGATATAGGCCAGATGATAGCGCACATTTGCCTTGGCCGCGCGCATCACGTCGGCCGAGGGCGGGCCGCCGCCGTTGTCCTCGCTCATGAAACGCTTGTAGATGCGCTCGGTGACGAGCGGGTGGGAGACTTCCTCGAAGAATTTTTCGTTGAACCAGGCCATCAGCCGGCGGACCTCGACGCGCTCGCCGATGGTGTCCGGCATCAGGCGCTTCAGTCCCATCTCGGAGCCATAGGCTTCGTCGACATATTCGGCGACGATCGCCGCGCCCGGGATCGGAGGCTGCTCGTCGTCCACCAGGACGGGCGTCGTGCCCGCCGCATTGAGCAGCAGAAATGCTTCGCGCCGCTCCCAGCTGCGCTCTTCGATCAGCTTCAGCTCAAGCCCGTATTCTCCCGCGATCAGGCGGATGAACCGCGAATGCGGGCAGAACGGATGATGAAACAGCGTAAACATGAAGCCTTTGACTATGTGATGGTGCTTAAGAATCCATCAATGTTTGTGCGGCGCCACACTAGTCATTCAAAACCGCGAAGCAAGGGCGCGACGCCGCATTTTGCGATTGCAGCAAGGGAGCGGATGGGCGAGAAGAACCCCGCTTTTCCAGCCGAAATGGACCGTAAATATGTCAGATGCAATACGGGCAGTGATCCTCGGCATCATCGAGGGTGTGACCGAGTTCCTTCCCGTGTCCTCGACTGGCCATTTGCTGCTTGCGGAGCGCTTCTTCCATCTCGGCGAGGGCGCGTTCTGGGATTCGTTTACGGTCCTGATCCAGCTCGGCGCCATCCTCGCGATCGTCGTATTGTACTTCAAGAAATTGTGGGACGTCGCGATCGGCATGTTCACGGGCGACGCCTATGCACGCCGCTTCGTGATCGGCGTGCTGGTGGCGTTCCTGCCCGCTGTCGTCGTCGGTCTCGTCGCCGGCAAGTACATCAAGAGCATGCTGTTCAATCCGTGGGTGGTGTGCTTCTCGCTGATCGTCGGCGGCGCCATCCTGCTTTGGGTCGACAAGCTCGATCTCAAGGCGCGCGAGCACGACGCCACCCGGTTTCCGCTGCTGATGTATCTCTATATCGGCATCGCGCAGTGCATCGCGATGATCCCGGGCGTGTCGCGCTCCGGTGCCAGCATCGTCGCGGCGATGTTCCTGGGGGCCGACAAGCGCGCGGCGGCGGAGTTCTCGTTCTTCCTCGCCATTCCCACCATGATCGGCGCGTTCGCCTACGATTTCTACAAGAACCGCTCCGAGATGACGATGGACCACATGGGCATCGTCGCGATCGGCTTCGTGGTGTCGTTCGTCACCGCGATCATCGTGGTGAAGACGTTCCTGGAATACGTCACCCGCCACGGCTTCGTGGTGTTCGCCTGGTGGCGTGTGATCGTCGGCACGCTCGGCCTGATCGCGCTGGCGCTGGGGCGGTAAACCCGAACGTCAAACGACTGCAGTCCGGACACTGAAGCTCGTCATGCCCGGCCATGACGGCGGGGATGGTTACGCGCTCTTGCGCTGGAATTGCCCGGCGGCGCGGAAACGCCAGAGATATTGCGGGGCGATCGCTTCCAGCGAGTCGGGCGTGATGCCGAGGCCTTCCAGCGTCAGGCCGGCGGCCTTCGCCGCATCCGACACCACATTGTCGCGCGCGAGCAGCGTGACCTGGTCCGGCGTCAGCTTCAGCGCGCCCGGCGCGAATTGCAGGAAGTTGGCCTTGAAGCGGGCGAGGCCAAACGGCAGCGGCATCAGCATCGGCTTGCGATCGGCGATCTCGAGAATGGCCTCGATGATCTCGCGCATGGTCAGCACTTCCGGGCCGCCGAGCTCGTAGGTCGCGCCCGCCTTGGCCTTGCCGTCGACGGCATCCGCGACCGCGGTGGCGACGTCGCCGACATAGACCGGCTGCATCTTCGTGTCGCTGCCGATCAGCGGCAGTACCGGCGACATCCGCGCCAGTGCCGCGAAGCGGTTGGTGAACTGATCCTCGGGGCCGAACATCACGGAGGGGCGGAAGATTGTCGCCGACGGCACTGCGGCCAGGACTGCGGCTTCGCCGGCCGCCTTGGCCCTGGCATAGCGCGAGGGCGATTCCGCGTCGGCGCCGATCGCCGAGACATGGATCAGCTGTGCCCCGGCGGCCGCGGCCGCCTTGGCGATGGTCTCGGCGCCCCTGGCCTGGACGGCATCGAAGCTCTGCGCGCCGCCTTCGGTCAGGACGCCGACCAGATTGATCACGACCTGCGAATCACGCAGCGCCGCCTCGATCGAGGCCGGATAGCGGACGTTGGCCTGGACGGTGTGGACCTGACCGACCTTGCCGGACGGCTGGAGGTACCCGGCCAGCTCCGGCCGCCGCACCGCGACCCGGACCCGGTAGTCGCGCCGGCACAGCGCGCGGACGACATTCCGGCCCAAAAACCCCGATCCGCCGAAAACCGTGACGAGCGTGTCCAGATTCGATGCCATGGGATCCATTCCTGGGGTCCATATCCTGCGGGAAGAGTGCGTCTCGTCAGGCTTGTATCGGGCCGGTTTGCGATGCGCAATCCGCATCCCGAAGCGGGGTTCAAGCATGAATTGACAACCGCGTCACCGAACCGTAGTAACCGCCTCCGTGCCTAACCGGCATGCCCAGGTGGTGGAATTGGTAGACGCGCTGGCTTCAGGTGCCAGTGGCTTAACGGCCGTGAAGGTTCGAGTCCTTTCCTGGGCACCATACAATTCTGGATATCAAACAAATCCAGATAGATAAGCCCAATCAGAGTGTTGCGTTGGCCCCGACTGTGTAACAATGGGGTGTAACATTGCTGTTCAGGGTTGTTCGGCCGATGCGCCGGGACGGGTCTCGCTTTCCTCTTTTCGTGCAGCGCATTCCGGCTGATGTCCGACGTAAAGCAGTCGGTGTTGAGCTGGCGATTCCGCTCGGTGACGGCTTCGTTTTCGTAACGCCTAGCGAGGGCGCTCAGGCCGTCCGGTTCTCCCTTCGCACGGCAGAGCCCAGCGAGATTAAGACGCGTCAGGCGGTCGCAGCGGCTCATCTGGAAACCGTCTGGGAGGCACTCCGCAACGACGCTCCCGTGTATCTGACCCACCGGCAGGCGACGGCCCTGGCAGGCGAACTCTATCGCGTTTGGGCGGACAGCGAGAACCGCGCCCGGAGTGTCGCCATGGTCCACACGCCCGGTGCGGGTTGGGCGCCGGATACTGAGAGCCACGAGGAGCAGGAAGCTCACTGGGCGGCCGTAACGGAGATGTGGGGGAGGGTCGGCGGCGACGGTGAAGCCGAGAAGTTAGAGAAGACGCTTGGGCCCATTGTGGACCGCCTCTTGCTGACCAAGGGCATCCGCCGTGCTGATAGCGAATCACGCGCCCTTCTACTGACGGCCTTTTGGATGGCACTGCGTGACGCCTTCGCGAGCCGCCAACGGAACGCCGGGGGAGACTATTCGCTCGACCCCAAGGCCGCTCGCTTTCCGGAATGGCAGGCCCCGGCAGATGCGCCGAAGGAAAAGCCAAAGCGGGGCGCTCCCAACAATTCCCTCAGCGGGCTAGTCGAGGACTGGTGGAAGGAAGCCAAGCGGGCCGGTCGCAAGCAGAGCACCTATGAGAGCTATCGCAATTCGATGGCGCGTCTCGTGACATTCCTGAAGCATGACACGGCGAGCCGAGTGACGCCGGAGGACATCGTTCGCTTCAAGGACTATCGCGTGCAGAGCGGCGTGAGCCCGAAGACCGTGAAGGATAGCGACCTCGCGGGCATGAAGACGGTGTTCGGTTGGGCGGTGGTCAATCGTCGGCTGCCCAGTAATCCGGCCGAAGGAATCACCATCAAGGTCGGCAAGTCGCGGAAGCTCCGGTCGAAGGGGTTCTATGATTCGGAGGCCATCGCCATTTTGAAGCATGCCCACGAGTTCGTACCGGGCCGGGAAGCCCCCAAGCTGGCGGCGGCTAAGCGGTGGGTGCCGTGGCTGTGTGCCTTCACGGGGGCGCGCGTGGGCGAGATGATCCAGATTCGCAAGGAGGACATTCGGCGCGAGGGCAAGCACTGGGTGCTGCACGTGACACCTGAGGCGGGACCGGTGAAGACGGATGAAGCCCGGGATGTCGTGCTGCATCGGCAAATCATCGAGGAGGGCTTCTTAGGGTTCTTTGAGAAATCGAAGGGCGGCTATCTATTCATTGACCCCAAGGCCGGTGAGCTAGGTGTGCGCAACGCGGTGAAGACGGCGCGTAACAAGGTCAACGAATTCGTGCGCGAGGTGGTGAAGGACAAGAATGTTGATCCAAGCCACGGTTGGCGCCATCGCTTCAAGACGTTCGGCATTGATCAAGGTGTCGAGATGCGCGTGTTGGACGCCATTCAGGGGCATGCGCCGCGCAATGTTTCGGAGGGCTACGGAGATGTGACCATTAAGGCGAAGGCGGGCGCTATCGCGAAGTTTCCCAGGGTTGACGTCACTTAGGCATTGCAAGCCGGCAAAGCGGCTACTGCGGATTAAAAGGCCGCAAGAGCAGTAGCTATTCGGTTACTTCGTCGACGCGCGTGAGCACTCCTGCCTAACTAGCTGCTCGCGTCACCGGGACGACGGCTGCGGCTGCCCGGAAAGCAAGGAAGGCAACACTTTAACAACGAAGGTCACTCGTTATTCTCCAACAGGGCGAGTCCCGGGCATTGCCTTCGAGTAACGTCATTAATGGCGTATGAGGTGGAAAGACCATCAATGCTATGATCCTTCATAACCTTTGCCGCGATCCGTACCAAAAGGGCATCGCCTATATAGTCTACCGAGTCATACACTTCTCGTCTGTGGCCTTCAGAAATCTTGACGCCTTTACGAATGACGTCGGCCGCCTTGTGAAGCAGCAAATCAGACCCCATCGCCCGGCGAAGATAGACTCTGGTAAGGTTCGAGCATATGCCGGCTTCAAACAATGACCATCTAATATTTTCATACACATCGGCGCACGAAGCGGATCTGGCCGGTGGCGAGCCTCCGCACTGCTGTATTCTCACTTCCTCGGCCATCGTATACGCGAGATTTATCACGGTCTGATCGTCACAATCATCAATGAGACGAGAGGCCTCCGCATTATGTCGTTGCCCTTCTTTGTAGGCCTCTCTTAATGAGTCGACTTCCGCCGCGTTGACAAGTCGAACAAATATGCCTCGCACAGCTGCGGTATGGCGGCTATTTGGAGCGTCTCTGTTAAACCATCTCATATTCTCAAGTAATCTAGCCTCGTCGCAAGCTGCGAGCACTTGAGGCATAGTTGGCTCGTCCGGCATATCCAAAGTTGCCGCAATCGAATCTTGAGAAAAACTGGGAGCAACGCCGATTGCGTACGCGAGAAGCACCACAAAGAAAAAAACTCTCATGCCCATCTCCAAAAATATCTGAGAACTACAATTGCCTTCAATCCAAGCAAATTGAATGTTTTTTGTCAAAACCTATGGGCGCATCTGCAGCGAGCCCTTCCTTAAGGCTGCGTAGAGGCCGAGACAACAATGTCCCAGCAAACGTGAATGATTCCAATGCGGAATATAATGCATATGGCCACAAGCGTCAGGGCCATAATTGTCCTTGGTCAGGTTGCACCGAGCAAGCAGCGCCGTAACCATCTAAGCGGCGCACCACATTGAGCAGAATGGCCCAGTCTGTGCCTGCAAGCGCCTAAGAGGTCTCAGTGCTCGTTGACTGCAGCACCGAGCTTGATCAGGCTCAGCGAGCGGTTCGCGGTCTCGCGCAGGCGGCAGTAGCTCGCGTCGCCCGGGTACATGCCGGGCTCGACCTTGTCGAAGACCGCGCAGAAGCGATCACGCGACGCGGCGAAAGTTTTCTGCGAGTCATTGACCGCCTGGATCACGTCGGCGAACCCGCCGGCCTGAACCTTCTTTAGCGCCTCATTGGTTTTCTGCGTCCAAATGGCGAGTTCGCGCGCCGCGCAGGCTTTCCATTTGGCGACATCGTCATTCGCGCCCTCTGCCGCTTTGATGCAGGGGTCGGCGACGAGCCCGACGCACGCGCCGCCGAAACCGCCGGTTTTCTCCGCGGCCTTCAGGCAGCCATCGATCACCGCAAGTTCGGCTGGCGCGATGCCTTGGGCGAAAGCCATCGATGCGAGCGGGAGGCTTGCGGCGAGCATCGCGGCGGCAAGTTTGAGCTTCATTGGAGATCTCCGTTCGGCGCATCGAAAATATGAAACACAATACCACTGCGAGCGCATGAAGCTCAGCGAGACGGTAGACCGGCGGGTGTGGCGGAAGGGCCGGACGGCGAGTGCGAAGGGAACACGAGGGGGTATGCGGCTTCGGCTACGCCCTCTCCAATCAATGCCTTTGATGCGCCTTGACCTGACTTACGAGATTTTCGACCAATAGGTGATACATGCAAATTTGGTCATCGAAGGCCCAGCGTTGGTTCACCTGAATGTGGAACAGGAGCTACGCTGACGAACAATGACGGCGGCACCGGCCGGACGCCACGAGTTCGTTCATCACGCTCTCGAGCGTCTCTCCCAAATCGGCGCTCACGGCCATGCCGGACCCTCCGTTCAATGTCTAATAACTTTTATTGGGCGCTGAAACTTTCAAGTCTAAACAGCTGCTTAGCGGCCTCGGAAGCCCGCCGTCGCGCCAAATTTCATTCCGCCAAACCCCATCGATTGCACCGTCCGAATTTACCCTACTTTAGACAAACTGGCCCTAAGTCAGCGGGCAGGCTCGCATCCGGCCGTCGGCGAGCGCGGAGCCATCGGGCTCGCTTTGTCGTGAGGGAAGCGGTGGATCAGCACCAGGTCTGGCACGAGCCGGCATTCGACAAGGTTGCGAACGCGATCAGCCCGTTCTTCCTGAGATCGGGAATTTATCTGTTCCTGATCTCGTTCATTTGCCTGTTCTACGTCCTGAACGCACCGCTTCTGCTCGGTCACTACGATCTGGGTTGGCATCTCGCGGCCGGAGATCTCATCCGGGAACGCAACGCCATCCCGCTCCAGGATCCGTGGTCGTTCACCCACGGCGACAACCCATGGCTCAATCTGTCCTGGCTCTGGGACGCGCTTGCCAGTGCGACGTTTCAATACACAGGCTTCGGCGGCCTCGTCCTGTCGACGGTCGCCTGTGGCGCAGCGATCGTCGGCATCCTGACTGCGATCTCTCTTGGCTACGGCGCGTCGGCGATCGCAGTCTGCGTCTCGGTCTTCTTGGCCTGCCTGCTCTATCCCGCTTACGAAGCTTCGCCGAACATGTATCTCGCGGTCTCGCCGAATACATGCACGATGCTGTTCTGCGTCGTCTTCTATCGCGAATGCCTGAGACGAACGCGATGGTTCGTGCTTCCCGTGTTGATGGTGCTCTGGGCCAATCTGCACGGCGGTTTTCTGCTGGGCTTTTTGGTGATTGGCGTCTTCTGCGGCGCCGCCTTGCTCAGAGGGGCCTGGGCCGACCTCAGGATCCTTGCTCTGGCGGGGATCGGGTGCCTTGCCGCGACTTTCGTCAATCCGCTCGGCTGGACTATCTATGCCGGTGCCGCCGCGACGATGGGGCACTTCGTCCAGGGCAATATCGGCGAATGGCTGTCCTACTATCACAACATGGAAATGCCGGGCAGCATTCCCGGCATCCTGTACATGCTGGCCTTTGTCGCGCTCGAGCTTCGCTACAGAAACTCCAGGCCCATCCCGCTCGAGCCGAGATTGATGTCCTGGCTGTTCCTGATTCTGGGGCTGTATCAGTTCAGGTACATCGCCTTCTTCTTCATCTTCTCGACCGCACCGATGGCGCTTCACCTCAGCCGCTTGCTGCCTGAGCGTCTCACCGGTCGCGACGTGCGGGGAGCGTTGCTGGCCGCCGGCATCATCGGTCTCGGCACCCTCCCGATGGCTTACTTGCGCGTGGCGCCGGCGCTCGCACTTCCGCCGATGCTGTCGAGCGAAGATGCCGGCTATCTGCAAAAGCATCTCGCAGGCCGGCGGGTCCTGAACAATTGGAACGTCGGCGGCTATCTGATTTTCGCGACGCACGGGACCGTTCCCCTGTTCGTCGATGGCCGCGCTGCGACCGCCTATCCGGACGATTTGCTGCGCGACTATTTCAAGCTGGTGAGCTGGGAGGTCGACGAAGCCGCGTGGGACATGGTGCTCGACAAATACCGGATCGACGCCGTGCTGTGGGTCAAGGCGCACGAACAGCTGCGGCAGTTCCTGGTGGAGCGGCGAGGCTGGCGCGAACAATACACCGGCGCTTACGAGACCGTTTACGTCAGGCCGCAATCCGGTTTGGCCGGCGAAGCCAAAACACAATGACGACGAGCGCCGCAGCTCTGCCCGTCATCGCACCTGCCGTCAAAGCCGAGAGCTTCGCGACGCGGTACGGCGCCTTGTGCGCATTGCTGCTGCTGGCCGCGGCAGTCCGGCTGCCGCTCGCCTTCTGGCCGAACATCGTTCACGTCGACGAGCTGTATCAATATCTGGAGCCGGCCTGGCGCCTGCTTGGAAACCAGGGGGTCGTCACCTGGGAATGGCGCGACGGCATTCGGAGCTGGTTTCTGCCGACCTTGTTCGCGGGGCCGGTCGCTCTCGGAGACTGGCTTGCGCCGGGTGGGTGGGGCGCCTTCGTCGTGCCTCGCCTGATGGTCGGGCTCGCCTCGCTGTCGATCGTCGCGACCGCCTGGCATTTCGGCGAACGCATCTCCAGGTCGCATGCCGTCGTTGCGGCGTTTGCCGCCGCGGTCTGGTTCGAGCTGGTCTACTACGCGCCCCACACGCTGAGCGAACCGCTGGCGACGGCCGCGATCCTGCCGGCGGCTTATCTGCTGACGGGCGAACTGGCGCGAAACCGGCTCTTCACCGCAGGCGCACTGCTTGCTCTCGCCTGTGTCTGGCGCTTTCAATATGTGCCGGCTTGCGCGGTGTTTGCGTTGGCGGCGTGCTGGCGCGACCTGCGAAACGCGATCGCGCTGGTCACGGGCGCATGCGTCGTCCTGGTGCTGTGCGGCGCCCTCGACCTGGTTCACGGCTCAGCGCCGTTTGCGTGGCTCGTCCAGAATATTCAGCA
This sequence comes from Bradyrhizobium sp. RT6a, assembly GCF_040547675.1. Classification (NCBI taxonomy): domain Bacteria; kingdom Pseudomonadati; phylum Pseudomonadota; class Alphaproteobacteria; order Hyphomicrobiales; family Nitrobacteraceae; genus Bradyrhizobium; species Bradyrhizobium sp. RT6a. The sequence continues at coordinate 96,565 of NZ_JBEPQC010000009.1, forward strand.
AAACCTCCTGCATGACCGCGCGTCGGAATTCGGTGATGCGCCGGCGGCCGCGTACGTTCTGCAGGCTTCAATTCTGTGGTCGGGCACGACGCTGCTGATGCTGCTGGCGCTCTGGCGCGGCTGGCGACATGCCCCCCTGCTGATCGTCGCGGCCGTCGTGAACGTCGCGTTTCACAGCATGATCGTGCACAAGGAATACCGCTTCATTTTCCTGTCGATCGTGCTGCTGATCATCGCGGCGGCGCTTGGCTCCGCCGATTGGATCCAGATGATGCGCCGGCAACGCGCGTGGCGCTCCCGGGCACTTGCCGTCGTATGTGGCGGCTGGCTGCTGCTCTCGCTCGGTCTGTCGGGCGCTACGCTCATCATGCGCGACAACTGGATGCGCGGCATCGGCGTGGCCCAGTTGATGGCGGAGCTCGAGGTCGATCCGGAGTTCTGCGGTCTGGCCCTCTACGCCATCAACTATCCCTTTGTGCCCGGACGTGGGCAGTTCGCGGCCCGCAAGCCGATCTATTCGTTTTATCGGGACGACCCCTTGGCCAAAGGACGACTTCCGGCTGTGGTGCAGACGCACCAGGCCGGGTTCAACCGCATCATCGGCCCGGCGACCCTGGCCAGCGAATTGCCGGCGAATTTCTCACCACGAAGTTGCGCGACAATGAGCGATGACAAGCCGGCCTGCGTCTTCGCGCGCCGCGGCGCTTGCGATGCGCCCGCCAGCCCCTTTGGCGTGAACGACGTGCTCGTGCGCCTGAATTACTAGCCGCGCCTGACGCTTGCGCCGGGGGCTGCCAGCGGATACATCGCGGCCGGCCCTCGCCAGCATCTGTCCCGGGGATTAGCCTGCAAAAGCGCACCGATTCGATTGAGGTTTGAAACGCCATGACCGTACGCCTGCACCGCGGCGACCTGCCCGATCTGTCCCGCTACACCGGAGCGGTGGCGATCGACACCGAGACCATGGGCCTGAACCCGCATCGTGACCGGCTTTGCGTGGTGCAGCTCTCGCCCGGCGACGGCAGCGCAGACGTGGTGCAGATCCCCAAGGGTCATACCGACGCGCCGAATCTGAAAGCCCTGCTGGCCAATCCCGCCAACACGAAAATCTTCCACTTTGCGCGGTTCGACGTCGCGGTGCTGCACCAGACGTTTGGTGTCATGACCGGGCCGATCTACTGCACCAAGATCGCCTCCCGCCTGATCCGCACCTATACCGACCGCCATGGCCTCAAGGACCTCGTGCGCGAGGTCCTCAATGTCGACCTCTCCAAGCAGCAGCAATCGAGCGATTGGGGTTCCGACAGCCTGACCGAGCCGCAGCTCGCCTACGCCGCTTCCGACGTGCTGCATCTGCACGGCTTGCGCGAGCGGCTCGATGCCATGCTGGTGCGGGAAGGCCGCACCGCGCTCGCCAAAGCCTGTTTCGACTTCCTGCCGACCCGCGCCCTGCTCGATCTCCAAGGCTGGGCCGAAGAGGACATTTTCGCGCATTCCTAGGCTTTCGCGTGGCGGCCGGATTGGGCGGTCGCCCCGTTTCAGACACTTTCGTAACGGCCTGTCGCGGGCTGCATATTTTGGCGTTGCCGGCTACAATGGGGCGCCCGCCAACCGGACAAGGCGAGCGACACCTCAGGAGCCCAGGTGAATTCGGCCCATAATGTCACCTATGATGCCGCGCTTGCGGCGAAGTTCGCCAGCGCGGCGCGCCACAGCCGCCTGGTGCGGATTCTGCGCATCGCGGTGCCGGCGACAGTGGCTGCGGCAATGGGTCTGCTCGTCCTCATCTCGACCATCTTCAACCCGTTCCAGATTCCCGTGAAGCTCGACTCCGGAAATCTCGTGGTGACAGGCACCAAGATCACGATGGAATCGCCGCACATGTCCGGCTTCACGCCGGACCAACGGCCCTACGAGCTCTGGGCCAAGACCGCGACCCAGGACATCACCGATCCCGATCATGTCGATCTCCATGATTTGCGCGCGAAAGTGCTGATGGAAGACCAATCGACCCTGTTCCTCGATGCCCGCACCGGAAGGTTCGACAACAAGCAGCAGCAGCTCGACCTGCACAAAGACATCTTCCTGCGCACCTCCTCCGGCTACGAGGCGCGGCTGAACTCGGCCTTCGTCGACATGGGCAAGGGCACGGTCTCCTCGGATGAGCATGTCGACGTCAAGCTGACCAACGGAACGCTGACCGCGGATCGGCTGCGGATCACGGAAGGCGGCGACGTCATCCGCTTCGACGGCAATGTGGTGATGCACCTCGACAAGCTGGACGACCCCGCCGCCGCTCAGCCTGCGCCGGCCGAGCCCGCGTCGCCAGCGAAGACACGTACGCCCCAGAACAAGTCTGCCAATTCAAAGTGATTTTCATGATCAGGTTTTTTCCGCGCAACGACGACAAGCGGCGCGTCATCCCTGGTGCAGCCGCGCTCGCCGTCGGCATCGCACTGGTCGCAACGGGTGCGGCAAGCGCGCAGAGCACGATGCAAGGCGTGCCCAACGCGATGCAGGGCTTCTCGCAGAACCGCGATCAGCCGATCCAGATCGAAGCCGCCTCGCTCGAGATGCGCGACAAGAAAAAGGAAGCGACCTTCTCCGGCAATGTGAAGGTCATCCAGGGCGACACCACCATGACCTCGAAGACGCTGGTGGTGTTTTACGATTCGGGCGGCGACAAGCCCGCCGCGCCGCAGCCTGCGGCGAAGTCGGCAAAGGGTGCGCCGATGCAGTCGGCAACGCCGGGGCCGGGGGGCAACTCCTCGATCAAGCGGCTGGAGGCGCGCGGCAATGTCGTCGTCACCCAGAAGGACCAAGTGGTGACGGGCGAGACCGCCGTGTTCGACACCCGGACCAACCTCATCACCATGCTTGGCGGCGTCGTCTTGACGCAGTGCAAGAACGTGCTGCGCGGCGACCGGCTGGCGGTCGACATGACCACCGGCGTGTCGCGTGTGGAATCCGACAGTGGCCGGGTGCAGGCGCTGCTGCCGCAGGGCGGCGGCAATGATTGTGGATCCGGAGGCGCGGCCAAGCCCAATGCGGGACCTCTGCAATTGCCTGGCGCAACTAAGCCCAAATAAGTCAGAGTAACCCAAGCCAGTCAAAGTAAATTTGAAGAATGATTTCAGACGGTTGGGTTGAGCGCTGCCGATCCGAGGTTGAAGCTTGCCCGCCGAGACTGTATCTAGCGCGAAGGGCTTTCGAAGCGGAGTCCGCCGCTCTTCGGGCGTGTTTCACTGGGCATGAGACATCCCTTCATTCATGCTGCGTCGGCGAATCCTGAGGCCGGCGCGGCAGATCGCGCGAAGACCGCGCAGGATCGTCGCGAAAGGCTAGAAGGCGGGGATGGTCGATCTCTTCAGCATGTTCCGTCGGCGCCCCGCCAAACGCGGCCGGCCAGGATTTGCGCGCCAGGACATCACCGCACTCGGTGACAGCGTCGGTGGTCTCGTGGCCAGTCCCGTACGGGACGCGCCGCCGATCGCCCGTAACCAGCCGATGCATGCACCCGATCAGTTCCAAGGCGACTATCAGGCCGAGCAGCCCCGGGCCCAGGCGGTTCACCCCGTGAGGGCCGCCGGCAGGCCCAACGGCGCGGGCGGGCCTCAGCTCTTGAAGCGGCCGGGCTTCCTGGCTGTGCATAGCGTGGAAAAGAGTTTTGGCAGCCGCCAGGTCGTGCGCGGCGTCAGCATCTATGTGCGCCGCGGCGAAGCGGTCGGCCTGCTCGGCCCCAACGGCGCCGGCAAGACCACCGTGTTCTACATGATCACCGGCCTGATCAAGGCCGATCGCGGTGCGATCGAGCTCGACGGCCACGACGTCACCAAGCTGCCGATGTATCAGCGTGCGCGGCTCGGCATCGGCTATCTGCCGCAGGAAGCCTCGATCTTCCGTGGCCTTACCGTCGAGCAGAACATCCGCGCCGTGCTCGAAGTGGTCGAGCCCTCGCGCAAGAAGCGCGAGCAGCAGCTCGACTCGCTGCTCGACGAATTCAACATCACGCGCCTGCGGAAATCGCCGTCGATCGCGCTGTCCGGCGGCGAGCGGCGCCGCGTCGAGATCGCGCGCGCGCTGGCGACGCGCCCGAACTACATGCTGCTCGACGAGCCCTTTGCCGGCATCGATCCGATCGCGGTCGGCGATATCCAGGACCTCGTCCGCCACCTCACCAACCGCGGCATCGGCGTGCTGATCACCGACCACAATGTGCGCGAGACGCTTGGCCTTACCGATCGCGCCTACATCGTCTATGCCGGTGAAATCCTCACCGAGGGGAGCCCGGATGAGATCGTCGCCGATCCGGACGTGCGCCGCCTTTACCTTGGCGAGGAATTCCGCCTCTAGCCCGTTTTTCCATTTCGTCAAGACGTGTACATCGGGCTTGGACTAGGATAAGCAAAAATCGGACCAACTTTTTGGGATCGGTTCTTGCTTCATGGCGCTTTCGCAGAGATTAGAGTTCCGGCAATCGCAGTCGCTGGTCATGACGCCGCAGTTGATGCAGGCGATCAAGCTGCTGCAATTGTCCAATCTCGATCTCACGACGTTCGTCGAAGAGGAACTCGAGCGTAACCCGCTGCTGGAACGGGCCAATGACGAGCCGCCCGCCGGCGAGGGCCCGGCCGAGACCGGGCAGTTCAACGATAGCGACGGCGGCCACAACGACGAGCCCGGCGGCGGCCCGGGCGAAGCCTTCGAGCCCGGCCAGGAAGAGTGGATGAGCAAGGATCTCGGCACCCGCGCCGAGATCGAGCAGACCATGGACACCGGTCTGGACAACGTCTTCTCCGAGGAACCCGCCGAGGCGGCTGCCCGCAACGCCCAGGATGCGGCGCCGACCACCTATACCGAATGGGGCGGCGGCGCCTCCGGTGACGAGGACTACAATCTCGAAGCCTTCGTCGCTGCCGAGATCACGCTCGGCGACCATCTCGCCGAGCAGCTCTCGGTCGCCTTCACCGGGGCCGCGCAGCGCATGATCGGCCAGTATTTGATCGACCTCGTCGACGAGGCCGGCTATCTGCCCCCGGATCTCGGCCAGGCCGCCGAACGGCTGGGCGCGTCGCAACAGGACGTCGAGAGCGTTCTTGCCGTGCTGCAGAAATTCGATCCTCCCGGCGTCTGCGCGCGCAATTTGAGCGAATGCCTGGCGATCCAGCTCCGCGAGCTCGACCGCTACGATCCCGCGATGCAGGCCCTGGTCGAGCATCTCGACCTCCTCGCCAAGCGCGACATCGGAGCCTTGCGCAAGGTCTGCGGCGTCGACGACGAGGACATCGCCGACATGATCGGCGAGATCCGCCGGCTCAATCCCAAGCCCGGCATGAAGTTCGGCTCGGCCCGGCTGCAGACCATGGTGCCCGATGTCTATGTCCGGCCGGGTCCCGACGGCGGCTGGCATGTCGAGCTCAACAGCGACACCTTGCCGCGCGTGCTGGTCAACCAGACCTACTATTCGCAGCTCTCGAAGAAGATCGGCAAGGACGGCGACAAATCCTATTTCACCGACGCGCTTCAGAACGCGACTTGGCTGGTGCGCGCGCTCGACCAGCGTGCCCGCACCATCCTGAAAGTCGCAACCGAGATCGTGCGCCAGCAGGACGGCTTCTTCACCCATGGCGTGGCGCATCTGCGACCGCTGAATCTGAAGGCCGTCGCCGACGCCATCCAGATGCATGAATCCACGGTGTCGCGCGTCACCGCCAACAAATACATGGCGACCAATCGCGGCACGTTCGAGCTGAAATATTTCTTCACGGCCTCGATCGCTTCGGCCGATGGCGGCGAGGCGCATTCGGCCGAAGCCGTGCGCCATCACATCAAGCAGCTGATCGATGCGGAGGCGCCGTCCGCGATCCTGTCCGACGACACCATCGTGGAACGCTTGCGCGGCTCGGGCATTGATATCGCCCGCCGCACGGTCGCGAAGTACCGCGAAGCCATGCGCATTCCTTCCTCGGTGCAACGCCGTCGCGACAAGCAGAGCGCTCTTGGTAACGTCCTCTCCACCGCCATGGCCGATCGCTCCCGCAATCCCGAACCGGCCTGATTGCGCCGGCGCCAAATCGCGCTACTCTCGATCTGCTATCGGGCCCAAATCCAGGCCAGGCACGAACCAAGCGAGGTTCACATGACTCTCCGCATCTCGGGAAAGAGCGTCAATGTCGGCGAGGCCCTGCGCGGCCGCGTCACCGACCGGACTGAAGAGGTTCTGCGCAAATATTTCGACGGCAATTACTCCGGTCACATCACGCTGAGCAAGGACGGCTTCGGCTTCCGCACCGACTGTGCGCTGCATCTTGATTCGGGAATTACGCTCGAGGCCGATTCGAACGCACCGGACGCTTATGCCAGTGCCGACCAGGCGCTGCTGATGATCGAGAAGCGGCTCAAGCGCTACAAGAGCCGGCTCAAGGACCGCTCCGCCCGCAAGGCCCATGTCGCCTCCGCGGCGCTGGCCGCCATGGATGCCACCAGCTATGTGCTGGAGGCACCGGGCGAGGGTGAGGACGAGGACGAGATCACCGGCTACAGCCCCGTCATCATCGCCGAGGCCACCACCTCGCTGAAGCCGCTGTCCGTCAGCGAAGCGGTCATGGAACTCGACCTCAGCGGGGCGCCTTGCCTGGTGTTTCAGCACGGTTCCTCGGGTCGGGTGAACATCATTTACCGCCGGGCGGACGGCAATGTCGGCTGGATCGACCCCCCGGGCACCAAGGCGGACGGCAAGGACGGCAAGGCCTGAGGCTGTCGGGCGACGCCCCTGGGGCTCCGCGCCGGGGCCCCTTTCGGCCTTAACAATGACCGGGGCAAAGCTGCACGCGGGAGTTGGCACCGGGATTGCGTTGGAGTAGAAGCCCCCCACATCAGGGGCGAGCTAAGTCCGCTTCCTGCTTCAACTTCTCGACGTCGGCCCGCCCAGGTTCTTTGTCCAGGCTGGCCAATTCGGAACCTGACGTTTTCATTCACCTCGGAAGACTTCCATGCCGATTACCGATCTGGTCGCGCCCGAGGCGATTCTCCCGGCATTGAAGGTCAACAGCAAGAAGCAGGCGCTTCAGGAACTCGCGGCCAAGGCCGCCGAGCTGACCGGGCAGAACGAGCGCTCCGTGTTCGAGGTGCTCCTGCAGCGCGAAAAGCTCGGCACCACCGCGGTCGGCTACGGCGTCGCCATTCCCCACGGCAAGCTGCCCAAGCTGGAAAAGATCTTCGGCCTGTTCGCGCGCCTCGATCGCCCGATCGATTTCGAATCGATGGATGGCCAGCCGGTCGATCTCGTCTTCCTGCTGCTCGCCCCCGAAGGCGCCGGCGCCGATCATCTCAAGGCGCTCGCCCGCATCGCCCGTCTCCTCCGCGACCAGGACATTGCCAAAAAGCTCCGCGCCTCGCGCGACGCCCAGGCGATCTATTCGGTGCTGGCGCTGCCGCCGGCGACCGCGGCGTAATCGTCTCCGCGTCCGGGACACGAGTGCTAGGCACGCCTTTAGCTTCACACTCCGTCATTGCGAGGAGCAAAGCGACGAAGCAATCCAGAATGTCTCCGCGGAGAGAGACTGGATTGCTTCGCTTCGCTCGCAATGACGTGGAGATTGCAGCGATCCGTCGTCGAAATAAAAACGGGCACGCCTTCCTGCGAAGGCATGCCCGCTTGAAACCCTATTCGCGCGACGCGCGCGTGCTCAGTGCACGCTCACCGCTTGCAGCTCGTTGCTCCAGGCGTTGGCGATCGCGGCTTCGCGGCTGTCGGTCAGCATGATCGGCGTGCCGTCGGCGGCGTGGAGCGCGAAGAGCTTGAGGCCCGGCGCGATCTTCGGCGCTTCGGGAAACAGGCCCGGCACATCCTCGGAGCGGATCTGCTTCACATAGGCGATATGGCCTTCGCCGAGGGTTGCCAGCGTCTCTGGCGAGACGTTCTTGGCTTCGTATTCGAACGCAACGTGACCTTCACTCATGGTCTCGACTCCTTCACAGAAACTAAGCGGTCGAGTCCGCTACTCGTTCCATTATTCGTGCTCATTGATAGCGATTGTCTTAACGATCCTCTCCGGTTCCGGCCGGGCAAGATCGATCGCCAGCAATCCGTTCTTCAGATCCGCACCCAGCACCAGCATCCCCTCCGCCAGCACGAAAGTGCGCTGGAAGTGGCGCGCGGCGATGCCGCGATGGATGTATTGCCGGATCTTGTCGTCCTGCTGCCGTCCGCGAATGACGAGCTGGTTTTCTTCAATGGTTACATCGAGTTGGTCGCGGGTGAATCCGGCGACCGCCAGCGTGATCCGCAAACGCTCGGGCTGGCCCTCCGATCGGTCGCACCTCTCGATATTGTAGGGAGGGTAACCGTCGGCGCCTTTGACGACCCGATCGAGCACGCGCTCGATCTCGTCGAAGCCCAGAAGGAACGGACTGGAAAGCATGGGAACACGAGACATAGTTTACAAAGTCCTCTCGAAGCGACTTTGGTGCATCAGGGCCCGTCAAGGCACCCCTTGATCAGCAATATGGGCATATCCGCGTGTAGGTTCAAGGACGTAGCCGGGGGCTGTGGATTGGCAGCTCACCCACTCTGCCATGCACAAATGCCGACTTCGTCATGGCGCGAAACGCCTGCGACAAGCCCGGCACGACGAAATTGCGGCGCGATTTTTCTCAACGAAAACAAACCCCCTTCTACTGTGCATGGGGTTGTTTTCGCGTTTTTTTAATCGACGGCCCCGCGGAACCCGGTCAGGCCTCGATCCGCGTCCGGCCGTCGTCGCTGAACAGATGCAGCTTTTGGCGCATTGCTGCGACGCGGATCTTCTCGCCGATCGGCGGCGCCTCTGAGCCGGGAATGCGGACGATGACCTCGCCAGGGGGCAGCTCGCCGGGGTTGGCGGCGATGCGCTGCTCGTCCTGGGCCCGCGTGCCGTAGACGAAGGTTTCGGCGCCGACGCGCTCGATCGCTTCGACGGTCAGCGGCAACACGACGCCGTCGGCGGGGGTCTGGTCGGTGATGACGAAATCCTCCGGGCGAATGCCGAGGATTCCGGCGTCAGCCGCGCCGCTGCCGGCGAGCTGCGACCGGATCTCCTCGGGCCGCGTCGACATCAGATTCATCGGCGGCGCGCCGATGAAGGAGGCGACAAAGGTCGTCGCCGGCTTCTCGTAGATCGCGAGCGGATTGCCGACCTGCTCGACCTGGCCGCCATTCATCACCACGAGAACGTCGGCGAGCGTCATCGCCTCGAGCTGGTCGTGGGTGACGTAGATCGACGTGGTGTTGAGCCGGCGCTGCAATTTGCGGATCTCGACCCGCATCGCGATGCGGAGCTTGGCGTCGAGGTTGGACAGCGGCTCGTCGAACAGAAACACTTTCGGCTGGCGCACGATGGCGCGGCCCATGGCGACGCGCTGGCGCTGGCCGCCGGAGAGCTGGCGCGGCTTGCGCTCCAGCATCGACGTGAGCTCGAGCACGCGCGCGGCTTCGTCGACGCGGCTCTTGACCTCGGCCTCCTTCATGCCGCGGTTGCGCAGGCCGTAGGCCATGTTGTTGAAGACGCTCATATGCGGATAGAGCGCGTAGTTCTGGAACACCATCGCGATGTCGCGGTCGGCGGGCTCGATCTGGTTGACGATGCGGCCGCCGATGTCGATCTCGCCGCCGGTGACGGTCTCGAGGCCTGCGACCATGCGCAGCAATGTCGACTTGCCGCAGCCGGAGGGGCCGACCAGCACGCAGAACTGGCCGTCGCCGACATCGACGTTGACGCCCTTGATGGCCTCGAAGCCGCCGGGATAGGTCTTGCGGACGTTGCGCAGGGTGACGTTAGCCATGAGATCTACTTTTCCGTCTCCACGAGTCCGCGCACGAATAATTTCTGCATCGCTACGACGACGAACACCGGCGGCAGCATCGCCAGCACGGCGGTTGCCATCACGATCGGCCATTCGGTCAGCGCGTCGGTGGTGGTGATCATCTTGCGGATGCCGACCTGGATGGTCTGCATGTCGTCGCGGGTGGTGATCAGCAGCGGCCAGAGATATTGATTCCAGCCGAGGATGAAGAGGATCACGAACAGCGCCGCCATGTTGGTGCGCGACAGCGGCAGCAGTGTATCCCAAAAGAAGCGCAGGGGACCGGCGCCGTCGATGCGCGAGGCCTCCAGCAGCTCGTCCGGTACGGTCATGAAGAACTGGCGGAACAGCAGCGTCGCGGTGGCGGAGGCGATCAGCGGCAGCGACAGGCCCGCATAGCTGTCGAGCATGTGCAGATCCGCGACGATCTTGTAGGTCGGATAGATGCGCACCTCGACCGGCAGCATCAGGGTGATGAAGATGATCCAGAAGATCGGCATCCGGAACGGAAAGCGGAAATAGACGATCGCATAGGCCGAGATGATCGAGATCGCGATCTTGCCGACCGCGATCAGCAGCGCCATCACCAGCGAGTTCAGCATCATGTTGCCGACGGGCTCGCGGGTCGATCCGCTCGTGCCGACGAAAATGGTCTGGTAGTAGACCTCGAAGAAATGACCGCCCGGCAGCAGCGACATCTGCCCGTTGGCGATCAGCGCGTTGTCCTGCGTCGAGGCGACGAACGCGATGTAGACCGGGAAGGCGACGATCGCGATCCCGATCCAGAGGATGATGTGGGCGATGTAACGCCGGAAGCCCTCTTCCTCGACCATCAGTAGGTCACCTTGCGTTCGACGAACCGGAACTGGATTCCGGTGAGCACGATGACCATGACCATCAGGATCACCGACTGCGCCGCCGAGCTGCCGAGATTGCCGCCGAGCAAGCCGTCGGAATAGACCTTGTAGACCAGCGTGACCGTCGACGTTCCCGGACCGCCGCGGGTCATGGTGTCGATGATGCCGAACGTGTCGAAGAAGGCGTAGACGATGTTGACCACCAGCAGGAAGAAGATGGTCGGCGACAGCAGCGGGAAGGTCACGGTCCAGAACCGCCGCATCGGACGGGCGCCGTCGATCGCGGCGGCCTCGAACACGCTCTTCGGGATCGCCTGCAGGCCGGCGAGGAAGAACAGGAAATTATAGGAGATCTGTTTCCAGGCGGCGGCGAGGATGATCAACGCCGCGGCCTGGTCGCCATCGAGCAGCGGATTCCAGTCGATGCCCATGTTGCGTAGATAGCGCGAAAGCACGCCGAGCGAGGGATGCAGCATGAAGATCCAGAGCACGCCGACCACGGGCGGCGCCACCGCATAGGGCCAGATTAGCAGCGTGCGATAGAGCATCGAGCCACGCAGCGGCTTGTCCGCCATCACGGCGAGCAGCAGCGCGAAGGACAGCGACGAGACGGCGATGGCGAACGAGAAGAAGAACGTTCGGACGATCGCCTCGAAATAGGCCGCGTCCTTGAACAGGTCGATGTAATTCTCGAACCAGACAAAGGTGGTCGACAGCCCAAACGCATCCTGGAGCAGGAAGGACTGGATCACCGCCTGCAGGGCCGGCCAATAGAAGAAAATCAGGACGATCGCGAGCTGCGGCGCAACCAGCGCGTACGGCAACAGCCTTGACTGGAAAATGGCTTGCTTTTGCATGATGCCAGCAGAGCGGCAGGCCGGGTCGCGGCCTGCCGCTCATTGCCTCACTTGACGGCGGTCTTTTCGAACTGCCGCAGCATCGTGTTGCCGCGCTCGACGGCGGCATCCAGCGCCTGCTTGGCGGTCTTCTTGCCGGCCAGCGCCTGCTCGATCTCTTCCGACCAGACGTCACGCAGCTGAACCATGTTGCCGAGGCGCAGACCGCGCGAATTCTCGGTCGGCTCCTTGTTGGTCAGCTCGAGCAGCGGGGTTTCGAGATAGGGCTGATCCTTGTAGAAGCCCTCGGCCTTGGCCTTCTCATAAGCAGCCTTGGTGATCGGCAGATAGCCCGAGGCCTTGTGGATATAGACCTGGCGATCGGTGTCCGAGAGGAAGGTCAGGAACTTCGCGACGCCCTTGTATTCCTCGGCCGACTTGCCGCCCATCACCCACAGCGAAGCGCCGCCGATGATCGAGTTCTGCGGTGCGCCCTTGACGTCCGGATAATACGGCATCGGCACGGCGGTGAAGGCGAACTTGGCCTGCGCCTTGACGTTACCGAAGAACGCCGACGAGGTCAGGTAGATCGGGCACTCGCCGGAGGTGAAGCGACCCTCGCCGGTGTTGGTGCGGCCGGCGTAATCATACGTCTTGGTCTTCTGCAGCTCGACCAGGGTTTCGAGATGCTTGACCTGAAGCGGTCCGTTGAACTCGAGCACGGTGTCGAAGCCGTCGAGGCCATTGGCCTTGCTGGCGAGCGGCACGTTGTGCCAGGCGGAGAGCTGCTCGAGATTGACCCAGGTGATCCAGGAGCCCGAGAAGCCGCAGGTGTCATGACCGGCAGCCTTCAGCTTCTTGGCGGCCTCGAACGTTTCGGGCCAGGTCTTCGGGATCTCGACGTTCGCCTTCTTCAGCTCGTCGAGGTTCACCCACATCACGGTCGAGGACGAGTTGAAGGGGAAGGACAGCATCTCGCCCTTCGAGGTCGAATAGTAGCCGGTGATGGCGGGCAGGTAGATCTTGGGGTCGAACTTCTCGCCGGCGTCGGCCATCAGCTTGTAGACCGGCTTCACGGCGCCCGTCGCGGCCATCATGGTCGCGGTGCCGACTTCGAACACCTGCATGATGTGCGGGGCGTTGCCGGCGCGGAACGCTGCGATGCCGGCGTTCATCGTATCGGGATAGTTGCCCTTGTAGGTCGGGATCACCTTGTAGTCGCTCTGCGACGCGTTGAAGTCGGTGGCGAGCTTGACGATGACGTCGTTGTTGGCGCCGGTCATCGCGTGCCACCACTGGATTTCGGTCGCGGCCAAGGCCGGCGAGGCCGAGAGTCCAACCGTGAGTGCAATAGCGGCAGCCGCTCCAAAGTGTCGAAGAGCCATCAAGTAAACCTCCCTTGGCCGTCAAAAAGATCGCTTGCGCTAGCAGCGCCATATGACGTTCACATGACTGTGTAAGCGGCCGAAACGAAAGCGGCAAGCGCGGCAAAAGGGAAGCCGTCAAATAGGCGAATGCCGCGCGCGCAGCGTCCTCCGTTCGCGGTGCACAGAGCGCCCGCGCCGCAGTGCGGCATTGCCGTCGGATGTGGAAGGCGAGGGCCCTAGCGCTTGCGCTCGGGTCCGCAGACCGTGCCCTGCTCGACCATCGCGTCGATCTCGGACGTCGAATAGCCGAACTCGCCCAGCACCTCGGCGGCGTGCTGGCTGAATTTCGGCGGCAGGCGACGCAGGCTCGGCTTGCTGCGGTCGAGCCGGATCGGCGACGCCACGCCCTTGTACCAATCCTTCTCGATAATATCGCCGCGCGCGATCGTGTGCGGGTTGGTCAACGCCTGGTCGATCTTCTGCACGGGCCCTGCGGGCAGGCCCGCGGCGAGCAGGCGATTGCACAGCGGCTCGGCCTCGTGCTGGCTGAACACGGCGGCGAGCTCGGCCCGCAGCGCTTCGCGATTGGCGATGCGATCCTTGTTGCGCGCAAAGCGCGGATCGGTGCCGAGCTCGGGCTTGCCGATCTCCTTGGCGAGCTTGCGGAAGGTGCCGTCATTGCCGACGCCGATGAAGATGTTGTCGGTCTTGGTCGGGAAGATCGCATAGGGCACGAGGTTGGGATGCTCGTTGCCGGTGAGCGACGGCGGCTTGCCATGCATGAAATAATTCGCGGTGTGCGGATGCATGATGGCGAGACCGGTCTCGTACAGCGTGGTTTCCAGGAACTGGCCCTGGCCCGAGCGCTGCCGCTCCGCCAGCGCCATCAAGATGCCGATCGCCGCATAGAGGCCGGTGCCGATATCGACCAGCGGCACGCCGATCCGCATCGGTCCGCTCTCGGGCGAGCCGGTCGCCGCGATCATGCCGGTCATGGCCTGGATGATGGCGTCATAGCCGGGATTGCCGCCGCGCGGGCCGTCGGCGCCGAAGCCGCAGATCCGGCAATGCACGAGGCGCGGGAATTTTTCGCGCAACACCTCGTTGCCGATGCCCCATTTCTCCAGCGTGCCCGGCTTGAAGTTCTCGATCAGGACGTCGGCGCTCTCCAGCATCTTGAGCAGCACGGTCCGGCCGCCCTCGGAGGCGAGGTCGAGGCCGATCGAGCGCTTGTTGCGGTTGATGCCGATGAAATAGGCCGCGTCTTCCTCGTGGAAGGGAGGGCCCCAGTCGCGCACCTCGTCGCCTGCGGGCGGCTCGACCTTGATCACGTCGGCGCCATGGTCGGCGAGGATCTGGGTGCAATAGGGACCGCCGAGCACGCGCGTGAGATCGATGACGCGCAGGCCGCTCATTGCGCCCGTGGCAGCTCCAGAACTGGCGGCTTCAGTCATGCCTTCGCGTCCCCTGTGTCGATGTGATCACAGGCCTAACGAGGTTCGTCCGAGCCGGCAATGGCCTCCCGCGTAGGGCGTTATGCAGGCCGGTTGCCGCAATCCCGCGGCATGGCAAATCAAGGCTTGGCAAATCAAGGGAAGCGGCCGACCCGGGGGAATGCCGGGCCAGCCGCTTCACCGAACCGATCAGACGACCGTCAGACGAACGTCGACATTGCCGCGCGTCGCGTTGGAATACGGGCACACCTGGTGCGCCTTCTCGACCAGCGCCTCGGCTTCCGCACGGGCGAGGCCCGGCAGCGAGACGGCAAGATCGATGTCGAGACCGAAGCCGCCCTCGGCGCGCGGGCCGATACCGACGGTGGAGGTCACGGAGGCGTCGGCCGGAACCTTGGGGCCGCCCTGCGAGGATACGAACTTCATCGCGCCGATGAAGCAAGCGGCATAGCCCGCCGCAAACAGCTGCTCGGGATTGTTGCCGGCGCCGCCTCCGCCGCCGAGCTCCTTCGGCGTGGTGAGCTTGACGTCGAGCGCGCCGTCGAGGGTCGCAGCATGGCCGTCGCGGCCGCCGGTGGCCTTTGCGCTGGTCTTGTAGAGGACGTTCACTGACATTTTGGTCTCCCTGTGTTTCGGGTGGGGCGCGATCCTTATCGCAAACAATTAGATTGCGCACAATTGAAATTATGGCGTCTCACATTTAATTGTTCGCAATTGAATGTGGCGCCGGCCGGCCCCAGAATGGAGCTGGTCCTGTGAGATTCTCGATGCCCCGGAAACATTCAGCAGCGGACGCGCCGCTGCGCCTCGACAACCAGATCTGCTTCGCGGTCTATTCGGCCGCGCATGCCTTCAACCGCGTCTACAAGCCGCTGCTGGACCGGCTCGGCCTGACCTATCCGCAATATCTGGTGATGCTGGTGCTGTGGGAGCGCGACGACGTGCCGGTCAAAAGCATCGGCGAAAAGCTGCACCTGGATTCGGGCACGCTGACGCCGCTGCTCAAGCGCCTCGAGGCAGCCCACCTCGTCAAGCGCACGCGCTCGAGCGAAGACGAGCGTCAGGTGCTGATCGCATTGACCCCGCAGGGCCACGCCCTGAAGGACAAGGCGCGCGCCGTGCCGCAATCGATCCTGGCGGCATCGGACTGCTCGGTCGCGGAACTGGTCGCGATGAAGGATGAGATTGTGGCGTTGCGCGATCGGTTGAATGCGGTGATCGGGGAGTAGGGTTAGAAGTGCTTCTTCGCGAACGCGCGGCCCGAGCCAGATTTCAGGTATCGCTCGAAGGCGACAGCGCGTGCCGCGTCATCAAACGCGAAATAGGTCCGAATTCGCCAAGGTCCGTACTTTGACGTGTGTGGCACCTCCCCGGCGTTATGTTTTGCCAAACGGGCTCGTAAGTCGTCGGTGATGCCAACGTAGAAGTGCTCGGAATCGAGGCTTTCAAGAATATAGACGTATTTCATTCCGCTTCCTCCCTGAGGGCAGGATAGCAGTTCCCGGGCGCCTTAAAGGTGCTTGCCTCGTCCGCCGTCGCTCTTCGGGCTATGGCGGGACAGCCTTCGCTCACTTCGCTACGAGGGACTTCCCGGGCTTGCCCAGCCGAAGCTCGCGAAGCGAGCGAAGGCTGGTGGAGCCAGGCGGGATCGAACCGCCGACCTCTTGCATGCCATGCAAGCGCTCTCCCAGCTGAGCTATGGCCCCTTAACCGTCCGACGCGCCTTGGGCGACGCGTCGGGAAAGACCCAGAACCACAGTTCTGGAATTATCTCAAGTCTCTTCGTCACCGCCGACATCACCAATGATGTCGGTGACGTCCTCATCGCCCTCTTCGTCGTCGGCGATAAAGGTCGAATCATCGTCGTCGTCGTCCTCGATGGTCTCATCGACTTCGATGTCGTCCTCGGATTCGGGCACGACGGCCTTGACCTTGCCGGTGTTCTCCTCGGCATCGGCCTCCTCGAGCGAGACCTCCTCGACCTCCGCCGGCTCCGGCGTGGCGTCGGCGGCAGCGGCTGCGTGGCGAGCTTCGGCGCCGCGGGGTGCCCGAGCAGGCGCGATGGGCGCGATCGGCACGACTTCACCGGTATAGGGCGAGATCACCGGATTCTTGTTGAGGTCATAGAACTTTTTGCCCGTGGTCGGGCAAATACGTTTAGTTCCGAGTTCGGACTTGGCCACGGCAGAGGAATCCTGGAAATGTCTGAAAAGCGGTGCTTCACTTGGCTAGTTGGCGGCCCGCTGTCAATAGCGCATTGCGGGAGAACGACATGCCCGTGACGGCGGGGAGACCATGTGGTACCTGCCCCGCGAGTCCCGCGGGGACGTTTCGGGCCTATCCAAGGACACAAACTTGACCGATTCCGACAAGCCGACGCCGCTCCAGTCGCGCGCCAGCGGTCCCCTGACCGGGAAAATACGGGTGCCCGGAGACAAGTCGATCTCCCACCGTGCCCTCATCCTCGGCGCGCTCGCGGTCGGAGAGACGCGGATTTCGGGCCTCCTGGAGGGCGAAGACGTCCTTAACACCGCTAAATCCATGCAGGCGCTTGGCGCCAGGGTCGAGCGCACCGGGGATTTCGCCTGGAAGGTGAACGGCGTGGGTGTGGCAGGCTTTGCGGAGCCCAAAGCGCCGCTGGATTTCGGCAACTCCGGCACCGGGTGCCGGCTCGTCATGGGCGCCGTTGCGGGCTGCCCGATCTCTGCGATTTTCGACGGCGATGCCTCGCTGCGGAGCCGGCCCATGCGCCGGATTCTGGACCCTCTGGAAAAGATGGGTGCGAAGGTCGTCTCCGGCGGCGAGGGCGGCCGTTTGCCGCTAACTGTCCAGGGTGCGCGCGATCCGCTCCCGATCACCTACAAGACGCCTGTTGCCTCGGCCCAGATCAAATCCGCCGTGCTGCTCGCGGGCCTGGCTGCGCCGGGCACCACGACCGTCATCGAAACCGAGGCCAGTCGCGACCACACCGAGCTGATGCTCAAGCATTTCGGCGCCGAGATCACCTCGGTGCAGGAAGGTCAGCACGGCCGCCGTATCACGCTCGTGGGCCAGCCGGAACTGCATGGCGCCAATGTTGTCGTGCCCGCCGATCCCTCGTCGGCGGCGTTCCCCATCGTTGCTGCGCTGATCGTCGAAGGCTCCGAAATCGTCCTGTCCGATGTTATGACCAATCCGCTGCGGACCGGTCTTTTCACCACGCTGCGCGAAATGGGTGCCTCGATCGAGGAAAGCGAAGTTCGCGGCGACGCCGGCGAGCCTATGGCGAAGCTGCGCGTACGCGCCTCGAAACTGCGCGGTGTCGAGGTGCCGCCAGAGCGCGCACCGTCGATGATCGACGAATTTCTGGTGCTGGCGGTGGCGGCCGCCTACGCCGAGGGCACGACCATCATGCGCGGCCTCCAGGAGCTGCGCGTCAAGGAATCCAACCGTCTCGAAGCCACCGCCGCGATGCTCCGGGTCAACGGCGTCAAGGTCGAGGTCTCCGGCGATGATTTGATCGTCGACGGCCGCGGCCACGTTCCCGGCGGCGGCGTTGTGGCCACCCACATGGACCATCGCATCGCGATGTCCGCGCTGGTGATGGGCTGCGCCTCCGACCAGCCCGTGACCGTCGACGACACCGCCTTCATCGCCACCAGTTTTCCGGATTTCATCCCGATGATGCGTTCGCTTGGGGCCGAGTTTTCATGATCATCGCTATCGACGGGCCCGCGGCGTCGGGCAAGGGCACGCTCGGCAAGCGTCTTGCCCATCATTACGGCTACCGTCATCTTGATACCGGCGTGATCTATCGCGCGGTGGCCTATTCCCTGATGCAGTCCGGGCATGATCTCCGGGACGAGGCGGCGGCGGTCGCCGCGGCTCTGGAACTCGATCCCGAAAAGTTCGGCAATCCCGCCTTGAAGACCCAAAAGGCCGGCGAGGGCGCCTCCATCGTCTCGGCGATCCCCAGGGTGCGCGAGGCCCTGGTCAGTTTTCAGCGGCAATTCGCCGCCGACCCGCCCGGCGCCGTGCTCGATGGCCGGGATATTGGAACCGTGATCTGCCCCCATGCCGACGTGAAGATCTTCGTCGTCGCCGACCCCAAGGTCCGCGCCCGCCGTCGAACCATGGAGGCCAAGGCGCGGGGCGAGGAGGCTGACGAGGCGGCCGTGCTCGCCGACATCATCCAGCGCGACGAACGCGACAAGAACCGGGCGATCGCGCCCCTGAAGCCGGCCGCGGATGCTTACTTGCTAGATAACTCCCAACTGGATATAGAAGGCGGCGTCCGGGCCGCCATCGACATTATCGAGGCCGTCCGAGCGGGCCGGTCGCGGGGTTAAGCCGCTGCCGTCATTGGAGGAAGCGCCCGCTCCCGCTCTTTGAGGTCGATACTCTCGGTCCCTGCTTGGGGCCGACGCGATCCAGGCTCCGGACAAAAGATTTCCACGTATCGAACGCGCGGGCCTCAGCCGGCCCGCTTCCGCTGTTCCGCCTCCAGGTCGGAGCAGCGAGCGGTCGCTCGAAGGTTCTGCGGACCTTCCGACACTGCGCGTACGATGCGCCCAAGAACCCAACGGCCGGCACGACATCCGCAACTGGAGAACAAATGGCTTCGACTTCTGCTGATACCTATAGCCCGTCGCGCGACGATTTCGCCGCGATGCTCGACGAGTCCTTCGCTGGTGGCAACCTGCAGGAAAGCTCCGTCATCAAGGGCAAGGTTGTTGCAATCGAAAAGGACATGGCCGTCATCGACGTCGGCCTGAAGACCGAGGGCCGCGTTGCCCTGCGCGAATTTTCCGGCCCCGGCCGTGACAGCGAGCTCAAGGTCGGCGACGAGGTGGAAGTGTTCCTCGACCGGATCGAGAACGCCCTCGGCGAAGCCGTGCTGTCGCGCGACAAGGCGCGCCGCGAAGAGAGCTGGGGCAAGCTCGAGAAGGCCTTCCAGAACAACGAGAAGGTCAACGGCGTCATCTTCAACCAGGTCAAGGGCGGCTTCACCGTCGACCTCGACGGTGCCGTGGCCTTCCTGCCGCGTTCGCAGGTCGACATCCGTCCGATCCGCGACGTTGCGCCGCTGATGAACAACTCGCAGCCGTTCCAGATCCTCAAGATGGACCGCCGCCGCGGCAACATCGTCGTGTCCCGCCGCACGGTTCTCGAAGAGACCCGCGCCGAGCAGCGTCAGGAGCTGGTGCAGAACCTCGAAGAGGGTCAGGTCATCGACGGCGTGGTCAAGAACATCACCGATTACGGTGCGTTCG
Source organism: Bradyrhizobium sp. RT6a (assembly GCF_040547675.1). Classification (NCBI taxonomy): domain Bacteria; kingdom Pseudomonadati; phylum Pseudomonadota; class Alphaproteobacteria; order Hyphomicrobiales; family Nitrobacteraceae; genus Bradyrhizobium; species Bradyrhizobium sp. RT6a. Next base: position 116,174 of record NZ_JBEPQC010000009.1, read on the forward strand.
TTGATCTCGGCGGCATCGACGGTCTGCTGCACGTCACCGATATCGCGTGGCGCCGCGTCAACCATCCGACCGAGGTGCTCTCGATCGGCCAGACCGTGAAGGTCAAGATCATCAAGATCAACCACGAGACGCACCGCATCTCGTTGGGCATGAAGCAGCTGTTGGACGATCCGTGGCAGGGCATCGAAGCCAAGTACCCACTGGGTGCCCGCTTCACCGGTCGCGTCACCAACATCACCGACTACGGCGCGTTCGTCGAGCTCGAGCCGGGCATCGAAGGCCTGATCCACGTCTCCGAGATGTCGTGGACCAAGAAGAACATGCACCCCGGCAAGATCGTTTCGACCTCGCAGGAAGTCGAAGTGCAGGTGCTGGAAGTCGATTCCGTCAAGCGCCGCATCTCGCTCGGCCTCAAGCAGACCATGCGCAACCCGTGGGAGGTCTTCGTCGAAGGTCACCCGACCGGTTCGACGGTCGAAGGCGAGGTCAAGAACAAGACCGAGTTTGGTCTGTTCCTGGGCCTCGAGGGCGACGTCGACGGCATGGTCCATCTCTCCGACCTCGACTGGAAGCAGCCGGGCGAGCAGGTGATCGACAACTACAAGAAGGGCGACATGGTCAAGGCCGTGGTGCTCGATGTGGACGTCGAGAAGGAGCGCATTTCTCTTGGAATCAAACAGCTTGAAGGCGACCCCTTCGCCGAGCCGGGCGATGTCAAGAAGGGCGCGGTAGTGACCTGCGAAGTGATCGAAGTGAAGGAGAGCGGCATCGAGGTGAAGATCACCGGTACCGACTTCACCACGTTCGTGAAGCGCTCGGAGCTTGCCCGTGACCGCAACGATCAGCGCGCCGAACGCTTCGCCGTCGGCGAGAAGGTCGATGCCCGCGTGATCCAGTTCGACAAGAAGGCCCGCAAGGTCCAGGTGTCGATCAAGGCGCTCGAAGTCGCCGAAGAGAAGGAAGCCATCGCGCAATACGGCTCCTCCGATTCGGGAGCGACGCTCGGCGACATCCTCGGCACCGCGCTCAAGAACCGCGACACCAAGTAAGCGAAACGCAGGTTTCACTGCATCAAAGCCCCGGCGCGAGCCGGGGCTTTTTTGTTGCTATCGTCGTCCCGGCCTTCGCCGGGACGACAATGAGTGTGTCGCTACGTCGTGGCCCATGCCGCTACCGGCCTTGTTTTCTTCTAATTGCGCCGCAATTGATGTATCCAGATAAGCCAATGGTGACGCTGCGACGGCACAACGCGCCTGGCCTTTCATTTGGAGATATCTCGATGTCGCTCGATTCGGACATCATCGTCGATCGGCGCAGGATCCGCCGGAAGCTGACGTTCTGGCGCGTATTGGCCGCGCTGATCGCGATCGCGGCGATCGCAGGCTTCGCGCTGGTCGCGACGCCGGGTGCGCGCGGCACGTTCGCATCCGCCGGCTCGATCGCTCGGGTCCAGATTGACGGCCTGATCCGCAGCGATTCCGATCGCACGCAGGCGCTCGAGCGGTTGGAAAATTCGCAGGCTGCCGCCGTCATCGTCCACATCAATTCGCCGGGCGGCACCACCGCCGGCTCCGAGCAGCTCTACGATTCGCTTGTACGGCTGAAGGCAAAGAAGCCGCTCGTCGTGGTCGTCGAAGGCCTCGCCGCCTCCGGCGGCTACATCACCGCGATCGCCAGCGATCACATCATCGCCCAGCAGAGCTCGCTGGTCGGCTCGATCGGCGTGCTGTTCCAGTTTCCGAACGTCTCGGAGCTGTTGAAGACCGTCGGCGTCAAGGTCGAGGAGGTAAAATCCACGCCGCTGAAGGCCGCGCCCAACGGTTTCGAGCCAACCAGCCCCGAGGCACGGGCCGCGCTCGATGCGCTGGTGAAGGATTCCTACGCCTGGTTCAAGGGATTGGTGAAGGACCGGCGTGGCATGGATGACACGCAGCTCGAGAAAGTGGTTGATGGCCGTGTCTTCACCGGACGCCAGGCCATCGATCTCAAGCTGATCGATCAGATCGGCGACGAGAAGACCGCCGTGACCTGGCTGGTCGAGCAGAAGGGCATCAAGAAGGGGCTCTCCGTGCGCGATTACAAGCTGCAGCCGCGCTTCAGCGATCTGCCGTTCCTCAAGACGGCGGCCGCAGTGACGCTGGAAGCACTGGGTTTAGGCTCGATTGCGCATCAAATCGGACAAACCGGCGTCGCACAGGCGGTCGATCGGCTCGGAATGGATGGAATGCTCGCCTTGTGGCAGCCGGCGGCGTCGAACTGACGGAACTGGGCGAGCCCCGGAGGTTTTTCCCGTTCGGCGCGTACAGGGCCAGCCCGCTTTTTTGGCATTTGTCACGTATTTTCACGACGCTCAACCTTCATTTAGCGTCTTGACAGATCACGGTATTTTCACGGAAATGGTCGTCCGCACGCTCCCGGGTCCTATCTCTCGATGATCAAATCCGAACTTGTTCAGCGTATCGCCGAGCACAACCCGCATCTGTACCAGCGGGATGTCGAGAACATTGTGAATGCGATTCTCGAAGAGATCGTAGCGGCTCTCGCGCGCGGTGACCGCGTCGAGTTGCGCGGCTTCGGCGCCTTCTCGGTCAAGCATCGCCCTGCGCGCGCAGGGCGCAATCCGCGCACCGGCGCCCATGTACCTGTCGATCAGAAGAGCGTTCCGTTCTTCAAGACCGGCAAGGAAATGCGCGAACGGCTGAATCGCGACCACCCGGATCCAGGCGCGCCAGACTGAGGTCCACCTCAGGTTTCCCGCGGCCGCGCGCGATGCGGCCGCAAGCTTGATTCAAGGCGAGCGAGCCGAGATGCGAAAATTCCTGACCGCGTTGGTCGTGATTCCGCTGGGCCTGATCCTGATGGTCTTTGCCGTCGCCAACCGGCAATTCGTCACGGTCTCGTTCGATCCCTTCGTTTCCAACGACCCGTCATTCTCGGTCACGCTGCCGCTGTTCCTGCTCCTGATCGTGGTGGCTGCGCTCGGGGTCCTCGCGGGCGGTTGTGCCGTCTGGTTCGGCCAGCGGCACTGGCGGCGTGCGGCGCGCCGGCATGACTCGGATGCCCGGGCCGCGCGAAGCGAGCTGGCTGATCTCCGGGCCCAGGCGGCCGCAGCAAGGCCTGAGTCCCAGCGCCTCCCCGTTCCCTCCGGGATGGGGCTTTACGGGCCCGTCGGGCGAGACAAGCAGCGCGCGACGTTGTAGAAGCGGCCGAAACCGAAAAGCCCGTTTTCCGGCCGCGGGCCCGCGGCCTCCATTTGCTTTGAGCCCATATCCCGCGAGAACATGTCCCTGCTCGTCAAAATCTGCGGCCTGTCCACGCCCGCGACGCTCGAAACGGCGCTCGATGCGGGTGCCGACATGGTGGGCTTCGTGTTCTTCCCGCCGTCGCCGCGGCATTTGTCGCTGGAAGCCGGTCGGGAGCTCGGCCGGCAGGTGAAGCGGCGCGCGCTCAAGGTCGCGCTCACCGTCGATGCCGACGATGCCACGCTCGACAACATCATGGACGCGCTGTCGCCGGACATTTTCCAGCTTCATGGCACGGAGAGCGTGGCGCGGCTGCGCGACATCAGGCAGCGGTTCGGTCGCCCCGTGATGAAGGTCGTGCCGGTCGCAACGTCAGCCGATCTCGCCGTGCTGCCCGGTTACGCAGAGGTGGCCGAACGCATCCTGTTCGACGCGCGCGCACCGAAGGACGCGACCCGGCCCGGCGGCCTCGGTGCACCGTTCGATTGGCATCTGCTCGGAAACCTCGAGCTTGCGTTGCCGTATATGGTCTCGGGCGGCCTCAGCGCCGACAACGTCGCCGAAGCCGTTCGCGTCACCCGAGCCGGTGGTGTCGACGTCTCCTCCGGTGTCGAGAGCGCCCCGGGCGTGAAGGACCCCGAGATGATCAAGGCCTTCATTCGCGCCGCGCGCGCAAGCCAAGATGCAAGTCAAGAGTTGAGCGTCCGATGAATGCTGTAAAACCCAATTCCTATCGCAGCGGTCCCGACGAGCGCGGCCATTTCGGCATTTTCGGTGGACGCTTCGTTGCCGAAACCCTGATGCCGCTGATCCTCGATCTGGAGAAAGCCTACATCGAGGCCAAGGCCGATCCGGCCTTCCAGACCGAGATGAACGGCTATCTCAAGAATTATGTCGGTCGGCCCTCGCCGCTTTACTTCGCCGAGCGTCTGACCGAGCATCTCGGCGGCGCCAAAATCTATCTCAAGCGCGAAGAGCTCAACCACACCGGCTCGCACAAGGTGAACAACGTGCTCGGCCAGATCATGCTGGCGCGGCGCATGGGCAAGAAGCGCATCATCGCCGAGACCGGCGCCGGCCAGCACGGTGTCGCCACCGCGACGCTGTGCGCGCGCTTCGGGCTGGAATGCATCGTCTACATGGGCGCCGTCGACGTCGAGCGGCAGCAGCCCAACGTCATCCGGATGGAGATGCTGGGCGCAACCGTGGTCCCGGTGCAGTCGGGCACGCGCACGCTGAAGGACGCCATGAACGAGGCGCTGCGCGACTGGGTCACCAACGTGCACAACACCTTCTACTGCATCGGCACGGTCGCGGGTCCGCATCCCTATCCGACACTGGTGCGCGACTTCCAGTCGATCATCGGCAACGAGACCAAGGCGCAGATGCAGGAGATCGAGGGACGCCTGCCGGATTCGCTGGTCGCCTGCATCGGCGGCGGCTCCAACGCGATGGGCCTGTTTCATCCGTTCCTCGACGATTCCACCGTCGAGATCTTCGGCGTCGAAGCCGCGGGCCACGGCCTGACCCAACTGCATGCGGCATCGATCGCGGGCGGCCGTCCCGGCGTGCTGCACGGCAACCGCACTTATCTGCTGATGGACGCGGACGGGCAGATCCAGGACGCGCATTCGATTTCCGCCGGCCTCGACTATCCCGGCATCGGGCCCGAGCACTCCTGGCTGCACGAAATCGGCCGCGTGAACTATCTCTCCGCGACCGACGACGAGGCGCTCGCAGCGTTCCAGTTGCTGTCAAAGCTGGAAGGCATCATCCCCGCGCTCGAGCCGGCACATGCCATCGCCAAGGTGATGGAGCTCGCGCCGAAGCGGACGAAAGATCACCTGATGGTCGTCAACCTCTCCGGCCGCGGCGACAAGGACGTCCCACAGGTCGGCGACATCCTGAGGGGCAAGAGCAAGTGACCACGCGTATCGACACCCGTTTTGCCGAGCTGAAGAAAGCCGGCCGCGCGGCCTTCGTCACCTTCGTGATGGCCGGCGATCCCGATCCGGCGACCTCGCTCGAGATCATCAAGGCGCTGCCGAAGGCGGGTGCCGACGTGATCGAGCTCGGCATGCCCTTCACCGACCCGATGGCCGACGGTCCGTCGATCCAGGCGGCAGGCCTGCGCGCGCTCAAGGCCGGCATGACGCTGAAGAAGACGATCGATCTCGTGCGCGGCTTCCGCACGGACGACAACACGACGCCGGTCGTGCTGATGGGCTACTACAACCCGATCTACATTTATGGCGTCGACAAATTCCTGGTCGATGCGAAGAGCGCCGGCGTCGACGGCCTGATCATCGTCGACCTGCCGCCGGAAGAGGACGACGAGCTCTGCCTGCCCGCAATGAAGGCGGGCCTCAATTTCATCCGCCTGGCGACGCCGACCACCGACGACAAGCGCTTGCCGGCCGTGCTCGCCAACACCTCGGGCTTTGTCTACTACGTCGCGATTACCGGCATCACCGGCGCGGCGGCCGCGGATGCCTCCGCCGTTGGCGAGGCGGTTATCCGCATCAAACGGCACACCAAGCTGCCGGTCTGCGTCGGCTTCGGCATCCGCACGCCGGAGAATGCCCGCGCGATTGCCTCGCATGCCAATGGCGCCGTGGTCGGCACCGCGCTGGTCGATGCCCTCAAGAACAGCCTCGATGCGGACGGGCACGCCACCGGCAAAACCGTCAACGCCGTCGCTGAGCTGACGGCGGCACTGGCCCAGGGCGTCAAAGGCGCGCAACAGGCGGCGGAATAGGCCTTAATTCCGCTGCCAAGTCCGACGAGCAAGTCCGACGAGCAAGGCGGACGATACGGCGGCTTGCCGGGCCGGGTCCCGGCCGCCATATATCCCTTCAGGCGGTCCCCAGGCGGGATCGCACATCGGAGCAAACCATGAACTGGCTTACCAATGTGGTCCGGCCGAAGATCCGCAATATGCTGCGGCGGGAGACGCCGGAGAATCTTTGGATCAAGTGCCCGGATTCCGGACAGCTCGTGTTCTACAAGGACGTCGAGGCCAACCAGTTCGTCATCCCCGGCTCGAACTACCATATGCGCATGAACGCGGTGGCGCGTCTGAAGTCGATTTTCGACAACGAGACCTGGTACGACGTCGCGCTGCCTGACGTCACGCTGGATCCGCTCAAATTCCGTGACGAGAAGAAGTACGTCGATCGCATCAAGGATGCGCGCGCGCGAACCAACCTCAACGACGCGATCAAGGTCGGCTACGGCAAGCTCGAAGGTGCCGCCGTCGTCGTCGCCGTGCAGGATTTCGACTTCATGGGCGGCTCGCTCGGCATGGCCGCGGGCGAAGCCATCGTGCGCGGACTGGAACTCGCGGTCGAGAAGAAGTCGCCGTTCATCGTGTTCGCCGCATCGGGCGGCGCGCGCATGCAGGAAGGCATCTTGTCGCTGATGCAGATGCCGCGCACCACGGTCGCGGTGCAGATGCTGCGTGAAGCAAAACAGCCCTACATCGTCGTGCTGACCAACCCGACCACCGGCGGCGTCACCGCGTCTTATGCGATGCTCGGCGACGTGCAGATTGCCGAACCCGGTGCGCTGATCGGTTTTGCCGGCGCGCGCGTGATCGAGCAGACCATTCGCGAAAAACTCCCCGAGGGCTTTCAGCGCGCCGAATACCTCAAGGAGCACGGCATGGTCGACATGGTCGTGCACCGCCACGAATTGCGCCCGACCCTGGCGCGGCTCTGCCGACTGTTGACCAGGGCGCCGGCGCTGGAGAGCGCATCGAAACCGGTGCAGCCGGTCGTGAGCCCGGCGCAGATCGTGTCGGCTCCCGAAACGGCGCCGGCCGCGCCGCACGCGTGAACGCTTCCTCTGACCGCGCTAAACCGTCGCTTGACGAATTGATCGGGCGGCTGTCGGCCCTGCATCAGAAACGCATCGATCTCGGGCTGGAGCGGATGCACCGCCTGCTCGAGCGGCTCGGTCACCCCGAGCGCAAGCTGCCGCCGGTGATCCACATCGCCGGTACCAACGGCAAGGGCTCGACGCTCGCTTATCTGCGCGCGACGTTGGAAGCCGCCGGCCTGCGCGTCCACGCCTACACCTCGCCCTATCTCGTGCGCATCAACGAATGTTTCCGGCTCGGCCGGGTCGGTGGCGGCGTGCTGGTCGGCGACGACGAGTTGCGCGCGGCGCTGGAAGAGGTCGAGCGTGTCAATGCCGGCGAGCCGGCTACCGTGTTCGAGCTCAAGACGGCTGCTGCGTTTCATCTGTTTGCGCAGAACCCGGCCGACGTGGTTCTGCTGGAGGTCGGCCTTGGCGGCCGACTCGATTCAACCAACGTGGTCGATACACCGGTGGCCTGCGTGATCACGCCTGTCAGCATGGACCACATGGACTTTCTCGGCGATACGCTGACGCCCATCGCCGGTGAGAAGGCCGCGATCATCAAGCGTGGCGTGCCCGTGGTTTGCGCCGAGCAATCGGCTGAGGCGATGGCCGTGATCGAGGCGCAGGCCAAGCGCATGCGCGCGCCGTTGTTTGCCGGGGGCGAGAGCTGGCATGTCAATGTCGAGCACGGGCGGCTGGTTTATTCCGATGAGCGCGGCTTGATGGATCTCACGGCGCCGCGCCTGTTCGGCCGCCACCAGTTCGACAATGCCGGCCTCGCGATCGCGACGTTGCGGGCCACCAACGCCTTCAAGATCAACCAGGCGGCGTTCGAAGCCGGGATCGTCGGTGCGGAATGGCCGGCGCGGATGCAGCGCATCGCTTCGGGCGAGCTGCTCGCTCTCGGCCCCCAGGGCTCGGAGATCTGGCTCGACGGCGGCCATAATGCGGAAGGCGGCCGCGTCGCGGCGGCCGCGCTCGGCGATCTCGAAGAGCGGGTGTCGCGGCCGCTGGTCGTGATCGCGGGCATGATGGCCAACAAGGACGCGCAGGCTTTTCTTGCCAATTTCGCCGGTCTGACGCGTCACATCATCGCGGTGCCGATTCCCGACACCGACAACGCCATGCCGGTCGACCGCCTCACGGACGCCGCCCGCAGCCTCGGCATGCGCGTCGAGCCCGCGCCCGGCGTCGAGGCCGCACTGCGCGCCTTGGCGAAGCTCGCCTACGAAGTGCCGCCGCGCATCCTGATCACCGGCTCGCTCTATCTCGCCGGCCACGTGCTCGCCATCAACGGCACGCCTCCTGTATAGAGGTTGGGTAGCCCGGGTGGAGCGAAGCGCAATCCGGGACTGTACCGCAAGTGACGAAGGCCCCGGATTACGCTTCGCTCCATCCGGGCTACAGGAAGACCCATGCGTTTTGCAGCGATTGCCGACGTCCACGGAAATTATCTCGCGCTGGAAGCTGTGCTCGCCGACATCCGCGCGCAAGGTGTCTCCGACATCGTCAATCTCGGCGACATGCTGAGCGGGCCGCTCGATGCGCGCCGCACCATCGAGATCCTGATGCAGCTCGATGCCGTGCATGTGCTCGGCAATCATGATCGCTATCTGCTCGACCGTCCGCCGGAGAAGATGGGTTCGTGGGATCGTCCGGCCCATGCGGCGCTCGACGCCGCGCAACTCGATTGGCTGCGCGCGCAGCCGATGACGCGCGTGTTTCGCGATCAGGTGTTCCTCTGCCACGCGACGCCCGACAGCGACGAAGTCTATTGGCTCGATACCGTGCATCCCGACGGCGCGGTGGCGCTGTCGCCGCTCGATCGCATCGAACAGTTTGCGCAAGGTATCGTGCAATCGTTGACCCTGTGCGCCCACACCCATCTCGCCCGTGCGGTGCGACTTCGCGACGGAAGACTGATCGTCAATCCCGGCAGCGTCGGCGGCCCCGGCTTTCGTGACAAGCATCCGTTCCCGCATGTCGTCGAGGCCGGCACGCCGCACGCGCGCTATGCGATCCTCGAGCTAACCGATGGTGCCTGGCAGGTCACGTTCCGCCATGTCGTCTACGATCACGAGGCGATGGCCGCGCTCGCTCGCCGCAATGGCCAGCCGGAGTTGGCAAACGCGCTGGCGACGGGATGGATTGCCTAGCGCCGTCGCCTCGTAGCCTGGATGGAGCGAAGCGCAATCCAGGAATCGTACCACAAATGACGACGGCCCCGGATTACGCTGCGCTCCATCCGGGCTACCGGCTACAGCTGTTTCAGCAGCTTCATAGGATCGGCCACCTTCTGCTTCAGCTGCTCGAAGCTGCATTGCCGCGGGGCCTTGTCGGGGCGCCAGCGCAGGATCGAGGTGCCGTGGCGAAAGCGCTCGCCGCTGAAATGGTCGTAGCAGACCTCGATCACCAGCTTCGGCTTGAGCGGACACCATTTTGCCGACCGCTCGGTGGACCAGCGGCTCGGCCCGCCCGGCGCGTTGCCGGTGAAGCCGGGCTCGCCGATCAGCGCCTCCAGCCGATCGGTCAGGTCAGGCTTTTCCGTCGCCTTGATTGCCGAGGTAAAACCGACATGGTGCAAGAGACCTTCGTCATCATAGAGTCCGAGCAGCAGCGAGCCGACCACGCTCCGGCCGGCGATCTTGTTGGTGGCATAACGGAAGCCGCCGACCACGCAATCGGCGCTGCGGAATTTCTTGATCTTCTGCATGCCGTCGCGATTTCCCGCCTGGTAGGGCAGGTCGATACGTTTGGCGATGACGCCGTCCGAGCCGCCGCCGGATTGCGCCAGCCATTTTTTCGCGATGGCGTAGCTCGTCGTCACCGGTGAGAGGCGGAAGAGGCTGCCTTTCAGATTGGCTTTGGCAAACGCTTCCAGCGCCGGTCGCCGCTCACTCAGCGGCTGCTCGGCAAGTTGTTTCTCCCTGGCCGTCGCAAGCAGATCGAAGGCGAGATAGAGCGCCGGCGTTTCCTCCGAGAGCTTGTTCACGCGGCTCGCCGCCGGATGAATACGTTGCAGCAGCGCGTCGAAGGAAAACCCCTTGCCGTGCGGCACGACGATCTCGCCGTCGAGCGTGAAGCGATCCGCCTTCAGCTTCAGTGCCGCGGCGACAATCTCGGGGAAATAGCGCGCGAGGTCCTCGCCCGATTTCGAGCGCAGATCAATGCTGCCGCCGTTGCGCGACAGCAGGCAACGGAAGCCGTCCCATTTCGGCTCGTATTGCCACTCCTTGCCGCGCGGGATCGCGTCGACCGAGCGCGCTTCCATCGCTACGAGGGACGTAGATTTTCGCGCGCGTCTTGCAGGGGGAGGCACAGGCAGGGACTCGTCTTACGCTGGAACTGTCCCATCAACGCAAAACGGCCGGCTTTCGCCGGCCGTTTCCAAAAATAATTTCGTGCAGTCGCGGGTCAGACCGCGGAGGTGATCCACTGCTGCAGCTTCGCCTTCGGCGCCGCGCCGACCTGGCGGGAAGCCATCTCGCCGCCCTTGAAGATCATCAGGGTCGGGATCGACATCACTCCATATTTCGATGCGGTCTTCGGGCTCTCGTCGACATTGAGCTTCACGATCTTGACCTTGTCGCCCATCGCGCCGGCGATCTCGTCGAGCGCGGGTGCGATCATGCGGCAGGGGCCGCACCATTCGGCCCAGAAATCGACGACCACGGGGCCGTTTGCCTTGAGCACTTCGGCTTCGAAATCGGTGTCAGAAACCTTACCAACGGCCATGGGAGTACCTCGTACCTGAGAGAGGGGCGCGACGGGAATCGCGCCCGAGATCATGGCGTCAACCTATGAATGGCTCCTTGCCGGGTCAAGGACGCTCACACCGAGATGAAGAGATGCCAGCGCCGCGTCCAGCGCGGGAGCCGAAATCTCCATATATTCAAGGGCCTCGGTCCAGAGCAGGACGGCACGGACCGGCTTTTGGGGATAAAGCCTCGATAGCACCGCCCGGTATAGCGCCAGCTGCCGGACATAGGCGGCGGGCGCCGCATTGGCGCTGCTGGGAGCCGCCTGATTGGTCTTGAAATCGACGATCAGGACCTCGTCCGGCCGAACGACGAGCCGATCGATCTGGCCCGACACCAGCGCCGGGGCGCGGCCCGGCCGCTCCAGCCTGCCGACGATCGCGACCTCCGCCCGGCTGCCGGCGGCAAACACCGGCGCGAATCGTGGCTCGGCGATCAAGGCGAGCACCTTGTCGGCCAGCGCGGCGCGGTCGGCCTCCGCCCAGTCCGCGGCATTGCGTGCCATGAAACCGATCGCGGCCTCGCGCCGGCGCTCAGTGGCGATGTCGGGGAGCGATTGCAGCAGCCGGTGCACCAGCGTGCCGCGTTGCAGCGCGAGCGCGCGGGACTGCACTGATTCGCCTGACAGCACCGCGCGGCCTTCCCCGGACGACTGGCCGGAGGGACGCACCGGATCGTCGTCGATGGTCTCGCGCGGTACCGGTGTCCTCAGCCAGTCCGGGAGCGCGGTGGTCTGGTCCAACGACGTCGCGGGCGTGCCCAGCGCCACGACATCCTCCGGTCGGGAGAAACGCGTCACCTTGCCCAGCGGCGTCTCGACTGTCTCTTTCGTCAGGCCCGAGCCGGCGAGCCCGGTGTCGACCAGATCGTACCAGCTCAGCTTGCGGACCGTCTTCATGTTGCCGGGCATGCAGCCGCCGACGATGAGCCGGTCGGCGGCGCGCGTCATCGCCACGTAGAGTAGGCGGCGATATTCGTCCTCGGTCTCCTCGAGCATCGCCTTGCGCGCCTCGACGACGGGCTTGGGATCGTCCGCCTTGCGTCCGGCCCAGACCACGACCTCGCCGCCATTGCCGCGCGGGACCTGGATCAGCCGCAGCCGCTGCGAATCCGCAGGCGACGATGTGGTGTCGACCATGAACACGACCGAGGCCTCCAGTCCCTTGGCACCGTGCACGGTCATCACCCGCACCTCGTCGCGCGAGATCTCCATGTCGCGCTTCACCTCGGTATCGGCCGAGCGCAGCCAGGCCATGAAACCCTGCAGCGAGGCCGGCGCCTTGCGCTCGTAGTTCAGCGCGAGCTCCAAAAATTCGTCGAGCGCGTCATTGGCCTCATGACCGAGCCGGCGCAGCATGCGCGCGCGTCCGCCGTCGCCCCCGAGCAGCCAGGCGTAAAAGGCGAACGGCGTCTCCTCGCGGGCTCGGGTTTCGCAGGCCTCGAGGCGTCGCAACGCCGCAGTGAATTTCTCGCTTGTCCCGGCATGCTCGCCAAGCGCGCGGCGCAGCGATCCCTTGCGATCCCAGGCCAACTGGAACAGATCGTCGTCATCGAGCCCGAACAGCGGGCTCTTCAGCGCCACCGCGAGCGCGAGATCGTCCTGCGGCAGCAGCAGCGCGTCCGCAAGGTTCATCAGGTCGATGATTCCGATGTGCTCGGTCAGCTTGAGCCGGTCGGCGCCGGCGACGGGAACGTTGGCGTGCTTCAGGGCCTGGATCACCGCGTCGAACGCATTGCCGCGCCGGCGCACCAGGATCAGCATGTCGCCATACCGCAGGGGACGCCGCTCGCCTTCGTGCCCGGTCAGCGTGCCGCTCTCGACCAGCTGCTTGATCTCAATCTGGATCCGGCGCGCGAGCTTCACCTCGGGGCTGGTGGCGGCGACGCCGTCGAACGGTGCGCGCCAGCCCTCGATCTCCTGCCTGTCGTCGGCTTCCGCAAGGTCCCACAGCTCGATCACGCTGGGACCGGCATCGCCGAGTGCATTGTGCAGGGGATGGCCGGTCTCGATCGAATGGATGCTCTTGTAGATCGCGGGCTCGCGGAAGACGTGGTCGACCGAATGCAGGATTGCGGCGCCGGAGCGGAAGGAATAGGTGAAGGCGACCGGATCGAATTTCAGCCCGGCCGCCATGAACTTGCGGTGCAGCTCGCGCCGGCGTGCGTCGAACTCCCGGGGCTGAGCGCCCTGGAACGAAAAGATCGACTGCTTCTCGTCGCCGACCGCGAAGACGGTGCGGTTCAGGCCTTCTCGCGCGCCTTCGCCGGCCGTGAACTCCGAGATGATATGCGCGACGATGTCCCATTGCCGCGGACTGGTGTCCTGGGCTTCGTCGATCAGCACGTGATCGACGCCGCGGTCGAGCTTGTAATGCACCCAACCTGAAGAGACGCGGTCGAGCATCGCCAGCGTCTTGTCGATGAGGTCGTCATAGTCGAGCAGCCCGCGATCCTGCTTCTCGCGGCGATAGTTCGCGGCGGCAGCAGTCGCGATATGCAGTAGGGCCGCGGTGCGGTCGCGCATGGTCACCGCGCGGCGCGTCTCGACCAACCCACTGACGCGCTGCGCCTCGTTCTCGAACAGGCGGGCGACGGACGGGTTGTGATCGCAGAACTTCTTGGTCAGCACCGCCTTGCGCGGCAGCTTTTCGTCAGTCAGGAAGACGCTGAGATACGCATCGACCTGCGCGCCGCCGGAAAACACCTTCGCCTCGCGAAGCCGGCAGGCCTGGTCGTTGTCGGACTTGCTGCCATCCTCCAGCGCAAAGGCGATGTCGTCCCACCGCGATCGCGGCAGGAACGGACCGTCGACAATCTCGGTCTCGACGTCCTCGATGCGATCGCTGGCGGCCACGCCCAGCGCGGCTGCCATCTGCGCGGCAGCCAGCTCCGCGCTGCCGGCTTCATCGGTCCACGCCATGAAATGATCGCGGCTCAGACAGGCTTCGCGCACCACCTCCTTGAAGGTGACATCGGCGGCGCTCGCCATCGCAGTCAGCAGCGCGCGACCGGTCACGCTGTCGGGGTCCCGCGCGGCCTCCAGCAGCACCTTCAGATTGGCGCGTTCCATCATGTCGGTCTGGTCGCGCTCGTCGATGACGGCGAAGCGCGCCGGGACGTTGGCCTCGAACGGAAATTGCTGGAGCAGGCGGGTGCACAGGGCGTGAATGGTCTGCACCTTCAGCCCGCCCGGCGTCTCCAGCGCACAGGCGAACAGCTTTCGTGCGTCGCGCCGCAATTTTGCAGTGGGGTGCGGGATGCCGACCGCGCGGATCGCTGCATCGAGTGCGGTGTCGTCGAGCGTCACCCAATGCCCGAGCGTGGTGAACACGCGCTCGGCCATGTTGGCGGCAGCCGCCTTGGTGAAGGTGATGCAGAGAATCTTTTCCGGCGGCACACCCGCGAGCAGCAGGCGGATCACCCGCTGCACCAGCACATGCGTCTTGCCCGAGCCGGCATTGGCCGACACGAAGGCTGATGCGGTCGGGTCCGATGCACGCGCTTGCCTCGCGCGCACCTCATCCGGAATCGGGCGCGGTGCCTTTACCATTCCTCAATCCCCAATCCGCCAGCCGCGGACCATTCCTTGATCCGGGCAAGATCGTCATAGGCGCCGTAGCGGTTGGTCCACATCGGCAGGTTCAACGAGGTGTAGGGCTGGTTCTCGTCCTCGAAGGCGCGAATCAGCGCCTCGAGCTTGGCCCTGGCCTCGGCAGCCGCGGTGTCCGGCGGCTGCGGCTCGTCACCTTGCTTGAACTTGAGCTCGAGAATGCGTTCTTCGCCCGGCGGATTGTTGCCGCTCAGGCGAACATAGACGAGCTGGCTCACGGACGCGCCGGCATCGATGTCGGGAAAACCGCCCTCGCGCAGGATCGCGGCTTCCAGCGTGAGCTGCGGTGACAGGCCCATGCGGACCTGCTTGCCGGTCGGTGGCTGGCCGGTCTTGTAGTCGAGGATGGCGTAGCCGCCGCCCTGGCGCCGTTCGATGCGGTCGGCGCGCGCGGAGAGACGGAAGCTGCGCCCATGGTCGAGCGGGATCGAAATCTCGCCGCGAGTTTCCGCGGCGATCGCCTCGATCGCGTCGCGCCGCGCCGTCTCCCATTCGCCGAACCAGCGCGCGATGCGCTGGAAGCGCGGCCACCACAGCGCCCGCGCCTCGGGTCGCTCCATCAGCGGTGCAAAGTGTTTTTCGCCGATCGCGCGCAGCACGCGCGCGGGATCATCGGGCAGATTGTTGGCGTAGCGTTCCGTGAACTCGCCGAGCGCATCATGGATCGCCGAGCCGCGGTCGGCGGCCGACAGCGGCATGTCGACGGGATCGAGCGCGTCGAGCCGCAAAATGTGTTTTGCGTAGATCGTATAGGGATCGCGCAGCCAGTCCTCGATCCCAGTCACAGACATCCTGAGCGGCCGGGTTGCGCGTGGCGGTCGCGGCTCGGGCTGCTTGATCGGTCTGACCTCGTCGGGCTGGTCCAGCGCGGCTGCGAACTGCACGTATTTCTCGCCCGCGCGAATGGCGGCCTTCCAGTGCGCATCGCCCGCGACCGCCTCCAACCGGTGCAGGAAGCGCGAGGCGACCGCCGGCGCACCGCCGGCCTTGGCGGAGTGGGTGAGGATGACCTCGTCGCCACCGAGCAGTTGCGCAAAATCATGCGCGGAGAGGCCGATACGGCGTTCCGGCAGATCGAGGCCCAGCTGGTGCCGCATCGGCCGGCTCAGCCACGGATCGATGCGCGGCGCCGGTGGCCAGACGCCCTCGATCAGCCCACCGACGATGATGCGGTCGGCCTGCATCAGGCGCGATTCCAGCGGGCCGTAAATCTGGAGCCGCGCGCCCGGCCTGTCCCGCCGCCGCACCGCGCGATCGCTGAACGCGGTCTGGAACACGTCTGCGTAGTCGGGCAGCGTGACTATCAATCCGCTGGTCGTGCCGCCGCGCAGGAGATCGTCGAAGGCGCTCGCGAGCGCGAGGCCTTCGCGCTCCTCGAACGCCAGGGGGATACCCTGCTCGTCGCGCGACAGCTCGATCATGATCTCGCGATGCCGATGCGCGAGTTCGGCGAAGTCAAACGGTTTTGATGACGCAAGACTCTCGATCGGCGCCAAGGCTTGTCGTAGGCCATCGATCAGCGCCTGAATGCGATCGAGGTCTTCCGCCTTGAGACGTGCGCGCGGCTCGGCCTTGTGCAGCGCGGAGACCTCGCTGCGCCACAGCTTTGCCAGTTCCTCGCGAAAGCGATTGAATTCGCGCAACAGCCCGGCGATGGCCGCAGGCGGGCGCGTGCCGCGCAACAAAGCGAGCTCCAGGCTTTCGATCGCCGCCTTCCATGCGCCAGGCGCCCGGCCGAGCCGGCACAGCGGGTGCTTCAGCATTGCGAGCAGCGTCGGCGGCTCCAATCCCCTGGTCGCAGCCTCCGCTGTCAGTCGCGCAAAGACGCCGGCGGACGTTTCCATCAGGACGTCGCCGCCGGAATCGTCGAAAGCGAGATCCCACCGTGTCAGCGCAGCCATCACCCGCCGCGCCAGCGCACGATCGGGCGTGACAAGCGCCGCGGATTTGTCGAGATGCCGCGCCTCGCGCATCGCGATGGCGATCGCGAGCGCTTCCATCTCGGGGTTGGGAGCTTCGACCACCGCGAGGTTCTTCATGCCGCCGGTGATCTTCGCGGCCACATCCGGCTGCTTCAGCCGGTCGTGCCAGATCTCCGTCTTGGCCGAGGGCCGCATCGATTCCGACGCCAGCAGATCGCGGCCGCCTTCCGCCGGAGGCTTGAGGATATCGACGTCGCTGCGCTTGATGCCAAAGCGATCCAGCAGCGCGTGCATTGCATATTGCGGATGGTTCGAGACTGGATGCTCCGCGAACTTGCCGAGCGAGTCGCGGACGCCGCCGATGCTGCGCCATGCATCGTCGTCGAGATCGGTGTCGAGGCCGGGCAGCACCACGGCGCCATGCGGCAGCGAGGCGACTGCGTGGAGAAATCTTGCCGTGGCCGGCATCGAGCCGGTCGAACCGGCCGCGATCACGGGGCCAAGGGGATGCGCGGTCAGCCGCCTGGCTTCGGCATCGATCAGGAGGTCGCGGCGGGCAGCGGGCTCGATGCGTTTGATTTCGGCGAGATGACCGGGCCAGGCGATGCGCGCGATGCGCAGGAATTCAAGCGAGTGCTGCCAGTACCGGTCGAGCATATCAGGCACCAGGCCATCGAGCGCGCTCCAGTCGACGCCGCGCGTGACCATGTCGTCGATCAGGCGCGCGAGATCGGACGCCAGTGCCAGCGTCGAAGCGGGGCCGCCGACGACCAGCGGCGACAGCACCGGACCCTTGGCCCAGGCCGCGACGAGCTGCGCCAGTGTCAGCCGCCGTTCGAGCTCGCCGAGCCGCGGCGGAATGTCGAGCGGCGTTGCGCCGGAAAATTGTTCGCCCTCATCGGCGAACGCGAGTTCATCCTCGTCGATGTCGCCGAGCGCGACGATGCGCGGCAGCACGACCGCATCCGCCTTCATCTCGTCGAGGAAGATCTCGCGGACGACGCGCATGGCGCGCCGTGTCGGCAGGTACAGCGTGGCATCGGCAAGCCGTGCCGGCTCCTTGCGCGCCTCAAAGCCCTCGACCAGCCGGCCGTCGAGCAGGCTCGAGACGACGGTGCGCAGGAACGGAACTGAGATAGGAACGCTGAAAACGCGCATGAGCTGCCTGATTCGGGAATCAGGCGCCAATATAGGGAGGCGGACTCAAATGGATATGGGGCGGAGGCGGATAGTCCCCGCTCTCCCGCTGTCATTCCGAGGCGGTGCGCAGCACCGAGCCCGGAACCTCGAGATTCCGGGTTCGCGCTTACGCGCGCCCCGGAATGACGAGGCAACTCTTACGCCACGCTCTCCAAAAACGCCTCTTCCGCCGCGTGGACGGCATCAGGCGTGCCGACATGCATCCAGACGCCGTCGAGGCGAAGGCCGAACAGCCGCTCCTGCTCGTTGGCACGGTCGAACATCTTGGTCAGCGAGAACTCGCCAGTCGGGGCATCGGCGAAGATCGACGGCGACAGAATCGCGGCGCCCGCATAGACGAACGGAACGACCTCTTTTTCCTTGCGCTTGCGCAGGGCGCCGTCGGCCAGCATGCCGTAATCGCCGCGGCCGCTATAGCCAATGCTGGTCGCCGTCGGCGCCATCAGGAGCAAGATGTCCATGCGCTCAGGGTCGAAGTTTTCGGCGAGCCGCGTCAGGTTCGAGCGCACGCCGTCGATCCACAGCGTGTCGGAATTGACGTGAAAGAACGGTGCGTCCCCGAGCAGCGGCAGTGCCTTGACCACGCCGCCGCCGGTGCCGAGCACCTGGTCGCGCTCGTCCGAGATGGTCACGCGCGGATGCTGGCGAGATGCGGTGTGATCGATGATCTGGTCCGGCAGGTAGTGCACGTTGACCACCGCCTCGCTCACGCCGGCCTGGGCAAGCTTGTCGAGCACGTGGTCGAGCAGCGGCTGACCGGCCACCGGAACCATCGGTTTCGGCATCTTGTCCGTCAGCGGACGCATACGCAGGCCGAATCCTGCGGCGAGCACCATGGCTTTGGTCGGTTTGACGGGCATCCTTCGCTTTCTCAGACCCACTGATTTCGCGTTCGCAGCAATCCTAACACGAGGCTCAACTGACCGCACCGCGTCTTAACCGCCTTAACCACCTGCCGTGACGCTTGTACGACGGGTGTTGCCGTTACGCCCCGATGGATGTGGAACGCGCCTTTTTCTTCTTGTCGCCGAGCTTGAGAAAGTTGACGCCGATCTGGTCGCCATTGACCCAGGAAAGCTCGCAGCGCCGATACGCAAGTCCGGTGGACGACAGCAGCAGAAAAAATTCCTTCAGGTGCAGACCTTCGACCGAGCCGTCTATGGTCAGCTTGGCGCCGCTCTCGGAGACGTCCTCCATGGTGCAGTCGCGCCGCCAGGTACCGTCGATACCCATCATCTGGGCCGCGATCCCGCGCTCGAAAACAATCCGGCTGTTGCCGCGCTCGTCCGTCTTCACCGCCATCTGCCCTGCTCCAGCCCCGTAATCATCCGGCTGCCTCGCCGCCAGATTACCGGCGCCTTGGCTAACAGCCGGTAAATCGGGTTCCAAATCAGCCTTTTCAGCCTCTTTTGGCTGTTCAGCCTTGGGCCGGCCTTTGGGGCGGCGGGACGTTGGCGAGATACCAGTCGCGCAGATGGGCGAGCGCGGGATGCGCCAGGGAGCGCTGGAGATAGGTCCAGATCCGCGGCTGGTGACGCAGATAATGCGGCTTGCCGTCGCGGCGGTTGAGGCGGGCGAAGGTGCCGAGCAGACGCGTGTTCCGCTGCGCCGACATGATGGCGTAGAGCTCGGCGAAGCCGGCCGCGTCGAAGCTCGCGTCGCTCGTGCGGCGCGCCTTGATGTAGCGCGACAGCAGCGTCAGTTCGATCGCCTCAGGCACGTCGATGCGGGCGTCCTGGAGCAGCGACACCACGTCATAGGATTGCGGCCCCAGCACGGTGTCCTGGAAATCGATCACGCCGACGCGTTCAATGCCGGTGCGATTCCCGAGCCAGATCAGGTTCGGTGAGTGATAATCGCGGATGATCCACGTCTTCGGTGTCGCCAGCGGCTTCTTCAACAGCTCGCGCCACATCGCGAAGAATTCGGCGCGCTTCCCGTCGCCCAGCGGCGCGTTGCGATCGGGCAGGTACCATTCCGGCATCAAGCCGATTTCAATCAGCAGCGCCTCGGTATCGAAGACGGGAATGGCGTAGGTCTGGTCCCCGAGCGGCAGCGTCTCCGGCAGCGTCTTGCCGTGCAGCACGGCCAGCAAATCGGTTGCGGCTTCGTAGCGTTCGGCGATCGGGCGCGGCGGATCGCCCTCGATCACGCCTTCGCTGCCGAAGTCTTCGCTGATCAGGAATCCGTGGTCGAGGTCGGAATGATGGATCGCGGGCGCGGAGATTCCTTGCGCGCGCAGGCCCTCGTCGATGGCAACGAACGGTTTGATGTTTTCGGCGAGATGCACCGCGGCGCTGTAGGATTTTCCGCTGTACATGGCAGCGCCATCCGGGCGCTGCGGAGAATTCATGAGGATAACGATCTCGTCGTCGCGCAGCAGCCGCGCATAGGAGCGGGTCGAGGCGTCGCCCGCCATGCGCTTGCGCGTTGCCTCCATGTAGCCGGATGCATCGAGGAATTCGCGCAGCGCCTTCAACCGCGCGACGGTGGCGGCAGCCTTGCCGTGACCGGTGATGTCGGCAGCGCGTGCATTCGAGCCCAGCGCCGGCCGGTGCGTCAGCGCGATGTCGATGCGGTCTTGAGGCATCGCCGATGGTGCGCGCTCCGGCCATTCGATCAGGACGAGGGTTGCTTCCGGCAGCGGCGACAGCCCGATCTCTTCGAGCTCGCTCTCGTCCTCGACGCGGTAGAGGTCGGCATGCATCACCGGGAATGGTGGCAGCTCGTAGCCCTGCACCAGCGTGAAGGTCGGGCTCGGTACTTCCAGTGCGTCATCGCCGGCGAGGTAGCGGATCATGGCCCGCGCCGCCGCGGTCTTGCCGGCACCGAGATCGCCGGTGAGCGTGATGACATCGCCGGGGCCGACCAGCAGCGCGAGGTCGGCCATCAGTTGCGCAGTGGCCGTCTCGTTGTGGAGCGCGACGGAAAATGTGGTTGGCGCAGTCATTCGGCGGCGTCGCGATGCGCCGCCTGGTCGGTCGGGAAGTCACAGATCACGACCGTGCCCCTGCCCACGATCGAATCCACCCGGATATTGCCGCCATGCAGCTCGACGAAGGAGCGCACCAGCGACAGGCCAAGCCCGGCGCCGCGATGACGCGAGCCCTGCGAGCGGCTTTCGAACCAGTTGAACACCTTGTCCTTCATGTCGGCAGGTATTCCAGGCCCGGAATCTGTCACAGTGAAGACCACACTGCGTTCGGTGCGGCGGGCGCTGATGCCGACGGTGGAATCCGGTGGAGAAAACCCGACGGCGTTGGCAAGGAGGTTATAGAGCACCTGCACCACGCGCTTCTCGTCGCCGGTGAAGCTGCCGACATCGGGCGCGATCTCGACCTTGAGGCGGATGCGGTCGGTGGCGAGCCGGTCCTGGAGACCCTCGGCGGCGAGCTCGATGGTCTTGCTGACGTCGACCGGGCCGAGTTCCAGCTTCATGGCGCCCGCGTCGATGGTGGCGAGATCCAGGATGTTGTTGGTCAGCGCCAGCAGCGCATTGGTCGATTTGGTGACGTAGTCGAGATACTCGGCCTGTTTCGGCGTCAGCGGCCCGGTTGAGGGATCGCTGAGGAAATGCGCGAAGCCGATGATGGTGGTGAGCGGCGAGCGCAGCTCGTAGGAGACGTGGTGGACGAAATCCACCTTCATCTGGTCGGCCGCCTCCAGCGCCTCGTTGCGCTCGCGCAGCGCGCGCTCGACGTTCTCGGTGTCGGTGATGTCCTGGAACGTCAGCATCGTGGCGCCATCGTGCAGGGGCCGGATCATGCCGTCGAGCACGCTGCCGTCCTTGCGCTCCAGCTTCAGCGGAACGTCGGCGCGGCTCTCGATCGAGGTGACGGCCTCGCGGATCTGGCGCCAGACGATCGCGTCGTCGAACAGCTGATGGCACCAGCCCTCGACCGTCTGGATGTGCGGCTCGTCGCGCATGGCGTCAGCGGACAGCTTCCACATCCGGACGAAGGCCGGGTTGAACAGCTGCGCCTTGCCGTTGCTGCCGAACACCGCGACGCCCTCGGCCAGGCTGTCCAGCGTCTCGCGCTGGACGCGGATCATGCCGTCGAAGCGGCGGGCGAGTTCGAGGCTCTCGGTGACGTCGTCGAACAAATAAGTGACGCCGCCTTCGGGGTTCGGCGTGGTGACGACGGAGAGCGCGCGGCCGTCGGGCAGGTACCAGGTGTCCTTGGCGGCCTCGACTGCGCGATAGGCCTCGTGCAGCTTGGCCTTCCAGGCGCGGAAGTCCGGCTGCTCCGGCAATTTGCGTGAGGAGCGGAGCTTGTCGAGCACGCTGGAATCATCAGGGTTGGCGTCGAGAAAAGCGCGGTCGAGGTCCCACAGCTGGCGGTAGGAATCATTGTAGAAGGCGAGCCGGCGCTGGCCGTCGAACACGGCAACGCCGGAGGAGAGCTGGTCGAGCGTGCGGCGATGCGCTTCCGCCATCCGCACCAGCGCCGAGCTCAAGGCATCCGCCTCGCTGGCATCGATGGCAACGCCGACATTGCCGCCGCCCACATTGACGGCGCGCACGTCATAGATGCGCCGCTCGCCGCCGATCACGATCGGCAGCCGCGAGGTGAAATTGGCGGTTTCCTTCAGTCCGCGCTCCATCGCGGTCCGGTCGGCGCTGTCGAGCAGCTCGAGCTTGCGCTCCTGGGCGTCGGTGATGCTGGCTGCCTCGGTCGCACGGACATAGGCGGGGTTGGCGTAAGCCAGCGCGCCGTTCTCGCCCTTGGCCCAGATGGGCCAGGGTGCGGCGGTCGCGAATCCGCGCAGCATCTCCGTCTCGTCGGAGAGTGCCTTGTAACGCAGATTGGTCTCGGCCAGATCGCGGCGGAGCCCCGAGAGTTCGCGAATCCTGACGATGGCCTGGCCACCGATGGCGCGGCCGATGGCCTCCAGCGTGTGGCCATGCGCGGTGGTGAGCGTCAGCTGGAACCCGTCGCCGCGGTCGCGCAGCGCATCGACCGCGTGATCCATCTGGAGCGCCGGTTCCGGCGGCAACCAGGTTCCAAACGCGAGCACGCGCTGTGGAGAAGAGTCGCGCGGCAGCACCAATGAGATGTCACCGGAGATCTGCGCGCGATTGTCGCCGGCGGGCCAGGAAATCAGGATCTGCGGCTCGGCGAACAGAAGTGCGCGGAAGCGGTCGGCCTGGAGCTGGAGTTCCCCGATCCGGGCGCGCAGCCGCGCCTCGTTCCTTGCCGTGCGCACGCGCGTGCGCATCAGGAGGATCGCGGCGACTACAGAGAAGCCGAGCAGGGCCAGCGCGGTGGCCAGCACCGCGAGCTCCTGCCGGTTGAAATCCAGCAACGTTGAGAGTGTGTCGACGAGGTCGGCGGCCTCAGCCGGCGCAGCCGGCAGCAGCGCCGCGAGAGCGCTTCCCAACAAGCCGTTGCGCACGAGCGATGTGCACGACAGCAGCGTCCGACGCATCGACACGATCACGCCTGACATAGTTGCCCCAAGATCGCACGAATTTGCGCGCGGCGACCCCCGTCGCGCGCGAATCAAACGACAATACCCTCACCGTGACTCCACCGGTAAGAGTCCAGATCGTGAACGCAAAGGCGCTCCCAAAAAAATGCGGGGCGCGGTGTTCCAGTTTCACGTAGTTCCTCGGGTGATTCGGCGGGAATTGCCGTGCGTTTAACGACCCGTCGAGCCAAATCCGCCGGCGCCGCGGTCGGTCGCCGACAATGTCGCGACGGGAACCAGCGCGGCCTGCACCATTGGCGCGATCACCATCTGCGCGATGCGCTCGCCGCGCTTGACCACGAAGGCAGTCTGGCCGTGATTGATCAGGATCACCTTGATCTCGCCGCGATAGTCCGCGTCGATCGTGCCCGGTGAGTTCAGCACGGTGACGCCGTGCTTGGCCGCAAGCCCCGAGCGCGGCCGCACCTGCGCCTCGTGCCCGGGCGGCAGTGCGATCGCGAGGCCCGTCGGCACCGGCGCGTATTGGCCGGGCGCCAGCGTCAGCGGCTCGTTCTCGGCCACCGCCGCCATCAGGTCGAGACCGGCGGCATCGGCTGTCTGATAGGCCGGCAGCGGCAGCCCCTCCGCATGGGCCAGGCGTTGCAGTTCGACCGTGACTTTGGTGCTCAAGATGCGGGCTCCCGGGATTTGCCGGTCACGCTCTTTGCGATATGCGCGACCAGTTCAATGGCGACCTGTTCCTTGGTCATCGCCGGCCAGGGATCAACTGCAATCTCGCCATCCTTCTCATCGTGCTTCTCACCTTTCTTGCGGCTGATGAGGTGCACGGTGTTGCGGTCCCCGCCCATCACGCCTGTTGCGGGGGAGACGTCGTTGGCGACAATCCAGTCGCAGCCCTTGCGGGCAAGCTTCGACTTGGCGTTGTCGATGAGGTGCTCGGTCTCGGCGGCAAAGCCGATCACCAGTGGCGGACGCTTGTCGGTCAGCTTGGCAATCGTCGCGAGGATGTCGGGGTTCTCGACCAGCTGGAGCGGCGGCATGCCGGCCGAGGTCTTCTTGAGCTTCTGCTCGCCTTCATTGACGACGCGCCAGTCGGCGACGGCGGCGGCGAAGATCGCGATGTCAGCGGGGAGCGCGGCCTGCACCTGCTCAAGCATCTGCCGTGCCGATTCCACATGCTTGACCGTCACGCCCTGGGGATCGCTGAGATCGACCGGGCCGCTGACCAGGATCACCTCGGCGCCCGCGGCCTGTGCGGCGGCGGCGATCGCAAAGCCCTGCTTGCCGGAGGATCGATTGGCGATGTAGCGCACCGGATCGATCGGCTCGTGCGTCGGGCCCGCGGTGATCAGCACGCGCTTGCCGGCAAGCGGGCGCGGCACCGGCGGCCGCAATAGCCGCTCGGCAGCCGTGGCGATCTCGATCGCCTCGGACATCCGGCCGACACCGGCTTCGCCCGCCTCGGCCATCTCTCCGGAATTCGGCCCGATCAGCACAACCCCATCGCGCTGAAGCTGCGCGACGTTGCGGCGGGTCGCCGGATTGTTCCACATCAGCGGGTTCATCGCCGGCGCCAGCAGGATCTTGCGGTTGGTCGCGAGCAGGACGGCGCTGGCGAGATCATCGGCATGGCCGTGCGCCATCTTCGCCATCAGGTCGGCGGTCGCCGGCGCCACCACGATCAGGTCGCACTCGCGCGCCAGCCGGATATGGCCAGCGTCGAACTCGCTCTGGGGATCGAACAGGTCGGTGTAGACGCGCTCATGCGAGAGCGCGCTCACGGCCAGCGGCGTGACGAATTGCTGCGCCGCCTTGGTCAGCACGCAGCGGACCTCGATCCGCCGCTCCTTGAGCCTTCGGATCAGGTCGAGCGATTTGTAGGCCGCGATCCCGCCGCCGATGATCAGGGTGACGCTGGCTTCTGGAACGGCACCGGTGCGTTGGGACATCGGGGTGGTGGAGGTCACGGGCGGCGCCGTGAACGGCGTCAGGGGCTCCTCACGGCCTTCGATCAGCTCCCCGAGGATAACCCGGACCTCTTCCTCGACCGACCTGCGGTTCTTGGCCGAGCGCAGCCTGAGGTAATTTTTGATGCCTTCGTCGAGCTTGCGAATGGTCAGGCTCGCCATGACGCCTCTCCAGCACAAATGATAGCGATGCTATCACTTGCGTGATTGCAGTGCAATCACAGATTCCGGACGGCGATCAGGATGCCGATGAAGGTCGCGGCAATGATCCAGAGCGCCACGGTGCGCCAACGGTTCTTCCGGCCCTCGCTGCGGCCCATCGCCGCGATGCTCTCCGGCGACAGCCGGATGCCATCCCGCGTCATGGTCTCGAGCTGCTCGAGCACGGCAACCGAGCGCTCGGCGATGTCAGGCAGACGCATCAGGATGCGCGCGAGATCGCCGCCCCCCGCAATCGCGCCCTGGACCCGGCCGATCGGTCCGAGATTGCGCTCAATCCATTCCCGCACCACGGGGTCGGCGACCTTCCAGATGTCGAGCTTGGGATCGAAGCCGCGCGCCACGCCCTCGACCACCACCATGGTCTTCTGCAGCAGGATCAGCTCGGGCCGCGTGGTCATGTCGAACAGGCCGGTGACCTCGAGCAGCAGCGTCAGCAGCCGCGCCATCGAGATCTCTTCCGCCGTGCGGTTGTGAATGGGCTCGCCGATGGCGCGGATCGCTTGCGCGAAGTTCTCGACCGAGTGATGCGCGGGCACGTAACCCGCTTCGAAATGCACTTCCGCGACGCGGCGATAGTCGCGGGTGATGAAGCCGAGCAGGATTTCGGCGAGGAAGCGCCGCTCCTTCATTCCGAGCCGGCCCATGATGCCGAAATCAACCGCGACGAGGCGACCCGCGTCATCCAGGAACAGATTGCCCGGATGCATGTCGGCATGGAAGAAGCCGTCGCGCAGCGCGTGGCGCAGGAAGCTTTGAATCACCTTGCGGCCGAGATCGGGCAGGTCGACCTGCGACTCTGCCAGGCGCTTGTGATCGTTCAGCGCGATGCCGTCGATCCACTCCATCGTCAGCACGTTATGCGTGGTACGGTCCCAGTCGACGGTCGGCACGCGGAAATCCGGATCGTCGCGCGTGTTCTCCGCCATCTCCGACAGCGCCGCGGCCTCGAGGCGCAGGTCCATCTCCATCGCGACCGAACGCGACATGGTGTTGATAACCTCGATGAGGCGCAGGCGCCGCGCCTCGGACGAATAGGATTCGGCCTTGTGTGCGACGAAAAAGAAGTCGGAGAGGTCGCGGCGGAAGCGTGCGGCCACGTTGGGGCGCAGCACTTTCACGGCGACGGCCTTGCGGATGCCGTCGCGCACGACTTCGCCGCGATGCACCTGTGCGATCGAGGCGGCTGCGACCGGCGCACTAAGGCTCGCGAACACATCGGTCAGCGGCCGTTCCAGCGACGTCGCGATCGCAACTTCCGCTTCGGCTTGCGAGAACGGTGGCAGGCGGTCCTGAAGGCTTTCAAGGTCGCGCGCCATGAGGACGCCGACGACGTCGGGGCGGGTCGCCAGAAATTGTCCGAGTTTGAGATAGGCCGGGCCCATCCGGGTCAGCGCGCGCGACAGCCGCGGGCCATGCTTCGGACCGCGCCGTTCGATCAGGCGCGCAAGTTTCAGCGCGAGCTGTCCGTGCGGCGGGACCAGGCTCGGATCGACGGCGCCGAACACGCCCTCGCGCGCGAATACGAACGCGGCGCGCATCAGGCGCGCACTATGGGTTATGGCAGAGATCACAAACGCCAGCCCGAATGCAGTGCGACGATGCCGCCGGACAATATCTGCCAGTTCACGCGGGCGAAGCCGGCGTCGCGGATCATGTCGGCGAAGGCGTTGGGTCTTGGGAATTTGCGGATCGACTCGACCAGATATTGGTAGGACTCGGCGTCACCCGTGATCATGCGGCCGAGCGGCGGGATCACCTTGAACGAGAACAGGTCATAAAGGCGGTCGAGCCCGGGCATCTCGACGGTGGAGAATTCCAGACAGAGGAAGCGGCTGCCTGGCTTAAGCACGCGATACGCCTCGGCCAGCGCGAGATCGATCCGTGGCACGTTGCGAATGCCGAAAGCGATCGTATATGCGTCGAAGCTGCGATCGGCGAAGGCTAGCGCTTCGGCATTACCCTCGACGAAATCGACCCGGGCCTCGAGATGCCGCTTTGCGGCACGCTCGCGGCCCACCGCCAGCATCTCGGTGTTGATGTCGCAGACGGTGGCATGGAAGCCCGCTCCTGCGGCCTTGGCGGCGCGGAACGAGATGTCGCCGGTGCCGCCGGCAACGTCGAGCAGCGCGAACGGCCGGTCGCCTCGCGGCGGGTCGAGCGTGGTGATCATGATGTCCTTCCAGACCCGGTGCAGTCCGCCGGACATCAAATCGTTCATCAAATCATAGCGCGACGCCACGCTGTGAAACACATCGTTCACCAGCGTCTGCTTGTCGCCCAGGGGAACGTCCCTGAAGCCAAAATGCGTGGTTTCGCCCGGCCGATCCATTACTCTACTCCACGAGGCGGACCATAGCGCGCCCGCCGCAATGGCGCTATCACACCGCCCTGATAAGGTGAATGCCTGACCATGCCCGAATTGCCCGAAGTCGAGACCGTCCGCCGCGGCCTTCAGCCTGTCATGGAGGGTGCGAAAATCCTCGTCGCGGAGGCCCGCAGGCCGGATTTGCGCTTTCCCTTCCAGCCGGATTTCGTGGCCCGACTGAAGGGACAGGTCGTCACCGGGCTCGGGCGCCGTGCAAAATATCTCATGGCCGATCTCGCCTCCGGCGACGTGCTGTTGATGCATCTGGGCATGTCAGGCTCGTTTCGCGTCATCAAGCCCGGCAACGAGGCGGCGCCCGGCGAGTTTCACTATCCGCGAGCCAAGGACTCCACGCACGATCACGTGCTGTTTCGGATGTCCTCCGGCGCCGACATCATCTTCAACGATCCGCGCCGCTTCGGTTACATGAAAGTGATCGCGCGCAGTGCCCTTGACGAGGAGCCGCTGCTGCGCGGGCTCGGCCCCGAGCCGCTCGGCAACGAATTCGACGCCGCGATGCTGGCGCGGTCCTGCGCCGGCAAGACCACGAGCCTGAAAGCCGCGCTGCTCGATCAGCGCGTGGTCGCCGGGCTCGGCAATATCTATGTCTGCGAAGCCCTGCATCGCTCGCATCTGTCGCCGCGCCGGATCGCCGCGACGATGTCGACAAAAAAGGGCGAGACGACGGACCACGCAAAGCGATTGGTCGGCGCGATCCACACCGTGTTGAATGACGCGATCAAGGCCGGCGGATCGTCATTGCGCGACCACCGTCAGACCTCCGGCGAGCTCGGCTATTTCCAGCACTCGTTCAAGGTCTATGACCGCGAGGGCGAGAAATGCACCACGCCGCGATGCGGCGGCACGGTGAAGCGTTTTACGCAGAACGGCCGGTCGACCTTCTGGTGTCCGAAATGTCAGAAGTGAAAATCAGGCTCGTAACCGAGAGGCCGTGAGCTTCTGCGAGGGTGACGAGCCCACCACGATCGTCATTGCGAGCGCAGCGAAGCAAGCCAGAATCTTTCCGACGAAACAATCTGGATTGCTTCGTCGCAAGGGCTCCTCGCAATGACGGCACGATAGAGCGTTCTCACAAGCGCGAAGCGAAGCAATCCGGCCGGGCTGGTGGCCGGATTGCTTCGTCGCTAAGGCCCTTCCGGATGGCGAAGGGCCGGCTGCCGTCTGAGCGATTGCCCCGCTCAGGACGCCAGTGTCGTGGTCTCGTCGGCCGCAAGCTCGGCGGCGACGTGCAACATTCCGTCCGCGGCCGCGATGACCTGGTCGATCAAGACATTGGTGGTGGCGGCGAGCTCGAGCCGGGTCTCGATCCAATGCCAAAGGCCGCGGATCTCCTCGGTCGATTTGCCGTTCGGCGCGAACTCGCTGACCGCAAGGCCGCTTGCGAGCGAGTCCTGGTGGTCGTTGCGCATCACGATCAGGGGACGCGCGAGCACCTCGGCGAGATCGAGGGCTGCTTCCTCGGCGAGGGTGTTGGCGGCATTATCGATGCGCTGGCCGCGGATCGGCGTCTGGTTCAGCACGAAGCTGTAAGGCCGCTTCCAGGCGCGCGCGACGCTCAGCGTCGAAACGGTCGCCTCGATGTCGGCAGCGCTCGGGCGGGCGGGGATCAGGCAGAGGTCGCAATGGCGGATCGCGGCGGTGGTCGCGGCGCTGAGGCCGGCTGCGGTATCGACGATCGCGAGCTGGAGGCCGCTGTCGGCCAGCATCTTCAGGCGCGGCTCGATGTTGGCGGCGTGATAGATCGGCTCGACGACGAGATCATCTGTAGTGCGGCGGCGCTGCCAGTTGGACAGTGTGCCCTGCGGGTCGGTTTCGATCAGGCGGACGGTGAAGCCGGCCTGCTTGGCTGCCAGCGCGAGGCCGATGGCGAGCGTGCTCTTCCCGCTGCCACCCTTTTGGGTGGCCAGTACGATCGTGTGCATTGAAGATCAATCCTTTGGAGTGCTCGGGTCTCGGGACAACGCCACGCGAACGTGCATCGATCTCGATGCTGAGCTCTTCTCGCTCAGGACGTGCCGGCCCGATCCAAAGGGGATCGCGGAGGTCCGAATCAGCAGTAACGATGATGGCGGAATCGGGAATACCAGCGAATCCGTACCATTACTGGACCCGTACTTGTACGTGTGCTGTGCTTGCTGCCGTGAATAAATAAGGACAAGCGGCATGGGCGGAAACTGGCGCGACCGGACGGCGACGAATTTTGAATGCCAGAAGATGCCCGCGGTATCGAGCCGCGGCATGGTGGTCAGCAACCATCCACTGGCCTCGAGCGCCGGCGCGGAGATGCTGGCCGCCGGCGGCAACGCCATCGACGCCGCGATTGCGACCCTGTTCACGCTGACCGTGGTCGAGCCGATGATGGTCGGCATCATCGGCGGTGGCATGGCGCACATCCGGCTCGCCGACGGCAGCCATCGTTTCATCGACGGGCAGAGCACAGTGCCCGCGGCGGTGCTTGACACCAGCTACACCCCCACGCCGGGTTCCGCGCATGACGTGTTCGATACCGTCGGCAATGAAAATCACAACGGCCCAAAGGCGGTCGCTACACCGGGTTCGCTGAAAGCCTGGTGCGAGACGCTGCGCCGCTTCGGCACCATGAGCCTCGCCGACGTCATGCAGCCCGCGATCAAGCACGCCGCGCGCGGCTATGCAGCGACACCCTATCTGCACGAATGCATCACCGAGAGCGCCGCCGAGATGCGCAAGGACAAGCCGATCGCGGCGATCTATCTGCCAGACGGCGAGCCGCTCAAGGTCGGCGAGCGCGTGGTGCAGGCCGAATATGCCGAGACCTTGCGGCATATCGCCGACCACGGCGAGCAGGCGCTCTATGAGGGGCCGCTTGGCGACATCCTCGTCGACTACATGAAAAAGGCCGGCGGCTTCATCCGACGCAACGATCTCACCAGCTACAAGACCGTCGAACGGCAGCCGATCCGAGTCGATTACCGCGGCTGGACCATCTTTGGCCCGCCGCCGCCTGCGGCCTCCGGCGTGCATATCGCGCAGATGCTGAACATCCTGGAGGGTTACGACATCGGCAGCCTTGGCTTCGGCACGCCGGAAACGATCCACTATCTCGCCGAGGTCCTGAAGATCGCATTCGCCGATCGCGCCGCGGCCAGCGGCGATCCTGATTATGTCGGCGTCCCCGTGGAGCGGCTGACCTCAAAAGTTTATGCCGAGGAACGCAGCGCTGCGATCGATCCGGCGCGGGCGCAGAGCTGGGGCGCCGGCGTGTCGCAGCTTGAAGGCGCTCACACCACGCACATGACGGCGGCCGATGCGTTCGGCAACGTGGTTGCGACCACGCAGACCATCAACAATCTGTTCGGCGCCAAGATCATGATCCCGGGCCTCGGCGTCATCGCCAACAACTACATGAACCTGTTCGATCCGCGTCCAGGCCACGCCCTGTCGCTGGCGCCGGGCAAGCGGGTGACGACCTCGATGTCGCCGATGATGGCGCTGCGTGACGGCAAGCTGCGCTACGCGCTGGGCTTGCCCGGAGGAAAACGAATCTTCCCGAGCGCGATGCAGGCGCTGGTTAATCTGATCGACCACGGTATGAGCTTGCAGGAAGCAGTCGAGGCGCCGCGGGTCTGGACCGAGGGCAATGCACTCGAAGTCGAGCAGAAGGTGCCGGAGAGCGTGCGCGCGAAGCTCGAGAGCCTCGGCCACAAGGTGCAGCCTGTGGCGACAGTCGCCGGCGGCATGAACGGCATCGCCTTCCACGACGACGGAACCATGAGTGGCGCCGCTTGCTGGCGTGCGGACGGTACGCCAATCGGAATCTCGGGTGGTCTTGCGAAGGCCGGGATCAGGTTCAGGCTGAGCTAGGTCTCGTGCCCCAGACGCAGCGGCGCGGCATTACATGCCGCAGCCCCGGACAGGAGAGTTACTTCCGCACGCAGATCACGCGTACGACAGCGGCTTTCGCATCAGTCGAGGTGCCGTTCGCTGTGATGGCGTTCGCCTTCAGGAAATCACGTACGGTTTCCGCGGAGACCATCACCGCCTGCGACGCCGGTACCGACGTCGCGGGACCCGCAACCATCGTCGGCTTCAACAGTGCGATGCCGGCGAACTTGCCGTCGGCGTCGGTGGCGGCGCTGCCGGAAAATCCGACGGCCGGTGGCGGTGAGAGCGGGGAATCGCCGCCGCCGACAGATGCCAGCGCAGCCCTGAGGGTCGACACACCGGCCGCGCCGCCCTGGCTCTGCGGGTCGGCGATGCCGACGACATCGACACTCGTCTTTGCCGCGCCCCCGACGAGGCTGAGCGGCTTCAGGCCGCGGGCGCCGTAGATATGCAGCAGCGCGAGATCGTGTTCCCGGTCCTCGGCGAGGCGGTCGGCACCGCCGTAGCCGGCGACCGTGATCGCGAGACAGGAATCAGTGACGAGGCGGTCGGTGACGATCGCACCATCGTCGCTGACGACGAGTCCGGTGCCATATTCGACGGTCTTGCGCGGCGGCGGCCCGGCCTGTGGTCCCGACGGAAATGCATTGAACGCGCTCGACATCGCGATCACGACCGGCTCGACCGTGTTCTCGGTCGCCTGATCGTAGAGGATCGTCATGATGCGAACTTCATCACCCCGAGAAGTGCCGCGCACGTAAAATTTCTTCAGGCCCTGCAAACCCGACAGCACGAAGAAGTCAGGCTTCACCACGGTGTAGTCGACCTTGCGACCCGGCTCCTTCTTCTCCGCTTCGGCAAGCTTGGAGGTGGTCGGGTTCGTCTCCTTGCGGCGGCTGAGCAGAACCTGCACCGTGCCAGTGGGCGAGGTCCATTTCGAGCCGTTGGCGTCGGTCGCCTGCTGCGGCACCAGTTTTGAGGGAATGCCGAGCCGCGCGCCGCTGGTCATCTCCGTCACGATCTTCCAGCCGACGCTGTCCTGCTTTCGTCGCGCGGTCTCGGCGAGCGCGGCGCGTTCCTGCGGATTGAGCACGCCAGTCGGCTTGCCGCCCTTGGCCTTCTGATACTCCTTGATCGCCTCGACCAGGCGCGCGCTGACGTCGCCGGTGATGGCGCCGTTATATTGGTCGACCCAGGCGAGGTCGGACTGCAGCGACAGCCGCTCCGCCTGCGCCATGGCATCGGCCGTCGCAGCCGGCGTCTGCAGTGCAGGAGGCCGGATCGGAACGGTCTGGACCGTCTTCGGCTTGGTGCCGGGAATCTGCGGTGTCGTCATCTGGGCGTTCGCGCCTGTCGCAGCCGCAAACATCAGTGTTGCCGCAAGCATCGATCTCATGACAAATCCAGCCAGCCCATTGAACGCAATGCCATTGAAGCACATCTCGTTGGTCGCGAACAATGTTGCGGTGGTTCAGGCCGGCGATAGAGGCACAGACTCAGGCCCTCATCCTGAGGAGCGGCCTCAAGGCCGCGTCTCGAAGGATGGCTCCCGGCGATAGCAGGGCCTGCATGGTTCGAGACGCGCGTTCCGCGCTCCTCACCATGAGGGTTGAGAGGACGAAGGATAACGATGCTGAGCCCGGACGAACTCGAACGTTATGCCCGCCATATTGTGCTGCGCGATGTCGGTGGCCCCGGCCAGGCTGCGCTGAAGCGGGCCTCCGTGCTGGTGATCGGCGCCGGCGGGCTCGGCGCGCCGGCCCTGATGTATCTGGCTGCGGCAGGGATCGGCACGCTCGGCGTGGTCGATGACGATGTGGTGTCGCTATCGAACCTCCAGCGCCAGGTCATTCACACCACGCCCGATATCGGCCGGCACAAGGTCGAGAGCGCGGCCGAACGGATCACGGCGCTCAATCCGCATGTCCGCTTCGTCGGCCACGCCACCTGGCTCAATGCCGACAATGCGCTGTCGCTGATCGGCGACTATGACCTCGTGCTCGACGGCTCCGACAATTTCTCGACCCGCTATCTGGCCTCGGACGCCTGCTTCTTCGCCAAGAGACCGCTGATCACGGCGGCGCTCGGCACCTTCGATGGTTCGCTGACCACCATCCGCGCCCATGAGAAGAACGAGCAGGGCGAGTTCAATCCGACCTATCGCTGCCTGTTCCCGGAGGCGCCGCCGCCCGGGACCGTGCCGGCGTGCGCGGAAGCCGGCGTCATGGGCGCGCTCGCGGGCGTGATGGGCTCGATGATGGCGCTGGAGGCGATCCGCGAGATCGTCGGCTTTGGCGACGGCCTGGTTGGCCGCCTCCTGATGATCGATGCGCGCGCGATGCGCTTCGAGACGCTGCGTTACGCGCGCGATCCGGCGAATCCGCTCAATGGCGATGGGCCGGTCGTGACCGACTTGAGCGCCCATCGCCCTGATCGCAGCCGTTAAATTGTGGCCGGCTTCTCGCTGTCGAGATGCGCCATCTGCTCGGCCGCGTAACGCGTACCGGCGGCGACATCGGGCGGGAATGCCTTTGCCAGCACCGCGAGATGAGCCGGCGTCAGAGTGACCTTGGCCGCACCAAGTGCCTCGCTGAGCCGGTTGCGGGTGCGGGCGCCGACCAGCGGCACGATCTCTTTCCCTTGCGCCGCCACCCAGGCGATCGCGACCTGCGCCGGCGTCGCACCAATCTCGGCGGCGATAGCGCGCAGCTGCTCCACCAACGCGAGATTGGCATCGAGATTCGATCCCTGGAAGCGCGGCGTCATCAGCCGGTAGTCCTTGCCTGTCTTGCCGGCGTCTTTCGACCAGTGGCCGCTGATCAGGCCGCGCGCCAGCACGCCGTAAGCCGTGATGCCGATGCCGAGCTCGCGGCAGGTCTTCAGGATGTCGCGTTCGATGCCGCGCTCGATCAGCGAATATTCGATCTGGAGATCGGCGATCGGGTGCACGGCATGCGCGCGGCGGATGGTGTCGGAGCCAACCTCGGACAGGCCGATATGTTTGACGTAGCCGGCCTTCACGAGATCGGCGATTCCGCCGATGGTCTCCTCGATCGGGATGTTGGGATCGAGCCGCGCTGGACGGTAGATGTCGATGTAGTCGGTGCCGAGCCGCTGCAGCGAATAGGCGAGGAAGTTCCTCGTTGCGGCCGGCCTCGTGTCCATGCCGGTGAATTCGCCGGCAGGACCGCGCAGCGCGCCGAATTTCACGCTGATCTGCACTTTTTCGCGCGGCACGTCCTTGAGCGCTTCGCGCACCAGCATTTCATTGTGGCCCATGGCGTAGAAATCGCCGGTGTCGACCAGGGTGATGCCGGCATCCAGCGCCGCGTGGATCGTGGCGATGCTCTCGCCCCGATCGGCGGGGCCGTAGACCTCGGACATGCCCATGCACCCGAGACCGAGACCGGAGACGGTGGGACCGGTTGAACCGAGTTTGCGCTGTTCCATGGTGGCTCTCCTCGAAAAGGCGCTGACTGCGCCGCGTGACGAGGCCTGATATGCGCCTGATCGATTGCGCCGATAAGCTGGACAATCGAGAATGGCTTGTTCACATTAGCGAACAATGGCTGAACCCGACCTGCGTGATCTCGACGTCTTCGTGGCGGTTGCCTGCACCCGCAATTTCCGGCGCGCGGCGGTCGAAATTCGTGTGTCGGTGTCGAGCCTTAGCCAGCGGCTTCGGGATCTGGAGGAGCGCCTCGGCGTCCGCCTGATGAACCGCACCACCCGCAGCGTCGCCCTGACCGAGGCAGGCGAGCTGCTGCTGTCGCGCGTGGCGCCGGCGCTGCGCGATGTCGGTGACGCCCTGGATCAGGTCCGCGGCCTGCGCGAAGTGGCCTCGGGCCGGCTGCGCATCAACGCGCCGCCGCCCGCGGTCGATCTCGTGCTGGCGCCGATGATCGGGCCGTTCCTCAAGGACTATCCGCAGGTGGACCTCGACATTGTCTCCGAGAGCGGGTTCGTGGACATCGTCAGCGCGGGCTTCGATGCCGGCGTGCGTTATGGCGAGCATCTCGCGCAGGACATGGTCGCGATCTCGCTGAGCGGCCCGCAGAGCTATGTCGTGGTCGCTTCGCCCGATTACCTCGCGCGCCGCGGCAAGCCTGAGCATCCGAAGGATCTGCTCGACCACGATTGCATCCGCGCCAGATACTCCAGCGGTGTCATGCATGATCTGGAGTTCGAGAAGGCCGGTCAGTTGGTGAAGGTCAATCCGCCTGCAAAGCTGATCTCGACCAACATGGGTCTTTCCATGCGCGCTGCGCTCGACGGTGCCGGTATCTGGGCGACGCTTGATGGTTATGTCGGCGAAGCCCTGAAGTCAGGCGCGCTGGTCAGCCTGCTCCAGGATTGGTGCGAGCCGTTTTCCGGACCGTTCCTGTATTATCCAAGCCGGCGCCAGACGCCGCCGGCGTTGCGGGCCTTCATCGATTTCGTCGCCGACAGGCGCAAGCGCGAAACGCGCTGAGACACCGAACTCTCAGAGCATGCTCGGCAGCACGCGATCCGGTGGCTTGTGCGCGTCGAGGAAGGTGCGGATGTTGATGATCACCTTCTCGCCCATCTCGACGCGGCCCTCGATCGTGGCCGAGCCCATATGCGGCAGCAGCGTCACCTTGCCGGCCTTGGCGAGCCGCACCAGCTTCGGGTTCACCGCGGGCTCGTGCTCGTAGACATCGAGGCCGGCGCCGCCGATCTCGCCGCCTTCGATCAGCTTGATCAGCGTGTCCTCGTCGGTGACCCCGCCGCGCGCGGTGTTGACGATGTAGGCGTCCTTGCGGATCAGCTTCAGCCGGCGCGCCGACAGCAGATGGTAGGTCGCCGGCGTGTGCGGACAGTTCACGGAGATGATGTCCATCCGCGCCAGCATCTGGTCGAGGCTTTCCCAATAGGTCGCGCCCAGCTCTTCCGCGATCTTCGGCGCCACCGGCCGGCGGTTGTGATAGTGGATCTGCAAGCCGAAGGCGCGGGCGCGGCGTGCGACCGCCTGGCCGATGCGGCCCATGCCGATGATGCCGAGGCGCTTTCCGCCGATGCGATGACCGAGCATCCAGGTCGGCGACCAGCCCGGCCAGGGTTTTCCTTCCGTCAGGATCGAGGCGCCTTCGATCATCCGCCTGGGCACGGCGAGGATCAGCGCCATGGTCATGTCGGCGGTGTCTTCGGTCAGAACTTTCGGCGTGTTGGTGACGGTGATGCCGCGGGCATGCGCGGCCTCGACATCGATGTTGTCGACGCCGTTGCCGAAATTCGCGATCAGTTTCAGCCTGCAGTCGGGCTGATTGACGATGTCGGCGGAGATGTGATCGGTCACGGTCGGAACCAGCACGTCCGCGGTGCGGGCGGCTTCCGCGATCTGCTCGGGCGACATCGGCGCGTCGTCGAGATTGATCCGCGCGTCGAACAGCTCGCGCATCCGGGTCTCGATCGAGTCCGGAAGCTTGCGCGTCACCACGACGAGGGGCTTTTTCTTCACCGACATTTCCTGCCCTCATGAGGCGTTGCGAGCCGCCTCTGTCGCCAAAGGCCGGCCGTTGAGGCCTCATTAACCCGGTTGTTCGACACTGCGCTTGCCGTGTCGTCCCCCGGCGTTTCCTTCAAGCTCTCCCGACATTTCCGGCCGGAAAATCGGGACAAACCGGTTGTTCAGATGTCCGTCCTCTCTAGCAGAAGGCCGGGCCAAGACAAGAACCACGGGTAAAGGGCTCGGGAACACCGGCGTGGGGCGGGCCAGGGGCGACAGCGGCCTGGTTTTGGAATTTTGGGGTGAGGGCCCGGCTCGGTCGGACCTTCGACAGGAGACGGGTTGATGGCGTTGGGGCGTTTTTGTTCGGTGATGGCGCTCGTTTGCACCTGGTTGAGCGCTTCGGTCAGTCCCGGGCATTCGGCAAAGGACAGCACACCCCAGACGGCCTCGGGCCTCCCGGTGCCGCGCTACGTCAGCCTGAAATCGGATCACGTCAACGTCCGCGCCGGCCCGACCAAGGACAATGACGTCGCCTGGGTCTACACCCGCTCCGGCCTGCCGGTCGAAATCACCGCCGAGTTCGAGAACTGGCGCCGGGTCCGCGATTCCGAGGGCGCCGAGGGCTGGGTCTATCACTCGCTGCTGTCGGGCCGCCGTACCGCTGTCGTCACCATGAAGCACAAGGACGACCTCGCGCCGATCTACGATCGCGCCGATCCCGACAGCGCGGTTGCGGCCAGGCTCCAGGCCGGCGTCGTCACACAGGTGAAGAAGTGCACCGCAAACTGGTGTCACGTCCTCGGCAACGGCTTTGACGGCTGGATCCAGCAGGAGCGCCTCTGGGGCGTCTACTCGGACGAGCAGGTGAACTGATCTGGTTGTCGTCCCGGCGAAGGCCGGGACCCATAACCACAGGCAGTAGTTTGAGGAAGACTGGTGGTTACACAGTCGTCCCGCGGTACAGATAGCTGTGTCTACCGATAAATCACGCGGTATGGGTGTCCCGGCCTTCGCCGGGACGACGCGAGATTCGAAGCTCAGCGCTTCTTGCGCAGCCGTACGACCATGTCGATGCGGGCGATCTCGTAACCCGCAGGCACCTCCGGCATCTTGGACAGCGCCAGATGCGGATCCTCGATGTCGACCAGCTCGTGGCTGTTCTCGAGATAGTAGTGATGGTGGGTCGTGACGTTGGTGTCGAAATAGGTCTTGGTGCCGTCGACGCTGACCTGACGCAGCAGACCGGCGTCGGTGAGCTGGTTCAGCGTGTTGTAGACGGTCGCCAGCGAGACCGGCACCTTGGCCAGCGTCGCTTCTTCGTAGAGCATTTCGGCCGTGAGGTGACGTGCACCCTTGCCGAACAGGAGCCAGCCGAGCGCCATGCGCTGGCGCGTCGGGCGAAGCCCTGCGGACTGGAGCATTTCGTTGACGTCGTGCCACGGGCAACCGGTCAAAGCCGGCTGGCGGCCGGACATAAGAGCCGCCGCGTGGGCCTCGTCGTCGCGATGGGGCGCGTTATTTTCGTTCATTTCCAGCTTCGGGCACGCGTGAACACTGTGGTTCTCAAACATATATGGAGAGATAGATGCAGATGCAAGTTTCTCGCAACTAGAGTGGTTCTAATTAGCGCGGGAACCGGCTTGGCGGCCCGTCATTTTACCTTCATGAGAGCGCTTTGCTACCCGAAATGGCCTGTGTTAGAGAGCCCGCGGTTCCGCTTAACCGATTTTGGCGCGACCCGGCATTGAAGGCCGCTCGCTATCCATTCGGGGCCCTTCGGTATTCTCGTCTGACAATGGCAGCAGATGTTGCTTTTCGAACAGGATGGGGCCCATTTTCGCCGGAAACGCCGCTCAATCGGGGTTAGAACACAAAGGCTTCCGCATGCTGAACAGGCGCAACGGTTACGAATATGAAGATCTGCTGGCATGTGCCCGCGGCGAGATGTTCGGCCCTGGCAATGCGCAATTGCCGCTGCCGCCGATGCTGATGTTCGACCGCATTACGGACATCAGCGAGACCGGCGGTGAATTCGGCAAGGGGGTGGTGCGCGCCGAGCTCGACGTGAAGCCCGACCTCTGGTTTTTCGGCTGCCACTTCAAGAACGATCCGGTGATGCCCGGCTGCCTCGGGCTCGATGCGCTGTGGCAAATGGTCGGCTTTTATCTGGGCTGGAGCGGCGGGGAAGGTCGCGGTCGCGCGCTTGGCCTGAATGAGCTGAAGTTCAGCGGCCAGGTGCTGCCGGAGGCCCGCAAGGTTGTGTACAACATCGATATCAAGCGCGTGATGCGTTCAAAGCTAGTGCTCGGTATCGCCGACGGATGGCTTTCGGTCGATGACCAGATTATCTATCGCGCGAAGGATCTGAAGGTCGGCCTGTTCAAGCAGGGCACGAGCCTGGGCTGAGCGCATCACCACGAAGACAACGATTGAGGCGAGGCTGTCATGAGGCGGGTTGTGGTCACCGGGATGGGCATTGTCTCCTCCATCGGAAACAACACCCAGGAAGTGCTTGCGAGCCTTCACGAGGCGAAGTCGGGCATTTCGCGGGCTGAGAAATATGCCGAGCTCGGCTTCCGTTCGCAGGTGCAAGGTGCGCCGACGCTCGATCCTTCGACGATGGTCGACCGCCGCGCAATGCGTTTCCTCGGTCAGGGCGCGGCGTGGAATCACGTCGCGATGGAACAGGCGATCCAGGATTCCGGTCTTTCGCCTGACGAAATTTCCAATATTCGCACCGGCATCATCATGGGCTCCGGCGGTCCGTCCGCGCGCACCATCGTCGAGGCCGCCGACATCACCCGCACCAAGGGACCGAAGCGCGTCGGACCGTTCGCAGTGCCGAAGGCGATGTCCTCCACGGCCTCCGCAACGCTTGCGACCTGGTTCAAGATCAAGGGCGTGAACTATTCGATCTCGTCGGCCTGCGCCACCTCGAACCATTGCGTCGGCAACGCCTATGAGACGATCCAGATCGGCAAGCAGGACGTCATCTTCGCCGGCGGCTGCGAGGAGCTGGACTGGTCGCTGTCGGTGCTGTTCGACGCCATGGGCGCGATGTCCTCGAAGTACAACGACACGCCGGCCACGGCCTCGCGTCCCTACGACGTCAACCGCGACGGCTTCGTGATTGCCGGCGGCGCCGGCGTGCTGGTGCTGGAAGAGCTCGAGCATGCCAAGGCGCGCGGCGCGCGCATTTACGGCGAGATCGTCGGCTACGGCGCGACGTCCGACGGTTACGACATGGTCGCACCATCAGGCGAGGGCGCCGAGCGCTGCATGCGCATGGCGATGTCGACCGTGAAGACCAAGGTGGACTACATCAATCCGCACGCGACATCGACGCCGGCCGGCGATCCGCCGGAGATCGACGCGCTCCGCAGGGTGTTCGGAAGCGGCGAGAAGTGCCCGCCGATCTCGGCGACCAAGGCGCTGACCGGTCACTCCCTGGGCGCAACCGGCGTGCAGGAAGCGATCTATTCGCTGCTGATGATGAACAATGGTTTCATCTGCGAGAGCGCCCACATCCAGGAGCTCGACCCCGTGTTCGCCGACATGCCGATCGTGCGCAAGCGCATCGACAACGTCAAGATCGGCACCGTGCTGTCGAACTCCTTCGGCTTCGGCGGCACCAACGCCACGCTGGTGTTCAGCCGGCTGGACGTGTGACGTTACTGTCGTCGACGGATAGTTAGTCATGGCCGGGCTTGTCCCGGCCATCCACGTCTTTGCTACTGGTTCGGAAGAGCGTGGATGCCCGGGACAAGCCCGGGCATGACGGAGAGCGGAGGGTAATTGCGAGATGGAAGGTTTAATGAAAGGCAAGCGCGGTCTGATCATGGGCATCGCCAATGATCATTCGATCGCCTGGGGCATGGCGAAGACGCTGCATGCCCACGGCGCCGAGCTCGCCTTCACCTTCCAGGGCGAGGCTCTCGGCAAGCGTGTCAAGCCGCTGGCCGAGCAGCTTGGCGTCGACATGGTGCTGCCATGCGACGTCGAGGACATCGCCAGCGTCGACGCTACGTTCACGGCCTTGCGCGAAAACTGGGGCCGGCTGGATTTCGTGATCCATGCGATCGGCTTCGCCGACAAGAATGAGCTCAAGGGCCGTTACGCCGACACCAGCCGCGAGAATTTTTCGCGCACTATGGTGATCTCCTGCTTTTCCTTCACGGAAGTGGCAAAACGCGGCGCTGAGCTGATGACGGAGGGCGGCAGCATGATCACGCTGACCTTCGGCGCCTCGGAACGCGCGATGCCGAACTACAACGTGATGGGCGTGGCCAAGGCGGCGCTGGAAGCCTCGGTGCGCTATCTTGCGTCCGATTTCGGGCCGCGCGGCATCCGCGTCAACGCGATCTCCGCCGGTCCCATCCGCACGCTCGCCGGCTCCGGCATCGGCGAGGCGCGCGCGATGTTCGCCTTCATGCAGAAACATTCGCCGCTTCGCCGCGGCGTCACGCTCGACGAGCTCGGCGGCTCGGCGCTGTATCTGTTATCGGATCTCTCCGGCGGCGTGACCGGCGAGATCCACTATGTCGATTCCGGCTACAACATCGTCCTGATGCCGAGGCCGGATGATTTGAAGTCGGAAGACTAACCCGCTGCGATCTTCTCCGCGCGCTGGAACGCCGGCCGCGCCATGCAGCGGGCGAGATAGGCGTCGAAGGCCGGGCGCGACGGCACCATCTTGAACAGGCGCACCGCGAAGTTCAGGCCCGAGCCGATCGTGATGTCGGCGGCCGAAAACTCCTCGCCGAGAATCCACGGTCCCTTGGCGAGCGCGGCTTCCAGCACGTCGAAGACCTGCGTCGCGCTGCCCCAGGCCGCGGTCGAGGTCGGGATCTCGATCTTGGTGAAGATCTGGATGATGGCGGGTTCGATGCAGCCCGGCGAGAAGAACAGCCATTGCAGGTAACGCGCACGGCGCGGGTCGGTCACGGCTGGCGCCAGCCTGGTCTCGGGATAGCGGTCGGCAATGTAGGCGCAGATGGCGGCGGATTCGCCGAGCGCGGCATCGCCGTCGGTCAGCGCCGGAACCTTGCCCATCGGATTGACCTTCAGATAGTCCGGCGCTTTCTGCGCACCGGTCGAAATGTCGGTCAGCATGCGCTCATAGGGCAGACCGCTTTCTTCCATCAGCCAGAGCGTCGTGAACGAGCGCGAGCGGGGCGACCAGTAGAGCTTGATCATGGGAGCGGACCTTTCAGCGACGGGAGGCGAACAGCGCGCAATTCATGGCGCGTTTGCCGCGCATTCGCAACGCACTACGCTCAGGTACAGAATGCTCCGGCTCAGTCTTCCTTGAGATAGCCGGGCAGACCCCGGTCGAGCCTGTCTGCGACGAGTGTTCGTGTCCTCTCGCGCAACGCGGCGTTGGCCGAAGCTGCCGCGGGCGGGTCGGGGAACATTGAGTTGTCGAGTTTGGTCAGCGGGTCTTCGGTCAGTCGCATACTTGCGGCGAAGTTCGCGCCGAAATTCACAAAGGGGCGCTTGATTTCCTCATAGCTTCTGCCGTCGATCAGGTTGATCGAGATGTTGGCGAACAAATGCGAATGCCGGATCAGATTTCCGAGCCCCTGATTGAACGTGCCGATGCCGTTTAACATCAGGCGGGTGCCCGGAAGTTCTCCCTTGTACGTGGTCGCAACCAGATAGCGATCGCAGCTCCCGTTCGGAGTGATGCCGCGCACGATCGCTGGCAGACGTTCGTTAGGATCGGGAATGAATCGCGATTTCGGATTGTAAAAGGGTTCGAAGGTTCCCTTGGGGTAGGCGATCCTGCGAATACCGGGATCGCCACCCGTTGCGGCTTTAACCCGCGCAAACACGAGATCGTCGAGACCCCAGTCGATGGGAACTTCGGTCTCCTCGTTCTCGAAAATGGTCAGCCCGAATTTTTGGACGGAATAGCGCTCGCCGATCACCGAGATCACGCCAAGCCGGCACGGGCCGCTCTCGAGCGCGACCGGCTGCTTCGCCACCGGTTTGGCTTTCGCGGGCTTCTTGGCAGCTGGTTTTGCCGGTGCGGCCGCTGCGGGAGATGCGGTGGTTGCGGAAGGAGTTTGCGCTGCTGCCGGAGCCAGAAAGGACAGCAGGACGAGCACTGAGGCAGCAAATCGAAACATGGATTCCAGGGGATTAGCGGCAGGGGATCAGCGACAGGAGGTCATCGGACGCGCCACATTAGGTTGCGATCGTGACAACCGCAAGCTGCAGCCGGGGATCTCTGCCTATCCGGTACGTCCCTGCCGCCGCCACCGATAATACTTCATCACAAACCCGTTCGACGGCTCGATCTCTTGCTTCTCGAACACAAAGCCTTCGCGCTCGTACCAGCGCCAGGCCTTTTCATTCTCGCGGACGCAGCGCAGATATATCTCGTCGGGCATTTGTGTGCGCGTGAAGGCGAGCAATTGGCGGCCGAGCGATTGGCCCTGATAGCCGGGCGCGACGAACAGCATGTCGAGATAGAGTTTTGGCAAATGCAGCGCCAGCATAGCGGCGATCGTGCCGCTGTCGTCGGCGACGAACAGGCTCCAGCCGTCCTCGATCTCGCGCCGGACGCGTGCACGCAGGTTTGCCAGCAGGAACTCGCTCGCCTCGCCGAGCCCGGTCGAGACCCAGCTCTCCATCCAGACACGGCCGATCTCGTCGTATTCGTCCGCGCGGGCCGGGCGGATGGTGGGATGCGACATCGAGGCCTCAGGTCGGCTT
Organism: Bradyrhizobium sp. RT6a; assembly: GCF_040547675.1. Lineage (NCBI taxonomy): Bacteria > Pseudomonadati > Pseudomonadota > Alphaproteobacteria > Hyphomicrobiales > Nitrobacteraceae > Bradyrhizobium > Bradyrhizobium sp. RT6a. The sequence continues at coordinate 159,832 of NZ_JBEPQC010000009.1, forward strand.
GCTGCGCACGGATGGGCGTGCGCGCACCTTGCCCGCCGACAGGCACACCACCTCGGAGATTTGCAGCAGCTGCCGCGCCAGTGGGCTGGTCTTGCGCCAGACCATGCCGATGGTGCGCGACGGCTGCGGGTCGCGGAAGCGCGCGAGCGAGACCGAGGCCGATCGCGTCTCCACCGACACCGCCATCTCCGGGATCAAGGTGACGCCGATGCCGGCGCTGACCATCTGGACCAAGGTCGACAGCGAATTGGCATCCAGCATCTCGCGCGGCGGTGCCGATTGCATGTTGCAGAATGACAGTGCCTGATCGCGGAAGCAGTGCCCTTCCTCGAGCAGCAACAGCCGCATCTCGCGCATCATCTCCCGCGATGGGGCCGGCGTGCCCTCATCCGCGCTCGGCCGCACCAGCAGGAATTTTTCCTCGAACAGGGCGACCTCGGTGAGCGAGGGCTCGGACACCGGCAACGCAACGATGGCGGTATCGAGCCGGCCTTCCACCAGTTCCTGGATCAGCCGCGGCGTCATCGTCTCGCGCACGCGGATGTCGAGCTCCGGATGCATGCGCGTCAGGTTCTTGGTGATCGTCGGCAGCAGATAGGGCGCGATCGTCGGAATCATGCCGATGCGCAGCCGTCCGGAGAATCGGTCCTGCGAGGCGCGGGCGAAATCGCCAAGCTCGTCGACCGAGCGCAAAATGTCGCGGACGCGCTGCGCGAGCTCCTCGCCAAATCGGGTCAACGCCACCTGCCGGGCGCTGCGCTCCAGCAGCAGACCGCCGAGCGCCTCCTCCAGCTCCTTGATCTGCATCGACAGGGCAGGCTGCGAGATCGAGCAAGACTCAGCCGCGCGCCCGAAATGATTGTGACGCGCCAGGGCGTCGAAGTACCGGAGCTGGCGCAGGGTGAGGTTTAGCATCAGAAAATCTTATCGCTGCGATCATTAAAGTCAACTTCCCCTGATCGAACGCGAAGCTTAGAGTGCTTCTACCTGGTCAAAGGCGCGAGTTCGACGCCACCAGAGGAGGTATTCATGGACGACTCTTCAAAGTGCCCGTTTTCGGGTGGAAAACGTGTGCCGGCGAACCGCGATTGGTGGCCGACCCAGCTCAGCATCGAGATGCTGCATAAGAATTCGGCCAAGTCCGACCCGATGGACAAGGACTTCGACTACGCCAAGGAATTCAAGTCGCTCGACCTGAACGCGGTCATCAAGGACCTGACCGCTTTGATGACCGAATCGCAGGAATGGTGGCCCGCCGACTTCGGTCACTACGGCGGCCTCATGATCCGCATGGCCTGGCACAGCGCGGGCACCTATCGCACCACCGACGGCCGCGGTGGCGCCGGTGCCGGGCAGCAGCGTTTCGCGCCGCTGAACAGCTGGCCCGATAACGCCAATCTCGACAAGGCACGCCGTCTGCTCTGGCCGATCAAGCAGAAATACGGCCGCAAGATCTCCTGGGCCGATCTGATGGTGCTGGCCGGCAACGTCGCGCTGGAGTCGATGGGCTTCAAGACCTTTGGCTTTGCCGGCGGCCGCGTCGACGTCTGGGAGCCGGAAGAGCTGTATTGGGGTCCGGAAGGCACGTGGCTGGGCGATGAGCGCTACAGCGGCGAACGCCAGCTCGCCGAGCCGCTCGGCGCGGTGCAGATGGGCCTGATCTACGTCAATCCGGAAGGCCCGAACGGCAAGCCGGATCCGGTCGCCGCGGCCAAGGACATCCGCGAGACCTTCTCCCGCATGGCGATGAACGATGAAGAGACCGTCGCGCTGATCGCCGGCGGCCACAGCTTCGGCAAGACCCATGGTGCCGGCGATCCGTCGCTGGTCGGACCGGAGCCGGAAGCAGGCGCGCTCGAGGATCAGGGCCTCGGCTGGAAGAGCAAGCACGCGTCGGGCCACTCGGGCGATTCCATCACCAGCGGTCTCGAGGTGACCTGGACGACGACACCGACCAAGTGGAGCAACAACTTTTTCGAGAACCTGTTCAATTTCGAATGGGAGCTGACGAAGAGCCCGGCCGGTGCGCAACAGTGGACGGCCAAGAACGCCGACGCCATCATTCCCGACGCCTTCGACAAGTCGAAGAAGCACCGGCCCACGATGCTGACGACCGACCTCTCGCTGCGTATGGATCCGGCCTATGAGAAGATCTCGCGCCGCTTCCTGGAGAATCCGGACCAGTTCGCGGATGCCTTTGCCCGCGCCTGGTTCAAGCTCACCCATCGCGACATGGGCCCGATCCAGCGCTATCTCGGCCCGCTGGTGCCGAAGGAAACGCTGATCTGGCAGGACCCGATCCCGGCCGTTAATCACGAGCTGGCCAGCGAGCAGGATATCGCCTCGCTGAAGACCAAGATCCTGGCCTCCGGTCTGTCGGTATCGGAGCTGGTCTCGACTGCCTGGGCGTCGGCCTCGACGTTCCGCGGCTCGGACAAGCGTGGCGGCGCCAACGGCGCGCGCATCCGCCTCGCCCCGCAGAAGGATTGGGAGGTGAACGAGCCGGCTCAGCTCTCGAAGGTCCTGGGCAAGCTCGAAGCGATCCAGAAGGACTTCAACGCGTCATCCGGTGCGAAGAAGGTCTCGCTGGCGGACCTCATCGTGCTCGGCGGCACCGCCGCGGTCGAGAAGGCCGCGAAGGATGCCGGCGTCGACGTCAAGGTCGGCTTCACGCCGGGCCGCATGGATGCCTCGCAGGAGCAGACCGACGCCGCTTCGTTTGCTCCGCTGGAGCCGCGGGCCGATGGCTTCCGCAACTTCATCGGCAAGCGGCAGCAGTTCATGATGCCCGAGGAGGCTCTGGTCGATCGTGCGCAGCTGCTCCGGCTTACCGGCCCGGAGATGACGGCGCTCGTCGGCGGTCTGCGCGTGCTCGGTGCCAATGCGAATGGTTCGAAGAACGGCGTCCTCACCTCGAAGGTGGGAACGCTGAGCAACGACTTCTTCGTCAACCTGCTCGACATGAGCACGCAGTGGACGCCGGCCGGCACCGACGGCACTTATGAGGCCCGCGACCGCAAGACCAATGCGGTCAAGTGGACCGGGACGCGCGTCGACCTGATCTTCGGCGCGCACTCGCAGCTTCGCGCCTACGCCGAGGTCTATGCCACGTCGGATTCCAAGGAGCAGTTCGTCAAGGACTTCGCCAAGGCCTGGACCAAGGTGATGAACCTCGACCGGTACGACATCGCGGCTTGATCGCTGAGTTCAGCAAGCGGTAATGAAAAGGGCGGCTGAGAAGCCGCCCTTTTTTTGCTCGAAATTTGCGGCGTCTACACCCCGAGCGTGCCGCCCTTCGCCGCAGCGTAACGCTCGCTGATCTTGCTCCAGCTCACCGTGTTCCACCAGGCCTTGAGGTAGTCGGCACGGCGGTTCTGATAATTCAGATAATAGGCGTGCTCCCAGACGTCGTTGCCGAGCAAAGCGCGCTTGCCGTCAATGATGGGATTGTCCTGGTTCGGCCGCGTCTCGATCGCCAGCTTGCCATCCTTGTCGACGATGACGAACACCCATCCCGAGCCGAACACCCGTCCGCCGGCAGCGTTGAAGTCAGTCTGGAATTTTTCCATGCCGCCGAGATCGCGATCGATCGCGGCCAGCACTTCGCCCTCCGGCTTGCCTCCGTTCGGTCCCATGATCTGCCAGAACATCGTGTGGTTGGCATGGCCGCCCATGTTGTTGCGCACGCCGGTGCGGATCGCTTCGGGCACCGCGGCAAGATTGCCGAGAACGTCGCCGATCGGTTTGTCGGCAATCCCTGGGTTGTCCTTGGCGAAATTGTTGAGGTTGGTGATGAAGGCCTGGTGATGTCGGTCGTGATGGATCTCCATGGTCTTCGCGTCGATATGCGGTTCGAGTGCCGCGGTCGGATAGGTCAACGGAGGCAGCATGAAGGGACCTGCTGCGGCGGCCGGTGACGCGGCTTGAGCGAACACACGCGGGGCGGCGGCGACCGCCGCAATGCCGGTGGCGGCCAGCATGAGATGGCGCCTGGAGATCGATGACATTTGAACTTCCTTCGCTTCATGGGTGAAGACGCCGATGAGATGCGGCGCGGGCAGTGCGCTCAGTTACGGGTCAAGCCGCATTGCCGGTTTCAGCCAAAGGCATTTTGATGCTGCGGCGGAATCGCACATCGCCGAGGCGCGCAAACACTCTAAAGGCGCACAAACAAAAAGGGCGGCCGCGAGGCCGCCCTTCGTGTTTCTGGCAGGCAGCGAGATTTACTCGCCGGCCGCTTCGCGCGCGGGCTGCTGGCTCTCGCCCTTGCCCTCGAGGTCCTCGCCGGTCTCCTGATCGACCACCTTCATCGACAGGCGGGTCTTGCCGCGGTCGTCGAAGCCGAGCAGCTTGACCTTGACCTTGTCGCCTTCCTTGACGACGTCGGAGGTCTTCTGCACACGCGCCGAGGCGAGCTGGCTGATGTGGACGAGACCGTCCTTGGAGCCGAAGAAGTTCACGAAAGCGCCGAACTCCATCACCTTGACGACGGTGCCGTCATAGATCTGGCCGACTTCCGGATCGGAGGCGATCGACTTGATCCACTTGATCGCGGCCTTCATGGCCTCGCCATCGCTGGAGGCGACCTTCACGGTGCCGTCGTCCTCGATGTTGACCTTGGCGCCGGTCTTCTCGACGATCTCACGGATCACCTTGCCGCCGGTGCCGATCACTTCGCGGATCTTGTCGGTGGCGATCTTGAACGTCTCGATGCGCGGCGCATATTCGCCGAGCTCGGCGCGGGCATTGGTGAGCGCCTTCGACATCTCGCCGAGGATGTAGATACGCCCATCCTTGGCCTGGCCGAGCGCGACCTTCATGATCTCCTCGGTGATGCCCTCGATCTTGATATCCATCTGGAGCGAGGTGATGCCCTGCTCGGTACCGGCGACCTTGAAGTCCATGTCGCCGAGATGGTCCTCGTCACCGAGAATGTCCGAGAGAACCGCGAAGCGCTTGTCTTCGAGGATCAGGCCCATCGCGATGCCCGCGGTCGGCCGCTTCAACGGCACGCCGGCGTCCATCAGCGCGAGCGAGGCGCCGCAGACCGAAGCCATCGACGAGGAGCCGTTGGATTCGGTGATCTCCGACACCACGCGCGTGGTGTAGGGGAATTCGTGGTGCGGCGGCAGCACCGGGTGGATCGCGCGCCAGGCGAGCTTGCCGTGGCCGATCTCGCGGCGCTTGGTGCCACCGAGGCGGCCGGTCTCACCGACCGAGTAGGGAGGGAAATTGTAGTGCAGCAGGAACGTCTCTTTGTACGTTCCCGACAGCGCGTCGATGTACTGCTCGTCCTCACCGGTGCCGAGCGTGGTCACGACCAGCGCCTGGGTCTCGCCGCGGGTGAACAGCGCCGAGCCGTGGGCGCGGGGCAGCACGCCGACTTCGGCGACGATGTTGCGCACGGTCTTGGAATCGCGACCGTCGATACGCTTGCCGGTGTCGAGAATGTTCCAGCGAACGATCTTGGCTTCGAGCTCCTTGAACACGCCGCCGATGCGCAGCTTGTCGTATTTCGGCTCCTGCCCTTCGGGGAAGTAGTGGGCGATCACCTTTTCCTTGACCTTGCCGACCGCGGCGTAGCGATCCTGCTTGACCGGAATGGCGTAAGCGGCGCGCAGCTCCTGCTCGACCATGCCGAGCATTTCCTTTTCGAGCGCCGAATTGTCGATCGTGGTGACCTCGCGCGGCTCCTTCGCGGCCTTTTCAGCCAGCTCGATGATCGCGTTGATCACCGGCTGGAAGTGGCGGTGACCGAACATCACGGCGCCGAGCATGATCTCTTCGTTCAGCTCCTTGGCTTCCGATTCCACCATCAGCACGGCGTCCGCGGTGCCGGCTACGACGAGGTCGAGCTGGGTGTCGACCATCTCGTCGAGCGTCGGGTTGAGGATGAACTCGTCATTGGCGAAGCCGACGCGCGCGGCGCCGATCGGGCCCTTGAAGGGGGCGCCCGACAGGGTCAGCGCAGCCGACGATGCCACCAGCGCGACGATATCGGGATCGTTCTCCATGTCGTGCGAGAGCACGGTGACGATCACCTGGGTCTCGTTGCGCCAGCCGTCGACGAACAGCGGACGGATCGGACGGTCGATCAGGCGGGAGACCAGCGTTTCCTTCTCGGTCGGACGACCCTCGCGCTTGAAATAGCCGCCGGGAATGCGGCCGGCTGCGTAGGTCTTCTCCTGGTAGTCGACGGTCAGCGGCAGGAAGTCGACGCCCTCGCGGGGCGACTTCGCGGCAACGACGGTGGCGAGCACCACGGTCTCGCCGTAGGTCGCGACGACGGCGCCGTCGGCCTGGCGGGCGATCTTGCCGGTTTCGAGCTTGAGAGGGCGTCCACCCCAGTCGATCTCGACTGAATGCTTATTGAACATAGAGGTCTTCTTTCATGGGTTCTCGAAAGAAGGACGGGTCGAAAAACAAAAACCATGCGCAAGATTGCGGGACGTTGATCGAAGCGGGCGATCAGCGTCCTGCGATCCTGCCATGGTTTTTGGATTTCGGATGGCGTCCATCCCTTCGGGTCATACGGGCGCCTTGCCCGTTGTGCCCAGCCGCCGGATTGCTGCTGGACTGTCAGTCGGCACGAACGCGAACACCGAAGCGCGGTGTTCGCCCATCATGCCCCGGATGCTCGCCGTCAATTGCTCGCATCCGATGCGCACGCAGCCTCGACGAAAAACCTTTAAACAAACGCTTTCGTTCGAAATCACGCGCGAAAACGCGCGCCGGTTGGCGCGCGCAAGAACTCTTAACGACGAATGTTGTGCTTCTCGAGCAGCGCCTTGTAGCGCGCCTCGTCCTTCTTCTTCACATAGTCGAGGAGCGAGCGGCGGGTCGAGACCAGCTTCAAGAGGCCGCGACGCGAATGGTTGTCCTTCACGTGGGTCTTGAAATGGTTGGTGAGGTTGGCGATGCGTTCCGACAGGATCGCGACCTGAACCTCTGGCGAGCCGGTATCGCCGGCCTTGTTGGCATTCGTCTTGATGACTTCCGCTTTGCGTTCTGCGGCAATCGACATCGGTCAATTTCTCTCGTTGCGATCGGCGCTGGCAGTCAGGCCGGTCAGGTTGAACACACGCTTGGGGATGATTTCGCCATTGCCGACTTCGGCAAGCGCGAGAAGCCGGCCTGCCACCGTGACATAGACTGTGCCGCTACAAGTGGGCGCATCCCGTCCGCGCAACAAAACGGCTTGGCCCCGATGGAGCCTTGCCGCATCAGCCCGAGTGACGGCCAGTGCCGGGATGTCGTCCAGCGCGGTCTCAACGGGCATAAGCGCGTCGGCGAGGCTACCCTCGCCGGACGCGGCTCTATCGCACAAAGCCTCCAACTGATCCAGCGGAATCATGTCGTTCTCGCCAAATGGGCCGACCAGGGTCCGCCGTAGCGCGCAGATATGGCCGTAAGTGCCGAGAATCCGGCCCATATCGCGGGCCAGCGCGCGGACATAGGTGCCCTTGCCGCACTCGGCCTCGAACACGGCATGGCCGCTATCCGGTTGATCTACAAGGCTTAAACGGTGAATCTCGACCGGACGGGGGGCAAGCTCCACGATCTCGCCGTCGCGGGCGAGGTCGTAGGCGCGCTCGCCCTGGACCTTGATCGCGGAGTAGCGCGGCGGGATCTGCTGGATCACCCCGGTGAAACGGGGCAGCAGGGCCTCGATGGCCTCCCGGGTCGGGCGATGGTCCGAGGTTGCGGTCGCCCGGCCCTCGATGTCGTCGGTGTCGCGCTCCTCGCCCCAGCATACCGTGAACCGGTAGCGCTTGCGGCCGTCCATGACGAAGGGGACGGTCTTGGTGGCCTCGCCAAGCGCGATCGGCAGGCCGCCGGAAGCCAGCGGATCGAGCGTGCCGGCATGGCCGGCGCGCTTGGCGTTGAACAGGCGCTTCAGCACGGCAACGGCCTGCGTCGAGGTCATGCCGATCGGCTTGTCGAGCACGACCCAGCCGTGGACGTCGCGGCGGTCGCGGCGCGGCTGATTGCCCTTCTGCTTGTTGGCGCGCGGATCGTTATTGACGCGGCGCGGCTCCTGATGCGGCTGAGAATTGCCGCTCATGTCCGCAAAATTATTTTTCTGCACGTCGAGCTGATCGGTCTCTTCGCCGCCGATCGTGCCGTGAGCCGGGTCCATCGTCATCGTTCTTCTTCCCGATCCGAATCCGGATCCTGTTCCAGGTCCTTCTGCACCGCGGGTGTTCGCAAAAGCTTCTCGATCCGTTCCGCTTCGTCGAATCGTTCGTCGACGCGGAAGCGAAGGTCAGGTGCAAATTTCAGGTTAACGCGCCGCGCGACCTCGCCGCGCAGGAATTTCTTGTTGCGCTCAAGCGCAACGAGGACGATCTCGGTGTCGCGGCCACCAAGCGGCATCACATAGACTGTTGCGAGCTTCAGGTCGGGCGACATCCGCACCTCCGGCACGGTGATGATGTGGCCTTCAAGGTCAGCATCATGCACGCTGCCTTGCGCCAGAATCTCGGCTATCGCATGGCGAACCTGCTCGCCGACCCGCAACTGACGTTGCGAGCCGCCGGACGCGGAACTCTTTTTCTGATGATGGCGGGGCATGGTCTGAAAATCACCTCGTCGTGCCCGCTTTTGGGACACGGGCATTGTCATTTGTCTTGCTGAAACGAAGAGGGGTGGATGGCCGGAAAAAATCCGGCCATCCCACTCCCGCAATTCAGTTCAAAAAAGATCCAGGCGCTTCGGTAAGATTTGGACTTACAGGGAGCGCTGGATCGTCTCCACGCGGTAACACTCGATGACGTCACCGGCGCGCATGTCGTGATAGTTCTCGAAGGCCATGCCGCATTCCTGACCGGACTGGACTTCCTTCACTTCGTCCTTGAAGCGCTTCAGCGTCGACAGCTTGCCTTCGTGCACGACGACGTTGTCGCGGATCAGGCGCACGTTGGCGCCGCGTTCCACGGTGCCGTCGGTGACGCGGCAGCCCGCGACCTTGCCGACCTTGGAGATGTTGAAGATCTCCAGGATCGCGGCATTGCCGAGCATGGTTTCCCGCAGGGTCGGCGCGAGCAGGCCGCTCATGGCCTTCTTCACGTCGTCCACGAGGTCGTAGATGATGTTGTAGTAACGGATCTCGATGCCGTTGCGCTTGGCGGCCGCAGCGGCCTCCTTGTTCGCACGAACCGAGAAGCCGATGATGGCGGCGTTGAAGCCTTCCGCGAGCGTCACGTCCGATTCCGAGATGCCGCCGACACCCGCATGCAGGATACGCGCGGCGACTTCGTCGGTGCCGAGCTTCTCCAGCGATCCGAGGATCGCTTCCAGCGAGCCCTGCACGTCGGCCTTGATGATCAGCGGGAATTCCTTGCGGCCCGCCGTCTTCAGTTGCGACATCATCTGCTCGAGCGAGCCGCGCATGCCGGAGATCGAGGCAGCCGCGTTCTCGCGCTTCTGGTGCGCGCGGTAGCTGGTGACCTGGCGGGCGCGGGCTTCGTTCTCGACCACGGCGAGACGATCGCCGGCTTCCGGCGGACCGTTGAAGCCGAGCACCTCGACCGGCACTGACGGACCCGCCTCCTGCACCGTTTCGCCCTGATCCGAGATCAGCGCGCGGACGCGGCCCATTTCGGCGCCGGCGACGATGATGTCACCGACACGGAGCGTGCCGCGCTGGACCAGAACGGTCGCGACCGGACCGCGGCCGCGATCGAGCTTGGCTTCGATCACGGTGCCTTCGGCCGGGCGATCCGAATTGGTCTTGAGGTCGAGGATGTCGGCCTGGAGCGCGATCATCTCGAGCAGCTTGTCGAGATTGGTCTTGTTCTTGGCCGAGACTTCGACGTCGACGGCTTCGCCGCCGAAGGATTCCACCTGCACCTCGTGCTGGAGCAGCTCGGTGCGCACGCGCTCGGGCTTGGCGTCGGGCTTGTCGATCTTGTTGATGGCAACAATGATCGGCACCCGCGCCGCCTTGGCGTGGTTGATGGCTTCGATCGTCTGCGGCATCACGCCGTCGTCGGCTGCAACCACCAGCACGACGATGTCGGTCACCTTGGCGCCGCGGGCGCGCATCGCGGTGAACGCGGCGTGGCCGGGCGTGTCGATGAAGGTGATCTTCTTGCCGCTTTCGGGCGACAGCACCTGATAGGCGCCGATATGCTGGGTGATGCCGCCGGCTTCGCCGGAGACCACGTTGGCATGGCGGAGCGCGTCGAGCAGCGAAGTCTTGCCGTGGTCGACGTGGCCCATCACGGTCACCACCGGCGAGCGCGGCTCGGTGTCGGTGGAATCGTCGATGGCGTCGAACAGGCCTTCTTCAACGTCGGACGCGGCAACGCGCTTGACGGTGTGACCAAGCTCTTCCGCGATCAGCTGCGCAGTGTCGGCATCGATCACGTCGGTGATCTTGTGGATCGCGCCCTGCTTCATCAGCATGCGGATGATTTCCACCGCGCGCTCCGACATGCGGTTGGCGAGCTCCTGGATGGTGATCGCTTCCGGAATGACCACCTCGCGGATGAGCTTTTCCTTCGGCTCGTTCGCGGCATGGCCCTTCAGGCGCTGGGTGCGGCGGCGGAACGAGGCGATCGAGCGCTCGCGGACGTCGTCGGCATTGAAGGCGGTGACGACCGTCAGGCGGCCGCGCTCCTTCTGCGGGCCGGGCTTGTGGGTGGGCTTGGGAGCGACCACAGGCCGCGCAGCGCCGCCGGGGCCGCGACGGATCTGGCGCGGACCCTCGTCCTCGTCCGGTCCGGCTGCGACAGCGGGGGCGCGGCCTACCGGGCCTCCCGGCCGCTGCGTGGTCGTTCCGGGCCGTGCGGTCGTCGTTCCCGGGCGTGCCGTGGTGGTTGTGCCGGGACGCGCCATCGGCGCTCCGGGCCGCGCTGCAGGAGCGGCCGAGGTCGCCGTTGCAGGGCGCGCCGCAGATTGCGGTTGCTCGCCTTCGCCAAAACGCTTCTTGGCCTCGGTTTCGGCCTTCCGCTTGGCTTCCTCTTCGTGGCGGTGACGCTCCTCCTCGGCCTTGCGGCGGGCTTCGGCGGCCTCGCGATCGGCACGCTCGGCGCTTTCGCGGACGGCGCGGCGCTGGGCCTCTTCCTCGGCATGGCGGCGCTCTTCGACTTCGCGCACCTTGGCATCGGCCAGCGCGCTGGCGCGGGCGGAACGTTCGTCCTCGGTCAGTGTACGCAGCACCACACCGGAGCCGGCGTTGCGCGGCGGCGCGGGGCGGGCCGGAGCAGGCTTGGGCGCGGCGGCGGCCGGCGCGGGCTTCGCCACCTCGGCCACCTGCGGTTCGGGGCTGCCGTCGACACGGCGCTTGCCACGCTTCTCGACCACGACCTGCTTGCTACGGCCATGACTGAAGCTCTGGCGCACGGTGCCCGTTTCGACGCGCGGCTTGAGCGATAGCGTCTTGCTCGGAACGCTCAGCTTCTTGTCGCCAGGGGTCTTGGTATCAACCATTAAGCAGTCCTAATCCTGATCTTGTTGTCGTTGTGCGTTGCCGCACCGTGCTATCGGGTGGTCGTTGTCTCTCAGAAATCCTGGCCGGGCTTTTCGGCAGTCCTGTCAGCGTCCGCCATCCGGTATCGGACCAGCATCTGGCTACGTGACAGGAATGACTTGCTCGCCGGGCCCGCGAGCAGGGCAGCATGTATCACATTTGACCGGGTAAGTGCCAAATCCAATTCTGTCGATTTTAGTGCGGTGACGACGGGAATCTGCGGCTTGGCGCCGCGATTTCCCTCATTTTGACGCGCCAGCATGTCCAATTTGCGGATTCCGTCCGCGGCCCCATCGCTGGCATGGATCAGGACCTCGACCGTACCTTCCCGAAGCGCGCTTTCGACCTTGCCGAAACCGGCGACGATCTGGCGCGCCTTGGCAGCAATCCCAAGGGCTTCGACCACGCTCCGGACCAGGAGCGCCTCGAGGTCGGCGGGAAGCGTCTGAGGGATGCGCAGCTCGCGCTTGAAGGCTTTCGTAAAATGGTGACGCCGAACGGCTTCCGCAACCACCTCGCGCGAGGCGGTGACCCACATGCCGCGTCCGGGCAGCTTGCGCTTGAGATCGGGAACTATGTGCCCTTGGGGCGAGACGACGAAGCGGATCAGCTCGTCGATCGGCCGGACCTCGCGGCTGACCGCACACATCCGCATGGTCGCGGACCTTTCGGTCCGCGGTCCATGGTCGAGTTCGGGGTCAGTATCGGCGAGCATCCGGGTGACATCCTCCTTCGCCCTAAGCCGGCTGATCTTCGGTCGTCTCGGCCTCTTCGGCGGGCTTGGCGAGATCGGCCTCGGTGATCCAGCCGGCCTTGACGCGGGCCTGCATGATCATCGCTTCAGCATCGTCACGGGAGATATCGAGGCCATCGAGCGCGCCCGGATATTTGGTCTGCTCGCCGCCTTCCTTGCGCTCGGTCCAGCCGACCAGATCGTCCGTGGCGCAGCCGGCGAGGTCGTCGACCGTCTTGATGTCGTTCTCGCCGAACTTCACCAGCATCTTCGAGGTGACGCCGGGCACGTCCTTTACGGCGTCCTCGACACCGAGCTCCTTGCGCCTGGCCTCAAGCTCGGCTTCGAGCTGTTCGAGATATTCACGGGCGCGGTTCTGGAGTTCCTGCGCGGTCTCCTCGTCGAAACCTTCGATGCCGGCGAGTTCCTTGACGTCCACCATCGCGAGTTCCTCGACCGAGGTGAAGCCTTCGGATGCCAGCAATTGGCCGACCACTTCGTCGACATTGAGCGATTCCATGAAGACCCGGGTGGAGTTCTCGAAATCGGCCTGGCGGCGCTCCGATTCCTCCTGCTCGGTCAGGATGTCGATGTCCCAGCCGGTGAGCTGCGAGGCCAGACGCACATTCTGGCCGCGGCGGCCGATCGCCAGCGAGAGCTGGTTGTTGGTGTCGGGCACGACGACCTCGATGCGCTCGCGGTCTTCGTCGATGACGACCTTGGAGACCTCGGCCGGCGCCAGCGCGTTGACCACGAAGGTCGCGATGTCGGGCGACCACGGGATGATGTCGATCTTCTCGCCCTGCAATTCGTTCACCACCGCCTGCACGCGCGAACCGCGCATACCGACGCAGGCGCCGACCGGATCGACCGAGGAATCGCGGGAAATCACGCCGATTTTTGCGCGCGAGCCGGGATCGCGGGCGACCGCCTTGATCTCGACGATGCCGTCATAGATCTCGGGCACTTCCTGCGCGAACAGCTTTGCCATGAATTGCGGATGGGTGCGGGAGAGGAAGATCTGCGGGCCGCGGGTCTCGCGGCGGACGTCGAAGATGTAGGCCCGGACGCGGTCGCCGTTGCGGAACACTTCGCGCGGCAGCATCTCGTCGCGGCGGATGATGGCCTCGCCGCGGCCGAGATCGACGATCACGCTGCCGTATTCGACGCGCTTGACGACGCCGTTGACGATGTCGCCGATGCGGTCCTTGAATTCCATATATTGCCGGTCGCGCTCGGCTTCGCGCACCTTTTGGACGATCACCTGCTTGGCCGACTGCGCGGCGATGCGGCCATATTCCAGCGGCGGCAGGGTGTCGGCGATGGTGTCGCCGACCTGGGCACCGGGATTGGCGCGCTGCGCATCCACCAGCGAGATCTGGTTGGAATGGTTTTCGACCGTCTCCACCACCAGCATGTGGCGCGACAACCGAAGCTCGCCCTTCTTCGGGTCGATCTCGGCATGAACGTCGGTCTCGCTGCCGTAACGGGCCCGCGCCGCCTTGGCGATGGCATCCTCCATCGCCGCGATGACGATGCCGCGGTCGATCGATTTCTCGCGCGCAACGGCGTCGGCGATCTGAAGCAATTCAAGTCGATTGGCGCTGACTGCCATGGCTAGTCTCCTTCGTCAGGATCGATCTCGCCTCGTCGCGCGCGTTCGGCGGCCAGGCGATGTTTCTTGGTATTGGTCGGAGCCGGCTTCTTCGTAGTTGCCGGCGCCGGCTTCTTGGCCGGCTTGGTGTTCTTGGTCGTTTTTTCGCTGATGCTGGCGTGCGGTGCAGCCGGCGGCTCCAGGCCGAGATTGCGGCGCATCTCGCGTGCCTGGGCCTTGCCGCGGCGCATGGATTCCGCGATCAGCTCGTCAGTCAGCACCAGCCGAGCCTCGGCGATGTCTTCCATCGTCAGGAGAACGTCGGCAGTCTCGCCCGCCTTGACGTCGTCGCGATGCAGATGCACCCGGTCGCCTTCGACGGGGCCGATCGTGCCGCGGAACCGCTTCCGCCCCTCATGGGCGACCGCCATCTCGATCTTCACCAGATGCCCGGCATAACGCTCGAAATCAGAGCGGCGCACCAGCGGGCGGTCGATCCCCGGCGAGGAAATTTCCAGCCGATAGGCGCGATCGACGGGGTCGGCGACGTCGAGCACGGGCGACAGTGCCCGCGAGATCGCCTCGCAATCCTCGATCTGCATGGAGCCGTCCGGCCGCTCGGCCATAACCTGCACGGTGCAGCCAGATTCCCCGGAAATGCGGATCCGCACCAGGCGGTAGCCCATGCCTTCGAGCACCGGCCCCGCGACCGCGGACACCCGTGCCGCCACGCCCGGCTCGACCACGAGCCTCGGCTCGGCCAGCAATTCGGCGTCCGTGGAACCAGGGTTCGGTTCGGTCATGTCAGAGGTCAAGGCGCTCGATATGGTTAAGGCTTGGTTTAGGATTTCAAAGCCCGCTTCGGAACTCTCCCGACAGATCGCCGGGCCGCACATCTTCCACCGAGCCGCGTTCAGGTAATAAAAAAGAGCGGGTCCTTTCGGGCCCACTCTCACTACGCGGATCGTATGAGAAGATGAATTGGCGCTGATATAGCCCTTTCCGTCTTCCCGGACAAGGCCCATCCAGGGCAGGCCGGGCTTTTTGCGCCCGGCCTGCGGCCCCGCGCAACGCTTCCTTCACCTCCGAGGCCTAAATTCCCTGATTGTGGGGCGGCTTGGACCAAGGGCGCACCCGCGGCGTGCCCCGTACGAGTTTGCGTTTTCATGACCGTTGCCACGTCGCTCATCCCCGGACTGGACGATATCGTCAAACGCGGCGACCCGCGGCGTCGCGGCGAGATCGCGCACGCCATCTCCCAATTGTTCTTTCAGGACGCCGAGAACCTCCGTCCCGATGTCGTTGATCTCTTCGATAATCTGCTGATCGATCTCGTCCCGCATGCCGAGCTCGCCTCGCGCGTCGATCTCGCCGAACGCTTCTCGCGCTTGAACAACGCGCCGCGGCATCTCGTCAGTCAGCTCGCGCGCGAAAACGAAATCGCGGTGGCGGGCCCCGTGCTGCGCCATTCGCCCGTGCTCGATGACGCCGCTCTCGTCGAGATCGCGCGACTGAAGGGCCAAGGCCATCTGCTGGCGATGAGCGAGCGTCCCACGCTGTCGGCCATTATCACCGACGTGCTGGTCGAGCGCGGCGATCGTGACGTAGTGCGCCGCGCCGCAGGCAATTCCGGCGCGGTGTTCTCACCTGGCAGCTATTCCGAGCTGATCAAGCGTGCTGCGCAGGACGGCGTGCTGACGCTCAGGATCGGCCAGCGCAACGATCTTTCGGGCGAAAACCTGAAACAGCTTCTCGACGGCACGCTCGACGTCATCCGCCGCCGGCTCTCGAGCGTGGTCAATCCCGCGCGCCAGGTCGAGATCAAGCGCGCCATGACGGCCATCGAGGAAGCCACGCTGCCGCCGGGCCCGCGCCGCGATTTCTCGGGGGCGCAGCGCACCGTGCTGGCCCTGCATCGCGAGGGTCATCTTGGCGAGAGCGCGCTGCTTGGCTTCGCGAAGGCCCACAAATACGAGGAGGCGATCGCTTCGCTCTCGGCGATGTCCGGCGTCCGCCTCTCGGTCCTCGACCGCCTGATCACGGGTGACCGCTACGATCCAATCCTGGTCCTGGGACGCGTGCTGAATCTCGGCTGGCCCACGGTGCGCGCGATGATCCTGATGTGGTACGGCCCGAATCGCACGCCAGCCGATGCCGATCTTGAGCAGGCGCGCGCCAACTTCACGCGGCTGATGCCGACGACCGCCGAGCGAGTCGTGAATTTCTGGCGCAATCGGCAGACGATCTAGACCCGCCTGAATCGCAGATACGCCGCCTTGCGTCCCTCGCGCGCGGCTTTCCTGCCGTAACGCGTCATGGTGTAGCCAGCCCAGGGCTGCCGGAAATCATCAGCGCGCTCCGTAAGCCAGACGAAATCCGTCGAGCGCGACAGATGCGATAACGTCCAGGCGCAGTAATCGTCGATGTCGCAGACGAAACGAAATTCGCCGCCGGCTTTCAATACGCGCGCCATCGCGGCGATGGTCCGGTCCTGGACGAAGCGCCGCTTCCAGTGCCGCCGTTTCGGCCAGGGATCGGGATGGATCAGGTCGATCCGCGACAGCGAAGCCTTCGGCAGCCAGGCCAGGAGCTCGGCAGCATCGCCTGCGAACAGGCGGATGTTGCCGATGTCGGCGGCCTCGATCTGCGCGAGGATCTTCGCCATGCCGTTGACGTAGGGCTCGCAGCCGATGAAGCCGGTTGTTGCGAAGTTTTGCGCTTCCGCCGCAAGATGCTCGCCGCCGCCGAAGCCGATCTCGAGCCGCAAATCGTCGGCTGCGGGGACGAAGATCTCGCGGGCATCCGCCGGTGCCTCGCGGTCGATGGGCAGCGCAAGACGCGGCAGCAGCTGATCGATCAGCTCGGCCTGGTGCTGCCTGAGCTTGTGGCCCTTGCGGCGTCCGAAGAAGGCGCGCTCGCTGTCCTCGCGATCGGGATCTGATTTGCGCTCACTCATCGTAGCGTCTGGTACAGGCGATGAAGCAGCCGCGCGCGCGGTTCGAGCGACGAGACATAGAGCTGCTCATAATGAGTGTGCGCGCCCTTACCGTCGACGCCGAGCCCGTCGAGCGTCGCGGTGTGGGCGGCGGTGAAATTACCGTCCGAGCCGCCGCCGGTGTGAACGTCGACCAGCTCGAAGCCGATCTCCGTGGCAACCGTCTTCGCATGTTCGTACAGCGAGGCGCCGGCATTGCTCTTCTCGTAAGGCGGACGATTGAGCCCGCCCGTGACCTTGACGGTGACGCCATCCGTCTTCGATGTCAGGGCGAGGATCTTGCCGACGAATTCATCCGCGTCCTTCAGGCTCAGCACGCGCAGATCGATTTCGGCATAGGCTTCTTCCGGCGTCACGTTGGGCCGCGTGCCGCCGCGCACCACGCCGACATTGACGGTGACGCCGCGCGCCAGATCGTTCATCGCTTCCAGCGTCAGGATGACGTTGGCGAGCTCGCGGATCGCGCTGCGGCCATCCTGGGGCCGCGTGCCGGCATGCGCGGGCACGCCCTTGATGAACACTTCGAATCGCCCGACGCCCTTGCGGCCGGTGACGATCTTGCCGCCGTCGCGGGCCGGCTCCGTCACCAGCACGTACTTCGCTTTGCGCCCTTCGGTCTCGATGAGTGCGCGAGAGGTGGGGCTGCCGATCTCCTCGTCGGAGGTGAACAGATGGGTGATGCCGAGCGGCGAGCGATCGGCCGTGGCACAAAGCGCGCGAAAGGCGTGATGGGCGATGTAGGCGCCGCCCTTCATGTCGTAGATGCCGGGACCGAATGCGCTGTCGCCTTCGACCTTGAACGGCAGGCGCTCGATGAATCCCATGGGGTGAACGGTATCGAGGTGGCTCAGCACCAGGATGCCGGGCCGGTCCTGACCCCAGGTCGAGCGCGCCACGAGATGATCGCCGCAGCCATCGACGCAGGCGATGCGCTCGAGCGTAACAGGGAGGTCGCGGTATTGCTCCGCGACCATCGAGACCAGCTTGTTGACCTGTTCAGGCGCGTCCGTTGGCGTCTCGACCTCCACCCAGCGGCGGATGCCATCGAGAATAGTTTTAGTATCGAACCAATTGGAGCCAGTCATGAGCGCATCTGTGCCTTTGAATCGCATCATCGAGGAAGACGCGCATCAAAGCGCGGCCACAAATGACGACATAGGCCAGATTTGACGCAGCCTCAAATCGGATTGAGATACCGCCTCAGCGCTTATCGGGGCCTTCGCGGGCCGCGATCTGCTCGACGAGATCGACGATCGAGCGGCGCATCTTGGAATCGGTGATTCGGGTGAACGCCTTGGTCAGGGCGAGTCCTTCGGAAGTCGCGAGGAAATCCGAGACGTAAGACGGCGATGCGCCTTCTGCGAAGCCGTCCGGCCCCGCCACGCCGCTCGGACCGCCCTCGAACAGGAACGACACCGGCACCTGGAGAATTTCGGCAATTTGCTGGATGCGGCTCGCGCCGACCCGGTTTGTGCCCTTTTCGTATTTCTGAACTTGTTGGAAGGTCAGGCCCAAAGCTTCACCCAGCTTTTCCTGGCTCATGCCCAACATGATGCGGCGCATCCGCACGCGACTGCCGACATATTTGTCAACAGGGTTGGGCGCTTTCGACATTTCCTCAGCCCTCCAAACATCACCTTCGGCGCAATCAGGAATGCCTCAGGTGTAAGCAACGTCAAAATCAGACCCTGTTATTGGGAAACATTGCGGAGAAATTTAGCAATACCCACTGTCTTTTGCAGCCGGTGCAGAATGAGGAGGCCGCGTGCAGTCTGTCAACCGTGGGACTACGGTTGTCAAAAGTTATCGGCCGCGGCTGCGCGATCAGAGGTGCCGTTTGGCAACACGTCGGCGGACCGCCACAAACACGGCGAGCGCGACGAGCATGGCCGCGGGTACGTCGCCCACGCGCGCATAGATGGTCGGCGGGATCGCGGCGGGCAGATCTGCATCCAAAATGCCTTCGATCCCGAGACCGAGACTGGCGACGATGCGTCCCACCGGATCGATTACCGCGGAAACGCCGGTATTGGCGGAGCGAACCAGCGGCAATCCGAGCTCGATCGCGCGCATCCGCGCCTGTTCGAGGTGCTGATAGGGGCCCGTCGAGATTCCGAACCAGCCGTCATTGGTGAGATTCACGATCCAGCCCGGACGTTCATTGCGTCCAGCCACCTCGCCGGGAAAAATTGCTTCGTAGCAGATCAGCGGCAGCGCGGACGGCGCACCGGGGACCGGCAGTGCATGCCGCACGGTGCCGGGAATGAAGCCGCCGCGCACACGCGTGAGTTGCTCGAAACCGAGCTTCTCCATCAAGCCCTGATACGGAAGAAATTCGCCGAACGGCACCAAATGCAGCTTGTCGTACATAGAGAGCACGCTGCCGTCGTGGTCGATCACATAAATCGAATTATAGGCGCGGGTGATCGGCGTGCCCCGCGGCAGGTCGGGCGCGCGGACCGAGCCCGTGATCAGCACGGTGCCCTTGGGCAGAAGCTCCGCAATTTGCGCCATCGCATCGGCTTCGCGAGTCAGGAAGAACGGAAAGGCGGATTCCGGCCAGATCAGGATGGTGGCATCGCGCACGCCGGTCGATTGCGGCCCGGAGGCGCGGTCCGACAAGGCCAGATACTTCTTCATCACCTCCGCCTTGGCGGCGTAGTTGAACTTCGCGTCCTGCTGGAGATCCGGCTGCATCAGGCGCAACTTGGTGCCCGCGACCATCGTGGTCGGATGCAGCGACAGGCGGATCGCGCCGAAGATGCTCATGACAAGCAGGAGCGCCACGGCTGCGGCCGGCGCGCGCCACGCCAGGCGGCGATCGGGCGTGCGGTCGATCAGCGCCGCCGGGCTCGCGAAGATCGCAACCGTCAGGAACGTCATGCCCCACAGGCCGATCAGCGACGCCGTTTGTGCCAGCGGCAGCGGCTCGGACAGCGCATAACCGAACGCGTTCCAGGGAAAGCCGGTCAGCGCATGACCGCGCAGCCATTCGGTGATGGTAAGGCTTGCCGCGAGCGCAAGCACGCGCGTCGCGTTCTTGGTCCAGAGCAGGCGGGCGAGCGCAAAGCCCATTGCCGTGAATATGGATAGATAGGCCGGCAGGCCCAGCACCGCGAACGGCGTCAGCCAGGCGAATACATCGGCGTCGACGAAGAAGGCGTAGCCGATCCAGTAGAGGCCGGGCACGAAATAGCCGAGCCCGAACCAGTAGCCGGTGAGCGCCGCGGCGGGGACGCCGCGATATCGTCCGGCGCCGGCGCCGTCGATCAGCCAGACCAGCATCGGGAAGGTGATGAACAGCACCGGGAAGACGTTGAACGGCGCCAGCGCCAGCACCGAGAGCGCACCGGCAGCTATCGCGACGAGCGCGCGCTTCCATCCCCAGGTCAGGATGATGGCAAGCGCGATCTGGCGGAATCGCTGGAAAGGACTCACTGCGGACCGGTCCCGTCGCTTGGCGGCGGGGTGGGCGTGTCGCTGGCCGTCGGCGGGCTGCCATCCGGCGCAGCCTCGCGGCGCCGGCTCTCGCGCTGGGTGCGCGGCGCGGGACGCTCCTTTCGCGTCGAGATCCGCAGTCGCTTGACCCGGCGCGGATCGGCATCGAGCACCTCGATCTCGTAATGGCCGGGGCCCGAGATCACCTCGCCACGCACCGGCAGGCGCCCGACGAAGCTGACGAGATAGCCGCCCAGCGTCTCCACTTCCTCGCCGGCCTCCCCGGTGACGAAATCCTCGCCGATCACGGTGCGGACGTCGTCCAGGCTGGCGCGAGCGTCGGCGATGAAGGCGTTGTCGGGCAGCCGCACGATCGAGGGCGGCTCGTCGCTGTCATGCTCGTCGTCGATCTCGCCGACGATCTGCTCGACGATGTCTTCGAGCGAGACCAAGCCGTCGCTGCCGCCATATTCGTCGACGACTAGCGCCAGATGGATGCGGGTGGCCTGCATCTGCGCGAGCAGGTCGATCGCCCGCATCGACGGCGGCACGTAGAGCAACTTGCGGATGATGCGCGCTTCTTCGAGCGGCAGCGCGAGATCGACCGTACGCAGATCGAGCCCGGCCGGCAGCGGCTTCTTGCGCTTGGTTTTCGTGACCCCCGACACGCGCGCACGCGCGGTCATGAAGGCGAGCAGATCGCGGATATGGACGATGCCGACGGGATCGTCGAGCGTCTCGTTGTAGACCACAAGGCGCGAATGGCCGGCGCTCTCGAAGCGGTCCATCAACTCGCCGAGCGGGATGTCGCGCTTCACCGCGATGATGTCGGCGCGATGCACCATGACATCGGCGATGCGACGCTCGTGCAGGCCGAGGATGTTGCGCAGCATGGTGCGCTCGACCGTCGAGAAGCCGGTGTCGTCCGGCGTCGTGGCGTCGAGCACGACCTGGAGGTCGTCGCGCACCGAACCCGCCTTCCAGCCGAACAGGCTGCGAATGGCACGCAGCAGCCAGCCTTCCGCGGTCGGGCGCATCACCTCGCCGGGCGTTACCACGACCGGCAAATTTGCCGTGGTGCGCGGATTGTCTTGAATCGGGTCCGAATCCGGCATCTCAATGCGTCCCTGGGCGGTCGGCATAGGGGTCGGGAATGCCGAGATGAGCCAGGATCTCTCGTTCGAGCGCTTCCATTTCCTCGGCGTCGTCTTGGTTTTCGTGGTCGTAGCCGACCAGATGCAGGAAACCGTGCACGGCGAGATGGCTCAAATGATGATCGAACGGCTTTTGTTCCTCGTCCGACTCACGCCGCATGGTCTCGTAGGCGATCGCAATGTCGCCGAGCATGCGCGGGGCATCGCCCGGTTTCCAGTCGCCTTCCGGCTGCAGCGCGGGAAACGACAGCACGTTGGTCGGCTTGTCGATGCCGCGCCAGTTGCTGTTCAGCGTGCGGATGCCGGCATCATCGGTCAGCATCACCGCCACTTCCGCCTCCGCAACGTCTTCGTCGACATTCTCGGCGGCGGCCGCCACGGCGCGCTGGATCACGGCTTCGGATTCGGGCTCCCGCTGCCAGCAATCGGCGACGACGAGGACCTCGGTGATGGGAAGGTTGGAGTGTGACATTGTCCTTGTTCGGAACGAAGGGGCGCCGTCTCCGCGCCCATATGGTCCGGTTGCTGTCTCGTCAGGATTTACCGGCGGCCGGCCGCTGCGGTGCCCCTTCGTAGGCGGAGACGATCCGCGCCACGAGTTCGTGGCGGATCACGTCTTCGGCCTTGAAATGAACTTGCGCAATGCCTTCGACGCCGCTCAGCAGGCGCGTCGCCTCGGCGAGGCCCGAGGTCTGGCCGTTCGGCAAGTCGATCTGCGAGGGATCGCCGGTGACGATCATGCGGCTGTTCTCGCCGAGACGGGTCAAAAACATCTTCATCTGCATCGACGTGGTGTTCTGCGCCTCATCCAGGATGATGGCCGCGTTGGTCAGCGTGCGACCGCGCATGAAGGCAAGCGGCGCGATCTCGATCTCGCCGGTCTGCAGCGCGCGCTCGACGATACGCGCGTCCATCAGGTCATAGAGCGCGTCGTAGATCGGGCGAAGATAAGGATCGACCTTCTCGCGGAGATCGCCGGGCAAAAAGCCGAGCCGCTCGCCGGCTTCCACCGCCGGACGGGACAGGATGATCTTGTCGACTTCCTTGCGCTCGAACAGTTGCGCGGCATGCGCGACCGCGAGCCAGGTCTTGCCGGTGCCGGCGGGGCCGATGCCGAACACCAACTCGTGGCGCTTCAGCGCGCGGATGTAGGAATCCTGCGCCGCCGTGCGCGCGCGCACCGGGCGCTTGCGCAGATTGATGCTGTCGAAGGTGGATTTGGCCGACTTGGCGTCGAACTCGAACAGCGAGCCCTGCGCGATCACGGCCCGGATCGCGCCCTCGACCTCGCCCTGGTCGAGATCCTGTCCCTTCACGGCCTGGGCGTAGAGCGTCTCCAGCACGCGGCGCGCCGCATCGCAGCCGTCGCGCGAGCCGCCAATCGTGATGTGGTTGCCCTTGGAATCGACGACGACGCCGAGCCGCCGTTCGATCTGTGCCAGATGCTGGCCGTAAGGGCCGACCAGCGCGGATGCGGCGCGGTTGTCGTCGAAGTCGATGACGACCTGGGTCTCGGGTGGAACCTGCATGTCGCGGTCAAATTTGCGGTTAGGAGCGATGGAAGAAGACGAATCCGATGCGCTTTTGGGCAAGGGTTCAGGCTCCAGTGGCGATGGACGATAAAGCGGGCTCGTGCGCCATGGCGAGCTCGCCGAGGAAGCTGTAGCGTTCGAGGCTGTCGATCCGGACCGGCAGGATCTGTCCGATGATGTCGGGCGAGGCCATCACATGCGCGGGCTGGAGGAATGCAGTGCGGCCGACGATCTGGCCATCCTTGCGGGCCGGACGCTCGAACAGAACATCGACCGTTGAGCCAATCGCAGCCTTGTTGAAGGCCGATTGCTGGCTGTCGATCAGTTCCTGGAGCCGCTCCAATCGCTGGTCCATCTCGGAGGGGGACACCGTCTCCTGCATGTCCGCGGCCGGCGTTCCCGGCCGGGCGGAGTATTTGAACGAATACGCCGCAGCGTAGCCGATTTGCGTGACAAGCGCGAGGGTCGCGAGAAAATCTTGCTCGCTCTCACCCGGGAAGCCGACGATAAAATCTGATGAGAAAGCAATGTCTTGGCGTGCGGACCGGAAACGGTCGACGACACGCCGATAATCATCGGCGGTATGTTTCCGGTTCATGGCGGCCAGAATCCGGTCCGAGCCCGACTGCACCGGCAGGTGCACGAACGGCATCAAGGCATCGAGATCGCGATGGGCTGCAATCAAGCTGTCGTCGACATCGCGCGGATGGCTGGTCGAATAGCGCAGCCGCGCGACGCCCGGAAGCGCCGCGAGGTGCTCCAGCAGCCTGCCGAGCGGCCAGCTTTTTCCGTCCAGTCCCTCGCCGTGATAGGCGTTGACGTTCTGTCCGATCAGCGTGAGTTCGCGCACGCCGTTCTCAGTGAGCCGCTTCACGTCGTCGACGATCTTTGCCACCGGCCGCGAGACTTCCGAGCCACGCGTGTAGGGCACGACGCAGAAGGTGCAGAACTTGTCGCAGCCTTCCTGCACCGTGACGAAAGCGGAAATGCCGCGGGCGCGGATCGCGCCGGGCTTGGGCTGGGCGAGGAAGCCGAACTTGTCCTGAGCCGGGAATTCGGTCTCGATGGCACGGCCCTCATTGCCAGCGCGCTTCAACAGTTGGGGCAAATGATGATAGCTCTGCGGTCCCACCACGACGTCGACCGCGGGTGCACGGCGCACGATCTCCTCGCCTTCGGCCTGTGCCACGCAGCCTGCGACCGCGATCTGCATGGTCCGCCCGTCGCGCGCGGCTGCGTCCTTGGCGACGCGCAGGCGGCCGAGCTCCGAATAGACCTTTTCCGAGGCCTTCTCGCGGATATGGCAGGTGTTGAGGATGACGAGGTCGGCGTCATCAGCGCTGGCCGTCTCCACGAATCCTTCCGGGGCCAGCGTGTCCACCATGCGCTGGGCATCGTAGACGTTCATCTGGCAGCCATATGATTTGATGTGCAGCTTGCGCGGCGGCGTCATGGAACCCGGAATGGAGGTGGGAGGACCGCCCCCAGATATAGGCTGGGGCCGCGGAAATCCAGCGATTGGGGGTCTTTTCGGTCGTCATTCCGGGGCGTGACGCAGTCGCGAACCCGGAATCCGGAGGTTTTGGCACGAGATTCCGGGTTCGATGCAGGTGCATCGCCCCGGAATGACGCCGAGAGGAGGGATTCAGCCCGCCAGGGTGTCCGCAGCGACCTGCCGAACCAGCTCCGGCAATTGCCGCATATCGTCGAACGTCAATCCGGCCCCCGCGCCCCGTAGTCTTTCAGCGTGGCCCGGCGGGCAATGGCTGCCACCGTGAAAGCCCAGCACGGTCATCCCGGCGGCCTGCGCGCCGGTCACTCCGGGGACGCTGTCCTCGATCACGAGGCACCTCTCCGGCGCGACTTTCATCTGCGCGGCGGCGAACAGAAAAAGATCGGGCGCGGGCTTACCGCGCGCGACCTGGCTCGCGGAAAAGATGTTCGGAGCGAGCAGATCGTAGAGACCGGCGCAGGTCAGGCCATGATGGATCTTCTCCGGCGTGCCGCTCGACGCAACGCATTTGGGCAAATCGATTGCGCCAATCGCTGCGGCCACATGGGTGATCGGCTGCAAATCGCTGGCATAGAATTGCAGCGTCGCCGCATTCACCTGGCTCTCGAGATCGTCGGGAAGATTGCGCCCGATCTCCTGTTCGACCATTCGCCGTGCGTCTTTCTCGGATACGCCGAGGAAGCGGACCAGCACCTGTTCCGATGTGATCGGATAGCCGTGCCTCGACAGCACATCCGCATGCGCGCGACAGGAGATCACCTCGCTGTCCACGAGCACGCCGTCGCAATCGAAGATGACGAGATCGACGGGCACTTAATTCGTGGGTTTGTCGTCGTCGAGCGGCACGCAATAAAGTTCGAGCCGATGATCGACCAGCTTGTAACCGAGCTTGCGGGCGATCTCCGCCTGGAGCTTCTCGATCTCCTCGGAGGTGAACTCGATCACCTTGCCGTCGCGCAGATTGATGAGGTGGTCGTGATGGCTGTCGCGCATCTGCTCGTAGCGCGCGCGGCCTTCGCGGAAATCGTGGCGCTCGATGATGCCTGCATCCTCGAACAGTTTGACGGTACGATACACCGTCGAGATCGAGATCTTGTCGTCGACGGCGACACAGCGGCGGTACAGTTCCTCGACATCGGGATGGTCGACCGCCTCCGCAAGCACGCGGGCGATGACACGGCGCTGCTCGGTCATGCGCATGCCGGTGGCGGCACAGCGCGCCTCGATGCCGGACGCCTTGGAAGCGGGGGAAGGTTTAAGACCAGTCATGTGATGTCCGCCTGACGGGGCGCTTTCTGCCATCAATGTTACGACAAGTCACGTCGCATCAGAAGTGCGTTCAATTGTTCCCCGTTCGGCTGCTTATAGTAGCGTTCGCGGCGTCCGACCACCAGGAATCCGGCTCGATCGTAGAGCCGCCGCGCCGGCTGGTTATTTTCCTCGACCTCGAGAAATATTGTGCGCACGCCGCGCCCTGCCAGGTGGCCGAGATGGGTCATCAGCAGCGTGCGAGAGAGGCCGCGGCGGCGATGGGCCTGATCGACCGCGATCGAGAGGATCTCCGCTTCGTCCGCGCCGATCCGCGACACCGCGAAGCCCACGGTGTTGCGGCCGAGGCGCAACCGGTGCACCAGCGTGTTGCGCTCGCTGAGCATGCTCTCGAACTCGCCTTCGCCCCAACCGCGCGCGAAGGAGGCGCCGTGGAGCTGCGCGAGCCGTGCGACGTCGCGTGCGACAGCCGGCTCGACGACGGCCGTGCCGCCGCGCCACCATTCCGAGAACCATCTCATCATGAGCTTGCGGCTTGTGCTGCAAGCGGCAGTTGTGCGGACGGCTTTGCGTCGGGGGCCCGCAGATAGAACGGCCGCGCCGGATTTGTCGCGGGATCGGCCGCGGCGCCAAGCCATGCGACCCAGCCGATGTCGGGCGCGGGCTGCGCGTCGACCGCGACCGGCTGCGGCATGTCTTTCGGCCAGCGCTCGGCGAGGATGTTGGCGGCATTGCCGACCAGATGCGGCGCGCCGAATTGCGAAGCCGCGATCGCCTCGTCGAT
The DNA here is from genome assembly GCF_040547675.1 of Bradyrhizobium sp. RT6a. Lineage (NCBI taxonomy): Bacteria > Pseudomonadati > Pseudomonadota > Alphaproteobacteria > Hyphomicrobiales > Nitrobacteraceae > Bradyrhizobium > Bradyrhizobium sp. RT6a. Next base: position 186,320 of record NZ_JBEPQC010000009.1, read on the forward strand.
GGGAGCGACGCCCGGCCGCACCAGCTGGCTGCCGTCACCGGCCACGATCTGGAAATAGACGTGGTCGTGCCGCGCGTCGATCGCCGAGATCACCGGCGCCGCCCCGCTTTGGCCAACGACGGCGGCGGCATAGGCCGACAAGGTGGTCAGGCCGACGGCGGGTCGCTTCGCAGCAAGCGCAAGGCCGCGGGCCGCCGAAATGCCGACGCGCAGGCCGGTGAAACTTCCGGGGCCCATGGTGACCGCGATGCGGTCGAGCGCGGTGAAGGCGAGATTGGCTGACTGCATCACGCGCGCGATCATCGGCATCAACGCTTCGGCGTGGCCGCGCTTCATCAGAAGCTGCTCCTGCGCGAGGAGCTGGCCGGAATCTGTGTCGAGAACGGCAACCGCGCACGCTTCCAGCGCGGTATCGATGGCGAGGATCAGCATGGAACGATCATAGCATCATCCCGGTCGTCATGGCGGGGCTTGACCCGGCCATCCACGACTTTGCGCCCCAAGAACGTGGATGCCCGGGACAAGCCCGGGCATGACGGAGTTCAAATTGATGGGTCGCGCGTGCAATTTACATCGGCCGGACTTCGACCACGTCGGGGACGAAGTGCTTGAGCAGGTTCTGGATGCCGTGCTGGAGCGTTGCGGTCGATGACGGGCAGCCGGCGCAGGAGCCCTTCATGTTGAGATAGACGATACCGTCCTTGAAGCCGCGGAAAGTGATGTCGCCGCCGTCATTGGCGACCGCCGGCCGCACGCGGGTCTCGATCAGATCCTTGATCATGTCGACCGTCTCGGCATCGGCCTCGTCGAAGAATTCGTCCTCGTCGTCGAGATCGACATCGCTCGCGGCCGCGCCATCGGCGAGCAGCGGCGCGCCGGACATGTAGTGCTCCATGATGGCGCCGAGGATCGCGGGCTTGAGCTGTTGCCATTCACCGTTTGCCTTGGTCACGGTGATGAAGTCCGATCCGTAGAACACGCCGGTGACGCCGGGGACCTCGAACAGCTTTTCGGCGAGCGGCGAGCGTGCGGCCGATTCGCGGCTCGCAAATTCCATCGGACCGCCGTCGACCACGACGCGGCCGGGAATGAACTTCAGCGTAGCGGGATTGGGGGTGGCTTCGGTTTGAATGAACATGGTTTTCTCCAGACGTCGCCGGTTCAAGGCCGGCGCGTGCTCTATCCACTAGCAGATGGCGACGGCGAACGCACGGTCAAGGGGTAAGCTGGCCGTTCACCTGTTATATCAGCGGGTTAGGGTGCCCGCTTCTCCCTCTGCCGGCCAACGAGGCGAGACGAACGAGCAGCCGTCTAGGACAGCGAATCCACGCTTTGGTCGCTTAGTGCGCCGGAAATGACCGTCACCGGCACCGGGAACGTGCCCAGCGCGTGCGCGAGCAGGTTGACCAACGGCCCCGGGCCCTCCGCGCCGGGGTTCGCTGCGAGCACCAGCATGGCGATGTCGGGGTCCTCGTCGATCACCGCCAGCAGCTGTTCCATGGCGCCGCCTTCGCGGATCACCCGTTCCGGCGTGATCGCGGCGATGCCGTTGGCGCGGCCGGCGGCACGGTCGAGCGCGGCTTCTGCCGCCTCTTGCGCTTCAGCGCGCATGATGTCGGCGACCCCCAGCCATTCCTGGCTCTGCTGTTCGGGCTCGATGATGCGGAGCATCACCACGCCGCCGCCGGCGCGGATCGCCCAGCGGCTGGCATAGTAGACCGCGCGATCCCATTCGGCGGTGTCGTCGACGATGACGAGGCATTTGGGCTTGTGACCCGGCTCGAAGCAAAGTCGCTTGCTGGTCATGCATGTCCCGGAATGTGCACGGCTGACATGCTGCCACACTCCGTCGTGCTTGGGGAGAGCAGAAGCGGCCGGCGCGGTGGCGTCGGCCGCGTTTGCGCGAACGCGCCTTAGCGCGGGCGAATGAAGCCGACGATGTCCTTCGAGAGCTTCATGGTCTCGTCGGCGATCGCGCGGGCCCGGTCGGCGCCGTCGTTCAGGATCGCGTCGATATGGCCGGGGTCGGCGACGAGGCGCTTCATCTCGCCGGCGATCGGCGCGAGTTTGGTGACGCACAGCTCCACCAGCGCATTCTTGAAGCTGGAGAACTGGCCGCCGCCGAAATCCCTGAGCACGTCGGCCTTGGAGCGGCCCGAGAGGGCTGCGTAGATGCCGACGAGATTGTCGGCCTCGGGGCGCGCTTCCAGACCCTTCTCCTCGGTCGGCAGCGGCTCGGGGTCCGTCTTGGCCTTGCGCACCTTCTGCGCGATGGTGTCGGCGTCGTCGGTCAGATTGATGCGTGAATTATCGGACGCGTCCGACTTCGACATCTTCTTGGTGCCGTCGCGCAAGCTCATCACGCGCGTCGCCGGGCCCGTGATCAAGGGCTCCGGCAGCGGGAAGAACAGGCCGTCATTGGCGCCCTGGCTGCGGATCGAGTCAGCGAAGTCATTGTTGAACTTCTGCGCGATGTCGCGCGAGAGCTCGAGATGCTGCTTCTGGTCCTCGCCGACCGGCACGTGGGTGGCGCGGTAGAGCAGAATGTCGGCCGCCATCAGCACGGGATAGTCGAACAGCCCGACGGATGCGTTCTCGCGGTCCTTGCCGGCCTTCTCCTTGAACTGGGTCATGCGACCCAGCCAGCCCATGCGCGCGACGCAGTTGAAGATCCAGGCGAGCTCGGCATGGCCCGAGACCTGGCTCTGGTTGAACACGATGTGCTTCTTGGGATCGATGCCGCTGGCGATGAACGCCGCGGTGACCTCGCGGGTGTTGCGCGCGAGCTCGACCGGTCCGCCCCAGACGTCCACGCCCTGCGTGATCGCGTGCATGTCGACGACGCAATAGATGCAGTTGTGGGTTTCCTGCATCTTCACGAAGTTGACGATCGCGCCGAGATAATTGCCGAGGTGCAGATTGCCCGTCGGCTGGACGCCCGAAAAAACCCGTTCAACGAATGGCATGGTTAGCTGTCCTGGCAAGCTTTCCTGGAGATAATCGGGCGTCGTTTCCAACAGCGGCGCTGCCTCGTCAAGGGTATTTCGCTAACCTCAGGCGCCGGGATCGGGCCGGGCGGGGCGCTTCAAGGCACCGGCCGCCTCGCGCCAGGACGCGACGCCGAGGATTTGCAGGAGCAAGCCATAGACGACGATTCCGGCGCCGATCTGTGAGCCCAGCGCAATGAAGCGGATGAGCCCATGGGCCTCCGAAGGCAAGAGGCCCGCGGTCAGCCAGAGCAGGGCGCCCATGGCGAGCGCGGCGAGCACGATTCGCGGCAGCCGTTTGCGGGCGGCGGCATCGACCGAGAAGCCGAATTCACTGCTGCCTTTCCGGAGCAGCGAGATCGCACTGCTCCAGGCGCCGGCGGCAATGCTGGCGGCGATCCCGCTTGCGCCGAAGAAGTGACCGAGCAGGATCGCGAGCGCGACCGCGACCACGAACCCCTTCGCTGTCGCCAGCAGCGGCGTCATGGTGTCGCTGCGGGCAAAATAGGCCGAGGACAGCGCCTTGATCAGCACGTGAGCCGGTAGTCCCAGCACCAGCCACATCAGAGCGCGCGCCGTGGCCGCGCTGTCCTCCGCGCCAAAGGCGCCGTGTTCGAACAGCAGCCGCACGATCGGTTCGGCCAGCACGATCAGGCCGAACGTCGCCGGCAGAGCCAGCCCGGTCGCGAGTTCCAGCGCGCGCGATTCCGCATGCGCAACCGCGTCACGGTCGCCGCTTCTCACCGCGCGCGTCAGCTCCGGCACCAGCACCGTACCCATGGCGACGCCGACAATGCCGAGCGGCAGCTCGATCAGGCGGTTGGCGAAATAGAGCCAGGAGACCGCGGCAGGCGTGGCGGAGGCGATGATCGCGCCGGCCACCATCAGCCATTGCGGGCCGGAGCTTGCGATCATGCCCGGGATCGCCTTGGCGAAGAAGCCGCGCATGTCCTTGTCGAAGCTCACGCGCAGCGGTGTCGCCAGACGCGCACTTTGCTGCGACAGCAGCATCAGGAGCTGCAACAGGCCGGCGATGCCGACGGTGGCCGCCAGCATCCACGCGGCGACGATTGCATCGGCGTGCCACAGCAGGAGTGCTGCGATGGCGGCGATCAGGGCGATGTTGAACAGCAGCGGCGAGAACGCGGTGAGAGCAAAGCGACCCTGCGCGTTGAGCAGGCCCATCAGCACCGTGACGGGTCCCGCGAAGGCGAGATAAGGCAGCATCAGCCGCGCATTCTGGACGGCGAGATCGAGCGATGCGCTGCCGACGAAGCCCGGCGCGATGATCATGATGATCAGCGGCATCAGAAATGCAATCACGATCGAGATTGCGATCAGGCCTGCGCTGACCGTACCGAGCACGCGTCCCGCGAACGCCGCCGCAGCCACTTCGCCTTCGTGGTCACGAACGCGCAGCCAGGCTGGGATCAACGCCGCATTCAGGGCCCCCTCGCTAAGCAGGCGCCGCACCACATTGACGAGCTGAAATGCCGCTAGAAACGCGTCCGCCACGGCACCGGTGCCGAGCAGCGCCGCGATCAGGGAATCGCGTGCAAAGCCCAGCAGCCGTGAAGCCAGTGTCCCCGTCGAGACGGTCAGGAAGGAGCGGATCATCGGAACTGCATAATACCGTTGCTTGCCCGCGAAGGGCCGGTCGTGATAGGCCGCGAGCCAGATTTCAGACCGACAGGAAGCGGATTTCCGCGGGTATCGCAATCCGCCAAACAGGATCAAGGTGAATGGCTGACGTGAAATATGACGTTCTCGGCATCGGCAACGCGCTGTTCGACGTACTGGTCAAGACCGACGAAGCCTTTCTGGGCAAGCACGGCATGACCAAGGGCAGCATGTCCCTGATCGACGAGGCGCGGGCCGCCGCCATCTACAAGGACATGGGCCCGGCGACGGAAGTTTCCGGCGGTTCGGCCGCCAACACCATCGTCGGCATCGGCAGCCTCGGGGCGCGCGCCGCCTATGTCGGCAAGGTCAAGGACGACCAGATCGGCAAGCTCTACGTCCACGACATCCGCGCTGCCGGCGTCGCCTTCAATACGCCCGCGGCGAAGGACGGCCCTGCGACCGGCTGCTCCTACATCCTGGTGACGGATGACGGCGAGCGCACCATGAACACCTATCTCGGCGCCGCGCAGGATTTGTCGCCCGCCGACATCGATCCCGCCGAGATCGCAGGGGCCGGCATCGTCTACCTCGAGGGCTATCTCTGGGACCCCAAGAACGCCAAGGACGCCTTCGTCAAGGCGGCCAAGATCGCCCATGATGCCAACCGCAAGGTCGCGCTGACATTGTCGGATTCCTTCTGCGTCGATCGTTATCGCGACGAGTTCCTCGGGCTGATGCGCAACGGCACCGTCGATATCGTATTCGCCAACGAGTCCGAACTGCATTCGCTCTACCAGACCTCGGATTTCGACACCGCGCTCAAGCAGCTGCGCAATGACGTCAATCTCGGCGTGGTCACCCGCAGCGAGAAGGGTTGCGTGGTGGTGACGCCAACTGACGCAGTCGCAGCGCCGGCGTCTCCGATCGCGAAACTCGTGGACACCACCGGCGCCGGCGACCTGTTCGCTGCCGGCTTCCTGTATGGCCTGGCGCGCAACCTGCCGTTCAAGCAATGCGGCGAGCTCGGCGCGCTCGCGGCCGCCGAAGTGATCCAGCACATCGGCGCGCGTCCGCAGGTGTCGCTGAAGGAGCTCGCCGGGCAGCGCGGCCTGACCGTGTAGCGCGGACTCTCTCCCCCGTCATTGCGAGGAGCGCAGCGACGAAGCAATCCAGACTGCCTCTGCGGAAAGATTCTGGATTGCTTCGCTGCGCTCGCAATGACGATTGGGTTGGCAACCTACGCAGTCTTCGCGGCCTTCAGCCCAAGCCGTTGCTCCACGTTGTCGCGCATCAGGAATTTCTGGATCTTTCCGGTCACGGTCATCGGAAACTCGTCGACGAATTCCACGTATCGCGGAATCTTGTTGTGGGCGATCTGGCCATCGCAGAAGGCGCGCACCTCTTCCAACGTCAGCGTCTCGCCGGACCTGACGCGGATCCAGGCGCAGAGCTCCTCGCCGTAGCGGGTATCCGCAACGCCAAAGATCTGCACGTCCTGAATCTTGGGATGGCGGTAGAGAAATTCCTCGATCTCGCGTGGATAGAGGTTCTCGCCGCCGCGGATCACCATGTCCTTGATGCGGCCGACGATGTTGCAATAACCCTGGTCGTCGATGATGGCGATGTCGCCGGTATGCATCCAGCCGTTGGCGTCGAGCACGTCCGCGGTCTTCTCCGGCTCATCCCAGTAGCCCAGCATCACGCTGTAGCCGCGCGTGCAGAGCTCGCCCCGTTCGCCGCGCTTGACGATCTTGCCATCGAGATCGACGACCTTGACCTCGACATGCGGATGGATTCGCCCGACCGTCGAGACGCGGCGATCGAGCGGATCGTCGACGGCGCTCTGGAAGCTGACCGGGCTCGTCTCGGTCATGCCATAGGCGATCGTGACCTCGCCCATGTTCATCTCGCTGTTGACGCGCTTCATCACCTCGATCGGGCAGGGTGCACCGGCCATGATGCCGGTGCGCAGCGACGTTAGATCGAAGTTTGAGAATTCGCCGTGGTCGAGTTCGGCGATGAACATCGTCGGCACACCGTACAGCGCGGTGCATTTCTCCTGCTCGATCGTCCGCAGCGTCGCGAGCGGATCGAACCCCTCACCGGGATAGACCATCGTTGCGCCGAGCGTGACTGAGGCGAGGTTGCCCATCACCATGCCGAAGCAATGATAGAGCGGCACCGGAATGCAGATGCGGTCCGCTTCGGTCAGGCGCATGGCGCGGCCGACGAAATAGCCGTTGTTGAGAATATTGTGGTGGGTCAGCGTCACGCCCTTGGGCGATCCCGTCGTTCCGCTGGTGAACTGGATGTTGACGGCATCGTCGAATTGCAGGGCGGCACTGAGCGCGGCGAGCTGCTCGCGGTGCAGGGTTCCACCCATGCCGGCGACCTCGTCGAACGGGATCGTGCCCGGGCAGGCGGGGCCGCCGATCTGGATCACGATGCGCAACGCCGGCAGCCGCGCGGCGCGCAATTGTCCGGGCTTGGCGCTCGCAAGCTCCGGCAACAGCGTGTTGAGCATGTCCATGTAGTTGCTGGTCTTGAACGCCGTCGCGGTGACGATAGCGCTGCATCCGACCTTGTGAAGCGCGAATTCCAGCTCGCTCAGCCGGTAGGCCGGATTGATCGTCACCAGGATGAGACCGGCCTTGGCGGCGGCGAATTGTGTCAGCGTCCATTCCGGCCGGTTCAGCGACCAGATGCCGATCCGTTCGCCGCGTTCGAGGCCGAGCGCGACAAAGCCGGCGGCGAGCGCGTCGACCCGCTCGGCAAACTCCTTCCATGTCCATCTCACGCCGTGGCTGGGCGAGACCAGCGCCTCGCGATCGCTCCAGCGCCGCGCGGCCTGATCGAGGCTGCGCCCGATCGTGTTGCCGAGCAGCGGCGTGTCGGAGATGCCGCAAACGTAACTGTCGGCTTTGTCTGCCAAAATGATGTCCTCCAGCCAGCTGCGTGACGGCCGGGACAACAAGCCCGGCCGTGACGCGTCGTGAGAGTCAGGCGCGCCTTACGCGGCCTTCTGCCCGCTGCCGGCATCGAGCCCGGCATAGACGCCGCGCTCGAAGCCGGCAAAGGCCTCGAGACACTTTGCGTCGGCGAACGGCAGCAGTTGCATCAGGATCACGCCGGTGACGTCGCGCGCCGGATCGATCCAGTAATAGGTGTTGGCGAGGCCCGCCCAGGCGAGGCTGCCCGCGCTACGCCCCTCGGCGGTCTTGGCGGTGTTGATCATGAAGCTGAGGCCCCACTTCTTCACCTGTTCCGGGTAGAGATCGACGTCGTTGGTGTACATCGGCGCCGCCGTGGTCATCTTGCCCATGGCGAGGTCGCCGATGTGGTTCTGCCCCATCGTCGCGACGGTCTCGGCCTTCAGCACCTGATTGCCGTTGCCGCGGCCCTTGTTCAGGATCATCTGGGTAAACCTGATATAGTCGGCTGCGGTCGAATAGAGGCCGCCGCCACCCATGTGGAATTCGGGCTCCTGCTCGAGCTCGAACGGGATCGCGGCGAGTTGGCCATCCTCGCCGCGCGCATGCATGCCGACCAGGCGCTTACGCATGTCGTCGGTGATCTTGAAAGCGGTATCGCTCATGCCGAGCGGTGCGAACAGATTGTCGCGCAGATAGGCATCGAGGCGCTTGCCGCTGACAGCTTCCACCGCCTTGCCGACGAAATCGATATTGGTGCCGTATTCCCAGCGCGTGCCCGGATCAGTCATGATCGGCGTCTTCAACGCCGCGTTCTGGCAGGTGGTGATGGCGGGGATGCCGTTCTTGTCCAGATAGACCGCGAGATCGCCGTTCCACATGTTGTAGCAGAAGCCTGCCGTGTGGGTCATGAGTTGGCGCAGCGTGATCGGCCCCTTGGCCGGCCGCAGTTTTGGTTCGCCCTTGGCGTCGAAACCTTCGAGCACCTGCGGCTTGGCGAGATCGGGCAACACGTCGCCGATCGGCGCATCCAGCGACAGCTTGCCTTGCTCGACGAGCTGCATCGCGCCGGCCGATGTCACCGCCTTCGTCATCGATGCGATCCAGAATACGCTGTCGGCGGTCATCGCATCCGGCTTGGACAGGTCGCGCTTGCCGAACGCGCCCTGATACAGCACGTCGGTACCGCTGGCGGCGATGGCGACGACGCCCGGAATCTCCCTGGCTTCGCTCTTCTGGCGCAGAATCTGGTCGATCTCAGCTTTGCCTTGCATACGCGTTTCCTCCGGTTTGATTATTGTTGGAAGCGATCGATTGTCCTCCCGCGGGCGCCGCGCGGCAAGCACATCCACATACCTGCCGCGGTCGCGATGTCGTGACTTGACGGTCCGTCACCCACGCAGGACGACAACAGGCCGAACCGCAACACGCCGTCACAATCTTCGGTGGATGGCCGCAACCAGCCGTGACCTTGGATGGCCTGGGCGAAATGTTTCAAAAGTTTTCGAGCACTTGAAACATTTTGTGAGTTGTGGCGTTCAGCACCGGGCTCAATCGCGGGCCAACGTTAAGACTTGATGCAAATTTGGCGGCCGCCCACCGGCCGTGAGGGGACCTCAGATGATTTCCACCTGGAGCGAATGGAAGCGCTATCCCCGTCCCGGACGGGGCGAAAACCTGGAAGCGCCGATCGCGCCCGGCATCTATGAGGTCCGCATCGCCGGCACCGGTGCGCTCTATTCGTTTGGCGCGGTCGACAATCTGGCGCAGGCGCTTGCATTGCTGCCGGTCGGTTCAAAGTCCTGGTTCGGCCGCCGCAACGCCTCCGACGTCCCTGATCTCGAATACCGGACCTGCGCGACCTCCTCGAAGGCCGACGCCAAGGCCGCCGCCGAGCGCATGATCGGGCGGCGCGAGACCTATTTGAGCGGCGCGGCGTAAGTCCGCCGCTCCGAGCCTGGCTTCCAGCAGATGCGCGTTGCGGGACGGTGCATTGCGCGCCGCCTGTCCCTATATTGCGGGCGAACCTGAAAAGCCCTCTGGGAGCAACGCCATGACCCCGACCGCCACCGCACTTGCTCAGCACGCCACGTCCAATCTGCGCGACCGGTTGAAGGACCCGTCGCTTCTGAAGGAGGCCTGCTACATCGACGGCGCCTGGGTCGGCTCGCCGGGCTTCGCCGTCAACAATCCCGCGACCGGCGTCGAGCTTGCAAAGGTTCCGCAGCTCTCCGCGGATGATGCCACCAAGGCGGTCGAAGCGGCCGAACGCGCGTTCCCAGCCTGGGCTAAGCACACTGCCAAGCAGCGCTCCAATATTTTGCGCAAATGGTTCGAGCTGATTGTCGCCAATCGCGAGGACCTCGCGCTGATCCTCACCTCCGAGCAGGGCAAGCCGCTCGCCGAAGCGCTCGGCGAGGTCGACATCGGCGCCGCCTATATCGAGTTTTTCGCCGAGGAGGCCCGCCGCGTCTATGGCGAGACCATCCCGACCCAGCGGCCCGATGCGCGCCTGCTTGCGATCAAGCAGCCGATCGGCGTCTGCGGCGCCATCACACCGTGGAATTTCCCGAACTCGATGATCACCCGAAAGGTCTCGCCGGCGCTGGCCGCGGGCTGCACCGTGGTGCTGAAGCCCGCCAACGAGACGCCACTCTCGGCCTTGGCGCTGGCCGTGCTCGCCGAGAAGGCCGGCATCCCCAAGGGCGTGCTCAACATCATCACCGGCGATGCAGCGCCGATCGGCAAGGTGCTGTGCGAGCATCCGGCCGTGCGTTTCGTCGGCTTTACCGGCTCGACCGCGGTCGGCAAGATTCTCTACCGGCAGGCCTCCGTCGGTGTGAAGCGGCTCGGCCTTGAGCTCGGCGGCAACGCTCCGTTCGTGGTGTTCGATGACGCCGATATCGATGCGGCGGTCGAAGGCGCGATTGTCTCGAAATACCGCAACATGGGCCAGACCTGCGTCTGCGCCAACCGCCTCTACGCCCAGGACAAGATCTACGACGAGTTCGTGCAGAAGCTGTCGAAGAAGGTTGCGGCGATGAAGATCGGCGATGGCACGGAAACCGGCGTCACGCAGGGTCCGCTGATCAATTTGAAAGCGGTCGACAAGGTCGAGCGCCACATCGCCGATGCCGTCAAGCGCGGCGCCAAGGTCGTCACCGGCGGCAAGCGCAGCGAACTCGGGCGCTCGTTCTTTGAGCCGACCGTCCTTGCCGACGTCAAGCCGGACTCGCTGGTGGCGCAGGAGGAAACCTTCGGCCCGCTCGCACCGGTGATCCGCTTCAAGGACGAGGCCGACGTCATCGCGATGTGCAACGCCTCGCCGTTCGGTCTCGCCTCCTACTTCTACTCCCGCGATCTCGGCCGCGTCTGGCGTGTCGCCGAGGCGCTGGAATCCGGTATGGTCGGCGTCAACACTGGCCTGATCACCACCGAAGTCGCCCCCTTCGGCGGCGTCAAGGAAAGCGGCCTCGGCCGCGAAGGCTCGCATCACGGCATGGAAGAATATGTCGAGATCAAATACGTGATGATGGCCGGGGTGTAGCCTCGCCGTCTTCGCGGATGTGATGAACGCAATGCCCCCTCCAGGGTCGTCCTGGCGAAAGCCAGGACCCGTTACCCCAGCGAGGCGTTTGGCGAAGATTGGTGGTCCGGTACTTGCACCGCCTGCGAGAGATAGATTCCGCGGTATGGGTCCTGGCTTTCGCCAGGACGACATCCAATGTGTGGTGCGCTAATTACCCAACGGCGTTCGCTACCGCCTCAACACCGCAATCGTGCGATTCGCAAAGGTCAGCCGCTCCGCCATCACGGACACGAAATAGGTCAGCAGCTTGTGGCTGAGCGCGGGATCCTCGGTCTTGATGGCGTCGAACTGGTGCGTATTCAGCACGTAGAGCACGCTGTCGACTTCGGCCTGGATGGTGGCGCTACGCGGTGTCCGTGACACCAGCCCCATCTCGCCGATCGTGGTGTACCGGCCGAGGCTGCGCACGCGCGTGGTGCGGTCGTCGTCGGCCGGAATCATGATGCCGACGCGCCCGTCGAGGATGAAATGCATGGAATCGGCGGGATCGCCGGCCTGCACGATGACCTCGCCGGCTTCGACCTCGATGCGCTGGCAGCGGCGGATCAGCTCGTCGGCGCCGTCCTCGCTGCCGAGCATTCGCGTGAACCAGTCGCGCAGGCTGGCTTCTTCCTGCGCCAGCTCCTGATGCTGCGAGATGAGCTCGTTTTCGCACCATTCCAGCGCGTGATCGAGCTCGGGAATGATGGTGACGCCCTCGCCGACGAAGTCGCTGGAGCGCAGCACCTTCTCGGCCGCAGCCGACAGATGCACCAGGATCAGCTCGACGCCCAGTTCGCCAGCGCTGCGCTTGATCTGGGCAAAGCTATACGCGGCCGATGAATCGACGCCGGTGACGAGCTTGAAGTCGAACAGCAGATAGCGGCATTCGGGGCGTTCCTGCAGCAGCCGTTTGACGTGCTGATAGAGCCGGTTGGCCGAGCCGAAGAACAGATAGCTCTGGAGATTGAGGCCTTGGATCTTGCCGCCATGGGCCAGCAGCACGTCCTGGTCGTCGCGCGAGCGGTCGAGCGAGGAGCGGTACTCCGAGCCGTCGAAACTGTATTTGATCGACTCCACCCGCGCGGCGCTGAATGCAAACGTCGCGCAGCCGATGATGACGCCGATCAGGATGCCCGGCACGAAACCCCAGGCGACGATGATCGCGATGATGGCGATCAGCGACAGATATTCCAACTTCGACAGCCGCTTGCGCGACTCGATAATCCATTTGTGCAACTGGTCGGCGCCGAGATAGAGCAACAGGCCGCCAAGCACGAATTTGGGGATGAAGCCGAGCAGATCGGGCGCGACAGCGAGCATCAGCAGTGACAGCGCCGCGACGGTGAGGCCGGACAGACGCCCGCGGCCGCCGCTGGAAAAATTCAGCATCGAGCGGCTGGTCGAGCTGCAGCCTGGGTAGCCGCCCAGCATGCCGGTCAGGATATTGGCGGCGCCGGTGACGTTCAGCTCACACTCCAGATTGGCTTCGCGATGCGTGGCCACCTCGATGCCGGTGGTGTTGAACAGCGTGCTCGAGGCCGTGACGAAGATGACGGCGACGACATTGCCAAGCAGGTCCGGGATGGCAAACCAGGGATACCGTGCGAGATCGTCGGTATGCCAGGGCAGCATGAAGGCCGCTTGCGGCGGGGGCTGAAAGGTCCAGCCCAATGTGCGCGCGTCATCGAAGGAAACGCCGGTGATCCAGAACGCCAGATGCGCGGTGAGCATGCCCGCGACCAGGATGATCGGCAGTCCGAACGGGCTGCGCGAGCGGTGCCAGGTGAGATACAGCACGAGCGCCATCACGCAGGCGGCACCGAGCTCCAGCACGACAGTGCGGTTGGCGAAGTGCGACAGTGTCGCGAATTGCAGCGGATGGTCGGTGATCACCCGGACCGCACCCATGACGATGAGAAGTCCGGTTGCGCCGAGGAAGCCGCCGACCACAGGATAGGGCACGTAGCGGATGGCGCGGCCAAGCCGCGTCAGGCCTAGTCCACACAGCACCAATCCTGTCAGCATGGTCGACAGGCCGAGCGTGATCAGGATCGGCGACAGCAACGGCGCCGACAGGTTCGCCGTCTCGATGCGCTCGACCACCGAGGCGGCCAGGATACCCGTCACCGCGGCGGTCGAGCTGTCGGGGGCTGCAATCGCGAAGGGCAGGGAGCTGCCGAGCCCGATGATGGCCGCAAGCACCGCGGAGCTGACGAAAGTTGCCGTGATGCCGTAGGACAGATAGGGCGACAACGGCCCCGCGAAGATCAGCAGCGAGTAGGATAGTCCGAACGTGACGGTCAGGACGCTGGCGGCGCTCCCGCCCAATATATCGTTCAGCGCGCGCTTGAGGGCCGGATTAAGTCCGGTCGACGGAGTGAAGCCAATTGCTGGATCTGTCACGCCGTGACACTCGCTCGTGAATATTCCCCTCCGAGAGGTAGACGACTCGGACGGTAGCGCAACAAGTTTCTTTCAAATGTGGAGTACCCGACAGTTTCGGGAGCATTCGGTGAGGATTCGGTCCACGGCGTGCGAACGGCCAATCATGCGCAGCAGGCGGATGGAGAGTCACCGAGCAGGCACACATACTCGGTGTCGTCCCGGCGAAGGCCGGGACCCATACCCCCAGGGAGATGTGTGGCGAAGATCGATTGTTCGGGATTAGAACCGTCAGCGATCGATAGACCTCGCGGTATGGGTCCCGGCCTTCGCCGGGACGACGATAGCGCCTGCGCTAGATCTTCAGCTCGCTTCCCGTCACGCGGCGATACGCTTCCAGATACCGCTTGCTGGTTGCGTCCACCACGCTTGCCGGCAAAGGCGGCGGCGGGGCGTCGCCGTTCCAGCGGCCGGCGCGGCGCTCGACGTCGAGATAGTCGCGCAAGGGCTGCTTGTCGAAACTCGCCTGCGGCTGGGCCGGCTTGTAGGCGTCGACGGCCCAGAAGCGCGAGGAGTCCGGCGTCATGACTTCGTCGATCAGGATGATCCGGCCGTCCTTGTCGCGGCCGAATTCGAACTTGGTGTCGGCGATGATGATGCCCTGCTCGCGGGCGAGCTCCTCGCCGAGCGTGTAGATCGCGCGGGTCATGCTCTCGAGCGTGTAGGCCGTCTCGTCGCCGACGACCTCGCGCATCTTCGCGATTGTGATGTTCTCGTCATGGCCGGTCTCGGCCTTGGTCGCCGGGCTGAAGATCGAAGGCTCCAGCTTCTCGCTCTCGACGAGACCCGCCTTCAGCTTCTCGCCGGCCAGCGTGCCGCTTGCCGCATATTCCTTCCACGCCGATCCCGAGAGATAGCCGCGGATCACGCATTCGATCGGAAACACCGTGGTCCGGCGGCACAGCATGGCGCGGCCGAGAATTTCTGCGCGATGCGGCTTCAAGGCCGGCACGGCGCCGATGATCTCGTCGGTGTCGGCGCTGATCATGTGATGCGGCACCACGCCTTCGAGCTCGTTGAACCAGAACGCGCTGATTTGCGCCAGCACCGCGCCCTTCATCGGGATGGTCTCGCCCATCACGACGTCGAAGGCGCTGATGCGGTCGGTGGTGACGAGCAGCAGGCGGTCGTCATCGATGGCGTAGATATCGCGCACCTTGCCGCGCCCGATCTTGGGCAGCGGCAGGTCGCTGGAGAGCATGGCGGTCATCGGCAGAACTTTCGGAGCAAGGCCTTGCGACAGGAAATCCGGCCGCACCTGATCGCGCGACCGGAAACCGGGATAGCCTATTCCGGCAGCGGAATGAACTCATGTTCCTGCGGAACTGCCGCGAAGCGGCCGGTTTTCCAGTCCTGCTTGGCCTGCTCGATCCGCTCCTTGCTGGAGGACACGAAATTCCACCAGATGTGGCGCGGGCCCTCCAGGGCGTCGCCGCCCAGAAACATCATCCGCGTGGCTTTGAGCGCCTTCACCGTGATGCGGTCGCCCGGACGGAAGATCAGCAGCCGCGGCCCCTCGTAGCGCTCGTTCGCGATCTCGACCTCGCCGTCGACGACATAGATGGCGCGCTCCTCATGATCAGGATCGAGCGGCACGGTCGCGCCCGCGACCGCCGTGACCTCGGTATAGAACCATGGCGAAACCATCGACACAGGCGAGGTGATGCCGAAAGCCGAGCCCGCAATCACCTTCGCGGTGAAGTCGCGCTCGGAGACCATCGGCAGGTCACCCGCGCCGTAGTGCTGGAACGACGGGGCGATCTCTTCCGATCCGGCCGGCAGCGCGATCCAGCTTTGCAGGCCCAGCATCTTCTGCCCCGAGGCGCGCTGCACATCCGGCGTGCGCTCGGAATGCGCGATGCCGCGGCCGGCTGTCATTAAATTCATCGCGCCGGGCTGGATTTCCTGGATGTTGCCCTCACTGTCGCGATGCATGATCGCGCCGTCAAAGAGATAGGTGACCGTGGCAAGCCCGATATGTGGATGCGGCCGGACGTCCATGCCCTTGCCGGAGACGAATTGCACAGGCCCGAAATGGTCGAAGAAGATGAAGGGACCGACCATCTGCCGCTTGCCGTGCGGCAATGCGCGCCGCACCGCGAAGCCATCGCCGAGATCGCGCGTGCGCGGCACGATGACGAGATCGAGCGCATCGCAGGACATGGGATCGCCGAGCACGGGATCGTTCGAGGGTTGCCAACTCATGATGGAGTCCTTTTGGCTTTCTTGGTCCCGACGCTAGCAGAAATTTACACCGCCGTCGCGACAAAGCCGGGTTCAGACGTTGTGACGGCAGCAGTGCCGCATGCACGACTGTCATCGTCCGCGAAAGCGGGCGATCCAGTACGCCGCGGCCCATCAGCTCGATTACAACCCTCTCGGAGTACTGGATCGTCCGGTCAAGCCGGACGATGACAGCTGTGGTGCGGATGGTGCTTGAAAAAATCAACCCGACGGACGATGTTCGGCTCGCCCATACCGATGGCCACAGCATCTGATGACATCAGCCGCCCTTGAACTCGCATTCCGCGCCGCTTCTGTGGCGTTGCTATTAGTGCTGACGGCATCGCTTGTCAGCGATTTCCGCAATGTGCTGGCAGCCCGGCTCGGTGCGGCCTTTGCGCTCGGCTCGGCCGCGCATGCCGCGAGCTATTCCGTCGGTGTATCGCCGCTGGTCCCGGCATGGCATGCGCCGCTGGTCGCGTTCTCGACTGGCAATATCGTGGTGTTCTGGTTGTTCACGCGCGCGCTGTTCGACGACGAGTTTCGCCTGCACCGGTGGCACGGATTGACCTGGGGGGCGGTGACAGCCTTCAGCTTCGTCAGCTGTCTCTGGATCGCACCGAGCGGACATGTCCGGTTCGCCGTCACCGCGGTGAACCTGATCGTGCTCGGCTTCATTGCGCTCACGATCATGCAGACGATCGGCTCATGGTCGGCCGATCTGGTCGAGCGCCGCCGCCGTGTTCGCATCTTCATCGTCTGTGCTGCCGCGCTCTATGGCGGACTGAACGCGCTGCTCCAGATCCTCGTGGTCGGCAGCGACGTCGGCGATGTCGCCAACACCGTCAATACCGGCGTGCTCGCCAGCATCGTCGCGGCCATCGCCTATGCGATCATGCGCGTGGACGGCGCCGACCTGTTTCCAGCCGCCACGGATGCTGCGCCGGCGATCGCGGCGAGCCAGCCTGTTGGCGAGGACGCCGCCGACCAAAAGCTCATCGACGCCCTGATGCGGCTGATGGCGGACGAGCGGATCTATCGCCAGGAGAACATCAGCATCGGCGTGCTGGCGGGCCGGCTGAAAATTCCCGAATACCGGCTGCGGCGGCTGATCAACCAGAGGCTCGGCTACCGCAATTTCAATGTGTTCCTGAACAACCACCGGATCGAGGAGGCCAAGGCCGCGCTGGCCGATCCCGCCCAAGCCGAGGTCCCCGTCATCACCATCGCGATGGATTCCGGCTTCCAGTCGCTCGGCCCCTTCAACCGCGCCTTCAAGGCCGTGACCGGCGTGACGCCGACGGAATATCGGCGGCTCAAGGTGAATGCTGTCTAATCTTTAGTGTACTGAAATATCTAGGTTATTTTGGAATCGGCGAGCGTCTCGCGGTTTTCAGCTATGCCGTTTTCCAGATCCGGCGAGCGGGCATCGCGTGAATGCCGTCTCGTCTCCGGCACACGCCTCAAGCCGGAGCAAGCCTGTGACCCGCCGCCGCAAGATTGTCCTTCTCACCACCACCGTCGTCTTTGCCGGCCTCGCGCTCGGCGCGGTTCGCGCCCATGACGTACCCAAGATCGCCACCGGCTTCATCGCCGACGTGCTCTGTTCCGAGACGTTTGTCTCGGGCCTCGATGTCAGGCGTAATTTGTCCGAGACCGCCGATGCTATGCCGGACGCCGGTCTGCTCACCTGGGCGATGGACTATCAGGTCGATCGCGCACGCAAGGACGTCACGGTGACGCTGTTCGGCATTGGCCGCAGCCATGCCGTCTATCGCGAGGGCCTCGGCTGCACGCTCGAGCACGGCACTGATATCGCCGACGTCAGGCTGCCGCCTGATGACAGGCAGCCGGCTTTGCTGCCCGAGATCGCCGGGCCCGCGGTCGTATCGCCACAAAGCCCGGAGCTGTCAGCCGCGCTTGATCGCGCTTTCGCCGAGCCGACATCGCAGCCACACCGCCGCACCCGCGCAATCGTCGTCATGAAATCGGGCCGCATCATCGCCGAGCGCTATGCGGACGGCATCGGACCGGAGACGCCGCTGCTCGGTTTCTCCATGACGAAGTCCGTGATCTCGGCTCTCACTGGGGTCCTCGTGCGCCAGGGCAGACTGAAACTCGATGGGCCCGCACCGGTCGCTGCCTGGACAAATCCGGACGATCCGCGTCACGCCATCACCGTCGATCAATTGCTACGCCACACCGCGGGCCTGGCGCTCGGCAGCTCGCTTCAGGCCTCGCTCGGCTCCGCCTTCGAGCCGGTCAATCGCATGAAATTCATCGAAGACGACATGGCGGCTTATGCCGCGAGCATGCCGCTTGCGACCGCGCCGGGCACCGTGTGGAATTACCACGATGGCAACACCATCATGCTCGCGCGTCTGATCCGCAATGCCGTCGGCGGCAATCCAGCCGATGCGCTTGCCTTCGCGCGCCGCGAATTGTTCGCGCCGCTCGGCATGCGCCACGTCACGCTCCAGCTCGACGGCGCCGGCACGATCAAGGGTTCGAGCGAGATGCTCGCATCCGCGCGCGACTGGGCACGGTTCGGCCAGCTTTATCTCAACGGCGGCGTCGCCGGCGCCCGGCGCATCCTGCCCGAGGGATGGGTGAATTACTCGGCGTCGGCGACGCCAGGCGCGTGGGTTGGTATCGGCGCCGGCTTCTGGACCAACCAGGGCGACAGCTTTGGCGCGACCTTCCGCGTCGATCACGGTTGGCCGCGCGATGCCTTCTTCGCCAAGGGTACGATCGGGCAGTATACGATCGTGATTCCGTCGGAGCGGCTGGTGATCGTGCGTTTAGGCCGTTCGCCGAACTGGCCGCCGGAAGCGGACGGTGTGTTCGATCTGGTGCGCGACGTGGTTGCGGCTACGCGCGACAAAGGGAAGGTGGCGGGGGTGAATTGAGGTGCTTCACCTCCCCAGCTCCGTCGCCTTCGCCACGCGATCGAACCGCTCCAGCGTCATGATCGCGTCCGCGAATTTCTCCGCGCGCGCGTTCAGCACCGGGCGGGCCAGCGTCAAAAACTTCTGCTGCATCGCCTGCGCGTCGGGGAAGGAGGTCGGCTCCCCCGAGGGATCGGCATAGAGCCGCTCATGCACGCCGTGGTCGGTGGTGATACTGACGCGGGCGCCGAACGGATGGGTGCGGCCGACTTCGAGGCGATCGTCCTGCACCACGTCGAACTTGTCGGCGAGCGCGTCGATGGCTGCGTCGCCCAGGCGGTTGTAGTCGTCCCAGCCAAATGAGCCCTGGTCGAGCGCGAGCGCGCCGGTGAAGAACATCGAGAACTGGCCGCCGACGATCGAGGTCGGGTGCCGCTTGGTCGCGGCGTCGCCGGTGAGCGTGATGCCGTTGCGATGCAGGCCGATCTCGACGCGCTTGACCTGATCGGGCGTCAGATTGTGCTCGCGCCGCATCGCGATCAGCGCGTCGATCGCGGCGTGGGTATAGCGGCAGCTCGGATACGGTTTCACGCCGATCTTCATGGTCTCGTAGGTCTTGCCGAGCTCGGCGACCGCCTTGTCGGGATGCGCATCGTCGGTGTAGCCGGTGAGCAGGCCGTGCTTGCCCTCGACCGATTCCGTCGCGCCGACGAAATCGTTGCGCGCCAGCGTCGCGGCGATCACGCCATTCATCGCGGCGGCGCCGACCTGGTAGCGCTTGTTCCAGGCGCCGTTGACCAGGAATTGCAGCGAGCCCGCGGCCTGGCTGCCGGCGACGCCGAAGGCGGCGATGAGCTGTTGCTCGGACAGGCCAAACAGTTTGCCGGCGGCCGCTGCTGCGCCATAGGTGCCGGCGGTGGCGGTCGGATGGAAGCCGCGCGCATAATGCGAGGTCGGGTCGAGCGCGTTGCCGAGCCGGCAGCAGACCTCATAGCCCGCAACGATCGCGGTCAGCACGTCGCGGCCCGACGCGCCGACCATCTCGCCGATGGCGAAGGCGGCCGGAACCACCGGCGCGCTCGGGTGCAGCGAGGAATCGGCGTGGGTGTCGTCGAAGTCGAGCGAATGGCCGAGCGCACCGTTGAGCAGCGCCGCGACCGCCGGCGTCCAGGTCTTGCTGTCGCCGAACACGGTGGATTCGCCTTTGGTGTCGAGCGCGAGCGCCTCGAGCATCTTCAGGATCGAGGGGGTCGATTCCGCTTCGCTGCGGGCCCGGATCGCGCTGCCAAGGAAGTCCAGCGTCAGCACTTTTGCCCGATCCAGCACTTCCGCCGGAATATCCTGGAATTTCAGGTTGGCGACATAGGCGGCGAGCGTTGCGGTTTCGTGAGCCATCGTGTTTCCTCGTTTTGGCGCGCAAGTTAGGCGGGCTGATTTGGCCTTTCAAGCGGCCTCGGGGCCGCGGGCATCAGCTATGCTTTTGGCTGGCTTTACCAGAGTTGGACCGGGATACGCGACCATGGCATTCGCAGGAGAGCTGTTCGACCGGGTCTGGTCGCGAAAGACCCAATTGGGGTTGGCGATCCGGGTCACGGTGGCGGCCACCGGCGCCTACGCGCTCGCCACCGCGCTGCATCTCTTGTTGCCGCTCTGGGCCGTCCTCACCTCCATCATCGTGACCCAGATGAGCGTCGGGCGCTCGCTGAAGGCGACGCGCGACTACATGCTCGGCACCATCGGCGGCGCGATTTATGGCGGCGCTATCGCGATCCTGATCCCCTATTCCGGCGAACTGGGACTGCTGGGTCTGCTGGTGCTGGCCGTGGCGCCGCTTGCCTTTGTCGCATCCATTTATCCAAATCTGAGCTCTGCAACGGTGACGGCCGTGATCGTGCTCGTGCTTCCGTCGATGCATCATGCCGATCCCATGGCCTCGGCGATCGATCGCGTCAGCGAAGTCGCGGTCGGCGCCATCACTGGGTTGCTGGTCTCCTTCCTGGTGCTGCCATCGCGCGCGGTGCGGCAAATCCGCGCCAGCGCGGCGAAGCTGCTCGAACTGATCGCAGAGGCCTTCACCGAATTGCTCGCCGGCCTGACGCGCGGCCGGGACAATGACGCGCTGCATCGGATTCAGGACGGTATCGGCACCGCAATGGTTGGCATGAATACCATCGGCGCCGAAGCCGAGCGCGAGCGCTCGGCGCGATTGTCGAGCGGGCCGGACACCGGCCCGTTGTTGCGCACGATCTTGCGGCTGCGCCATGACGTCGTGATGATCGGCCGCGCGACCGTGGTGCCGTTGCCGGCCGAGGTGCAGACACGGCTTGCCGCGCCGCTGACGGAAGTCTCGACCGTGATCGCACGCTTCCTGCGTTCGGCCGCCGCGGCCTTGCGCGAAGGCGCCGGCGCTCCGCCGATCCATCCCGTGCATGTCGCGCTCCAGCATTATGCCGAGGCGGTCGCCGCCGTGCGCCAGGACGGCCTGATCCGTGGCCAGCCCAGCGACACCGCGGAGCGCTTCTTCGCGCTCGGCTTTTCGCTGGAGCAGATGCACCAGAATCTTTGCGATCTCGACCGCGTCGTCGGCGAATGGTCGGAGGCCGCGGCCGACAAGCCCGCGCGCGTGGCGGAGTGAGCTAACGCCGCATCAAGCCCTTGCCTTCCATGCGCCAGACCAGCAAATCGATGCGGTCCTGGCC
The DNA here is from genome assembly GCF_040547675.1 of Bradyrhizobium sp. RT6a. Taxonomy (NCBI): domain Bacteria; kingdom Pseudomonadati; phylum Pseudomonadota; class Alphaproteobacteria; order Hyphomicrobiales; family Nitrobacteraceae; genus Bradyrhizobium; species Bradyrhizobium sp. RT6a. The sequence continues at coordinate 207,683 of NZ_JBEPQC010000009.1, forward strand.
GAAGAACGGCTCGTTGTCGAACACGAAGGTCGGTACGCCCCAATGGCCGGAGCCGGCATGGTCCTTCTCGTTCTCCGTGATCACCTGCTCGTAGCGATCCGGGTCTGCGGTGATCGCGGCATCCATTTCGGCGAGATCAAAGCCGGCCTTGTCGGCGGCGCGCGCGAGATGATCGCCCTCATTCCAGCCCGCCACCGAGCCGTCCCACAGCACGCGGGCGATCGCATCAGTGAATGCGAGCGACCGTCCCTCGAGCTGCGCCATGGCACCAAGCCGAGTCAGGCGGTGGATGTAGGGCTGCTCCGCCGCGACATCGAACGTCACCTTGTCCTGCACGATCGGATCTGGCCTCGGAAAGCGGAACGGAATGCCCTCGTGCTGCGCCACGCGCGTGCTGTCGAGCACCACATAGCGAATGAAGTTCGGGCTGGCCTTCTTGAAAAACCCGGGCACACGGACTGCGAGCGGATAGACGGGCCGCAAATTCACCGTCAGGTCGTAGTCTTCGACGAGCTTTAGCGTCTTAGGGAGCGCCAGATAGCTGAACGGGCTGCGAAAGGAGTAGAAGAGGTCGACCGAGAGCGTCATCGCGCCGACTCGGCGATCCGGCTCATCATGCCGCGGACCACGAGCTTGTGGAAGGGCATGATAGCCGCAAGGTAGGTGCGGCCGAGCAGATTATGCGTCCGCACCAGCGTGGTCGAGGTCACCCGCCGTCCCGTCGCTTCGCCTGTCACATCGACCACGAGCCGAAAATCGAGGTGGGAATCGTCGAAGCCGGCGACCAGCCGTTCCGGCGTTTCGCTGAGCACCGGAAACGGGCCGATCAAACCGCCCGGCGCCGGCGCGCCCTCGCCCGATGTCTTCAGACCGAATGGCGCCACCAGAATATTGCGCAGGCGCATCAGTGCATCGATCCAGCGCAGTCCGTGCAACACCATCCTCGTGCAGGCCTCGCGGGCATTCACCGGTGCTGTGCCGATCTCCACGCGAAAGGCGTCGATGAAATGCGCACCGGCCAGCAGCGTGCCGGCATCGACATTGGGAGTGACTTCGCGGACGGTTCCGTTCATCCCGCCAGTTTGCGCGTCAGCATCCGGAAGCGCAAGATCAGAAGCCCGGCATAGACGAACGATCCGATCGACAATCCGATCCAGACAGCGACCGCGCCGAGATCGGCGTGAAAGGCAAGCCACCAGGCGATCGGAAAGCCCACGCACCAATAGCCGATCGCGGCGAATACCAATGTCATCCTGGTGTCATTGATGCCGCGCAGCGCGCCGCCCATGATGGTCTGGATAGCATCGGCGATGAAGAAGGTCGCGCCGACCAGCAGCAGCTTCGCTGTCAGCTCGACGCTCGCCATGCTCGCATCGCCGCTCCCGAAGAACAGCCGTCCGAGCTGATAGCGGCCGAAGATGATCGCGACGGTCAGGGCCGAGACGAACGCGATCCCGATCACGGCCGCGACGAGACCTGCGCGCTTCACCGCGAGCGGCTCACCGCGGCCGAAGGCATGGCCGACCCGCACCGTGGCCGCCATGCCGATGCCGAGCGGGACCATGAACAGCACGGCGGTAACCTGGAGCGCGATCTGATGCGCCGCGAGCGCAGTGGTCGAGATCAACCCCATCAGCAGCGCCGCCGAAGAGAACAGGCCGTATTCCAGCAGCAGCGAGAACGAGATCGGGGCGCCGATCGCGATCAGTTTTCGCATCAGGGGCCAGTCGATCCGCCAGAAATGGGCAAGCGGACGATAGTCCGCGAACGGCTTGCGCAGGCCCGCAATGGCGAGCGTGGCGACGAACGTGCCGAGATTGACCAGCGTTGTCGCAAGCCCCGCGCCGAACAGGCCGAGCTCCGGCAGGCCGAACAGGCCATGGATCAGGACGTAGACCAGCGCGGCATTGACGGGGATCGCCGCGAGCGTGATCCACAGCGGGGCCTGCGGCCGGTTCACCGCGCTCATCATGCTGCGTAGCGCGATGAAGCCGAGCGCCGGCGCGATGCCCCAGGCCAGCCCGTTCAGATAGCGCTGGGCGAGCGCGGCCGAGTGCGGCGCCTGACCGAGTGCGACCAGGATGTGCTCGCCATAGAGCGGCGAGGCCATCATCGGCAGCGAGATCAGCAACGCGACCCACAAGCCGACGCGCAAGGAGCGGCGGATGCGTCTGATATCGCCGGCGCCAAAGGCTTGCGCGACCAGCGGCGACACCGCCGCCATCAATCCGAGCCCGAAGGTGAAGCTGACGAAATAGACCGTATGCGCCAGCGCTGCTGCTGCGACCGCGCTCTCGCCGAGCCGCCCGATCAGCGCGAGATCGGTCGTGATCATCGCGATCTGCCCGAGCTGCGTCAGCATCATCGGCACGGCCAGCCGCAGCGTCTCGACGAATTCGTCGGCGAGAGGATTTAGCGGCACGCCGGCTTGCGGCTGCGTACGGGGTTGGATGGTGTCGAGCATGGCCGGGTCAATAGCACAGCCGGGCGACGAAAACATGGCTTCCGCTTCTTCCCCTCTCCCCTTGCGGGAGAGGGTGGCTTGCCGCGTAGCGGCGAGACGGGTGAGGGGTTGTCTCCGCGAGTCCATCTCTCGCGATGTGAATTTGCGGAGAGAACCCCTCATCCGGCGCTTCGCGCCACCTTCTCCCGCAAGGGGAGAAGGGAAAAGCGTCTCACCCCTTCCGTTCGGGTACGCGCCTGATCTTCGCGCCGAGCGCATTCAGCCGTTCGTCGATGCGCTCGTAGCCGCGCTCGATCTGGTCGGCGTTGTTGATCGTGGAGGTGCCCTCGGCGCAGACGGCCGCGAGCAGCATGGCCATTCCGGCGCGAATGTCGGGTGAGGTCATCGTCGCGCCGTGCAGCCGGCTCGGCCCTGCGATGATGGCGCGATGCGGATCGCACAGCACGATGCGCGCGCCCATCGCGATCAGCTTGTCGACGAAGAACATCCGCGATTCGAACATCTTCTCGAACATCAGGATCACGCCCTCGCATTGCGTTGCGGTGACGATTGCGATCGACATCAGGTCGGCCGGGAAGGCCGGCCAGGGCTGGTCTTCCAGCTTCGGCACGTGGCCGCCGAAATCGTCCTGGATCTTCAGCGTCTGGTTCGAGGGCACGATGAGATCGTCGCCCTCGATGCGGCAGACGATGCCGAGCCGCTCGAACCCCATCCGGATCGAGCGCAGATGCTCGACGCCCGCGCGCGTGATGCGAAGCGGCGAACGCGTCACGGCCGCAAGCCCGATCAGCGAGCCGACCTCGATATGGTCGGGCTGGATCCGGTAGGTCGCACCGCCCAGCGTCGCCGGACCGTGCACGATCATGGTGTTGGTGCCGATGCCCTCGATTCCAGCGCCGAGCGCGACCAGGAAGTTGGCGAGGTCCTGCACATGCGGCTCGGACGCGGCGTTGCGCAAATAGGTGGTGCCTTCGGCGGCGACGGCCGCGACCAGCGCGTTCTCGGTCGCGGTCACGCTGGGCTCGTCCAGGAACACGTCGGCGCCGGTCAGTTTCGAAGCGCGGAATTCGAGTCGGTCGGTCGCGGTGACCTTGGCCCCCAATTGCTCGAGCGCCAGCACATGCGTGTCGAGCCTTCGGCGGCCGATGACGTCGCCGCCGGGCGGCGGCAGCATCACTTCGCCGCAGCGGGCGAGCAGGGGGCCCGCGAGGAGGATCGAGGCGCGGATGCGGACGCACAGCTCAGGATCGAGATCGGCGGCGCGGATGCTCTTGGCGTGAATATGAAGCGTGTTGCGAGCCGTCCATTCCGCCGCAGCGCCGACCGAGCGGATCAGTTCGACCAGCGTCTCGGTGTCGCGGATCCGCGGCACGTTTTCCAGCGTCACCGGATGCTCGGTGAGCAGGGCTGCGGCGATGATCGGCAGCGCCGAATTCTTGTTGCCGGACGGCTCGATCGAGCCCGAGAGCCGGTGACCGCCCTCGACGATGTACTGGATGGGCGCCACGGGGTTCTCGCTGTCCTGTTGGTGGGGCGGGTTTTCGAGGCGGAAACTACAGAGAATTGAGCGCGGTAGCAATTGCGCCGGCCGCGGCTCGAGCCTGCCCGAAGGGCCTTAAAACAGCCCGATGATATTCGCCACCACATAGAGGATCGCGATCAGAATCAGCGCGCCGATCACGACAAAGGAGATTTCGATCGCGACGGCGCCGGTGCCGAGCGTGGCCGCCACGGCGGCGAGCAGCCGTTCCTCCCGAAAAATGAGCGCAAGGACCGAGAGCAGGATCGCGAGCAGGCCGAGCGAGATCGCGGTGACCGAGGAGGCTTCGCTCCAGCTTCGTCCAGCCGATTTCTCGACTTTCGGAGCCTGATACTCCATGCCCTTCACCCGCGCGATCACGCGGTCCTTGATGCGGTGTCCGGTGTCGACGATGACCTGATCCGCCGGTGATGGAGGAAACACGATCGGGACGACCCAATGCGGCAACACCGCCGCCATCAGCGCCAGCATGCCGACAATGCTGCCGATGATGCCTAGACGGCGAGATGGCACAGCGGAACTGGTTGCTACGGAGCAGGTCATGGCGTGGCGCTTCCCGGCCGGAACAGGCCTCGCGGGTTCATGCCACTTCGTCGCGATCGCGGGTGGTGAGGTTCAGGGAGAGCCGAGCACAAGCTCCTGACGGCTCTGCCTCGTGGTTCGAGACGCGCCGCAGGCGGCGCTCCTCACCATGAGGGTTTAGAGTTTCGCCGCGAAGCGAGACCTCATCCTGAGGAGCACGCCAAAGCGGGCGTCTCGAAGGATGGGCCGCAACAAGATCGCCGGTACGACCGATCTCAGATATCGATCGTCGCGCTCAGCGAATGTTCCTGGATGAAGTCGCGGCGCGGCTCGACCACGTCGCCCATCAGCTTGGTGAAGATGTCGTCAGCCTCGTCGACCTCCTTGACCTTCACCTGGAGCAGCGAGCGCGCATTGATATCCAGGGTCGTCTCCCAGAGCTGTTCCGGGTTCATCTCGCCCAGACCTTTGTAGCGCTGCAGCGTGACGCCCTTGCGGCCGGCGTCGGTGACGGCCTCGAACAGATCGACCGGCCCGTAGACCATGTGCTCGACGTCCTTGCGCCGCAGCTTGCCGGGGCGGGCATAAACGTCCTGGAGCTTCACCGTGTACTCGTCGAGCTTGCGGGCTTCGACCGAGCCCAGGAAGGCATCGTCGATGAGGGCGACTTCCTTGACGCCGCGCACCGTGCGCTCGAACTGGAAACCCTGGCCTTCCACATATTGACCGATCCAGCCGCGCTCGACCTCGTCGGCGAGCGTGTCGAGGCGGGCGGCGATGTATTGCGCGGCCGCGGCGGCCTTCTCCGGATCGCCGTAGATCGCCTTGTTGAGCACGCCGGTGATGGCGGCCTGCTCGATCACCTTGCGATTGTAGCGGGTGTGCAGGCTGCGCAGGATGCCGCGGACGGCGCGGGCGTCGTCGACCAGCGAGCGCAGGTCGCGGCCGGTGCGATCGCCGCCGCTGCCGGGAATATAGAGGCAATCGTCCAGCCCGGTGTCGATCAGATAGTCTTCCAGCGCCCGCTCGTCCTTCAAATATTGCTCGGACTTGCCGCGGTTGACCTTATAGAGCGGCGGCTGGGCGATGTAGAGGTAGCCGCCGTCGATGATCTCGCGCATTTGCCGGTAGAAGAAAGTGAGCAGCAGCGTGCGGATGTGGGCGCCGTCGACGTCGGCGTCCGTCATCACGATGATCTTGTGATAGCGCAGCTTCTCGATCGAGAACTCGTCGCTGATGCCGGTGCCGAGCGCGGTGATCAGCGTGCCGATCTGCTCGCTGCCCAGCATCTTGTCGGGACGCACGCGTTCGACATTGAGGATCTTGCCGCGCAGCGGCAGCACGGCCTGGAATTCGCGGTTGCGGCCCTGCTTGGCGCTGCCGCCTGCCGAGTCACCCTCGACGATGAAGAGCTCGGATTTCGCGGGATCCTTCTCCTGACAGTCGGCGAGCTTGCCGGGCAGCGAGGAGACCGAGAGCGGGCTCTTGCGCGTCAGCTCGCGCGCCTTTCGCGCGGCTTCGCGGGCGGCGGCCGCCTGGATCACCTTGCCGACGATCATCTTGGCTTCGGAGGGGTGCTCCTCGAACCAGGCCTGCAGCGCCTCGTTGAGTACGTTCTCGACCACGGGGCGCACTTCCGAGGACACCAGCTTGTCCTTGGTCTGCGACGAGAATTTGGGGTCCGGCACCTTCACCGAAAGAACGGCGGTGAGGCCTTCGCGGCAGTCGTCGCCGGTGAGCGCGATCTTTTCCTTTTTCGCGTTGGCCTCCGCATAGCCGTTGACCTGGCGCGTCAGCGCGCCGCGGAAACCGGCGAGATGGGTGCCGCCGTCGCGCTGCGGGATGTTGTTGGTGAAGCACAGCACGTTCTCGTGGTAGCTGTCGTTCCACCACAATGCGGCCTCGACACCGATGCCGTTGGCTTCCGCGCGCACCATGATCGGCGCCGGCACGATCGCCTTCTTGTTGCGGTCGAGATATTTGACGAATTCCTCGACGCCGCCGGAATAGTGCATCTCCTCGCGCTTCTCGACCGCGTGACGCATGTCCGAGAGGGCGATGTTGACGCCGGAGTTGAGGAAGGCGAGCTCGCGCAGCCGGTGCTCCAGCGTGGCGAAATCATACTCGATGTTCTTGAAGGTTTCGGTCGAGGCCTGGAACGTCACCTCGGTGCCGCGCCTGCCGGGCGCATCGCCGACCACCTTGAGCGGCGCGACCGCATCGCCATGGGCGAATTCGATGTAGTGCTCCTTGTTGTCGCGCCAGATGCGCAAGCCCAGCTTGCTCGACAACGCGTTGACGACGGAGACGCCGACGCCGTGCAGGCCGCCGGAAACCTTGTAGGAATTCTGGTCGAACTTACCGCCGGCATGGAGCTGGGTCATGATGACCTCGGCTGCCGAGATGCCTTCGCCCTTGTGGATGTCGACGGGAATGCCGCGGCCGTCGTCGCGCACGGTGACGGAATTGTCGGCATTGAGGATCACATCCACGCGCGTAGCATGACCCGCGAGCGCCTCGTCGATCGCGTTGTCCACGACCTCGTAGACCATGTGATGCAGGCCCGAGCCGTCATCGGTGTCGCCGATATACATGCCCGGGCGCTTGCGAACGGCGTCGAGACCCTTGAGCACGCGGATCGATTCCGCCCCGTAATCGCTCGGATTTGAGGGTTCGTTTTCGGCAGGCGTCTGCCGAGCAGGTTCTGTCATGAGAGGCCTTCGAGATGTCGCCCGAATCAGCGGCGCAAAAGGCGCTGATATGCAGGCTATTTGTGCCACGAAAGACGGATTGCGCCTAGCGCAAAGTATCTCCCGGCAAGTCTTTGATGAGATAGGGTTTTTGAGCCTATTTTCAAGCCTCACGATGGCCGATTCCGGCCGCTGCAAAAAGCCTGATTCGACGCTCTGTTTTTAGCCCTCAGAGACGTGGATTTTGCGGGGCGGAGAAGCGATCTGAGAGGGCCGTGGCGCCCCGGAACCGGCCAGCGGGTTCAGTAGATCTGATCCGGCTTCTGATCGTCGTCATCCCACCTGAGGGACCAAGCTTCGCCCGCAGCCAGGATGATGGTGTCGGTACGCGACAGATGGCCGGACACGCGCAGCTCGTAGGAATAGGTGCCGGGCGGCAGATCCAGCGTTTGTGGGTGATTTGCGCCGCCCGCGATCTTGACGGTCCTATCGTTGATCGTGAGCGAAGCCACGTCAGGTACAAGATAGCCGAATATCAGCCGCGCTTGTTCGGCTATCGGCAGGAAGTTGGCCTTGGCCGCGGCCTCGGTATTCCGCTGCACAAGCTCGACCGTGGTCTCGTCCTTGGCGCGGGCCAGCTTCAAGGTGGCCGGCCCCTTTGGGGAGACGAAGGCGAGTTGAGCGTGATCGGCGGCGACCATCGTGCCGTGCGGCTTTTCCTCCCAGCCGCGCTTTGCGAGCTCCCTGCGGTAGAAGGCCAGCACATCGCTGAGCTCGGCTTGCACATGGGTTTCGTATCCGACACGCAGCGGGACTTCAATGCCGGTCGCACGGGTGGTTTTGGAGGCGAAGAAGTTGTGTTGCTTCGGCACCGGCATGTCGGCGCCGGGATCCGCCGGTGTGAGTGCGGCCGAAGTTTGCGGCCATGGATGTGGTATCCATCCGCCCGCGCTTGCGGCGGCCAGACCGCCTGCGAGAAGCACGACGCCGCACAGCGGCAGCAAGCGGCGTGCCGGCCCCCTCATCATGCGCCTTACGGTCGCCATCTCCGTTCTCCGCATCAGCGCCCCTGGCTCAATACATCTGCAGCGGCAGCACGTCTCCGCTTGGTCCCACCAGGAGGCCCCAGGCATCGCCGGCGGCTACGGTGAGCGTCTCGGTGCGAGCAGGACGTCCGGGCAGGCGCAGCGCGTACTGGTACTTGCCGGGCGGCAGATCGAGCATCGGGCCTTTTGGCGACTGCGGACCGCCGGCGCCGGCCGCGATCTTCACGGTCTGATTGTTGATCGTCAGCGATGCTTCCTTCGGCCCCATATTGCCGAGCATCAATCTCGCCTGTCCCGCCTTCGGCATGATGTCGGCCTTGGTTGCGGCCTGCGGATTCCGCTGCACCAGGCTGACCGTCGTCTCATCCCTGGCGCGGCCGAGCTTCAGCACGGCTGGTCCCCGCGGCGAGGTGAACGCGAGCTCCGCCCGCTCGGCCGTTACGGTCGCGCCGTCGGTCTTTTCCTGCCAGCCCCGCTTGGTCAGCTCCGCGCGATAGAACACGAGGACCTCGCCAAGCTCGGCGGGGACGCTGGCTTCGAGCTCGGTCCGGAACGACTGGTCGCTGCCGGGGAATTTGGTGGAGCTTAATCCGGTCGAGCTGCGCTGCGTCGGCACCGGCAGGGCGGAATCGGGATCGGGCGTGAGCGGCTCCTTCGATTTGGTCTGGATCGTCTTGGCCTGGGTCGATTTGGCCTCGACGGGCTTCGCCGCGGCGATGACCAGACCGGAGCCGTTGGCGCTGACGTTCACCTTCGGCCCCATCTGCATCACGGTCATCGAAATCGACTTGCCGCTCTTGGAGAATTCCATCATCGCCATGTTGGGCTGGTTGATGACGGAGGGCTGCTCTTTCCAGCCCGCTGGCTTGAGCGATGCGCGATAGAACGCGGTGAGCGCCTTCACGCTCGAGGTCGAGGAGAATTCGAGTCTGCCGTCCTCGCCCTCGAAGTTCACGCCTTCGGCGTTTTCGGGCAGCGGCACCGGAGTCTTGCTGTCGGCGAGCGCATTCAGCGGCGCGTCAGACAATGCGGCCGCCTGCACCTTGCGCCTTGCTTCGTCGGCGGTGATCAGCTGCTTGGCCGCACCTAACGCATCCCCAAGGAACTTCTCGTCCGCCTCTTTCTTCGCCTTTGCACGGGCGGCAAGCGCGGATCCCTTCACCTGCACGGTGAGGCTGACCATGGTGAAATCGTATTTGCGGCCGAGCCGCAGCACGCCGGTTTCCTCCGCCGAAGAGATCTTGATCGCGATCTCGTCGCCGGGCGCGAGTGGCGCGCTGCCGTCCTCTTGCCAGCCGCGCGCGGCGAGTTCGCGATGATAGAAGGCGAGCACGGCAGGCAGCTCGGCCATCGCGGCGGCCGACATCTCGCGCTTGTCGGAGCTTGCGCTGCCGAGGCCCCTGGCCGTCTTGGTCGGGCTCGGCCGCGGCAGGCCGGCCAGATCGCTATCGGCCTTGAGCTCGCTGGGTAGGGCGAAGGGCGCGACCCGGATATCGACATTGGTGCGGCCATCGTCGCGGCGCGTCAGCGTCAGCATTACAGGCTTCTGCTGATAGAAGCCGGTCTCCTTGCTATCGGCATGCGCGTAGAACGCGCGCAGGCCGTTGGGAGCGGTTTCATCCAGGCCGGTCGTCCAGCGCGCTGCGGTTTCCGGCGTGAGCTTCTGCCAGCCGATCGCAGCCATCTGGCTGGCATAGAAACCCGACGTTGCATCAAGCGCCGTCGGCGCGATGCAGCCGAGATAGGGTCGGGTCCCATCAAACACGATGTCGCTTGCGCCTTCCGGAAACGGCACGTTCCCGTAGATCCGGTCGGTGGTGTAGTAAACCACGGACTGGTCGGGCCGGCCGGGGGCCTGCGTGAAATGAACGGAAAGGCCCTGTCGTCCCTTCCTGAACTTCAGCAGGGTGCTTTTCTCCTCAAGCGGCATCACATAGGGCACCCAGCCGTTGGCGCTCAGGAGCTTTTGGATCGCGGGCAGTGTCACGGCCTGCGGCGTCGGTACACGATATTCTACGCGGTAGGGATCGGGGCGCGAGGTGTCTTCCACCGCACCTTCGAGCTGCGGCAGCGCGTGGACGTCGACGACGCCCTCGTCGGCGCCGGCTGCGATCGAGCAGCTCGCCATCAGGAAGAGACCGCATGCAAGCAGCCGCCATCGTGCCGGGACTTGCATCCCGCGCGGGATCATCGCCATTGTTACGTCTCCTGGATGCCGCGCGTCGCCTGGGCGCGCGCGATTGCAACGGCTGCGACACCGTCGGCGAGCCTCAGACGAGAAGTCGCGGCAGGAACCGGGCAGGTTCAAACATCCCGGACCAGTCAATACAGCTGGAGCGGCGACCATGCCTCGCCGTCGCGCCCGACGGTGAGCTCCCAGGCGTCGCCGGCCGCGACGGTGAGGATGTGGGTCCGGGCCGGACGGCCGGGGACGCCCAATTCGTAGGAATATCTGCCGGGCGCCAGATCCAGCGAGACGGCGTTAGCGCCGGCGGCGCGCTTGATCGTCCGCGCGTTGATCCCGAGCACGGCTTCCGTCTCGCCGATGTTGCTGAACACCAGCTTCGCCTGGCCCGGTTCGGGCATGACATTCGCCCGGGTTGCAGTATCCGAGTTCTTCTGCACGAGATGGATCAAGGTGCTGCTGTCTTTGCGGCCGAGCTCCAGCATGGCCGGCCCGAGCGGAGAGACGAACGCGAGTTGCACGTGATCGGCGGAGACGACGGCGCTATCGTGCTGCTCCTGCCAGCCGAGCTTTGCGAGCTCCCTGCGGTAGAAGGCGAGAACGTCGCTGAGCCCGGCGGGCACGGTGGCTTCGAGCTTGACGCGAAGCGGCGCTTCGACGCCCCGCATCAGGGTGGTGTGGATTCCTCTAAAGCTGTAGCGGGTCGGTGCGGGCAGCCTGGCATCGGGGTCCGGCGTGAGTTCGGCCGAAAACAGCGGCTGCGGCATCCAGGCGCCGGCGCTCGCCGCGAGCATGCACGTCGCGAGCAAGACGATGCCGCACGCAAACGCCAACCATCGTGCCGGGGCCTGCGCCCCGAACCTTGCCGCCCGCATCTCACTCTCCAGGGGTTCGCGCGTCCAGGGTCTCGCGCGTGATGTCATTGCGCGATTGCAAAACGGCTGCGACACCGTCGCCGCCGCCTCCGGCAACTAGTCGCGGCGGAAATGGGGCTGGTTCAACGGCGGCGACTAGCGCCGGGCCGATACCTGTCCGCTTTCGACGTCAAAGATCTCGCCCCCGGCGCCGATCTCGGCGAAGGCGGCGGGGTCTGCGCCGGTCAACCACACCTGCGCGCCGAGTTTGCGCAACTCGTCGAACAGCGCCGCGCGCCTATTAGGATCGAGATGCGCGACGACCTCGTCGAGCAGCAGCAGCGGCACGATGCCGGTCATCTCGGCGACTAGGCTCGCATGCGCCAGCACCAGCCCGATCAGCAGCGCCTTCTGCTCGCCGGTCGAGGCATCGCGCGCCGGCATGCTTTTCGGCGCGTAGATCACCTGCAGATCGGTGAGATGCGGACCATCCGTGGTGCGGCCGGCGATGGCGTCACGCGGACGGTTGTCGCGCAGGATCTGGCGGTAGCGGTCCTCGACCGAGGTCGCGGTCTCCGTCAGCAGCGCGTTCTCCATCCAGCCGTCGAGCGCGATCTGCGCCGAGGGGAAGGCGGAGGCCTGCGCGCGCGCGTTCAGCATGCCGGTGAGACGCGCCGCGGTCTGGCCGCGGGTTGCGGCGACCGCGACCGCGAGCTCCGCGGTCTCGCGCTCGATCGCGTCACACCAATGGTCGTCGTAATTGCGCGTCTCGAGCAGGCGGTTGCGCGAGCGCAGGGAGCGTTCGAGCGCGGAGACGCGGCTGGAATGGTCGCTGTCGATGGCAAGCACCAGGCGGTCGAAGAAGCGCCGCCGCTCGGATGCCGCTCCCATGAATAGCCCGTCCATCGCCGGCGTCAGCCACACCATGCGGATGTGGTCGCCGAACGACGCCGCCGAATTGACCGGTTCGCGGTCGATGCGGCAGCGCCGGCTGACCGGGCTATCTGTGCGCGGCGGATCGATGCCGGTGCCGAGCGTGGCAAGGCCCAGCGCGCCCTCGACCTGTGCCGACACCGCCCAGGAGCCGTCGCCCTGGTTGTCGGCGACGTCGTCCAGCGTCGCGCGCCGCAGGCCGCGTCCCGGTGAGAGGAACGAGATCGCCTCGATGCAATTGGTCTTGCCCGCCCCGTTCGGCCCGACCAGCGCCACCAAGTCAGCCTTAGCCTCGAGCCCCGCCGCCCGGTAATTACGAAAATGCGTCAGCGCCAGGCGATGAATGCGGGAGGGGGTCATGTTGTCTTTGTCATTGCCGGGCATCCACGTTTTGTCTCCAAAGACGTGGATGGCCGGGACAAGCCCGGCCATGACGGATGTAGTCGATGCGAAGGAGCGCCGGTAGCCCTCACACCCGCATCGGCATCAGCACGTACAGCGCGCTCTTGTCGTCGCGGTCTTGCACCAAGGTGGGCGAGCCGGGGTCGGCGAGCCGGAGCGTTGCGACGTCGCCTTCGATCTGGGCGGCGATGTCGAGTAGGTAGCGGGAGTTGAAGCCGATATCGAGCGCGTCGGAAGCGTATTCGACTTCGAGCTCTTCGGTCGCGCTGCCGGAATCCGGATTGGTCACCGACAGCACCAGCTTGCCCGGCGACAGCGAGAGTTTCACGGCGCGCCCGCGCTCGCTGGAAATCGTCGAGACGCGGTCGACCGCGTTCTCGAAATCCTTCTTGTCGACGACGAGCTCCTTGTCGTTGCCCTGCGGGATCACGCGGCCGTAATCGGGGAAGGTGCCGTCGATCAGTTTTGAGGTCAGCACCACATTGCCGATGGTGAAGCGGATCTTGGCCTGCGACAGCTCGATCGTGACCTCGGCCTCGTTGTCCTCGATCAGACGCTGCACTTCGCCGACGGTCTTGCGCGGCACGATCACGCCGGGCATGCCCTCGGCGCCCTTGGGCTGCACCAGGTCGAGCTGGGCGAGGCGGTGGCCGTCGGTGGCGACGCCGCGCAGGGTGGCGGCTTTGGCGGAGCCCGCGGCATGCAGGTAGATGCCGTTGAGATAATAGCGGGTCTCCTCCGTGGAGATCGCGAACTGGGTGCGGTCGATCAGCCGCTTGACGTCCTTGGCGGCGAGACTGAACGAATGCGACATGTCGCCGGCGGCGAGATCCGGAAAATCATTCTCCGGCAGGGTCTGCAGCGTGAAGCGGGAGCGGCCGGCGCGGATCGCCAGCACGGCGCGGTCGCCATCGGCTTCGAGCACGATCTGCGAACCGTCCGGCAGCTTGCGGACGATGTCGTAGAACATGTGCGCCGGCACGGTGGTGGAGCCCGCGGTCGCGGTTTCCGCCGCGAGCGTTTCGGTGACCTCGAGGTCGAGGTCGGTCGCCTTCAGCGACAATTTCGCGTTCTCGGCCCTAACAAGCACGTTGCCGAGGATCGGAATCGTGTTGCGGCGCTCGACCACGCGGTGGACGTGGCCCAGCGACTTCAGGAGTTGCGCGCGTTCGACCGTAACCTTCATTGCACTACTCGCCCGATCCCCAAGGAAACACAAATCTGGAAAAGCCGGGCGGCGGGACGCGCGCCACGGCACCGAAGACCCCGGAAGGCCGGATCATCCAGCCGATATGACCAAAGCCGTCAGGGTCGCGCAAGGTGGCGCGTAAAGTCATCCGTTTCAAGGGATTGCGCGACAGTTCCCCACGATTTACCCGCAAAGACGGGGGCCGCCGCCCAGGCAGGAGGAAGGCCGCTGCCCAGGCAGACCAAGACCGCCGCCCAGGCAGGCCGGGGCGGCGGGAGCAAAGAGGAAAGGCCTAGGCGTTTATTCCTGAAGCTGGCGCTTGAGCGATTCAACCTCGTCCGACAGCGCCGTGTCCTTGGAAACCAGGGCCTCGATCTTGCGCACGGCGTGCAGCACCGTGGTGTGGTCGCGCCCGCCGAAGCGGCGGCCGATTTCCGGCAGCGATCGCAGGGTCAGCGTCTTGGCGAGATACATCGCCACCTGGCGCGGACGCACCACGTTGGCGGTCCGGCGCGAGGACAAGAGGTCGGAACGGCTGACATTATACTGCCGCGCCACCACGCGCTGGATGTCCTCGATCTTGATCCGCTTCGGCTCCTGCGGCCGGATCAGGTCGCGCACCTCGTGCTCCGCCATCTCCAGCGTCACCGGCCGGTTGTTGAGCTTCGAATGTGCGAGCAGGCGGTTGATCGCGCCTTCGAGATCGCGGCCGTTGTGGGTGATGGCGCGGGCCAGATAGGTCAGCACCTCCTCCGGCACCTCGAAGGTCGCATGATGGGCGCGGGCCGCGGCGACGCGCGACTTGAGAATGCCGTGTCGCAGCTCCTCGCCGAGCGAGGCCATCTCGACCACGAGGCCGCCGGCCAGCCGCGAGCGCACGCGGTCGTCGAGGCTTTCGAGATCGGACGGCGGACGGTCGGCCGCGATCACCACCTGGCGGCCGGCATCGATCAGCGCGTTCAGCGTGTGACAGAACTCGGCCTGGGTCGACTTGCCCTGCAGGAACTGGAGATCGTCGATCACGAGCACGTCGATGCCGCGCAACGCTTCCTTGAAGGCCAGCGCCGTCTGCGTCTTCAGCGCGGCGACGAAACCGTACATGAATTTCTCGGCGGTGAGATAGAGCACCTTGCGCTCGTTGCCGGAATTGCCGGCCCAGGTCACCGCCTGCAGGAGATGCGTCTTGCCGAGGCCGACACCCGCATGGATATAGAGCGGATTGAACATGACGGGATCGCCGCGACGACCCTCGGCGACCTGACGCGCAGCCGCATGCGCCAGCGTGTTGGAGCGACCGACGACGAAGCTTGCAAATGTCAGGCGCGGATCGAGCGGCGAGCCGCCGAGCGCATCATGATTGGCCGAGACCGGCGCGGTCGCGGTCGAACGCAGCTCCGGCGCAGGCGAGCGGCGCGTTTCGATCGGCGCGGGCGCTTCCTTCTGCTGAACCACGGGGCGCACGGCCGAGCGCACGGTGAGATCGATGCGATGCACTTCGGGCATCTCGGCCTGCCAGCACGACAGCACGCGCTCGGCATAATGGGCCTGGATCCAGCTCTTCAGGAAGCGGGTCGGCACCGACAGACGCACGCTCTCGTCCTGGACGCCTTCCAGATCCATGCGCGCGAACCAGCTCGTATAGACGTCCTCGCCAACGTTCGAGCGCAGCCGACTCTTCACGCGTGACCAGCGATCCTGTTCCGGGGTTGTCATCATTTGAGAACTTTTCTTGAGAGATAAGGTTGCGTGGTGAGCGCCATGCAGAGTTCCTGCCAGGGATACCTGCCCAGGGATATTTGCGATGGCGGGACCTCAAGCGATTTCACCTGCAGGCATGGCTCGACCGTTCGGCGGAAACGCCGCGTCCGATCAGCAATGTCTAGAGATGGAGGGGTCGCGAGGTCAGCGCGTACTCGGCGCTCCGTGACACGCGGGAGGCTTGGTGTCCGACGGATCTAAAACGGCATCGCTGGAAGTCGAAATGCTGGAAGTCGAAATGTGTTTCAATACCGCGTTGAGTTCGTAAGACATGATACCTCCCCGTCCTGCCGTAATTGCTCACGACAAGGTCCTGCGTGTCTAAACGACACCCGCGTCTTAGTCGGATGCCTGCCCGTGTACTCGTCGTCCGCTCGGCTTCGCCATCATGCCTGTCGGGGCAGCTTTCAAGATGTCTCTTAAGCGCAAGAGATAGATCCCGCTTGGAGACATTCAGACAAAGAGCTACCGTCCCACATTGCTGTGGGTTTTGATCCGACAATCGCTTGTTGAAGCGCCGCCTACGTGCACATCGCCGCCGATTTGCACGCTCGCCCCGTTTCCGATACCGCGCTGGTCTCAAGATCGTGGGCGCCGCTGACCTCTTAAGGAATACACTATGCGGAAAGACTCGCAACGGAATTGATTCACACTTGAGGCATCAAAAATCTTGATCTGCGTTAACGCCACGCAGACTTGTGCACAGGCTTCAGAGCAAGTTTTTGGAATCGTGCTCAGAATCGAAGACGCCACGTTTGATGTGACAATTCTCCGCCACCGCCAAAAATTTTTTACAAAAGCGTCACGCGCGCGACGCGCGGGTGAATTTTCCAAATGCTTGGCGTCACTATGTCGATAAGTTGTTAGCGAGCCATCGTTTTTTGAGTCTCGTTTCACAGGGTAACTCCATCGCGTGACGCGATCCGGGGAAACTACGGTGTGCAGAACTCGCAGGCACACGAATTCAACTTGCGCCCGCCTCGCAGGGGCTTTTTGCACCGCGGTGGAAGTTTCCGCTGTTGCAAAACCATTCGCAGGTAAAACTACGGACGCATCATGGTGCAAACGCCGCAATCCTCCGATCGAAGGTCGTTCGAGGCGTGACTGGTTGCGTGACTATGACGGGCAACAAAAAAGCCCGGCGCGATGCCGGGCTGTTTGACGGGTGTGATGTGCGATGTGATCGCCCGATCGAATGACTCGACCGGACGGCGTGCCAGAACGCTCGCGAGTTTACTTGGCGAGCTTGGCGATCTGCGCGGTGAGCCGCGAGACTTTGCGGCTGGCATTGTTCTTGTGAATGATGTTTCGCTGCGCGGCGCGCATCAAAGCGGGCTCGGCATTCGCCAGCGCCGTCACGGCAGCGGCGCGGTCGCCGGTCTTGATGGCTTCTTCGACGTTACGCACGGCACCGCGCATCTGGGTGCGGCGCGACTTGTTGACGGCGGTGCGGCGGGCGATCTTGCGCGTCGCTTTCTTGGCGGAAGTGGTATTGGCCATGGTCTCAATGTCCTTTGCGGGTACCGGTCGCGTCTTGGTCGGGTAGCGCCGGCTTGCTTGACCGCGTAATCGACGCTCGGATTTAAGGTGTTCGGTTGCTAGGCCGTTCCCGGAACATGAGCGACAGCCTTGCGGCCGTCTCTGAGGCTCAAGGGGCCTCTGGGCCCAAAGAGCCTGCATCTGCTCAAAGAACAGCGGCGGCAGGATTGCGCCCGCCGCCAGTTGGCGCCCTTATAGAGAGGGTCTTTGGCACCGTCAACGCTTTCCCGGGCTGGACAAGCAGCCCCTTAGGGCGCGGATGAGTGCCGTAACGCCCTGAAGAGGTTGAATTTCTGCCGTCTCCCTTGTATTGGCTGGCGGCGTTCCGAGGGTCGTCCGATCGGACGACCATAGAGGGTGAGGCATGATCCGCGGCTTTTTCCGACT
Organism: Bradyrhizobium sp. RT6a; assembly: GCF_040547675.1. Classification (NCBI taxonomy): domain Bacteria; kingdom Pseudomonadati; phylum Pseudomonadota; class Alphaproteobacteria; order Hyphomicrobiales; family Nitrobacteraceae; genus Bradyrhizobium; species Bradyrhizobium sp. RT6a. Next base: position 225,192 of record NZ_JBEPQC010000009.1, read on the forward strand.
GATTGGGCTGTTGCTGCTCGCCGGCGGGTTCATCTTCATGGTCTACGACGGCGCCCGCTGGGTGGCCGACCAGACCCTGCGGTTCACCCGCTTCGGCCAGTTCTGGAACGACATCAATCAGGCCAGCCAGACGGCATTCCGGACCTGGGTCGAGGCCAAGGCGCCCTGGCTCTGGACCTCGGTGATCCGCCTGGTGCTGGATCAGCCGGTTTTCGCCGTCCTCGGCATTCTCGGCATTCTCCTGATGATCCTGTTCCGCCCGCGCAAGCCGCTGATCGGCTATTCCCGGGATTGAGCCTGCATTCGCGACTGAGCCGGCGCGTAACAGGGCTGCCCCTTTGCGCGTAAAGACCTATATTCCCAACTGATCGCGAGCACGCCGCCTGAGCGCTTTGCTCATCGCCTTGGCTCAATAGCTTGTCCCAGGCGACCGACAGCTCGTTCTTGGAGATCCGTCCATGCTGTTCATGCGCAAGACCACCGCATTGCCGAGCGCCACGGAAGCGCTGCCGGGCCGTGCGCAAGCCATTCCGACCGCGACCACCCATTTCGTCAACGGCGCGAAGTTGCAGCCGCCTTATCCCGCCGGTCTCGAGCAGGCGGTGTTTGGGCTCGGCTGCTTCTGGGGCGCCGAGCGCAAGTTCTGGGAGCTCGGCGACGGCGTCTACGCCACCGCTGTCGGCTATGCCGGCGGCCACACGCCGAACCCGACTTATGAAGAGACCTGCTCGGGCCGCACCGGTCACACGGAAGTGGTGCTGGTCGTGTTCGATCCGACCAAGGTGTCGTACGAGAAGCTGTTGAAGACGTTCTGGGAGAGCCACAACCCGACGCAGGGCATGCGTCAGGGCAACGACGTCGGCACGCAATATCGAAGCGCGATCTACACCTATTCAGACGCGCAGAAGAAAGCGGCCGATCAATCGAAGGCGCTCTATCAGAAGGCGCTTGCTGCAAAAGGTCTCGGCACCATCACCACCGAGATCGCACCCGCCGGCGAATTCTACTTTGCCGAGGACTATCATCAGCAATATCTCGCCAAGAATCCCGCCGGCTATTGCGGCCTGGGCGGCACCGGCGTGTCCTGCCCGATCGGGGTGGGTGTGAGCGCGTAAGTCTAACCACGAACTCGCTGCACCTCTCCCGCTTGCGGGAGAGGTCGATGCGCCTCGGGCGATGCGAAGCATCGTCCCGAGCGCGGCGGGTGAGGGCTCTTTCCTCTAGGGGGCTGTCTCGTCGTGGAGACACCCTCTCCCCAACCCTCTCCCGCAAGCGGGAGAGGGAGCGCACTGCGCCCTTAGCCGCATCGCCACCCGCCCCCTCAACGCTTTATTAACCATAACCGGTGCATCACTGGATCTGTCTCGTTTCGAGGGATAGGTCCGGTGCCGGTTGCACGCGCGTTTCGATGGTCGATTTCGGCAGTGTCCCTGGCAGCGTCCGCCGCGCTTGCCCTTGGCGGCTGCATGCAGACCGCCGGCCCCGTCGCGGTGATGCAGCCGCGCGCCGATCTCGACTCCATGGCCTATGGCCAGCCCTATTATGCGCCACAGCCGGTCGCGGTCGCCGACGGTGGCGGCGCCATCGGGGCGTTGCGCAATTCCTTTGCCTCTTCGCCTGCGCCCATGCCGGTCGGTTACGCCGCACCGATGGCGGCGCCGGTCCGCTACGATTCCTCCTACCATCTCGACGCCGGCGACAGGCTGCGCGTCGTGGTCTATGGCCAGGAAGGTCTCACCAACAGCTACGCGATCGACGCCGGCGGCTCCATCACCATGCCGCTGATCGGCGGCGTGCCCGCACGCGGTCGCACGCCGGCGGGCCTTGCCGGCGAGATCGCCGCGCGGCTGCGCAACGGCTACATCCGCGAACCCTCGGTTGCCGTCGAGATCGAGGCCTATCGCCCGTTCTTCATTCTGGGCGAAGTCTCCGCGCCCGGCCAGTATCCTTACGTGCCGAACATGACGGTCGAAAGCGCCGTCGCGATCGCCGGCGGCTTCTCGCCCCGCGCCAAGCGCGACGTGGTCACCGTCACGCATACCGAAGCCGGCGGCGCCATGCGCGCCGTGGTGCCGCTCGGCACCCCCTTGAGCCCCGGCGACACCGTGTTCGTCGGCGAGCGCTGGTTCTAGAGCGTTTCGAGCGAAGTGGATACCGGTTCGCGTGAAGAAAACGCGTCAAAAACGAATCTAGAGCTTCGGCTCTGATGCAATCAGAACCGAAGCTCTAGCTCACCTTCTGAAATCCAGCCGCCCGTTCGGAAAACATCCGTCGATGCGCGCGGCATCGACCACGCGCCCGATCCATGGCCGCGTGATCGCGGGATTGGTTAGGTTGATGTATTTCCCCACCAGGCGCGCGCCCTCGCGCGCAGCATCGATCAGCCCGTGCCGTCGGCCGTGATCCCAATCGAAGCGCAGATAGATGCGTCCGCCTGCGACCCGCACCTCCGCGCGCCCGTCTTTCCACGTCTCCGGCGTATCGCCGGCGATGGTCGGATCGGCGCCGCCATTCCAGCGGCTGGCCCACGGGCCTTCCAGAGGATCGGACAGCGCCTGAATGTCTGCCCAATGCGCCGCGTTGACGTCGGCCGCATCGCCCGAAAGTAAGGCGGTTGCGGCATAGTCCATGACGTCGCGATCATCAGGCGCAGGCACGTCCATGGTGCCGAACGGATTGCGGATGACGATGTTCGTATTGGCCTGCTGCATGACGATCTCCCGGCGTACGATGGCTTGATCAGCCAGCTCTATCGCCGGGCAGCAGGATGCAGCCACCCGATTCCTGCTCGTCATTGCGCGCCTGCGCCTGTCGGCGCATCCCGGAATGACAGCGAAGCCGCGCGCTACGATTTCAAATGCCTGGCGAAAAATTCCATGCTGCGCGGCCAGGCGATGTCGGCGCTCGCCTTGTCGTAGCTCGCCCGCTCATCGCAATGGAAGCCGTGCTGGGCGCCCGGATAGACGAAGACCTCGACGTCCGGCCGCTTCGTCTTGATGGTCTCGACGTCGGTCAGGGGAATGCCGGCATCCTTCTCGCCAAAATGCAGCTGCGTCGGCGCTTTTGGTGTCTCGTCGGCAAAGCGCACGACGGCGCCGCCGTAATAGCCGATAGCGGCCTTCAGGCCCGACAGCCGCGTCGCCGCGACAAAGGCGACGCTACCGCCCAGGCAAAAGCCGATGATGCCAACCGGGCCGACGCTCTTCACCGCATCGATCGCCGCTTGCGTGTCGCGCAGCATCGCGTCCCAATCCGGACTGGCGACGAACTTGCGCGCTTCCGCGATCTCGTCAGGTGTGTAGCCGGACTGGAAGCCGGGCGAGGTCCGATCGAAGATCGACGGCGCGATCGCGACATAGCCTTCCCCGGCGAGGCGGTCACAGACCGAGCGGATGTGATGGTTGACCCCAAAAATCTCCTGGATCACCACCACCGCGCCCTTCGCCGTGCCCGCGGGGTCAGCGCGATAGGCACTGAGCTGGAAATTATCGGAGGCCGTCAGCTTGATGTCTTGTCCCACGCGGGTTGTCCTTGTTGGTTGTCACGAATTCACTATCTCCCCTCATCCTGAGGAGCGCGCCCTCGGCGCGCGTCTCGAAGGATAGAGGCCGAGATGCAGCAGCGGGCCTTCATCCTTCGAGACGCTTGCTTTGCAAGCTCCTCAGGATGAGGGGAAGCGGTTGTGCGGCCGCTCACTCCCACATCCAGTTCTCGCCGTAATCCTCCTTCCATCCCGCCAACCGGCCATGACGAAACTGCAGGAACAGGCGGTGACGGTTGGAAATCAGTCCGCTGCCGCCGATATTGCGAAGCGCGAGATAGATCTCGTTGCCGGGGCGGCCCCTCACATATTGCAGCGGTTGCCCCAACGCCCGCGCGGTCTGCCCGGCGTCCATGCCGAAGGCGAGCGGGGTGTTGTTCGACAAGGTCGTGACGAAGGGCAGGCGGGGTGGTGTCCCGCCGAATTGCTCGGCCTGCGCGGAGACTGACAGCAACACCGCGCCCGCAGCCAACATTGCTCGCTTCATTGCCAGTGTTCCTGTCCGACCTAGTCCGGCAAGTTCTTCAGGAAAGGCACCACCGCGTCAACAAAAGCCTGCGGCTGGTCGATGTTGACGGCGTGTCCGGCGGCGGGGATCACAACCTTTTGTGCGCCGGGAATTTTCGCCGCCATGTAGTTGGACGCGGCGAGAAACGGCGTGTCGTCGGCGCCGACCACGATCAGGCTGGGCACCTTGATCTCCGGCAGCAGCTCGATCACCTTCGCATCGCGCTGGGTCAGCATGCCGCGCGCGGCGAGCGCCAATCCCCTGGCACTGCGATGGTTCGCGGTGGCGCGCTCGCGCGTCGCCGCCTTCAGCACGTCGAGCCCTTCGCGGTCGAGCTTGTCGGCAGTGGCGAGCGCCCGCGCATTCCAGGCCTCGCGTGCGTCATCTTTCTTGAAGCCCGGGCCGGTGTCGATAATCAGCAGCGCGCGGACGCGCTTTGGATGCGCGCGAGCGAAGGCGAGCGACATGTAGCCGCCGAGCGACAGTCCGCCGATGATGGCGCGCTCAGTGCCGACCGCATCGAGGATCGCCGCCATGTCGCCGACCGTGAGCGCTTCGCTGTAAGCGGCGGCATCGGCGGGATAGTCAGACTGGCCGTGACCGCGCATGTCCCACAAGATCAGCTTGTGATCCCTGGCAAGCGCCTCGATCTGCCCATGCCACATCGCCGAGGTCGAGGAGTAGCCGTGGGTGAGCAGCAGCGGCGGACCTTCGCCATGAACCTCGTAGTAGATTCGGACGCCGTCCCGATCGATCCCAGGCATTGCATCCACCTTGTCATCTTGTTTCTTCGCTCATCCTAACGCGGTCGGTTACTCGGAGGAAACCGCCGTGACGCGATGGCCTGCATGCTTGGCGTGCACTCTGTTGCGTTCAGCCGCTGCATCACCGCTGGTCTCGCAACGCACAACATGCGCGCGTCGCGTTTGTTTCGATCGATTCCAAATTGCATTTGCCTCCGCGCCTGAACGCGATCATTCTTGCGGGCAAGGCTGGCGCCGGCCCGGTGGGCGTCCGCTACTCAAGTTGCCGCCGTAAGCGGCTTCATGCACCGGCAGGGGAAGACGCCTATGCCAACTCTCACCATCAACGGGCGGAGTATGTCCGTGGATGCGGCGAACGACACGCCGCTCCTCTGGGCGATCCGCGAGCAATTGCAGATGACCGGCACCAAGTTCGGCTGCGGTGCCGGCCTGTGCGGGGCCTGCACCGTGCACGTCAACGGCGAAGCCGTGCGTTCGTGCCAGACCATGGTCGGCGATGTCGCCGGCAAGAAGATCACCACCATCGAAGGCCTCGCCGCCAAGGGCGACCATCCCTTGCAGAAGGCATGGATCGCCGAGCAGGTTCCGCAATGCGGCTACTGCCAGTCCGGGCAGATCATGCAGGCGGCATCGCTGCTGGCGAAGAATCCGAACCCGACCAAGGAAGAGGTCGTGGCGCATATGGACGGCAATCTCTGCCGTTGCATGACCTATTCGCGAATCCAGAAGGCAATCATGCGCGCCGCAACCGAGATGCGCACCGCATCCGCCTCCGGCAACGAGCGGAGGCCCACATGAATAAGCACATCAAGACCGTCACAGCCGAAACGACCGATCTTAGCCGCCGCTCCTTCCTGGTCGGCACCGCCGCCACCGGCCTCGTGCTCGGCTATGCCGGCGTGCCCGGCATCGGTGAGGCGCTTGCCGCGCCTTCGGCCTTCGAGCCGAGCGTGTGGTATGCGATCGCGCCCGATGGTCTCGTCACCGTCACCTGCGGCAAGGCTGACATGGGCCAGCACATCGCCTCCACCATGGCGCAGATCGTGGCCGAAGAGTTAGGGGCCAAATGGAGCGACATGCGCGTTGCCCTCGCCTCCAACGATCCGAAGTTCAACGATCCCGTGTTGGGCGCGCAGATCACCGGCGGCAGCTGGTCGACCATGATGAACTTCGACGCCATGAGCCGCGCCGGCGCCGCTGGACGGATGGCCTTGACCGAAGGTGCGGCTGCCGCCATGGGCGTGCCGGCGTCGGAACTCGTGGTGCGCGATTCCATGATCTCGCATCCGAAGTCGAAGAAGCAGATGTCGTTCGCCGATGTCGTCAAGAGCGGCAAGGCGACCAAAACCTTTACGCCGGACGAGCTCAAGGCGATCAAGCTGAAGACGCCGGATCAATACACCATGATCGGCGTGTCGGTGCCGCAGCTCGACATTCCCTCCAAGACCAACGGCACGGCCAAATACGGCATCGACGTAATGCTGCCGGGCATGGCCTATGGCGCGGTGGTGACGCCGCCGGTGCGCTTCGGCGCCACGGTGAAATCGGTCGACGACAGCGCCGCCAAGAAGGTGCCGGGCTTCATCAAGACCGTCACCCTCGACGACAAGACCGGAACAACCTCGGGCTGGGTCGTCGCGGTCGCCAGCACCTATGCCAACGCCAAGAAGGCAGCGCAGGCGCTCAAGATCGCCTATGACGGCGGTCCGAATGCGAAAGTGTCGAGCCAGTCGCTGCTCGACGAGGCCAAGCGGCTTCAGAAGCTGGAGGATTCCGGGCAATTCTTTGTCAAGGACGGCGATCCCGCGGCGGCGTTCGGCACGGCGACCAAGGTGCTGGAGGCGGAGTACACGACCAGCATCAACATCCACGCGCCGATGGAGCCGATGAACGCCACTGCGGAGTTCAAGGGCGACATCCTGCACATCTATTCCGGCAACCAGTTCGCAACGCGCTCCGGTGCGATCGCGGCGGGTGCGGCCGGGATCGATCCGAAGTTCGTCGTCATGCACCAGATGTGGCTCGGCGGCGGCTTTGGCCGCAGGCTCGATGCCGACATGATGATTCCGGCGGTGCAGGCGGCGAAGGCCATCGGCAAGCCGGTGAAGGTGATCTACACGCGCGAGAACGACATGACGATGGATTTCTCGCGTCCGCTCACCTACCAGAAAGTGAAGGCGGGCGTGGACGGCGACGGCAAGCTCGTCGCGCTCAGCCACGATGTGGTTTCGGCCTGGCCGACGGCGCGCTGGGGAATCCCCGATTTCCTGACGCCCTCGGTGGACAAGAAGGGTCCGCTGGACTCCTTCACGGTGAACGGGGCCGACTTCTTCTACACCGTGCCCAACCATCATGTGCGCGCGATCAAGAACGAGATGGCGCACAACGCCACGCCGTCCGGCCAGCTCCGCTCGGTGGCACCGGGCTGGACCTTCTGGGCAGTGGAAAGCATGATCGACGAGATCGCGGCTGCCGCGGGCAAGGACCCCGCGCAGTTCCGCATCTCGCTGCTCGACGGCGCCGGCAAGAACGACGGCGGCGCGCAGCGGCTGCGCAACACGCTGCTCGCCGCGATGGGCCTTGCCGGTTACGGCAGCAAGAAGCTGCCGAAGGGTGAGGGCATGGGCGTGGCCTGCGTGTCGTCGCAGGAACGCGCGACCGCAAGCTGGACGGCCTGCGTCGCCCATGTCGCCGTCGCGCCCTCGGGCGAGGTGACCGTGAAGAAGCTCACGGTCGCAACCGACGTCGGCACGCAGGTGCATCCCGACAACATCCGCGCTCAGGTCGAGGGTGCGGCGCTGTGGGGCCTGTCGCTCGCGATGTACGAAAAGGCGACGCTGAAGGACGGTGGCATCGAGCAGACCAATTTCGACAGCTACACGCCCTTGCGCATGAGCCAGGTGCCCGAGGTCGCGATTGCCGTGATCGCCAATGGCGAGAAGGCCACCGGCGTCGGCGAACCCGCGGTGACGGTGATCGCACCCGCGATCGGCAACGCCATCTTCAACGCCTCAGGCGCCCGCGTCCGGGCGCTGCCGATCACGGCCGAAGCCGTGAAGGGCGCAATGAAGGCGTAAGGCCGGTTGCGATTGTGACCTGACATGATCCGCCGGGGGGCAGCCTCCGGCGGATTCGTTTGAGCGTGATACACCGCATCCGCATATTCGCTGTCATGCTCCGCGACCCGGCTACGCCAAGGCTTCGCCGGGGTTCAGGTCCAGAGACGCCGAAGCTTTAGCGAAGGCGGCAAGCGGGGCATCCAGTACGCCGCGGCTTCTCGGTTCTAGTCGCGCCGTCTCGGCGTACTGGATCGCCCGGTCAGGCCGGGCGATGACGGCGGGGGCGGGACGGGCCGTGCCCAAAATTTCCTTTGTTATCAATGACCATTCTACTGTGCATGGGGTTGTTTTCGAGGTTTTTGATTAGAGGCCACGGGAACCGAACTCCGTAAAATTGTCCCTAATTCCGCAGGGCTCCATTGAGCACGCCTCTTAAGGGCCGGAGAACCTGATCCGGCTTAGGCTTTGGCCCGAAACACCGCCCGTGCTCTTGGGGAAGCCATGAACGCCTCAGCCAAACCAGCCGCCAAACGCCGGCTTCTGCTCGCCTCCGACCGGAGCGACGAGAGCACCGAGCTCGCCAGCATCCTCAAGGCGGTCGGCGACGTTGCCACGGTGACGACGCAGGAGCTCCCCGAGCAGCCCTCGCGCGATCTCTCCGGCCTCGTGGTCGACATCAATTTGCGCTCGCCCGAGAGCGTGCAGCGGGTGCGCAACAAGCTGCGCGGCGACGCCTATCGCGCGATGCCGCGACTGTTCGTGCTTGCGGACGCCCTGCATCACGGCACCATGCAGGCCTGGGCGCTGGGCGCCACCGACACCATCTCGCGGCCGCTTCAGCCCGAGGACATCCTGCAGCGCATCCGTGCGGCCTTCCCCGACACCGCCGTCTATGACGCGACCGATCGCGGCAAGACGCTCAACCGCGGCGTCGAGGCCGCGCACGCGGTGCTGAAGAAGATGTTCGAGAAGCTGCCGCTCGGCGTGCCCCTGACCTTCGACGATGTCATCGCCGCCGAGAGCAAGATACTGAAGGCGATCAAGCACTCCTCGCTGCGCGAGTGGCTCACCACGGTGGGCTGCCACCATGTCGGCAGCTACCGCCACTGCCTGTTCGTGACCGGATTTGCGGTCTCCTTCGCCCAGCACCTCGGCATGCGCGAGGACGACCAGCGCCGGCTGACCCGTGCCGCGCTGCTGCACGATGTCGGCAAGGCGTTCGTTCCCTCCGCGCTGCTCGACAAGCCCGGCAAGCTCACCGACGAGGAGATGGCCGAAATCCGCCAGCATCCGCGCCGCGGCTATGACGCGCTCGCAGCGCAGGGCGGCTTCCCGCCGGAGATGCTGGACGTCGTGCTGCATCACCACGAATTCCTCGATGGCTCCGGCTATCCCAACAATCTCTCGTCGAACCAGATCAGCGATATCGTGCGGGTCACGACGATCGTAGACATCTACGCGGCACTCGTGGAGAAGCGCGCCTATCGCATGCCCTTCACCCACGCGCGAGCGTTTGCGATGATGGAAGGCATGGGCGGCAAGCTGGACCAGCAGCTGTTGCAGGCGTTCCGCCCGGTGGCGCTGGGATCGTTCTGACGATCCGTTGCCGCGAATCTTGCGGCGCTAGCACTACACGCTTGGTGTCGTCCCGGCGAAGGCCGGGACCCATAATCACCGGGAGTGGTTTGGCGACGACTCGTCGTTTGGTACACGCACTGCGCGCCGTCGTTAGATCACGCGGTATGGGTCCCGGCCTTCGCCGGGACGACATTGTCACCCCACCATCTTCCTCAGCTCCGCCTTCGCCACCTTCTCTAGCGTCGAGCGCGGCATGTCGTCGACGAAGCGGATCTCGCGCGGCACCTTGAAGTCGGCGAGGCCGGCGCGGCAGGCGGCCATCACCGCCTCGTGCAGATCGGGCCGCGCACCGGCGACGCCCCCTTGCGGGATGATGAAAACGACCGGCACCTCGTCCAGCATCGGATGCGTCTTCGCCACCACGGCGGCCTCGCGCACGCCAGGGACGACTGCGACCACCTGCTCAATCTCGGACGCGGCGACGTTCTCGCCGCCGACCTTGAGCATGTCCTTGCTGCGGTCCCCGAAGCGGATGTAGCCGTTCTCCAGCCGCACCACCCGATCACCGGTGAGAAAGAAGCCGTGCTCGTCGAAGCTTTCGCGCGTCGCCTTCTCGTTGTGCAGATATTCGGCGAACAGCGACAGGCCGACGATGCCCTTGATCGAGAGGTTGCCGGTGTCGCCGACCTCGGTCGGCCTGCCGTCGTCGTCGGTGATGCGGATTTCATATTCCGGCGCGGCGCGGCCGATCGACATCGGAATGTTGGGCTGGTCGATCTCGCCGACGATGCCGTGGGTGATGGTCTCGGTCATGCCCCACCAGCCGATCATCTTGACGCCGAAGGCGGCGAAGGCCGGCGGTTCGTTGATCGCGGTGCCCCACAGACGGAATTTGTGATCGCGCGGGATTTCCTGCTCGAGCAGCGCCTTCATGCAGAACGGGATGGTCGAGGTCCAGGTCGAGCCGTGCTCGCGCGCGGCGCCCCAGAACCGGCTGGCGGAAAAGCGCGGCTGGATCATGCAGGTGGCACCGACCCAAAGCGTCGCCAGCATCGAATAGGCCAGCGCGTTCGTATGGAACAGCGGCAGATAGGTCTGATGCACGTCGCTTGCGTGCAGGTCCTCGTGCGCGGCGTTGATCTTGGCGCCCCACAGCGCGTTGGCGTGGGTCCACAGCACCGCCTTGGGGCGCGATGTCGTGCCCGAGGTATATTGCACGCTGCACGGCGCGAGCGGATCGGTCGCGCGCCTGGGACGGTCGGCACTGTCGGCGAACAACTCCTCAAAGCTGTCGCTGCGCGAAACCGGTTTTGCGGGCGCCGCGCCCGAATCATGCGAGGTCACCGCCATCCAGCGGATGTTGCGGCAGTTCTGTGCGACGATCTCGGCATAGGCCGGCTGCGTGATCGCGGCGACCGCGCCGCAATGATCGGCAAAATAGTCGAGCTCGGCCGGTGCCGAGCGTGTGTTGGTGGTCACCGCGATCGCGCCCAACTCGACACAGGCAAACCAGGCCAGCAGCGCCTCGATGCAATTGTCGAGGTGAATAAGCACATACTCGCCCGGCTTGACGCCGCGCTTCGCCAGTCCCGCCGCGAGCGCGCCGACCCGCTCGTGAAACTCACCATAGCTCCAGCGCCGCGCGGGCGCGTCGAACGGCGCCCAGATCAGGAATGGATGCGAGCTGCGCACCTCAGCCCGCATCTTCAGCAGCCAGGGCACGTCGAGCCCGTCGAAGGGGCCCACGATTCCGGCGGCGGTTTGTTGAACTGGCATGGCTCCTCCCGTGCAGCCTGCATCTTGCCGGCGGCTGCGTTTTCTTTATTGCGTCTTCCTGCTCTCTCCGCCGTCATTGCGAGCGGAGCGAAGCAATCCAGAATCCCTCCCCGGAGACAGTCTGGATTGCTTCGTCGCAAGGGCTCCTCGCAATGACGGTGCGTGGGGCGGGCGACTTGGCCTTACCGGCCGTCGTCCTCATACGACGAAATCTCGATCAGGCTGCCATCCGGATCCCTGCAATAGACCGAGCGCAGGGTGCCGCGGGCGCCCTGCTTGGGAACCGGGCCCTCTTCGATCGCGACGCCATGTGCCTTCAAATGCGCCACCACCTCGTCGGGGCTGGCGGAGGTGAGGAAGCACAGATCCTCGCTGCCGGCGGTCTGGTGGTCCGCGGTGAACCACTCCACCTTGTCGGCATCGCGAGGCCGGACGTTGATCTTCTGGTTACCGAATTGTAGCGAAGTCCGCGGCGCTTTGCCGCCGCCGGGGTCGAACACCTTGACTTCCATGCCGAGAATCCTGCCGTACCACGCGGCGGTCACTGCGACGTCCGCGACGTTGATCACGAGATGATCGAGGGCTTCGACCTTGACCGCCATGCCTTATCCTTTCGTCGCGATGCGCCCCGTGCACTTTCCGCCTGCGGCAAGCTTTGTTACAAGCGCGCCGATGCCGTTTTCAAGCTAGCTGGCTTCAAGAACAACACTTGGGAGAACCCTTGAGATGATCACTCGCCGTACCGCGCTGAGCCTGCTCGCCGCCAGTCCGCTTGCAGCCAGCCCGCTGTCGAAGGCGCTTGCCGCCGACTACCCGACCCACCCGGTGAAATGGGTGGTCGGTTATCCGCCGGGCGGAGCCACCGACATCCTGGCGCGGCTGATCGGCCAGCGGCTGTCGGAGAAGTTCGGCCAGCAATTCGTGATCGAGAACAAGCCGGGCGCCGGCAACAATATCGCGACCGAATCGGTCGTCAACGCCGAGCCCGACGGCTACACGCTGCAGCTGGTCAATCCGGCCAACTACATCAACGCCTCGCTCTACACCAACCTGAAGTTCAACTTCGTGCGCGACATCGCGCCAGTCGCCTCGTTCCAGCGTGTGCCGAACGTCATGACCGTCAACAAGGACGTGCCGGCCAAGACCGTCGCCGAATTCATCGAATACGTGAAGGCCAATCCCGGCAAGGTCAACATGGCCTCCTCCGGCAACGGCACCTCGGTGCATCTGTCCGGCGAGATGTTCATGGCGCTGACGGGCTGCAAGATGCAGCACGTGCCCTATCGCGGCGCCGCGCCCGCGATCACCGACATGCTCGGGGGCCAGGTGCAGGTGATCTTCGACAACATGCCCTCGATCATCCAGCATATCCGGTCCGGCTCGCTCCGCGCCATCGGCGTCACCACGGCGGAGCGCTCGCCGCAGCTGCCCGACGTGCCGGCGATCGGCGAGACCGTGAAGGGCTACGAGGCGAGCGCGTTGTTCGGCATGGGAGCGCCGAAGAACACGCCAAAGGAGATCATCGCCAAGCTCAACAGCGAGATCAACACGCTGATAAAGGAGCCGGACATGGCCAAGCGCCTGGTCGAGCTCGGCGGCGAGCCGCGGGCGCAGACGCCCGAGGCGTTCGGCGAGGAGATCAAGGCCGAGACCGAGAAATGGAAGAAGGTCGTCGAGTTCGCCGGCCTGAAGGTCGAGTAGCGATCTCGTGATGTCCGTGATGGAGCCCTGCCCGTTCGGCAGGGCTTTTTTCTTGCGGGCCAAGACTGCTGATCTGGAATAACAATTGCGGCTTAAGCTGACGCCACTCGGCCGTCACGAGCAGGGGCTGGCCTATCAGGCGGATTGGGTCCATCTGCACGATCACTACTCGCCGCAGGCGGCTGAGGGCGCGTGCGGCCCCGGGCGGGGGCTGCTCGTTAATATTGCAGAAACCGGTTCGTAAGAGAACAATTTTGCGTTGCAACGGACCGCTGTGCTCGCAAACATGCGGGCATGGATTCGCACGAGACATATTACGACCCAGAAGCTTTGTACGACCGGCTTACAGACGGAGTACTACGCGAAGCGAGGCCCATTGTATTCTTGTTCGGATCGGCGATTACAGCTCCGCTGAGCGCAAATGGGCTAGGCGTGCCTGGCACGTCACAGATCGTAGACTTGATTCGCGCTGAGTTTAGTACACATGACGCGTTGAATGGGCTAGAACAGGCACTCAGGGGGGCGGCTAACCAATACCAAGAGGCTTTTCACTATTTGCTTGGCCGCCGCAGTCAGGAGGTTGCTAACGAGATAATAAAGAGGTCGGTTTGGAGGGCTCGCAAGCCCGTTAGTCAGCAAACGTATATTCCAAGCGTTACCACCGACGATCAAGCATGCCAAACGCTCGATTCGGATATTGATGGTTGGTATCTGAGTCCCGCAGTCGAAGCGGTTGGCAAATTGGCCGCTTATTATCCAGATCACTTTGGCAAGCAGATACTGACCACAAACTTTGATCCACTGCTTGAAGTGGCCATCCAGCGGCAAGGTGGACGTCAGTTTCGAACCGTCCTGCAGCGCGACGGATATCTATCTCAAACTACAGCCGAGGGATGTCACGTAGTGCATCTACACGGCTATTGGCACGGGGCGGATACACTCCATACCGTTCGGCAACTCGCCCAAGACCGTCCGCGTCTAAAGCACTCCTTATCACAAATTCTCAAAGACAAGACCCTGCTAGTCTGCGGATACGGCGGCTGGGAACAGGGCTTGTTCAATAAATTTGTATGGGTCGATTGCAAAGAAGAAAGCGAACGGTTTGAAAATAGATTGATCTCCATCCTGGTGCGTGAATCCAAGGGTACTGTTAGCGGGAATGATCTCTCGCACTTAAACATAGTGGCGATCAGCGAACAGTTAGTCCGCGTAATTTCATCTACAAAATATTTGTTCGTATTTGATAATATAGACCATTACGTCGATCTAGAGAATAATGTTCTTGTCGCAAATGCTGATGCATTTCTGAGAGTCTTTCTCGCGGCGGGCTTGCTAAGTCGTGTGATCTTCACGTGTCGGCCCTCAGTTCAGTACTCCGGACCCGATACGCTTAGCCTCCGTTTGGAGGGGCTTAGCGTGTCCGCTACTGGACCCAGAACAGATATCAAGAAGCCATTGAATGGGGTAAGCGAGGAAAGGAACTTAAAGAGAAAACCAATGTGGATACGCAATTCGATACGGAACACAATCTAGCCCTCGCCCAAAGAGATGCTGGAATGGTTGACGAGGCTCTGAGAGTGTTTTTGAAGGGAATCGATCTTGGAGCTGTTATTGACCCTGATGAATTTGATGAGACTTGGTATCACGCATTTTATGGCAATGTCGGGCGCTGTCTGCATTTGATGGGCCAGATTGAGCCTGCGCTTGTTTGCTATCGAAAGTCTGCAATTCTACTGCAGTCCGCACACGCAAAGCACATCGAAGATCAAGGTTACATACGTTTGTGGATCGGCGAATTGCTGATTGCGAAGGGTGAGTTTTGTGCTGGTAGTCGTTTTTTGACCGCGGCAATGAAAAAATGGGAGTTAGTGTCTCCTGGGCGGAATGCTGCTATCGATGCGAAGCTATCTGAGTTGATGGATAACTTGGGCGACTGCAAGCCGCTGAGCGAACGGAACATCGAGCGTTATTGTGTCGCTTGGATTTTCGGTCGTGAGCGCGACTTTTCCGAAATTTAAGCATCGTTGATCTTAGTGCCGAAGCCGAGAGGGAGCACGCGTTATCAGCATCGCCAAGCTCAACAGCGAGATCAACACGCTGATACAGGCGCCGGACATGGCCAAGCGCCTGGTCGAGCTCGGCGGCGAACCGCGGGCGCAGACGCCCGAGGCGTTCGGCGAGGAGATCAAGGCCGAGACCGAGAAGTGGAAGAAGGTCGTCGAGTTCGCCGGCCGGAAGGTCGAGTAGCGATCTCGTGATGTCCGTGATGGAGCCCTGCTCGTTCGGCAGGGCTTTTTTCTTGCGCATCAAGGTTTCTTGCGTGTCAGCGCCCGTCGATCTGGAATAAAACGGCGTGGCGAAACCTGATGTTATATGGCGCGTATCTCGCGCTGTGAGGATAGGAGTTGGGATCATGCGCAAGACGCAATTGGCACTGCTGGGGCTCGGCGCGACACTCCTTGCCGGCTTCTCCGCCGTCACGCCCGCAGCGGCGCGCGACTATCCCTGGTGTGCCCAGGGCGGTGAGTATGACTATCCGGGCGAATGCTCCTACAGCACCTATGAACAATGTCAGGCTAGCGTGTCCGGCCGACTGCTGTACTGCGATCGCAATCCCCGCTTTGCCTACAGCCAGGTTTCGCCGGCGCAACCGCGGCCGCACCGACGACCGCGGCCCGTCGCGCCGTACTAGCGAGCTGGCTGATTTCAGCCCGGACAGAGCGCTTCGTATAGGCCCAACCGCTCTATCCGGCTTGCGTTGCCGCTACCGCTTCGCGTCGGCCTGCTCGATCCCGCTGCACGAGATCAGCATCGTATAGGGCCGCGCGTTGCCCGCGATGTCGGTGGTCTTGATCTCGCCCTTCGGTTCGGCAGTCTGGTAGGGCACCACGGAGTTGTCGAGGAAGTCACGCAGCGCGCCGGTCTTGATCGCGAAGTTGATGTTCTCGGGGATGTTGCCGGTCGCGGCCGCGACCCGTAATCCGTCCAGCTTTCCCGTAACGACGCCGACGATCTGCCCGGCGGTGTCGAACAGCGGGCCGCCGCTATTGCCGGGCTGCACCGGCGCACTGATTTGCAGGAAACGCGAATCGTTGCGCATGCCGCTGAGCGAGCTGACGATGCCGGTCGTCACGGTGAAGTCCGAAGTCAGCAGCCCATGGAAGGGAAAGCCGATCGCGACGACGGAATCGCCGGAGCGGATCGAGCGGTCGCGGATTCGGGCGAACTCCTTGAACGTGGTCGTCGATGGCGCCTGCAGCAACGCGAGGTCGTTGTTGGCGTCGCTCGACACCACGCGCAACACCATTCCGGCTTCACCCGTGAGATTGCCCTTGATGTCGCCGACGCAGCCATTGATCACATGGTTATTGGTGACGACATGTCCGCTGGCGCTCACGACAAAGCCGGTACCGCTTTTGGCTCTGGCGGGCTTGCTAGCCGACGGGGATGCCTGTTTGTCCGGCGCGGCCTGCGGCTTTGCCGCGACCTTAGTAAAGTCTCCAGCCTTGCTCAGCCCGTCGGCTTTGACCTTGGTGACGCAATTGGTGCCAACGCCGCGATCACGGGCCCGGCCGAGGTCAGGTCGAAGTTCAGGACGGTGCGGCCGCTCGTCGCCACCATCAGGCTCGCCTTCTGAAACGTTCGTACCACGTTGGCAGGCATGACGGAGCTGAGCATGTTCGTCTGGTTGGCCGTGGCGAACAGTCTGGCCTGCTCCTGTCCGTCAAAGATGACGTCGATCGCGGCGTTCTCGCCCTTGGTGAAGCGGTAGCTGGGACTCGCAAAGCTCAATATCCACGAGCCCCCAGAATTCTGGCCGACGACCAGAATGACGCCGTTGGCATAAGGCGCCGTCGCGGCACAATGCGAGAAGGCTCCCGTTTCGTCATTGCTGAACGCGCCGCCGACCCAGTTGCCGATTTTTACGCTGCCGAATGGCCCGGCCGCGTGCGCTGCGGTAACGACGCCAAGCTGCAATAAAGACGCAACGATGAATGACTTAAGCCACATACTTTCCCCCAGAGCGCATTCGCGCGCATCTTA
The DNA here is from genome assembly GCF_040547675.1 of Bradyrhizobium sp. RT6a. Taxonomy (NCBI): domain Bacteria; kingdom Pseudomonadati; phylum Pseudomonadota; class Alphaproteobacteria; order Hyphomicrobiales; family Nitrobacteraceae; genus Bradyrhizobium; species Bradyrhizobium sp. RT6a. Next base: position 242,163 of record NZ_JBEPQC010000009.1, read on the forward strand.
TCTGTGGCAGGAGGTGACGCGCAACCGGCAGTTGTCCGGCGAGGGACCAGTGTTGAGAGGCGACGTTCGGGCTTGCCTTTACTTTGCGATCCGATATACTTTGCAATACAAAGTAACGGGGCCGATATTCCCGGCAAGCATGGGCGGAGCGAGGTTTTGGCGTTGCCAATGCGCGATCTCGACAAGGCACTGGCCGACATCGTGGCGATCCGCAGCCAGATTGCGGCCGGCACGGCATTCCGCGGCTACGGCCCGGCGACGATGGCCGCGACCGGCGCGGTCGCGCTTCTCACCGCGATCCTGCAATTCTGGTTGCTCGATGATCCCACCGGCGAGCCGCTCGGTTTCTTCTTCGGGTGGTTCATAGCCGCCGCGCTCTCCGGCCTGATCATCGGCGTCGAGATGCGCGCACGTTCGCGCCGCCATCATTCAGGCCTCGCCGATGCAATGATCCACCAGGCAGTCGAGCAGTTCCTGCCCGCAGGCGTTGCCGGTGTGCTGCTTGCAGTGGTGATGTGGAAGTTCGCGGGCGAAACGCTGTGGCTGCTGCCCGGCCTGTGGCAGATCCTGGTGTCGCTCGGCATTTTCGCCTCCGTCCGCTCGCTGCCACGCACCGTGGCGCTCGCCGGCGCCTGGTACTTCATGTCCGGCTTCGCGGTGGTCGTGCTCGCGAGCCAAACCCACACGCTGTCGCCATGGACCATGGGCCTGCCTTTCTTGATCGGGCAGTCGGTGATGGCAGGCATTCTTTATTTCGCATCCGGAGACCATGATGTCGAAGACTGACAGCGCACCCTTCTCTTATGAAGGATTGGACCGCGTGATCCACGAAAAGGCGAGGCTCGGACTTCTGACCTCGCTGATGGCGCATCCGAAGGGTCTGGCGTTCGCCGATCTCAAGCAGCTCTGCGGCCTCACCGACGGCAATCTCAGCCGGCATCTCGCCGTGCTCCAGGAAGCCGGCCTCGTCGAGGTGACCAAGGGCTATGAGGGCAATCGCCCGCACACGACCTGCCGCCTGACCAAGGCCGGCCGCCGCCGCTTCCTCGATTATCTCGCCGTGCTCGAACGCCTGGTGCGCGACGCCGCCAAGGCCGCCGGCCGCGAGACGGCGCCGTTCGGCCGTCTCGGTATCGTCTCGACCTGATCCCCTTCCCTTTTTTTGACCGGAGACTTTGCAATGCAAAGTGACCTTGCGTCCCGCAACGAGAAGCTTCACGTCGGCATCATCATGGACGGTAACGGCAGATGGGCGACGCGGCGCGGCCTGTCGCGCGTGCGTGGCCATGAGGCCGGCGTCGAGGCGATCCGCCGCATCGTCGAAGCCGCGCCCAAGCAGGGCATCGGCACGCTGACCCTCTACGCCTTCTCGACCGACAATTGGCGAAGGCCGAAGGCCGAGGTCGGCGCGCTGATGACGCTTCTGCGCTTCTATCTCGCCAACGAGGTGCAGAGCCTGGTCAAGAACGGCGTGCGCCTCACCGTGATCGGCCGCCGCGACCGCCTGCCCGACGGCATTGCCAATGCGATCGCGCGAGCGGAAGGCGCCACCGCGGAGGGCAGCACGCTTCATCTGCGCATCGCCGTCGATTATTCCGCGCGCGATGCCATCCTCAACGCGGCCGCGAAGGCGGCGGCGCTGACGAGTCTCACCCGCGAGGCGTTCTCGCAGCTCGTCACCGGAGAAGCTGGTTTGCGCGACGTCGACCTCATCATCCGCACCTCGGGTGAGAAACGGCTGTCGGACTTCCTGCTCTGGGAAGGTGCCTATGCCGAGCTGCACTTCACCGAGCGGATGTGGCCCGAATTCGACGCGGGCGATCTCGCCGCGGCCCTGGCCTCCTTCCACGGCCGCGAGCGCCGCTTCGGCGGCCTGCAGGCGATCGTGCCGGAGGAGGTGCCGTCACTCTCTCGCGTGTGACGCCCGGCACTGAGGAGCGAACTGTTCGTTTTCGGCCGCAAGATTGGCGGCAATGTCCAAGCGGTCAGCGCGCGGTCTCGGTTAGGTGTGCATTCGATGCAACCTGCCGAGAGCCTCGCGCATGTCACAGTTATTGCTGGATGCCGTTGTCGAGTCGGTCGAAGGAGGCGCGGTCCGTATCAGGCCGGCCAGCGCGTCCGATGTCGAGAGCCTCTCGATCTATTTCACGGGCCTCTCCACGACATCGCGCAACAAGCGTTTCATGGGCGCGCGGGCGGACTTTGCCGTGGTCGCGGCCGAATGCGTCGCCAGGACCAGCCATCCCGATCAGTTCACCCTGCTCGCCGAGATCAGGCAGGAAGGGGAAGGCACGATCATCGGCGAAACCAGATACGCCTACGATGCGGCTGCACGGCATGGTGATTTCGCCATCTCGGTTGCCGATGGCTTTCAGCGCAAGGGCGTCGGCCTCCGGATGATGACGGCCTTGGAGAGGCACGCGAGCGATCTCGGTCACGAGATGATTGCAGCAGAGACCGCGCGCGTGAACGCCGAAATGCGCGGCCTTGCGAAGAAGGCGGGGTTTGAGGATACCGGTCTGGGAGACTGGCAGTCGGTCCACCTGGCGAAGCGTTTGTCGCGGCTGCGGGGCTTGCCACAAATTTGAGCAAGCGCGCGACGCCGATCGTGCCCTACTATCTCCCTGCGGCGGGAGCTTTGGTCGGATGCGCGCAGTTCTGGATTATTGCACCGGTGGGACAGAGCGGCAGGTTGTGGCCGGCACGATTATCGTCGCCGAGGGCGGCTCCACCGGCCATCTTTATGTGCTGATGCAGGGCAAGCTCGAAGTGCTCAAGGGCGAGATGGTGGTCGCCACCGTGGTCGAGCCCGGTGCGGTGCTGGGCGAAATGTCGGTGCTGCTGGGGCAGCCGCACACTGCGACCGTACGGGCCTGCTCCGACTCCATCGTTTACGAATTCGAGGATGCCGCCTCGTTCCTCAAGCAGGAGGCGGGCGTGGCGCTTCTGATCGCCAAAATGCTGGCGCAGCGGCTCAATGTCGCCAACACCTATCTCGCCGATCTCAAGCAGCAATATGCCGGCCACGGCACCCATCTGGCCATGGTCGGCGAGGTGCTCCAGAGCATGATCAACCTGCCGCCGCTCGAGGTCTCGCCAGGCTCGGATCGGCAATCCGATCCAAGAATGTGAGCCAGTCGGGCGGAGCCTCGATCGGAGCGGCGGGCCGCTTCAGCGGCGCGCCAAGATCGATCGATTGCGCCTCACCGGCCGCAAGCCAGAACGCCCTGTTCGCATCGAGGTCCAGCACGATATATGTCGGCGGACGGCCGGGTTGCAGGCCGGTGTTGAAGACCCAGGTCTGGCCGAGCCGGTCGAACCACGAGCCATCGGTAATGAACGGCGACTGATGCACATGGCCCGAGATCACCATCGAGGGCTGGTACTGCATGATCCATTGCACCAGCTCGATGTCGCCGAAAAAACGCTTGCCGCCCCAGCTCGTCGGTGAATCCGCCGGCGGCGCATGATGGATCCAGATCCAGCGCTGCGGCCGGCCGGCCGCGGCGGCGGCGAGCTGCGCGACGAGGCGCTGCTTGACCAGCGGTCCATCCCACCATGGGCACACCGTGAACAGCGTGTCGCCGACGGTGAGGCTGTCACCGTCGCAGGCAACGCCCAACTCGCGCACCTCCGAGATCCAGCGCGAGATCTTTTCGCCTTCCGCATTGCGCTCGTCGAGATCGTGATTACCGGAGCACAGGATCACCCGGGTCTTCGTGGCGAGCAGGGCGAGGTACTTCTTCACCACCACGATCTGCGCGCGAAAATCCACCATCGAGCCGATGTCGAGCGCATCGCCGGCGAAGATCACGAGGTCGAATTGCGGTGCGGCGCTGACGAGCCAGTCGAGCTGAGGCAGCGAATAGTGCAGGTCGGCCACGACCAGGCAGCGCATTGGAAATCCACGGGTGAGACGTCAAAAATGTTCGGGATTGCAAAATATCTGAACGCAAGAAGCGGACCAGTGGCATTTCTTGCCAATTCAACGCGGGCAGTATGCTGCGGCCCATCCGCGGGTGCAAGCATCGAAGCGTTGCCGGGCTGGACCGGATCATCGAATTCTGATGTCGTAGCGTATCCTCAACAGCTCGTACCCCCAACAGCTCGTTTCCCATGACCTCGTTCAAGACCATTCGTGCTCGCGCGGAAAAGCGCAAGGGCGGGCCCAAGGCGCTCGAAAAGCTGATGCCCGAAAAGCCCGACCTGAAAGGCCTCGCCAAGCGGGGCGACGACCGCATTCTCGCAGAGATGACGAAGCGTGTGTTTTGCGCCGGCTTTGCCTGGAGCGTGATCGAGACGAAATGGCACGGGTTTGAAGACGCCTTCCTGCGTTTCCAGCCGGCCAAGCTCACCTTTCAGCCGGAGGATTATTGGGAGGGCCTGCTGCGCGACGTGCGCATCGTGCGCAACGGTGCCAAGATCATGTCGGTGCGCGACAACGCCGCCTTCATCCAGGAGATCGCAAAAGAGCACGGCAGCTTCGGCAGGTTTTTGGCGAAATGGCCGCCGTCCGACCAGATCGGCCTGCTCGATCTCCTGAGCAAGCGTGGCAGCCGGTTAGGGGGCAATACCGGCCAGATGCTGCTGCGGTTCGTCGGCTGGGACGGCTTTGTGACGTCCAGGGACGTCGTGGCGTGCCTGCGCGATGCCGGTCTCGACATTGCCGAAGAGGTCAAGTCGAAGGGCGATCTCGCCAAGGTGCAGGCGCAGTTCAACGCCTGGGCCGAGGAGACCGGGCTGTCCTACACATGTCTGTCACGCATCTGTGCACTTTCTGTCGGCGAGAACAGAAGCGAGTAGCGAATTCGGCTCTTGAAATGTCGAATCATGTGCGTCCTGTGGCGATCTCGTGCCGCAGGCGCGGCAGACGCGACGCGCGATCACGAAATGCATTTCTCAGGAACATTTGTGCGCAGCACCCGTTCGGGACATTGAGCCACGCGAACATCGGCGGAACGCCCGCTTTGGCTTACCTCATGAAACCGACGTGACAGAAACGGAGCAGCTTATGAAGCTCACATCCGAACAGGTGAAGCAGACCGTCAGCCAGCTCGGCGCTCAGGTGCTGCCCGACGAGCATCCCGCCATGCCGCAGCTCAACAGCATGTTTGGCGAGCACACTTTCTTCGTCGATGAGACGGGGCTGAAGGTCGTCGAGCCCACGGCGCCGCCCGGCACCGAGCGCCAGAGCGGCGAAGTCGTCAGCCTCGCCGATTGGGGCGATTCCGAGCTGACCCGCCTGATGGCGCACGAGCCCGAGCCGACCGGCGTGATCGTGGTGTTCGAGCACGTGAGGCATTGACCAGCCCCGTCGGATCGACCTTCGGTGGCGAGTCTGAAAACCCGCCACCGTACATTCACGGCGAGCGCGCTCTGCGCCTGTCTGCGTTCGCCAAAAGCCCGTCAGTTCGGTTCAGATGCCGAGAGTCAGCTGCGGCTCCGCATCGTCCCCGGCCTGGAGGGAAGACAGCGATACTCCCAGCAGCCTGACGCTCTTGGGCAGCGGCATCTCGACTTCGAGCAGGCCGCAAGCTAGGCGCTCAAGATCGTCCCGGCCTGCGACCGGCGAAAGAGCGGACCTGCTTCGCGTGATGATCTCGAAGTCGGCGAATTTTATCTTCAAAGTGACGGTGCGGCCACGGCTGCCCGTCGCCTCGCAATGGCGCCACACTTTGTCGACGAGCGGCTTGAGCTCGGCGACCAGCGCGTCGAATTCGGTGAGATCGTTTGAAAACGTGGTCTCCGCGCCGATGGACTTGCGGACCCGGTTGGCCCGGACCGGCCGTTCGTCGACACCGCGCGCGATCCAGTAGTAATAGGCGCCCGACTTGCCGAAATTCGCATTCATGAACTCCAGCGTCTGACGACGAATATCGAGACCGGTGAACATGCCGAGCGCGTTCATCTTCGCGCCCGTGGCCGGGCCTATCCCGTGGAATTTTCCGACTGGAAGCGTCTCGACGAAGGCGGGTCCCATCTCCGGTGAGATCACGAATTGACCGTTGGGCTTGCGATGATCGGAGGCGAGCTTGGCCAGGAACTTGTTGTAGGAGATGCCGGCCGAAGCGTTGAGACCCGTCTCGGCCTTGATCCTCTCGCGGATCTTGAGTGCGATGTCGCGCGCCAGCGGGATGCCTTGCAGATTCTCCGTCACGTCGAGATAGGCCTCGTCGAGCGACAACGGCTCGATGATCGGGGTGTGCTCCGCGAAGATGTCGCGGATCTGCCTGCTGATCGCCTTGTAGACCTCGAAGCGCGGTTTGACGAAGATCAGATCGGGACATTGTCGCTTCGCCGTCACGGATGGCATGGCGGAGCGAACGCCGAACTCGCGGGCCTCATAGCTGGCGGCCGCGACGACGCCACGTTCTGCGGAGCCTCCGACCGCGACCGGCTTTCCGCGCAGCTCCGGATGATCGCGCTGTTCCACGGACGCGTAGAAGGCATCCATGTCGATATGGATGATCTTGCGGACGGGCGAGGCTTCGCCGGTCGCCGTGTCGGATTCGCTCATGGCAAGATGATACAATTGAGCGGCGCGAAGCGCGAGGTGAGGTGTGATTCACAGAGCAATCTCAGGCTTGTGAGTGGCAAGCATGGGCATGCGATCTAATATGAGGTCGCGGAGGACAGCCCATGCAATACAGCTCCGAACTCATTCGAACGATGCGTCAGGCCCTGGAGGCCGTAATGGCGAGCGTGCCGCCCGATCAGTCGGTGTTAGGCTTGAAAGCGGCCGTAGCCGAATGCATCCTGAAGGCGGCCGCACACGGTCAGACGTCCTACGACGGACTGGTGACGTCGGCTTCCGACCAGGTCCAGGCGATCATCTCGATGCTGACGTGAGGGTCGGCTCGGTGGAGCAGGCGATGACTCCAGCTTGCATTGGAAGAGACTGGCGCACCCGACACGATTCGAACGTGTGACCTTTGCCTTCGGAGGGCAACGCTCTATCCAGCTGAGCTACGGGTGCAGTCGGGGTTCATTTAGCCGATTGGCGAGAGGCGGGCAACCGCTTCCGCCGTCTTCTGCCAGGCTGATTTGGGCTAGGCCGTTTTACGGGCCACGCGGCCAGGAACCGGCACGCCGTCCCGTCGGAGGTCGGCGAGGCAAGGGCGCCTGGCCTCGTAGAAGGCCTGCCAGTGCGTATTGGTGCGTCACCTCGGAGGCGGCGGCGCCGGTCGGCCGCACGGCATTAGGCATCCGCAACGTCGACCGTCTGGCCGACGTTTTCCTCGACTTCGCCATCTCAGGCCACCGCCGCCACCGGCAAGGCATGGCTCGGACCGAACAGCTCGCGCACTTCGCTGGCCGGCTTCGGTCTGCTGAAAAGATATCCCTGCATTTCCGTGCAGCCGAGTGCGCGCAGCATCTCGCGCTGCGCCTCGGTCTCGACGCCCTCCGCGACCGTGGTCATGTTGCTGGCGGCGGCGATGTTCACCACTGCCTGCACGATCACGGGCGCGCCGCTCGCCTCGGCGATATCGGCGACGAAGCAGCGGTCGATCTTGATCTTGTCGAACGGGAAGCGCTTGAGATAGCTGAGCGAGGAGTAACCGGTGCCGAAATCGTCGAGCGCGATGCGCACGCCGATCGCGCGGAGCTGGTGCAGGATCGAGAGCGCCGCCTCGTCGTCGCGGATCAGCACGGCCTCGGTGATCTCTAGTTCGAGCCGGCACGGGGCAAGTCCGGAATCCGCGAGCGCGCCGGCGATTCGCAGTGCCAGCGTCTCGCATTTGAGCTGTACCGGCGAGACGTTGACCGCGACGCGCACATGCGCCGGCCAGGTCGCGGCCTCGTTGCAGGCCATGCGCAGCACCCAGTCGCCGAGCTCGTTGATCAGGCCGGTGTCCTCGGCAATCGGGATGAACTCTGCCGGGGACACCATGCCGCGCTCGGGATGCCGCCAGCGCAGCAGCGCCTCGCAGCCCGTGACATCGTTGGTGCGCAGGTCGACTAGCGGCTGATAGTGGATCTCGAAACCGCCGTTCACCAGGGCCTGGCGCAAATCCTGCTCCAGGCTCAGGCGCGCCTTGGCGCTCGCATCCATCTCCGGCTCGAAGAAGCGGTGGGTGCGGCGTCCTTCGGCCTTGGCGCCGTACATCGCGAGGTCGGCATTCTTGATGAGCTGATCGAGATCGGTGCCGTCCTGCGGCGCCATCGCGATGCCGATGCTGGCGTCGGTGGAGAGCTGATGGCCGAAGCAGTGATAGGGCCGGCGGATCGCCTCGAAGATCCGCGTCACGAATGACACCACGTCGGCGGATGATCTGATCCCCGTCTGGATCACCGCGAATTCGTCGCCGCCGAGCCGCGCGATCAGGTCGCCCTGTCCGAGGCAGCCGCGGATGCGCGCCGCAATCCCCTTCAACAGCTCGTCGCCGACGTGATGACCGAGCGAATCGTTGATGCCCTTGAACTCGTCGACGTCGATATAAAGCAGCGCGAACTGATTGCCGTCGCCGACCTTCTCCAGTTCGCGCTCGATCTGTTCGCGGAACAGCGCCCGGTTCGGCAGGTCGGTGAGCGCATCGTAATGCGCCATATGCGCGATCTTCTCGTCGGCGCGCCGCCTTTCGGTGACATCCTCGACCACATTGATGAGGTAGCGCGGCTCGCCGGATTCGTCGCGGATTCCGATACGGGTCGAGGTGATGTAGCGCATCCCCTTGGCCTGGCTCTGCCAGGCATGCTCATCCTTGAATAAGCCCCCGCCCGCCTTCAGCGCCTTGCTGTCGTCGTCGGTGACAATCCTGGCGGAGGCATCCGGGTAAATGTCGAAGGGGGTCCTGCCAACGATGTTTTCGCCTGATTGGCCGAATTGCTCTTCGGCGGTCCGGTTGACCAACAGATATCGCCGCGTGTGAGCATCCTTCACCGTGATCTGCGACGGGATGTGGTCGATAATCTCGCGCAGGAACATGTAATTGCGGTCGCGTTCCTGCTCCAGCTTGCGGCGCTCGGTGATGTCTTCGATCGTGGCCACCCATCCGCCCTGCGCGAGCGGGGTGTTGATGACCTGGAAAGCGCGGCCACTCGGCAATTGATGGCTTCTCGTGGAGACCGTGCCCTCGGCGACGATCCTCATGACGTCGGCGCAAAATGCCTCGACATCGCCGTCGAACGCGCCGCGCTCCTTGCGATGATACATCGCCTCGCGGATGTGACAGCCGGGCTTGATGACATCGTGAGAGAGGCCGAACATGTCGGCGTAGCGGCGGTTGCAGGTGACGATGAATCCGGCGGCATCGTACAGGATCAACCCTTGCGACATGTTGTTCAAGGCGGTGTCGAGCCGCCCGCGCTCAGCTTCCAGCCGTTGCTGCGCCTCGCGGTTCTGCCGGTTGATCTGGCGAACGATGAGGAACAGGATCAGCGCAATCACCGTGGCCGAAAGCGCGGCGGTGGTGACCATGAAACCGGTCTGCTGCCGCCAGTCGGCCAGCGCGGCTCTCGTGGTGTTGGTCGCGACGATGACCAGCGGGAAATGCGACAGCGAGGCCCCGGAGCCGAGGCGCTCGTCGCCGTCGATCGGGCCCTTGACGCGCAGGGTGTGCCGGCCACCTTCGGCAAGCATCTTGCGCATCAGCGGCGCGTCCTTGAAGTCCCTGCCGATCAGCTCTTCGACATGCGGGTAGCGCGACAGCATCTTGCCATTGCGGTCGAACAGCGAGATCGCCGTGCCCTCTGCAAGCGCAACGGACGCGAAATAGTTTTGGTAGCTGTCCGGATCGATCCGGCGGACCATCGTGCCGAAGAAGCTGCCGTCCGCGCCGCTCAGCCGACGCGCGACAATCGTGGTCCATTTTCCGATGATGAAGCTGCGGACCGATTCCAGCGCTACCGGTTCGGCCATCGGATTCGATTTGAAGGTCTGAAAGTAGGCGCGCGAGGAGATGTTGATCTTGGGCAGCGGCTGGGCCCGCGACCAGTTGATCAGTTCGCCGTCGGCATCGTAGATCGCGATGTCGCCGAGGTAAGACACGGGGCCGATCTTGCTGCGCAGCATCTGGTTCGTCGCGGGTCCGGACATGCGCTCGCGGAACATCGCGGCCGAACTGATCTCCGGCAGATTCATCTGCCCGATCACATCGGCAGCGACGACGTCGGAATCTTCGAATTGCTGATCGAAGTGCCGCGCGATCAGCTGCACCGTATTTTCCAGCTCGCGCTCGCGGTTGACCAGGGTACGTTCGCGAAATTCGCCGACGGCCATGGCGGTCACGGCGAAGATCCCGGCGACCAGCAACACGCCGCACAGGGTGAGCCACAGCACCGGTCCGCGCCGAATGGCCGCCTCCCAGCCGTGCTTCGCGGCTAGGAACATTCCGGCTGCAATCCCTGCAAAGACCTGGCGCATTCCCCCTCCCTGGAGGGACAGGGATACACCACACAAATGGCGTAAAGCTTAGGAAAGCCAGTTACCTGAGCGTTAATCTCGTTGCGTGATCGCAGTCGTGTTCAGCGAGCCGCTGCGCTGCATCATGAATTGCGCGTTAATGCGAGCTGCCCGCACTCTTGTCGCCGCGGAGACTGCGCAGCCGTCCGACCACGCCGGTCGGAAAGAAGTAGACGCTGGCGATGAAGAGCAGCCCAAGCCACAGCAGCCACCGGTCGGGATGCAACAGCCCGGGCAGCAGCGGCAGGCCGGCTTCCGACGCCGCCTTGGAGGCAACGCCCATCAGCGACTGCAGATAGTTCTGGGCGAGGATGAAAATGGTGGCGCCGATGATCGCGCCGTAGATCGTGCCCATGCCGCCGATCACGACCATCAGGAGAATGTCCAGCATGATCGAGAAGCTGAGCGAAGTATCGGGGCCGGCATAACGCAGCCACAGTGCATTGAGAATTCCGGCGCTAGCAGCGACCAGTGCGGCGATGCAGTTGGCGTAGGTCAGGTGGAAGACGGTGCGGAAGCCGAGCGCCTCGGCGCGGAAACGATTTTCGCGGATCGCCTGCAGCACGCGCCCGAACGGCGAGTTCACCACCCGCAGCAAAGCGAGGATCATCAGGGCCGAGACGGCGAACACCAGATAGTAGGTCAGGATGCGGCCGTTGAGCTCGAATCCAAGCACGTTCTTCGAGATCAGCACCGTGCCGGGCCTGAGCAGCTCGGGAAGCTGAAAGCTGCGGCCGTCTTCGCCGCCGGTCAGCCAGGACAGCTGCGAGGCCAGCACCTGGAAGGCGGATGCGACCGCGAGCGTGATCATGGCAAAGAAGATCGCGGCGACCCGCAGCGAGAACAGTCCGATCGCAAGCGCAAGCAGCGCGGCAAGCGGCAGGCCGACCACAATGCCGGTTGCGACCGCGCCCCAATTCGGGCCCATTCCGTACAGCGCGATCGCGATCGCGTAGCTGCCGATCCCGTAGAACATGGTGTGTGCGAACGACACCGAGCCGGTATAGCCGAGCAGCAAATCGTAGGAGGCGACGAGCGCGGCGAAGACGCAAATCTTGGCCGCAACGTTCAGTGCCTTCGCCCCGGGGAACAGGAACGGCGTCGCCACCAGCGCCAGGACGACGAGGACGAGAACGAGCGTGAGCACGCGGCTGCGCGGCGGGTCGCCTGACAGGATCATCATCGGCTGGTCACCGCATAGAGGCCGCGCGGCCGCCACATCAGAATGGCGACCATCAGCAGGATGTTGGAGACGAGGGCGAGCTTCGGCACCAGGAAGCCGCCGTAATTGGCAATCATCGCCACCAGGATCGCGCCGATGAAGCAGCCGCCGATCGAGCCGAGGCCGCCGATGATGACGACGATGAAGATCAGGACGGTGAGGTCGTCGCTCATGGAGGCGTGGACCTGCTCGCGATACAGCGCCCACATCACGCCGCCGAGGCCGGCCAGCGCCGATCCCGTCATGAACACGCCGAGGAACAGACGGCGAATGCGATAGCCGAGCGCCTCGACCATCTCGCGATTCTCGACGCCGGCGCGGATCAGAAGCCCAAGCTTGGTCCGGTTGAGCACGAGCTGGATCGCGATGAAGACGGCGAGGCCGATCAGCGTCGCCAGCACGCGGTATTTCGCAATCGCGACGTCGCCGAGGATGAAGGAGCCGCGCAACGACGTCGGCAGCGGCGTGGGGATGATCTGCGGCCCCCACACCGCATAGAGCGTCTGCTCGGCGACGATCAGGCCGCCCGTCGTCATCAGGATCTGCTTCAGATGCTGGCCGTAGACGGGCAGGATCAGCACCCGCTCGACGACCAGGCCGAGCGCGCCGGACACCGCCATCGACAGCAATGCCGCCGGCGCCAGCACCGCGAGGTTCATCCACAGCGAATCAGCCTGGAGGGAGGCCGCGAACGGCGCCAGCACCAGAGTCGCGACATAGGCCCCGACAGCGATGAAGGCGCCATGGCCGAAATTGAGCACGTCCATCAAGCCGAACACGAGCGTGAGGCCCGAGGCCATGATGAAGATCATCATGCCCATCGCGAGGCTCGCGGCCGTCAGCGTCAGCCAAGTGCTGGGGGAGCCGATCAGCGGGATCATCACGAGGGCGACGGCGATCGGCAGCAGGATCGGCGCGATGTCGCGCTTCGGCTTCGGCAGCGGATCGGTTGCGGCGAGCTCGGTCATTGATGCGTCTCCAGGCTCAGGCCGAGCAGCCGCTCCTGCAGCGCCACGTCGGAGGCCAAGGCCGCCATCTCGCCGCGATGGACGATGGTGCCGTTGTCCATCACCAGCACGTCGTCGCCGAGTTCGCGGGCAGCAAAGAAGTTCTGCTCGACCATCAGGATGGTGGCGCCCTTGCGCTTGATCTCCTTCAGGCACTCGATCAGCGCCATCACGATCGCCGGTGCCAGCCCCTTGGTCGGCTCGTCGATCAGCAGGAGCTTGCGCGGTTCGACGATGGCGCGGGCAATCGACAACATCTGCTTTTGTCCGCCCGAGAGACTTCCCGCGCGGGACAGCCAGAATCGGCGCAGCGCCGGAAAGAAGCCGAAAATCCATTCGAGCTGGGCGTCGTCGAGCGGCCCGTCGCGCGCCGCCAGCACCAGATTTTCCTTCACCGTGAGGTCGGAGAACACCGCCATGCTCTCCGGCACGTAGCCGACGCCGAGCCGCGCGATGTCGGGCGTCGCACGGCTCTCGATGCGCTCGCCGGCGAGGCTGATCTCGCCGGAAGAGGCCTTCCAGAGGCCCATGATGGTACGCAACGTCGTGGTCTTGCCGGCGCCGTTGCGGCCCAGCAGCATCGTGGTCTGCCCCTGCGCGACATCGAGATCGATGCCCTGGAGGATGTGATAGCGGCCGATATGGGTGTGAACACCGGAGAGCCTCAACAGATCGGTCATGCTGCGCTCCCTGCAACATTCTTGGGCGCGACGCCGAGATAGGCCTCCTGCACGATCGGTGACGCGATCACTTCGGCAGGCCTGCCGTCCGCAACAAGCTGCCCGTTATGCAGCACGATGATGCGGTCGGCGAGCGATCGCACCACATCCATCTTGTGCTCGACCAGGAGAATGATCCTGCTCTTGTCCTGCTTAAGCTGCGCGATCAGGTTCAGCACGACCGGCACCTCGTCGATGCTCATGCCTGCGGTCGGCTCGTCGAACATGAACACCTTCGGTTCGAGTGCCATCATCAGCGCGACCTCGAGCTTGCGCTGATCGCCATGCGACAGTGCGGTCGCGGCGACGCCACGGCGGCCGCCAAGCGCGACCTGATCCAGAATAGCATCGGCCCGGGCGATCAGATCGCGGCGGACCATCCAGGGTCGCAGCATGTCATAGTGAGTGCCGTCGGCGGCCTGCACGGCGAGGCGGACGTTTTCCTCCACCGAGAGATTCGGAAACAGATTGGTGAGCTGGAAGGCGCGCCCCAGGCCTGCGCGCGTCCGCATCGGCGCGGACTGCTGGGTGATGTCGGTGCCGCCGAACAGGACGCTCCCGCTCGATGCGCGGAGCTGACCGGAGATCAGGTTGAAATAAGTGGTCTTGCCGGCGCCGTTCGGCCCGACGATCGCGGTGAGCTCGCCCGGGCGGAAGCTGCAGGTGACGCTGTTGACCGCGACATGGCCGCCGAAGCGGATGGTGAGGTCGCGGGTTTCGAGGGTCAGCGTCATGGGTCTAGCAAATGGTGAGAGAGGAATATTTCCGCGATCGCGCCGCGCTCCCTCCCCCGCCTGCGGGGGAGGGTCGGGGAGAGGGTGTCTCAGCAATCGAGAACCACCAAGAAGATAGAGCCCTCTCCCGGCCTCTCCCGCAAGCGGGAGAGGTGAAGAAGCACCTACCGCTTGTTCTTGATCGGAACGTTCATGTCCTCGATCTTCAGCTCGCGCACCGGCTCGAGCACGGCCCAGGCGACATTCGGATCGACCTTGACCTTGAAGTGATACATGCTCTGCAGCGCCTGATGGTCTTCCTTGCGGAACATCATCTTGCCCTTCGGCGTGTCGAACTCCAGGCCTTCCATGGCGCTGATCAGTTTCTCGGTGTCGGTCGACTTCGCCTTGGTGACCGCGGCGACGACGGACATCGCGGCGGCGAAACCGCCCGCGGTGAAGAAGTCCGGCGGCGCATTGAAGCGCTTCTGGTGCTCGGCGACCAACCAGTCATTCACCGGGTTCTTCGGGATCTCGTAGAAGTAATAGGTCGCGCCTTCCATGCCGGGCAGGCCCTTGTAGGCCGCGAGCGCCGGCAGGATGTTGCCGCCGGTGGACAGTTCGATGCCGTAGCGCTTCGGATCCATGTCCTGGAGTTTTGCCAGCGGATTGCCGGCGCCGGCCCAGATCACCCAGATCACCTTGCGGCCCGGCTTGTCCTTCAGCGCGTCGAACAGGCGCTGGCCGACCGCCGTGAAGTCCGTGGTCGAAGTCGGGGCATATTCTTCGGCGGCGAGCGTCGCGCCGGTCTTGCCGAGCGCCTCTTTGAAGGCGGCTACGCCGTCGCGGCCGAAGGCGTAGTCCTGCGCCAGCGTCGCGACGGTGACGCCCTGCTTGCCGATCGCGACCGCGTTCGAGATCGCATCCTGCGACGAGTTGCGCGCGGTGCGGAAGATGTAGCGATTCCACTTCTCGCCGGTAATCTGATCCGCGACCGCGGGCTCGACGATCAGGATCTTCTTGTTTTCCTCGGCGACGGGCAGGATCGCGAGCGCCGCGGCCGACGAGGTCGTGCCGATCGCGATGTCGGCCTTGTCGTCCTGATAGGCTTCCGCGAGCGCGGCCTTGGATAGATCCGGCTTGCCCTGGTCGTCCTTGGTGATGACGACGATCTTGCGCCCGTCGAGCGTCATGGTGCCCTTGGTGGCGTATTCAAAACCCATCTGCAGGCCGGTCTCGGTCTGCTTGGCATAGGCCTCGAGCGGGCCGGTCTTGCCATAGATCAGCGCGACCTTGAGATCGTCGGCCTGTGCGGACGTGCCCGCGGCGAGGGCGAGGATGGTTGTTGTTAAGATGAGCGAGCGGCGCACGATGGTCCCTCCTGGTAAATTCTTTGGCCATAGCGATTTGCACAACCGTGCAGACATTGCAATTCCACCTTCCGGCGGGACCACGCGAAGGGCATGTGTGACATTGTCCCGGCTTGGCCGCGCCGGATCGCTTCTGCCGAGGAAATCGGCAGATGCAATTGTTGACCTCACCCGTGGAACGGGCTGCTCAAGCTTTGGAAATCAACGATCAAGGCCGGGGCTTACCGCCTGTATCCGTTCGCCCGGGAATAGCCCTGCCGGTTCTGTTGGGTCGAGCGGTTTGTGACGCCGGCGCGTGCTTCGCTGGAGATGGGCGTTGCGAGCTTCAGCTCCTCCAGGAAGATCGGCCGTGAGAAATAATAGCCCTGCGCGTACCGGATTTTGGTCGCAGCCTGGAGGTAGGCGAGCTCCTCGTAGGATTCGATGCCTTCGGCAATCACGGTCATGCCGAGCGCTTCGCTCAGGGATTCGATCGCGCGCAGGATGCCCTGGTTGCGTGGGCGCTTATGGATATCGGTGATGAAGGAGCGGTCGATCTTGATCTCGTCCGCGGTGATGTCGGCCAGCGCCGAGAGCGAGGAATAGCCGGTGCCGAAATCGTCGATCGAGATGGCGACGCCGAGCTTGCGGAACATCGGCAGGATCTCGGCCTGGAAATGATTCTTGGCGACGAAGGCGTCTTCCGTCACCTCGATCATGAAGCGCTGCGGAAAGCCGGTGTCGTCGAGCGCCTGGGCGAAGCTGCGCATGAATTCGGGGTTGCCGGCCTGCTTGGCCGCGACGTTGATGCTGATGGTCGCCTCCGCACCGAACGTCTCGTTGATCAGGTCGATCGACTTGACGATCTCGGCGAGCACGAGATGAGTCAGCTCGTCGATCAATCCGAGTTCGGTGGCAAGATTGATGAACGAGCCCGGCGCCTGGATCACGCCCTCGTCGTCGCGCAGCCGTACCAGAGCCTCGATGCCCTTCACGTCCTGCGTGCGGATGTCGACCTTGGACTGGAAGGCGCAGCAGAAGCGTTTCTCGAGGATGGCGAGCCGCAGCGACTGCTCGATCTTCATTCGCGCCAGCGCCTCGCGCTCCATGCTGGAGTCGAAGAAGGCGGCCGATCCCTTGCCGTCATTCTTGATGCGGTACATCGCGATGTCGGCGTTCTGACGCAGTGTCTCGAAGCTGCTTCCGTGATCGGGGTAGAGGCTGATGCCGACGGAGGTTGAGGCGAACACTTCCGAATTGTCGATGAAGAACGGCGCCGTCAGCCGCTCCAGCGTCGATTGCATAAATTCGGCGACTTCCTCCTGGCTCTGGATCGGCGACAGCAGCAGCAGGAATTCGTCGCCGGAGATGCGCGACAGCATGTCCGAATCGCGCAAGCCGCGTCCAAGCCGCTTCGACAGCTCGACCAGCAGCGCATCGCCCACCGCGTGGCCGTAATAGTCGTTGATGTGCTTGAAATTGTCGACGTCGAGAAAGGCGAGCGCAAAGCGCTCGCCGACGCGACCCTGCGCGAGCAGGCTGGTGGCGCGATGTTCGATAACGCGCCGCGAGGGCAGGCCGGTCAGCTCGTCGAAATAGGCCGAGCGGAACAGCTGGTCCTCGAAATTCTTCTGCTCAGTGATGTCGGAGGAGGCCGAGATCAGCAGCTCGCGTCCGTCGAGGCGGATCGGACGATGAGTGGTCAGCAGCACCTGGCGTGCGGCTCCGTCGTGGAGCGCTTCCTCGGCGACGACCGCCTGGCCGGAGCTCAGGGCCTGCCGGCAGGCTTCCAGGCGCGATGCGAGATCGCGCGAGGGGCGGCTGCCGTCCATGCCGAGCTGGGCGGCCGCGACATCGTTGACCAGGAGAAGTTCGCCCTGCGCGTCCTGCACGGTCAAGCCGGCAGGCAGCATTCTAACGATTTCCTTGAGGAATCCGAGTTCGGCTTCACTCGCGCCGGAATATTTGTTGTCGTTCATAGAAGTCATGAATCTTGTTGTTTCAGCGCGACTTTGCAATGGCCGCGATCTTGCGCGGTTCCCTCTTAAGTTTGGTTAAGGGGTCCGGAGAATTACGGTGGTGTTTTGCGGCGATGCGACGCGCGCAGCCCATCGTCATTAACAGGGCGTCAACGCGTTCGGCGAAACCGCGAACGACGCGCGCGAACGGGTTTCGTTTGCGCCGTGTCTAACCGTCCTTGGGGATACGGCATTGCATGGTGCAATGGAGTCCGCTCCTGAGATAGGAGACCTCCGTCTTGCCGTCGAAGGCCGACAGCGCCGACTTCAACAGCTTGGTGCCGAAACCTGGCTCGGAGACCTTGTCGACGCTCGGGCCCTCGGTTTCATCCCAGGTCACGGTCAGACGGTCGTCGCTGACGGTCCATGACACCTGCAACAACCCGCGCGGCGCGGAGAACGCGCCATATTTGCCTGCGTTGGTGGCGAGCTCGTGAAACATTAGCGACAGCGTGACCGCAAGCTTCGGCGGCAGGAACAGCCGTTCGCCGTTGAGCGTGAAGCGGACATGGCCATAAGGGCCGAGCTCGGAGATCAGGAGGTCGCGAATGTCGCAGCCGGCCTTGTCGATCCGCGAGATCAAATCGTCGGTCGCGGCAAGCGACCGCAGCCGCGGATCGATCCGGGCCCAGATTTGCGGCTGATCGTGCAGCACCTGATGCAGCACAGCATGCACCGTCGACAGCTTGTTCTTCAGCCGGTGCTGGAGCTCGTCGACCAGCAGCTTGCGGTAGTCTTCTTCCTCGATCAGGCGCCTGGAAATCCGGCGCTGCTCGACGAGGAGCGAGCGATAGTGCTCGACGCCCCAGATGGTGAGCGCGCAGACCGTCCAATACAGCGCCAGCAGGGCGAATCGCGCGTTATCGGCAAAGGCATCGCCGAAATTCACGACGACGCCGAGCACGCCGCCGACCAGCGCCGTGATGATGCCGATGCGGAAGCCGCCGAACGCGGCCGCAAAGAACACGGCCGGGAAATACGGCGTGAAATAGACGTCGGGCCGCACATGGGCGAGAGCCCAGCGCGCCAGCGTCGCAACCAGCAGGCAGGCGACCGCAAACGCAAGGCTCAGGCCGAGCGACGGCGGTGCTGCGCCGTGCCAGCCCTTGCGGAATTCGTCGATCAGCTTCCCCATGCGCAGTCCGGTCGCGATATGCGTTCGACAATCGAGCGGTCGCCAGGAATGTTACGCATGTCGCCGGCCCCAGGCAAAGCTTGCCTTGTCGGAAGCCGGCAGGAATAGTGCCTGCTGCGGCGCCGACCGTCGCGGCGCCGTCGTCGATTGGTGTCCGCCATTTGGCGTCAGGGGGTTCGAAAACAGGGACATTCCATGGGCAGGCTGGATCGCAAGGTCGCGGTGATCACGGGCGCGACGAGCGGGATCGGGTTGCGGACTGCTGAAGTCTTCGTTGCCGAAGGTGCCAAAATTGTGATCGCGGGCCGGCGCATACCGGAAGGCGAGGCGCTGGCGAAGCAGCTCGGGCCGAATTGCGTCTTCCGCCAGACGGATGTGACGGTCGAAGCGCAGATGCAGGCGCTGATCGCGCTCGCGGTGGACACATTCGGCCGCATCGACTGCCTGTTCAACAATGCCGGCGGCCCGGCGCAGACCGGCGGCATCGAAGGCCTCGAGGTCGAGCGCTTCGACGCGGCGATGGCGACCCTGCTGCGCAGCGTCATGCTCGGCATGAAGCACGCCGCGCCCCACATGAAGAAGCAGGGCTTTGGCAGCATCATCAACAATGGCAGCATCGCCGGCCGTCTCGCCGGCTTCTCGTCCTCGATGGTCTATGGTGCGGCCAAGGCGGCGGTGATTCATCTCACAAAATGCGTGGCGATGGAGCTCGGCGAATCCAACGTCCGCGTCAACTCGATCTCGCCTGGCGCCATCGCGACCGGCATTTTCGGCAAGGCGCTCGGGCTTTCGACCGACGCGGCGGAGAAGACGCCGGCGGTGATGCGCGAGGTCTACAAGACTGCGCAGCCGATCCCGCGCGCGGGCCTTCCCGACGACATCGCCCATGCCGCGGTGTTCCTGGCCAGCGACGAGTCCAGCTTCATCAACGGCCATGACCTCGTCATCGACGGCGCGATGACCGGCGGCCGCAACTGGAGCCAGCAGCAGCAGGGCTACGTGGCTCTGCGCAAGGCGTTCGATCAGGGGGCGTAGGCGCCACGGGCGACGAAGCCGTAGGGTGGGTTAGCGAAGCGTAACCCACCACTTCTGTCACTGCGGACACCAAAGAGGTGGGTTACGCCTTCGGCTAACCCACCCTACGAGAGCGATGCTCACACCGCCTTCACCCGCACCCGCAATCCATCGCGCGGTTTCGGGATCGGCCACATCTGCCAGTCCGGCTTGTAGCCGGGCTCCAGCGACACCTCGATGTTCTGCAAGAAGTGCCGCGCGAAGCATTTGGCTTGCATGTAGGCGAAGTGCAGGCCGAGGCACATATGCGCGCCGCCGCCGAACGGTACCCAGGCGAAGCGGTGGCGATTGCGCTGGGCCTCCTCGGTGAAGCGCAGCGGATCGAAGCGGTCCGGCTCGGGCCAGATGTCCTTCATGTGGTGGGTGTAGAGCGGATTGACGCCGATCGCGGTGCCGGCCGGAATTGAAAAGCCCTTGAAGGTGAAATCGCGCATGGCGCGACGCGGCATCGAGGGCACCGGCGGCTTGATCCGCAGCGCTTCCTTGAACGCCATCTCCGACAGCGGCATCTTTTCGAGATCATCGAAGCTGCTCGGCGCATTAGGGGCGAGCCCCAGCGCCATGACCTCCGCGCGGAGCTTGTCCTGCCAGTCGGGATTCGCGGCGAGCTCCCCGATGAACGACGTCAGCGACGAAGTCAGCGTGTCGTGCGCCGCCATCATCAGGAAGCTCATGTGGTCGATGATGTCCTGTTCCGAGAGCAGGGCGCCGTCCTCGTGGGTTGCACGGCAGAGCTGCGAGAACAGGTCATCGCCGCCGTGATTGCCGCGTCGCAGCGGAATCTGCTCGCGGAAATAAGCGACGATGCGCTTGCGTCCCCTGACGCCGGCCGCCATCTGCGTGCCGGGCAGCGGTCGGCGGATCGGGGCGACGGCGGCCGCGACCATGTCGACGAAGGCGCGGTTGATCTCGTCGACCTCCGGCCCGATATCGGCGCCGAGAAAGGACGCGGCGGCGAGATCGAGCGTGAGCTGCTTCATCGCCGGATAAAGCTGCATCTCGCCGGGCTTCGCCTTCCACTGCGCGACCCGGGCGCCGATGCCGCGGTCGAGATCGCTCAGATACGATTTCATCGGGCCGGACTTGAACGCGACCGATAGCGCCTTGCGGTGCAGCCGGTGCTCCTCGAAATCCAGCAGCATCAATCCGCGCGGAAACAGCAGGCCGAGCACCTTGTTCCAGCCATGGGTCGAGGAGAACAGCTTTTGCTGGTCGAACAGCACGAGCTCGTTGGCCTCGGGGCCGAGCAGTACGACATTGGTCTCGCCGAAGAAGTGCGTGCGATAGACCAGGCCGTATTTGGCGCCATTCGCCTCGATGTGCCCCTTGGGGTCGGCGAGCACCTGAAAGGTCTTGCCGATGATCGGCCAGCCTTCGTCGCCGGGAATATGTGTCAGCTCGTTGCGCTTGGGCGGAGTGAAGCCGTGCGCAGGGGCGGCCACATTCTGCATCGACATGACGATTGCTCCGGTTGGCGAGGCCCGGCCAACATAGCACGATCCGGTGACGATGACTCCGCGCTACAGCTTCGCCGCTTCCTTCTGCAAATCCGGCGCGTTGACGGCCGGAATCGCAACGCGGCCGGCGCCGGTCACCTTCAGCGCCTCGGCGGCCTTCTCGTTTTCCATGATCTTGGCCATCACGGCCTGGCCCGCGCGTTCGAAGATCGCGCGGTTCTCGATCACGAATTTTTGCGACTTGCGCAAGCCGTCGATGTAGCCGTTGATCTCGGGCACGACGTAGCGCGCGACAAGGTCCCAGCTCCGGCGCGTGTTCTCTGGATTGGCCCAGTCGTGCACGAAGCCGATGACGGCGCCGACGCCGCCGGACACCTGCATCACATTCTTGATCATCTTGACGAGGTCGTCGGGCGTGCCGATGACGGAGGCCGCACCGTCGACGAAAGCGGTCTTGTCCACGGCCTCGTCCGGCGAGGCGAACGCCGTCAGGCCCGGCCGTTGCAGCGTGCCGACATTATATTCGTTGTGCCAGCGCATCAGCCCGGCGCCGGCCTCGCGGCGGGCCTGCTCGCGGGTCTCGGCGATGTGCCAGGTCAGCAGCACGCGCCAGTTCGCGCGATCGACTTTGGTGCCGTGCTTTTTCGCCGCGTCCTCGGCGAACTGCCATTGCTGCTGCAGCGACATCAGCCCCTGCGTCGTCATCGAACCCAGCGAGATGATGCCGATGCCGTATTTGCCGGCCAGCGTCATGCCGGAAGGCGAGATCTGCGAGGCCACCACGAACGGCATTTCCTCCTGCAGCGGCAGGAGCTGCAGCGCGGCGTCGTTCATGGTGAACCAGTCGCTCTTCGCGGTGACGCGCTCGCCGTCGAAGAGACGGCGGATCACGCCGATCGCCTCGTCCTGGCGGTCGCGCTGCGTCATCGGATCGATGCCGAGCGTATGCGCGTCGGAGGCGAGCGCGCCGGGACCGGAGCCGAAGATGGCGCGGCCGCCGGTCATGTGGTCAAGCTGCACCATGCGCTGCGCGACGTTGTAGGGGTGGTGATAGGGTAGCGACACCACGCCGGTGCCGAGCTTGATCCGCTTGGTGCGCTCGCCGGCCGCAGCCAGGAACATCTCCGGCGAGGCGATCATCTCCCAGCCGGAGGAATGATGCTCGCCGCACCAGAACTCGTCATAGCCGAGGCTATCCAACTGCTCGACCAGATCGAGGTCGCGCCGGAACTGGAGCATCGGATGCTCCCCGATCGGATGATGCGGGGCAAGGAAGGCTCCGAACTTCAGGCGCGCCATGGCATTCTCTCCAGCTTACATTTTTTGTTTGTTTGTGGCGCGAAGCTACGTGCTGAACGCAGCGAGCGCAATCACGCGATGTCCCGCGCGGTGGAATGCAGCCATGCGATGGAGCGCTCTCTCGTGGAAGACGTAAGGCCTCGCGATTCGTGCTCGCAGGTCATCGCGCGTTCGCGCGCCGATGCATCAAACCGTCACAAAGCAGATCGATTCGTCGCGCGAGCCGGTGAGCGACATCCGGGCACCAAAACGTCCTTCTGGCCGGCCTGCTCCGGCTTCGCCCTGACTTTGCCGTCGAAGCGGTGCAATCGGCGCGGGCAGGAATGCTCGTCTCGCTCGCGCTGTTCCTGATGTTAATCATGATCTGCGCCGCATTCCCGGCGTGGATGCGCCGTGCATCTGCACGAAGTTGAGGCATTGCGGTGAATACGTGCGGATTTCTGCAGGTTTTCCTGCGATTTAGCTCCTCATCGACAGCACACGGTCTTTTTATTTTGCGCTGCAGCAACTATTTGGTTTGGGTGGACGTTGAACGTCGCCTGCCAGGAGCTGCCGTGTCGTTAACCAGAAATGTCGATCTCTTGAGACGTCTGCCAAAGCTGGACGGATTGCGCTTCGCCGAGTTTGGCCGGAGCGCCGATGCGTCCAGTCCGTTGCAAGAGGTCACGGGCTTCGGCGACAATCCCGGCAATCTGCGCCTGTTCGCGTTCGTGCCGCCGCAATTGCAGAAGCCGCGCGCGCTCGTCGTCGTGCTGCACGGCTGCGGCCAGACCGCAGCAAGCTACGACCTCGGCGCCGGATGGTCGACGCTCGCCGAGCACTACGGCTTCGCGCTGCTGATGCCCGAGCAGCAGCGCATCAACAACAGCAACACCTGCTTCAACTGGTTCAATCCGGAAGACACGGCACGGGACAGCGGCGAGGCGTGTTCGATTCGCGAGATGATCGCGCACATGATCGAAACGCATCGCGTCGATCCCCGCCGCATCTTCATCACGGGCCTGTCGGCCGGCGGCGGCATGACGTCGGTGATGCTCGCGACCTACCCTGAAGTCTTCGCGGCTGGCGCGGTCATCGCGGGGCTTCCCTACGGCATCGCGACCAATCTGCGCGAGGCGCTCGACGGCATGTTTCATTCCCCGGAGCGGCCGGCGCGCGAACTTGGCGATCTGGTGCGGCGGGCCTCGAATCATCGCGGGCCCTGGCCGAGGATCTCGGTGTGGCACGGCAGCGCCGATCGGACCGTCAATCCCGGCAATGCCAACGAGATCGTCAAGCAATGGCTCGACCTGCACGATCTGCCCGAGGCGCCGATGGCGGAAACCGACATCGACGGCTATCCGCGCCAAGCCTGGTGGAACAAGGACGGCGAGACCCTCGTCGAGTCCTATGCCATCACCGACATGGCCCACGGCACGCCGCTCGGCCTGGCCGACAACGACCAGCGCTATGGCGTGGAAGGCGCGTTCCTGATCGAGGCCGGCATCTCCTCGTCCTATCACATCGCAAAATTCTTCGGCCTCACCGGCTGGATTCCCGACGTGGCCAAGAAGGCCGAGCCAAAGCCGACGCCGGCTCGCTCGCCCGCGCCGCATCTGGCCCGCTCGATCCGCGCCGCGGTCGCCGAACAGCCGGCCGAGCCGAAGCGCGAGGACGCCCGCGGCTTCGATCTCGGCCAGATCATCACGCGCGCGCTCACGGCCGCGGGATTGATGAAGTAACTCAGGCCGTCGCGCCGATCCATTCGATCGGCGTCGCCGTCACCTCGCCGCCGGCGACCTTGCGCGTCATCTCCTGATACGCCTTGAAGAAGTCGCGCGATTGCAGCGCCTTTTGCGCGGCATCGTCGCTGACGCTGGCGAGATGGAAATAGCTGCCATTGTCGCGGTTCTTCAGGACGCGATAGCCGATCCGTCCTTTCAGTTCCGGATCGCCGTCGATCGCCTTGATGAAGCGGCCGACCTCCTGGTGCCAGGCCTCCGTCGTGCCGTTCTTGAATTCGTACCGGATCATGAAGTGCTTCATGTGACGCTCCCTGTTCGCGTTGTGCGTCATCATCTGCGTGCTGGATGCGATCCTGCAAGTATGGACAAAATTGATAGTATGGACTTTTTCGGCGTCGCTCCTATTCTTCATCTCGCACATGGAGGAAACGACATGGCGAAGACAGTTCCAGCGCGCAGCTGCCCGGTCGCGGCCTTTCAGAAGATGATCAGCGGCAAGTACAAGCTGCGCATCGTCTGGGACCTCAAGGACGGTCCGCGCCGCTATGGCGAGATCAGGACCGGCCTGTTGCGCGGCACGGAAGGCAGCGCGGAGATCACCCCGCGCGTGCTGAGTCGCGAGTTGAAGGCGCTGACGGCGAGCGGCCTGATCGATCGCAAGGATTTTGGCGAGGTGCCGCCGAAGGTCGAATATCGCCTCACCCGCAAAGGCAAGAGCTTCGTGCCGGTCGTGGCGGCGATCCGCGACTGGGGCGACCGTAACCTGAGTGCGCCCCAAGTGCTGGCGGACGCCGCCGAGTAGGGCCTACATCTCGCCGGTGATGAACGGATTGGTCATCCGCTCCTGGCCGATGCTCGAGCCGGCGCCATGGCCGCAGATGAAGCCGACATCGTCGCCGAGCGGCAGCAGCTTGGTCTTGATCGAGTCGATCAGCGTCGCGTGACTGCCGCCGGGCAGATCGGTGCGTCCGACCGAGCCGGCGAACAGGACGTCGCCGACATGGGCGAAGCGCAGATCCTTGTTGAAGAACACCACGCTGCCGGGCGAATGGCCGGGGCAATGATAGATCTCGAACTGGAGATCGCCGATCGCCACGCTGTCGCCTTCGTCGAGCCAGCGGTCCGGCTCGAAATTGCGCACCCCCGTCATGCCGAAGCGCGCGCCGCTCTCGACCACGTTGTCGAGCAGGAATTTGTCCGCGAGATGCGGGCCCTCGATCGGCACCTTCAGCGCGTCGCGGAGTTCGTCCGCGCCGCCGACATGGTCGATATGGCCGTGAGTCAGCCATATCTTCTCCACGGTGACGCCGGTCTGTTTGATGGCGTCCAGGATCTTCGGCACGTCGCCGCCGGGATCGATCACCACGGCCTTCTTGGAAGGCTCGTCCCAGATGATGGTGCAATTCTGCTCAAACAGCGTCACGGGGACGATGATCGCGCCCGCTTTCGCGCCTGCCTGGGCCTGTGTCTCGTTTTGCTCGGTCATGGCGCCACAATGCCGATTTTTGCCATGTCGCCAAGCAAAAGATTTGTCCCCATGGCTCGGGAACAGTCGCGGACATCGTCACACAGCTGTCCCAATTCGCCTGCTGTTTTGAACCGGGGCGCTCCTTCCGCGTTCTCCCGCGCGAGAAGCAGTTTTTGGATGGATTTCCCGCATGGCTCAGAGCGGCAGCAATTGGTGGCGCGACGGCATCTTCTATCAGATCTACCCGCGCTCCTTTCAGGATTCAAATGGCGACGGTGTCGGCGATCTCGCCGGCATTTTGCAGCGGCTGCCGTATGTGAAATCGCTCGGCGTCGACGCGATCTGGCTGTCGCCGATCTTCCCCTCGCCAATGGCCGATTTCGGCTACGACATTTCCGACTATACCGGCATCGAGCCGCTGTTCGGCACGATGGCGGATTTCGATGCGCTTCTTGCCGCCGCGCACGACAACGGCCTCAAGCTGATCCTCGACCTGGTGCCGAACCACACCTCGGACCAGCATCCCTGGTTCGTCGAAAGCCGCTCCTCGCGCGACAATCCCAAACGTGACTGGTACATCTGGCGCGACCCGGGCGAGGGTGGCGGCGTACCGAACAACTGGCTGTCCGAGTTCGGCGGCAGTGCGTGGCAGTTCGACGAGACGACCGGTCAGTACTACTATCACGCCTTCCTCGCCCAGCAGCCGGACCTCAACTGGCGCAATCCCGATGTCCGCGCGGCGATCTATGACGTGATGCGGTTCTGGCTCGAGAAGGGCGTCGACGGCTTTCGCGTCGACGTGATCTGGCACCTGATCAAGGACGCCGATTTCCGCGACAACCCGCCCAATCCGCATTATGTCGAGAGCCGGCCGCCGAACGAAAGGATCCTCACACAATATTCCACCGACCAGCCGGAGGTGCACGACGTCATCGCCGAGATGCGGCGCGTCACGGATGCCTATGCTGCCCGCGTCCTGATCGGCGAGATCTATCTGCCGCTGCATCGCCTGATGGCTTATTACGGTAACGATCTCACCGGCGCGCAGATGCCGTTCAATTTCGCGCTGCTCTCGACCTTCTGGAGCGCGCGCTCGATCGAGAAGATCGTCGAGGACTACGAGAAGGCGCTGCCGAAAGGCGCATGGCCGAACTGGGTGCTCGGCAATCACGATCGCCCGCGCGTCGCAAGCCGCGTCGGGCCGGAGCAGGCCCGAATCGCCGCCATGCTGCTGCTGACGCTGCGCGGCACGCCGACGCTGTATTACGGCGACGAGATCGGCATGCATCAGCTCGCGATCGCCCCCGAGTTCGTGCGCGACCCCTTCGAGAAGAACGTACCCGGCATCGGTGTCGGTCGCGACGGCTGCCGCACGCCGATGCAGTGGGATTCCTCCAACTTCGCCGGCTTCTCGGACGTCAGGCCATGGCTGCCGCTGCCGGAGGATCACATCCACAACAACGTCGTCGATCTCGAAGCCGATTCACGTTCGATCCTCACGCTCTACAAGCGCCTGATCGCGTTGCGGCAGGCGTGTCCGCCGCTGGTTGCGGGCGACTATCATCCGATCGCGGCGCAGGGCGATCTCCTGGTCTATCGCCGAGAGGCCGAGGGCAGGGCGGTGATCGTGGTGCTCAATCTCGGCCCTGAGCCGATCCCGGTCACCACCAGCGCGATCAAGTTTGGCAGCGAGATTCTGCTGTCGACATTCCTGGATCGCGAGGGCGAGCGGCTCGAAGGCGTGCTGGATTTGCGCGGCAACGAGGGCGTGATCATCACGCCGCCATGACCGTCGTCCTGGACAAGCGAAGCGCAGAGATGGGCGACGCACTTTCCTCGTCATTGCGAGCGCAGCGAAGCAATCCGGAATCTTCCCGCGGTGACAGTCTGGATTGCTTCGCTGCGCTCGCAATGACGATCGTGGAAGCGGCGCAACTCCAGCATCTCCACATCACCCCGGATGCTTGTTGCCCCGTATCGTCTTGTCGATATCGCTCCGCTTCAGCAGATAATCCAGCCCGCCGACGCGATACCAGCGATAGCCGTAGGGTTCCAGCACGACGCGGTGCTGGCCGCGCTTGTCGGCATGGCTGTGGTCTTCCGCGAGCAGATTGATCAGGTGCTTGCCGGCCTCGCCCGGCAGCCCCGCCGAGAACGCGATCTCGCGCGGCTTCTCGTCGAGATTGTGCACGAACAGCACGGAATTGTTGCGCCAGTCGTAGCGCATGATGAAGACTGCGGGATCGCGCGTCGGAATGACTGTAAAATCGCCCCAGCCGATCTCCGGCACCTCCTTGCGCATGCGGACGATGCGCTCGGTCCAGTTCAGCATGGAGTTGGGATCGCGCCGTTGTTTTGCGACATTGAGGTGCTCGAAACCATAAGGTCCCTCGTCGATGACGGGCAAGGCCGGCTTGTCGCTGGTGGTGAATCCGCCATGCGGCTCGGTCGACCATTGCATCGGCGTGCGCGCGCAATTGCGTTCCGGCAGCGAAAGATCATCGCCCATCGCGATCTCGTCGCCATAGCGGATCACCGGCGTCCCCGGCAGCGTGCACATCAGGCTGTAGGCGAGCTCGAGCCGCCTGCGGTCGCCGCCCAGCATAGGTGCCAGGCGACGGCGAATGCCGCGGTCGTAGAGCTGCATGTCCTTGTCGGGACCGAAGCGCTTGAACACGATTTCGCGCTGCGCCTTGGTCAGCCGCCCCAAATCGAGTTCGTCATGATTGCGCAGGAACAGGCCCCATTGCGCCGAGGCGGGCCGCGGCTTGGTCGCCTTCAGCGCTTTCCCCAACGGGCGTGAATCGGACGAGGCCAGCGCATAGAACAGATGCTGGTTGACCTGGAAATTGAACATCATATGCATGCGGTCGGCATCGCGGCCGAAATATTCCATGTCCGTCTTTGGCAGCACGTTGGCCTCGGCGAGGATGATGGCATCGCCCTGCCGCCATTGCAGGAATTCACGAAACGTCCGCAGCATGTCGTACTGCTCGGCCGGCTTTTTCACCTTGGCGCCTTTGGTCGAGATGACGAAAGGCACGGCATCCATGCGAAAGCCTGAGACGCCGAGTTGGATCCAGAAGCCCATGATCTTCAAAATCTCGGCCTGCACGCGCGGGTTCGAGGTGTTGAGATCGGGCTGGAAATCGTAGAAGCGGTGGAAGTACCAGGCGCCGGCTTCCTTGTCGCGCGTCCAGGTCGATTTCTGAACGCCGGGAAACACCATGCCCTGATTGGCGTTGGCCGGCTTCTTGTCGGACCAGACATACCAGTCGCGGTAGGGCGAGTTCTTGTCGCTCCGCGCCGCCTTGAACCAGGGATGCTGGTCGGAGGTGTGGTTGACGACGAGATCGATGATGACGCGAATGCCGCGCTGCTTGCAGCCATGGGTGAACTCGACGAAATCGCCGAGCGTGCCGTAGCGGGCATCGACGCTGTAATAATCCGCGACATCGTAGCCGTCGTCGCGGCCGGGCGAGGTCTGGAACGGCATCAGCCAGATCGTGGTGATGCCGAGGCCGTGCAGATAATCGAGCCGGCGCAACAGGCCCTTGAAATCGCCGATGCCATCGCCGTTGGCGTCCATATAGGTGCCGACGGACAGGCAATAGATGATGGCGTTCTTGTACCAGAGATCGTCGATCATGCGCGCGCAGCCTCGGTGGTTCCGCCGAGGTGCGGCGGCTGCGTGATAAGTGCGAGGGAGACTTGAGGTTCCCCGCTTTTACTCAGGTGTCGTCCCGGCGAAGGCCGGGACCCATACCGCGTGATTTCTCCGTGAGGCGCGGTGCACCTACCGCGGGCCGCAACCATTAGCCTTCGCTAAACTCCTTTCCGTGATTATGGGTCCCGGCCTTCGCCGGGACGACATTTGAGAATGGAGCAAGGTGTCCGCGTTCGGAGGAATCGGCTATCCTCCCGCCATGGACAATCCCGCCCGCATTGCCCTCGTGCCACCACCCGACCGCCGTCAATCCGAGACAGCGCTGGCCATCGCGCGCGGCACGGCGCGATTGTTGGGCTCGCTCGGCTTCACCTGCATCAGCGAATTGCCGTTGC
This sequence comes from Bradyrhizobium sp. RT6a, assembly GCF_040547675.1. Taxonomy (NCBI): domain Bacteria; kingdom Pseudomonadati; phylum Pseudomonadota; class Alphaproteobacteria; order Hyphomicrobiales; family Nitrobacteraceae; genus Bradyrhizobium; species Bradyrhizobium sp. RT6a. The sequence goes on from NZ_JBEPQC010000009.1 coordinate 271,812, forward strand.
CCTCGGGGCGGCGCGCCGATCTCGTCGCGCTGAACGAGCGCGGCGAGATCTGGATCGTCGAGATCAAATCGTCGGTAGAGGATTTGCGCGCCGATCAGAAATGGCACGAATACCGGGCGCATTGCGACCGGCTGTTCTTCGCCTTCACGCAGGAGCTGCCTTGCGAGATCTTTCCGCAAGATACGGGCCTGATCATCGCGGACGCCTATGGCGCGCACCTGCAATGCGAGGCGCCCGAGCACAAGCTCGCTGCGGCCACGCGCAAGCAGATGACGGTGCGGTTCGCGATGGCGGCGGCGTTGCGGATCAACCGGCTGGTCGATCCGCAGGGGCATGCGGAGTTTTGGGAATAGGCCGGTCTCGTGTCCCGGACGCGCTGCAACGCTTCAGCGTTGCTGCGCAGAGCCGGGACCCAGCAGGCGACGATTCGAGCTGAGGCATGGGTCCCGGCTCAGCAGCGCATCACTTCGTGCTGCGCTGCGTCCGGGGCACGGAAGGCGTGACTATCAGCGCGGCGCGCGCTTGGCCAGGATCCGCTGCAACGTACGCCGATGCATGTTGAGCCGGCGCGCGGTTTCCGAGACGTTTCGGTTGCACATCTCGTAGATGCGCTGGATGTGTTCCCAGCGCACGCGGTCGGCCGACATCGGATTCGCCGGCAATTCGGACTTGTCCGAGCCGGTCGACAGCAGCGCCGCGACGACGTCGTCGGCATCCGCGGGCTTTGAGAGATAATCGACCGCGCCCATCTTCACCGCGGTGACGGCAGTGGCGATGTTGCCATAACCGGTCAGCACGATGGCGCGGGCGTCGGGACGCTTCTTCTTCAGCGCCGAGACCACGTCGAGACCGTTGCCGTCGCCGAGCCGCAGATCGACCACGGCGAATGCCGGCGCCGCCTTGCCGATCTGCGCCAGACCGTCCGAGACGGTGTCGCATGACGTCACCGCAAAGCCGCGCGTTTCCATGGCGCGCGACAGCCGCTCCAGAAACGGCTTGTCGTCCTCCACGATCAGCAGCGAGCGGTCGGTCTGTTCGTTCAGTTCGGCGATGGCGTTCAAGGTTTGGTCCTCTCTCCAGCGCGTCTACATATGGCGGCGCAATCGGGCGGTGCCAAGGGCGCCAATAGTCGATCGGCCCCGTTGTGCGACGCAAGGTCGCGGCCTATCCTATTGTTTCTTCGAAGGTCTCGATAGTCTCAAAACGCTCTCTCGGCCACGTGATCTGGACCACTGCGCCATGATCCGGAAAGGTCCGGTTGGTAAACGAGACCTTGGCGCCGGTGCGCTCCAGCAAGGTGCGCGCGATGAACACGCCGAGCCCGAGGCCGCCGCCTTCGTCCCGGTTGCGCCGCCGCGACAAATAGGGCTCGCCGATCCGGTTCAGGATGTCAGGCGGAATGCCGGGACCGTCGTCGGAAATCACGAGCTCGATCGTGTCCTTGTTCCACCACGCATTCACCTCGACGGTGGTGCGGGCGAAATCGACCGCGTTCTCGACGATGTTGCCGACGCCGTAAAGGATCGCCGGATTGCGCGAGCCCACCGGCTCGGCCACGATGGCGACGGCGATGCGCACCTTGATATCGACCCCGAAATCGCGGTGCGGCGCCACCACCTCCTCGATCAGCTCCGACAGCTTCATGCGGTCGAACGGTGCGCCGGTGGAGGAGAGCTGGGTGATCTTGCTCAATATGTCGCGGCAACGCTGCGTCTGCTCGCGCAGGGTCTTCAGGTCGGCGGCAAAGTTCGGCTCCTTCACCGTCTTCTCCAGCTCGCGCGAGATCAGGAAGATCGTCGCGAGCGGCGTGCCGAGCTCGTGCGCTGCGGCCGCGGCCAGGCCGTCGAGCTGGGTCAGATGCTGCTCGCGCGTCAGCACCAGCTCGGTCGCGGCCAGCGCGTCGGCGAGCTTGCGCGCCTCCTCGGTGACCTGGAACGAGTAGAGGCTGGTGACGCCGATCGCGAGCGCGATCGAGAGCCAGACGCCGACGAGATAGATCGGCGGCAGCACCAGCGGATCGTCGGAATCCCAGGGCAGCGGCAGATGGAAGAAGAACAGGACCGAGGCGCAGGCGACAGCCAGCACGCCGAGGCCGAAGGTGAAGCGGGCCGGCAGCGCGGTCGCCGAGATCAGCACGGGTGCGAGGAACAGGAACGAGAACGGGTTCTGGAGTCCGCCGGTGAAAAACAGGAGACCCGCCAGCTCCACGATGTTGAGCGCGAGCAGTCCGGCCGCCTGCATCGGCTCCAGCCGCTGCAGCGGATTGGACACGGTCTGGAGCCCCAGATTGAGCGCCGCCGACAGCGCGATGATGCTGACGCAGGGGACGATCTCGACGTTGAATTCCAGCCCCTGCGCCACGATGAAGATCGCGGCGAGCTGGCCCAGCACCGCGAGCCAGCGCAGCCGCAGGATCGTATCCAGGCGGATATGCCGCTGCGCGGGGCGAAAGTCGGAAGCGGCAAGTTCGGTCATTTCGGCCAATGGGGCGGTGCCTTCTCGATCACAAGCGCGCGGCTCACGGAACCACCGGATTACAAGCCTTGCGCTCTCCGCTGCAATAGCAGAAGAACGCCCAGCATGACCGAGAATGACAAGGCTTCAAGCTGGCCGACTGTCGCGGATCGCAGCCTCTCCGCGGCAATTGCGGTCGATCACCTCGTCAAGGTGTACAAGCAGACCCGCGCCGTCGACGACATCTCCTTTTCGCTTCCGCGCGGCAGCATCACCGGGCTGCTGGGCGGCAACGGCGCCGGCAAGACCACGACCATCGCGACGATCATGGGCCTCGTGCTGCCGACCTCCGGTCGCGTCCAGGTGCTCGGGCATCGGATGCCGGAGGACAGCGCTTCCGTGCTGGGGCGGATGAATTTCGAGAGCCCCTATGTCGACATGCCGATGCGGCTCACGGTGCGTCAGAACCTCACCGTGTTCGGCAAGCTCTATGCGGTGAAGAACCTCTCCGAGCGCATCGCTGAGCTCGCCGACGATCTCGATCTCACCGAGTTCATCGACCGCGCTAACGGCAAGCTCTCCGCAGGACAAAAGACCCGCGTTGCGCTTGCCAAGGCGCTGATCAACCAGCCCGAGCTGCTGTTGCTGGACGAGCCGACCGCCTCGCTCGATCCCGACACCGCCGACTGGGTTCGGGGTCATCTGGAGCGTTATCGCAAGGCGAACAACGCCACCATCCTCCTGGCCTCGCACAACATGCTCGAAGTCGAGCGGCTCTGCGACCGCGTCATCATCATGAAGCGCGGCCGCATCGAGGACGACGATACGCCCGAAGCCATCATGGCGCGCTACAACCGCACCACGCTGGAAGAGGTGTTTCTGGACGTCGCGCGCGGCCGGGTGAACGGCGCGCAGGAGGACGCACGATGAGTGACTGCATTCGTAGCCCGGATGGAGCGCAGCGTAATCCGGGATTCGCGCATCTGGCCCGACCGGCCCCGGATTGCGCTACGCTCCATCCGGGCTACGGGAGGCCGCCATGAGCGAGCTCACCGTTCACCGCGGCATCTCCCTGCATCGCATCGGCGCGATGATCCTGCGCTATTGGTACCTCTTGCTGTCGTCCTGGCCGCGGCTGCTCGAGCTGCTCTACTGGCCGGCGCTGCAAGTCATCACCTGGGGCTTTCTTCAGCTTTATATCGCGCAGAATGCAAACTTCTTCGCGCGTGCCGGCGGCACGCTGATCGGCGCCGTCATCCTCTGGGACATCCTGTTTCGCGGGCAGCTCGGCTTTTCGATCTCGTTCCTGGAAGAGATGTGGGCGCGCAACCTCGGCAATCTCATGATGAGCCCGCTGAAGCCGATCGAATTTCTGCTGTCGCTGATGATCATGAGCCTGATCCGGCTCGCGATCGGCGTCATCCCGATGACGCTGCTCGCGTTGTTCCTGTTTCACTTCAACGTTTATGCGCTCGGCGTGCCGCTGATTGCGTTCTTCTGCAATCTGATCTTCACGAGCTGGTCGGTCGGCATCTTCGTTTCCGGCCTGGTGCTGCGAAACGGCCTCGGCGCCGAGAGCATCGTCTGGACCTTGATGTTCGGCATCATGCCGCTCGCCTGCGTCTACTATCCCGTCAGCGTGCTGCCGGTCTGGTTGCAATATATCGCCTGGACGCTGCCGCCGACCTATGTGTTCGAAGGGATGCGCGCGCTGCTGATCGAAAACACCTTCAGGACCGATCTGATGCTGGGCGCGTTGGCCATCAACGTGGTGCTGTTGGTTGCATCTTTTGGGGCATTCCTTGCCCTTTTGCGCAGCGCCCGGATGCAGGGCTCGCTGCTGTCAGGCGGCGAATAACGTCACTTTCTCGTGGATTCAGCCCGGTTTGGGCACCTGGGCCACGTAGATGTACGGAACCATGCATTGACGCAATATTACGCATTCGGCAGTATGCTGCGATGCGAAGAGGAATATAGCGATGCCGATTGGTGAGTTTGGCGGCGCGCCGCCCCTGGTGGCCGAAGGCAGTCCGGTCCTGACGACGCCGATGTACTGGATGTACGAGATGGGGCAAGCCTCTCTCAATCCGGCGCGTGCGATCACGGACGCAACCAAGCTGCTGTTTCAAAATCCCCTCAATCCGTGGGCACGCACCGAGGTCGGCAAGTCGGTTGCCGCGGCTTGCGAATTGTTCGAACGCACCACGCGCCGCTACGGCAAGCCGGAATGGGGCCTCAACGATACCGAGGTCAACGGCATCCGCGTCCCCGTCGAGGTTCGCTCGGTCTGGGAAAAGCCGTTCTGCCGCCTGCTCTACTTCGATCGCAAGTTCACCCGTCCGCTGCGCAGCCCGCAGCCGCGCGTCCTGATCGTGGCGCCGATGTCCGGCCATTACGCGACGCTGCTCCGCGGGACGGTCGAGGCTTTCCTGCCGGCGCATGAGGTCTACATCACCGATTGGGCCGATGCCCGCATGGTGCCGCTCAGCGACGGCCGCTTCGATCTCGACGACTACATCGACTACGTCATCGAGATGCTGCATGTCCTCGGCGGTAACACGCATGTGCTGGCGGTGTGCCAGCCCTCGGTTCCCGTCGTTGCTGCCGTTTCGATCATGGAAGCGCGGCGTGATCCCTTCGTGCCGACCTCGATGACGCTGATGGGTGGTCCGATCGACACCCGTCGCAATCCAACCGCGGTGAACAACCTGGCGCAGGAGCGCGGCATCGACTGGTTCCGCAACCACGTCATCACCAAGGTGCCGTTCCCGCATCCGGGCATGATGCGCGACGTCTATCCGGGCTTCCTGCAGCTGAACGGCTTCATCAGCATGAATCTCGACCGGCATATGGACGCCCACAAGCAGCTGTTCGCCAACCTGGTGAAGGGCGACGGCGACCTCGTCGACAAGCATCGCGACTTCTACGACGAATATCTCGCGGTGATGGATCTCTCCGCCGAGTATTACCTGCAGACCGTCGACACCGTGTTCGTGAAGCATTCGCTGCCGAAGGGCGAGATGACCCATCGTGGAACACGCGTCGATCCCTCAAAGGTCACGCGCGTCGCGTTGATGACGGTCGAAGGCGAGAACGACGACATCTCCGGCATCGGTCAGACCGAAGCAACACACGCATTGTGTAGCTCGATTCCCGATCATCGCCGCGTTCATTACGTCCAGAAGGGCGTTGGACATTACGGCGTGTTCAATGGTTCGCGCTTCAAATCGGAAATCGTGCCGCGCATCCATGACTTCATGGTGTCGGCGGCGAATCCGAGCTCATTGCAGGCGCTCGCGGCAGAATAATCGCGTTTTCGGCTTTCCCGCTGAAAATCGACGCCCTGTCGGAGGCTCCGACAGGGGCGAGTTCCCGCCAGATTCGCGGTATTTAGGTAGCTTTGTAGGAGTGAGTCCACCCTCACCTCTTGGGGGTGCCGCATGCGCCTGACGGGGGCGAAAAAAGCCGGTTCCAGCCCCAGTCTGTAGGGTCTCCCGGACGCCAGACCCCTGTATATTGGGCAAATGATTTGTTTTTGCGCCGAGCGCTTTCCCTGGCGGCGGTTATGGCAGAATCCGGGCGCTCTCCTGCCCCCCGGACTGACAGACATGGCCACTCGCGCACTCCTCTATCGTCGGCCCCACGAGCCGAAGACCCTCCTGATCACCCATGGATCGCAATATTTTGCGATTCGACTGCGCCGGCATCGCCGCGCGCGCCGTTACACGCTCAGAATTCATCCGAGCGATCGCGAAGCCATCCTCACCATGCCGCCGCGCGGCACGCTCGCCGAAGCAAAAGACTTCGCGCAGCGTCACGGCGCATGGATCGCGGCACGTCTTGGCCGTTTGCCGAAGGCCGCACCGTTCCAGCCTGGCACAGTGATACCGCTTCGTGGCGTTTCTCATCGTATCGTTCATCGCGCCGGCACGCGCGGTACGGTGTGGACGGAAGTGCGCGACAGCGGTGAACGCATTCTCTGCGTCGCCGGCGGCGTCGAGCATGCCGACCGTCGCATCGGCGACTTTCTCAAGCGCGAGGCCCGTCGCGACCTTCAGCGCGCCGCGGAATCCTATGCCGCGGAGCTCGGCGTCAAGGTCAAGCGGCTCTCGATCCGCGATCAATCGAGCCGCTGGGGCTCCTGCACTTCGGCCGGCTCGTTGTCGTTCTCCTGGCGCCTGATCCTCGCGCCGCCCTATGTGCTCGACTACCTCGCCGCCCACGAGGTCGCCCATCTCGTCGAGATGAACCATTCGGCGCGGTTCTGGCGTGTCTGCGGCAAGGTCTGCCCGTCGATGGAGCGCGCCAAGAAGTGGCTCGATACGTACGGCAACGACCTGCATCGCTATGGGATCGAGGATTAGGCTCTCGCTGCCAACTCCATCCGACGCTGTCATCGCCCGCGAAAGCGGGCGATCCAGTATTCCAGAGACAGTTGTTATTGAATCAAGAAGCCGCGGCGTACTGGCTTCCCCGCCTCCGCGGGGAATGACAGCCCAGCGCGCGTTTCAAGGGTCTGTGCTGCCCGCGCAAGCCGTTGATTTCGTTATCCTCGGCTACTGTGCATGGGGTTGTTTTTGCAGTTTTTGTTTTGAGGTCACCCGGACCTCAAGCCGAACCTAGCGATTTCCGCCGAACAGCCGGTCCATCAACCAGCCATCGAGTCCTGCGGCTGCTTCCGGTCGCGCATTGGCGCGCGTGGGGGGTGGACGATAGCCGCCGTTGTTGGCCGGCGCGGGCGCTGCCGCCGTTGGCGGCGACACTTGCGACGTCGCCTGCGCGAGGTTCGAGAGGCCCCAGCCACCTGGAGAGCTTGGCAAGGCTGCCACCGGCACGCCCTCGTGCGCCGTCTTCATGAAGCGCGACCAGACTTCGACCGGCAAGCCGCCGCCGGTCGCCTTCTTGGTCGGCGAGTTGTCGTCATTGCCGAGCCACACGCCGGTGACGAGGTTGGCGGTGTAGCCGATGAACCAGGCGTCGCGGTAGTCCTGGCTGGTGCCGGTCTTGCCGGCCGCCGGCCAGCCCGGGATCTCCGCCTTCTTGGCGGTGCCGCTGATCAGTGTTTCCCGCATCATCGCGTTCATCATGCCGACATAGCGCGGGTCGACCACCTGATTGTGCTCGTCCGCCTGGCGCATGTAGAGCAGCTTGCCGCTGAGCGTCCTGATCCGCGTGACGACATGCGGCGTCGCCGTGAAGCCGCCATTGGCGAAGGGTGCATAGGCGCCGACCAGCTCGACCATCGAGACTTCGGAGGTGCCGAGCGCGATCGAGGCGTTGGGCTCGAGTTTCGAGGAGATGCCGAGCCGGTGCGCGGTGCGCACCACGTTCTTCGGCCCGACCTCGAGGCCGAGGCGGATGGCGACCGTGTTGAGCGACATCGCGAGCGCCTGGGTCAGCGTCACCGCGCCGAAATATTCGTGGGTGTAGTTCTCAGGTTTCCAGCCCTTGACCTCGATCGGCGCGTCCTGGCGGAGCGTGTCGGGCGTCAGCCCCTGCTCGAGCGCGGTCAAGTACACGAACGGCTTGAACGAGGAGCCCGGCTGGCGCCTGGCAGTGACCGCGCGGTTGTACTGGCTCTCGGAATAGTTCCGGCCCCCGACCATGGCGCGCACCGCGCCGTCAGGCGTCATCGCCACCAGCGCGCCCTGGCTGACATTGAACTTCACGCTCTTGGCCGCAAGCTCGTCGATGATGGCGGCTTCGGCCACGCTCTGGAGCTTCGGATCGATCGTGGTCTCGACCTTGATGCTCTCGTCGATCTGCCCGACCAGATCGTCCAGCACCTCGCCGATCCAGTCGGCGACGTAATTGACCGTGCCGGCGCCGACCGGCTTCACATTGTAGGAGGGTTGGCCGATCGAGGCCTGCGCTTGCGCTTCGGTGATGAATTTGGCATCCGCCATCGCCGTGAGCACGATTTTCGCGCGCGCTTCTGCGCCCTCGGGGTTGCGGTTCGGCGCGAGCCGCGAGGGCGATTTGACGAGGCCGGCCAGCATCGCGGCCTCCGCGACGGTGACGTTCTTGGCCGACTTGCCGAAATAGCGCTGCGCGGCGGCTTCGACGCCATAGGCGCCGGAGCCGAAATAGACACGGTTGAGATAGAGCTCCAAAATCTCGTTCTTGGAATGCTTGCGCTCCAGCCAGATCGCGAGCTCCGCTTCCTGCAGCTTGCGCGCCATGGTGCGCTCCTGGGTCAGGAACAGGTTTTTCGCCAATTGCTGTGTCAGCGTCGAGCCGCCCTGCGACACGCCGCGATGGAGCACGTTGGTGACGAGCGCGCGCAGGATGCCTACGGGGTCAATTCCGAAATGCGAATAGAAGCGGCGATCCTCGATGGCGATGAACGCCTTGGGCAGATATTGCGGCAGATCCTTCAGCGCGACATTGGCGCCCGCCATCTCGCCCCGTTGCGCCAGCATGCTGCCGTCGATGCCGACGATCTGGATCGTCGGTGGCCGCTTGGGGATTTCCAGCGACTGGATCGGCGGCAGATGAGCGCCGACCCAGATCACGACGCCGATCACGGCGATTGCGCCCCACAGGCCCAGCACCGCGCCCCAATAGACCAGGCGGCCTAGACTGGCGCCAATGCGCGACTTGGATCGCCGCTTGGCGCTGCCGCGGCCGGCCGGCGCCTTCCGCTCGCGCGGCTGCTCGTCGCCGGCATCCTCGCTCTTGCGCTTGGCAGATGATTTCGTTGGTTTCTTCGGCTTGTCATCGCCGCCAGGAATGCGGTCGGCCGCGGTCAGGCGCAGATCGGCGAGTGCCGCAGGCAAGCCGAACAACGGCTCCTTCCGCCCACCCTTTTTCTTTCCCAACCCCATACGCAAACGCCCGGTCAGCCCGCCCCGCCGCACGCTAGCGGTCGCTGTTTAAGGCCCGGTTACCCAGAGCTTAACGCGTGATTAGGAGGTGCGGCATTCGGTGGCCGCAGTTCCGCTGGTCCGACGGCGGCGGTAGGATCGCCGGCATAAAACAAGAGGGAACTCAGATGGGCCACATCGATCCGACCAAGGAGATTTTCGCGCAGTTCCGGGACAACGACCGCCCCGGCCCGATCCACATGCTCAACCTGGTGCGCTTGCGCAAGGAGGCGGCCTATCCGGATGGCCGCAAGACGAGCGGTGCGGAAGCCTATGCGGCCTATGGCCGCGAGAGTGGCCCGGTGTTCGAACGCCTCGGCGGCCGCATCGTCTGGCAGGGCAAATTCGAACTGATGCTGATCGGCCCCGAGACCGAGCGCTGGGACCATTGCTTCATCGCCGAATACCCAAGCGTCGCCGCCTTCGTCGAGATGATCCGCGATCCCGTCTATCGCGAGGCGGTAAAGCACAGGCAGGCCGCGGTGGAGGATTCACGGCTCATTCGGCATGCGGTGCTGCCCGTGGGAAAGAACTTTGGCGAGGTGCCGGAGTAGAGCCACGTCGTTCCGGGGCGATGCGAAAGCATCGAACTCAGGTGCGCAATTGCGCACCTGAGAATCTCGAGATTCCGGGTCTGGCGCTCGCGCGCCAGCCCGGAATGACTGTGCGGAACTAACCCGCCGGACCCGCATCCTCCAGGATCGGGCCGAACAGCTCCCAGCGTTCGCCGTTGAACTTCATCATCTGAAGCTGCTTGTTGACGCGGTAGTCGGTCGCCGAGGTGTTGGCCTTGATGCCGGGCAGGGCGATATCGCTGGTCACGTCCTTTAGCGACGCCGCCTGCTTCATGACATTTTCGCGCGTCAGGTTGTCGCCGCACTGCTGCAGCACGTGGGCCAGAAGCTGGGCGGTGCCGTAGCCGTAGGTGTTGAAGTTCGAATCCTTGTCGCCGTCCGGATAGTACTTCGCCATGAAGTCGAAATACTTCTTCAGGCCGGCATCGTCCTTCCAGGTCGGGTCGAGCGGATCCTTGCCGTAATTGACACTGATCACGCCCTTGGCGGCGTCGAGACCGGCAGGCTTCATCACCGCGCCGACCGAGGTGGCGTTGATGTCGACGATCTGCACCGGCTTCCAGCCGATCTCGCCGATCTTCTTGATCGCCTGCGCCGCCTGCTTCGGCGTGCTGGCGCTGAAGAACAGATCGGCGCCCGCATCCTTGATCTTGAGGATCTGCGAATCGACCGTCGGGTCCGAGACTTCGTAGGAGGACTCGTTGACGATCATCTTGGCGGCCTTGTCGTCGAGTCCGGCCTTGATGCCGTTCAGATAGTCCTTGCCGAGGTCGTCGTTCTGATAGAGCACGCCGACTTTGGCGTTGGGATATTCCTTCAGGATGTACTGGCCGTAGATGCGGCCTTCGACGAAATAGTTCGGGTTGTACCCCATCGTCCACGGAAAGTTCTTCGGGTCCGTGAACTTCGAGGCGCCTGTGGCCGCGAACAGCTGCGGCACCTTCTTGGAGTTGAGATACTTTTGCACGGCCGCATTCGATGGCGTGCCGATGATCTGGAAGGTCAAGAGCACCTCATCGCTCTCGACCAGCTTGCGCACCTGCTCCACCGCTTTCGGCGGCGAGTAAGCGTCGTCATACTGGATCAGGTTGATCTTGCGGCCGTTGATGCCGCCCTGGTCGTTGATCATCTTGAAATAGGCGGCCTGGGTCTTGCCGATCGACGCATAGGCCGACGCCGGTCCCGAGAACGGCACGGTCTGGCCGACTTTGATCTCGGTATCGCTGGCGCCCGGATCATATTTCTTCTGGGCATTGGCCGCCGGCATCGACAGCGCCAGGGTCAGCGCCGTTGCAGTGGCCAGATGCAGAATTCCATTCCTCATTCGCATTTCCTCAGTGTTTATCGCCGGTGATCAATCGGTGCGCTTGTGCGCACCTGATGCCACCGCTGAGGGCGATAGTGGAGGAGGCATTGTTGCAACGCAAGCTGGGCGTGCGCCGGTAGTTCGTAGCATGCGCGGCTTCGTAGCAGGTTCGTAAGGTGGGCCGGCCCCGGCGGATGCGCGAAGCGCGTCCGCCGGGCGTGACCCACCCTATGAAATCTCCGAGAGACTAACCCGCTGGACCCGCATCCTCCATGATCGGGCCGAACAGCTCCCAGCGCTCGCCGTTGAACTTCATCATCTGCATCTGCTTGTTGACGCGGTAGTCGTTCGGCCCGGTGTTGATCTTGATGCCGGGCAGCGCGAAGCTCGGGGTGAAGTCCTTGATGTTGGCGACCTGCTTCATGACGTTCTCGCGCGACAGGTCGTCGCCGCACTGCTTCAGCACTTGCGTCAGCAATTCGGCGACTGAATAAGCATAGGTGTTGACGGTATTGAGCTTGTCACCTTCCGGAAAATACTTGTCCATGAAGGCAAAGAAGGCCTTCACGCCCGGATCGTCCTTCCACTGGGGATCACTGGGCTCCTTGCCGTATTGGGTGGAGATGATGCCCTTGGAGATCTCGAGGCCAGCCGGCTTCAGCGTCGCCGAGATCGGGCTCGCGTTGATGTCGAGAATGTGCACCGGCGTCCAACCGAGCTCGGCCACCTTCTTGATCGCCTGTGCCGCGAATTTCGGCGTAGAGGCGTCGTAGAAAAGGTCGGCGCCCAGCGACTTCAGTTTGACCACCTGCGAGTCCACCGTTGGATCGGTGACCTCGTAGGACACTTCGCCGACGATCATGCTGGCGGCCTTGTCGCCGAGCCCGCTTTTGAGGCCGGCGAGATAGTCGCGGCCCATGTCGTCGTTCTGGTAGAGCACGCCGATCTTGGCGTTCGGATGCTCCTTGAGAATGTACTTGGCGTAGATGCGCCCCTCGGACACGTAGTTGGGATTATAGGCGATGGTCCAGGGATAGTTCTGCGGATCGTTGAAGCGCGCAGCGCCGGTCGAGGCCAGCAGCTGCGGGATCTTCTTGCCGTTGAGATATTTTTGCACGGCGGCATTCGCGGCTGTGCCGATGATCTGGAAGGTGAACAGCACCTCGTCGCCTTCGACGAGCTTACGCACCTGCTCGACCGTCTTCGGCGGCGAATAGGCGTCGTCATACTGGATCAGATTGATCTTGCGGCCGTTGATGCCGCCCTGATCGTTGATCATCTTGAAGTAGGCGGCCTGGGTCTTGCCGATATTGGCGTAGACGGAATAGGCCCCCGAGAACGGAACGGTCTGGCCGATCTTGATCTCGGTGTCGCTCGCGCCGGTGTCGTATTTCTTCTGGGCGAGAGCTTGGTTGGCGGAGAACGCGAAGGCGAGCGCCGCCGTGGCAGTGATGAAGGCTCTGCGATTGCTCATGTGGGTTGTTCCTCCTGACGGAATTTCCGACCGACGGTCTTTTCCCGTTGATTGCCAACGGTCGCCATCGCTGTCGGAGATTGTGGAGGAACGGCAGGCGACGCGCAAGGATCGCGGCGGCGCGCTATGGCGTCTCAGGTCAGGAACAACGCTAACAGCGCGAGCGCCGCCGGCAGCGCCTGCACCATCAGGATGCGCGTGCTGACGGTCGCCGCGCCATAAGCGCCGGCCACGATCACGCAGAGCAGGAAGAATGCCTTGATCTGGAACGCGAAGGCCGGATTGCCGTGCACCAGCCCCCAGACCAGGCCTGCGGCCAGGAAGCCATTATAGAGCCCCTGGTTGCCGGCCAGCACCTTTGTGATCGCTGCCTTCTCCGGCGTGTTGCGGAAGACCTTCAAGCCCTGCGGCTTGTCCCAGAGAAACATCTCCAGGATCAGGAAGTAAGCGTGCAGTGCGGCGACCAGCGCCACCAGGATATTCGCGATCCAGATCAAGTTGAGCTCCCCCAGCGTCAGCTTTCGGGTGGACGTTAGCACGGCGGGCGTGGCAAGTGCGATGGCGTGTTTCGATGCCATGGTGCTGCAATGCCCGCGCGACCGACCAACCCACCTGTAAGCTTCGGCCTCGATCGGCTGGCGACGCCGATCGGGATTGCGCTGCTGGTCACCGACGCCGCGGGCGCCTTGCGCGCGCTCGACTGGGAGGATTACGAGCACCGCATGCGCGGGCTTTTGCGCCTGCATTACGGTGTGGTGGAGCTGAGTGACCAACTCGCGCCCGCGGCCATGCGGACCGCGCTGTCGGGCTATTTCGACGGCGACCTCGGCCAGCTCTCAGGCATCGCCTGGCGCATTGCCGGCACGCCGTTTCAGCAGAAGGTCTGGAATGCGTTGGCGCAAATCCCTGCCGGCACCACGATGAGTTATGGCGCGCTCGCTGCCAGGATCAACATGCCCAAGGCCATCCGCGCCGTCGGCCATGCCAACGGCTCCAACCCGATCAGCGTGGTGCTGCCGTGCCACCGCCTGATCGGCGCCGATGGTTCTCTGGTGAAGTATGGCGGCGGCCTCGAGCGCAAGCGCTGGCTGCTGCGGCATGAAGGCGTGGCGGTTTAGATACCCGCCTGTCGTCATTCCGGGGCGCGCGAAGCGCGAACCCGGAATCTATTTATCCGCGTCACCAGTGGCTCGATGGATTCCGGTTTCGCCGCTGCGCGGCGCCCCGGAATGACGAGAGGAGAGGTGCGCAGCCGTCCTCACGCCGCTGGCTGAACCGCCTTGTCACCGGCCATCACGTGGGTCAGCGCGCTCTTGATCGCGGCCTGGCGTGTCGGCGCGCTGATCTGCGCGCCGAGGAGGTCGGTGACGTAGAACACGTCGCGGGCGCGCTCGCCGAAGGTCGCGACATGGGCCGAGGCGATGTTGAGGTTGAGCTTCGAGATCGCGGTGGTCAGCTCGTAGAGCAGGCCCGGACGGTCGAGACCGGACATCTCGATCACTGTGTAGCGGTCGGACCATTGGTTGTTGATGGTCACTTCCGGCTCGATCACGAACGGCCGCGCCTTGCCGCGCACGGTGCGCCGCGCCACCACTTCGGGCAGACGCAGCTTGCCTTCCAGCACGTCCTCGATCATCTCGCCGATGCGCGTGGCGCGCCGTCCCTCGTCCTCGTCGCGGTCGTATTCCCTGGAGATCGAGATCGTGTCGAGCGCGCGACCGTCGGTCGTGGTGTAGATCTGGGCATCGACGATGTTGGCGCCGGCCGAGGCACAGGCGCCCGCGATGATCGACAGCAGCCAGGGATGGTCGGCGGCGAAGATGGTCAGCTCGGTGACGCCACGCACCTCGTCGAAGCCGACATTGATCGCGAGCTTGTGGCCGGCCTGCTCGCTGGCGCGGACAAAGCGCGCGTGCCGGATCTTGCGCGGCAACTCGACCTTGAGCCAATAGGCCGGATAGTGCCGGCCGATATAGGCGTCGAGCTCTTCCGCCGGCCATTCCGCGAAGGCGTTGCGGAATTCGCCGTAGGCGGCCGTGAGGCGCTTGCCGCGGTCAACCTCCGAGAAGCCGCCCGTCAGCACCGGTTCGGTCTCGTAGTACAGCGAGCGCAAGAGCTGCGCCTTCCAGCCGTTCCACACGCCCGGGCCGACGCCGCGGATGTCCGCGGTGGTCAGGATCGTCAAGAGCTTCATCTGCTCGACCGACTGCACCACGGCGGCGAAATTCTCGATGGTCTTGCGGTCGGAGAGATCGCGCGACTGCGCGACCGTGGACATCGTCAGATGCTCCTCGATCAGCCAGGCCACGAGCTCGGTGTCGGCCGGACTGAAGCCGAGCCGCGGGCAAAGCCGTCGCGCCACCTTGGCGCCGGCGATCGAGTGATCCTCGGGCCGGCCCTTGGCGACGTCGTGCAGCAGCGTCGCAATGTAGATCACGGAGCGATGCTCAGGCCGGATCTTGCGCATCAGGTCGCTCGCCACCGCGAATTCCTCGATGCCGCCGCGCTCGATGTCCTGGAGGAAGCCGACGCAGCGGATCAAATGCTCGTCGACGGTGTAGTGATGATACATGTTGAACTGCATCATCGAGACGATCTTGCCGAAGGCGCGGATGAAGTGGCCGAGCACGCCGGTCTCGTTCATCCGCCGCAGCACGATTTCCGCATTGTCGGATGTCAGGATCTCCATGAACAGCCGGTTGGCCTCGGGATTCTCGCGCATCTGCGCGTTGATCAGGCCGAGCGAGCGCGTTACGTCACGCATCGCGTCCGGGTGGAAGGCGAGATTGTTCTTCTGCGCCAGGCGGAAGATGCGGATCAAATTGACCGGATCGTGCTTGAAGACGTCGGGCGCGGCGACGTTGATGCGGTTGTTGTCGACGATGAAGTCGTCGCTGTCGGGCACCCGCCGCTTCACCGCGGTGGGGCGTAGCCGCGCCATCATCCGGCTCAGCACCGGCGCGGGCTTGGCCTGCTGGTCCTCGAGCTTGGCGCAGAGGATGGCGGTGAGATTGCCGACTTCCTTGGCGACCAGGAAGTAGTGCTTCATGAAGCGCTCGACGTCCTGCATGCCGGGATGCGAGGTGTAGCCGAGCCGGACCGCGATCTCACGCTGGAGGTCGAAGGAGAGGCGCTCTTCGGCGCGGCCGGAGTGGAAGTGAAGATTGCAGCGCACCGACCAGAGGAAGTCGGCGCAGCGGCGGAAGGTGCGGTATTCCTGCGCGTCGAATACGCCGCGGCCGACCAGCTCGTCGGTGTCGCTCACGCGGTAGACGTACTTCGCGATCCAGAACAGCGTGTGCAGGTCGCGCAGGGCACCCTTGCCGTCCTTGACGTTGGGTTCGACCAGATAACGCGATTGGCCGCCGCGGCGATGCCGCTCCTCACGCTCGGCGAGTTTCGCGGTGACGAATTCCGACGCGGTGCCTTGCACGACCTCCTTGTCGAAGCGGGCGACCAGCTCGTCATAGAGCGGCCGGTCTCCGGTGAGGAAGCGTGTCTCCAGGATCGCGGTGCGGATGGTCATGTCGCCCCGCGCCTGCCGGATCGACTCGTCGACCGAGCGCGTGGCATGACCGACCTTCAGCCCCATGTCCCAGAGACAATAGAGGATGGCCTCGGCGACCTGCTCGCCCCAGGCGGTCTGCTTGTAGGGCAGGATGAAGAGCAGATCGATGTCGGACTCGGGAGCCATCAGGCCGCGGCCATAGCCGCCGGTCGCCACCACCGCCATGCGCTCGGCACCGCTCGGGATCGGCGAGCGGTAGAGATGGCGGGTCGCGGCCGAATACAGGATGCGGATGATCTCGTCCTGCACGTGGCACAGCCGCTCGGCGCAGCGCCGGCCGTGGCGATCCTTCAGCAGGATCGTCTGTGCCGCGGCGCGCGACGCAATCAGCTCGGCCTTGAGCAGTTGCGCCATGGCCGTGCGGAACGCGTCCTCGCGTCCCTGGTGCTTCTCGGCAAGCGCATCGACCGCGGCGGTGATCCGCGCGGTGTCGAAGCGATCGTCCACCTCGGCCTTTTGCTCAGTCGCGACGCTGTCCATGTCTCACCGGATATAAGAGGCGGCAGGCGCTGTCACCCGCCATTCTCTCGCAATGGTCGTTCCATGCTGGAAAGGTGCGGCTTTGGGCAAAGCTGTTCTCAGCCGGCGCGCTTTCGAGGGATGGATTTTCTCGTTGACCTCTAGATATAACTCATTGAAAAACAATGAAGTTTTGAGGAGGCCGGGCATGACCAGGTTTACACGACGCATACTGCTGGCGGGGGCGGTCGCTCTTGCCGTCTCCCCCGCGGCGCGGGCGGCGGATCCGCTCAAGGAAATCCGTATCGACTGGGCGACCTATAATCCTGTGTCGATGGTCCTGAAGCAGAAGGGGCTCCTGGAAAAGGAGTTCGCCAAGGACGGCATCACCGTCACCTGGGTGCAGTCGGCCGGCTCCAACAAAGCGCTCGAATTCCTCAATGCGGGCTCGATCGATTTCGGCTCGACCGCGGGCTCGGCGGCGCTGGTCGCACGTATCAACGGCAACCCGATCAAGTCGATCTACGTCTATTCGCGTCCCGAATGGACGGCGTTGGTCACGGCCAAGGATTCCAAGATCGCTGATGTGGCCGGCCTCAAGGGCAAGCGCGTCGCGGTGACGCGCGGCACCGATCCGCACATCTTCCTGGTGCGCGCGCTGCTTGGCGCAGGTCTCACCGAAAAGGACATTACGCCGGTGCTGCTCCAGCACGCCGACGGCAAGACCGCGCTGATCCGCGGCGACGTCGATGCGTGGGCCGGGCTCGATCCGATGATGGCGCAGGCCGAGGTCGAGGACGGCGCGAAACTGTTCTACCGCAAGGCCGACGCCAACACATGGGGCATCCTCAATGTGCGCGAGCAGTTCTTGAAAGACTATCCGGACGCGGCCCGCCGCGTGCTTGCCGTTTACGAGGAAGCGCGAAAGTATTCGCTGGCGAATTACGACGAGCTCAAGAAGACCTTCATCGCCGTGACCAAGCTGCCGGAACCTGTCGTCGACAAGCAGCTCAAGGAGCGCACCGAGCTGATCCACAGCCGCATCGGCGCGCCCCAGCGCGAATCGATCCTCGCCGCAGGCCTCGCTTTGCAGCAGGCCGGCGTCGTCGATGCCAAGGTCGATGTGAAGGCAACGCTCGATGCTCTGATCGACGACCAGGTGCCATTGCCGACGAATTGAAGGCAGGTGCGCGGCAAACTCGGTCGTTGTCCCGGATCTGCGCTCCGCTTCGCTGCGCTTGTCCGGGACGACGCCAAGAGTGCCGCGCGCCCTTGCAATCCCCGATCAGACGCGCTTCCTACGGCCATGATCTCCAACGCGCCAGTGCTGCAACGATCTTCGGAACCGGCCGAGAGCGCCGCGCCCTCGCGGCTGTCGCGCTATGCGGGGCCGACACTGGGATTGCTGTTGCCACTGACCCTCGCGCTTGGCTGGGAACTCCTAGTCTGGCTCGGCTGGTCCAACGGCCGGCTGGTGCCGCCGCCCTCGCGCGTGTTCGCTACCATCGCTGATCTTGCCCGCTCCGGCGAACTGGTCCGTCACATCGCCGCGACACTGTGGCGCGTCGGTCTTGGCTTTGCGTTCGGCGTGGTCGCGGGCACCTTGCTCGGCGCCATATCCGGCTATTGGTCGCTGGCGCGGCGGCTGCTCGATCCGACCGTGCAGGCGCTGCGTGCAATTCCATCGCTGGCCTGGGTGCCGCTGTTCATCCTCTGGCTCGGCATCTTCGAGACTTCGAAGATCGCGCTGATCGCGGTCGGCGTGTTCTTCCCGGTGTATCTTGGCGTGATGGGCGCGATCCTCATCGTCGATCGCAAGATCGTCGAGGTCGGCCGCACCTTCCGTCTCTCCGGACCTGCCATGATCCGCCGTATCCTGCTGCCCGCGGTGCTGCCGGCCTATGTCGTGTCCTTGCGCGTCGGTCTTGGTCTGGGCTGGATGTTCGTGGTGGCGGCCGAGCTGATCGGCGCGTCCGAAGGCCTCGGCTACCTCCTGCTCGACGGTCAGCAGCTCGGCAAGCCCGCGCAGATCCTCGCCGCCATCGTGATCTTCGCGATCCTCGGCAAGCTCACGGATTGGCTGATCGAGATTGCGGCTGCGCCCTTCCTGCGCTGGCAGGACGCCTTCGGGCGTACGACGGGAGCATAAGGCGATGCTGGTGCTCGACCGGGTCAGCAAGACCTATCCCAACGGCGTGCAGGCGCTGGCGCGCTTTTCCGCCGAGATCAGGCAAGGCGAGATCGTCGCCATCATCGGCGGCTCGGGCTGCGGCAAGTCCACGCTGCTGCGCGCCATTGCGGGCCTCGACCGCGCAAGCTCGGGCACGGTGACGCTCGACAACGAGCCGATCGCCTCGCCGCATGCCAAGATCGGCATCATCTTCCAGGAGCCGAGGCTGCTGCCCTGGCTCAGCGTCGCCGACAATATCGGCTTTGGTTTTGCCGACGGGCCCGCGACCGAGCGGCGTGAAAAGGTGGCGCGTGCGCTCGAGCGTGTCGGGCTCGCCGAGAAAGCGCAGGCCTGGCCGCGCGAGCTCTCGGGCGGCCAGGCACAGCGCGTCGCGATCGCCCGCGCCCTGGTGCCGCAGCCCGAGGTGCTCTTGCTCGACGAGCCGTTCTCGGCGCTCGATGCCTTCACCCGCAGGGACCTCCAGGATCATCTGCTCGATCTCTGGGCCGACACGCGGCCGACCCTCGTCCTCGTTACACACGATGTCGACGAGGCCGTGGTGCTGGCCGACCGCGTGCTGGTGATGCGGCCGCGGCCGGGCCGTCTGTTCGACCAGATTGAGATCAATCTCGGCCGGGCACGCGACCGCAATTCGCCGCTGTTCGAGAATTTCAAGCGAAGTGTGCTGACGTCACTCGACCGTTCGCTCGACCGCAGCGTGCCCGACCGTGACGCAACCCAGGGTCCCGGTCAGGCCATGTGGTGGTGACAATTTCTCTCCGAGCCGGTACATCGCAATCCGGTACTTCGTAGAGACGATTTTCCCGGGAGAGACAAAATGGACGCCGCAGCACTGCGCCAGATGCAGGCCCCGATCAAGGAGCGCTACAAGACCGACCCCAAGACCGCGATGATCACGTTGAAGGCCAAGGGCTCGACCGACAGCGAAGGCATCGCCTGCAAGGTCGAGACCGGCCGTGCCATCGCAATGGCCGGCCTTCATCCCGCGACCGGCGGCTCCGGGCTCGAGCTGTGCTCCGGCGACATGCTGCTCGAGGCGCTGGTCGCCTGCGCCGGTGTCACGCTGAAATCGGTCGCGACCGCGATCGAGGTGCCCTTGAAGACCGGCAACGTCTACGCCGAGGGCGATCTCGATTTCCGCGGCACGCTCGGCGTCGACAAGGAGACCCCGGTCGGCTTCGCCGAGATACGTCTGCGCTTCGACGTCGACACCGATGCGCCGCAAGACAAGCTCGACCTGCTGCTCAAGCTCACCGAGCGCTACTGCGTGGTGTATCAGACCATCAAGAACGGGCCGAAGGTCTCGGTGTCGATGCAGCGGATGTAGCGAGCGAAGGCCGCTCGTCCCACAATTAGTGTCGTCTCGGCGAAGCCCGGGACGACAAAGAAAAAAATGTCCCCCGAGCTCCACTTCATCCTCATCCTCGTTCTGCGCATGGCGATCGCGGCGGCGTTCGTCGTGACGGCGTCGATCATCACCGAGCGCTCAGGGCCGGTGATCGGCGCGCTGGTCGCGACCTTGCCGGTCTCTGCCGGACCATCTTACGTCTTCCTCGCGCTCGACCATGATGCCGCCTTCATCGCACAGGGCGCACTGTCGAGCTTGCCGGTCAATGCAGCGACAATCTTCATGTGCGTTGCCTATGTGGTGCTGGCACAGCGGCGCAGCCTGCTGGTGAGTTGCGGAAGCGCGGTCGCGGTCTGGATCGTGTTCGCCTCGATCATCAAGCAGTTCGACTGGTCGCTCACCGCCGGGCTCGCCGCCAATCTGATCGCGTTCGGCATCTGCATTCCGTTGCTGGCGGGCTATCGCTACGTCAAGATGCCACTGGTGACGCGGCGCTGGTATGACGTGCCGATGCGGGCCGCGCTGGTCGCGACCCTGGTCGCCATTGTCGTCTCGACCTCGGGCTGGGTCGGTCCCCGGATCAGCGGCATCGTCGCGCTGTATCCGGTTGTGTTCTCCAGCATCATGTTGATCCTGCATCCACGCATCGGCGGTCCGCCGACCGCCGCGGTGCTGGCCAATTCGGCCTGGGGCCTGCTCGGATTCGGAATGGCGATCGCGGTGTTGCACGTTGCGGTCGTGTGGTTCGGCTCCGCCGCCGGTCTTGGGCTTGCACTCGCCACGTGCATCGTTTGGAATCTTACGCTGTGGGGGATCGGGCGGCGTACGCTGCACAAGGCGCGATAAGCACCGTGACACTACGGATAGCGCAATATCGAGTCGCGAACGGCCTCCTTCGGTGAAACCCGTTTGCGCCAACAGCGCGTCCATGTTCCGCAACGCGTTGAACAACAAGTCTCATTTCAAGTGACGCGATCGCGGCTGCCGCGAGCGAGCGAACGTTCGTGCAGCGCCAAGTTGCTCCTTTTGCCTGTCGATCTCCAAAAATCCGTTAGAACTTTATTCGACTTTTTCCCGTACGACTGACCTTGCGTACCCGCCTCGGTCTTCGCCATGCGACTTTTACCGGCGGAATTGTCGATTGGAATTCGGCACGTGTTGCCGCCGTCACGTCCCGTGATCCTCGTTACGCCATTTCATAATTTGGAGATTCCCATGTTTGGCCGCAAGTCCCGCAACGACGCGGATGCTAAGCTCGCTGCCATCGGCCGCTCGCAGGCCATGATCGAGTTTGCCATAGATGGCACGATCCTGAGCGCCAACCAGAATTTCTTGAACGCCCTCGGCTACTCCCTCGACGAGATCAAGGGAAAGAAGCATGCCATGTTCATGCCGGCCGATCAGCGCGAGAGCGCCGAGTACAAGGCGTTCTGGGCTGCATTGAACCGTGGCGAGTATCAGGCACGCGAGTTCAAGCGGATCGCGAAGGGCGGCCGTGAGGTCTGGATCGAAGCATCCTACAATCCGGTGCTCGACGGCAACGGCAAGACGGTGATGGTCGCAAAGATTGCGACCGACATCACCGAGAAGAGGATCCGGAGCATGACGGACGCGTCGAAGATCGCCGCCATCAGCCGGGCCCAGGCCGTGATCGAGTTCAAGCTCGACGGCACCATTGTCACCGCCAACGAGAATTTCTGCAACGCGCTCGGCTATTCGCTGACCGAGATCCAAGGCAAGCATCACAGCCTCTTCGTGCCACAGGCCGAGCGCGACGGCACGGCCTATCGCGAGTTCTGGGCCGCGCTCAACCGTGGCGAATACCAGGCCGGCGAGTTCAAGCGCATCGGCAAGGGCGGTCGTGAGGTCTGGATCCTCGCCTCCTACAATCCGCTCCTCGATGAGAACGGCAAACCCTTCGGCGTCGCCAAATTCGCGACCGACGTCACGGCGGAGAAGCTGAAGAATGCCGACCTTGCCGGCCAGATCTCGGCGATCGAGAAGGCGCAGGCGGTGATCGAGTTCAACATGGACGGCACGATCATCACCGCTAACGCCAATTTCCTCGGCGCCCTCGGCTATTCGCTGGCTGAGATCAAGGGCAAGCACCACAGCATGTTCGTGGAGCCGTCGGAGCGCGATGGCAATGGCTATCGCGAGTTCTGGGCGGCCCTCAACCGCGGTCAGTACCAGGCGGCCGAATACAAGCGTATCGGCAAGGGCGGCAAGGAGGTCTACATCCAGGCCTCGTACAACCCGATCATGGATCTCAACGGCAAGCCGTTCAAGGTCGTGAAATATGCGACCGACGTCACGAAGCAGGTGCTGGTCCGCATGGGCAACGAGCGCGTCCGCGGTATGATGGAATCGGTCGCCGCCGGATCGGAGGAGCTGAACGCGTCGGTGCGGGAGATCTCCGAGGCCATGACCAAATCGCGCGAGACCGCGATGAGCGCGGTGGAGCAGGTCGCGTCCGCCGACGCCCAGGCGCAGCGCCTCACTGAAGCGGCGCTGGCGATGAGCGGGATCGTCGAGCTCATCAACAACATCACCGGGCAGATCAACCTCCTGGCACTTAACGCCACCATTGAATCCGCCCGCGCCGGCGAAGCCGGTCGGGGCTTTGCGGTGGTCGCATCGGAGGTCAAGAGCCTCGCGAACCAGGCCAAGCAGGCCACTGACAAGATCGGCGCGGAGATCGGCAGCCTCAACGGCATCTCCGGCGACGTCGTCAGCGCGCTCGGTTCGATCAAGCAGGCGATCACCAGCGTCAGCGAATATGTGACGTCGACCGCCGCCGCCGTCGAGGAGCAGAGCACGGTCACGAACGAGATGTCGAATAGCATGCAGCGCGCGGCAGCCGAGGCAGCGGCGATCGCGGCAAGGACGTAACGCGCCTAGAACCGTAGGAGGTCCCACGGCACCTCATTCCTTCGGCAGCTTGGCCTTCAAGGCATACAGCGCATCGAGCGCTTCGCGTGGCGACATCTCGTCCGGATGCAGCGCCTTCACCGCGGCCATCAGCAGTTCGGCCTCGCTCGGCGGCGCGGCTTCTGCGGCGGCGCGTGAGGGCACTGCGAACAGCGGCAGATCGTCGGCGAGCGCGCGCGCGGTCTGACCGCGGTCCTGGGCTTCCAGCTTCGCCAGCACCGATTTGGCGCGCGTGATCACGGCGGGCGGCAGGCCTGCGAGCTTGGCGACCTGGATGCCGTAGGAGCGATCGGCCGAACCCGGCAACACCTCGTGCAGGAATACGACGTTGCCCTGCCATTCCTTCACCCGCACGGTCGCGTTGAACATCCGTGGCAGCTTTGCGGAGAGCGCCGTCAGCTCGTGATAATGCGTCGCGAACAGCGTGCGGCAACGGTTGCTCTCGTGCAGGTGCTCGATCGCGGCCCAGGCGATCGAGAGGCCGTCGAAGGTGGCGGTGCCGCGGCCAATTTCATCGAGGATCACAAGCGCGCGCTCGCTGGCCTGGTTGAGGATCGCGGCGGTCTCGACCATCTCGACCATGAAGGTGGAACGGCCGCGGGCGAGATCGTCGGCGGCGCCGACACGCGAGAACAGGCGATCGATGATGCCGATCCGCGCGCGTGTCGCCGGCACGAAACTTCCGATTTGAGCAAGAAGAGCAATCAGCGCGTTCTGGCGCAGGAAGGTCGATTTACCGGCCATGTTCGGACCGGTCAGCAACCAGAGCTGGCCGGATTTTTGCGCGGGGCCCGGCGAGAGGTCGCAGGCATTGGCGATGAACGGCTCGCCATTGCGCTTCAAGGCCTGCTCGACGACGGGATGGCGGCCGGCTTCGATGGCGAAGCCGAGTGAGGGGTCCACCTCGGGCCGCACATAGTTCTCGTCGATCGCCAGCTTGGCCAGCGAGGTCGCGACGTCGAGCAGCGCAAAGGCGTGGGCCGCGGCGCGCAGCTCCTCGCTGATTGCCAAAGCCTTGGCGCAGAGCCGCTCGAAAATTTCGAGCTCGAGCCCGAGTGCGCGGTCGCCGGCATTGGCGATCTTGGCTTCAATCTCCCCGAGTTCCGAGGTGGTGAAGCGGACCTGGCCGGCCAGCGTCTGGCGGTGGATGAAAGTCGCGTTCAGCGGCGCCGACATCAGCTTGTCGCCGTGCTGCGCGGTGACCTCGACGAAATAGCCGAGCACGTTGTTGTGCCGGATTTTGAGACCCTTCACACCCGTGTTGTCGGCGTAGCGCGCCTGCATCGAGGCCACCACCAGGCGCGAGGCGTCGCGCAGGTTTCGCGTTTCGTCCAGCGCAGGCTCATAGCCCTGGCGAACGAACCCGCCGTCGCGCTTGATCAGCGGCAGCTGATCGTCGAGCGCCCTGGCGAATTCCGCCGCGAGCTCGCGCGATGGCCTTTGCAGCGCCGCCATCACCACGGCGATCTCATGCGGCGGCTGGTCGAGTTCGCCAAGCCGCATCAGCACCTGGTCGGCGGCGATGATGCCGTCGCGCAGGCCGGCGAGGTCGCGCGGCCCGCCGCGGCCGACGGATACACGGGCCAGCGCCCGCGACATGTCCGGGGCGCCGCGCAGGATGCTGCGGATGTCCTCGCGCGCGGCCGAGTCGGCAACGAAGCTGCCGACGGCATCCAGCCGCCGCGCAATCGCTGCCGCATCGGTCAGCGGCGCGGCAAGCCGCTGCGCCAGCAGGCGCGAGCCGGCCGAGGTCACCGTGCAGTCGATCGCATCGAGCAGCGAGCCGCGGCGTTCGCCGGCCAGTGTCCGCGTCAGTTCGAGATTGGCGCGGGTGGCGGGATCGATCGCCATCGTCGCACCCGAAGCTTCGCGCGCTGGCGGCGACAGCGGCGGATGCTTGCCGACCTGGGTGCGGTCGACATAGGTGACGGCGGCGGCGGCAGCAGTGGCTTCCAGCCGCGTGAGCTGCGACAGTCCGTCCATGGTCGCGACGGCAAAATAGTCGCACAGCCGCTTCTCGGCGGTGGCGCCGTCGAAGACGTCGCGGGTCAGCGGCGTCACCGCCGGCAGCTCGCGCAGGGTCTGTCCGAGCTCGCTATCGTTATAGAGCGCGTCGGTGACGATCACCTCGTTCGGATTGATGCGCGCCAGCGTCGCGGCGAGTTCGCCGCCCGAACATTCCGTCACCGTGAATTCGGCGGTCGAGATGTCGATCCAGGCGAGGCCAAAGCGGTCACCGCCCGCCGATGAGCGCGCACGCGCGAGCGCCAGCAGGTAATTGTTGGCGCGCGCGTCGAGCAGCGTGTCCTCGGTCAGCGTGCCCGGCGTGACCAGCCGCACCACGCCGCGGCGCACGACGCTCTTGTTGCCGCGCGCCCTGGCGGCGGCGGGATCCTCGGTCTGCTCGCACACCGCGACCCGGTGGCCGGCGGTAATCAGCCGGTGCAAATAATCCTCGGAGCGCTCGACCGGCACGCCGCACATCGGGATATCGGCGCCCTGATGCTTGCCGCGCTTGGTCAGGACGATGCCGAGTGTCCTGGAGGCGATCTCGGCGTCCTCGAAGAACAGCTCGTAAAAGTCGCCCATCCGGTAGAACAGCAGGAGGCCCTGATGTGCCGCCTTGATTTCAAGGTACTGTTCCATCATCGGGGTAACGCGCGCGGCAGTCTCCGCCTGCGGCGCGGGCGTATCGTCGGGGGGCGGTACAGGGATCGGTTGTTGCATTGTCATGGGCGGCGCAACCTACAAAATTTCGCCCCGCGCTCCTATCGCTTTGGCCGGCGAGGCAAGGTTTTCCACGTTGTCCGCACCCCGGCATGCGCAACTCGCGTGCGCACCCCCAGGAACACGCGCGTATCGGTCAATTGACCTGCCGCGGGCGCCCTCCTAAAACTCCGTCGACATTGAAGAATTTAGGCCGGATCGCGGCATTCAGGGAGAACAACGATGCGTGACGTCTTTATCTGCGATGCCGTGCGGACCCCGATCGGCCGTTTCGGCGGCTCGCTCGCCAAGGTGCGTGCCGACGACCTGGCGGCGGCCCCGATCAAGGCTCTGATGGCCAAGCATCCCAATCTCGATTGGGCAGAGGTTGACGAGGTCTTCTTCGGCTGTGCCAACCAGGCCGGCGAGGACAACCGCAACGTGGCACGCATGGCGCTCCTGCTGGCGGGCCTGCCGGATTCGGTGCCGGGCCAGACCCTGAACCGGCTCTGTGCCTCCGGTCTCGATGCGGTCGGTGCCGCCGGCCGCGCCATCCGTTCCGGCGAGATCGAGCTTGCGATTGCCGGCGGCGTCGAATCCATGACGCGCGCGCCCTTCGTGATGGGCAAGGCGCAGGAAGCGTTCTCGCGCTCGGCTGAGATATTCGACACCACGATCGGCTGGCGATTCATCAATCCGCTGCTGAAGGCGCAGTATGGCGTCGACGCGATGCCCGAGACCGGCGAGAACGTCGCCGAGGAATTCCAGGTCTCGCGCGCCGATCAGGACGCCTTCGCAATCCGCTCGCAGCAGCGCGCGGGCGCCGCGATCGCGGCCGGCTATTTCGCCGAAGAGATCATCCCGATCACCATTCCCGGCGGCAAGGCCGGCCCTGTGACCGTCGACAAGGACGAGCATCCGCGTCCCGAGACCACGCTGGAAGCGCTGACGAAGCTCAGGCCGATCGTGCGCAATCCCGGCACCGTGACGGCCGGCAACGCCTCCGGCGTCAATGACGGCGCTGCCGCGATGATCCTGGCGTCCGAGGCCGCCGTGAAGAAGCACGGCCTGACGCCGCGCGCGCGCATCCTCGGCCTCGCCTCGGCCGGCGTGCCGCCGCGCATCATGGGCATCGGCCCGGTGCCGGCCACCCGCAAGCTGATGGAACGTCTCGGCAAGAAAATCAGCGATTTCGACCTGATCGAGCTCAACGAAGCCTTTGCCTCGCAGGGTATCGCCTGCATGCGCCAGCTCGGCGTTGCCGACGATGCCGATTTCGTCAATCCGCACGGCGGCGCGATCGCACTCGGTCATCCCCTCGGCATGAGCGGCGCGCGCCTTGCGCTCACCGCCGTGCACGGCATGGAGAAGCGCGGCGGCAAGCTGGCGCTCGCCACCATGTGCGTCGGCGTCGGCCAGGGCGTTGCCGTCGCGATCGAGAAGCTGAATTGACCGGACGCCCCAGACTCGTCATGCCCGGGCTTGTCCCGGGCATCCACGTTCTTGGTGCCGCGAGAAGAAGGTCGTGGATGGCCGGGACAAGCCCGGCCATGACGCAAGGTGAGGGAGCATCCCATGATCATCGCGCGCGAGCAGGACGTCACGGCCGCGGCATTGGCGGTGATGGAGCAGACATCCGATCCCCGGATGCGCCAGATCATGGTCTCCCTGGTCAAGCATCTGCACGGTTTTGTCCGCGACGTTCGCCTGACCGAGAAGGAATTCCGCGACGCCACGGCTGTTATCGCCGAGCTAGGCAAGCTCTCGACCGACACGCATAACGAGGTCGTGCTGATGGCAGGCTCGCTCGGCGTCTCGCCGCTGGTGTGCCTGCTGAACAATGGCGATGAGGGCAACACGGAAACCGACCAGTCGCTGCTCGGACCGTTTTGGCGGCTGAACTCGCCGCGGGTGGAAAATGGCGGATCGATCGTCCGCTCCGAGACACCAGGCGCGCCGCTGTTCGTCAACGGCCGCGTCGTAGACAAGGAGGGCCGTCCTGTCGCCGGCGCCGAGGTCGACGTCTGGCACGCCTCGCCGGTTGGTCTCTATGAAAACCAGGACCCCGAGCAGGCCGACATGAACCTGCGCGGCAAGTTTACGACCGACCAGGACGGAGCCTTCTCTTTCCGCTCCGTGATGATGGTCGGCTATCCCATTCCGACCGACGGCGTGGTCGGCCGGCTCCTGGAGGCGCAGAGCCGGCATCCCTATCGTCCCGCGCACCTGCACGCCCTGGTCTTCAAGCCCGGATTCAAGGTTCTGATCTCGCAGGTCTACGACCCCGCCGATCCGCATATCGACAGCGACGTGCAATTCGGCGTGACGAAGGCCCTGATCGGCAAGTTCCTGCGCCATGACACGCCACATCCGACCGAGCGCGACGTCGCGACGCCCTGGTATTCGCTCGACCATGTCTACCGGCTCGAAGCCGGTGAGGCCGTCCTGCCGCGTCCGCCGATCAAATAGGGCTCAAAGCCGCTTCCCCCAATTAGTTATATCCTATAATGATTGGCGGAAGCGTTGACCGGTCGAAAAAGGACCGGGGAGGAGTTCGCCAATGACATTCATCTATCCCGTCGACAGCAACACGGCGCATCCGTTGCCGCTGTCGCCCGAGTACAAGAGCTCGATCAAGCGCGCGCCGAACAAGCCCTTGATCCCGATGCGCCATACGCTGTCGGAGCTGACCGGGCCGGTTTACGGCCACGAGACCGTGCGCAAGGGCGACAACGACCTCACTACCCAGCACACCGGCGAGCCGCTCGGCGAACGCATCATCGTGCACGGCCATGTGCGCGATGAGGACGGCCGCGGCGTGCCGAACTCGCTGGTCGAGATCTGGCAGGCCAATTCCTGCGGCCGTTACGTTCACGTCCGCGACCAGCATCCGGCTCCGCTCGATCCGAACTTTACGGGTGCCGGCCGCACCGTGAGCGACGCCTCCGGGTACTATCGCTTTGTCACGATCAAGCCTGGCGCCTATCCGTGGGGCAACCATCACAACGCCTGGCGTCCCGCACACATCCATCTCTCGGTGTTCGGCCATTCCTTCGTCACGCGTCTCGTGACGCAGATGTACTTCCCGGCCGATCCGCTATTCCCGTTCGATCCGATCTTCAATTCGGTGCCGGACGAGAAGGCGCGGGCGCGGATGGTGTCGTCGTTCGATCTCGAGAACACCCAGCCCGAATGGGCGCTGTGCTACCGCTTTGACGTCGTGCTGCGCGGCAAGAACGCCACCCCTATGGAGAACCATTAAGTGCAGGACAATGGGATCACGCCGTCACAGACTGTCGGCCCGTTCTTCAAATACGGCCTGACGCCGACCGGCGAGTATGCCTGGAACGATGCGTTCACCAACTCGACCCTGACGCCCGACGTCACCGGCGACCGCGTCCGGATCGAGGGCCGCGTGTTCGATGGCGATGGCGTCGCCGTGCCCGATGTCATGCTGGAGATCTGGCAGGCCGACGCGCAGGGGCGCTTCGCCGATCCGCAGGACAAGCGCGCGCTGCCGAATGCGAGCTTCCGTGGCTTTGCCCGCTGCGGCACCGACAAGGACGGCAATTATTCCTTTGAAACCATCAAGCCGGGTGCGGTGCCCGATCCCGACGGCAAGCCGCAGGCACCGCATATCCTGCTTGCGGTGTTTGGCCGCGGCATGCTGCGGCATCTCTATACCCGCATCTATTTCAGCGACGAGGCCAGCAATGCCGCCGATCCCGTGCTGGCGGTGGTGCCCGCCGACCGCCGCGCCACGCTGACGGCCGTGCGAGAGGTCGGCAAGCCGGTTTACCGGCTCGACTTGCGGCTTCAGGGCGACAACGAGACGGTGTTTTTCGACGTGTGAGCCCAGCCTCGTCCCGGACAGGCAGAGCGCCGATCCGGGACGACAGCGGAGGACGGGCCTGATTTCGCTGCCCGAAACCGTTCACCTGACGCCGTTTCCCGTAGTTTTTCGGAGTTCGCGCGATGCAATTTCCGCGCGATGCAATCCCGCGTTTACCGTAATCCTTTAGGGTCCGTAGGATTCGGCGCGGCCCTATTGGATTGTTCCATGAAAATTCGCCTTTCGCTTTCTTCCGCAATCATTGCTTTCGGCGTCGTTCTGGCACTCGGTTTCACCGCCGTGGTCTCCACCAGCCTCTACGCCTTGAAAGAGCTCAAGGTCGGCGGTCCGCTCTATTCCGACATCAAGCTGGGCAACGATCTCATCGCCGACATCCTGCCGCCGCCGGAATATGTGATCGAGGCCTATCTCGAGGCCACTCTCGCCATGCGCGAGCCCGACCAGCTGGCGGCCCATGGCGAACGCCTGGTCCAACTCCGCAAGGATTACGACGAGCGCAAGGCATTCTGGGTCACCTCCAGCCTCTCGGCCGACCTGAAGACGGCCCTGGTGTCGAAATCCGACGGCGAGGTGCAGAAGTTCTGGAAGCTGTTGTCCGACCAGCTCCTCCCCGCCCTCAAGGCCAAGGACCCGGTCGCCTCCGAGCGCGCCTACGCGCAGCTCAAGGACGCCTACACCGCGCATCGCGCCGTCATCGACAGCATTGTCGAGAGCGCCAACAAGCAGAATGCCGACATGGAGAAGCTGGCCGCGGACCGCGACAGCTCCATGCTTTATATCCTCCTCGGCGTTTCCGCCGCCGTCCTCGCCTTCACTGCGGTGGGCCTGCTCGGCGTCGCCCTCGGCGTGGTGCGCCCGATCGTGCGCATGACGAGCGCGATGCAAAAGCTCGCGACCGGCGATCTCGCCGCCGACATTCCTTTCGCGCACCGGCAGGACGAGGTCGGCTCGATGGCGGGCGCGCTCCTGGTGTTCAAGCAAGCGGCGGTCGAGAATTCCCGCCTGCGCGAGGAGCAGTTGCAGAAGGAGCAGGAGGCGGCGCTCGCCAAGCGCGGGGCCCTGCACCAGATGGCTGAAACCGTCGAGCGCGAGACCGGCCGCTCGGTCGACACCGCGAGCGCGGCGACGCAAGGCGTGGAGCGTGCCGCCTCCAGTCTGTCCGAGATCGCAAAGTCGCTCTCGACACAGTCGCAGGCGGTCGCAGCCGCGTCCACCCAGGCCCTCGGCAGCTCGCAGACCGTCTCGGCCGCAGCTGAAGAACTCAGTGCTTCGATCCGAGAGATCGCAACCCAGGTCGCGCGGACCAGCACGGTTACGAAGTCCGCGGTCGCCGGTCGGGAACAGGCGCGCTCGACCATCCAGGCGCTGGCCGGATCGGTGAAGAAGATCGCAGAGGTCTCCGACCTCATCGGCGGCATCGCCGGCCAGACCAATCTGCTGGCACTCAACGCCACGATCGAGGCGGCGCGCGCCGGGGAGGCCGGCCGTGGCTTCGCGGTGGTCGCCGCCGAAGTGAAATCCCTGTCCGACCAGACCGCCAAATCCACCGAGGAGATCGCGCGGCTGATTGCCGAGATCCAGGCCTCGACCCAGGCCGCAGTCGATGCCGTAGAAACCATGGGCGGCCACATCGTCGAGATCGACGGCGTCGCCACCTCGGTTGCCGCGGCGATGGAAGAGCAGGACGCCGCGACCCGCGAGATCACGCGGTCGATCTCCGAATCGGCTTCCGCGGCCAAGGAGGTCTCGGCCAAGATCGGTGATGTCAGCCGCGACGCCGCCTCCGTGAACGAGCGCGCCGCCGAGGTCAGGCAGGCGATCGCCGGCATGGCGGCCAATCTCGAACAGCTCCGGTCGGTTGTCGTCAGGACCGTGCGCGACTCGACCGCTGCGGCTTGAGTCGGCTGCTGAGGCCGCTGGCGCCCGGCAGCGCGGTTGTGCAGAATGGAGCAACGCGACGGGGGTCGGGCGCTCATGACAGATATACGATTGCCGGAGGTGGCGGACGCGGCAAATCTCACCGCGGCGCTGCGCAAGGCCGGCGCATTGGACGCCGGTGCCGTGCGCGAGGTCAAGGTACTGCATGAGCGCGACACGGTCGTGTCGCATATCACCCGACTCGGCCTGCGCTATGTCGGGGAATCCTCCGGGTCGCCGCAGTCACTGATTCTCAAGACGCCGCATGCTGCGTTCGCCAAGCCGCTGGCAAATGCCGGTCGCCACGAGGTGGCCTACTACACACAGCTTGCAACCAGAATGCCCGCGCAGTTGGTGCCGCGCTGCTTTGACGGGAATTTTGACGAGGAGAGCCTCGCCTGGCATCTCCTGCTGGAGGATCTCACCGATAGCCACGAGATCGCGACCCAATGGCCGCTGCCGCCATCGCGCGGTCAGGCGATGGCCATCGTCGCCGCGCTCGCGCGCTGGCATGCGGCGTGGTGGGACCATGCTGGTCTCGGCGAGACCGCCGGGGTCTGGGCGAGCACCGACGATACGGCCGAGCATATGGAAACGTTCGCATCCCATTACGACCGGTTCGCCGATCAGCTCGGCGATCGTCTCAGTGAAGAGCGCCGCACGCTCTACCGCCGCTTCATCGATCAGTCCGACAGGATGTCATTGCGCTACCACTCGCACCGTCACCTCACCGTCACCCATGGCGATGCCCATATCTGGAATTTTCTGCTGCCGCGTGCCGGCGTGTCCGACACGGTCCGCATCTTCGACTTCGACCTGTGGGATATCAACGTGCCGACCCACGACCTCGCCTACATGATGGCGCTGCACTGGTATCCGGAACGCCGGCAGGCGTTCGAACGCCTTCTGCTCAACCATTACCACGACACGCTGATCGGGCACGGCGTCAGCGGCTATACGCGCGGCGCGCTCGATCGGGACTATCGCTGGTCGGTGCTCTGGCACATCACCAAACCGGTCCGGCAATGGAGCATCAACATCCCGCCGGTGATCTGGTGGAATAATCTGGAACGCGTAATGATGGCGGTCGAGGATCTGGGCTGCGAGGAGTTGTTGGGGTAGGGACGCGCAACACCATCGGAGTGGGGGGGGGGGCGGCCGGGGCCGCCGCGGGGGGGAACAAACCCCCCATGCCGGGCCCCCCCCCCGCGGGGGCGCGGGGGGGGGGGGGGGGCGGGCCCACGCGGCCGGCG